>USOX01000007.1 GCA_900556485.1 uncultured Dysgonomonas sp.
CTGTTCGCCCATTAAAGTGGCACGCGAGCTGGGTTCAGAACGTCGTGAGACAGTTCGGTCTCTATCTATCGTGGGCGCAGGATATTTGCGGAGATCTGACACTAGTACGAGAGGACCGTGTTGGACAGACCACTGGTTTACCGGTTGTTTCGCCAGGAGCATCGCCGGGTAGCTAAGTCTGGATCGGATAAGTGCTGAAAGCATCTAAGTACGAAGCCGGCTTCAAGATAAGATATCCATTAAGGGTGGTTGTAGACTACGACCTAGATAGGCTACAGGTGTAAAGGCAGTAATGTCATAGCCGAGTAGTACTAATTGCCCGGACGCTTTCAACGGAAGGCTGTTAAGCTGATGGCTTTAGCTATTAGCTAACAGCTGGAAAAAACAAAGTGAGGTTTGCTAAATTAGGAATAATTTAAATTTAAGTGCTCTTTTACATCAAGTCATACAATTAATGAAGAATTAATAATGAAGAATTGATAATAGTATATAATAATATTTTCCATTATTCATTAAAAAATATTCATTAGAAAGATATTCAGGTGGTTATAACATCGGGGCTCCACCTCTTCCCATTCCGAACAGAGAAGTTAAGCCCGATCGTGCCGATGGTACTGCATAAAAGTGGGAGAGTAGGTTACCGCCGTTTTAACAGAAGAGGTTCATCAATATAGAAATATAAAGATGAACCTCTTTTTTTTGATTTATCTTTTTTATTATATTAGTAAAGTATCTTTTGGGGTTAATTATATGTAGCTATGAAGAATATATTTGAATTGAGGATAATTGAAAATGAATATTATAATTAATTCGTTAATAACTTACTATTCGTATAACTTAATATAATATAGAAATCTCCGAGTTTTTCCTGTAAAAATGCTATTATTTAATAAATAAACATTATCTTTGCACTCGCAAAAGTAAATAAAGTAGGTCTCGTAGCTCAGCTGGATAGAGCAACAGCCTTCTAAGCTGTGGGTCATAGGTTCGAATCCTATCGGGATCACTTGATGCGACTGACTTTCAGAAATGGGAGTCAGTCGTTTTATTTTTGCTCTGTATCCTGCATTATCACTAAGAATTGTATTTACAAATTCATTGATTTTCGTGGTTTGATATTGATTTTTCTGAAATTGCAGTTTTTCAGGAAATATCAAACCTATCAGATAATATTTAGTCTCAACATCCATTAAATCAAAGAACTTATCAAGGTTTGATAACAGATTCAATCCAAAGTCTAACTTGCTGTCAAAATTGTTATCTATGGATAATATCTGTTCCTGTTCAAACTTTAATTCTCGTATCTGTGTTTCTATACGCTCTTTCATTGAATGGTAATCACTGTCATTTGTTTTACCGTCAAGCCATTTGTCTTGTAATGTGATAAGTTTGGCTTCAAGAGTTTCTATTTGCGGTGTTATGGACTTTGCTTTGGTCTTAAAACCACCTTTACGCTCCCTCGATACATCTTTCAGTATTTCTACATACAAGTCTGCGACCTCTTGTTTTGGTTTGAATGTGTATAATAGCTTCATAAACTCGTTGTGTGCTTCATCTGCTCTAAATGAAGTATGACCTGAATTGCCACAATAATAATAGCTGTAAATGCCCCCATTTCCCTTTGATGGGCTTCCTGTTAGTTTACGACCACAGATAGGGCATTTAAGAAAATCTCTAAGGTATAAATCTTCCCTTTTTTTACTGTACTTAGGATTGGCCTTTATTACCCTACCATCAAGAATATCTTGCACCTTGTAAAATGTTGTTTCGTCTATCAATGGAAAATCCATTTCGCGTTGACCCCTTACGCCAGTCAAAGTTGACCCCTTAAATTATTTTATTTTTGACCCTTAATAATCCTGGCCGACGGGGTCATTTTTATTTTAGTTTATTTGTTTTTACCTACCTTCATTTTCCGTACGCTCTCGCCGGTAAGTTCAATCTGATGAGCTGAGTGTACGATTCGGTCAAGTATCGCATCAGCGACAGTGGGTTCGCCGATTGCATCATACCAGTCAGCAACAGGCAGCTGCGATGTGACGATAATGGATTTTCGTTCATGGCGGTCCTCGATTATGTCAAGCAATATGGGACGTTCTTTGGCATCAAGGGGTACTAAGAAAAGATCATCGAGGATGAGTAACGGACACCGTTCAATTTTTTTGAGTTCAGATTCGATTGTACCTTTTGTTCTAGCCACCTTAAGTGCTCCCATCAATTTGGATGCACTGGCATAGTTAGTTCGTATTCCTTCTTTGCAGGCCTGATATCCCAAAGCTGTGGCCATATAGCTTTTGCCTGTTCCGGATGACCCGGTGATGAAGAGGTTCTGCCCTTGCCGGATGAAGTCGAGCGATGCAAGACGTTCCATCTGATTGCGATCCAGCCCACGGCTGATACTATGGTCTATTTCTTCGAGGAAGGCTTTATAGCGGAACCCGGCCTGACGTATCAGGCGAGCGATGGCGGCATCTGAGCGGTAATCCCATTCCCGTGCCAAAAGCATTGATACGAAGCTGTCGGCTGTCATGGCCTCGGCCACGGTAGAGTGAAGGCTTTCGCGGAAGGCTGCTGCCATACCATGCAGTTTCATACGGTTCATCAGATCCAGGGAGATAGCATTGCGGTCTTTCTCCTGAGTGATAGGTGCGGTTTTGTTATTTGTTTCCATTGTTTCCATTTTTTTTGATTGATTTGTTGGTTGATTTTGAGAAGTATTCACGTCCGCGGATGTTCTTGTGTCGCGGAAGAGATGCGCCACTGTCCGTGTTTTCATCAGCCTGTGGCAGGAAGTCAGAGTCATCGCCACGGTTCAGTATGCCGATAACATCCTGATATCCATACACACGCATCTGCGATGCACATGCGCAAGCCGCCACGAGCCGGTCAAGCCCGAAGGTCTTTTCCAGGGAAAGGATACCGCGACATGAGTGGAACGCCAGCGGGGGATATTTCTTCTGGGATGCTACTTCCCTGAGATAAAGCAAGACGATGTTGTCTATCTGTGCGGCACGTTCAAACACCTGGTCAAGGTCTTTCTCGTAGCTGCCACGGCGGCCGGGAAGATTGTGCGCCTCTTTTTGGGTGTAGCCGTATGGCGTGTCATCACGGTGATGGGTGGTGACAAGTCTCAGTCCATAGAATATCTCAAGTGTGTCAGCATCGTATACGATATCGACACGCTTACCGATATACTCCATGGGTACACTGTAATGGTGCTTGCCCAGCGTTACATAACTGTTGCGCATCACTGTCACTGACTTGCGCTGCTTCATCTGATACCGCACCGTTGGTAGTGACCGCAAATAGTCCTTCTCTATCTCCTCGAACAGTTCTTTACGGGATTCCTTGCGATTGGACATCTGTTTGCTGTTGAACTTCTCTAGCGAATTTTGTATAGCTATGTTCAGTGACTCAATGTCATGGAACATCAGTCCTTCAATGTCGGCATAAACAGACTTATACATTAGCTTGACTGCATTTTCCACAAGAGCCTTGTCCTTGGGATGCCGAACGCGTGCCGGATATACAGCACAGCCGTAATGCTCAGCAAAGACTGCGAAGTCATCGTTGATTATCGGCTCGTTGCGATCACTGCGGGTTACGGCTGACTTGAGATTGTCAGGCACGATTGCCATTGGAACACCTTCATAGAAATACAAGGCGTTCTCGCATGCCTTTATCAGGTCTTCCTTACGCTGAGACCAAACAGCTTCGCAATACGTGTAGTGGCTGCACGGAAGTATTGCCACAAACACCTCTACACTCCGGCATTCACCAGACAACTCATCGATAACTTCCAGTTTGTCACCGGCAAAGTCAATATACATCTGGTCTCCGGCGTAATGCTCGACATGTCCCACTGCGCGGGATACAAGCCTGTAGCGTTGGAGGTAGATTCCAAAACTTGCATGACGATATCCATCGGGATATTCCCGGGAATACTCCTCAAACAGAGACTTCACGGTCACGCCTTTGCGCTTGAGCCTTGCCGCATATTCGGGTAAAAGTGCCTCAAGTTCTGTCTGTCGCTGAGAAGGGGTGCGCCCCCGCTCTCCGCTACCTCCGAACATCTCCTGAATACGGCTTGCCGGCATGGATAGAAGTTGTTCCATCGGTATGCCACTCTCTTGAAACAGACGCACATATCGGCGCACTGTGTTGCGGGATAACTCAAAGGCAGAACTGATGCCTTTTATCCCCATCCCCATTGCATAGCAATGAAGAATGTTTGCTAATTTTGTTGTCATTGTAATTTAGGTTTATCCCATCGGCCAAGAAGGGAACCGAAATTACGAAAAAACCCCTGCTGGATTATATTCGACAGGGGTCATTTTTATTCTGGAACAAGGGAGCAGTCTTATTTTGGCGTAAGGGGTCAACTTTGACTGGCGTAAGGGGTCAACGCGAAATGGATTTTCCACCTCTATAAATTGGTTCGAGAACAGTTGCAAGAGGTTCACTGAAATTTAAAAATATAGCTGTTTATCAATTAGATATGCAGCTATATTGTTTTAGGGGAGTTATTTTATATATCACTGTTAATACATTATATCAACTATTATTAAAATAAAGTTTACATAAAACAAACAAAAAGGCTTTTAAATCAAATTTAAAAGCCTTTTTCTATTTTAGGATGGGACCATTAAGTAATCAGTGAAAATGATCTTTTAAAGCCCATTCATACGAATTTCTACTATATCATTATGATCAACATGACCGATAATAGCAAATTCCAAGTTCTATTTTCAATATTTTTGATTCCTGACACTTCTAACAATGTGCTAAGGAGTTTTCGTATAGAGAGGTCTTATAAATTGCTTTGTGTGACGTTTTATAATTATTTTTTACAGAATAGCTATAATAAACTCTTACCTAATACTCCTTCTCTTTACTATCAAAATTTAAAATATGATTTGGGGCTTTAGAACAATCAGTTATTTATCTTTTACTAGATAACGATTTACTATAATTTTTACTACTGTATTTGTTATTTTCTATTCTATTTGATTTCTTCTTTTATCCTACTCATAAATTAATATTCGTTTTTAATTTCGGTAAATTTGATTCTACTTGCATCATCTCATTATATTGTAAAAAAACGAATTTCTTATAATTCAAAATTATAAATTTACTTTAATACTATGCTCAATAATGTTAAATCAAGAGAATCAATTGCAGAATCGTGGAATTGAAATGTCAAAATTGATTTTTTTACTATATACTTAGAACTTTTTATGTATGTTTGCTATAAATACAGAATAAATGTTCCAAATAGGTAATGCCATCTTTATGTTTCATCCGGCTTATTTTTTATGAATAGACATGAGGATTTCTAATATTTGATATTCATTTGTTATACTTTAAAGAAAAACTCATTATATTGAGTTTTTCAATCTAGTAGATTATAAAATTCTTTATTAGTGACAGTGTTTCAGAAAAGAATTACGCTTCAATATTTTACTTATATATACTAATTGAAATTCTTTGTCGAAGTAATGACAGTATTGCAAAATAACAAGAGTGAAAATACGCTTCTATGGAAATCTTTTATTAATAAAGATAAAGATGCCCTAGGAACTATTTATCATAATTGTTACGATCTTTTATATAATTATGGAATTAAAATCTGCTCGGAAGAAATAGTCAAAGATTGTATTCAGGATTTATTTATAAAAATATACACAAACAATAATCTCAAAGAAATAGAATATGTAGAAGCTTTTCTACTAAAGTCATTGCGTAATCTTATATTCGACAGACTGCCTCAATATAAAAGAGAGATGAGCTTGAATATTGATGTGTTGTTTGATATAACAATAGAGGATTATCATACAGAACAACTATTCAGTCAGGACGACCGTGATGTTAATAGGCAGCAGTTAGTGACACAAGCTTATAATCAACTAGCCCCTAATTATAAACAAGCATTATATCTTCGCTTTATAAAAAGACTATCTTATATAGAAATTTCTATAGTTTTGGGTATTAAAGAACAGTCTGCTATGAATTTGATTAGTAGGTCTTTATCTAAGATTAGAAAATTGGTGATAAAATAATTTGAAAATTATTGCAAAAAGTTGAGTAGTAATTTTTAGTTCTCTCGTTATAATATTAAGTCTATTTATAAATGAAAAAGGATAAGCATAATCATATAAAGGAAGAAAGGGAATTGATTAGATTAGTCAGTTCAAAAGAAGTTATTGCATCCACACAAGATAAAATAGATTCATGGAATGAAATAAAAAATAAGGCTGAAGAAAAACTAAAAAAGGGTAGACGAAAACGCTTATTATTGGTTTCTATTATGTCGGTAGCTTCCTTAATAGCTTTCTTCATTATATCTATACCTTACTCAACAGAGACTGATGATCTTCGTAATAAATATATGGAGATGACAGAATCGATGTCTCCATCAGCGGATGAAGTTATATTGTACCGAAACCTGGATGAAGAAATTAATATACCGGAGAATACGACTTTGGCATACGACAATGAAGGTAATATAACATCAGTGTCTGAGGATATAATATCTAATACAAAAGAAGCCATTGATAAAAAAATACAATATGATAAGCTTGTTGTTCCGGCTGGTAAAAGGATGGTGTTGATATTGCCGGATAGTTCGAAAATTTGGGTCAATTCAGCAACTAAATTAATATACCCGACACAATTTACTGAAAAGAACAGGGAAATATTTGTCGAAGGAGAGATATACCTTGAAGTAAAGGAAAATAAGGAGCAGCCATTTATTGTTAAAACAGAATTATTTGATGTAAGGGTATTAGGTACATCATTTAATGTGAGTGCTTATAGAAATAAAAAGGTGAAGTCTTCAGTAGCCCTTGTCGAGGGGAAGGTTGATGTAGAACATGTGGGAGGAAACAAAAAGAGTATTCTATCTAATCAGTTAATTAATATAGAAGATAAATCTCTGGGGATGGTTCAGGAAGTGAATGCCAGAGACTACATAACATGGATTAATGATTATCTGCTCTTACGGTCCGAGACTCTAGAAAATATATTTGGAAAGCTATCTGTAATATATGGAAAAGATTTTCAGTTGGATAATAATATAAAGTCATTAAAAATATCGGGCAAACTGGATATCAGGTTGAGTTATATAGATGTCATGAAAACATTGGAGGAAATGGCTCCTATAAGAATAATGCACAGTGAAAAACAACATGTACAAGTGAAATATATTCGAAAATAACTTTAAATTATAGATACTTGTATGAATACAATGAATAGAACACAAGGATAATAAATACCAAGCGATTATCTGATCGGCTCTTAAATGTAAATATTAAAAATTTAAATTGCTGAGTATTAAGTAATGGAGTGAAAGACTCTTGTGGAATAAAACACATATTTTCACCCTAACAATAATACGAAGGAGAGAATTGTATGTTCGTTTTATTCATAAATATTATGTGTTAGCTAATAGAATCGGTGTGAATGAAGAATTAACGATGAAAAAATATTTAGAATAATAACCTTAAATTAAATGCCTATGTAAAAAGAAATATCAATAAAACACAAACCAGATAACAAATGCGACTCCGTTACCTGGTTCCGACTCTTATTTATAAAAAAAATAACGTTTAATCTAAGAATCTTGCCAAAGATATGAAAAACTTTTCTAATCGAACGAGGATTTATGGTACACTTAAACCTAGAACTTTTATTTTTATTTGTTTCATATTCCTTATGCCTTTTTCTACTTTTGGACGAATTCAGTTCTCTACAAAAAAGAACTTACATTCGCTATCGGTAGAAAATAAAACAATCAAAGATGTTTTTGAGAAAATAGAATCATTAGGGGATTATCTTTTTATATACTCTGATGATGCTGAAGGTCTGGACAAACGCGTCACTCTTAGTATAAAAAATAAATCTATAACTGAAATTCTTGATAATCTGTTTTCTGGAACTAATTTATCTTATTCTATTAAAGACCGGCAAATCAAAGTTGTTTCCAAAAAAATAAAGTCAGTGAATACGGAAATACAAAAAAAGGAACAACTGAGTAAGAAAATAATAAAAGGTGTTGTCAGGGATGAAACCGATATACCTATGGCCGGGGTTACAATACTGATTAAAGGAAGTACCCGTGGAGTAATCACTGACGTAGATGGTACTTTCGAGATTGAAGCAGAATCTACTGATGTATTGAAATTATCATTCTTAGGCTATGAAGACATGGAAGTTCTTGTAAAAGATCAGAAGGAGCTCCTTATTCAAATGAAACCTAAAGCCGGAGAATTAGAAGAAGTAGCTGTCGTGGCTTTTGCCAGACAGAAGAAATCAAGTGTGGTTAGCTCCATTAGTACAATTAATCCTTCCGAGCTGAAAATACCTTCCAGCAATCTTACTTCTGCTTTAGCCGGACGTATTGCAGGTATTATTTCCTATCAGCGTAGTGGTGAACCGGGACAAGATAACGCCCAGTTCTTTATCCGGGGGATTACTTCTTTTGGACAGGAAGCGAAAAAAGATCCTCTTATCCTTATAGATAATATAGAGATGAGCTCGACCGATCTAGCGCGCTTGCAGCCTGATGATATTGAAAGCTTTTCGGTGATGAAAGATGCTACCGGAGCAGCTTTGTATGGATCAAGAGGAGCTAATGGGGTGATTATAGTTACTACTAAGCAAGGTAAGGAAGGCAAAGTGCAAATCTCAACCAGGTATGAGACTTCGATGTCAGCCCCGACAAAACAGATAAAATTATCTGATCCCATAACTTATATGAAGCTACATAACGAAGCTGTGAGGACTAGAAACCCACTAGGAATAGTCCCTTACAGTGATACTAAGATAGCTAATACTATAGCTAATACCAATCCTATGGTATATCCGGCAAATGATTGGTACGATCTTTTATTTAAAGACCATACATTCAATCATCGTTTTAACTTTAGCCTTAGTGGGGGAGGGAAAGTAGCACGATATTATGTATCTGCAACATTCAATCAGGATAATGGAGTTTTGAAGGTCAATGGTAGAAATAACTTTAACAATAACATTGACTTGAAAAACTATAATGTCAGGAGTAATATTAACATCAATATGACATCTACAACAGAAGTTATCTTACGTGTACATGGAAAATTCGAAGAATACACAGGTCCTTTGGATGGTGGTCAGGCGATGTATAATAAGGTGATGAATACCAACCCTGTAATGTTTCCCGCAGTATACAGTCCGGACGATAGGAATAAACAAACGAAAAATATACTGTTTGGTAATGCTGAAACAGGACAGTATATGAATCCATATGCAGATATGGTGAAAGGTTACAAAGATTATTCATCGTCTACAGCAATGTTTCAAGTCGAACTCAAACAAAAATTGGATTTGATAACTCAGGGATTATCGCTACGTGGATTGGCTAATACTAACAGGTATAGTTATTTTGATTTACAAAGGTATTACAATCCTTATTATTATACAGTTAATAGCTATGATAAATATAACGATACCTATACGTTAAAATCGTTGAATGATGGTTCTGAGGCTCTTAATTATCAAGAAGGAGGTAAAACAGTCAGTTCTTCATTCTATATGGAAGGTGCTGTCGATTATTCCAGAACTTTCGACAAGTTGCATGATATAACAGGACTTTTGGTATTTACTATGCGTCACGAGCTTACGGGGAATGCCGGAGATTTGCAGAGATCATTGGCGCATCGCAATATGGGATTTGCAGGCCGTTTGACATATGGGTTCGATAATAGGTATCTTTTTGAAGCGAACTTTGGTTATAATGGTTCTGAGCGATTTGCGAAGAAAAAAAGATGGGGATTTTTCCCTTCTATTGGTGCAGGCTGGATATTATCTAACGAAAAATTTTATCAGGAATCAAATATCGAAAAAATACTGCCTAAAATAAAATTTAAAGCTACCTATGGGCTTGTCGGTAATGATGCTATTGGTAACAGTAAAGACCGTTTTTTCTACCTATCTAATGTTAATCTTAACGATGGCAATCGAGGAATGTCTTTTGGTACTGATAAACAATATTATCGGGATGGGGTTTCTATTAGCCGTTACGAGAATCATGACATAGGATGGGAAACCGCGTATAAAACCAATATAGGAGTAGAACTGAATTTCTTTAGAAAATTAGAAATACAGGCAGACTATTTTCATGAAAAACGAACAAATATACTTCAGGATAGAAAAAATGTACCTCCAACAATGGGGTTGCAATCAACTGTAACAACAAATATCGGAGAAGCACAGGGACAAGGTTTTGAAGTTTCGATGGATTATAACCATTCTTTCAAAAATGAGATGTGGCTGTCGGGAAGGGCTAATTTTACTTATGCAACTAATGAATACAAAGTTTTTGAAGAACTGGACTATAAAGATATGCCATGGCGAAGCCGTGTAGGAAGACCTTTATCCCAAGAATGGGGATATGTTGCCGAACGCTTGTTTGTAGATGATGAGGAAGTAAGGAATTCACCCACTCAAAGCTTTGGAGGGAGTATACCTACAATGGGTGGAGATATTAAATATAAAGATATGAATGGAGACGGAGTTATCTCAGAGGCAGATATGGTTCCGATAGGATATCCAAAAGAACCGGAAATTATATATGGTTTCGGCCTTTCGTGGGGATATAAAGGTTTAGACGCATCTGTATTTTTCCAAGGTTCAGCCAGATCTTCTTTTTGGATTGATTCTGAGGCAACTTCTCCATTCATAGGTAAACAAAGAGCTTTGATAAATGCATATGCTAAAGACCACTGGTCTGAGGATAATAGAAATGTATTTGCTTTATGGCCGAGATTGTCGGAGCAGACTGTTTCAAATAATCAGCAGAAAAGTACTTGGTTTATGAGAGATGGTTCATTTCTGAGGCTCAAACAAGCAGAGGTGGGCTATACGCTCCCACAAAAATGGACAAGAAAAGCATATGTACAAATGCTTCGTCTGTATATGAACGGAACTAATCTACTTACCTTCAGTAAATTTAAGCTGTGGGACCCGGAAATGGGAGCAAATGGATTAGGATATCCGGTGCAGAGAGTAGTTAATGTAGGATTACAGATGAATTTCTAGAAACTTAAAAAATTAAAGATGAAGGTATTTATTAATAAAACCATTGCCAAGTATATTTTAATTCCACTATGTGGTCTTTGGAGCTTACATTCCTGTAATTACTTGGATATTGTGCCAGATAATATTCCAACTATTGATATGGCATTTGTTGACAGGCACTCAGCCGAAAAATTCCTCTTTACGTGCTATAGTTATTTGTCTTACGATTTTATCGATAACAATGTCGAGAACGACCCTGCTTATCTGGGTGGTGACGAAGTATTTGCATTTGCCGATAGTTATATCAACCGTACCAATTTATCTCTGATTGTAGGAGGGCAAAATACAAATAATCCGATCGCTAATTATTGGGAATCAGGTTTGTATATAGGAATCAGAGATTGTAACATTTTTCTGGAAAATATACATACCCCAACTGATATTACGGATATGGATAGGAAGAGGTGGATTGCCGAAGTAAAATTCCTGAAAGCTTATTATCATTTTTTATTATTTCGGGCATATGGAGCAATATCTATAGTCGACGAAAATATTCCGGTAGCAGACGATCCTGCAAAAATGCTCATCTATAGAGAGCCGGTAGATGATTGTGTGAATTATATATCGAATCTGTTGACTGAAGCCGCTGCCGATTTGCCTATGTATATTGAAAAAGAAGCTACAGAACTAGGACGTATAACTAAACCTGTTGTATTGGCTGTAAAGGCAAAACTTCTTGTTACTGCAGCAAGCCCCTTATTTAACGGGAATCCGGATTATTCGCGTATAGTTGATAATAAAGGAAGAACTTTGTTTAATCAGACTGTAGACAAAGCAAAATGGGAAATAGCAGCTAAAGCATGTAAAGAAGCAATTGATACAGCATTAATAGCTGGACATGCACTATACAAGCAAGCTCCTCAGCTATATCAACTTCCGGCAGAACTGGAACAGGAATATAACTTACGTTCTATCTTATTTGATAAATGGAATAAGGAGCTCATATGGGCCTCTACCAAGACTAACAATTGGATGTTACAAGTAAAATGTCTTCCAAGGTTGGAAAGCGAATGGAGGCAGAATAATTATATACAAGGTATAATCAATCCTACAATCGATCTTGTAGAAAGGTATTATTCAAAGAATGGTGTACCTATCGAAGAAGATCT
The DNA here is from genome assembly GCA_900556485.1 of uncultured Dysgonomonas sp. Classification (GTDB taxonomy): domain Bacteria; phylum Bacteroidota; class Bacteroidia; order Bacteroidales; family Dysgonomonadaceae; genus Dysgonomonas. Next base: position 12,225 of record USOX01000007.1, read on the forward strand.
GGACTATGATTATACTAACAGATATGAAACCCGTATTGCCTCTCAGGAGTATAAATGGCGGATAAAAGAAGGTGAAGAAACGGCCAGGCTACATTTTGACAGAGAACCTCGATTCTATGCCTTTATAGGATTCGACAGAGGTATATGGTGGGGGAATGGTCGTATCAATACCAATAATGAACTATATCATATCAGGGTAAGAGCCAATGAAACGGCGGGAATGACATCTCAGGAACTAAGGTGTTCTACAGGCTATTTTTCTAAAAAACTAGTTGATTACCAGACAGTAGCTGATAAATCGACTGGTGTTACCACCAAGGATGCGACCTTACCAAGATTTCGTTTGGCTGATCTATACTTACTGTATGCTGAAGCTTTAAATGAAAGCAAAAGTACTCCTGATTCTGAAATATACTATTATATAGACGAGTTGAGGACAAGAGCCGGGCTTAAACCTTGTGTTGAAGCATGGGGAGCGCATTCTTCCCAACCTGATAAGCCAAGATCGCAGGCAGGAATGAGAGAAATTATAAAACAGGAACGACAGATAGAATTGGCTATGGAAGGTTCTACATTCTGGGATATGAGAAGATGGAAAGATGCTGTTAAAAATTGGAACGGCCCTATAAGAGGATGGAATGTACAGGGAGAAGATGCAGAGGATTTCTATAATATGATAACATTAGAAAAGAGAACTTTCTCTACAAGGGATTATCTGTGGCCATTCAAAGGCGACCGTTTATTAGAAAACAAAAATTTAGTTCAAAATTATGGTTGGTAATAAAAACTATATAATAAAGTATATTATGAAATATAAATTATACATATACCTTTTGCTGCCAATATTCATCTGTAGTTGCGGTGATGAACCATTGAGGCAAATGCCTGTGAGTAATCATTCTCCGGGTCAGGTAAAAGATGTAAAAGTTACAAATATTCCAGGAGGAGCTTACTTTACCTATACATTGCCCGAGGATAATGATTTATTATATATCAAAGCCGTATATCAATTAAAAAATGGAGGGGAAGTGTTTAATACTAAAGCTTCTATTTATTCAGATACTTTATGGGTGCATGGCTATGGAGATACCGATGAAAAATCAGTAAGCCTCATAAGCGTCAATCGTAGTAATAATGAATCGGAACCTGTATCAGTCACTATTAATCCTGAAACTCCTCCGGTATATACTATTTTCGAGAGTTTGTCTCTTGTAGAAGATTTTGGAGGGATAAGGTATAAGTTCGAAAATGAATCTGCAGCCAACATTTGTATAAATATTCTTAAGCAGGACGAAAACGGAGATTTTGTACCTATAGATCAATTGTATACAAAGCGTAAATCAGGAAATGTTAAAATGACAGGAATGGCGTCGAAAGAAGAAGTTTTTGGAATTTATGTGACAGACCGATGGGAAAATAAATCTGATACATTAATAGAAACACTTACGCCTCTGTATGAAGTTCAGGTTCCATACAGAGATATCAAACCATACAATATGATAGGGGATACCCCTAGCTCACATGGATGGGTTGTAGAACAATTGTGGAATGGAGTTACGACCGATATAAGCAATGCCGGATACCATACATCAGTAGATAATGGCCCATGGCCTCACAGGGTGACGTTTAAAGTGATGTCGGGAGCACTGAAGTGTAGCAGGCTCAAATTATTCCATAGAGATGGGGATTATCTTTATAGGCATGGAAATATCAAGAAATTTGAACTATGGGGTAGTAATGATCCTAATCCGGATGGAAGTGATGATGGGTGGACAAAACTTGGAGATTACGAATCCTATAAGCCTTCGGGACTACCAGGCTCTGAGAAAACGAATGAAGATATAGAGTATGCATCACAAGGTGAGAATTTTGATATTCCTATAGAATATGAGCCATACCAATACTTCAGAGTGAAATTTACAGAAACATGGAGCGGTTCGAAATTTGTTCATTTGCTGGAGATTGAAATGTATGGAGACCCTCAATGGGATTTTGTTGAACCTGAAAAAGAATAATAAAATTATAATATGAAAAGATTATTATTTTACCCAATGATAATGGTGCTAGCATGGTTGGCAATCTCATGCGATGATATGAACGATCCACATGAACCTTATCTTAGAGAAGGAGAAATCATATATGCATCCAAAGTAGACTCTGTAGGAGTAAGAAGTGGGAACATGAGATTGGCTCTCAATATTTACATCAAAACCCAACGGATACAGAAAGGAATACTTTATTGGAATAACAAAATGGATTCTCTTGAAGTTTCATTAGAAGGTATACGTGGAAATGTTTTTAAAGAGGTGGTGATAGAAAATCTGGAAGAAAAAAGCTATGTATTCAATCTGATAAGTTATGATGCCAATAATAATAAGTCTCTTCCTTTTGAAGTGGTTGGTAATGTTTATGGAGAGAATTATTCTAGTTCTCTTCTGAACAGGACTATAGATAAAATAGAAAAAGTGGATAATAAAGCTGTTATTACCTGGAGAAGAGGAAGCGAAGCATTAGGTGTAAAAATAAAGTACATAAATGACGAAGGAGAAGCGAAGGAGATCTTTGTCGAATCTGATGCTGACGAAACGGAAATTGAAGATTTTGTTTCGGGAGAGGAATTTTCGTATGTGACGTTTTACAAACCGGAAGAAAACGCACTGGATATTTTCGAAGCACCCGAAAGAGTTCAGACATTTCCATAAATGCCCAACTAAAAATATCCCGGGGGCTTTCTCCGGGATACTTTTCATTTAGAGTAATCAAGGAGTATTACGATTAATCATTCTTTTATGAAAAAAATAATTATAACTGTCGTTTTCCTAATGGCATTTCTATTCTCATGTACTAATAGCAGGCCTCAACTTAATTATAATACATACATAGAAGCTGCCGACCCAGATTCGGCGGATTATTCAGATCAATGGAGTAAAGTAGGGGAAATGCAGTCTTCGTTCGGCTCTGTAAATATCCGATACTCAAAATCGGCAACACCTGATTTGACTTCCAAGTATGATTGGAAAGGAACCATTTGGAAAGGAGAGAAGAAGTCAGCTATGCTTGTTATATGGACACCGGAAAATCTGAAGCAGGTGGAATGTGTTTTTTCTTCTTTTAAGGGCGATAATGGTAAAATTCTGGATAGTCAGATTGCTAAAGCTCAATTTGTTCGTTATACGCTGACCGATTCTTATGGAGAGGGATGCGCCGAAAGAAGTCACCTTACTCCATCGTTGGCAGCCGATGTACTCGATACTATTCCTGGTATTGATATGGAGGCAAAGACAACTCGGCCGGTTTGGCTAAGTTTCAATATTCCATCCGAAGCCGAAGCAGGTATATATAAAGGAGTTGTTGAAATATATGTTGAAGGCACGAAAAAGAAAGAATTGGATATTACCTTAAAGGTATTAGATAGAACTTTGCCTTCGCCGAAAGATTGGCAATATCATCTGGACTTATGGCAACATCCTACATCTGTGGCAAGGATAAATAATGTAGAGGTATGGTCGGAAGAACATTGGGAATTAATGAAAACCCCAATGAAGATGTTGGCAGATGCCGGACAGAAAGTAATAACAGCAACGTTGAATAAAGATCCATGGAATCATCAGTGCTACGACGGATATGAAGATATGATATTATGGACAAGGAAAATGGATGGTTCTTGGCAGTATGATTATAAGATATTCGACAGATGGGTTCAGTTCATGATGGATCTGGGTATTAAAAACTATATAAATTGTTATTCTCTAGCCCCATGGAATAATGAAATTCATTATTTCGATGAAAAGGAAGGGAAAATGATCGATGTTAGCGCTAAGCCGGGGACAAAAGAATTCAGAGATTTATGGTATCCTTTTCTGCAGAATTTTAAAACTCATTTGCAAGAGAAGGGATGGCTGGAGATTACAAATATAGCAATGGATGAACGCTCTCCCGAGATTATGAATGCCACATTGAAATTGCTGAAAAATGCTGCGCCTGAACTGGGTGTTGCCCTTGCCGACAATCACAAAAGCTATAAGCAATACCCATGGCTGAGAGATATCTGTGTGGAGTATGGAGCTGAATTTGATAATGCGGACTTAAAGTATCGCAGGGAGAATGGCCTTATCAGCACTTTCTATACCTATTGCGGGACAGAATTTCCCAATGCGTTTACTTTCTCTGATCCGGCTGAATGTGTTTTTATTTCGTGGCATGCCATGGCCGCCGGATACGATGGCTTTTTACGTTGGGCATATAATTCGTGGAACGAAAACCCGTTGCATGATTCCAGATATAAGACGTGGTCGGCAGGCGATGCTTTTATCATATATCCGGCAGGTAGAAGCTCTATTCGCTTTGAAAGGCTGATAGAAGGAATACAGGATTTTGAAAAAATCAGGATACTTAAAGATGAATTTGCTAAAAATGGCGAAAATGAGAAACTAAATGTATTACTTGAAGAGCTGAATAAATTTAACTTTCTGGGTAAACCCAACAGGCCATGTAGTGAGATGGTTGATGAGGCTAAGAGAGTGTTAGATAGCTTGAGTGAGGAAGCCCCGAAGTCGTAAGAAAAAACATTTTTCCGAAAATACAAAAATCTGTATAATGAAATTATATATCAAAGCATTTATTCTTTTGTTTTGTCTTTTAGGAGGTATCAATCTATACTCTCAAAACGCCAATTTCACTATCGGCGAAAATTCGTTCTTGCTGAACGGGAAACCTTTTGTGATTAAAGCTGCGGAGATTCATTATCCCCGTATTCCCTCTGACTACTGGGAGCATCGGATAAGGATGTGTAAAGCTTTGGGAATGAATACTATTTGCATTTATACTTTTTGGAATATCCATGAGCCTCAGCCCAATGAGTTTGATTTTCAGGGACAAAACGACATTGTGCGATTTTGTCGGTTGGCTCAGAAGCATGGAATGTATATTATTCTTCGTCCCGGACCTTATGTATGCGCCGAATGGGAAATGGGTGGCTTGCCCTGGTGGCTACTGAAGAAAGAAGATATTGTGTTACGCTCCAAAGACTCATATTTTATGGAACGGACGAAAAAGTATTTTAATGCCATCGGAAAACAACTCGCCGATATGCAAATAGATAGAGGTGGAAATATCATAATGGTACAGGTTGAAAATGAATTCGGTTCATATGGAACAGATAAAGAATATGTAAGTCAAATAAGGGATGCAGTAAAAAATGCAGGATTCACCGATGTCCCTTTATTTCAATGTGATTGGAGTTCCAACTTTATGAATAATGCGCTGGATGATTTACTCTGGACTATCAATTTTGGCACAGGTGCAAACATTGAAGAGCAATTTAGCAAACTAAAGCACATAAGGCCTCAGACTCCGCTGATGTGTAGCGAATTCTGGAGCGGATGGTTCGATCATTGGGGACGTGCGCACGAAACCCGGAATGCGGCAGCTATGGTGGAGGGATTGAAGGAAATGTTAGACAATAATATCTCATTCAGCCTTTATATGACACATGGCGGTACTACCTTCGGTCATTGGGGAGGTGCCAACAGTCCCAGATATTCGGCAATGTGCAGTTCTTATGATTATGATGCACCTATCAGTGAGGCCGGCTGGGTTACGGAGAAATATTTTAAAGTTCGGGATTTATTATCCGGTTATCTCCAGACAGGGGAGCAATTACCCGATATTCCATCGTCTATACCGACAATACAGATTCCAGAAATCAAATTAACAGAATCCGCCTTGGTTTTTGATAATCTGCCTGCCCCGAAGATCAGTAAAGAAATAAAACCTATGGAATACTTCAATCAAGGATGGGGAAGCATTCTTTATCGAACCTATTTGCCGGAGATACAAGGCGAAACCTCTATTGTGATGACTCAGCTTCACGATTGGGCACAGGTATATATTGATGGGAAATTAATTAAACGTTTAGACAGGCGACGGGATGAAAATATAGTGAATCTATCAGCTGTAAAGAAAGGCGCTCGGTTAGATATTCTGGTGGAGGCGATGGGGCGTGTTAATTTTGATGAAGCCATCCATGACAGAAAGGGTATCACCGAAAAGGTGGAATTGATACATTCGAAAGGAATTAAGAATTTACAGAATTGGGAGGTATATAACCTTCCGTTGGATTATGAGTTTGTAAAAAATAAGAATTATAACGTGACGAATATTCTTCATACCATGCCTTCTTATTACAAAGGAAAATTCAATCTTGAACAGGTCGGGGACGTGTTTATTGATATGCAACAATGGGGTAAAGGATTGGTTTGGATTAACGGTAAATCAATAGGGCGGTTTTGGAAAATTGGTCCTCAACAAACCCTCTTTGTGCCTGGATGCTGGCTGCGGAAAGGAGAGAATGAAATTATTGTTTTGGAGCACCAAGGGACAGAAACTACTACAATTCGGGGGCTGGACAAGCCGATTTTGGATATGCTGAGACCGGAAGAATTTTTATTAAACAGGAAAGAAGGCGAAACACTCAATCTGGAAAACGATATTCCAGTATACAAAGGCGAGTTTTTATCTGGTAATGGTTGGAAAAATATCCGATTTGATAGGGTTGTAGAAGCGAGATATATCTGTCTGGAAGGATTAAGTGCGTATGATGGAAATGTAGAAGCCGCGATTGCCGAATTACATATTACAGGAGCAAATGGAGAGAACGTGTCTCGACAGAATTGGAAAATAATATACGCCGACAGCGAAAACCTTTGGGCGGGGAATAATTCCGCCGATAAAGTTTTTGATTTGCAGGAATCCACTTACTGGAAGACGGCAGGAGGGCAGAATTATCCGCATCAAATAGTCGTTGATCTAGGTAAGAACACGAAAATAGAGGGATTGAAGTATTTGCCTAGAGTGGAAGAAGGTGCGCCGGGACTTATCAGAGAATTTAGGTTTTATGCGAAGCTAACTCCGTTTTTAATCGAAAAATAATCATATGAAATATTTCATCTTACTATATCTGCTTATAGCGTCAGGCCTCAACAGTCTGAATGCACAGAAACAACCGATCGACTATGTGAATATGATGATTGGTACTACCGGAGCGCATCATACCGAATATGGAGGAACTACTCCGGCTGTCAGCGCACCATTCGGAATGACTCAGTGGTGTGCTGTCTCAAGAATAAATGGGATTTCGAAAACAATGTACCACTATAGCGATACCACTTGTATCGGTTTTATGGCAACGCACCAGCCTGCAATCTGGATGGGGGACTATGGCTTTTTCAGCCTGATGCCGCAAGTGAATAAATTAAAGATCAAGGCGGAAGATAGAAAGGTTAATTTGGATAGGAAACAGGAAAAAGCTACTCCTTATTATTATAGTTTATCATATGAAGGAGATATTGGACAAAATATATTGACTGAACTTACAGCTACTTCCCGCTGTGCTTTTTTTAAGGTCACATATCCTTCGGGTTCAAAACCTATCCTTTTCATCGAGGCCGGAAGAGGTAATCCCGGAGGAAGCATAGAGATATTGCCTGAGGAAAAAGAAATCCGGCTTTATAATAAGGAACGCCACGACTCTCATTTAGGGCCTGAACTCAGAAATCTGAAAGGGTATTATGTTCTTAAGTTCTCGGATGAATTTTCTGCATATGGAACTTGGAACGGAGATAATATAAAACCTTCTGAACGAATCGATAGCGGAGATTTGGTTGGAGGATATATAGAATTTGAAGGGTTGACCGACATAGTGGAAATTCGGGTGGGTTCCTCTTTTATCAGTTACGAACAGGCTGAGGCAAATATACATGCAGAGGTTCCTGCAAAGAAAACATTCGCTGAAATAATGGCACAGGTGAAAAGCGAATGGTCTTCTTATCTCGATAAGATAAAAGTAACAGATGCAACAGACGATGACTTGACTATATTTTACACAGCTTTGTTCAGAACGTTGCAGTATCCACGCGAATTTTCGGAATATGGTAAATATTACAGCGCGTTTGACGATCAAGTTCATAGAGGAGTTTCTTACAACGCATTTTCGTTGTGGGACACATTCAGGGCACAACATCCTCTTTTGTTACTGACGGCTCCGGAACGAGTGAACGATATGATAACAGCATTAGTGCAAATGTACAAAGAAGGTGGTTGGATACCCAAATGGCCTAATCCTACTTATACTAATATAATGATTGGGACACATGCTGACGCCGTCATTGCTGATGCATATGTTAACGGATATAGGAATTATGATGTCAAATCAGCATATCAGGCCATTCGAAAAAATGCATTTATGCCTCCTGCAGATGATGAAAGGCACAGATGGGGCGACAGAGCCTGGTGGAATGGTTCGTATGAAGCCCGTGGCGGATTGACTAACTATCTGAAACTTGGATATGTAGCGGAAGATATTACGGATGAGTCTGTTGCCCGTACTTTAGAATTTGCATTAGATGATTATTGTATAGCCCAAATGGCAAAAAAACTGGGACATAAAGATGATTATAAAATATTGATGAATAGGGCTAAAAACTACAAGAATCTTTATAATTCGCAGACAGGTTTCTTCCATGCAAAAAATAAAGATGGTTCGTGGGCCAATGCCCATGCCGGTTTTACGGAGGGAAATAGCTGGGTCTATCTGTTTTGTGCGATGCAGGATGTGGACGGGATGATAGAACTAATGGGAGGTAAGGAGGTATTTATAGATAAGTTGGATGCTACTTTTGATGGAGGGCATTACCGTCACGACAATGAACAGGGGCATCATTATGCTTATCTTTATAATCATTGCGACAGGCTCGACCTTACACAGGCTCGTATTCCTCCTATTCTAGAATCTCATTACAAAAATAAGCCTGATGGCTTATCCGGAAATGACGATTGCGGGCAGATGTCGGCATGGTATATTTTCAGTAGCTTGGGCTTTTATCCTTTAACTCCTGCTTCCGGTGAATATGCTTTCGGAATACCGCGATTCAAAAACGTTGGCATTGAATTACCTAATGGTAAGATGTTGCATATAAAAGCAGATAATCCATCAAAGAACAAAAAGCTAACATTGATCAAATTTAACAATAAGAAGCTGAAGAAGGCTTTTATACCTATTAAGGAATTAATGAAGGGCGGAGTGCTGGAGTTTAATCCATAAAAACACAGTAAATAATTTAATAGTGATGAAAGACAATAGACGAAGTTTTATGAAAAAGATGGCATTGGGTACAGGTGCGTTATTAGCTGCACCTTATGGCTTGAGATCTAATATAACCAATCATACATCTAAAAAAGAGTATATAGGATTGGCATTGATAGGTGCAGGCGGTATGGGTACTGCCGATGCCCATACAGCCTTATCTGTTGGTGGGGTAAAGTTAATTGCTGTTTGCGATTTGTACGATGCCCGGATTCGGAAAGCTGTAGATACATGGGGTGATAATATCTATACAACAAAGGACTATAAAGAAATACTGGCTAACCCCAATGTGGATGCCGTGATAGTGGCGACCCCCGACCATTGGCATCAAAAAATCAGTGTGGATGCGCTAAGGGCAGGTAAGCATGTCTATTGTGAAAAGCCTGTCATACATAGAGTAAAAGAAGGGCAAGACCTGATAAAGGCTGGGCGGAACCATCGAAACTTAGTCTTTCAAACCGGCAGTCAGGGAATGTCATCCGTCGGAAATATTATAGCAAGACATCTTATCCAGAATGGTGTGCTGGGAAAGGTTAATTTTATAGACGGACAATTTTCAGCTGCACCCAACGACCCTGCATGGTATCCCATACCTGATGATGCAACAGAAAAAACTATCTGGTGGGAACGTTTCATTGGAGACTCATCAAAGGAGGGATTTAAGCCGCAACGGTTTTTCTATTGGAGAAACTGGAAAGAGTATAGTACAGGAATAGCAGGAGATTTGTTTGTGCATGTAATAGCAAGTGTACATTACATAATGGATACAACAGGGCCAACTAAAGTTTATACAACAGGCGGACTGAAACATTACACGGCAGGATATCAGAATGTTCCTGATGTTATGCTGGCATATATCGATTATCCTGACAAGCGTAATCTGGGAGGATTTACTCTTTCGGTAGGTGCTAATTATGTAGATGGGGTTTCTAATAAATGGGGAAGTACTAATTTCAGGATAGTAGGAGAAAAGGGTGCAATGAATGTGTTATGGGATAGAGTTGAGCTGAAGACAACAAGAGAAACAGATACATCTATTTTTTCATCGCTCGACAGTATAAAGCATTTAATAAATAACCCGCAAAAAATATCAGAAAAAGAATATATAATAAAAGCCAATCCGGCGGACCGTGGAGGACATTATAATCATTTCTTCAATTTTTTCGACTGTATAAAGAATAAAAAACAACCTATAGGAGACGCGGTTTTTGGAGTGCAAACCGCTGCTGTAGCACTTTTGTGCTTTGATAGTTATGAACAAAATGGCCCTGTATATTGGGATGCTTCTAATCTTAAAGTATTGAAATTATGAAAACGAGAAAAATATTAGTGATTATTTTCTGTGTAACTTTTGTGATAACTTCGACGAGTTGGCAAACATCCGAGTTAGAATCTAAAAAACGGTTTAAATTGTCGAAGCAGGAGAAAAGAGAAGGCTTTAAGATTTTGTTTGATGGAAGTAATATGGATGAATGGACTGGTAATCTGAAAGAATATGTGCAAGAGGAAGATTATATAGTAATGAGACCGGCAAAAGAACAAGGGGGAAATTTATATTCTAAAGACGAATTCGAAAATTTTATATTAAGATTTGAATTTCAGCTTCCTCCTGAGGGAAATAACGGCTTGGGGATACGGCATACTATTGTCGAACGAGGTTATTCCGGTATGGAATTACAAATATTGGATAATGAACATCCTTCTTATAAAGACCTGAAACCATGGCAATACCATGGTTCGGTATATGCGCATATACCAGCTAAAAGAGGAGCGATGAGGCCTGCCGGAGAATGGAACTTTCAGGAAGTGATAGCAAATGGAAATAATTTAAAAATCACACTCAATGGAGTAGTCATTCTGGATTGTAATCTGGTAGAAGATACAAAGTATATGGAAGATAAGGATATTGACCGTACTATTTTCAATAAAAAAGGACATTTGGCATTTCTGGGGCATGGCTACCCCGTGAAGTTTAAAAATATAAGAATAAAAGAACTAAAATAGAGTGTACGTAAATGAAAAACAGATTGATATTCTTATTGTTTATTTCTATTTGCTTTACATTTCCTGTTTTTCTTTCTGCTTCGCCAATCAACGGATTACTGGAGCGGATAGATAAAGGTGCGTCAAAGAAATTCAAGATTGAAATTATAACTTCAAATGATGAAATGGATTTTTTTGAACTGGAGCAGGCAGAAAATAAAGTATCAGTAAAAGCGAATAATTTTGTAAGTGCTGCCACAGGTATTAATTGGTATCTGAAATATTATGCGAACATCCATCTTTCATGGAATAATATGCATGTTAAGCTACCAAAAGTACTTCCTCCTGTAACAGGAAAAGTAAGGAAAGAAACAAAGCAGCTCTTGAGATATTATCTGAATTATTGCACTTTCTCTTATTCAATGGCTTTTTGGGATTGGGAAAGATGGGAACAAGAAATAGATTGGATGGCATTACACGGGATAAACCTTCCATTAGCCATTACAGGTGTAGAAACGGTCTGGTATAATGTATTACAAAAGCTAGGTTATAATAAGAAGGAAATAAATACATTTATTGCAGGTTCGGGATTTCTAGCCTGGTGGTCGATGAATAATATAGAAGGGTGGGGAGGTCCTAACCCCGACAATTGGTATAAACAACAGGCCGAACTTCAAAAAAAGATACTGAATCGTATGCGCGAATTCCAGATGGAACCTGTGCTTGCAGGCTATGCCGGCATGATTCCGAGTAATGCGAAAGAAAAATTGGGTTTCGAAGTTTCCAATCCTGGAGAGTGGGGTGGTTTCCAACGCCCGGCATTTCTTCAGCCTACCGACTCTGAATTTACCCGAATAGCGGATCTCTATTATACTGAACTGGAAAGCTTGTGTGGAAAAGCTAAATACTATTCTGTGGATCCGTTCCATGAAGGGGGTAGTGTGGAAGGGGTGAACCTTGATTTGGCTGGAAAAGCCATCCTTGATGCTATGAAAAAGGTAAATAAAGATGCTATCTGGGTAGCACAGGCATGGCAGGCTAATCCTCGGGAAGAAATGACAAATCACATATTGAACGGTGACTTATTGATACTGGATTTGTGGAGTGAAGCAAGACCTATGTGGGGGCCAGAATGGTCGATATGGTATAGGAAAGAAGGATATAAGCATCATAACTGGGTATATTGTATGTTACTGAACTTCGGAGGACGTACAGGGTTGCATGGAAAGATGAAATACACAATAGATGGCTTTTATGATGCTCTGAACCATAAGAGTGGAACTACACTAAAAGGAGTAGGTGCTACAATGGAAGCGATAGAGAATAACCCTGTCTTGTTCGAATTGATATACGAATTACCTTGGCGAGATATACGATTCTCTGAGGAAGACTGGCTAGCCGATATCATATCAGCTCGTTACGGCAAAGCTAACAATTCTGCACTGCTAGCATGGAATATCCTATCCCGGACTGTATATGGATACCCTAAAGAGTCGGTACAGGAGGGAACTACAGAGACGGTTTTTGCGGCTAATCCGAAACTGGATATTACACAAGTCTCGTGTTGTTCCACAACAAAACCTTTTTATAATACTGATTCGGTGAAAATAGCAGCCGGATATATGCTGGATGCAGCCGAAACCCTAAGGGAAAATAACAATTTTGAATATGATTTGGTCGATATCGTGAGGCAGACAGTGGCAAACAAAGCCTATTATGTGCAAAAGGATATTTCAAAAGCATTCAAGGCGAAGAATAGAGAGCTTTATGAAAATAAGAAAAAAGAGTTTCTCGAACTTTTACATGCCCAAAACTATTTGTTGGAAACAAGGTCGGAGTTTATGCTCGACACTTGGTTAAGCAGTGCCCGGGCATTAGGAAAAACCACAGAGGAAAAAGATTTATATGAGTTTAACGCACGTGTTCAATTAACTTTGTGGGGAACACAAAAAAGCGCCGAAGGAGGTTTAAATGATTATGCCTATAAAGAATGGGCAGGTTTGCTGGATACCTATTACAACGAGCGATGGCAAGCTTTTTTTCAATATCTGGAAAACAATTGGAGAAAGGATGATATTGCTAACTTTGATTCTTATAAGATATCCCATCAATGGGTGAATAAGAAATCGCGCTCATTTAAGAAGCCCAACGGAGCGGCCGTTGACAGGGCAAAAGAAGTATTCTATAAATATGTAACAGATAAATAATTTTATATTACTGAAAAATGAAAAAAACACATAAATACTTTGCTATGAAACTGATAATGAATTCTAGCTTACTGCTATTGTTAATAATTATCGGGAGTCTGGATATGCACTCCCAAACAAAAGGAAAAGCTGATTTGCCTTTGTCCGAAAGGCTTTTACCTGCACCAGTGAACGGAGGGTTTGAAATGCCCGGATATTGGGTATGGGGTTCTTCTGTAATAAAAGGAAAAGATGGAAAATACCATATGTTTGCCGACAGATGGAAAAAAGAATTGGGTTTTCAGTCGTGGGTTACAGCATCGGAGGTCGTCCATGCAGTATCAGATACACCTGAAGGACCTTATATTTTTGTAGATGTGGCTTTGCCTAAAAGAGGAATGGAGTACTTCGATGGGTTGGCAACACACAATCCGAGAGTAATAGAATATGAAGGATTGTATTATTTATATTATTTCGGCACTACTTACGATTTTCCTACACCACAGTCTCCGGATGAGTGGCAAGATGATTACTTTGAAAAAGCATGGATGAATAAACGGATAGCTATAGCATATTCAGAGAGTCTTGACGGGCCATGGATAAGACCAGATAAACCGGCTATAGAACCTCGTCCCGGAAAATGGGATTCGTCCATCACTACCAATCCATCTCCTATGATAGACCCCCGAACAAATAAGATAATACTTATCTATAAATCTTCTACCGGAAGCCCTGCGCCTCCATTGTTGCTAGGTGTCGCACAGGCTGACAAGCCTTTAGGTGAATACAAAAGACTGTCGGATGACCCTATTTTCAGATTTGAAACGAATGAGAATAAAGACAATGATATAGAAGACCCTTTCATCTGGTATAATGGAGAAAAATACGAAATGATAATGAAAGACCGTTTTGGTCATATTGCAGGTGAAGATGGTGCAGGTATTAACGCCACCTCGACAGATGCGGTAAACTGGGAACTTTCTGAGCCAGTGAAAGTCTATTCACGATATGTCAGATGGGACGATGGTACTACTACGCATCAGGCAAACCTCGAAAGACCATTTCTGTTGATAGAAGATGGAAAACCTACCCATCTGTTTCTGGCTACGGGTGAAGGTGATTGGCCATGGAACTTTAAAAGGACGTGGAATATGGTTATTCCGCTTAAGTAGTGAATTTAATGTGCAGATTACTTCAAAATATAAGACGTAATCTTTTTAGAGTTTACAGGTAATTTTAATTAAATCCCTATAAGTACAATTGCTTATAGGGATTTAATCTTTTTGGTAGAAATGAAAGTAATTATTCTACGCCTCCGCCCAGGGCTTTATATAAGTTGACTGTGCATTGTAATTGTTCTAATTTATCATTGATTTTATTAAGTTGCGCTGATAAAAGATTTTGTTCGGCGGTGAGTACTTCTGTATAATTTGCATCCCCAGCTTTTAAAAGTTCCGCAGTAAAGTAAACTGAGTTTTTACAGGCTTCTATTTGTTTTTTCCGTGTCTCATTCTTTTTTAGTGAAGACTCGAAAGAGAATAAGATATCAGTTACTTCTTGTCCTGCAGCAAGTACTGTTTGTTCGAATGTAAGTAGGGCTTCCTGTTGCTGAGCTTTTGCTATTTTCAGGTTTCCTGTTAATTGTTTCTTTGCAAAGATTGGCTGTGTCAGTCCTCCTATAACACTAGCAAATATATTCTCAGGCTTAAAGAAATTGGATAATGTATTGTTAGTTCCATATCCTATAGATCCGGAACTAAGGGTAATAGAAGGATAAAAACTTGCCTGAGCTGCATTTTTAAGTTCGAATGCCGAACGGAAAGATAATTCTGCTTGTTGTACATCCGGACGCTTTGCTAACATTTGTGCCGGTACTCCGTACTCAAGTTGATCGGAATATTGCTGATCGTAAATAGAAGACCGGCTTATAGTTCCGGGTTTTCGTCCAAGTATGGTACAAATAGAATTTTCCATTTGTCTGATCTGGCTTTCTAAATCAGGGATACTAGCCTGGGTACTATACAGAAGTGATTTGCTCTGTTCTACAGCAGCTCCATTTTGCAGGCCTGCTTTTTTCAAAGCCTCCATTGTTTCTACATTCTCTTCGAGCAATTTTACTGTTTCTACTGTTATAATCAATTTCTCATCCAGCGCTAATAATGAATAGTAAGATGTAGCAATATTAGCAATTAATGATGTTTGAATCAAATTTTTATATGCATGGCTATTCTGAAACTGAGCGTATTTTGCTTTAGATTGCCTGTTTAATTTCCCCCAGATATCCAGTTCCCAACTAGCTGAGACTCCCAGAGAATAGTTTGTAGAATGATATCCGAGGACATCTTTGCCTCTATCGCCATTACTGTTTCGCGAATGATTTACCTGCCCAACTAATGATACATCAGGGAAATAAGCTGCTTTAGCCATACTTAGATTAGCTTCGGCTTGTTGGATTCGTGTATAAGCTATTTGTAAATCAAAATTCTTCTTGATGCCTTCATCAATCAGAGCAACCAGATAAGGATCGGTAAAATAATTTCTCCATGGAATATCAGCTATAGTGGTTGTATCAGCAGAGGTCATTTCTCCATACAGATTATTGGTATCAAGTTCAGGTGTTTTATATTTATTTGTTACCTGACAGGATGGGAATCCTATTAGGGCAATGAGCCCTAATAGAATGATTCCTTGTTTGTACTTATATTTATTCATAATTACTTTTTGTTTTGCTGTGTTATAAATTCATCATTCGAGTTTATCATACTTGATTTGCTGAACTTATCTTGAATAGTCTGGAATATGATATATAGAGAAGGGATAACCAATACTCCGATAAGAGTACCGATGAGCATACCTCCAATTGCACTAATCCCTATGGAGCGGTTACCGATTGCACCTGCACCTGTAGATATTGCTAAAGGCAATAGTCCGAATATGAAAGCAAATGATGTCATCAATATTGGGCGGAAACGGGCTACAGCTCCGTTAACTGCTGCATCTACAATACTCATTCCCTGTTGACGGCGCTGAATAGCATATTCGACAATCAAGATTGCATTTTTAGCTAATAGTCCGATCAGCATGATCAGGGATATCTGTACATAGATATTATTTGTTATACCCTGGCTTAAGCCAAATGCGGATAAGAAAATAAATACTCCTGATAATCCGACAGGTAGAGAGAAAATTACAGCCAACGGCAGTATATAACTTTCGTATAAGGCTGCCAGTAACAGATAAACGAATATTAAACAGAGTCCGAATATAAGTACAGTCTGGCTACTACTTTCTGCTTCTTCACGTGTCATTCCTGAAAATTCGTAACTGTATCCGGATGGCAGACTCTGATTCTTAATTTCTTCTATAGCTTTAATTACATCACCTGAACTATATCCTCCTTGGTAATTAGGAATTATAGTCAATTCCATAGAAGAATATAAGTTGAAACGAGTACGTGTTTCGGGGCCTGTAACATCGGTTACAGTAAGGAATTCCGTTACTGGCGCCATTTCTCCACTTATCGTTTTTACATATATTCCATCCAGGTCTTCCAGCTTAGAGCGATATTCCGGCGCAGCTTGCACCATTACTCTATATTGTTTTCCATACAGATTGAAGTTTGATATATACTGACTACCAATATACGCCTGTAATGTACCCATTACGTCGTTCAATGTGATACCGGCATCTTTGATCTTGGCCATATTTACTTCCAATTGTTTTTGAGGGAAATTAGGATTGAAAGTTGTCATCGCCATCATTACCTCTTCGCGTTGATTCATTTTTGCAATGAAATCGTTAGTAATATCGTAAAACTCGTAAATGTCTCCTCCTGTACGATCTTGCAAGTTGACAGAGACTCCATTACTTAGACCGAATCCCATGATTGTAGGAGTGCCAAAGAACATAAATGTAGCGTTGTTTATCGATTTGGTTTTTTCGGTCATTATTGCAGCTATTTCGTTAGCATCTATTTTTCGGTTGTCCCAATGATCCATTTTGATAATAAGTGAACCATATGAACTACCCATACCACTCATAAAGCTTATACCACTAAGACTACCACTATGCTTAACTTCTGGTATTTCGTTTGCTATTTCCATCACGGCTTGTACCACTGAATCCGTTCTTTCTAATGATGATCCCGGAGGCAGAGTTATCATTCCCATAACGCCACCACTATCTTCCTGTGGAACAAATCCGGTAGGTAATACATTCATTAGTCCGAATAGCACACCTGAACTTACTAGTATAATTGCAACAGTAATCCAGCGGTGTCCTTTTTTGCCAAGAAAGACAAGAGATTTTTTGTATTTTGTAGTAGTTGCATTGAACCCAATGTTGAAGTAGTAGTAAAAACGTTTCAAGAAACTCTTTTTACCATGCTTTTCAGTGTGTGGCTTTAGGAAAAGGGCACATAATGCCGGGCTTAGAGTTAAGGCGTTTACCGCAGATATGGCAATGGCGATAGCCAATGTTAAACCGAATTGTTTATAGAATATGCCGCTTGTACCACCTATAAAGCTAACAGGGATAAATACTGATGCCATAACCAATGTGATAGATATAATAGCAGGGGCAATTTCACCCATTGCTTTTATTGATGCCTGTTTTGGATCTATCTCTCCATTTTCGAGTTGACTATGTACTGCCTCGACGACGACAATTGCATCGTCGACAACAATCCCGATTGCAAGCACAAGGGCAAATAATGTAAGTAGGTTGATGGAAAAGCCCATTATCCATAAGAAAAAGAATGTACCAATAATGGCTACAGGAACTGCTATAGCAGGAATAAGAGTAGACCTAAAATCTTGTAAAAACACAAATACTACAATGAAAACAAGTATGAAAGCTTCGAGAAGAGTCATAATAACTTTATTGATAGATGCATTAAGGAAATCGCTGGCATCCATCAAGTAAGTAAATTTCAATCCTGGAGGTAAATCTTTCTCTGCTATCTCCATTTCTGCTTTTACATTAGTAATAACTTCCTGAGCATTTGAACCTGCTGTCTGGCTGATACCCATCATTATTGCAGGATTTCCATTAGTTGTTGTAGATACATTATATTGCAAGGCACCTAATTCTACTGTGGCCACGTCACTTAAGCGAACAATTTTTCCTTCATCAGAACGTACTATTATGTTCTCGAATTCTTCAACAGATGTCAATCGTCCGGTGTACTTCAATGTATACTGGAATGCCTGATTACTGTTTTCCCCTAATTGTCCCGGAGCAGCTTCGATATTTTGGTCTTTTAATGCATTAATTACTTCATTGGTAGAGATCTTGTATGAAGCCATTACATCAGGTTTGAACCATACGCGCATCGAATAATCTTTTGCTCCATACACGGAAGCATTACCAACACCATAAACACGTTTTATCTGGGGTATAATATTGATGTTTGCATAATTTTGTAGAAAGCCATCGTCATATGCCGGATTTTCGGAGTTGAAAGAAATCATCAGTATGGTACTGGTTTGTTGTTTTCTTACAGTTACTCCTGTTTGAGTAACTTCGGCTGGTAGTTGCGATGATGCCTGATTAACCAGATTCTGAACATTGACGGTTGCCATATCCGGATTCGTACCTTGTTTAAAATAGACAGTTATGCTGGCAGAACCTGTTTCGGCAGAAGATGTCATATAGGTCATACCTTCCACACCATTGATAGCTTCTTCCAATGGGATGATGACGCTATTCATTATTACGTCTGCATTTGCTCCGCTATACGAAGCCTCTACCTGTACAGTTGGAGGCGCTATGTCAGGGTATTGCTCTATCGGCAGCATATTGAGACCTATTATCCCTAATACCACTATGATAATAGATATTACGGTGGATAATACCGGACGTTCTATAAATGTTTTAAGCATATTTTTTGTTTTTTAGATTGTCTAAATCCTGTCCTCTTGTAGAACAAGAGGCTAAATGAACCATGTATATGTTATTTCCTTTGTTAGTTTGAAGCCCTTAAATCTTCTTTTATCGCTATTTTTGCTCCATTTCTGAGGGTAGCTACACCATCAGATACTATCTTATCACCATCGGATAAGCCTGCTGTCACAGCATAATCCTGACCATTAGGCATCGATTGTACTGATATAATCTGTTGCTTTACAGAATCACCTTCAAGCTTATAAACTAAGACTTTATCCTGTTGGCTGAATGTAGCTTTTTGTGGTATAATGAAAACGTCGCAAAGAGTTTTAGGGATGATTATCTTTCCGCTTGCTCCGCTTCTTAACTTTCCTGATTTGTTGGAAAATTCGGCACGGAAATTAGCTGAGCCTGTAGTTAGGTTTACAGTTCCAGTGATTGTTTCTATCCGCCCTTTTTGTTCGTATTCAGATCCATCAGCAAGGATGAGGGAAACTGATTCCATGTTCTTTATTTTTTCGGATTGAGTTGTACCTTCCACTCCATCCAGAAAATCCATCAGTTTACGTTCATTTAATGAAAAGTATGCATAAACATTACCCGTATTAGCAATAGTGGTAAGTGTGTTGCTATTATTAACTAAGCTACCTTTGCGATAAGGTATTGAACCAACAACTCCATCAACCGGACTGGTTACAGTAGTCCAACTTATCGTTGCCTGAGCATTCTTTAGAGTTGCCTCCGCCTGTTGCAGAGAAGCAAATGCTGTTTCGTAAGCATTCTCATAGGTCTGTAATTGTACTTCGCTGACAATGCCTTTTTCAGCTAAAGGACGATAACGGTCTACATTTACTTTTGCAGTATTTACTTGGGCCTTTTCGCTACTTACGGCTGCCTTTGCCGATGTTAAAGCTTGTTCGGATGAAGGAGAATTAATTTTAAATAATACTTGACCAGCCTTTACAACAGAACCTTCATCGACGTATATTGCCTCTATATAACCATCAATACGCGGCTTGATTTCGATATCCTCCTGTCCTTTAATAGTAGCCGGGTATACAGACTGCATATTTGCATCTTGCCTGCTTATAGTCATTACCGGATATTCCTGGTTTTGAGTTTCTTGTTTTGTCTGGCTACTGTTTCCGCATGAAGCGAGCCCTAGCAAAGCTATAGCCCCGCTTAAAATCATCTTTGCTTTCATTTGTTATCTAGTTATTTAGTTTGTTCAATTCGTTGGACAATAGAAGTAATTGAGCTGTGAAATTTTTCTCGTCAATATTACGATAGAGGTTGTTACAGCATGACAGCATTTTAGATGATGCCATATTGTAAAGGGTTTTTCCTTCCTTAGTTAGCTTGATATATATTACACGGGTGTTTATCGTTCCCCTGATCCGGGTAATAATGTTGTTTTTTTCCAGATTCCGTAAGACAGTAGAAATAGTCATAGGATCTATTCCTGTTTCTTCAGATAAGTCTACCTGTATTATTTCTTTATGAAGGCTACTTAAATGATATATTGCAGATATAACTTCGTATTGAGAACCTGTTAGCCTGAATTCATCTAATATCTGTTTTTTACTTCTCATCCATAATTTAAAAACATGACTGATTAATGAATCAACATTAATACCTTTCATACTATTTTCTCTTATCTTTTCCATTACACTATTAATTGAGATTATAAGTATTCTTACTTTCAAGGGCAAAATTCATTAACTATTCGGGCATCTCAAAAATTATTCAACGAACAGGAAGACTATCTGTATGAAATAGTTGAAATATTCTATAATCCACTTTTGTAGAAAAAAATACACTGAAATATACTTTTGTTGATAGTTTTGGTAATTTGGTAGATGCTATCGGGTAATTAGTTGAATATATTTGTTTTTATATTCTGATAATTATTAAATTTAAATCAAGTTTTATAATCTGATACTGACTTATGAGTAAAATAATAAACTATATACGTTCTTCAACCAAGTTTCAATCTGTACTAGTCTGGCTTGTTATATATATCATTCTGTTTGTTCAGCCTTTGTGGGCTAGTTGGAAGTTTTCTATAATAATAGCTTCTATTACAATTATCTTTTTTCTTGTAGTGTATTATGGAACTCAGAGAATTCTTATTCCTAAATTACTTATAAAGAGGAAAAAGACAGTGTATACAATTGTATCAATTGTAATGATTATTATATTCGCACATTTATCAGCACGATCAGAGATATTTGTCTCCAAAATATTAGATGTTGAGCCTGAACATGGGCTTGTTTTTATTTTCTCTGTATCAAGATTTGTTACATTTTTCACAATTACATATGCAATATCCAATATAATTTTCTTTTCGAAGAAAACTGTTGAGGATGCTAAGCAAAAAGAGGTGTTGCTATCTGAAAAAAAAATGTTGGAAGTGCGTGTGTTAAAGTCGCAGATAAATTCTCATTTTATATTTAATGCCCTGAATAATATCTACTCAATGACTTATTTTAAGGATGAATATACTTCGGGTTATGTTTTAAAGCTGGCACAAATGATGCGTTATGTAATGGAAGACTGCGAAACAGAATTAACCCCTTTGTCGAAGGAAATAGAGTATATCGAAAATTTTATTGATTTTCAAAGACTTAGGTTCGAAAATGATAAGGATATAAGTTTTAGTCATAATATAAGAAGTAACTCAAATATTGTAGTTCCTCCTATGATTTTTCAGCCGTTGGTGGAGAATTGTTTTAAACATACACCTCTTGATGTAGATAAAAACAGTTATATACATATACTGTTGGAGATAAAGGAGAATCAGATACATTTTGTTTCTGAAAACAGCCAACCGATGATAAAGAATAAGTCGTCTTTGAATAATACTGGAATTGGTATTGAAAATGTGAAAAGGCGTTTGGTGCTTCATTATGAAAATAAATATGTATTAAATATTTTTGATAATGCTAATTGTTTCAGAGTTGAATTATTAATAGATTTGAAATAATAAAATCTTCATTATGTCGGAAATATTTAAAGTTCTTATTGTTGATGATGAGTTTCATGCACGTAAACTGCTATCTGAATATGTTTCAAAACTACCCTTTTTGGAATTGATAGGAGCTGCTGCAAATGTTTTTGAGGCAATGACTGTTTTACAAAAGGAGAGAGTTGATATCATGTTGTTGGATATTCAAATGCCGGAGATAACGGGTTTGGAATTTGCCCGTAGTTTGAAGAATCCTCCATCGGTAATATTTACGACAGCCTATTCTGAATATGCTGTTGAAAGTTATGAACTGGATGTGGTTGATTATTTATTGAAGCCTGTTGCTTTTCCTCGTTTTTTGCAGGCAATAAACAAAGTGATAGAGAGAAGAGGGGAGAATGAAACGAACAAAATATCAGGCAACCCAATAGAAGTATTACCCGAAAAAATTGAAGATGATAGCATTGTTGTAAAAAGTGGATATAAGCTATATAAGATAAATTATGCAAGCTTGTTGTATATAGAAGGACAAAGGGAATATGTTACTTTTCATACTACAAAACAGAGGATTACGATTCTTTCTTCTTTGAAGGATTTGGAAGATCGGCTTCCTTCTGATAGGTTTATAAGAATACACAAATCTTATATTGTATCTATTAAACATATTGAACTAATTGATAAAAATATCCTTCATATTGCTGATAAAAAACTACCTATTGGAGGTAGCTATAAAGAGGAAGTGTTGAAGATATTTGGATTGTAAGATATATTTGAAAAATCTAAAATCTCTGTAAAGTATATTTTACAGAGGTTTTGTGTTTTATAAAGTATACAAGAATAAACAATTCAATTGTTACATTTGTAATATAATAAAAAGATATAGTAATATGAGAAATGTAGTGTTAGGTGCGAATGGTCGTGTTGGCTCAGCATTAGTAAGTGAATTGAGTAAAAGAGGAATGCCAGTCACAGCAGTGATAAGAAATAAGGGAAAAATAAATTTGTTTAGTCCTAATGTGGAGGTCTGTATTGCTGATATTTTTGATGCAGATAGTTTAACGAAGGTTTTTAAGAATGGGGATACCGTATTTTTAATGACACCGGAAAGTATGCATTCTGAAGATGTGATAGGCGATGCTGAGAAGGTAATAGAAAACTATCGGCAAGCTATTATAAAATCAGGTGTTAAGCGTATTATAGGTTTGTCATCGATGGGTGCACATATAGGAGAAGGAAGTGGAAACCTGTTAGTATCATATATGTTGGAGAAAGCTTTTGTGGACTTGCCTGTAGAAACAACTTTTATCCGCCCTGCTTATTATTATAGTAACTGGTTCGCTTATTTAGACGTAATGCAAGCGCATGGAGTACTTCCTACTTTCTTTAATCCGGATCAAAAGATCCCGATGATATCGCCGAATGATGTGGCTGAGTTTGCTGCTGTAGTGATGAGTAGTCAGGCTCTGTCTGCGCCGGTGTATGAAGTTCGTGGGCCTTCTATATATAGTTCTAATGATATAGCACGAATTTTTGGGGAGTTTTTTGATAGAGAGGTTGCGGTACAGCAAATTCCACAAGAAGAATGGATTCCAACACTGAAGAGTGTCGGCTTTTCAGATGATGCAGCTTATAATATGGCATTGATGACTGCCACGGTAGTTAATACTACTACTTTTGCTGAGAATCCTAAAAATCTGATTATTTGGAATACTGATATGAAAGAGTATCTTTCGATGCAGTGATGGAAAGGGCAAGCAAATGTGTAGGTTTGATGTTATGAAATAAATAATAATAAGAACATATACAGGTACTTATAGAAAGTAGTAAAGATGAAAATACATATTGAAAAATACAATATAAAGTGGCGGCAGGACTTTGAAGCTATTAAAGAAGATTTAGAAAGCTTGATTGGGTTTCTTCATCCTCAAATAGAACATGTGGGGAGTACGTCTGTGGAGGGACTCTCAGCAAAGCCTATTATTGATATTTTAGTCGGTTTGGAGTGCAAGGAGGACTTGGATAGGGTTATAACGCCATTGATGGATAATGATTATATCTATTATGAAATATATAACCAATACATGCCTGACAGACGTTTTTTTGTAAAACATAAGGTTGATCTACAGACGTTATCTTTGCCTAATATTTTTAGAGAAGACGATGAGGTTCCGACTGATACGAATGAACATAACAGTCGTTTGGCACATATACATGTCTGGCCTAAAGATTCTGATAACTGGATAAGGCATATAGCATTCAGGGATTATTTGCGAAGCCATCCTGTTGTGAAAAATGAGTACCAGAAACTTAAAGAGCGATTAAGTTTGCAGGAATGGAAAGATGGCAACGAATATAACGAAGCTAAAGATTCATTTATAAAAACAGAAGAACGGAAAGCGATTGATTGGTATTATAATACTCGGATATAATATTCAAATAATAAGGTTTTTTATTTTATCTTCATTTGGTTCAATAGATCTTTTGTTTCCGGTGTTATTCTGTAGCTTTCGCGGGCTTTCTGGATTGCTTTGTTATGTACAAATTTTGAGAAAACCTGTTGTTCTAATAAAAGAATAGTTTTATCGTAAAATTTGATAAGTCCTACACTTATTGCCCAGGCAATGGCCATATCTACATAATATTGTCCTTGTGGTACTTCGGGCAGGTGCTTTAATGCGATATCAATATGCTTTTCGTTTATGAAAAAATCCATTAAGAGAATGACAAAAGTGCGTTTTGTGAACTCTCCTTCATGGGTTTTGAGAGGAAGGAAATGAGTAAGCGCTTCATCAGGGTATTTGTTGAAAATTTTTGAGGCCGAGATTATAGTATCTACATGCGCCCAGTTGTCGAACTTTAAGATTAATGGGTCTAAATAGTTAAATATGGTTTGTAATGATGGCTTTTTGAGTTGTCCAATAACCAAACCATAAAGCAGGATATGTTCGTATGTAGTATATTCTGCATTTTTTAGATAGGTTTCTATATGGGGGTTTGCAGCTATTTCTTTTGCTAGTTTTTTAAGTGCAGGCATCCGAATTCCAAATATTTCATACTTGGTCGGGATCAGTTTTTGGTTGAATGCTTTATAATCGCTTTCTGCTAATTCCTGAAATCTTTGATTGATTAGTGTATTCATAAGTATTTGAAATTTTCGTTAGTGCAAATATATTTATTAAAATCTTAATAGTTACTTGGAGAAGTGTAATAATTATTACACCTTTTTTATCGAATATTTACAAATTTTGTATTACGAATATCTAATACCCCTAATTAATATGAAGAAAATACTTTTTGTAATACTATTATTTATCTCATATAATATATATGCACAAGACTCTGATCTATTGTTGAAGAAGCTGGTTGAGAAGAATGTACTTAGCCAAACAGAAGCGGATGAACTAAAACAAGTGGCAAAGGAAGAGAATAAAAATACAGTTTCACAAACTACTCAAAAAGTACGCAACTTATTTAATTCACCATATATCCAATTAGGAGGGAATGGACAGCTGATGTATCGTTATTCAGATGTTGACAGAATTCACAATGACTTTAAAGCTAAAAATCTGTTTATTTCATTGAGTGGTAAGTTGAACAATTCTTTTCGCTACGGGTTTTTATTAGAGATGGTGAATCCATCTGTACAGGAATTTTGGGGAGAATGGACAGCTACAAAAGAGTTTAACCTTAAAGTAGGACAATTTAAGAGCCCTTTTACAATGGAGAGCCAATTAGTTCCGGCTACATTAGAAACTGCTTCTTATTCGAGGTCTATCTCTAATTTAGTTGGTTATGCAGGGGAAGATGATGTGCTGAAAAAGCAGAATAATAAAAATAATTTTGGACGTGATGCCGGAGTTATGGTTTCGGGTGAACTTGTTCCTATGGCAAATCATAATTTGATACATTATTCAGCCGGAGTTTTCCAAGGTACGGGTGTGACTACAGGGGAAACTAATAATACGAAAGACTTTGTCGGAATGTTATTATTTCAACCAATCAAAGGCTTACGAGTAGGAGGTGGTGCTTACTTAGGTGAGGCTACTTATTTGAAAACCGGAACATTAGAAATTACAGATCATGTGCGTAACAGATATTACGCAAGTGCTGATTATAAATCGGATCGTTTCTATGCGCGTACTGAGTGGATACATGGTAATGACGGCGGTATAGAAAAAGAAGGTGTTTATGGATTGGGTATGTATTATCTGATTCCTCAAAAATTGAACGTATTAGGTAAAGTGGATTATTATAATAGAAATAAAGATATTAATAGTGAGGTGATTGATTATACTATTGGATTAAACTATTATTTTTTTCCTATGTGCAGGGTACAACTGAATTATACATATTCGGATTTTTCTAATAAGTGGGATTCACCAAATTCTAATATTGTGTTTGCTCAATTACAGGTAGCATTTTAAAAAACAGACTATAAATTTAACAGACCATGATAAAAAAACTCCTGAGCCATATACCGAGCCAGTTTATACTACCCATCTTTGTAGTAGGAGGCATTATAGCCGGATTGGGAGGTTATACGGTATATATGTCGAGGGCTCATTCTTATCTTTCGGATGATCCGGCAGCATGCGTCAACTGCCATATTATGACTCCATATTATCAGTCGTGGAACCATAGTTCTCATGCGCAATGGGCAACATGTAACGATTGCCATGTACCACAGGATAATGTGATAAACAAGTATGCATTTAAGGCTAAAGACGGACTATATCATGCAGCAGTTTTTACTATAAAAGGTGAGCCTAATGTTATCAGACCCAGAGAGGAGAGTTATGAAGTGATTATGAATAATTGTATTCGCTGCCATCTGGAATTGAATACTGAATTTGTGAAAACAGGGATGATCGACTATTGTGATGTAAAAGAGGGAATAGGGAAGGCTTGCTGGGACTGCCATACACAGGTACCTCATACCAAAGTGAGTAATCTGTCGTCTTCGCCAAATGCGATTGTACCTTTACCGGCATCTCCGGTTCCTGATTGGCTTAAAAAGAGAATGAAAAAATAAAATAACTAAATAAAATCAATAGATTATGTTTAAGAAACTAGCAGAAGCGATTAAGCGTAAACCGATTATAGGTTGGGGTATATTTGCTGTTGTAATGGTAGCAGTATTCTTGCTGGGTTTATTAGCCGCATCGGTGACTGAGCGCCGTGCCGAAATAGCCACATTATTCAATAATAAGAAAGTAGAGATTACAGGCATAAATACGCATAGCGAAGAGTGGGGAATAAACTATCCGCGCGAGTACAATACATGGAAGATGACTCAAAATATGGACTTCAAGAGTAAGCATCTGGGAAATATGATGGAAGATGTGTTGGAGTCGCGTCCCGAAATGGTGGTGCTTTGGGCAGGTTATGCATTCTCGCGTGATTATTCGGCACCACGTGGACATATGCATGCAATAGAAGATGTAACAAATACCTTACGTACAGGAACTCCTGAGAATGGAGAAGGTGATATGCAGCCGGGAACATGCTGGACTTGTAAAAGCCCGGATGTACCACGACTGATGCACGAAAAAGGTATTGAAAACTATTATAAGGCTCAATGGAGCGAATGGGGAGCAGAAGTAGTTAATCCGATAGGGTGTGCTGATTGTCACGATCCGGTAACTATGAACCTTACTATTACCCGTCCGGCTTTGATTGAGGCATTTCAACGCCAGGGAAAAGATATTACAAAGGCAACTCCTCAGGAAATGCGCTCTTTGGTTTGTGCACAATGCCATGTGGAATATTATTTTACAAAAGATGCTAAATACCTGACATTCCCTTGGGACGGCGGTATGACAGTGGAAACAATGGAAAAATATTATGATGAGGTCGAATTTTCGGATTGGACACATGCATTGAGTAAAGCTCCGATGCTAAAAGCTCAACATCCTGATTATGAAATATTCTTGTTAGGGCCACACTCTCAACGTGGACTGTCTTGTGCTGATTGCCATATGCCTTATATGTCGGAGGGCGGAATTAAATATTCGAACCATCAGGTGATGAGCCCATTGAAAAATATATCGAATACTTGCCAGACATGCCACCGTGATAGCGAAGAAAATTTACGCAACTATGTATATGAATATCAAGATAAGGCTTTGGAAATCCGCGATAGAATAGAAATAGAATTATCGAAAGCTCATATTATGGCAAAAACAGCATGGGACAAAGGTGCTAATGACAGTGAAATGGCTGCATCGTTGAAATTACTTCGTCAGGCTCAATGGCGCTGGGATTTTGCAGTAGCTTCCCATGGGGCATCTTTCCATGCTCCGGTAGAAACACAACGAATATTAGCTCATAGTTTAGATAAGACAATGTTGGCTCAACTTGAATTGCAGAAAGTATTATTTAGTCATGGTGTTACTGATGTTCAAATGCCGGATATTTCTACAAAGGATAAGGCTCAGATGTATATAGGCCTTGATATGAAAACATTGAAAGACAAAAAAGATAACTGGATAAAAACAGTTGTTCCTCAATGGCTTGAGAAAGCGAAGAAAGAAGGAAAGCTAACAGCTAATATTTAAAAACGGTAGAAATATTTTGTAAAAGTGTCTGAAAAAGACTTCAGGCACTTTTTTATTATTAGTTTATCTATGATGAAAAAGCTATTAGCCTTTAGCTTATAGCTTTTAGACAGAATGTATATTAATAATTGAATAAAAAGTAACAATAATAATTGTATAAATAAGTGTCACTTTTGTCACTTTTTTGAAAAATGGCGGATTAAGCAGCTTAGAAAATAAAGAATGGAAAAGGAAAAACGTAGAATGTGGCAATTCCCCTGGCGATATAAAGAAAGTATTGCATTGGTGCTAGGGATTGTGTTTATCGGTTTTTTGTTGCAGATGATTGTTGGTAACTTCAACTATTATCTGTTGCAGTCGCCGATTAATTTTATATTAGGAGGAGCTATAATTGTATTTTTACTGTTATTTTCTTTTGCCCGAAAGACATGGTTTTATCAGTGGTTTTCGGGAGTGCCTTTTTCAGTAACTATAATAGGAGCTTTATTGGTTCTTTCTCTGATTATGGGACTTACTCCTCAGGTGGTAAAGGTAAATCCACATGATGCTGATGCGTTTACTCTCCTTGGTTTTCGTCAGATGACAAGTTCGTGGCCATTTGTTTTAGTGTATCTTTTGTCACTTTTGTCACTTGGAACGTTGATCGTAAGACGTTTGATCACTTTTCGTAAACGGGATTATGCTTTCTATTTCAATCATATAGGCTTATGGATTCTTCTCTTTGCAGCCGGATTGGGCGCGGCGGATACAAAAAGGTATGTGATGCATGTGCGCGAAGGCGAAGTGGAATGGCGGGTGTATAGCGAAAATAAGGATGTATTGGAGCTTCCTATTGCTATACAATTGAACGATTTTGATATGGAGGAATATCCTCCGAAACTGACAATAATTGATAGGGAAAGCGGAGAAGCTCAGCCAAAAGGAAAGCCTGATTATTTTCAGATAGATGAGAAGCGCCCGACAGGTACATTAAACGGATGGGATATAGAATTGAAAGAATATATCCATCAGGCTATACGAAACAGTGATAGTACATATCAAGAGGTACCTATGCCCGGTTCAAGTCCGGCAGCAAAAGTGTTGGCGACAAATAAAAAGACAGGTGATGTGTGGCAAGGTTGGGTGTGTGGAGGAAATTTATCTCAATTGTATATGACTCTGCCGCTCGATTCTCAATATTGTATTGTTATGACTCAGCCTGAACCGAAACGTTTTTTGTCTGATATAAAAGTATTTATGGAGGATGGGAATGAAGCCGAAACAATTTTGGAAGTGAATAAACCATTAAGAATAGGCAGCTGGACTATTTATCAATATGGATATGATGATCAGGCAGGAAGAATGTCTACATATAGCAGTATAGAGTTGGTTTATGACCCTTGGTTATATGTGGTATATGTAGGGATTGCTTTGCTGGCAATAGGTTCGGTGTGTTTATTATGGGCCCCTCCAACCTCCCCAAAGGGAGGCTCTGCAAGGCAACAAAAAAGAATTGAGTAACAATACTAGTAGCAAAAAGTATAATTTATAGTTCATAACTTATAACTCATTTAGACATGACTTGGGATGAATTTCTATGGTTCGCTATACCAGCCATGCTTTGCTGGATAGCAGCAGGTTCGTTGGTATATAAATGTAAGAAGGCATCTATTGTGGATGGCTTGATGATAACAGGCATTGTGATCTTTGTTGCTTTTATTGTAGGGCTTTGGATAGGGCAGGAGCGACCACCGCTTCGGACTATTGGTGAAACACGTCTGTGGTATTCTTTCTTTTTGGCAACTGTAGGCTATTTAGCTTATCGGCATTGGAGATATAATTGGTTGTTATCTTTTTCGGGATTAGTGGCATGTGTGTTTGTCTGTGTGAATATTTTTAAGCCGGAGATACATTCTACTAATTTGATGCCGGCTTTGCAAAGCTATTGGTTTGTACCACATGTTACGGTATATATTCTATCATATGCTATGTTAGGAGCTGCAACGATTGCTTCTATTATTCAACTTATTAATATAAAGAAGAATAAGCCGGATGAGAACCTATATAACCTGATGGATAATGTAGTATATATAGGGTTTGGCTTTTTGATGTTGGGAATGTTGATGGGCGCTATATGGGCTAAAGAGGCATGGGGACATTATTGGTCGTGGGATCCGAAAGAGACATGGGCTTTTGTTACTTCTGCTGCTTATCTTGTATATATTCATATGCGTCTGCAGAATCAGCATCCGAAGTTTACTCTGTGGATGTTACCTATTGCTTTTGTTTTGTTAATGATCACATGGATTGGAGTTAACTATCTTCCGGCTGCACAAGGAAGTATACATGTGTATTCCTGAAATAAGAAAAGCAGTACCTTAACAAAATCTTTCGAAAACAAAGCAAACGGATATTATAGAGCCGTATAAGACTAAAAGTGCATTGGCTTAATGTTTTGGCATTTCGAGCCAGTCTTTTAGAAAGAGAATTAAGAAATATATTACATGATAGGTTAAATTGTATCGGATAAGAAGGAAATTGAGATTAAATATAAAAATAAGCTTATTCAACTTATCAAATTTTGATATACTTTACTGTTTTGAATAAAATGAATAAACTTTATCTTTGAATTATATTTAAATCAATATCCATATCCATGAATAAGCAGATCAGTTTAACCGAGCAACAAATAAATATAATTCAAAAAGTCCCCCTTTTCAGAGGGATGAGTGATGAATTTAAAAAAGGTTTGCTGGATAGACTTGACTATACTGTAACTCCGATAAAGAAAGGAGAAATTGTAATAAGACAGGGTACGACATGCAATTATATGCATATTCTGTTGCAAGGAAATCTGGAAGTTAATATTGTAGATGCATCAGGTAATAATGCAAAAGTGGAAAATATAGTAGCACCAAGAGCCTTTGCTACTCCACATTTATTTAATGATAATAATATTTTCCCGGCAACTTTTACTGTTATGGAAGAGGGAATTCTTTTGAGGGCGACAAAAGACTCTGTATTTAAATTAATAAGTTCCGAGCCAGAACTCCTAAAGAATTTCTTGAGGCTTACAGGCAATTGTAATGCTTGTACTGTTAGCCAGTTGCGTATTCTTTCTTATAAAAGTATCAGAAGCCGCTTTGTGTCTTATCTGTTTGATCATAAAAAGGATAATAATTTTTCAGTAATGGATCATAATCAGACTCAATTAGCTGAATATATGAGTGTAACCAGACCAGCCTTGGCTAATGAAATAAAGAAAATGATTGATGAAGGCTTAATCAAAATGGAAGGAAAAGAAGTTGAGTTGTTATCTACTACAGCTTTATTGAAATATATTTGATCGAAAGATGTTACGGGATTTTGCAGCTATAGATTTTGAAACAGCTAATGAACAGTTATCTAGTGTCTGTAGTGTAGGAATTGTTGTGGTTCGTAATGGTGTTATTACAGATAAGTTCTATAGCCTGATACAACCTGAACCAAACTATTATTTATATTCGAACAGCAGGGTACATGGATTAACAGTCGAAGATACCAATAATGCTGAAGTATTCTCTAAAGTATGGAAGCAAGCAGAACTATTAATTGAAGGCTTACCTTTGGTCGCTCATAACAAAGGTTTTGATGAAGCTTGCTTAAAAGCAGTATTTAAAACATATCAGATGGATTATCCTGATTATGTGTTTTATTGTACGTTAGCAGAATCGCGTAGACAGTTAAAGCATTTGCCTAATCATCAGTTACATACTGTTGCAGAAGATTGCGGATATATACTAACTAATCATCATAATGCTTTGGCTGATGCAGAGGCATGTGCGGAAATTGCTTTACAATTGCTATAATCAATTTATATTAATACAGACGAAGTATAGTTTTTCTTTTGTTTTTATTAATACGGGAGCAAAAGGGATGCTAAAAATGTTATCTTTGTTCTTTTTGGTCATATTATTGTTAATGATTTATCATTATTCTATAATAGAGTAGCTTCTAAAATGTATTAGTATTAATCCTGTAAAGTAATTTTATCTATACAAGGAATTAGTGATAGGCTAAAGAGTAAAAGTTACATTGAAAAACATTGTAAAAAGTGTCACCTTTGTCACTTTTTAATTAAGAGAGAAACAACTAAAAAACTAACATATGATTTGGAACAGAGCTAAGGAATGTTTGAGCCCTGAGGAGAAGTATCGGCTTCAGAGTGAGAGATTGCGGAAACTTGTGGAGAGAGTGTATCATAGTACGCCGTTTTATCGCCAGAAAATGCAGGAAATGGATATTACTCCAGATGATATCCATACAATAGATGATATTGTGAAACTGCCATTTACGACAAAGCAAGATTTACGGGATAATTATCCTTATGGATTATTTGCGGTGCCTATGTCGGAAATAGTAAGGCTTCATGCTTCGTCTGGCACTACAGGCTCACCTACAGTAGTTGGATATACTCGCCGGGATTTGTCTATCTGGTCGGAAATGATTGCCCGTTGTTTAAGTGCATATGGTGCCGACCGTAATGATATATTTTCTGTAGCTTATGGCTATGGTTTGTTTACAGGAGGGTTAGGGCTTCATTATGGTGTGGAACATTTGGGTGCGACGGTAATACCGATGTCGAGTGGTAATACTGCAAAGCAAATACAGTTGATGCACGATTTTGGACCGACGGCCATTGCCTGTA
This sequence comes from uncultured Dysgonomonas sp., assembly GCA_900556485.1. GTDB lineage: Bacteria > Bacteroidota > Bacteroidia > Bacteroidales > Dysgonomonadaceae > Dysgonomonas. The sequence continues at coordinate 45,613 of USOX01000007.1, forward strand.
CTCCGTCATATGCTTTATATTTAGCTGAGGCTATGGCTAAAACAGGTATTCCTCGCGAAGAATTCAAATTGCGAATAGGTATCTTTGGTGCTGAGCCCTGGACAGATAATATGCGTAAGGAGATAGAGGAGAAAATGGGAGTGGATGCTTATAATATTTATGGCCTGAGTGAAGTTATGGGACCGGGAGTAGCACATGAATGTGAACAGAAAAATGGTTCGCATATTATTGAAGATCACTTTTATCCGGAAATTATATCTCCTGATACGTTCGAACAATTACCGTATGGAGAGCAAGGAGAGTTAGTTTTTACTACATTGACAAAAGAAGGTCTGCCTCTATTACGTTATCGAACTAAAGACCTTTGTACACTTACGGATGAGCCTTGTGAATGTGGGCGTACGAATGTGCGGATGAGCCGTATAGTAGGACGTAGTGATGATATGTTGATAATACGGGGAGTGAATGTATTCCCATCGCAAATAGAAAGTGTTATCTTGGAAATGGAAGAATTCGAACCTCATTATCTGTTGGTAATAGACCGTATAAATAATCTGGATATATTGGAAGTACAGGTGGAAGTACGTGATGGATTCTATTCGGATGAAATAACGAAGATGGTAGCATTGAAGAAGAAAATAGCTCATCGTTTACAAAGTGTATTAGGTATTAGTGCCGATATTAAGTTGGTAGAACCATTTAGTATAAAACGTAGTGAAGGAAAAGCACAACGTGTGATAGATAAACGTGAACTTAATTAGTAAATTTAAAAATTAACAAATTAGCAAATGTTTTTTGCATTGGTTTGTTAATCAGTTAATTGAAATAGTTATGAGAATAAAACAATTATCAGTTTTCATTGAGAATAAGACAGGCCGTATCAATGAAGTTACAAAAATATTGGGTGCAAATAGTATTAATATGACCGCATTCAGTCTGGCTGAGAATGCGGAATTTGGTATTTTGCGTATGGTTGTATCTGATGTGGATAAGGCTGTAACAGTATTGAAGGAAGCTCATTTTGGTGTCAGTGTAACAGATGTAGTTTGCTTCTGTTGCCCGAATGAGCCGGGAGCTTTGGCTATTGTGTTAGAGTATTTGGCTAAAGAAAATATATTTATTGAATATATGTATGCTTTTTCGCAGGGTGAAACGGCAAATGTGGTTATTCGTCCAACAGATATTGATAAATGTATTGAAATTCTGACTCATTATAAGTGTAATTTATTGAATAAGAATAGTATAAGTCAGTGTTGAAGTTGTAATGGTAATTTATTATTGAGTCGTAAAGACGCTTTTTTCTTTGGAGGATTTACAGTATAGGATGATGGATTTGTGTAATAAATAAAAAGGAAAGATAATTTATCTTTACAGTCCATTGTTGACTAGGCTTAGAATTCTATAAGCTGTTCGTGCTATGCTTAGTAGATATTTAATACTAATAACTTTATAAAATTATAATGTTCAATAGAAAAGAAAAAAGCGATACCAATAATAGTTCATCAAGAGTAGTACATGCAATATTTTCGAGTGGAGTAACAGTAACAGGTGATGTAAAGTCACAAGACGATCTTCGAATAGATGGGAATATAGAAGGCAATGTAATATGTGAAGGAAAGCTTATAATAGGAGCTAACGGATGTATTACAGGGAATGTAGAGTGTAACTCTGTAGAATTGTTCGGACAAATACAGGGTGATGTAAAAGCCAGCCAATTGTTTACTCTGCGTTCGGAGTCCTGCTTTAGAGGGGAAGCCAATGTTATGAATATGGAAATAGAACCGGGAGCGAAATTCTTCGGAACATGTAAAATGGCTGATGAACAAAAGGTATTGAGCGAGGATATTTATTAATTGCAACCTTAACTTTTAAAATATAGAATAATAATTAGTCTGAATCTCTTTGAAATCGATGATTTCAAGGAGATTTTTGTTGTTAGAGAGATAGAGAATTTAGTGATCCAGACTAAATGCTTTCAACCTTTCATCCAGAACATCGTATAGCTCATCACTCATTCGCGAACAGCACGCTCTGATACCTTGTTGTTCACTGCCTGTAGTAGATAGCGCAATTGAACTGATACCATAATAAAGTAGTTCGCGCATAAGTTCAGCACATGTCATGTCTTTGTAACCAATAGTAAAAAAGAAACCATCGGCAATATCCTTATCTATATCTTTGTCGTAAACGATATTGAAACCATATTTTTTGAAAGAGTCTTTCATCTTTTTGGCTCGTTTTCCGTATTCGCTCGTTTCTTGTACAAAGTTAAGTTCTCCATCAGAAGCAGCTTTAAGCATTGCTGCATAGCCATATTGTACGGTATGTGTAATGCCGGAGGTTATCATATAGAGGATTGCACCAACGAACGTGGGACCAAAGATACCTGATCCGGAATAATGTTGTGCTAGTGCTTCGAATTGACGATTGAATAGCTTGTCTGATACACAAACTGCAGCAGCCCGTTGTCCGGCATAGCTGAAAATCTTTGAAGCAGAGAGCATCAGTATATAGTTGTCTGTATAGCGTGCTACTGTTGGTACAAATGGAGCCTCGAATGGATGACCAAAATCTGTTCGGAAGTCCATACCGAAGTAGGCAAGGTCTTCTAGTATTATTACATCATATTTTGTAGCTAATTCACCTATGATTTGTAGTTCACTTTCGGTAAGGCATATCCATGCAGGATTGTTGGGATTGGAATAAACAATGGAAGATATATTACCTTTTGCTAAATACTCTTCTAGTTTTTCTTTTAAGGCTTGTCCCCGATAGTTATAAACATCAAATTCTTCGTAATTTATACCTAGTACTTTTAGTTGCGATTTCTGAATAGGGAATCCGGGGTCGATAAAGAGAACAGTGTCTTTATTTGTATTGCATTGATTACATATGATAAATGAACCGAATGATCCGGCAACTGATCCTGTGACAGGTATGCAGGAAGTAGACGAAATATCTATATTCAGAAATGCTTTGACAAAGCGAGCTGATTCTTCTTTCAAAACAGGAATACCTTCTGCAGCCGGATACATAGCTGCCACGCCTTTATCCAAAGCTTCTTTTTCGGCATCAAGTCCTATTTGGCATGCTTTTAATCCGGGTACACCTTGATCCATACGAATAAAGGGAATACCTGTTAATCGTTCTAATTTGGAAGCAATAAGTAATACTTCGCCAATAGTGGCTTTTTCCAGATTGGTTATTTTTAGCTCGTTAACAACTTGATTTATTAGTTCTTGACTGAATACTCTGTTTTGCATTTCTATCTCTTTATCTGATTTTCTCCTGCGCTTCTTCCTCCACGAAAAGCATTGATATTCATTTCTACAATTTTCTCACCTTTTCGTCCGAAAACTAAAGATATTGCTTCTTCCAGTTTTTCAGTATCTATTCCTAAGATTACAGAGGCTGCACCTAGAAGTGCCATATTAGCAGACCTTCCAGCTCCGGCTTCTTTAGCAATGGAGTCTACATCAAGAAGAATTACATTCGGAAGGGAATCCAGTTCACCAAGGATTGCATTCATTAGCGGATAGTTAGGGATATTTACAAATGGAGAAGAGTTGGTTACTAGCCAGCCATCTTTCGATAAATATGGTATATAGCGTAGAGCTTCCATTGGTTCGAGTGAGATTATAGCATCGGCACTACCTTTTGCTATCAAGTCTGAGTATATAGGGGCAGATGATATTCGTAGATTGGACTGTACATCGCCTCCACGCTGACTCATACCATGTACTTCAGCTTGTTTAATGTGTAGCCCTTCGCGCAGACAAGCTTCTCCAATAATGGCAGCAATGGAAAGTATCCCTTGTCCGCCTACACCTGAAAGTATTATATCTAGTTTCATATTTTTAATTAGTATATTAGCTAATTAGCATATTTGTAAATGGAAAATTAATTTGCTAATCTTTTATTATTTCTTCTTAGCGTTCCTTTTCAAAGTTTGAATACATTCCCTGCGAGGAATAATCACCGATACACCTTTATACTCAATCTCTTCTCTGATTGTATTTTTAATCTCTTCCATATTTTTAGGTAATGGAATTACAATCCTGATATGCTCTTTGTCTACACCTACACCCTCGCAAATGGCTTCCAGCTTTTCTGTTCCGGCAGAATCTTGTCCCCCAGTCATGGCTGTAGTGAGGTTGTCAGAAACAACAACCGTAATGTTCGCTTTTGAGTTGACGGCATCCAGTAGCCCGGTTATACCCGAATGGGTAAAAGTAGAGTCGCCGATAACCGCAATTGATGGGAACAAACCTCCGTCAGCCGCGCCTTTAGCCATCGTGATAGACGCACCCATGTCCACACAAGTATCGATAGCGCGAAACGGAGGTAGTGCTCCGAGTGTGTAGCATCCAATATCGCTGAATACTTTCGAATTATCATATTCTTTCAGTACTTCATTCAGCGCATCATAAACATCCCTATGTCCGCATCCTGTACATAGTGCAGGTGGACGTGGAACGACATTTTTACTAGTTTCGAAACCAATATTGGATGTAAATCCTAATGCCTTTTTTACATTGTCAGGAGTTAGTTCTCCAACTCGTGGAAGTTCTCCTGTAAATCGGCCTTTTATCTTTCCGCTTTGGTCGGTAAGACCTCGCAGTTGTTCTTCAACAAAAGGTTGTCCGTCTTCTAATATTAAGATTTCGTCGCAGTCATTCATCATTTCTCTAATGATTTCTGTTGGTAATGGATATTGAGAAATCTTAAGTATAGTGCGGTCACAACCATCCGGATAATTTTCCATCAAATAATTGTAGCCTATGCCACAGGCTATAACACCTTGTTTTGTTCCTTTTTTATAGAAGTTATATTTTGATTCAACTGAAATCTTTTCGAGTTGAGGTTGTATGGCAAGTAGCTCATTATAACGCCTTCTTGCATTTACAGGAAGTAATACCCAACGCGATTTATCTTCGGGGAATTTTATTTCATTCTGTTTGCGAACTTCGGAAGTCTCTATTACTGCCCGTGAGTGTGCCATGCGTGTGGTAAGGCGCATCAGAACAGGTAATTCGTATTGTTCGGAAAAGTCGAACGCATAACGGATCATATCATAGGCTTCCTGTTGTGATGACGGCTCGAAAATAGGAGTAAAGGCAAACTTACCATAATAGCGGGAATCTTGTTCGTTCTGGGAAGAGTGCATTGATGGGTCGTCAGCAACAAGAACTACTAATCCGCCGTTTGTTCCTGTCATAGCAGAATTGACAAAAGCATCGGCTGCTACATTCAAACCTACATGCTTCATACAGACTAATGCTCTTTTTCCTATATATGATACGCCAAGGGCTGCTTCCATAGCTGTTTTCTCGTTCGTGCACCATTGGCTGTGAATACTTCTTTCTTTGGCAAGAGTAGATTCTTGTATGTATTCTGTAATTTCTGTCGAAGGTGTTCCGGGATAAGCATATACACCACTTATACCTGCATGTATGGCTCCCAAAGCAATAGCCTGGTCACCCAAAAGTAAAACTTTTTCTTTCATCTATTGATTAGTCTGAATTGATCGGCGTCATTTAATGCCGGAAATTTTTTACGAAAATCATTTAACGCTTGTATGTCTATTTGCCCACATATGGCATCTTCTTTACTTTTTTGAGCTTCAACGATAGGTTTACCTAAAAAGTCGATTAAGGCTGTGTCTCCGCAGTATTCATTTGAAGGGTCAGTTCCTGTACGGTTTACTCCGGCTACATAACATTGGTTTTCGATGGCACGAGCACGTAGGAGTATATTCCAGGCTTCGATGCGTGAGGTTGGCCAGTTGGCTACATATATTATCATATCATAATCTCCAGTATTTCTGGAAAATACGGGAAAACGCAAATCATAACATATTTGAAGCAGGATTCTTACATTCTTATATTCTACTATTATCCTTCCATCGCCAGCTGTGTACTTTTGGTCTTCTCCAGCAAAGGTGAACAAGTGGCGTTTATCGTAAGTAACAAAACTTCCATCCGGTTTTACAAAATAGAATCGGTTGTAATAGTCGTCTGTATCCTCCGTTGCAACGCTTCCTGCTATGGCTGAGTTTTTTTCTTTGGCAATAGTCTGCATCCATTCCAGAGTCATAGAATTGGATTTTTCAGCTACCTCGCTAGGAGACATACAAAAACCGGTTGTAAACATTTCTGGAAGAATGATTAGATCAACTTGCGGTGAAGCATCAATCATTTTCGAGGCATGTTTTCTGTTTTCTTCAGATTTTTGCCATTTAATATCAGTTTGTAATAATAAAATATCCATGCGTATTAGATATGAATTTTCGAAGATAAAGATTTTTATTGAAAGGATAAAATGACAATTTGTAATTTTAGTTTATAAATGATTGTTATTTTGATAAAATGATGATAATGGGGTTACTCTGAAATGTATATATCGTTGGTAGTTTTATCTATATAGTGATAAATATATTAGTTATAAGTGTACAAGAATACTATTTTATAAAGAAAAAAGTAACAACAAAAAACTACATAAAAGGTGTCTCTTTTGTTACTTTTTTATACAAAAAGTGTTGAATGTTAGTTGAATATAGATCTGTTCTTTATAGGTTATGATGTCACTTTTTCTTTGTTATCTTTCAAATAAAAATAATGGATTTATGGAATTTCTATGAATTCCTTATCTAAATAACATAAACAACAAAACTAAATATTATGAAAAAGATTTTAAGTATACTCCTTATGTTCTTACTTGTCTCGGCTTGTACGGCTCAACAAACGCCTCAGAGGGAAGTCTTGGCTCCGCCTTCTGTTCGTGTGAATAATCTGAGGAATGGAGAAGTTCCTATTGTAATACAAGATGTAAAGATTGATGTAAAGGTTGTAGGCACGCTTGCTGTTACAACTGTTGATATGGTTTTCTATAATGGCAACAATCGGATTTTGGAAGGCGAATTGCAATTCCCATTAAGCGAAGGACAAAACATCTCAGGTTTTGCGTTGGATATAAATGGAAAGTTGCGCGAAGGGGTGGTTGTAGAAAAGGCTAAAGGACAGGAAGTATTCGAATCTGTCATTCGTCAGAATATTGATCCGGGATTGCTGGAAAAAACACAAGGTAATAATTTCCGTACACGTGTTTATCCTCTTCCGGCGAAAGGAACAAGGCGCATTGTTATAGCATATGAGGAAGAGTTAGCGAAGGTAAATAATAAATATACTGTTTTTCTTCCTGTAGATTATAAGCAGACGTTGAAGACTTTTGATATAGGATTGTATGTTTATGGCGAAGATGTTAAACCTGAGATAGATGAGACTCCATGGGGAAACTTTTCTTTCGATAAGGCTAATGATGCTTATATAGCTTCGTATAAAGTTAACGATTTTATGGCACAGGGGCAATTGGTGTTTTCAGTGCCAGAGAAAAGGAAGCAACAGGTTTACGTAGAAAAAGGGAAAATTAGTAAAGAAAATGTTTTTTATGCCAGGGTTAATCCTAATGCAGTGAACCAATCAAAAAAATTGCCATCAAAGGTTGCGTTATATTGGGATGCTTCGATGTCGATGTCGGATCGAAGTTTAGAAGCAGAAATGGAATTGTTGAATGAATATTTTGCTGAAGTATCAGACCTTGATGTTGAGTTGAATATATTTAACTGTGTTTTAGCTACAACTAAAAGTTTTAAGGTTAAGAATGGAAATTGGGATGAACTGAAAAAAGAATTAGAATCGACAGTTTATGATGGAGCTACTCAGCTAGGTATATTGAATTTTGGTAAGGTAAAAGCTGATGAGATTATATTATTTTCTGATGGTCTAAGCAATTTCGGAAAAAATATGCCGCTGTTAGGGAATACCCCTGTTACAAGTATAAGTTCTTCTCTAAAAGTTGATTATAGTCTGATGCAATATCTGGCTTCTGCAACAGGAGGAAAGTATATCAACCTGATGAAGCAATCGGCAAAAGAATCAGTTAAATCATTATTACAGGATAGTTATCGTCTTATTTCTATAGAATATAATGATAAGGAAATAAAGGATGTGGCAATAACAAATAAAATAATCAAACCTTCTGCAGACTTTTCGTTTGCCGGTAAGCTACTAATAGAAGAGGCTTCAGTAGTATTGAAGTTTGGTATTGGGAATAAAATTCTGCACACTCAGGTTCTTTCAATAAAGGGGAAAAGTAAAGCTGATTATGACAATATAGTAGAACGTATATGGGCAGCCAAGAAGATATCGGAACTTGACCTGATGTATGAAAAGAATAAGAGTATTATTGAAGACCTTGGGCGTACATATAATATTGTAACCCGTAATACTTCCTTGATTGTATTAGACAGGATAGAAGATTACATATTACATAAGATTACTCCACCGGAAGAGCTTTTGGATGAATATAACAAGGCGATAAATAGTGTTCGTTTAGAAGAGGAGAGAAGCGTGAAGCAACAAATAGAAAGTGTGGTTTCTATGTTTAGTGCTAGAAAGCAATGGTGGAATCGTACTTTCCCTAAGACAAAGGCTTATGTAACAAAAAAACGTAGATATAATGGAGATATACCCCCACCTCCTTCTATTGATGATGCTGATATTCAAATTTCAGTTGCAGATGTACAAGGTTCGGATGATGCTTCTGCGATTGATATTGCGGAGTTAAGAGAGCATAGGGTTATAGTTGAAGAGGCTCCGCAAGAAATGATTCTTTTTACGGCTCCAGTTATTGCTGCAGACGAGGAAGTTCGCGATGAAGTTCAGCAAGAATCTGCTAGATTATTGGAAGACGAAGAAGTTAAAGTGAAGGAAGTTAGGAGAGAAAGACCTGTTGTAACAAATAAAATACAGTTAGCAGGTTGGAATCCGGATACTCCATATCTGAATATTTTGAAAGAAAAATCGAATAAAGAACTTTATCAGGCTTATTTGGATATTCGCGAAGAATATAAGATATCTCCATCTTTCTATCTGGATGTTGCAACACTTTTTGAAGAAAGAGGCTTGAAACAAGAAGCTTTAATTATTCTTTCTAATCTGGCAGAACTTGAAGCGGAAAATTACCGACTGATGCGTGTGCTTGCTCACCGCCTATTACAATTGAAATATGCAGACTATGCTATTAATCAGTTTGAAGTAGTATTACGCCTGCGCCCCGAAGAGCCTCAGTCTTATCGTGATTTGGCACTGGCTAACGAACAAAATAAGAAATATCAGCAAGCAGTAGATTTGTTCTATAAGGTGATAGAACACCCTTGGCATGGACGTTTCCCGGGTATTGAAGTAATTGTTGCTGAAGAGATGAATAAAGTGATTGCAAAGGCTAATCGTGAAAAAGTACAATTATCTTTAAGTCACATAGATAAACGTTTGATTTATAATATGCCTGTTGATATACGCATTGTCCTTAATTGGGATACAGATAATAGCGATATGGATTTGTGGGTGACTGATCCTTATGGTGAGAAATGTTCTTATCAGAATACGCTGACCCGTATAGGTGGGCTTATTTCCAACGATTTTACACAAGGTTATGGTCCGGAGGAGTTTATGATAAAGCAGGCTGTAAATGGCACTTATAAAATTCAAGCCAACTATTATGGTTCGAGAGAGCAAACATTGATAGGACCTACTACTATCTATCTTGAACTATTTACCCGTTTTGGAGATGGACAAGAGAAGAAAGAGACAATAACAATGCGCCTAACTGAGAATAAAGAAGTTTTGAATATTGGAGAGATAACATTTGGTAAATAATATTATTTCAGATCAGAGTGTTATTCTGTATGATGCAATACATTTGTATTATGCGGAATAGCACTCTTTTTTAATAATATATCGTTTAGAGCATCATCCAGACGTTCGAAGGAGAACTGAAAATGTATATCTTGTAAATGCTGAGGCATAACTCTTTGTCCGTCAGTAATCATTGTTGCAGCTTCACCCAGAGCTAATTTAACGAGAAAGTTAGGTATACGAAATATACATGGGCGAAACAGGGTTCTTGCCAGTATTCTTGAGAAGCGTTTGTTGGTTACCGGGTTAGGTGATGTGAAATTGAAAACACCTTTTGCTTCCGGTAGATTAAGTAGGAATATGATACCGTCTATCATATCAGTAATATGTATCCAGGAGAGGTATTGTTTCCCATTTCCAATTGAGTTACCAAACCCTATTCTGAAAGGGACTGTTATTAGTGGTAGCATACCTCCTTTATCAGACAGTACTATTCCCGTACGGAGAATACAAACTCTGGTTTTAGCACTGGCTGCAGATAAAGCTAAGGCTTCCCATTTGGAACATAGCCGAAAAGTGAATTCGTCGTGAGGATAAGAAGATTCTGTGAGAATATCGTCTTTATGAGCACCATAGAAACCGATGGCTGAGCCTGAGATAAAAATATTGGGTGGATTTTTACCAGATGTGATAAGCTTAGCAAGCTTTCGGGTTATTTCCCAACGGCTCTTATTAAGCTTGTCTTTTTGTTTGTCTGACCAATGTTTACGAGTCATTGGTTCTCCTGCCAGATTAACTACAGCAATATAATCGTCCAGATTTTTTAAAGAATCGAGAGATGTACAGTATTTGACATTGTTACCGAATTTGCGGGTTGCTTTAGTTATGTTTCGGGTAAGTATGGTTATAGAATACTGCTTGGAGGCTAATAATTTATATATAAGAGTGCTTCCTATCAGCCCTGTGCCTCCTGTGATAAATATATTGATCATCTGTTATATCCTTGTGTTTGAAATTTGAACACAAACATCGGTTTGAATGTTTAAAGGCAGACGATTGAATTATATAAAATAAAGTATTTTTAATCTATTGGTAAATTGATGTTTTTATTTGATTTTTATTTATCAATGTTAAAAAGTATGTGATTTTGCTATTCAGAAGAGGTACAAATTAGACTATCTTTGTGTTAGTAAATAGAGTTAAACAATAAAATAGAGAGAAGGATGATACAAAAAGACACTTTAGCTTTTATAAAAGCTCTTCAAGAAAATAATTACCGCGAATGGTTTAATGAAAATAAAGATTGGTATGAAAGGGCTCGTGCCGATTTTGAGAAACTTGTAGCTCAAGTAATTCAGATTATAGCATCTTTCGATCCCGAAATAGGTTTACTTGAACCTAAACAATGCATTTTCCGTATTTATCGGGATGTTCGTTTTTCACCAGACAAAAGTCCATATAAAACACATTTTGGAGCAGCTTTTCGTCCACGTTCTCTAAATAAAACATCGGGTTATTATCTGCATGTAGCTCCAGAAGGTAGTTTTGTCTCATGTGGTCATTATATGTTGGATTCGGCACAACTTAAAAAAGTACGTAAAGGTATTTATAGCGATTTTGATACACTTTATGAGATCATAAATAATAAAGATTTTAAGAATGAGATAGGGGATTTGGGAAGAGAAGATGATACTCTAACTCGTGTTCCGAACGGATTTGATAAAGATCATCCGGCTGCAGAGTATTTGAAGCTTAAACATTTTTATGCAGCAAAAGAAATTCCTATGGAGATATTGACAAGTGAAGAAATTCTTCCTTATCTAAATCGGATTTATAGGATTATGCATCCTCTGAATGAGTATTTGAATGATTTGCTGTTAGGTGATTAGAATCTATTTGGTTAAAGTGTTTTTTATAATTGTATAGTTTCTTTGTTTTTTCTTATATTTGTAAATTATTACTTATATTAAATATAATTTAAGGCAGGTGTAATTTAAGTAAAAAACACAACAAACTTATGAAAACTACTTTACTCGCTACTTTCTTACTTGCTTTGTTTATTCTGGTTTTACCAGAAAAGGCTTATGCTCAGGTGAAAGGCAGCAATTATAAAAAATTCTATAAAGAACTGAATAAGTCAGGGACACAACCTCAGATTATAACAACAAAGAAAGTTGCAAATCCTGATGAAGTTGTAGATATTATTACTGTTGGCCAGTTAGATTCTGTAATGAAGAATATGGTTGGTGTAACGGACATTGTGCAAGGTGAAAAATCATTGTTACATCCTGTTATTACTTTAGAGTTAGAACGAAACTCATCAGCAGCTCAAGCTTTGTTTGGTTGTGATGATTATTATACAAAGGATTCGGTAGGAAGAGGAGAGCCTACTCCACCAATTCCCGGTTTGGAGACTGTGAAGCGAACAGACTTATTATTAGCTGAAGCGAAAAGAATGCAAGAAGACGCTGAGGCTAAGGCTAACCAGCCATTTCTTCATCTAGTTTCAGAAAGTGATGTTAAGTCAACAACACCAGTGGTAAAACAACCTATTGTTAAATCAGAGCCTGAACCAGAACCGGAAAACTTAGCTGTAGCTACTCAGATGGATATAATGAAATCGGAGGCTGCTAAACCATTCAGGCATTTACTTGAATCTGAACAAAAGTTACTTCGTGTGGTTGATGGCGTTACTTTAACTGACGAAACAGATAAAGCATATTGGAAGAAGTATAGTCTTGTAATAGGCACATTCAAACAATATAGTAGTGCATATTACGCAAAACGTACATTTACCGGGTTAGGAGAACGTTCGTTTGTCTTGAAGAAAAGTGATGGTACACATTATGTCGTGGTTGGTAGCTACGATCAGGACTCAGACGCTGTTACACAATTGGATGAATTTACAAAGAAATATACCACAGATTTATCAAAATCGAGAAGAGTAGCAAGGTATGGTTTACCTTTGGATGATTTGTGGATATTAGTACATTGATATATTGAACAAAGAATCGTAAAAAAAGGAACAATGAAAGTAAAGTTCTTGGGAACAGGAACATCTACAGGAGTACCTGAAATAGGATGTAAATGTGAGGTATGCACCTCAAACGATGATAGAGACAGACGCTTGCGAGCGTCTGTCTTGGTTAATATAGATGGTAAAAGGATACTTATTGACTGCGGTCCTGATTTCAGACAACAGATAATGAATGAGGAATTTGCTCCACTAGATGGAGTATTATTGACTCATGAACATTATGACCATGTTGGTGGAATAGATGATTTACGCCCTTTCTGTAAGTTCTCCGATATAGATATATATTCGAATAAGATGACGTTGGATGCTCTCAGGCTTCGGATGCCATATTCATTCAGTGATCATAAATATCCGGGTGTCCCCATTCTTGAACTGCATGAAGTTAATGTAGATACGCCCTTTTGTATTCAAGGTATAGAAATAAAACCTATAAGCCTATTACATTTTCGTCTTCCTATCTTAGGGTATCGCATATATGACTTTGCTTATCTGACAGATGTAAAAACTATCCCCGAAACAGAATTTGATAAACTCAATAATCTGGATACGCTTATAATCAATGCCTTGCGTATAGAAGAACATATGTCACATTTAAACTTAAAGGAGGCCTTAGAATTAGTAAAGCGAATAAATCCTAAAAGAACCTATTTTATCCATATGTCTCATCATATGGGACTACACGAGGAAGTCCAGAAGTTATTACCAGAAAATGTATTTCTATCATATGATGGGTTAGAGATTGAGATCTAGTTATTTATCCTTTTTCTTAACAGACCATCCAAATCCTCCAAGCTTATTACCTAATTCATAATATTGTCCATGTGAATAAGCTATAGGATTTGCATCTTCTAAGCTAAACTTACCTGTAGCTTCGTTGATATACCTTTCGTCTGCCTTTACATTTACAACATCTGCGATGAACATATCATGTGAGCCAAGGCTTAGAATCTCCTTTACTCTACATTCTATATTCAGTGGAGATTCTTCTATAATAGGAGCTTGCACAACAGAAGCTTTACCGGGAGTAAGATTCATTTCTTCAAATTTATTAAAATCCTTTCCGGACTTCACACCACACCAATCAGTCGCGTAGGCTAACTCTTGAGTTGTGATATTGATTACAAACTCCATGCTCCTTTTTATGATTTCATATGAATGACGTTCCGGGCGCACAGATATATAGCACATTGGCGGATTGGTACAAATAGTCCCCAGCCAGCTAAGTGTAATTATATTATATTCGTCAATTGTGCTGCCACAACTAATCATGGCTGCAGGGAGCGGATATATGAGGGTGCCTGGTTTCCAGTCTTGTTTCATTTTAGCTCAATGTCGTTTTTGTTGATTTTCAGATTGCAATAGTGGCAGCGAAGAACAATCTTTTCACGGTCTATTACATCGAAGCGTGTTACCATTGGTTCATTATTGGTAATACATTTCGGATTATTGCATCTCACTATTTTATATATAGTTTTAGGTAGTTCTACCCGTTTTTTATCAACTACCACATAGTCCTCTATAATGTTTAAAACCACATTGGGCGCAATTAGAGCTATTTTATTTATAACATCTTCTTCAAAGTATTTATCCGAAATTTTGATAATACCTTTACTCCGCATTTTCTTGCTTTCCAGCTTATTACCTATAGTAATCGGATTATCTAGTTTTTCTAATTCAAGTAGGGATACTACTTTGAAAACAACATCTGTTGGTATATGATCTATTGCTGTTCCATTGCATAGAGCAGCAACCTGCAATTCTTTTCTTTGTTCTTTCATATCTGCTTTAGTCTACTGTGATATTTAATGCGTCACAAATAACAGCTTCTCTGGTAAATACACCATTTTTAGCTTGTTCGAAATAATATGCTTTAGGGCTATCATCAACATCTTGCTGAATTTCATTTACACGGGGTAGGGGATGAAGTATTTTCAAATTATCTTTAGTCCCTTCCAGCATATCCCTACGGAGTATATATATGTTCTTTACTTTCTCATATTCCATCAGATCGGTAAAACGCTCTCTCTGTACTCGTGTCATATAGAGTATATCTGCCTGGTTAATAACTTCAGGAGAGAAATCCGTATGCTCTTCATATTTTATACCAAGCTCATCACATAAGTTTTTATATGATTCCGGTAAGAGCAATTCTTCGGGAGCTACAAAATGAAATGTAGGATTGAAATGTGACATCCCTTCTATTAATGAATGTACTGTGCGTCCATATCTTAGATCGCCAACAACCGTAATAGTCAGGTTTTCTAATGTCCCCTGAGTTTTATAAATAGAGTATATATCAAGCATCGTCTGCGTTGGATGCTGATTTGCTCCATCTCCGGCATTGATAATAGGAATAGACGAAACCTCAGAGGCATATCTGGCAGCCCCTTCCAAATGATGGCGCATGATAATGATATCAGCATAGTTATTAACCATCGCAATAGTATCTTTTAGAGTTTCCCCTTTGGAAGAACTGGTAGTAGCTGCATCTGTAAAACCTATAATGCGGCCACCAAGCCTATTAACGGCAGTTTCGAAACTGAGGCGTGTTCGGGTAGATGGCTCAAAAAAGAGTGTTGCACAGACTTTACCTTCTAGTAATCGTCTGTTCGGATTTTCATCAAACTTCTTTGTCAGTTCTATTATTCTAAGAATATCTTCTTTCGAATAATCTGTGATTGATACCAGGCTTTTATTACTCATATATGTAAATTTAGTCTTTCTTTAATTGTTTAATAATCAGTAGTATTTTTCAAAATGACACAAATGACACACTTTTTATTCTTTTTATCTTATCTGCTTTTTGTGTCTTTTTCATTTCTATCTTATTTCTTACATAGATAAAGTTTTCCATTCTATTATTCAAAAAAAATCCCCGAAAAAGAAAACTTCTTCGAGGATAAATATCTAAATTCTAAAATTAATCAATAAGAAAAAGGAATATTTTTCGCTAAGCGATTGCAGATCTGTATATAAAAAACGTCGCATAATCATTCCTCAAAAATACTTTATACAAATATAAAGAGTTTTTCTGATAAAAAATAGAACATGAGAGTGAAATATTATTTACGAGGTTCTGCTATTATTTCGCATATACCTTTTTCGTTTACACCTCCCATATAATTATTAGCTCTTAATAAGCATATCACAGAATTTGAGGTTACCCATATCTCTTCAGGGTAAAAAGAACTTTTGATTTTAGTTCTGAATCTTTTATTATACTCTTCCATTAAGGTCGTTTGAGTAATATCATTACCTTCATATACATATTGGGGTTCTCCATGATATTCGACAATATAGTTATGAAGAAACTCATATTCTATTTGGTAACGTTCAGTATGATCTCCTCTTTCGCTTTCATTGTGCCAATCGAAGTCATTTATATTAGGTAAAGATTTAATCTTGCTGTTTTTTATACTGGAGCTTGACGACCATGGCATAAGATGGAATGTTGCATATTCATTTTTTTCCTCTACCCAATGGCTGAGATTAAGGCATACACCTCCTTTTTTACATTGAAATGCATTTCCAGAAAGAAATTTAGTTGGAGTAATACCAGTTGTGTATGTAAAATGTTGATTTATTGTGTTTTGCCCCCATTTTAATTCTAAAAAGTCTCTGACAGTTTGTTTTACACTATATTCAATGGAATCTTTACTGACAATTATACCATCTTTATATCCAAAAACACAGGCTTTGTGCTTTCCTATTTTATAATCAGTGAGCCAAATTTCTCTTCCATGTTGAAAAAGAAGTGATGCCTCAAGCCAGTTGTAAGAGGTTCCGTTTGCTTCCCAGACTATACTATCGTAACTGTTGTAGAATAAATCTGCATCAATATCAATATTGACTTTAAACTCTTCAAGAGGTGCAATCTCAGCTTTTGAAGATATTAATTTCAGTGTCGCATCTTTTTCTTTAATTTCATCTTTATCATCGTCAGAGCAGGAGCAAAGGAATGATAAGGAAATAAAACTGAATAACAGGGCATTTTTTAAAAATAAATTTCTCATATGTGCTTTCATTTAATTAATCAAAACGTATACGAAGATAATTAATATCTATGAAAGAGATATTAAAAAAGGCAATATTTACTTAATACTGCCTTTTTTTTGTTAAAAAATATTTGTTATCCTATTTGACTACCGGGTGCTACTTCTTTCGGTGGCTGTATTAAAGAAAGACTACCATCTTTATCTTCCACAGATAACAACATTCCTTGCGATTCTATTCCTCTAAGCTTACGTGGTTCCAGGTTGGCAATAAAACAAACTTGTTTTCCAACGAGCTCTTCGGGCTTATACCACGCTGCAATACCGGAAATGATAGTACGTTTACTCATTCCATCATCTATCAGAAATTGAAGTAGTTTGTCTGCTTTAGGTACTTTAGTACATTCTAAAACTGTACCTATTCTAATATCAACTTTTGCAAAATCATCAAAAGCGATATTCTCCTTTTGTGGAGCAACTTTTATTTCTACTTGCTCATTTGCTTTCTTAGTGTCCAGTAGTTTTTGTATTTGCTTTTCAATAGTTTCATCTTCTATTTTAGCAAATAACAGTTCTGATTTATTTAGTGGATGACCAACAGGCAATAGATCAGTCCTGCCTAGCTGATTCCATTCCAGATTATCAACATTGATAAACTCCCTTATTTTCTTAGCGCTAAATGGTAAGAACGGTTCGAAAGCAATAGCCAGATTTGCAGTTATTTGCAACGATATATTCATAATAGTTTCTACACGTGCCATATCAGTCTTCGCAACTTTCCAAGGCTCAGTATCAGCTAAATATTTGTTACCAATCCGCGCAAGGTTCATAGCTTCTTTCAATGCATCACGGAAACGGTAAGTGTCAAGATATGATTCAACTACAGCTTTTACATCAGCAAATTCTTTTAATGTTTCTTTATCATAGTCTGTCAGTTCATTCAACTGAGGAACTTTGTTATCAAAGTATTTCTGAGTAAGAACTAATGCCCGGTTTATGAAATTACCTAGGATAGCCACTAATTCATTATTATTGCGGGCTTGAAAATCTTTCCAGGTAAAGTCATTATCTTTTGTCTCAGGGGCATTTGCAGTAAGTACATAGCGAAGAATATCCTGTTGTCCCGGAAAATCTTCAAGATATTCGTGCAACCATACAGCCCAATTACGGGAGGTCGATATTTTATCACCCTCAAGATTCAAAAATTCATTAGCAGGAACATTTTCAGGCAATATAAATGAACCTTCAGCTTTTAACATTGCAGGGAATACAATACAATGGAATACAATATTATCTTTTCCTATAAAATGCAGTAGTTTGGTATCTTCCGATTTCCACCATTTTTCCCAGCTGTCAGGAAATAATTCTATTGTATTAGAAATATATCCAATAGGAGCATCAAACCACACATAAAGCACTTTGCCTTTTGCATCAGGCAGAGGAATTGGTACGCCCCAATCGAGGTCGCGGCTAACAGCACGAGGTTGCAATCCCATATCCAGCCACGATTTACATTGACCATATACATTCGATTTCCATTCCTTATGGTCTTCAAGTATCCATTGACGAAGCCATGCTTCATGTTTATCTAAAGGCAAGTACCAGTGCTTAGTTTCACGCATTACAGGTGTAGAACCCGAAATAGTTGAACGGGGATTTATTAAGTCATTTGGACTTAAGGATGTTCCGCATGATTCACATTGGTCACCATAAGCATTTGGGTTACCACAATGAGGACATTCTCCCATTATATATCTGTCAGCCAGAAACATCTGAGCTTCCTCATCATAATACTGTTCACTGGTCTTTTCTTCAAATTCTCCTTTATTGTATAATTTCGAGAAAAAATCAGATGCTGTTTTCTTATGTATTTCTGAACTTGTACGCGAATAAATATCGAAAGAGATACCAAATTCTTCAAACGAATTTTTTATAATAGTATGGTATTTATCAACGATATCCTGAGGAGTAACTCCTTCTTTTTTTGCACGAATAGTAATAGGTACTCCATGTTCGTCAGAACCTCCTATATGTATTACCTCTTCGCCTTTTAGTCTGAGATAACGTACATATATATCTGCCGGTATATATACTCCGGCAAGGTGTCCGATATGTACCGGCCCGTTGGCATAGGGTAGGGCAGATGTAACGAGAGTTCTGTTGAATTTTTTGGTCATATAGCTTGCTAATTTTATATTTCCTGTGATAATTTATTTTTGTGGTGCAAAGATAGGAACTAAAAGACAAAAAGAAGCAGACAATTATCAGTTTTTGAGCTGTATTGCCTGCTTTTATTTTTCTGAATATGGAAGGGTTCTATTTTATCTTTTGGTATAGAAAACCTTCGTCAGATTTTTTGATTACTTTATATGTATTAAGATTTAGTTCTTTCTTCGAAAATATATAATTTGATTTACAATTATCAGTAATATCATCAAATACTGTATTAAAACCTATACCTGCAGGTAGGCTTAATATTGAGTTTGTATCAAAATATTCGCTTATAATAATTGAATTATCATAAGGAGATGAAGCATCTTCATTAAAAATTATGGAATTAACAGTTTTGTTTATTGTGATAGGGGTATATCTTTCTTTTATTAATATATACTTTCTTCTATTATCTGTGAGAGCATATGAAAATAATATTGTTATTAAATTGACAGTAATAGCCAGCCTGGTAATTAGAGTATTGTTAAATAATGTTAGGGATAGTATTACACAGAAAAACAGAGGTGCTGTCACTCTGAAACAACCACTGAAAATATCATAAATTGTTACATTTATAACAAAAAAGAATAGCAAAACAATAAATGATATAAAGTAAGGAGAATTCCATTTCCTAAATTTAGTTTGTATTAATTCTGTTTTCCAAAAAATAATAGCCATAACCAGTAACATAAAATACCGGAAAGAAACTTCTTCTATTTTCCCATAAAATGGAGACATATAATTAATAAAACTTTCAGCCGTATGTGCCCCCAAAGCAGTTATAAACTTTATAACAGATTCACTTGCAAGCAGACTACCTAAAAAGGAGAATGGATAAGGAGATATAAATAAACTACTAATATAAAATAATAGTATAATGATGACAATAGTTATTCCACTTAGTTTGAAAAACTTGGAATTGAAACTTACAATCTTATAATATTCCAGTAAAATAGGCAAAAATAATATACCATATATAACACGGATAAAAGATATATATGTACAAAGTACCAATAATAGAATAAAAAGTTTTTTTCTATGGGATTCTGCTTTAATGAAAGTATATAGCAAACTAAAATATATGATTAATAAAGCATAATTTAATAATTCGGACATTGAAGTAGAACTATACAATATCAAGGGCATATATGAGATACAAAAGATTGTAAAAAACAATATTTTCTTTAAAGTTGGTTTTACTAATAAAACCATTATAAGAAGGGCGATAGATAAATATACATTATTAGCTATCGCTATTGAATTGTAATTCCACCCAAATAATTTAGCAAAAGGCACATATGCCGAAATAGTACCAAATCCATGGAGACCAAAAGATAAGAGACGTGGTGTTTTCTCATTTAAGGTATAATACCCAAAATCCAATCCTTTTTCGGATAAAGAGAGTACCTCGTGCCAATAATATAGTTCGTCTGACCATATTGGATGCGAATGATAAATAGAGCCTCCAGAAAGAAAAATGGTTATAAATAATAGTATCCAAGGCGAAAAGATAAGAAATGTAGCTCCAATTAAATAGAAATTTTTCTTGTAAAAGTCTTTATTCATTTGTTGTTTGGTTATTATTAGCTTGCTAATATCTGTTTCTGAATAGTATTGCCAGCTTTTTTATAATAAAATAGAAATAAGCTTATTTTGTTTTTTCGTATAAAAATCCTTTATTGGATTCTTTGATTATTTTGTATGTGTTAAGTTTCAGCTCTTTTTTCGAAAATATATAATTTGATTTACAATTATCTGTAATATCATGAGATAGTATACTAAAACCAATACCAGCAGGGAGACTTAATATTATGTTTGCATCAAAGTATTCATCAATAATAATAGAATTATCAAAAGGAGATGAAGCATTCTCTATAAAATTTATGGAGTTAACTGTTTTATTTATTGTAATAGAAGTATATCTCTCTTTTACTAATATATACTTTCTTCTATTCTCAGGAAGAGCATATGACAATAATCCTGTTATTAAATTGGCTGTAATCGCTAATTTGATAATAAGCGTATTATTGAATAATGTTAGGAATAGTATTACACAGAAAAATAGAGGTGCAGTTACTCTATAGCAACCACTAAAAATATCATAAATTGTTATATTTATAACAAAGAAGAAAATTAAAACAATAAATGATATAAAGTAAGTTGAATTCCATTTTCTAAATTTAGTTTGTATTAATTCAGTTTTCCAGAAAATGAGAACCATAATTAGTAACATAAAATACCGGAAACAAATTTCTTCTATTTTTCCATAAAATGGAGATATATAATTAATTATATTTTCTGTTGAATGTTTCCCAAGAGCAATAACAAATTCTACAACAGATCCACTGGCTATTAAATTTTTCAAAAAAGATTCAGGAAAAGGTGATATAAATAGATTATTAATGTAAAACAGCAATGCTGTAATAATAATAGTTATTCCACTTAGTTTAAAAAACTTGAAATTGAAACTTGTAATCTTATAATATTCCAATAGAATAGGTAAAAATAATGTACCATATATGATACGAACAGAAGATATATATGTGCAAAATATCAATAATAGAATAAAAATCTTTTTTTTATGAGATTCTGATTTAATAAGGGTATATAGCAAACTAAAATATATGATTAATAAAGCATAATTTAATAGTTCGGACATTGAAGTAGAACTATATAATATCAATGGCATATATGAGATGCAAAATATTGTGATAAATAGTATTTTCTTTAATGATGGTTTTACGAATAAAACCATCAAGAGGAAAGCTAAAGATAAATATACATTATTAGCTATTGCTATTGAATTATAATTCCAACCAAATACCTTTGCAAAAGGTACATATGCCGAAATCGTTCCAAATCCATGAACATCAAAGGATAAAAGAGTTGGAGCTTCTTCGTTTAAAGTGTAATAACCAAAATTGAATCCTTTTTCGGAAAAAGACAATACCTCGTGCCAATAACCTAATTCGTCACTCCATGTTGGGTGTAAATCACTAATAGAACCCTTGGAAAGGAAAATAGTGATGAAAAGAATTATCCAAGGTGAAAGAATCAGAAACGATGCACCTATTATATATAAAATTTTCTCCTTTAAAATTTTCTCCATTTGAGTTTCGAAAAGTCTTTTTTAGCTAGTTTATGTTAATTCCCTTTATAAAATAGAGTAACAAAGATAAGAACTAACATATAATAAATGTAATTAAAATGACTTAAATTTGTTTTTAGAGGGAAGAGAAAAACTAATACTAGATTATCGAAATATGGGATATGATGCATATGTAAGTTGTAATTGCTATAAAGAAGGTAAAGCAACAGAGTTTCCGTATAAAGAGTATTTGGAAATTGATGAAGAAGGAGTATTACTATCAGATACAGCAAGTGATGATATATATAGTGAATTTAATAAATGGAAAAAGACGGCTTGCTCTCATCCAAATATGGAGCTAGTAGATGAGCGCCTTGCAAATGCCTGGGGAATGGCAGAATTTCGCTTATTGATAGAAAAAATGGGAGGGAAAAGTACACTTCCTATACTCACCGAACATCTGCCCGTTTGCAATGGAGGTACATTACCTGTAGAATATGCTGTTCAAGCTTTGGCAGAGATTGAGAATATCTGTAGTGTTGAGGATAAGGAAGCCCATTTAGTATTGAAAGATATGGATGGTAATCTAATCGCATCAACAAACGACCTTGTAAATTTTAGTGTTTTTGGCTGGACGGGGCGAGGACGTTTTCAGTATGGTCTTTATAACAAAATGTTTACCATTATAGAGAAAAGCAAATCTGATATATTGCGGAGAGAAAAGACAGAAATAGTCTTCAATTCTGATCATTTCTATCAATATCGTCTCTCCGAAAATGAATATAAGTTTGTAGATATTAATAGTAAAGCGACTTTTATTTGTTCGATGGGGCTTGGCTCTGACAAGAATATTGAAACTCTTGAATGTAGAGTTACAGAAGAATCTTATTATATATCAGATAATTATAAATATATTTTAGATACTCTGAAAAGATTATTATTAGCCTCAATTGAAACTGGTAATCCTATTGTTTGGTACTGAATAAGCTATATATATACATCTGTACTTTAATGCACCTAAAACTTTTAGGTGCATTAAAGTACAGATCTTATTTTTTCTTTATATCCCAATTATTAAGACTACCTGCACCACCAAGTAAAACATCAATATTAACATTTGGTTTATTTCGTATAATATCAAGCTGTTCCTTTTGTATTTCAAGTGCTCTTAATTGTATGAATTCCATTCCTGATAATCCCATCTCTGTGCGATATGCTTTATCAGCTGCTGCACGGGCAATTTCGGTTTTACGTCTTTCATCTTCCATTTCTTTTTGTGCACTTTGTGTACGTTTAGCTTGTATTTGAATGGCAGTCCTATCCATTTCTTCTTTTAATCCTTGATTTGGAATTGCACGGTCAACAATTACATTTACAATATTAACTGGAAATTCTTTATGATTGTTTAATTCAACGAAATATTCTTTTAATGAACGTGTTGCAGTAATACGAATTGAATCAAGAACATTTCTGTTGGATGTTAAGTCATATGTACTATGTGAAGATACGCCATCCCTGATAAATGTACGGAATGTTTCTTTAATATTTGTTGTATACCATGCTTGTCCATAATTTTCATGTAATATAGGCGATTTTCCATTTTGTACCTGAAGAATTACATAAGCAGTAATATCTAATGGAGTATTCTCATCCGACATAATATCATCAAAGTCTTCTTCATATTTAACCGGTTTGATATCATATCGGAAAACATCAGTCGTCCAAACCTTCCATGTTGTGCCTGAAGTAATAGGATTCTTCTCAACCCCGCCGGAACCAAATATTATCGGCTTTTTAACAATAACCAATTCTTCACCGGCATTTACACCGGGAGCACTACAGCTTGTAAAACTCCCCGCCACTACAATCATTGTAAGAAGCATTATAAATAAAAACACATTTTTTTTCATTTTGCTATTAATTTATATAAATATTTATTCTTCAATTTCTACTTTCATTCCATTTATCCAATATTTATGATCGTTCATATAGTAAACATATGCCGATGAAGCTATACTGGTATATGTGCCTGGTATTTCCGCCTTTAGATCCAAATTAACAATTTTAGTTTCACTAGGTCCCAGTTCGCGATAATAAATAACCAGATTATCTTTGATAATTTCATAGAAGTCAAAAACTCCCTTTTCCTGTAATTCTTTAAGCTGCCATGGTTGTAGGCTCATTCCTCCCGGGATGCCAATGATAGCAACGCTCATTGGCAATCCTTCATTTTTGGTGTTTTTGAGATTTATAGATAATCTAACAGTCTCGTTCACTTTAATATTTTCTGTTGCCATATTTGTCATTAATTTCAATGGGCACAGCCTACTTGTTGCAGGTATCTTCGATTGCCAGGAAATATTCACTCCATACGGATATGATTCTTCCGAATATTTCAATTGGATAACATTACTTCCCGGTAATAGCTTATCAGCAAAGGTAAATTTAACTTTACTTGCTGTTGCAGACATCTTAACCAAATCTATACAACCATTTACTCCATTAACATTCAGACAGAAGCTACCTTTCACATCTTTAGCTCTGTTTTGCTCTGCGTATTTTGTCAGGGCTTGTAAACAGATACTAGTAGCTTGTGTATTACCAAAACTGCCACCTTTACGGCCTTTATTTATAAATTGAAGGCATCGTTCTACAAGTTCAGTATCAATGTTGTTTTTATTTTTCAATAAGGCTATCATCCAGAATGCGATAGTTTCGCGTTGACTCGGATCGCCATAACTGCGCACAATACTTGCATTTATTTTAATTTTAGAGAATTCATTTTTAGCTGAATATTCTTTAAATAAAGCTATCAATTCGCCGTAGTTTGCCATATCTTTCATATTGTATGCAGCGCTGGCCATTAGAGCCATGCGATATAGGTCTTTGCTGGAGAATGCTTCTTTCAGTGTCTGCTCATATTCATATTTAACCTCATTGGCATATCCTGTCTCTGTAAGGGCATAAACAATATATGCATTATTTACATTTCTTGGAGCCCCTGAGAATCCATAACGGCCACTATTTTGATGGAATCCTCCTTTTCCGTCTCTACGACTGAGAATAAAATCACGAGTTCTATTCATCATAGCTTTGTCAACCCGTCCATATACTTTTTCCATTTCGTAAAATTCTACTAAACCATAAGCCGATAGGACTTCATGAGCCGGAGTACCTCCATACCATTCAAAACCTCCTGTTCCTCCTACTTCGTATGCCGCTAACTTTCGATATCCTGTCTCAAGATATTTCATAGCTCTTTTTTGAGCTTCTGCACTCGGGCTCTTTGCTTCTTTAAGCAATTGCAAAGCAAATATATTAGGGAAGGTACTTGATGATACCTGTTCGAAACAGCCGTAAGGTTCTCTGAAAATACTCTCTACTCCGTCGAATAGTTCATCCATAACATTTATATAGCTTATAGCTTCTGCTTTTAATGTCCCCGGAATGTATTCAGGCAAGATAAATTCTTTATTCTGTCCCATGTCCTTACCCGAGAAATTGAATTGCATAGGGAAATAAATAGGGCGTACATATACCGATCGTTCTATTACATCCGAATAGGTTTTGCTATATGCTGTAATCGAAAGCTTAGAAACGCCTTCATTACCATTCGTTTTCAAAGAATAAAATACTGTTTTAGACTCATTGGCTGGCACAACTACTCCTTCATCAGACATTTCCTTAGCATTTCTTTTCACGAAAGCCAGATTGCTTGGTAAATTAAAACCAACCCTTACTACCATTGGTTCGTCTGTAGAGTTTTTCAGAATAACAGGTATTTTTATAATATCCTCAGTTCCTGCAAATAACGGCATTTTAGCATCTACAGCAAGAGGTTTCTGTGTTACTATTCGTTTTGTTTTTGCTCCAATTAGTCCGGTTTCGGCAGAGATGCCCTCTACTGTAATACGGTATGTAGATGATTGTTGATTATTTGTGAAATTAAGGTGGGCAGTTCCATCATTTGATGTTACAATATTTGCATTCCAGAATACTGTCGAATTGTCGGATTTCGGATTATCATATCTTTGATAATATACAGACGAGTTATAGAATTGACGTCTGGCAATGCTTATTCCATTAAAGTTACCGGTTGGAGTTATATATCGTTCTCCTAAATTTGTCTTTTTGGTTTCTATAATGATAACCCCATTTGCAGCTCGACTACCATAAACAGCCGATGAAGATGCATTTTTTAATATTTGTACCGATTCTATATCGCTTGTATTTATGAGAGACATAGCATTAGTACCCGATTCTGTCATAGGTATACCATCTATAATTATTAATGGGTCCCCACCGGAAGAAACTGATGATGTTCCTCTTATTGTTATATTTTGAGTTTCATTAGGATTAACATCTCGTGCCTTAACAGAAAGTCCCGGAACAGCTCCACTAAGCATAGTTGCTATACCATTTGCAGCAATTGGCATTTCCTCCCTGCTTTCTCTTACTACAGATACCGAACCTACTAAAGATCTTTTTTGTTGTGTTCCATAGGCAACAACCACAACCTCATCTAATTGAGTTTCATTTTCGAACGAAGAACTAAATGAGTCAATATTATCATTAGAAAATTGAATATCTACACTTTCTTCTGTTTGCAGAGCCATATCTACAGTACCTTCTTCCTGATTAATTATGGGTTGTTCTTCAGCTATTATTCTTATTTCAGCATTTTCGTTATCATCGGTTATAGCTTCATCCTTTTCTTTTTCTGCTATTATCGGTTTTCCTTTAAGTAGGTGTATTTCGTTTGGCTTTTTGGTAACAAGCTGTACATTATTTGTTGTATTAACATTATGGAATACAAAATGTCCTTCGCGCGTAGTTTTCACTTTGCCAATTCTTCCTCCTGCTTCAACCAAGTATACATCAGCTTGTGTTTCTTTTCCTTTAGGCGTTGTTATATAACCATAAATGCTGCTGGTTTTTTCCGCAAATTCAGTTACCGTTTTGTTGCTTGGGTCAATTACGTCATCCCACGTAAAGCGTCTCCATCCGTGTGTTAACATCAGGTAGTCAATCGCTTCTTTCGATTTCTTTTCAGTTTCGTCGAAGTAGAAATTAGGTTCCTGTATTTTCCCCTTAAGTTCAGATGAGAACAACAAATAACTTACTATATTATCCTGTTTATCATCTGCCATTGTTAATATCTGTTCATCTACAACAGCGAGGCCTAAAGAGGCTGATACCGGGTTATTATTTTTATCTGTTGTTTTTATTTTTATGTTTGCCGTTTCCCCTGGAATATAGATTTCTTTATTCGTTTCAATATCTATTTTTAAACCATTGTCGGGATTGATAAAAACAAGGCGTTCGCATACTTCTTTATCAGTAGGATCGAATAGAGTAAATACGCCAATTCCAATAGGGAAATCTTTTGTGTCAATTCCAATTCTATTAGAGCCTTTAGCTATCTTCAATGGTTTCTGACAGTGTATTTTTCCTTGTGTTTGTCCAATTAGTGTGACATTTACATTGTCGGGTGCGTAAATATCCCAATATATTTTATCATTATTTCGTTCTCTTAATTGGAGAGCATATCCGCTTTCTTTAGCTTTAGGCAACGGTTTTAAATCTTCGTTACCAATTGGTGCTATTATTTTGGCATAATAAGTTTCACCTTTTAATGGGGTAAATTCAAAAGCTCCCATACCTAAATGAAAACTTTCGAATGAAGTGACAACAGTGCCTTTGCTATTTACAATCTCTCCTTTTACGTCAGCACCTTTTCCAAATTCATTTAATGCTTCAAATGCTATTTTACTCTGTACATTTTCAATAACATCTCCACCTTCAGGATAGAAACTTATATTTATTTTTTCCAGAACAATAGGGATAGAGCGGGTGATAGATTCCTGAATTCCTTTATCATTTACTATTATTTGCAGAATACCATCAGAAGTGTCTAAATCTTTTGGTAAATGAAACTTTATGGCAGCTTCGCCTCTTTCCGATTTATTCTCAAACGTCTGTATTACTTTACCTCCTATACGTACAGTTGATTTTATTATGCTTCCTGTTGTATTTATATTATCCAGATCTGTAACCTTAAGGTTTGCAACTACTTCATCGCCGGGACCATATGCTCTTTTCTCAAAGTCGAGTTTAAGTAGTAAGCGGGGAGTTATTACTTTTTGGACTGTTATCTCCTTAGCGAAAAACGCTTCTTCACCAAAGTTTTTCATCCAGTTGGTGTACGCTGTCAGCTTGTATAAACCTCCGGCTAATGTTTCTTCTATTATAAATCTACCATCATATACACCATTTATACTCTTGTGCATATTTTTTTGTATAACATTGCCCCAAGGATCGCGAAGTTCAACATATACAATATCGCTGGTGGCGGATGGTTTATGATCAGTTCCATTTACAAGAAAGCCTTTGTAGAAGATACTTTCCGATGGTTTGTAATATGTTTTATCTGTCTGTACATACGTTTTCTCGTACGGAAACTTTTTGTTATAGTTTTCCAGATACTGTTGCAGTTTTGTTGGGGAATCAATCTTTATTGCACTAATCAATAATATTGGCAATAAGATAGCAAGAGGTATGTATATATATTTTTTCATAGTGTTAGAAGTCTAGTGATAAGTTGAATGAATAGCTGCGAAGTGACGGTTGATTAAACAAATCCAGGCCTTTGCCGGTAGAGTAACCAAATAAGCTGGAAGCCGGATCAACTCCTTTATATTTTGTCAACAGTAATAAATTTTGTCCTCTAAGGCCTAGTCTTACTGATTTAATAAAGTGAGATCGGTTTCGGTTGTTAAAGGTATAAGATAGTGTAACATTCGAAAGTCTCAAGTAAGTTGCTTTTTCTATATATTCTTCACCTATACCGGCAATCCCATAACGTACCCATCTGTTTTTAGAAATAAAATCGTCAGGGTTGTAGAAGTCCACGGCTTTTGTGTTTTGTTCTCCCGATTGGCTTACACCTTTAAATATATAGCCTTTTATATCTCTGTTCTTTGCTGTTCCTTCCGAGGCTCCATAATAATCCAAAGCGGCACGTGTACCATTCCACCTGTCACCTCCATGGCTATATTCTAGAATAAAGGATAATCCAAAATTTCTCCAATTGAAAGAAGGAGATAATGTCATTACAAAATCGGGAGTAGGATCTCCTATTTTCTTCATCTCAGCATCAGCGATTGGGAAGCCATCATCATCAATTACTATCTGTCCTTTTTCGTTTCGTAGATAAGTTGATCCGTAAATTGTTCCTAGAGATTGGTTTTTAGCAAATACAGTGGCTATATTTTCAAATCCGACCATACGGATAAATGGAGCATCACTGTATATTGCCGAAACCCTATTTCGTGTCTGGCTGAAATTAAATGTAACATTCATATAAGTTCTATTCTTGCCATATGAATTAAAACCGTGCTGGTAAGTCGCATTCAGATAATAACCATAATTACGGATTCTACCTATATTTTGGAGGTTGGCGATAGCATTATTCTCTAATACAGGAGAGATAAAATTATGCGTGTTATAATAGAAGCCATTTAATTCTGCATTAAAATTTCCACGATTTGTTTGATATTTCAGTCCCAATTCAGCTTTTGTATAGGTTTCGGGTTTTAAACCATTATGGAAGAAAATATCTGTATATTCAAAATAATTATTGAAATCTACTGATGACATTCTGGTGGATAATACAGCAAGCTCTTTATATATTAAAGAAGATTCACCAATAGAGCGGTTTGCCGAAGCATATACAGTAAAATGTTTATCATATCTGTCAAAAGTTTCATCAATAAAGGATTCCATGTCCCATTTGAAGCCAACTTCAGGGAATAAATTTACATAGTCGGACGATTTAGCTGTATTCGAAAAATAGTGTTTATTGTATACTTCCAGAATGATGTTACCATTATTTTTATTAAACCGTCCTCCATATCTTATATCGTGGGCATTACGGTGCAATCTGTTTTTAATATCGCCGAAATAAGACAAAACATCTGTTTCGTAGGCGTTTTCTTTATACGACTTATCTTTTGAATGTTTGAATCCGTAATTGGCAAATAAATCTATTTTCAGATCATGATCATAATCCTCAGTCATATACGAAAAATCATTTTGAGCTATTATATTCGATAGATGCTCATATTTGAATGAGTTACGATTTAGATTTTGAAATATTGCCCCATTATAACGTTTGTCCCATAATTTATCGAAACTAAAAGAGGTCTGATTTTTAAATTTCTTAGTATTGAACTCTGTTTTAGCAAAGGCAACCAGATTATCTGTTTTTTCTCTGTCCGGTAGTTCATTAACTAGCATATAGGGATTGCTCACCAACTGGTTATAAGAGCGCATACTCCCATCATTCAGTCTCCATGCACTGCTTTGCTTTGCTGCTTTTTTAGTTGATAGGCCGTTTGTATTATCAAATGTTGGAGGAGTGGTAAGTACAGCATGCATAAGGGTTGCCAGATTTCCACCTTGTTCAGTAAATTTACCATACGAACTTTTATATAATGCTCCTAACTGAGAGATGAACTTACCCGTTTTAATCTTCTCGATGCCATAAGATACATTGTAGCTTTCTTTATAAGCATTGGGTATCGGGCTTACATTCTTTCTTTGTCCGATGCTTAGTGATGATATTCCTCTTCTGAATAATCCCGGAAATTTTAAATCTACAGAATTTCCGAAAGATACTCCTGTTCTGAAAAAGTCTGTCGGATCATATGTTTTTGCTTTAATTCCATTCCCACTTCCTGATGCAACAAGGGTTCCGTTTTTATCATAAGCATAATCTGTGCCACTATATTCAAGGCTATTAATAGCTGGCCCCCAACTGAAATGTTCCATTTTATCGGCTCCATGCCATTGTCCATCTCTTCCTTGTGCATACTCAGATTGAAGTTTAGGAAGGCGGCCTACAGTCGTAATGTCTATAAAAGAGGTATAGTTTGCTTTGAACCCATAAGTCTTATAATGTCCGTTTGTTCTTCTTATGAGATAAGAATTACCTACTTGATCTATTGATTTAATTCCGTCGATATCTCCCAGAGGGGTGTAATAATAACCGCTTGATGGTTGCATATATACTACACCAAGTGTATCGACTGGGCTATTCAACAAAGGAGAAAATACAACAAGGCTATCATTGCTATTTTGTGTCTGGGCATGCGTGATTCCTACAAATAATAAGAGGAGCACAAGTATGTGTATGCGCATAGTGTAAAGGTTTAAATTTTGCTAAAGATATACAATTTAACTGCATATAGCAATCTCATTAGTTAAAATGTATGCATTTGTTCAATTCTTGAAATTATTGCTATTTCCGATTCCAAAAATTAATTATACATTAGTATCTAATACTATGTTCATTAAAAATTCGCACAGATGAGACTACATGATGAAATTGATAATAAAGTGGTTATAACCACCCGCTATGTTCTGGATGCCGGTTCATTAATAACTTATGTAACCTATGACGACGATGGTGACTGGCAGTTCTTTGGTGACGAAGAAGTAAGCGAAAATGATGCCAGAGTTATTTCTGTAAAACAAATATTAGCGCTCGATGCAAGCCTTTATTCTTTACCGGATTTGGAATTAGGACAATCTGCTAGTCGTTTAGATGAGGATTCTGATTGGAAAAGAGTAAAATGATGCAGAAACGAAAACTTCTGAGTCAAAGACATCCTTCACTTTACTTTATTGCGGTATGGTTACGCAGAATCAAGCGTTATTCAGAATGGTATTTTGGACAGGCAAAGTATTGCAATGCAAAAAGTATCGTAGATTTACCTTACAGGGTGAAAAAGCACCAATCTGTTTTGTTGAAGAAACTGGGCGAAAGCGATATGCAATTGCAGATCAATAAAGTAACTAATCTGCGAATTGCTATTCAAAATATAAACCGCATTGTAATAAAGCCGGGCGAAACATTTTCGTTCTGCAAATTGGTTGGGCTACCTACTAAACGAAAAGGGTACCTTGAGGGAATGGAATTATCTTTTGGTAAAGCAAAAGCTGGTATAGGCGGTGGTTTGTGTCAGATATCTAATCTGATTCACTGGTTGGTGATGCATAGCCCTTTAACGGTTACAGAACGATATCATCATTCATTCGATCCTTTCCCTGACGATGGACGTGTATTACCCTTTGGTAGCGGTGCTACGGTCTTTTATAACTATCGCGATTATCAGTTTACTAATCAAACTCCTTACACATTTCAGATAAACTTATGGCTGACCGAAAAGTGTTTGGAAGGAGAGCTTCGTATAAGTGAAGAACTTGATTTTGCTTATCATGTATTCGAAAAAGATCATCAATTTTTGAAAATTGAAGATACATTTTATCGTAAAAATGAAATATGGCGAAATAAAATCCTCAAATATAAAGGAGGAGAAATCGTGGAAACCGAACTTGTTACTAAAAACTTTGCCCGGGTAACATATGTTCCTGCTAATTATGATGAACAGGAATGATATTTTCTGTGTTTTAAGAGAAGGATAAGGATTTGTCAAAATATCTTATTTTTTGCAAGTGTGTAGGCTTTCATATCTGAATGAAATTCACATTTGTTGAAAAATAATGTATCTTTGTCTGGTTTTAGATCATAAAATTATTAAAATTCTGAGATGATAAGAATGTTTAATTAATTGTGGTATAAAATCTTGAGTTTAACAAAAAGCAAAAAGAATGTTCTTATTTTCTCTTTTAGATAAAATTGGCAGATATACACTTCTCTTGCAAAAGGTTTTCACCAAGCCTCAGCGATGGAATGTTTTTTTTAAGCAGTTTTTTGCCGAAATGAGCAAACTAGGGGTAAATTCCATCTGGATTGTAGTTATCATTTCGTTCTTTATTGGTGCAGTAATCGTAGTTCAGATAAAACTGAATATCGACTCACCTTTTATGCCTTTATATACAGTAGGATATGTGTCCAGAGAGATTCTGATACTGGAATTTTCTTCCACAATTATGTGTCTTATATTAGCCGGGAAGGTTGGCTCCAATATTGCTTCCGAAATAGGGACAATGCAGGTAACCGAACAAATTGATGCTCTCGAAATAATGGGCGTAAATTCAGCTAATTATATCATCCTTCCTAAAATTACAGCTTTGATGGCTTTTATTCCTGTATTGGTTGTTTTAAGTATGTTCTTTGGAGTAATAGGGGGATATGCTGTTTGTATTATCGGGCAGATAATGCCTGCTGATGTTTTCCAGTATGGGCTTCAGTTTTTCTTTAAAGAGTTTTATGTATGGTATGCTCTTGTTAAGACTATTGTATTTGCCTTTATTATAGCATCTGTAGCTTCTTACTATGGATATTCAGCTCAGGGAGGTTCTCTTGATGTTGGTAAAGCCAGTACAGATTCGGTAGTAATGAGTAGTATTCTTATTCTGGTTGCCGACTTATTACTCACTCAATTGATGATGTCATGATAGAAGTAAAGGATTTAGTAAAATCATTTGATGGACGTACGGTTTTGAAAGGGATAAATATCATTTTCGAAGCCGGAAAAACAAATTTGATAATTGGACGAAGCGGATCAGGAAAAACAGTTTTACTAAAAAATCTGGTTGGGCTGATGCGTCCTACAAGTGGCGAGATTCTTTATGATGGTCGTGACCTTACAAAGATGAAAACAAAAGAGGTAAAAGAATTGAGGCAAGAAATGGGAATGATTTTTCAGGGATCAGCCCTATTCGATTCAATGACCGTATTCGAAAATGTTTGCTTCCCTCTGACAATGTTCTCTACAATGTCGAAAGCTGAGCAGGCTAAACGTACACAATTCTGTCTGGAAAGGGTAAACCTGAAAGATGCAGGACATTTATATCCTTCCGAAATAAGTGGAGGTATGATGAAGCGTGCGGCTATTGCACGTGCCATAGCTTTGAATCCTCAATATTTGTTTTGCGATGAGCCAAACTCAGGATTGGATCCTCAAACAGCATTAGTTATTGATGATCTTATACATGATATTACAAAGGAATATAATATGACTACGGTGATAAACACCCATGATATGAACTCTGTAATGGGTATAGGAGAAAAGATAAATTTTATAAAAGAAGGTAATCTGGAATGGCAGGGAACAAAAGAAGAGGTGATGAGCTCCACTAACGAAGCCTTTAATGATTTTGTCTTTGCATCCGATCTATTTAAGAAAGTGAAAGCTGCCGAAAATGAAGGACTTAAATTAACCTAACAGTAAACATAGCAATGAAAATAATATCGTATAATGTAAATGGTATACGTGCTGCCGTAAGCAAGGGACTTTTAGAATGGATTGAAAAAGAATGTCCGGATATACTCTGTTTACAGGAAATTAAAGCTACCGAAGATCAGATAGATGTGTTAACTCTGCAATCTATGGGTTACAATTATTATTTTCATCCGGCAGAGAAAAAAGGATATAGTGGGGTTGGCATTCTTACAAAACGTATCCCGGACCTGGTTACTATAGGAATGGATACTCCTATTTATGATAGGGAAGGGCGTGTATTGCGTGCTGACTATGGAGATATGACCATTGTATGTGTGTATATTCCATCCGGTACTATGGGAGATGTAAGGCAGGACTTTAAGATGAAATTTCTTGAAGATTTCACTCATTATATAAATGAACTTAGAAAAGAGAGACCTCAGATACTTGTATGTGGCGATTATAATATATGTCACAAACCTATAGATATCAGCCGTCCGGAGAAACATACAAAAGATTCCGGTTTCTTGCCCGAAGAGCGTGAATGGTTCGACCGTTATATCGATTTAGGATTGATCGATACCTTTAGAGTATATGATCAGAGCCCTGACAAATACTCTTGGTGGAGTTATAGGGCAGGAGCACGGGCTAAGAATCTGGGCTGGCGTATCGATTACCATATCATATCAGAACAGGCTAAACACAGATTGAAAGGTGCTGCTATATTGAGTGATGTTACTTTCTCAGACCATTGTCCTATTATGGTTGAAATGGATTTTTGAATAATTTAAATATTCAAAAGTTTAAAGACTTAAAGATTCTGTTAACATAATAATGATTCCTTTTTTATACAATGTAGCTCAAGCATATTATAAAACTTATGGACAGGAAATAAGTCGTTATACTTTTGTTTTTCCTAACCGTAGGGCAGGAATTTTTTTTCAACATTATCTGTCGCAGATAGCAAAACAACCCATTTTTTCGCCGGAAATTCTTACAGTAACAGATATGTTCGAACGGTTGAGTCCATACAAAAAGGCAGACCGTATCGAGATGTTATTCTTATTGTACGATATTTATATAAATTTAAGTAAGTCGGAAGAAACTTTCGATGAATTCTTATATTGGGGCGATATGCTTCTCAATGACTTTGATGATGTAGATAAATATCTGGTTGATGCTCAACAGTTATTTCGTAATATATATGATCTAAAGGAAATTGATGCGGGGTTTGATTTTCTTACTACTGATCAAATCGAAGCTATTCGCCGCTTTTGGTCAAACTTCTTACCTATCGGAGAAAACGATAAAAAGAAAGATTTTCTTGAAATGTGGGAAGTCCTTTTTCAGCTTTATACTTCATTAAAAGAAGAACTTAGCCGAAAAGGACTAGCTTATGAAGGG
Organism: uncultured Dysgonomonas sp.; assembly: GCA_900556485.1. Lineage (GTDB taxonomy): Bacteria > Bacteroidota > Bacteroidia > Bacteroidales > Dysgonomonadaceae > Dysgonomonas. The sequence goes on from USOX01000007.1 coordinate 81,231, forward strand.
ATGATTTTCAGACAGGTAACAGAAAAGTATATCAAGGATAAAACTCTACCTTTACCTTTCGAGAAAATTATATTTGTAGGGTTAAATGGGCATAGCAAGTCGGAAGAAAAAATGTTGCACTATCTTCAAAAAAGAGGTATTGCAGACTTTTATTGGGACTATTCATCTTCACTTGTACGTGACTCACAGAACAAGGCATCTTTTTTCATCAATAAAAACAAAACAATTTTCCCTTCTCAGTTAAATCTTGAGCCGGAAGTGTTAACTATAGAAAATCCTCAAATAGAGGTTATTGGCATACCTTCTGCTGTAGGACAAGCTAAATATATCCATTCCATCCTGAAATCGTTAGTAGAAGAAAGGCAGATAACAGCATCGACACAAGCGATGAATACGGCATTAGTGCTTCCGGACGAAAATCTACTACTGCCGGCTTTATACTCGATTCCCGAAGAAATAGACAAGGTGAATGTAACAATGGGTTATAGCTTGGCTAATAGTTCTATTTCGGGGTTGATGGAACATATATTTGAATTACAGAGAAATATACGACGGTCTGATAACTATCAGGGATTTTATTATAAACCTGTTTTGGCAATCTTGAATCACAGGTATATAAATGTAATAGCCAGTAAGGAGGCCAAGCGACTGAAACAGAATATTCTGCAATATAATAAAGTTATTGTTTCGGCGATGGAATTGCAGAATAGCCCTCTTCTGAAACTGATATTTACTCCTATTGAAGAATGGCATAATATTCCCGAATATTTAAGAAAAATACTCGCATTTTTGAAATCTGCACTATCTCTTATGACTGTAGATGATGCAGATGAAAATATAAATATTCGTTCTATCGATATAGAGTGTGAATTTATCGTTGAATACTATAAAACGATAAATAAAATGGATGAAGCATTGAAGAGTAAAACGCCTGATATGTCGGTGGATACGTATTTCAAGTTGCTTCGAAAGCTGATTGTAGGGATAAGTGTTCCCTTCAGTGGAGAACCTCTATCCGGTTTGCAGGTAATGGGGGTATTGGAAACCAGAGCCCTGGACTTCGATAACCTGATTATTCTTTCGATGAATGAAGGTATATTTCCAATGAAACGGGCTACAGGTTCTTTTATTCCATATAATTTGCGTAAGGGTTTTGACCTGCCTACCTACGAGCATCAGGATAGTATATTTGCATATCATTTCTACCGGATGATAAATCGTGCGAAACGGATATTTCTGATCTATGATACCCGTACCGAAGGATTGCAAACAGGGGAAGTAAGCCGCTATTACAGTCAAATAAAGCATTTGTATGCTAATTCTTTCGATATAAAGGAAAAACTAGCTGTATACAAAGTTTCCTCAAATGAGAGTCTTGCTATAACAGTAAAGAAAACTCCTGAGATAATGGAGAAAATGAATGTCTTTCTTAAAGGGGGAGATAAAAGGCTTTCTGCCAGTGCTATAAATACTTATCTCAATTGTCCGCTACAATTTTATTTTTCGGTAGTGGAGAATATGTCAGAAGAGGACGAAATAGCTGAAACCATCGAAGCAAGTACCTTTGGTACTATATTTCACTCTGTGATGGAATGGTTATATGAGCCATTTGAAGGAAAAATGGTGACAGCAGACCTTTTACGAAATATAGGAAAAAATGAAAAATTGCTGACAGCTACAATTGAACGCTCTTTTGCTGAAAATTACTTCAAATCGGATAAAATAAAGAAGTTAACCGGACAGAACTATCTGACAGGTGAAGTTTTACGCAAGTATGTAAAAAAAATGTTGGACACAGATGCTAAGCTGACGCCTTTTATATATGTAGATTCGGAAGAGAGAATAAAAGTAGACTATCCGATTCCTTCGGGGAAGGTGGTGTCGCTAAAAGGAATTATCGACCGTGTGGATGAGGTAAAAGGGCATACTCGTATTATCGACTATAAGACAGGGAAAGGCGTACTTCGCTACAAGGAGATGAAAGATTTATTCGATAAAGAGATGAAAGACCGTCCTAAAGCTGTAATGCAGGTTTTTATGTACTCCCATCTTTATTTACTCGATCATCCTGATAAAATATTGGAGCCGGGTATTTATTATTTACGCAATCTTTTTGATTCACGTTTCGATCCTGATGTTATGTATAAATCGGGCAGAGGCGATGTTCGTATTACGGATTTTTCGGAATATAGGGAAGAATTTAAAGAACATTTTGATAAGTGTCTGGATGAAATCTTCGATCTGCAAGTTTCTTTCAATCAAACACCCACCGGGGAAGCATGTAAATGGTGTATATTTACCAATATATGCAAAAAATAAGCATGTATGGGTATCACTAAAGAATTGCAGAAATTAAATAAACGCATATTGCAAATTGCGGCGAATACCTTATTTGTAATAAGTGTCCTTCTTATCGTAATATTTTGGTTTTGTGAATTGAGTATTATAATATTTGTAATTCCTATAACTATTGGGATTTATCTTCATCTGATAGCAGAGAGAAATACAAATGGGATAATTTTATTTGGTGTTTTGTATACAGCCCTATTTACGTATATAGTTTTCTTATGGGGTGATTTTCATCGGGAAAATTCACAGTTACTTTGCGATGGATTGGAAGTGAAAGGCGAAGTTACTGGTATTACTTATATGAGTATAGGTAGGAGCCGAAAAGCTATATATCCAATCATTTATTATGATTTTTTTACCGCAGATAATCAGTCAGTCTCCGGAAAAAGGGAAAAAAGCCGATCATTGCCTTTATATCGTAATGGAGACTCGGTTTGTGTTGTATATTCTCAATCTAATATCAATATATCTAATATTCTTCGAAACAAAGAGGCTATTGAAGAGTGGCGCGACTCCAACTCTATTATATCATTTTGGAATAATAGTGTTTATACGAGGATTGCTGTTAGGATAAATATTTTATTTCTTTTTATTTTATTGATACTCTTATTCTTGACAAGAAGGAAGAAGAATGAAATTTGAATCTAATTAATATATAAAGTAATATTATGATACCAATAGAACATTTTCTTGAAATTGGAATTTTTATAATAGCTTTTATGTTGTTAATCGCTTCCGCTGTATGCTTTTATCATAAAAAAAGAAAAATAGCTATAATATTATTGATAATTGGATTAACACCAATATTTTTAAGGATATTAATAATTATTATATTTATTTTTGCGATGGCTTCACCTCCATATAGATGATATTTATATAAATGAGGAGGTTTCTATTCAATAATAATATTGAAATGACTCAATAACCCCTGCAATCCATCTTTAGAAAACCGGGCTTTCTTCATTTGGTTCTGACGGATATCCATTATATAATTGAAGGCTGTAGTAAAATCAACTTCCTGTATATTAGAATTATAAAAGATAGTATCCGTTAAATCGCAATTTATAAACTTAGACTGTTTAAGGTTTGTTTCACCGAAATCAACCCCTTTTAACGATGAATCTTTAAACAGAGTCTTGCTCATTTTTCGCTTTTCAAAAGAGCTATAATCAAGGATACAGTTTTCGAAAGCCACTTCGAAGATAAAATCGTTACAAAGATTGAATTTTACACCAAGTATTTTACAGTTCTTGAACTTGGCATTGTTCATTGTAGATTGCGAAAGATCAGTCATCGAAAAATTGCAATCAAAAAAAGTACAATCATTAAACTGACAATCTATGATCTTTGCATTCGAAAAATCACATTTTGAGAAATCGCAATAATCATATGTTTCATTATACAAACCATCTGAAAATGATTTGTTTTCAAATTTCTTATCTTCGTGAATTGGCATAGCTATGCTTTTACTGTCTTATAATTTTTACTTCTCCTGATTTTCCTAATTTAATAATGCTTGAGGCTTTTGCTTTGGTAAGATCGTCTTGTCTATATTGAACTATATAATCTACACCTGCCTTTATTTCTTCGCTTATTTCGCTAAAATTAGCTGGGGACGATTCTCCGCTTATGTTGGCAGAAGTAGAAACTAATGCTTTACGGAATCGTTTACACAACTCTTGCGAAAATTTCTCTTTGGTTACACGTATAGCCAGGCTTCCATCATCTGCAATGAGGTTAGAAGCTACATTTCTGGCATTATCATATATGATGGTAAGCGGTTTGTCGGCACACTCTATTAAATCCCAAGCTATTTCGGGAGCTCCATCAATGTAAAAATCTAGTTTTACTGGATTGTCAATCAAGGTTATTAAGGCCTTGCTATCTATACGTTTTTTAAGCTCATATACTCTTCGTACTGCATCTTCATTAGTGGCATCGCAGCCAATACCCCAGATTGTATCGGTAGGGTAAAGTATTAATCCTCCGGCAACTAATACATCAAAGGCTTTCTTTATATCGTCATTCATTTTTCTGCAATTTGTGAAGGCAAAGGTAATATTTTAATGCATCATTCGATCTAATTGAATATATTAAAATACTAACTTTTTATGGGGGTTATAATAACAAAACACCATTCAATATTTTGATGGTGTTATGTATATATGCTTGTAAATGTATATATTAATTACCTTTTATAAAAGAACTGATTATATTCGTAATTTGTTCCATAATAGGCTTATTCGGATCAGTGTATGTTGCTAGTTGGCTCTGTAAATCTGTCTTGTCACATTCTTTTAGAATGTGGTTCATATTTTCGATGATAACTTTATGTGCTTTCGGATTTGCTTTTGATAAAAGCTCAGTATGTTCAGGGGTAACCTGTATATCTGTACTTCCCGAAGTTATTAATACAGGTATGTTTATTTTAGCTATTTCTGCCTGAGGATTATATTTAAAACAAGATATCAGGTAAGGTTGTACACTCGGCCGGAATAAAGCCATTAGATTTTGTGGAACATCTGGTATTCTCTCACCTCTTTCCAATTTTTCGATGTATGAGAATATCATATCTATTGCGAATTGAGGTTGTCCTTTCATTCTTTCACTTAATTGTTCTTTCAGAATTTCATTCTTAGGTTTCCCACTGCCTGCTAATGATATGAACCTATCTATCTTTTTCCTATTATTGATAGCCAACATCCCAATAAGTGAACCTTCGCTGTGTCCTATAATTATTATATCAGAAAATCGCTTATCCTGAGAAACTAAATCTATCCATCCTTCTACATCTTTTACGAAATCTTCGAGGCGTATATCCTCTTCTTTTTGCCCTACTTTGCTTTTTCCTGATTTCCGTTTATCGAAACAGAGAGTTGCAATTCCTTTATAATAAAGTCCATCAGATAACATTTTCAATGAATTGCTTTTCATTTGGGGTTGATTTCCATCTCTATCAGTAGGGCCTGAGCCTGCAATGATAACAGCAACAGGTATTTTCGATTTACTTTGCGGAACCTTTAGAATACCATATAATTCTCCAACTTCAGTCTTTAGTACCATTGGTGTTTCATTTATCACAGACTGAGCACATATAATATATGAGATGAACGAGAACGCGATTGTTAATAATATTCTACTTGTCATAACTACTCGATTTATTGTTGTAAGATAATAGGTACAATAAAATAATTAAGTACTTTGGTAATGACTTCACTGATAAGGAGGGCTATAATAAATGACATTACACCCTTATTCCCCTTTATATTAGCGGAGACAGAATATGCATTATATTTTAATATAATATTCCATATTGCAGGAATTAGTATGACGAAAACAGTTAACGTTATACCTAAGATATTGTCTTTTAACATGGTTGTTAATTCATCTATTCTCATTCCTCGCATTTCTTCGCCACTTATTTCTAGATGAGCCATAGATGTTAACCCCCATAATGCAGCAATAATAAGAGGGGCTTGTGATAAGGCTAATGTTCCGGCAATATCTATGAACCTGATCGACGATTTGGTAACGATATATGCTGTAATATAGAATACAATAGTTAACACTATCCAATTGCATATTTGGTAATAGGCATGCAATAAATAGGGCGAATTACCGAAACCGTAATGTATATCAATCGCTCCATCAAAATGAGTAATACTAAAATAAGCGAGGATTGATAGTAAAAGCATTGTTATTATACCTAATATTAAAGCTTTACCTCCGGCTATAAATTTAAAAGGGCTAAATAGCCAATCTTTAAGAGTTGAATTATTTTTCATAATGTTTGATTTTGTTGATTATATCATCTAAAAGGTTTCTTACAGTAGGATAACTTAGTCCGAGTTCCTTAGCCATATCTTTAAGACTACCACTGTTTTTAACAAATTTGAGAATAAATGCCTGATCATCTACAGATAACCGGGCTAGGATGGGTAGCTCGAAACTGCCATGTACCTCAGTACTACAGTTTTCACAAATTAGACTTTTTACTTTTAGCTGATTCTGGCAGCTTGGACAAATACAAGGTAACATAATTTGTTCGATTTTATTTTTACAAAACTAAATATAAAATAAATAATATTCAAGTGTTATTGAATAAAATTAAAAATATATGTTTATTTATTTAATATTCGTTATGGAAAATATCTACTTATTATACGATAAATAATATTGAAATAAACATAAAGTATAGTAATTGCGAGATATTTCATTATGACTTAATCGTTTAATAATAAAGAGTATAAGGTATAAATGTAAAAATACTACTTATGGATCTCGAAATGATATTTATAATAATTGCCTACACTATATATTTTATATCATTATATATCAGTTGTGCTTCAGCTGTAGAGATGGATGATAAAAAAGAATAGAAAATCTGAATCAGTTTTTGTGAAAATCTGTTAATAAAAGGGTATGTCTATCTTTATTGTGTCAGGCAATTTTATGAGATGGATATTATTTCTTTTAATTTAGATTATATTTATCAGACAATCTAATTGAATATGAGGCCTTTCCTAATACTAATATTATTTATATCCATAAATTTTTCTTTACAATCTCAAATAACTATGCGGCATCGCATAGCAACTCCCAGGCTGGCGGATACTATCGATATAGACTATTATAAAGGTAAAAAGAGCTGGATTAAAGCCGGAGCTATTACTTTTGGCGTAAATATGGGGGTATGGACCTTTGATCGTTATATCCAGAAGGGAGATTTTGCCTATATAAATATGAATACTATAAAAGAGAATTTCCGTCATGGGTTTATTTGGGATAATGATTATATGGGTACAAATATGTTTGCACATCCTTACCATGGTAGTCTTTATTTCAATGCCGGACGGGTTAATGGTTTGACATATTGGGAATCTGGAGGCTTGTCTCTGGCTGGTAGTGCTATGTGGGAAATGTTTATGGAGTGTGAATATCCATCAACAAATGATATAATAGCAACTCCAATTGGAGGAATGGCTTTGGGCGAAGTTCTTTATCGTACCTCAGATTTGATTTTGGATGACAGACGAACAGGATCATCCCGATTTGGACATGAGTTGGCAGCCTTTATAATTGCACCTACCAGAGGATTAACCCGGATTATTAATGGTGATGCATGGCGAAAAAGATCGACTTCGGGTAAACAATTTGGCGTGCCTGATGTAAGTGTTGAGGTATCGATGGGAGTGAGGGCTTTAGAATTGAAAGACCCTATAATTGATAAAGGTTTAGGTTTTGCAACAAATATAAATGTTGATTATGGCGAGCGTTATGAGGGAGATACAGATAAACCTTATGATTATTTTTCTTTCAGGGCTAATATTAATGGGCAGGGTTCCCAACCTTTACTTAGTCAATTAAATATTGTAGGGAGATTGTATTCGGCAGAGCTGGTAGATAATTCGAATGATTTTCTAAGTTTGGGTGTTTATCAGCATTTCGATTATTACGATTCGGATACAATATCTGATGTATCGTCGCGTGTTCCTTATAAATTCTGTACTCCGGCTTCTTTTGGTTTAGGGCTTATTCATAAGAGTAAACGTTTAAGCAAATGGGCAATAAGTTCTTTTGCTCATTTTAATGCTATTATTCTGGGAGGAGCGTTGAGCGATCATTATGTAGTGAATGATCGCAACTACAATCTAGCCAGTGGCTTTAGCTGGAAGACAGGACTATCAGTTGCCTATCGGGATATTTTTAGTGCTTCTCTAGAAGACGAAGGTTATCGTATGTTTACATGGAAAGGTTATCCCAAGGATATCAATTGGGAAACGATAAATGAGAAAACATTAGATGCTCAAGGAGATCATTCGCAAGCAATATTGCATGCTATAAGTCTGCGGTTAGATTTAAAATTGAAAGACAGGTTTTATTTGACCGCAATAGGCTATAATTATACGCGTGATACAAATTATAAATACTTTGAAAATGTGTATTCAAATACTACAGAGGGGCGCTTAATGTTAACATATAAGTTCTGAGATGTTTACAAAAAGAATAAAGGCCGCTTTATCACAAAGAAGCCTTTAAATGGTGCGTTAGAATGAATTTAAAATAGTTATTTATGATAAAATATTAGTATGATCAAAGGTAAACCAATTATAACTAAATGAAAAGCTCTGAAAGGTGGTAAAAATGTTCTAAAATACCACTGTTAAATGAAAAATGGAAAATGAAGAATGAAAAATATTGATTGTTAATCGTTTATGCAATAAGGTTGTCTGTAAACTGATAATTTAGATGTTATATCAAATTGTAGGTAAAATCATTTATTTAATGTAATTTTGTAATTCATATTTGATAAATCGGATGAATACATTTGGAAATATTTTCAGGCTAACATCATATGGAGAATCGCATGGTGCAGCTATAGGCGGGGTTATCGACGGATGTCCGGCTGGAATAGAGGTTGATATGGATTTTGTTCAGAACGAATTAAACCGTAGACGCCCAGGACAATCTAAGATAACAACACCAAGGAAAGAAAATGATGAAGTGGAGTTTCTTTCAGGCATATATGATGGGAAGACAACAGGTGTACCTATTGGCTTTATTATTCGTAATAACAATCAACATTCGTCTGATTATGATAATCTGAAAGATGTATACCGTCCATCTCATGCAGATTATACTTATACACAGAAATATGGCATTCGTGATCATCGGGGAGGGGGACGTTCTTCTGCTCGCGAAACGATAGCCCGCTGTGTAGCAGGTGCACTGGCTAAATTGGCTCTGAAACAATTGAATGTTGATATAATAGCATATACATCTCAAGTTGGTAATATCAAACTGGAAAAGAATTATAACGACTATGATCTGTCTTTGATAGAATCTACGCCTGTACGCTGTCCTGATATGGATAAAGCTGCAGAAATGATAGGTTTTATAGAGGAAGTAAAGTCGAAGGGTGATACTGTAGGTGGGGTTGTAACTTGTGTGATAAAAGGAACTCCGGCTGGTTTAGGAGAACCTGTATTCGGAAAGCTTCATGCTGCTTTAGGCAATGCTATGTTAAGTATCAATGCAGTAAAAGGCTTTGAATATGGTGATGGGTTTGATGTCAGTCATTTAGGATCAGAAGTGAATGATGTATTTTATAATGATAATGGCAAGATCAGTACTCATACTAATCATTCCGGTGGAATACAAGGTGGTATTTCGAATGGACAGGATATTTATTTCCGTGTTGCATTCAAACCTGTTGCTACTATTTTGATGCATCAGGATACTGTGAATAAAGCTGGAGAATACACTGATTTGAAAGCCAGAGGCCGCCATGATGCTTGTGTACTGCCTCGTGCTGTGCCTATTGTAGAAGCAATGGCTGCAATGACTATATTGGATTATTATCTGTTGAGTAGGAAGGATCAGGCAATGCCTAATTTTATATGACAAATAGAAGAAGTTTATATATTGATTTTGTTAAAGGTGTACTTATTTTTTTAGTAATCTTTGGGCATGTATTGCAATATATAAAATATGGTGATCAAATAAATTTTTGGTATAGTTATTTGTTTAAGTTTATATATATGTTTCATATGCCTCTGTTTATAGGCATAAGTGGTTATTTCGCATATTTCTCTTTAGAAAAGAACACGCCCGGCAATTACTTGAAGAGTAGAGTTAGGGTTTTACTTATTCCACTAATTGTTTGGTCTATATTATTGGCTGTTATAGGAATACTCATCTATAACAAATTTGATATAGGTTTTATGAGTAGATATTCAATAGGCCAATTGCGTGCATTTTGGTTTATTTGGGCTATAATTGTTTATTCAATAATAGTTAGTTTATTGAAGATATTAAGACTGAATAATATATTCATAATTACGTTATTAGCAATAATATTCTCTTTTGTATCCTGTCTATCCACAGGAATCTTCGCTGTAATTAAAGGATTATTTCCATTTTTTATTGTTGGGTTTGCTCTAGCCCAGAGTTCTATTGATATAAATAAGATATATTCTTATATTAAGAAGTATTTAGTATTACTCTTATTTCCGGCCGTTATTTGTTTTATTCTGTGGGATATGAAGGATTATATATATATTACACCATCCGAATACCACTATTGGGATATTACAATATTTCGATTTTTAGCGAGCTTAATCTTTTCTGTTTTCTTTATGGTAATCAGTTATATCATTTATCAATATATTGAAAAAAAGAAGATTACTTATTTTTTAATTAAATTGGGAAAAGAGACATTAGCAATATATATAGTACAAACATTCTTCTTTTCTATTTATTCGGAGTTTTTTCTACAACCAACAGTTTTACCAGGCATAAGTATTTTATATATTATACCAGCGGCTATACTAACTATGTTAATCTATTATTTTATAAGATTATTGAGTAAGAATGAATATTTGTCCTTATACTTATTCGGTAAAAGGAAGAATCTATAAAACTAGTTCTTCAAATAGCTTATCAAATGTAGCATCCAAATCGTCCGAAAAGCCCGGATGAGGACGTGATGTCTGTATAGATGCACTTCTCACAGCAGTCAGCCAGCGAAAACGTTCCGGGACATCGAGAGTAGCGATTGTACCTGCATCTTTTTCTCCGGAACATATTTTGTCAAATATAGCAAGATTGGCATACAATGAGTCTATATCAAGTTCGGAAGAGAATAAGCGTAGTTTCTCATCATTGATCATATAGCGTGCTTTGAGGTATTTCTGCCTTTTGGAGAACAGTATAATACCCACATTTATAAATTCTTCGCGTTCAACCCTCGGTACTACACGAATAACAGCATATTCATATAAGTGTTTTCCTTGCATGTTGAGCTTCTTTTATAAATACTTCGGAATGATTGATTCTTTCGGTGAGAAAGTTTATGTATACTTGCCTGATGTCTTCGGGAGATTCCTCTTCACCTCCCCAATGAAGCCAGTTGTCAGGTAGCAGACTTACTATTTCCTTTATCTTATTGGTAGTCAATATTTCTTTAAATTCTTTATCAACTTTATCTAATAAAGAGGCTTGTGGCAATAATACATGGTCTTTTATCTGGATAAAAGGACTTAATGCATATTTCTGCCAATTGGTCCATGAATGATGAAAGTATAGGGATGCTCCATGATCTATGAGCCATAGTTCTTTATGCCACATAAGCATGTTTGTATTTCTGGCAGTACGGTCAACATTTGTTAGTAGGGCATCCATCCATACTATCTGTGAAGCGGTTTTCTCATCAACTTTAGTTACGGCAGGATCAAATGTTAATGCACCGGAGAGAAAATGTAAACCCATATTCAGCCCTCGGCTACCTTGAAGCAAGTCTTGTATTTCTTCATCGCCTTCAGTTCGTCCGAATGCTTCATCCAGATTAATGAAAACCATTTCAGGGATTCGGAAACCTAATGTTTGGGCTATAAGCCCGCCAATGAGTTCACTTACCAGCATTTTAGTGCCATGCCCCGATCCTCTGAATTTTACTACATATTTAAATCCGTCATCAGCTTCAGCTAATGCAGGAAGTGAGCCTCCTTCTCTGAGAGGAGTTATATATCTTATAACATTTACTGTGCGAAGTTCCATTATTTCTGAAAGTATTTATCAATCGGAAAGTAAAGATAAGAAGTAAAAATTTATTCTCCATCTTTCCTATTTGGAAATATTCTTTGACCGTGAAAGCCTTTTATCCACATGATAAATTTTATAAGGATAGGAAATATTGTTATTGGAAATATGAAATACGTTAGTATTCCCATAAATATACCATCTTCCCATATCATATCTTCTTTGATGCCAAAATATAGCACTACTGAAAAGAAAAGAGCTGATATAGGATAAGTAACAAAACGAATATAATATTTATTCTGATTCATAGCATAATTATAAGAATCTACATCATGATAACTTTTTTCTCTATACGATTGGGGGATAGGTAATGCATTCATCGCTTTTTTTAGTATGTGTCTCCATTGCTTTGTGTTGTATGATTTAATTGTGTAACTAGGAACTTCAAGCAAAGGATCGAATATTAAGGAAAATCTACCAATGCCTTTTCTTTTAACAGCAATCAGGCAAGATATTTCTTCATCAAACAATACTTTTTCGTCATAAGTTAATATCACCCTAAAATCGTGTGTAAGTGCGAGATGGCATTTTGTCTTTTTCCCATCAACTACTACATATACAATTGTTTCGTAGTAAGTATATGTGTTTACAAAAGGAGGGATATCTGTTTTTGTAATCAATTTTGGAGAAGTTTCCACCTGTTTCTCAAATTCTTTTTCATCAGTTAATAGGCTATCTCCCAATGCTTCGGAATATCCGACAATTGTCTCTTTATTTCTTTCAGATAGGATGTTGAGTACAGCAACCACCTCTTCGTGTTTCATCCATATCTCTTCTTGACTATTATCATTAAAAGTCAAAATAAGTTTCGAGTTGGCTTTCTCTTGTCTCTCATATACCCATTTAAGGGATGATATAGGCATTAGAAATGTATCAGATGCCTCACTGCAGAAAATCCAATTCTTAGTTATACATATTTTCCCTATTTGTATCAGACTTTCTTTATCAGCGAATTCTTTGTCAAATTCCTGTTCGTTGACAGTCGGGTTACCGCAAGCTGCAAATCTTTTCCACGATTTGCTGAAGCATACCAATCCATATATTTTGCCTAATGTGAGAAGTATGAAAATAATTCCAAAGTATAAGAGATAAGTCATGTCATTTAAAAGACAAAAAATAAGAAAAGATATGCCCAGAATTATAAAAATAATCAGGTATGTAATGTTTCTGCGTTTCCCTTCGCGCAGTTTTTCTTGAAAGATAGGCATGTGTTAACAGTTTAAATTTTTCCTAGTAGTTTATCTATATCATACAGATGATATTGGGCAAATGTATAAAAAATATATTATTTCGAATAAATTATCTTTTAAGTTAGTATTAATGTTACTTTCCTAGATAAGAATAAGGAAAAGTCACATTTTATAAGTATTTTTGTGCGCTGAAACTCTATTTAAAAATAGATATGACAACATTAGAAAAAGCTATCACATCTCTTCCTATTAAAGGATATCTGAATATGGAAATCCCGAAAGATATTAATTTACTTGACGAAATAAATAAAATGCGTAAAGAGAAAAATGCAGTTATTCTTGCGCATTATTATCAGACCGGAGATATTCAGGATATTGCTGATTTTTTAGGAGACAGTCTTCAACTTGCACGTGCTGCTGAAAAAACAAATGCAGATATGATTGTTTTTTGTGGAGTACACTTTATGGCAGAAACAGCTAAAATCTTGAACCCTACAAAAAAGGTTGTATTACCTGACTTATTAGCAGGATGCTCATTAGCTGATTCTTGTACAGGAGAAGGTCTACGCGAATTGAGGAAAAAGCATCCGAACGCAATTGTAGTAAGTTATATCAATTGCGATTCAGGTGTAAAGGCTGAGAGCGATATTATAGTTACTTCTTCTAATGCACAACATATAATAAACTCTCTACCTAAAGAGCAGGAAATAATCTTTGCTCCCGATCGTAATTTAGGAAGATATATAAATCAGGTTACAGGACGTAATATGATTCTGTGGGATGGAGCATGTATTGTACACGAAGCTTTTTCGTTAGAACGAATTGCACAGCAGATGCTGGATAACCCGAAAGCAAAACTAATAGCTCATCCTGAAGCACAGAAGCCTGTTTTACAGGTTGCTCATTATGTTGGCTCTACAGCAAATCTATTGGATTATGTCGTAAAAGATGAAGCTCAGGCGTTTATTGTGGCTACAGAGGAAGGGATTCTTCATGAAATGAAGAAAAAAGCTCCTCATAAAAAACTGATTCCGGCTCTGACAGTAGATAATACATGTAATTGTAGTGAATGTCATTTTATGAAGCTGAATACAATAGAAAAATTGTATTTGTGTATGAAATATGAACTTCCAGAAATATTAATGGACGAAGATATACGATTAAAAGCTTTGCGGCCTATAAATAAAATGTTAGAGCTTTCGCAAGCAATAAAGTAGGGGAATTATGAATGATGAGTTATAAACTATGTGTTGAAAATCAACAATATTTATAACTTATAACCCATAACTTATAACTTAAATAATGATTTATACAGATGTTTTGGTAATAGGCTCAGGAATATCGGGTCTGTCGTATGCGTTAAAAATTGCCCAGCAAAAGCCTAACGCAAAAATTACAATTATTACCAAGTCGGACGACGAAGAGTCAAATACAAAATACGCCCAGGGTGGAGTAGCGGTAGTTACTGACTTTCGTAAAGATAGTTTCGATAAACATATAGAAGATACTTTACGTGCCGGAGACGGACTTTGCAAACGGGAAACAGTGGAAGTTGTTGTAAAAGAAGGCCCTGAACGTATAAAAGAGATGGTGGAGTGGGGTGCAAAGTTTGACAAAACCGGCTCAAAAAAATATGATCTTGGACGTGAAGGTGGACATACCGAAAACCGAGTAGTCCATTATAAAGATATAACAGGAGCTGAAATAGAACGGGCATTACTCGAAGCAGTAAAACGTTTGGATAATGTTGAGCTATTAAATCATCATTATGTAATAGATTTGATAACAGAACATCATGTTCCGGGAGAGTCTTTTGATAAGTACAATCTGAACTGTTATGGAGCTTATGTATTAGATATTAAAACTCAGCAGATAAAGAAGATGTCTGCAAAAATCACACTAATGGCGACTGGTGGTTGTGGACACGTTTACAAGAATACAACAAACCCTATTATAGCTACAGGTGATGGTATTGGATTGGCTCACAGGGCAAAAGCTAAAATCAGTAACATGCAGTTTATACAATTTCATCCAACTGCATTTTATAGTCCTATTTCGGGGCAGCTTTCGCTGATTTCGGAAGCTGTAAGAGGTTTCGGTGCTAAACTATGTACTGCGTCCGGTGAACCGTTTATGCATAAATATGATGATAGGGAAGAACTTGCTTCACGCGATATTGTAGCACGTGCGATTGATAGTGAGATGAAACTAAGAGGTGATGACTATGTTTGTCTTGATTGCCGTCACTTAAATCAACGAAAATTCTTAGAGCATTTTCCTAACATCTATAAGCAATGTAAAGATGCAGGATTAGATATGTTCAGAGATTTAATACCTGTTGTTCCAGCAAGCCATTATCTGTGTGGAGGTATAGATGTAGACCTTTTTGGACAAAGTACTATCAAGAATATGTTTGCAGTTGGCGAATGTTCTAATACAGGTCTTCATGGGGCTAATAGATTGGCTTCTAACTCACTATTAGAGGCATTGGTGTTTGCTCACCGGGCTGCACTGAAAACAATTGAACGTTTGAAAGAAGATAATTTCAATTACGATCAATTACATAAGATACCGGAATGGAATCAGGAGGGGATGAAGGTAAACGAAGAGATGGTTTTATTAAATTATCTGAGGAAAGAGCTTCAAACACTGATGAGCGATCTTGTTGGTATTGTCCGTAGTAACAGGCGTTTGAAGCTGGCAAAGCAAAAGGAAGAAGAGATATATAAATCGGTAAAGGAAATATATAACTTCTCTATTCTTTCGCCTCAATTATCAGAACTCAGAAATTTAGTGAGCATCGCTTTTCTAATTATAACTCAGAGTATTGAACAGAAAGAGAATAGAGGTACATTTTATAACAAAGATCTAAATAAAAAATGAATAGACCACCTTATGTTACGGACGAAAGGTTGTATCGGTTTATTGATGCAGCTATTAAAGAAGATATAGGAGATGGAGATCATTCTACGTTGGCTAGTGTCCCTGCTGAAATACAACGTAAAGCACGCTTATTGATAAAACATGACTGTGTGCTTGCGGGTGTGGAACTGGCTCAGGAAATCTTTCATTATTATGACAAAGATCTAAGGATTGAGGTATTCAAAAATGATGGAGATCTAGTAAAAGAAGGAGATGTAGCTTTTATTGTATCAGGATCTGCTCAATCTATTTTGACAATGGAAAGATTGGTTCTTAACTGTATGCAGCGCATGAGTGGGATAGCTACTTATACCCGCGAAATGGTAGAACTATTGGCTGATACGAGTACCCGTATTTTAGATACCCGAAAAACGTCTCCTATTTTCCGAATGTGTGAAAAATGGGCAGTTCGTATTGGTGGCGGTCAAAATCATCGATATGGGCTTTTCGACATGATAATGCTTAAGGACAATCATAATGATTATGCCGGAGGAATAACCAAATCGGTGGAAGCAACAGTAAAGTACCTGAAAGAAAAGGGTAAAGATTTGAAGATAGAAGTTGAAACCCGTAATCTGAGAGAGGTGAAAGAGGCCTTGGCCACAAATGCTGTAGATATAATTATGTTGGACAATATGTCTTTGTTTGAAATGGCTGCTGCCGTAGAACTTATTGGTGGTAAAGCAAAAACAGAAGCTTCAGGTGGAATAACAAAGGAAACAGTGCAGGCGATTGCTGAGACAGGGGTTGATTATATATCATCAGGAGCAATTATCTATTCTGCCCCTAATATTGATTTGAGCCTTAAAGCATTTGACGAATGACACTGGATGTTGTACTGATTATATTAGGATTGATTCTTGTAATTGTTGGTATTGTTGGATGTATAGTACCTGCGGTTCCAGGTGTACCATTGAATTATGTCGGGCTATTATTGCTCCAATTTACATCTTATACTGACTTTAGTATCTACTTCCTTATATTTTGGGCAATAGTTGTCATCATCGTTCAAATACTTGATTATTATGTGCCTATATGGGGTACTAAGAGATTTGGAGGAGGGAAGAAAGGTGCTTGGGGCAGTGCAATAGGTATTGTTGCAGGGATTTTTATTTTCCCGCCATGGGGATTGATTATCTTCCCTTTTGTGGGAGCTGTAATAGGTGAACTGATTGACGATAAAGATATTAATGTAGCTCTAAAAGCAGGTCTAGGTGCCCTTATCGGCTTCTTGGCAGGGACGGTAATGAAGCTCGTAGTAGCTTTTATCCTATCTTTTTATTTCTTCAAAGAGCTTTACTTTATCGTTAAAGGGGCTATCTAATTAATAACCTGAATCATTCTTTCTGTGCTGATATTATTAGGAACATTGGTCTTCGCAGTTCATTTTTTATTTCAGGATTTGTTTCAATGAATTTGGACTCCGGTTCCGGTTCTGCAAGTTGAGTTATTCTAAAGCCGGATGTAACTAAACCATTGATATAAGTAGTTAATGTTTTGTGATATTTCATTACATCTTCTCCTAAAAAGTTTGCTTTCCGAATACCTTCTTCAAAGTATCTGTCAACAGGCCAATGCAATATATTTCCTTTTTCATCGCGATACCAATCCTGAGAGCCATATGCTGTAAATACAGGATGCTCTACTGAAAGAACAAAATATCCACCTTTGTTAAGATAGCTATAAACCTGTTTACAAATACTATCGAATGATTCGATGTAATGAAAAGCTAAAGAGCTAATTAATACATCAAAAGATTCATTAGGAAAAGATATATCTTCTATTGGAGAGCATATATAATTAATAGATTTGTCAGTCTTTTCTCTAGCTACGGCTAACATCTTTTCCGATATATCCACACCTGTAACAGACGAAGCTCCTTGATTTACTGCATACTGGCAGTGCCAACCAAATCCGCATCCTAAATCTAGAACTCGTTTCCCCTCAAAATCGGGAAGCATATTTTTTAATACATGCCATTCTCCAGCACCTGCAAGCCCTTCTACCGAACGTTGCATCTGACTGTATTGATTGAAGAAATCTATATCGTCGTATTTATTCTCTTTCACTTTTTGTAATTGCTTAATATTGCATTTAATTCAGTGTTACTCAGATTTTCAGGTGCTTCTTCAAAAGATAGTCTAAAGTTACAACCCGATTTCCATTCTGAACAACCATAAGCTGATTTACCTTTCAGGATTGTTCCTTTACCACATATAGGGCAAAGTAATACATTATTTTCTGATTTTTGCTCAGTATCTGCTTTAGCTGTTTTCTTTCTCTGTTTCTTTTCAGTAGGAGCTTTTGTCTCTGTATCCGCTTTTTTCTTTTGCTTTTTAGTCTCTTCTTTTACAACTTCTTCTATGGTAATACTATTTCCCCAATCGCTTTTGACGTTAGCAACTATAGATGTCAGCATTTGTTTCAATTCATCGATAAACTGTTTTGGGTTATATTCACTTTTTTCTATTTGTCGGAGCTTCCTCTCCCATATACCGGTCAATTCAGCCGATTTGAGAAGTTCTTCTTTTATGGTTCCAACCAATTCTACACCTGTTTGAGTGGCTAAGAGGTTTTTACGTTCTTTTCTGATGTAATTACGTTTAAATAGCGTTTCGATAATAGCAGCCCGTGTTGACGGACGTCCTATGCCATTTTCTTTCAATGCATCGCGTAATTCATCATCTTCAACTAATTTCCCTGCTGTTTCCATCGCCCTTAACAGAGTCGCTTCCGTATAATATTTAGGGGGTTGTGTCCACTTTTCAGTGAGAGCAGGTATATGGGGGCCTTTCTCTCCTTTCACAAAAGGAGGAAGTATATTATCTGCCTCTTTCTCATTGTCTTCATCTTCCTGATTATTCGGATTATTGGTTGCTTTCTCAAATACAACACGCCAGCCAGGTTCGAGTATTTGTTTCCCTGTAACCTTAAATTCGACTTTCGAAGCTTCGCCTAATACAGTTGTGGTAGATATCTTACAATTAGGGTAAAAAACAGCGATAAAACGGCGGGTAACCAGATCATATACTTTACGTTCCTCAGCCGAAATATTATTTGCTCTTACGCCAGTGGGTATAATCGCGTGGTGATCAGTTACTTTCTTATTATCGAATACTTTCTTCGATTTCGGTATTTTAGCAGCAAGAACAGGTTTTACCAATTCTTCATACCCAGCCAATCCTCTTAGAATAGCCGGTACTTTCGGATACATATCATCACTCAGGTAGGTGGTATCTACACGGGGATAAGTAGTTAGCTTTTTCTCATACAGCGATTGTATCGTTTTCAACGTATCTTCTGCCGAGAATGCAAACTTCTTATTACATTCAACTTGTAACGCTGTCAGGTCAAATAGGCGCGGTGGAAGCTCTTCACCTTTCTTGGTCGTGACATCAGTGACTTCAAACTCTGAGCTTTTTATATCTTCCAGAAATTTCTCACCTTCTTCTTTACTCGTAAACTTCCCTTTCGTTGCTGAAAACAGAGTTTCGCGGTAAACTGTTTTTAATTCCCAGTATGGTTCCGGTTTGAAGTTTTCTATTTCCAGTTGACGGTTTACGATAAGTGCGAGTGTAGGAGTTTGAACACGCCCAATAGATAATACAGATTTATTCTGGCCGTATTTGACTGTATAAAGCCGTGTTGCGTTCATACCTAATAACCAATCTCCGATTGCTCTGCACAGTCCGGCTTCGTATAGTTTATCAAAGTCTGATTGATCTCTAAGTTTATTAAAGCCTTCTCTAATAGATTCTTCTGTCAAAGATGATATCCAAAGCCTTTTCACCGGGATTTGACATTGGGCTTTTTGCATTACCCAGCGTTGTATCAGCTCACCTTCTTGTCCGGCATCACCACAATTAATAACTTCGTCAGCCTTTCCTATCAATGACTCTATAACAGAGAATTGCTTCTTAACACCATCGTTTTCAATCAGCTTTATTCCAAAACGAGGAGGAATCATCGGTAATACATCTACTGTCCAACGCTTCCAGTACGGCGAATATTCATGAGGTTCTTTTAATGTACAGAAATGTCCGAAAGTCCATGTAACCTGATAGCCATTCCCCTCAAAATAGCCATCCCTTCGGGCATTTGCCCCTAAAATATTGGCTATCTCGCGTGCTACACTTGGTTTTTCGGCTATACAAACTTTCATCTATTCTATATATCTATTTTTTAAGTCTATCCATTCAACAAAAAGGTCCTCTGTCTTAGAGCTAAAATCAGTAGAACCTGAAAATATGCCTTTTACCTGATACGATAAAGGTGCTGTTATTCCCAAATACTTGTCAATTTCAAGTTGCCATTGAAAATTCTGTTCAGCTCTTTCCTTTTCTTCTTGCGTAAAATTCTTATTGTCAAAGAATACTTGGTCGTAAGGTTTTATCTTTCTTTCCTTTTCATATTCATTGGAATGAGGAATACGACAACCTTTCCTATACATATCGAGCCAATGGAGCCAATTAGACCAGCTTAGCATTTCTAATTCAAATATTACGGAAGTAAGAGGAATCAATTTATATCTGTCTGAGAAAAATCCGTCTTCACCTTTATCAGGATTTAAGCAATAAAAATGATGGGGTACACCTTTATAGTCAGCTACCCCTTCCACTATAGTCATATCCCATATAGAAGGAATTGTATAGACTTTCTCATTCATCTATCAATAACTTTCTTTTTCGCTAGGAAAGTCGGATGTTTTTACATCTTTGATATAATTTTCCACAGCTCCTTTTATTACAGAATGTAAATCTGCATAACGGCGTAAAAATTTAGGAGAAAAATCCTTATTGATACCAAGCATATCATGCATCACTAATACTTGTCCGTCGGCATGAGGACCGGCGCCTATACCTATAGTAGGAATGTCAAGCAAAGAAGTCACCTCTTTTGTTAGGCTTGAAGGTATTTTCTCCAAAACCATACCAAAACAGCCAACCTCCTGTAATAGCTGGGTATCTCTTTTTAGCTTTTCTGCTTCGGCATCATCTTTAGCACGAACTGCATATGTTCCATATTTATTGATAGATTGCGGCATAAGTCCCAAGTGTCCCATAACAGGAATGCCAGCATCAATTATTTTCTTTATATCGGCAATAATTTCCTCGCCACCTTCTATTTTCAAGGCATCTGCTCCGGTTTCTTTCATCATCCGAATCGCATATTCTAACGATTTAAGCGGATTTCCCGAAACTGTTCCAAATGGCATATCAACTACTACCAAGGCGCGTTTTACACCATGTACAACAGACTGTGCATGATATATCATCTGATCCAAAGTCATAGGCAATGTGGTGATATTACCTACCATTACATTTGATGCCGAGTCACCTACTAAAATAACATCCATTCCGGCCTGATCTATAATAGATGCCATAGAATAATCGTATGCTGTAAGCATTGATATCTTTTCACCGCGTTGTTTCATCTCTATGAGGCGATGAGTAGTAACTTTTCTGTTATCTTCTGTGTATGTTGACATTATGTTATGTATTTTATATGTAAATAAAAATATTGACCTGCAAAGATACAATTTAAGGGTTGAATGTGATACAGGTTTTTCTTTAAAATCATTTAAGCTTACTATTTGTTATTCATAAGATAGATATCAAAAAGTGACAAAAGTAACACTTTCTATATATTTTTTCAATGTAACTTTTTCTGTCTTGTAACTCGTAACCGCCTATAAGAAAAAGTAACTTGTAACTGCTTATTATATAGATAAAATTCCAAAAATATTTTTGTTTCATTTTCAACCATTTAACGCTACTGGTTGTTTATAATTAATATTCACAAAAAATAAAAGATATGAGCAGAAGGAGCGAACTAGAAAAAGAAATAGTGATAGCCAAAAAACGTATAGATGATGCACCCAAAGATACTCCACAAGATGTGATGCAAATTTGGATAAAGGAATTGGATGCATTATCTGTCGAACTTAATAATTTGTATGATGATGATGAAAATGAATTTCCGGATTAATGTTATCTCTTATTCATCTGTGGTTTTGAAAGCTAAACTTCGACAAGTTTAGCTTTTTCTATAATTGTGACTAATATAATATGTTTGGCATATTATTTGTAGTTTCTTTTTGCTATTTTTGTAAACCCAAAGAAACGAAAAGTAAACAAAATCTGCTACATTGAAACTAACTGAATTACAGGACATATTCCAGTCTCATAAAAATATATTGGCAACTAATAAATCGTTGTTGTCATATCGTAATATCTATGTAAAAGGACTACAGGGTTCATCATCCTCTATGTACTTTGCTGCTTTATTTAATAAAAGCACAGATAATCTATTGCTTATACTTAACGATCAGGAAAGTGCCGGGTATTTCTATCACGATCTGAATCAAATATTAGGATCGGATCAGGTATTGTTTTTCCCTTCGGCATATAAGAGGGCTATTAAGTATGGGCAAATAGATCCGGCAAATGAGATACTTCGTACTGAAGTAATGAGTAAAATGCAGGCTATAGGTCAGCGTTTTATTATAGTTACTTATCCGGAAGCATTGGGCGAAAAGGTGATTGCAAAAAGTATTCTGGAAAAGAATACGATCAATATAAGAGCTAATGAAGAAATAGACCGGAATTTTGTTTCAGAAATGTTAGATACATTCGGCTTCGAATATGTAGATTATGTTTACGAGCCGGGACAATATGCAATTCGTGGTAGTATATTGGATGTTTTTTCTTTCTCTTATGAGTTTCCCTACCGTATCGACTTCTTTGGTGATGAGGTTAGTACTATCAGGACTTTCGATATAGAAACGCAATTATCTAAGGAGCGGTTAGAACAAATTCAGATAATACCTGATTTACAAAAGTCTGATTTAGACAGGGATTCTCTGTTAAATTTGTTACCTTCTAACACAGTTCTCGGATTCAGGGACTTTACATGGGCTGAGGAGAAGATAGAGTCTGTATATACAGATACTACACTCCTGGATAACCCCGAATATGAGAAAGATTTACAAAATAAACTAACAGCCAGAGAGGAATATACATCATTAGTGAAAAGCTTCAAACATCTGTATTTTGGAGCAAGAGCATATGGTGTGCCAGAAGTGATTATCGAATTCGATACAGATGTTCAACCTACATTTCATAAAAACTTCGACCTGATAAGCGAATCTTTTCATAATTTTATAGAAGATGGCTATAAGATTTTCATTCTGAGTGATAGCGAGAAGCAACATAAACGTCTCCAATCTATATTCGAAGATAGGGGAGATGATGTGCATTTTACTCCTGTGGAAAAAACCTTATCAGAAGGTTTTATAGATAAGGTGCTGAAAATATGCTGCTTTACCGATCATCAGATATTCGACCGTTTTCATAAATATAACCTGAAATCAGATAAAGTCCGTTCAGGGAAATTTGCTTTATCTCTGAAAGAATTACAGCAGTTTCAGATTGGTGATTATATTGTTCATATCGATCATGGTGTAGGGCAATTTGGAGGCTTGGTTCGTTCCGATATGAATGGAAAGATGCAGGAACTTATCAAGTTGATATATCTTAATAACGATTCTATCTTCGTATCACTACATTCACTTCATAAAATATCAAAATACAGGGGACGCGAAGGTGAGCCTCCACGCATCAATAAGCTTGGAACAGGAGCATGGAATAAAATAAAGGAAAAAACAAAAAGCAAGGTAAAAGACATTGCCCGCGATCTTATTCAGTTGTATGCAAAACGCCGTAAGGAAGAAGGATTCAGTTTTTCACCAGATTCTTTTCTGCAGCATGAATTGGAAGCTTCTTTTATTTATGAAGATACCCCTGATCAATTTAAAGCAACTACAGAAGTAAAACAGGATATGGAAAACCCTAAGCCTATGGATCGCTTGATTTGTGGTGATGTAGGTTTTGGTAAGACAGAGGTTTCTATTCGTGCGGCTTTTAAAGCGGTTGCGGATAATAAACAGGTTGCAGTATTGGTTCCTACAACTGTACTTGCATATCAACACTATCAGACCTTTAAAGAACGTTTGAAAGATTTTCCTTGCCGTGTCGAGTATATCAGCAGGGCACGTACATCGAATCAGGTGAAGAGCATTCTTTCGGATTTGAAAGATGGTAAAGTCGATATTCTTATCGGGACTCACCGTATAGTCGGTAAGGATATAGAGTTTAAAGATCTTGGTTTGTTGATTATAGACGAGGAACAAAAATTCGGTGTTGCGGTAAAAGAGAAATTGAAGCAAATGAAATCG
This sequence comes from uncultured Dysgonomonas sp., assembly GCA_900556485.1. Taxonomy (GTDB): domain Bacteria; phylum Bacteroidota; class Bacteroidia; order Bacteroidales; family Dysgonomonadaceae; genus Dysgonomonas. The sequence continues at coordinate 105,528 of USOX01000007.1, forward strand.
AATGTGGATACCCTGACTATGACGGCTACACCTATTCCACGTACTTTACAGTTTTCTCTGATGGGTGCGAGGGATTTATCTGCAATTACTACGCCTCCGCCAAATCGCTACCCAATACAGACAGAAGTACATACTTTCGATCCGAATATAATACGGGAAGCTATAGAATTCGAAATGAGCCGTAATGGACAGGTCTTTTTTATAAACAACCGTATCAAGAATATATATGAGTTGGAGGATATAATTCGTCGCGAGGTGCCTGATGCCCGTGTTGTTGTTGGACATGGACAAATGGATCCAACGAAACTGGAAAATGTTATTATGGACTTTGTAAATCATGAATACGATGTATTGATTGCAACTTCGATAATAGAATCGGGTATAGATATACCCAATGCTAATACTATAATTATAAATAATGCCCAGAATTTCGGACTTAGCGATCTGCATCAATTACGTGGACGTGTAGGACGTAGTAATAAGAAGGCATTTGCTTATTTGCTTGCCCCTCCTTTACATACACTTACTCCGGAGGCAAGAAGACGTTTACAAGCTATTGAAAACTTTTCAGAGTTGGGCCATGGTATTCATATCGCAATGCAGGATTTGGATATCAGAGGTGCAGGAAACTTGCTAGGTGCAGAACAAAGCGGATTTATTGCCGATTTAGGATATGAAGTTTACCAAAAGATATTGATAGAAGCAGTCAGTGAACTTAAGAATGAAGAGTTTGCAGATATCTATCACGAAGCAGAAGGCAACGAAAAGATAGCCGGAGATAACTTTGTAGATGATGTACAAATAGAGAGCGACCTTGAGCTTTTGTTCGCAGCTACTTATATACCAAACGATTCGGAGCGTATTACACTATATCGCGAACTGGATAATATGGAGAAAGAGATTGATATTCTCAAATTCAAGGAGCGGTTAGAAGACCGATTTGGTAAAATTCCACCCGAAGGGCGCGAACTTATAATGGTTGTGCGTTTACGATCTTTGGCAAAAACATTAGGAATTGAGAAAGTGGTATTGAAGAGTGGACGAATGAGTCTATTTCTTATTTCTAACCCTGAGTCGCCATATTATCAGTCGAAAGCATTTGATAAACTATTGACTTATATACAGAAATATCCACGAAGCTGCGAACTGAAAGAACGGAATGGAAAACGTTCGGTCAGTATCCAACATATTCCAAATGTAGAAACAGCATGTATGGCTTTGACTGAGATAATAGGAGAGTAAGTTTTAATTCAATATAGCGCATCAAATTTCTGTGTTACTCAACTTGCTTTAGTAGATAATATCACTATATTGCACAGGAAAGTAAAAATAGTAACATTAACTAACATGACACACGAAACTTTATTAAAGAAATTAGAACAACTGCATGTTGATGGTAAGCACGAAAAAATAGTAGAATTGCTGCTTGCTATACCGCAAAACGAACGGGATTATAATCTGACAGGTTTATTGGCAAGGGCACTTAATAACATTAACCGGTACGAAGAAGCTCTTCATCTTTTGGAAACTATACGCGATCAAGGGAAGGAAGATTACTGCTGGCATTTTAGGATGGGGTATTCGCTGTATTATATTGATGGACGCGAAACAGAAGCTATCCCTTATCTAGAGCGTGCTATCGAACTTGGTGATGATTACCCGTCTACTTACGAGTTATTACATGATGCTCGGTCATATCTTGACGATGAAGAATCTTCCGACTCAGAGGTAGATGATATGTCTTTTACTCCTAAAGGGTTTGCCGTTTTATCACTAAATATGCGTTTACAGCCTAAACATCGTGGAACTATTGAGGATGGGTTAGATTTCATGCTTCGTAGCAAAGGTTTAGGATGTATCAGTGGCGGAGGTACATTAACATCTTCGGAAGGGGAACCTGAATCGTGTGACATTGATATTGATCTTGTCGAAGATTCGGAAGAAGTACGGCAACAACTTCGCTCTATTGCTGAAAAAATAGAGGTGGCGAAAGGTTCGATATTAAGGTATCGTTCAATTGGAGAAAACAAGGAATCTTCCGGATATGATATAGAATATCCTGCCGGCCAAATGGAAGGGCTTGCTGTATACATCAACGGAACTGACCTGCCGGATGAAGTCTATGAAAATTATGACATTAAAGAGGTACTTGATAAATTACTGAATATTCTTAGGTCAAATGGGGCATTTATTTATAGTTACTGGAATGGGCCAAAAGAAGTAGCTTTGTATTTTTATGGTGAAGGAGGCTATGATATGATGTTAGAAAAAGTAACTCCATTTCTGAAAGAACATCCGCTTTGCCAGCAGTGCAGAACTGTTCGTATTGCATAAATAAAAACAATAAAAAATAGCCTGCTTAAATTTATTTTTAAGCAGGCTATTTTTTTATTATCCTGAAATTTTCTTATTTAATAATTTTCAGTTCATTTATAAGTCTCGGACATTTCATTATCTTGTCTATTGTATAGAGTACATAACGAATATCAACACTTATCATTCTTTGAACTTCAGGCTCGAATACAATATCACCACTCAAGGCATCCCAGTTACCATCGAAAGCTAAACCAATAAGCTCCGCCTGTCCATTAAATACCGGACTACCGGAATTCCCTCCTGTAATATCATTATTTGATAAGAAGTTTACATGCATTTTGCCATCAGGAGCAGCGTATTCGCCAAAATTACCAGCTTTCAGATCATCAAGAATATACTCTTGAACGCCAAACTCAGGGTCATTTGGTTTTTGTTTGTCTAATACCCCTTGCGAAGTAGAATAATAGTCATATATAACGGCATCAGCAGGTTTGTAACCGCCAATAGAACCATAGCTTAGACGTTGAGTGAAGTTTGCATCCGGCGAAAAAGCTTTCTCAGGTTCCATCTCCATTAATCCTGCCATAAACAAGCGTTCACCTTTCGAAATTTGCGGATAATAAGGAGCGGATGCTTTACGCAGTAAATCCAGACAAGGTTCCATTCCCTTTGCAAATTCGAAAGCCGGGTCTTTCAGAATGTCTTTTTCTTTGCCATTCTTTATCAGATTTATGACACCATCTAGAGAGGTTAATTTGGTATTTTTATAGAACCATTCGGCGTATTTATCATAATCGCCTTTAAATTTCTTGTTTATAGTTTCGTATACAGATGGTAAATATTCGGCAGGAACATTGTCTGCATAAATCTTTAGTAACACAGGCATAACTTTACGGTCGAGAGTTGGCTCATAATCTTTATATTGGTTAGAAAGCCTTCCTCTTAAAGCATCCTCAGCATCCTCTTTTTCATTCTTATTTACATACATGGCAGTGCTGGCAAATCTAATGATTTCTATACCATTGTAGAATGTTTCGAAGAAGTAAGTTTGTATTTTAGTTACATCCATAGTTGATGTATATCCATCTTTAAGCATCGATAACACTTCTCCATATTTAGCATTGTTACCGGAAGTGTTTACCCATTGGGTAAATTTGTTCTCAAGTTTTTCTTTATCTTCTATTACACCCAGATTGGCGATAGCAGCATTCATTCCCATTGCATTCTTCCAATAGTTAGAACTTCCTGCATATTTATTGGCATATTTGATACGAATTGCATCACTGGCATTCATAGCCTCTCTCCATATATCTTGTTTTGCTCCGCGCACCTCAATACGTGGCTTATGTTCCGATTCTACCATTTGTGTGATACCCCATGACGACATATATCTTTCTGTACTTCCCGGGTAACCGATGGTCATAGAATAATCTTTTTCCTTAAAACCTTTTATAGATACAGGTACAGAATATTTTGGTCTGTAGGGCACATTATCAGGACTGTAGCTTGTCGCCTGATTATCTTTGTCAGCATATACACGGAATACAGAGAAGTCTCCTGTATGGCGTGGCCACATCCAGTTATCGGTCTCACCACCGAATTTACCAACAGACGAAGGTGGTGTAAATACCAACCTTACATCGCGGAATATATCATATATTACAGCATAGTATTTGTTGTGCGAGTAGAACGGAACTACTTGTGCACGAATAAAATCATTGTCTTTATATTTCTCTAAATAAACTTCAGTTAATGAGTCTATTTTGGCATCACGGGTTTCCTCGTTATCATCGGGAAGGATTGTAGAGGTCACAAAATCTGTAACATCTTCTGTTTTCTGTAGGAAAGCAATTATTAAACCTTCGGCAGGAAGTTCTTCTGCAAATGATTGGCTAACAAAGCCATCTTTCAGATAGTCATGTTCTACAGAGCTAAGTTTCTGTATATTGCCATATCCGCAATGGTGGTTGGTGAAGATCAATCCTTGATCCGAAACAGCGACTCCGGTACAACCGCCTCCAAATATTACTACTGCATCCTTTAATGATGGGTTTGTTTCACTATAAATACTGTCGATAGGGAATGTGAAGCCCAATTCTTGCATCCGGGCAGCACTTTGTTTGTTCAATTCTTTCAGCAGCCACATACCTTCATCAGCTTTGACTATAAGGGCTGATAGAAGAAGCACTGAAAATAAAAATAGTTTTTTCATAAATATTTAATAATTGTTTTAATTGAAAACGTTTGAGAAGTGAAAAATGTTGGTTTTAAGAGTCTAATGAAGTCTTTTAATTATTGTCTCTTTCGGAAATACTTACCAATAACAGGAATCTCTTTCAATGGTAAATCGCGTTTTACTATAATACCTGCAAATAAAATCAGGAATGCAGTACGATACGTAAGTCTTAGTATTTCATTGTCTATTTGTGGATACATAGCTGCTGCATAGAATACAGCGGCTAAAAAGAAGTATAAAGCAATGTTTTTTATATCATATTTTATTGGGAAATATTTTTGTCCTATAAAGTAGGATATCCCCATTATTATCAGATTACTTATCAGTGTCGCCCATGCACTGGCTATATATCCATACATTGGAACAAAAATAATATTTATAGCTACCTGCAAAATACAACCTAAAACAGAGAAATAAGAACCATATTTAGTTTTATCTGTCAGTTTATACCAAACCGAGAGATTGAAATACACACCAAATAATATTTCGCCCATCATGGCAATAGGGAGTATATTGAGTCCTACTGCATAGTCTTTTCCTATTAGGGTCATGAGGTAGCTTATGATATCTATATAGAACATCATGCCAAGAAATAGTATCAAAGCAAAGATGATAAAGAATTTCATTGCATCGGCATATGGCTTGGTATCGTTACTTTCCTTGTTCTTCCCAAAAAAGAAGGGCTCGTAGGCATATCGGAATGCCTGTATGAACATTGTAATAACAACAGTAATTTTAATGCAAGCAGTATAGATACCTAATTGACGGTCGGCTTCAACAGTGCTTTCAAATATATAAGGATATACCAGTTGGGCTACCGATTGGCTGACAACTCCGGCTATAGCTAGTATTAATAAAGGGAATGAGTATTTTAACATTCGCTTCAATAATGCTTTATCGAAGTTGAATTTTAAACCCTTCATCGTTGTTGGCACTAATAGGATCAACACTGTTAAGGTAGACAGTAGATTGGCTAAGAAAATATAACCGATGCCAATATTAGGGTGGTAAAACTTATTAAAGAAAAAGTCGGGAAATGTTTTATATATCCAAGGATAGATGACAAGGAAAAATATATTGAAGAATATATTAGAAAAGATAAATATCAGTTTAAGAGAGGCAAACCGCATTGGCCTTTTTTTATAGCGCAGGTAGGCAAAAGGTACTGTCATAAAAGCATCCATAGCTACAACGATGGCCATAATGCTGAGATGTTCTCTATGTTCAGTATATTTTAAAAATTCTGATATGGGGACTATAAAGGTGAAACATAGTAGAATAAATAGAAGGGAGGTGCTTGCCAGAGATATTAATGACGTAGAATAAACTTTATCAGGATCTTCATCTTTCTTATTCATAAACCGGAAAAATCCGGTTTCCATACCATAGGTTAATAGAACAAGTAATAGTGCAGTAATTCCGAAAATCCGGCTGACTTGTCCGAATTCGTTAGGTGTAAAAAGATAGGCATGAAGAGGGAATAAACACCAGTTAAGGAAACGTCCCAGAATGCTGCTTATACCATATATAGCAGTATCTTTTGCTAAACTCTTCATTCCACTTCCAGCCATGTTCTTCTCAATTTGGCTACAAAAGTAGTAAAAATAGTGTAGATAGTTATGAATTATGAGTTATGAATTATATGACAAACGATTCTAACAACTCATCATCCTTAATTCATAATTCATAACTCATAACCACCTGAATTAGGTGTTTGTGCAACTATAAAAAACGGCTGTGGATGCTATATTTTCCATATTAAAAGCTAACTTTGCATCAATAAGAATCAATTAATAAGACTCCCATGAACTATTACCACTTATCTATACTCGTGCATCGTCAGGCAAACAGATACGGAAAGAAAACTGCTTTGAAATACAGAAATCCGGATGAAAAAAAATGGAAAAATGTATCGTGGAGAAAGTTTTCTGATTTTGTTATGAAAACTGCCTGGGCTATGGCCGAGATAGGTGTAGAGGAAGGGGATAAAATTGCTGTGTATTCGCAGAATATGCCACAGTATTTATATACTGATTTTGGCTCTTATGCAAATCGTTGTATATCAGTGCCTATATATGCAACGTCTTCACCATCTCAGGTAGAATATATTGTGAATGATGCAAACGTAAAGTTATTGTTTGCGGGGGAGCAGTTCCAATATAATAATGCATTCAAAGTGCAGCAAAAGTCGTCGGTATTGAAGCGGATTATCGTTTTTGATAAGAAAGTGAAATTTCATCCGGAAGATAAAACTTCAATATATTTCGACGATTTCATTGCCAGTGGAGAAAACTCAAATACCGAGGTTATTGTTCGTGTACGGATGAAGGCAAGGAAAGATGATGATATTGCATGTATTATATATACATCGGGTACCACAGGTGAGCCAAAAGGTGTTGTATTGCCTCATTCATGTTTCTTACAGATTTTCCGTATTCATGATATACGTCTGACAATGACATCGAATAAGGATGTTTCGATGAACTTCCTGCCATTAGCTCATATTTTCGAAAGAGCCTGGACGTGTTATGCTATTCACAAGGGTATGACTATTGCTATTAATCAGGATGCAAAAGAAATACAGAAGTCTATAAAGCAGGTACACCCTACTATTATGTGTAGTGTACCTCGTTTTTGGGAGAAAGTTTATGCCGGAGTACATGAGAAAATATCCGGTTCGAAAGGAATAATGAAGTATTTGTATACACATGCTATAAGAACAGGAGAGAAGTATAATCTGGAATATAAGAATAAAAACCTGAAAGCTCCATTTATAACCAGACTCAGGTTCTTCTTCTATAATAATACTGTATTCCGTATTCTTAAATTAGTGATAGGTATAGAAAGAGGAAATATATTCCCTGTTGCCGGTGCTCCTTTTTCAGACTCGATTAATGAATTCTTACAATCTGTAAATATTCCTATTATTGTGGGGTATGGACTTACTGAGACATCAGCTACAGTTAGTTTTTATCCTGAGACTCAGTTTTCTATCGGTTCGGTTGGGACACTTATGCCTGAAGTTGAGGTGAGAATTGATGAGACAAATGATGAAATTCTGGTAAGGGGAAAAACTGTAATGAGGGAGTATTACAACAAACCGGAAGAAACAGCAAAAGTATTTACAGAAGATGGCTTTTTCCGTACAGGAGATGCTGGGCGATTGGATGGAGATGTATTATATCTGACTGAGCGCATAAAAGACTTGATGAAGACAGCAAACGGTAAATATATTGCGCCTCAGGCTATAGAAACCCGAATATCGGTGGATAAGTTTGTAGACATGATAGCAGTAATAGCAGACGAACGTAAATTTGTTAGTGCTCTTATTGTACCAGATTACAAAGCCCTGACAGATTATGCGGATGAACATCATATTCCTTATCAGAATGTAGAAGATTTATTTTCTAATGTAGATATTCTGCGTATGCTTGATGCCCGTATAGAGTTATTGCAAGCTGACTTTGCACCATATGAGAAGATTAAACGATACAGACTTTTGAAAGAACCATTCACTATGGATGGTGGCGAATTGACCAATACATTGAAGATAAAGCGGAGAGCTGTTGCTGAAAAATATAAAACGCTTATCGATAAGATGTATAAAGACTAGTATCCGACCGATGGCAGGTATTTATATACATGTTCCTTTTTGCAAAACAAGGTGTATCTATTGTGATTTTTATACACGAACAGATATGTCTCCGAAGAATGATTATATAACATCACTTTGTAGGGAAATAGAATTACGTAAAGATTACCTGTCGGGAGAGGCTATAAAGACAATATACTTTGGGGGAGGTACTCCTTCGCAACTTTCAGAAGCGGACTTTAAGCAGATTTTTCAAACTATTTATTCAACATTCTCTGTTGATCCCGATGCGGAGGTAACAATGGAAGCTAATCCGGATGATCTCACCGATGGGTATCTGGAGATGATACAGGCATTACCTTTTAACAGGCTGAGTATAGGAATTCAGAGCTTTGATGATAATGAATTAAAGTTTCTGAAACGCAGACATTCAGCTGAAAAGGCTAAAGAGGTGGTGAAAAAGGCGCAATCGTTAGGATACGATAATATCAGCATAGACCTAATGTACGGATTGCCAAATCAAACAATGGAAATCTGGAAAAAAAATCTGAATGAAGCTATAGCTTTAGATGTACAGCATATATCATCATATCATCTTATTTATGAGCAGGGAACCAAACTATACAGATTATTTAAACAAGGTGATGTGAAACCTGTGGATGAGGATCTGAGTGTAGATATGTTTTCTGTTATGATTGACCGGTTAGCTGAGGCTGGTTTTGAGCAATACGAAATATCCAATTTTGCCCGTAATGGATTGTATTCGAGACATAATAGCTCGTATTGGCTGGGAGAAAAATATCTGGGATTAGGTCCGGCGGCACATTCTTACGATGGTGAAAATCGCGCATGGAATATTGCTTCTACTGCAAAATATATAGAAGGAATAGGGCAGGAGACTCCCAATTTGGAAATTGAATATTCTGATATAAATACCAGATATAATGATTTTATTCTGACAGGAATGCGGACAATGTGGGGGGTAAACCTTATGGACTTAGAGTCTCGCTTTGGACTTAAATTCAAGAAATATTGTATGCAAACTGTTCAAAAATATATCGATCAAGGCTTTGTTACTAATATGAATGATGTTTTGAAATTCACTCGTGAAGGAATTTTTATTTCGGATGGAATAATGAGTGATTTGATGAAAATAGATTAATGTTTTTCAAGATTTGAGAATTTCAAAATTTCAAGATTGAATTCGTGTTTTTGTTCGTTGTTTTCCTAAGATTTTCAGCGTTTTATTGATTTTTGTAGAAAAAAGTTGTATTTTTCTATAGGGTTTTTATTATTTGAACGATCATAATAGTACAACCGGTTCTATTATTCACTCCTAAATACTATAAATTATGAAAGCCAAATATTTCAAATCTATCAGATTTATACTCATTGTATTATTGTCGTTTCCTCTTTTAGTGGGTGCGCAGGTGAGTAACGACTACTTTACAATAACCGGTATAGTGAAGGATCAACGATCCAAGAAAAAACTAGAATATGTGACTGTATCTATTATGGGTACAAATGTAGGTACGATAACCAATACTGACGGAACTTTCTCTATAAAAGTAAAAGAATCTTTGAATGCTAAATTTTTAGAAGTTTCCCATATCGGATATTCTAATAAGCTGGTTCCGATAGATAAGAGTGCGACAGAGAATATTACTGTATTTCTTATCGCTGGCGATAAGAAATTAAAAGATGTAATTGTTCAGCCATTGGAGGCAAAGGAGCTTGTAAGAAATGCAATAAGCAAAATAGCTGATAATTACAGTGCTGAACCTAATTTGCTAACGGGTTTTTATCGTGAAACAGTGAAAAAGAGACGAAACTATATCAATATATCGGAGGCTATTATAAATGTATATAAAACTTCTTATGATAAAGGATATGAGAGAGATAATGTTCAGGTATATAAAGGCCGTAAGCTATTGAGCCCTAAAGTGGGCGATACATTAGCTGTTAAGTTTTTAGGAGGACCTAACTTATCGACTTATTTAGATGTGGTTAAAAATTCGGATCTTATGCTTACGGAAGAATCCTTACCATTTTATAAGTTTGGAATGGGTGAATCTGTGATGATCAATGAACGTCCTCACTATATCGTAAATTTCGAACCTCAGGTTATATTGCCTTATCCATTGTTTTATGGAAAGCTATATATTGATAAAGAGACTCTTACATTTTCGAGAGCAGAGTTTGAACTGGATATGGATGATAAGAATAAGGCAACACAAGCCATTTTAAGGAAAAAACCATTCAATTTGCGATTTAAACCGGAAGAGGTGTCTTATCTGGTTACCTATAAACAGCAGAATGGACGCAGTTACCTGAATTATATAAAAAACGAAGTGCAATTTAAATGCGACTGGAAACGTAGATTATTCTCTACTAACTATACTATTGTCTGTGAGATGGTGGTAACAGACCGTAAGGTGGATGATGTGGAAAAGATATCGAGAAAAATGACATTCAATCCGAACCAGTCATTATCTGATAAGGTTAGTAATTTCTATGATGACAATTTCTGGGAAAACTATAATATTATTGAGCCAACAGAATCTTTAGAATCAGCAGTGAAAAAATTGAAAAAACAATAAAGCGCGTTAATTTTTTAAGGTTTTTTTATCTATGTATTACACAAGAATAACAGAAATTTGTGAATTGTTTTAGATTTGAAAAAGTAACAAAAGGTGACAAATAAAAAGTATACAAAAAGTGTCACCTTTGTCACTTTTTCAACTTAGAAGATAACCTGGATATGTTGAATGATATATTTGTTATAAAAAAGATAAAAGAAGGGGATATAAAGGTATTTGAGGATGTCTTTCGCCAGTACTATTCCTCTCTTTGTTTTTACTCATTCAGTATAACAGGACGTAAAGATGTGGCAGAAGAAATACTACAGGATTTGTTCTATATAATATGGAAAGAGAAAGAAAATTTGCAGATAACATATTCTCTGAAAAGTTATTTATATAGGGCTGTGCGTAACCGTTCTCTTCAGTTCTGCGAACAACGTAATGTTCAAGACCGCTATAAGGAAGAGGTTATGTTGAATAATGAAAAACCTGATACTTCGCCACAAGAACAATTGGAATATAAAGAATTGGAAGAGGTTATAAATAAAGCTTTGATTAAGTTACCCGAACGTCGCCGTAAAATATTTAAGATGCACCGGATGGAGGGGCTTAAATATAAAGAAATTGCAGAAAAGCTTTCGTTATCAGTGAAAACCATTGAAGCAGAGATGACAAAAACATATCAGATATTACGAAAAGAAGTTGATAGATATACTCATTTATTATGATGTTGAAAGAAGATAAAGATAAAATGACAGATCTGGCCTGGAATCGTTTGTATGAACGGTTGGAGCAGGATGGTTTATTAATTGATACTCCACAGCCCGAAAAAAAGAAGTTATATTCGTATAAGGCTTTAAAATGGGTAGCAGCTGTTGCTGTATTATGTATTAGCATATCGATGATATATATAATCAATAATTCGAATGTTGAAAATGCAACAATGCTGACTTTGCAGAATGAAGAAGCTGCATCAACTTTGGTTAAAACATTGGAAGACGGATCAGTTGTATATTTGTCAGGATATGCCTCTCTTAATTACCCTGAACACTTTCGTGATGAGAAAAGAGAAGTATCTTTAGATGGTGATGCATTCTTTGATATTAACAGGAATCCTCATAAACCGTTTATTATTGATACTAAGGATGCAATTATTGAGGTTTTAGGTACATCCTTTAATGTGAAAAGTATAGGAGAAGCTCCTTTTTCATTATCTGTTGAAACCGGGGAGGTTAGGGTAACATCTAAAAGGGACAATAAGGTATTAAATGTGAGGGCAGGGGAGACGGCTTTTTTTCAGGCGGAGAGTTTACATAAGGTGAAAACAGATAGTAATAGGCTGTTCTCAACATATAAGGAAAAGATACATTTTAAAGATGAGAGCCTTTCCAACATAATACAGATTATTAATATGAATTCAGGATCAGTGAAATTAAGCCTGTCTTCAGATATAGAAAACCGAAAGCTGACTGTTACATTTCAAGGGAATTCTCCTTCAGATATGGCTGAATTAATATCTATCGCATTGAACCTAGAACTAACAAGAAATGATAATATAATAACATTATCGAAGAAGTGAGGTAAATAATAATGAATAATACGGCTCGAAATAGTATTTATCGTCTTATAGTCTGGATATTATTGATATTTTCAGCTATGATGATGCATGCAGACGATGGAGTGCTGAGCCGTAAAATTAAGATAGATAAGAATAAAGGTTCTGTTTACCAATTATTGAAACAAGTATCGGATCAGTCTGGTTACTTATTTGTATATGACAGCAAAATTGTGGATAATGATGCTGTTGTAAAAGTAAAGAAAGGTGAGTATAGTGTTCAGGATGCTATATATTTAATAACAGGAAACCGAAAATTAAAAATCCGAGTTTTAGGAAATCATATTTTATTGAATCTTCCGGAAGATAAAGTTGTACTAGTATCTCCCAATACAATTAAAAAAGGTGAATCGGATACAGTGGGTTTTATATCATTGTCAGGGAAATTGTTTGATCATATAACAGATGAACCTATCTCCTTTGGTTCTATAGGGGTTGTTAATACAACTATAGGTACTATATCGAATCAAGATGGTGAATTTAAACTTGTTGTACCAGATACACTGGTAAATTCAAAAGTCCGTTTTTCTCATGTAGGTTATCAAAACCATGAAGTTGATATTTCACTATTGGCTGGGCAGGATATAAGGCTTTCTTTAGAGCCTAAGGTTTTCCCTTTGCAAGAAATAGTGATTCGAGTTGTGAATCCTATAGAAGTACTGGAAGAAATGATGAATCGAAGATCGTTAAACTATTCTCAACAGCCAGCTTATTTGACTACATTCTATAGGGAAGGAATAGATTATAAAAAAAAGACTACAGAATTAACTGAAGGAGTACTGAAAGTTTATAAAACAGGTTTTCGGAATGAATCGAGAAATGATCAGGTGAAACTACTGAAAATGCGCCGGGTAATAAAGCCACAGAGAAATGATACGATTTTTCCAAAGATGAAATCAGGAATAAATGCATGCTTATTACTTGATGTTGTAAAAGATATTCCGGATTTTTTGGAACGAGGTTCAGAAGATTATATATATACTCATACGGATATAACTGTTATAGATGACAGAAGGGTAAATGTAATTTCTTTCGAACAAAAGGATTTTATATTAGCACCAATGTATAAGGGAGAATTATATATTGATGCTGAAAACTATGCATTGGTAAGGGCACATTTTCAATTGAATCCTTTATTTATAGAAAAAGCTACAAGCTCGTACATCGCAAAAAAGGATAGAAACTTAAAAGTGTCTTTGCAGAAAGCGGAATATATAATCTCATATAAACAATCAGTGAATGGTGTTTACTATATAAATCATATACGGGGCGATCTTAGCTTTAAAACCAGGAAGAAGAGACAACTAACAAGCTCTCCTTTAAATTTTTGGTTCGAGATGGTCAATTGTAAGATTGATGAAGAAAATGTTGTCGCTTTTCCTCGTAAAGAACGTTTATCTCCATTTGATATTTTTTCTAATACCCGACATTCTTTTGATAAGGATTTTTGGGGGAATTTTAATATAATATTGCCGGAGGATAAATTGCAAGATATGATTATAAACAATTTGAATGAAATAGTAGATATTTTGTAGACATTGTGTTAAGAAAAAAAGGTCCCGATATCACATCGAAGACCTCCTCAAACCTTAACACAAACTTTACAAAACTACATGAATATAACATTCATATTGATAAAAATGTTCTACGAAAAAATGTTTTTATCAATTAAATTTGAAATTATTCTGATTAATGCTCGAATAGGAGCTATTCTAAGTGTAGGCGTAATTTTTTGATAATAAATGATATATATTTATTGAGTAAAAAAAGTTTGATTTTTATTAAAAAAATACTCGGAAATGTTTGGAGAATCGAGGAAACTGCCATATCTTTGCAACGCATTTGAGAGATAATGTGACTCAAAAAAATGGTGTGGTAGTTCAGTTGGTTAGAATACCTGCCTGTCACGCAGGGGGTCGCGGGTTCGAGTCCCGTCCATACCGCGGAAAGCCTAAGTCAATAGGCGCCAAAAAAGAGACAAGTCCTTCATATTCAGTGAATATGAGGGACTTTTTTTATTTATGTTGTCTTAGGAAAAAGCCAAAATAAAGCCAAAAAAAGACATTTAGTGTGTCCCATTTCATACCCCAAACCAAAAAGGGACACAGGGGGTACGAGAAATCAAAGAAAAAGGGGTACGAATTGTCCAAAATTGGCAGTGTGTTGTCGGGAATTGGCAGTCTGCATAAAACTCATTAACAGATAGTTTACTTTAATTTTGTAACATTAAAAAATGAGTTTATGAAAAGTACATTTAAAGTTCTTTTCTTTTTGAAAAGAGACAAGCAAAAATCCGATGGCAGTGTTCCTATCATGTGCCGGATTACAATCGACGGACAAATAAGCCGTTTCAGTACCAAATTAAATGTGCATCCTAAATCATGGGATGTAAAGTCGTCAATGGCTCTGGGCAGAACAAAAGAAGCTGTCGAGATAAATACCTTTCTGGAAACAATTAAAACAGGCTTATACAACGTTTACCATGATTTACTCACCAAAGAGAACAATGTTAATCCTGATCGGGTTAAAAATATCTTTCTTGGTCTTGAAATTAAAAACCAAACCGTACTCGAATTATTCCAACGGCATGTTGATGATATCGCTAAATTGGTTGGTATAAGCAGGGCAAAAGGTACACTTCAAAAATATGACGTAGCCCGTAGGCACATGGCTAATTTTATTAAAGAGTATTATAATGTTGCTGATATTTCTTTGAAAGAGGTAAATCACTCCTTTTTGAGAAATTTTGAAGTGTACCTAATGACAAGCTGCAAATGTAAGGAAAATACTACTGCTAAATTCTTACAGCGATTCCGCACTATTATTCTTTTCGCCAAAAATAACGGTTGGATTCACATTGATCCTTTTGCCAACTATAAAATAAAGTTTAAGAAAGTCGATAGAGGCTATTTAATGCAAGAACAAATAGACGAAATCATGAAGAAACAATTCTCTTCTGAACGTTTGGAGCGAGTAAGAGATATCTTTATTTTTAGCTGTTATACCGGACTTTCCTATATAGACGTAAAAGGATTGGATGAAAGTAATATCCGCATTTCATTTGATAATAATTTGTGGATAATGGGGAAACGTGAAAAGACAGGTACAAGCTACAATATTCCATTACTCGACATTCCAAAGCAAATTATTGAGAAGTATAAAGGGACGATGCCCAATAAGAAAGTTCTCCCTGTTCCAAGCAATCAAAAAGTGAATGAATATCTCAAAGAAATCGGAGCTGTTTGCGGTATTGACAAAGATTTAACATTTCATCTTGCAAGACATAGAATTTTGTCTTTTGGACTAAGAGTAAGCAAGTTACAAGAAATATTTTCTTGATAGGTAACGATTTA
>USOX01000008.1 GCA_900556485.1 uncultured Dysgonomonas sp.
TTGTACATGTAGATCATATGCTGGATTGGCTGGTTACCATGTGCATAGTTACCCATGTTCATTATCTGCATTTCGCGGATTTCGTGAATAACTCCACCATAATAACTATCGTCGAACAATGGCGGTACATTGAATACCGAATCCATCATCTGATTAAATCCTGCTTTGCCTCCCATCAGATCAATTAATCCCTGAGGATCGTGGAATACCGACCAGGTATAATGCCAGCTGTTACCTTCGGTAAATGCATCTCCCCATTTCAACGGATTGAAAGGAGACTGGAATGTACCATCCTGATTCTTTCCTCGCATCAATTTATGTTTTGGGTCGAAAAGATTTTTATAGTTCATCGCATGCTTAGCAAAGATTTCAAGTTCTTCTTTAGATTTGCCTAAAGCCTGACCTAATTTATAAATTGTCCAGTCGTCATAAGCATATTCGAGTGTACGAGCTGCATTTTCGTTGATTTTTACATCGTAAGGTACATACCCTAGCTCATTATAATATTCAAAGCCAAGACGACCTGTAGACTTTATTCTTGGATGTACAGCATTTGCTCCATGTACAACTGCCTCCCATAAAGTCTCTATATCATATCCGCGAAGTCCTTTCAAATAAGCATCAGCTACCACAGAAGCCGAATTATTTCCTACCATACAGCTGCGATGTCCCGGACTTGCCCACTCTGGTAAGAATCCACTTTCTTTATATGTATTTGCAAGGCCTTCCTGCATTTTTACATTCATATCAGGATACATCAGGTTAAGGAATGGGAACAAACAGCGGAATGTATCCCAGAATCCTGTATCTGTAAACATATATCCGGGAAGTACTTCCCCATTATAAGGGCTATAATGCATTACTTTTCCTGCTGCATCTATTTCGAAAAATGAACGAGGAAATAGCACTGAACGATAAAGGCAGGAATAAAATGTCCTTAAATTGTCGATGTTATCATCGTCAACTACAATTCGCCCTAATACCTTATTCCACTCATTCCTGCCTTTCTGCGTTATCTCATCAAATGTATCATTGTTTAATTCTTTCAAATTCAATTCGGCCTGTTCCGGACTAATAAAAGATGATGCTACCCGAGCATGCACTATTTCACCTCTTTTAGTTGGAAATCCAATAACTGCGCCAGTATGGTTTTCCTGTGCCTCAGTATCACCTCTTCTGATTTCATTATTGCCTACAACAGCCTTATATGTAAATGGTTTATCAAAAACAACAACAAAATAATTCTTAAAGTTTTTAGGTACTCCCCCACTATTTCGTGTTGTATATCCAACAATTTTATTCTCTTCGGGGATAATTTTAATATATGATCCTCTGTCGAAAGCATCAACTATTACATAAGAGTCATTCTCAGGAAAAGTAAAGCGAAACATAGCCGCCCGTTCTGTTGGTGCTATCTCTGTAGTTACATCATGATCAGCCAAATAAACTTTATAATAATATGGCTTAGCAACCTCCGCTTTATGAGAAAACCAGCTTGCCCTATTATCCTGATCAAATACAACTTTTCCTGTAACAGGCATAATAGCAAATTGACCATAATCGTTGATCCATGGGCTAGGCTGATGAGTTTGTTTAAATCCACGAATTTTATCGGCATCGTAAGTATATGCCCATCCATCGCCCATTTTTCCTGTCTGTGGCATCCAGAAGTTCATACCCCATGGCATAGCTATTGCCGGATAAGTATTACCTGTAGATAAAGAGAGTTTCGATTGTGTTCCTACTAAGGGATTTACATAGTCTACCAGTTCAGTTTTTTGACCATACACTCCAAGTACACTCAAAAGGCAACTCAGTACAATTAATTGAATTTGTTTCATGATGCTTTAAAGTCTGTTTAAATCTGTTTCAATGGTATTATTCTTTACATAATGTAATGTCTCGCCCGGTTTGGAAATAGAAGGGGCAACTGATTCGTTTGTTGTTCCCCAGGAAGTATTCGGATTTGTACCAAGTACAAATTTTATCTCTGCTCCATTCCTTATATCATCATAAGTAAGGTACGTCTTGTTATATTCTTTTCCATTTAGATACAAGGCTTGTATATATACATTTTCCTTACTGTAATTTTCAGTTGTGACTGATATTTTTTTACCATTGCCTAATGTCATTTCTACAGCTTCTAGTCCCGGCGAACCGATAGCATATATATTGCTTGACGGACAAGTCGGATAAAAACCCATACAATTGAAAATGTACCATGCCGACATTTGCCCGCAATCGTCATTTCCACTCAATGCATCCGGCTTATTTCCATAGAAAGTATCCAATACATAACGAATCTTCTCCTGTCCTTTCCAAGGCTGTTTCACATAATTGTAGAGATATAATATCTGGTGACAAGGTTCGTTTCCATGCCAATATGCTCCTATACGCCCCTGTATATCATGAGCTCCTGGTATATCTTCGGGCAATTCCACTGTAAACATATCATCCAGGCTTTGAATAAATTTTTCTTCACCCATTTCATTTATATAGCCTTGTACATCCTGAGGCACATACCATGTATACTGATAAGTAAAACCCTCCGTTATATCGCCCCAGCCATGCACAGAGCCGGGACCTGTATATGCAACAGGGTCGAACGGTGTGCGCCAATTACCTTGAAGGTCACGTCCTCGCATAAATTTTGTTTCCGGATCAATAAGATTTTGATACGCCAGAGAGCGATTTAAAAAGTATTTGTAATCATCCTCTTTACCCAATTTCTTTGCAGCCATAGCTATTGTATAATCATCGTAAGCATATTCCAATGTCTTAGACACCGATTCCCGTTCTTTATCAAATGGTACCCAGCCATTTGCCGTATATTCCGGTAGACAATCATAGTTGGGATTCATAGCTGTCTTTTTCATTGCCTGATAAGCACGCTCGTGATCAAATCCCTGAATATCTTTTACAATTGCATCCGCTATAACAGATACTCCATGATAGCCAATCATGCACCATGTTTCATTACCATAGAATGACCATATAGGCAACATATGCTCTACACTCTGATCATAATGAGCAAGCATAGAATTTATCATATTTGCATTTCTTTCCGGATTTAGTAGATTCAACAAAGGATGATGTGCCCGATAAGTATCCCATAATGAAAAGACTGTATAGTTTGTAAATTTATCATCTGTCCGATGTACATTAGAATCGTGTCCCCTATATTTTCCATCGGCATCCTGATACACAAATGGATGAATAGATGCATGATAAACAGAAGTATAGAATGTTTCCAGTTGCTCTTTCGAACCTTTCACTTTAAACTTATTCAGCTCTTGTGCCCACAGTTTTTCTCCATTAGTTTTTACTGCTTCAAAGTTTTTATTGTCAAGCTCTTTGATATTAGCAAAAGCTCCGGATGTTCCAGTTGAAGAGATAGCTACCTTCACTTCTATTTCTTCATTGTTTACAGTCTCAAAATCGAACCATCCCATTATTTTATTACCATATGCTACACGGTCGCTACGAAAACGCTTTGTATCATATATCACTGGTTTACCATCTTGCATAATGCCTGAACGTGCGAACGGCTTAGAAAATTCAGCGACAAAATAGACATAACGCTCTGGTCCCCATCCATTCACCAGTTTAAAGCCTGATATAACAGAATCATTTTCTATTCTTAATTGTGACCATGCAGTCTTAAACCACTGTACATGGTCCATATCAATCATTACAAATGAACTATCCGATTTAGGAAAAGTAAACTTAAATATACCGGAACGCATAGCAGAAGTCATCTCTGCTTTCACTCCGTAATCTAATAAGTCTACACCATAATAGTTAGGTGCCGCCCATTCCTTATCATGACTATATCGGGAACGATAACCCTCATTGGGGTTATCATGCGTTCCCGCTATAAATTTCTTTGCACCTGTACCCGGAATAAACAGAAAATCGCCCAAATCAGGTATACCCGTACCACTAAGATGGGTAAGACTAAACCCCATAATAGTCATATGATTATACTTATATCCGGATGCGGCATCATAATAGTCGCGATCGGTATCCGGACTGATTTGAATACCTCCAAAAGGTATTTGAGAACCTGGATATACATTTCCGAATCCTGATGTGCCAACGAATGGATTTACGTAAGCATTCAATGACATATCAAGAGACGATTTACCCTTTGTCTCCGATTTTTTATTACAGGACATTATTAAAGATATTATTAATAATAGTCCTATAGAGAGTTTATTCCTCATACAAGTTCTATTGTTTATCTCCGTTCGTTATATACCCCAATTTCGGCAATAACCAGAGGATTACTAAATTGTTCGATTACTAGACGTACTTTATTTCCATATACCCTATCGAAACGATGTACTTTTATAACATCGCTATTTCTACCAGAGAATATTGAAACCCACTTATTATTTACAAGATACTCAATGCGATACTGATCAAAATTATTTTTACCGCTCTGAGCTATCGTTATCATATTAAAATCCTGTTCATTGCTTCCTAATACAATTTCGAACCAAGGTTCTTTCACAGCTTTATTAGAGGTCCACTCTGTTTTGAAATTGTCATCGTTAGCAAAATCCATAATATCCATATCGTAGCTCCAGCTGGAATTCACTGGTTTATGTTTTGCAATATTTCTGGAAATGATAGGAGCAGCATATTCAGATAATTTTTTCACAGGGCCTTCATTTTTCCAAAGTTTCCCTATTTTACGAAATGCTTCAACTGCATTATCATCTATTAATCCATCACGATTAGGCGCTGCATTCAATATAAAATTGCAATAAACCTTATTGAATGGTACAATGTTATCATTGACTATCGTCTCTGGATTTTTTACCGGTACTGTCGGGAAATTGGGTTTCCAAAACCATGCAGTATTTATAGGTAAACAAGATAGTGCCGGAAGGCGGTTTTCTTCTTTCGATATATGTTGCCCTGCACCTTGTTCATACGACTTAATGTCTGTATAATACAATGCTTCTGCCGGATATTTAGCTGCATTCAGATCCATTACCAAACAGTTAGGTTGTAAAGATTTCACCAAGCGATATATATCCTCAAAAGGAACTTCGTCATACGAAATACGAGACCAAGGAGCATCCCATCCATCGATAATCAAGGCTTTGATTTCTCCATAGTTTGTTAACAGCTCTGTAAGTTGTGCTTTAATCATATCCACATGTTGCCATGTGATCCAACCCGGACGGATTTTATGATGTGTATCCAGGATAGAATAATAGAACATAACATCCAAGCCCTCAGCTCTGAATGCATCAGCATATTCTCTTACAACATCCCGCTTGAAGGGGCTATTATTTACATTATAATCTGTAGTTTTAGTATCCCAAATACAAAAGCCACTATGATGCTTAGTTGTAAGGCAGCCATAAGTCATGTTAGCCTCTCTTGCTGTCTTTGCCCACTGTCCGCAATCCAATTTCTTTGGATTGAAAATAGATGGAGAGGCATCCGGATCAGCCCAATCATCATCCATAAAGGTTGGGATATTAAAATGAATGAACATACCAAACCTTAGGTCAACAAACTCTTGTTGAAGCTGCGTCAGCGGTTTTGCATTTTGCCCTATAAAAGAAGCAGGGATAAATAAAACTAGAATTAATAATACATAGTGTCTCATAAGCTTAAAATTTTAATTTGAAAAAGAATAAGGTTTATCTTCTTCGCAATATAACCTTTTCTTATTAGGCTGAGAAGACATTTCGAAAATTAATTCAGCTCCATTTTTAATATCATCATAAGTTATATAAGCTTTATTATAAGGTTTCCCATTTAGCTTTACTGATTTTACATACCGCATTTTATCACTCACCTTATCAGCCTTAATCTCTAGGTACCTACCCTCACCTACTTTCACCTTCATATAAGGGACATAAGGGGCTCCAAAAACATATTCATTTGATCCGGGACAAACGGGATAGAAGCCCATTGCAGAGAAAATGTACCATGCCGACATTTGTCCGCAATCATCATTTCCGCAAAGCCCGTCTATACTGTTTTTGTACATGCGGTTCATTATCTCCCGCACCCAATATTGCGTTTTCCAAGGTTGTGATGTCCATGCATATAAATAAGCTATGTGATGGCTTGGTTCGTTACCATGTACATAATTACCCATAATTCCTTCACGAGTAACATCTTCTGTGTGTTCAAAAAACTCATCTGGCAAATGCATAGTAAAAAGGGAATCTAATCGACTTACAAATTGCTTATCACCTCCCATTTCTTCTATTAATCCCTTTACATCATGAGGCACATAGAAAGAGTAATTCCACGAATTTCCTTCGATAAATCCTTCACCATGTGTATTTAGTAAATCAAATGGAGTTTTCCAGCTACCATCGCTCTTCCTGGCACGGACAAACTGTAAGCTTGGATCGAATACGTTGCGATAATTTGCCGCACGTTTTTTATATTCATCTATCACTGTTGTATGATTCGTTTTCAAGGCTGTATTGTAAATAGTCCAGTCGTCATATGAATATTCGAGAGTAATGGATGAGCCACTACCACTTCTATCAAAAGGAACATAACCCAGCTTTTTATATTCAACAATGCCATCATAATAATCGACGTTAGAACTATTTACCATAGCTTCTAAGGCCTTGTTTTTATCAATACTCAACCCTTTGTCAATAGCATCAGCCAGTACCGAAACCGAATGGTATCCGATCATACACCAATTTTCGTTCCCCATATGCGACCATACGGGCAGGGCCTTATGTACGCTTTGTTCATAATGAGCTATCATTGAATTCACTATATCTTTACTCCGATCCCGGTTTATCAGGTTAAATAATGGATGTAAGGCTCTGTATGTATCCCAAACTGAAAATATGGTGTAATTAGTAAAGCCTTCCGCCTGATGTATATTATGATCTATACCTCTGTATTGTCCATCAACATCCATATATACAGACGGATTAATCATGGTATGATATAAAGAAGTGTACAGCATTGTTTTCTGATCATCATTGCCTTGTACTTCTATCACATCTAATTCTTTCTTCCATTTATTTGATGCTTCTGCAACTATTTGGTCGAATGATTTATCTTTTGCCTCTGCATTCAGATTTTTAATCGCACCTTGCGTACTAACTGCAGATAAAGCAACTTTAATCTCCAATGGAGTATTATCTTTTCCAAATTCGAAATGGCAAACAATTTTCCGTCCTGCTATTTCCGGAAAATTCTTATCCATCTTAAATTTCCTCCAAAAACCTGTATATTTTGGTTTCTCACGATCCACATAGCCATATTCTTTTATCGGTTTAGATAATGAGATAGCAAAATATGTATAATTCTCACGAGACCATCCGTTAGTTATACGGTAACCCGTAATAAGATTCTCATTCTCTATGCGAAGGCTAGCCCATAAAACTTTTCCATCATAATTGTATATTCCATGTACTAAATCCAGAAGCAGCTTCTGTTCTTCTCCTTCAGGATAAGTATATTTATGAACTCCAACCCTTTCTGTAGCCGTCAATTGCGCTTTTACCTTATAGTCATCTAAAACCACCTCATAGTATCCAGGACGAGCCGTTTCTGTATCATGATTGAATCGGGAACGGTATCCACTTTCCGGATTATCAGCTGTTCCCGGATTGAATTTAAATTCGCCCGTCACAGGCATAATCAATATATCACCTAAATCCGAATGTCCGGTACCACTAAAGTGAGTATGACTGAAGCCAACAATCGTTTTATCATCATATTGATATCCTGCACAATATTTATAAGTATCTTTCTGATAGACTCCATTGATATTATGAGGAATAGTATCCGTATCGGGGCTGAGTTGAACAATACCATGAGGTACACAGGCTCCTGGAAATGTGTGACCCATTTTAACAGTTCCAATCATAGGATTAACATAGGACGTTTTATCCTGTGCGGATACTATCCCGCTCATAAATAATAAAAAAAGAGTGATTAATATCTTATTCATCGAATATTCTGTTTATAATTAAGGATTTATCTTATCTTTTATTTCTCTTCGTTAAGTAAGAACTGCTGATACTCATCCCACATACCTTCAATACTTGTTTCGGGTCCGAAAACACTTTTGATGGCACCATCGAAACTCCACACTTCAAGGTCTTTCACTGTTAAATGGAATTTACGAATGGCATTCGGATCTTTTGTTGTTAGCCACTGCAAGAAAAATCCTGTAGTACGATAACCATCCATCCAATTACCTCCCGGTTTACGGGTGCTCATATCAAAATAACCTGCTTCAGCACGGACTGCATCAGCAATACCTTCAATACATGCCCAGAATGTTTTATTATTACCATAATTACCACATCCTTTTGGTTCGAATTGATAGCCATGAACTAATTCATGATATAAAACTCCGCGAGTTTCAAAATCAAGTTTATATAAAGACTCTTTTGCTGACTTTTCTATATGTTGTGTACTATAGAAAATATGTATGTTGGGAGAACTACCGCCTTTTGCTGAAACTCCGGGTTTATCTTCTAATGTATATTTTATATTCCCGACATCTGTCATGGTATCCTTCGCTGTGTAGTATAATATTTCAGCTACTTTCAGGGCATGGTATCTTATATATTCATCCGGATTTTGTACTAATTGATCATACATTTTTGCTCCTTCTGTATCCGGAGATAATATCTGAAAATCTACATTAGGATACTTAAAGTCTTCCCATCCGGCCATTATATTCTTGTCAGAGAGTACTATTTCTGCTATTTTCAGCGTATCTTGTATTGCTGTAGCAGCTTCTAATCTATATTTATTAAAGGCTTGAGGATTCTGTATGATGCAGGTTATTTCCTGAAAACGTGAGCAGAATACCTGATCTTTTCTTTCATCTATAGTGATCCAATCTTTACCATTATTTGATCCTTTCAATGTCCAATTAGAGGGATCATATACAGGAAACTCTCCTGCAGAGTATATTTTATAGCTTAAAACCGGTTTGTCGAAATTTACATCCAGTTCTATCTGATTTATACCTTTACTTCCGGTATAAAAGGTTGTAAGATTGTTATCTGTCAATTCTGTCGGATTAACAGACAATGGTTGGCTTTGACATGCAAACAATGGAATGATGAGGAAAGAAAACAACAGCTTTTTCATGATATTATATATAGTTTCTTTGTTTGATAATATGGACTAAATAGAGGTACAATGATAGTTTTTATTAAATAAAATAAGAGTATCCTGTATAACATTATCAGTATCCTGTTCTTTTGTCTCAATCAATTACATTGTAGTTTAAATAAGACATTTCTGCAATTTCAATATTTCTGAATAAAGCTCACTATAAAAACTGGTCAGAAAAAGCGAATCAGAGGTTAAATAACCTGCAATCCCTACAGAAAGGAATTGCAGGCTATTGAATCTTTTTATATAAATTTCATTTGAAATCTATTAATCCTATTTTAGTTCCATCCCGGATTCTGATGTCCTTGCAGAGATGGGTTAGCTTGCATTTCTCCTAATGGAATTGGCCATAGTAATGCATGTTCAGGAATTCCACCAACTTTAGTAAATCTTTCAGGTTTATTCTGAATATTAGCTGTACTAAGTGGAACCCATTTTAGTTTACCTGATTTCATTCCATCTTCTTCCGGATATAAACGTGTACGACGAATATCATCCCAAATCCTGAATTCTAAAGGCATCTCATGGAAGCGTTCGGTTAAGATGGCCTGTATCAAGGCATCTCCTGTAGCTGTCTCATCTCCTAATCCTGCACGTTTGCGCACTTGGTTGAGATATACTTTAGCTTCAGACTCTTTTCCTGTACGCGCAAGTCCTTCTGCTGCTATAAGCAATACTTCAGCATAACGCATTATTGGCATATTATAATCCCCATCGCGTCCTATTATAGTAGCTTCCTCATCAAACCATGCCCAGTTACCTGTATTGCCTAGTTGTCTGGTGACTGGTTTACCGTCTTTATCAATGTAAGAATATTCCCAGAAGAAGAATTGTTTTTCGTGTCCACGAATATCTGCCGGATCGTAACTATTTATCAACATATCACATGGAAGATAAGCATTGTATAAGCCACTTGCCCCAAAGATACCCCACTGCACTGCATCTGTTTCTATGGCACGATGATAGTACGAATTACCTACATCTAGTGTCGTTTTGTTATACTCTTTGGCAAAGATGATTTCATTAGATGTTTTTGTTGTTTTAATAACGTTGAATGCGGAGTTTAGGTCATCGCTACTTCCGTTAGCTTGAACAAGTGCATGAACTTTACCTTTTATTACTTCTTCTGCCATAGCTGCGGCTTTAGCATAATATTCATTTCCACCATTAAGAGGCGCACCTGCCCATTGCAAATAAACTTGTGCTAATAATGTCTGAGCCATTGGTTTTGTTACATAACAGCCATTGTCATAGAATGCTTTATTCGGTAATGCATCGCCTTGCAGAGCCTCCAATAAGTCTTGCTCTACTTTTTTATACACTTCACTGGCAGGTATAGGTTCCTGATATATGCCTTCCAATGATAAATAAGGGAAATCTATATATGGAACATTTCCAAATTCTTTTGCCAGATAAAAGTAACTGTAGGCTCTGAAGAATTTACCTTGAGCAAGGAAATTCTTTATCTGACTTTCACTTAGCACATCTGTCATTTTAGGAATGTTGGCAATAACAAAGTTGGATCGTGAACTACCTTTGTAAAACTCATTCCAAAGTTTGTCTGCTGTGGAGTTAAACGCCTCAATATTAAAATTTGAGCTTTCGGAAGCACTAGTAAATGTTCTGTCCTTACGTTTGTCGACAAAAAGCCCGGACATAATACCTCCCCACATAGTAGCTTTAGGTGTCCAACCTCCATCTACATCCAGATTATTTAGATATGGCACTCCTCCAAAATACAGAGCGTTCACTCCGGATTTTGCGTCAGTTTCTGTCTTCCAGTGTTGATCTGCACTTTTTTTATCTTCCGGTTCTTCATCCAAAAAGCTATCACATGAACTCATTAATAATGAGAATATAATCATGCAAAAAACGGATATATATATTTTATGTAATTTCATTTGATTTTATATTTATTATTACAAATTAAAATGCAACATTAAGACCTAATGTAAATGTTCTCGGGCGCGGATAAGTAAAGAACTGGCGATTGGCTCCCCAGTTGTTGTTGTCCAAACGAGATGAGTTATCCGGGTCAAAACCTAAATAGTCAGATGCAGTAATCAAGAATGCATTGCTAACATTTCCATAAATACGTAGGGACGAAAGGCCTAATCTTCTGATAGTGTTAGAATCGAATGTATAACCTAATTGAATCAGATTAGCACGTAGATAAGCCCCATCTGCCACCCATGTGTCATCTGCATTTGCATTACTACCCATACCAAAATTCTGTAAGCGTACAGCTTGTGAAGTGCCATTTGGATTTGATGTTGGATGCCATGCATTTGAATATAAGCGATCAAGTCCATTAGTAAGGAATCGTGCTTCGGTAGAGTGGAAAAATTCTTGCATTACATCAACTCCCCAAGCAAATTGAAGATCGAATGTAAAGTCGAAATTTTTATAACGGAAAGTATTAATAAATGATCCTGTCCAATCCGGTAAACCATTACCTAATATCTGACGTTCTTTATATGTAACCTTTTCACCTATAGTGGCTGGTATATTCATTGTCTCTGCATCCCAATTGGCAGGATTACCATCATATATTCCCGCTCTCTTATATCCGTAGAATGTAGACAGTTCTTCTCCTTCGCGGATCAACATATCATAACCGGTAAAACCATCCTTAAGGATTTGGCGTTTACCTGTAAGAGGGTCAACAGACGAACTTGGATCCAATTTTTCAACACGGTTTTTATTGTAACTTAGATTAAGTGTAGTGTTCCAATTGAAAGTAGCATTATCTATTGGATATGCATTGATTAATAAATCTAATCCACGGTTAGAAACCTCTCCGACATTTGTTGTCACTTTATCGAAACCCGTTGATTTAGGTAATGGACGCTCAAGTAATAGATCGGTTGTTCTTTTATAGTAATACGAAGCTTCTACGTTGACACGATTGTTAAACAAACCAAGGTCAAAACCAACATCCCATTGGTTAGTTCTTTCCCATTTCAGGTCACGGTTAGCCATCTTGTCCAGATAAGACACTACCTGCAATTGGTTTCCAATCATTACTTTCGATTGGCTTAATGTAGGTAAAGAAGAATATACGCCTATTTCAGAGTTACCTGTAACCCCAAAAGATGCGTGAGGCTTCAACTTACTGATAACTGTATTATCCATCAGGAAGCTTTCGTTAGAAGCCATCCATCCCAAACCAACAGAAGGGAAAAAACCATATTTGTTATTTGGTCCAAATTTGGATGAACCATCATAACGGCCTGTTGCCGTAACCATATATTTGTTATCGTGTGAATAGGCTACACGCATAAAATATGAGTTCATAGTCCATTTCTCATGTTTGCTTTCAAGTGAAGGGCGCTCCGTTCCATTACCAATGTTATAGTATTCATAAAAATCATCGCCGAATCCTGTCCCAACTCCTTTAAAATAAGTATAGTCACGTTCTTGCCAAGACATCCCGGCCATAGCGTTTATGTGATTCTTACCTAATGTCTTAGTATATGTAAGATAAGTTTCTTCTTGCCAATAAAGGGTATTGCCATTGTTCGCCTCAGCCCTTCCTAGAGAATTTAAACCAAGTATAGGACGCGGAGTTGATGGTTCATATTTTTTTTCACGCTTGTTATTATAGTCTACACCAAATTGTGTTTTCAAGTCAAGACCCTCTGCCAAGTGAAATGTTAGAGCTGCATTACCGAAAATCTGAGTTCTGTATTGCATATTCACAGCTCGTTTTAGCATTTCCACCGGATTACCCATTGCCTCCGGAGCAAATCCTTGAGTTTTACCACTCGGATCATCTTTATCAATAAGAATAGAGCTTGTTTTATAAGAATTTGTTTGCATATATTCACCATCCAACTGTACCGGCAACCAAGGCAATTGTTCTATCATGGTACGCAAAGCGCCTTGTCCGTATGGGTTGTCAGATGTACGGTTACCCCACGTATGGTTTACCATTAAATTAACAGCCGTTGACAGCCATTTGGTAGGTTTAGCATCATAAGCCATCTTGGCATTCAAACGTTTCATATAAGAATTGAGTGCAATACCTTGTTGATCGGTATAGTTAAGGAAAGCTCCTACCGATGAGCTCTCATCACCACGTTGAATATTCAGCTGGTGATTGTGAGAGAAAGCAGTACGCGTAGCCTCTTTTTGCCAATCTGTATTGTATTTAGGTGAACCATCTGGGTTGAAAAGACGCTCGTCAGTAAATATTTGGGATAGGTCTGTCGTATAGTTAGTTCCTCGCCATGCATTGGAATTTTCCAAACCTTGCTTAAAGGCTGCCATCCATTCGTTAGCATCCATCACGTCCATATATTTGGACATAGTACCCACAGACATAGACCCTGCATAAGAAATCTGGGCACGTTTTCCTGTGTTACCTCCACGTTTGGTTGTTACAAGTATAACACCATTGGCACCACGGGCACCATAGATAGCCGCAGATGAGGCATCTTTCAACACTTCCATAGATTCGATATCATTCGGGTTCAGGAATTCAAAATTATCCATAACAACTCCATCAACCACATATAATGGATTTGCTTTAGCTTGGATAGTTGAAATACCACGGATGATAACACGCATTTCTCCACCAGGTTGTCCAGTATTGGAGAATATATTTACACCGGCAGCTTTACCTTTCAACCCGTCAAGAGCATTAAAGGTCTGACCTTTGATAATATCACTACCTTTAGCCGTAGCAATAGATCCTGTTACATCCGACTTACGCATTGTTCCATAACCGACAACAACAACTTCATCCAAAGTTCTGCTATCTTCCAACATTACTACATTTACAACATTCTGATTGCCAACTGCAATTTCTTGTGTTGTATAACCTACATAAGAAAATACAAGAGTACTACCTTCAGATGCCGGAACCGAATATTTTCCATCAATATCCGTAACAGTACCGGCTGTAGTACCTTTCACTCTGATATTTACACCAATAAGTGGTTCGTCTTGAGAGTCTAAGACTTGACCGCTAATCTGTTTTGTTTGTTGAACACTTTGTGTTTCCATTGTATCAGCATTGATTGTAGGAGCGATACATATTCCCAGTAAAATGATCAACATGGACATTTTCATTCTCTTAAGAATTTGTTTGCCCTCAGGATAAAAATACTTCATAAAATAAAGTGTGATTTAAAATTAGTAATTCATTTTAATACAAATCCATTGGTTTACAATCTCATACAAAGTATAAAAAGGCTCTTTTTTAGAGGTAGATAATTAATACTTTGCTGACGGATCTTTTCTCATAACATAATTTGGTTAACTTAATTCTACCTTGAGCTTCAGGCTCTCTTTGGCTGTTTAGGTTTTAGTTTTTTTCATAGAAGGTTTTTTATGAATTAATAACTAGGAAAGACTATATATAAAAAGCCTCCTTCCAAGCAGTGTAAATACTGCCTGAAAGGAGACTTTTATCTCTAATAATTTGTTTTCTGTGGAGGAAAATGTTATATTGTCTACAGCTCTCTCTCTCTCTCTCTCTCTCTCTCTCTCTCTCTCTCTCTCTCTCTCTCTCTAATAAAATAAAGCTAACGCCCAAATTTTCAGCTAGAAAACATGGCACATTTTGCAATATATTTTGTAGATTATACATATTAATGGAGAGTTATAGTATTAGATATTGTATTAAACATTGTTTCTCTAAGGAACCCACAGCAATGTTAATGAATTTAAAAAAGTATTTATATATTCTAATTCACAAAAAAAGTATCCTCATCTACATCTGGTAAATCAGGATACTTTTTTGATATTTTAAGACACTATGCTCCTAAAAGGTTTACTTCCTCATTCTGTACTCTTTAGGTGTCATATTATACTTTTTGAAGAACTCCCGGTAAAAATAAGATTTGTTATTAATTCCAATCTTATAAATGATTTCCTGGATAGTAAGGTTAGTGCTTACAAGTAATTTTGCAGCTGTAATGAACCTATAATCTTTGATAAAGTCATTAGGAGATAATGATGTTATCTTTTTAAATTTCCGGTACAGGCTACGGGTACTCATTCCTAATTTTGTAGCCAAAAGTTCAGGACGAAGATTTTCTTCTTCCAGATTTGAATCAATTATAGAAATAATTGAATCCATAAAGTCTTTATCCTCCTGATGTATCAATTGCCCATCACTATATTCGTATGCACTTTCAGGCGAATTATAATAATCTTTCAACTCAACCTTAGTAGACAACAAACGACTAACTATAGAACTCAGTACCACAGCAGAGAATGGTTTGGTCAAATATGCATCTGCCCCCATATCAAGCCCTTGTGCCTGTTCTTTATCACTTATTTTAGCCGAAACTATAACTAAAGGTATATGTTTAGTAAATTTATTTGCCTTGAGCTTACTTATAAAGTCTAATCCATTCATATCCGGCATCATTATATCTGTTATGATCAATGAAGGGGTCTGCTCTTCTATAAATTTCAACCCTTCCTCTGCACTGTGTACTCCATGCACATTATAATTACTTTTCAGAATATTCGATATCATCCAAACAATATCCTTATTGTCGTCAACAACAAGTATAGTTTGCTTACTGCCAGTTCTGCTCAATATATCCTTAGGAAAGCTTTCTTTTAGCTTTTCATTTTCTAATTCGTTCTCCTCTGTAGCTTCCAAAACAGGAAATGTAACTACAAATTCAGCATATTTATTAATCTCACTATTTACTGTAATATTCCCATGCAGAGATTTCACTAAATCCTGACAGATAGACAACCCAACTCCATTTCTTGAAGAATGTTTCGAATAAGAATTATTCTCAATGTTTTCGAGTATACGATAACGATCAAAAATATGAGGAATCATAGAGCGATCTATACCAATACCGGTATTATAAACTGTCAAAGTCAAGAAATCATTTATACAATTTGCTGTAACCTTTACATTTCCTCCTTCATTAACATATTTAAAGGCATTGGAGACCAAATTAGCCAGCACTCTTTTAAAGCAAACCACATCCGTATTCCAATAGAGATTTTCCGGCACTGATATATCAAAGTTGATATTCGATTGTTTAGCCATAGGCACAAAAGACTCCATTTGGTGATATATAAGTTCATGAATTGAGACTTGCTTTATAATCTTCAATTCTAGCTTAGTTTCCTCTATCTTTCTGAAATCAAGAATCTCTTGTATCAGATTATTCAGGTCATTTACATTATCTCTCAGAATGTAAGTATACTTTTTCAATTCCTCATTTGCATGGTCTGTTTTCTCAATAAACTCTGTAACTCCATTTATAACAGTCAGAGGTGTACAAAATTCATGAGTCACATTCGTGAAAAAGTTCAACTTGGCTTCAAGCAGTTTTTCTTTTTGCTCTTCACGCATCCGGCGGGCAATAACACGCTGTCTCTTAGATATTTTTCTTTTTGCAATATATATAATATATGAACATAAAGTCAAAAACATTACTATATAACCTAATATAGCCCACACGGTAAGATACCAAGGTGGTAATTTGATTATATTAAGAGAAAAATAACGGTCTTCCGAACCAAAAACGTCATTTTTATACTTTACCTTGAGAGTATATTTGCCATGAGGCAGATTTGTAAATGTTACTGCATTTGCCTTCTGCAATTCTGTCCATGATGTATTATAATCCTCCAATATATATGAATATTCATAATTATCTCCATTTATATAATCAAGAGCAACAAAGGAGATTGTAAACGAAGAAACATTAGACGCCAACTCTACCACTTCATCTTTGTTCATATAATTATATAAAGTATGACTCTCCCCTGATATTTCCAGGTCAAAGAAAAGTAGGTTTGGTTTATAATAATTTTTCAGATTTCCATCTTCGGCATCCACCCATACCAAGCCATTTATTCCACCAAAGAAAAGCCTGCCATTAGAATCTCTCCAATAGGCATCATCCGAAAATTCTGTTACTCTTAAATCTGGATATGAATAATTATGGAAGAAATCATTGTGTGGATTATATTTCGTTAAACCTTTATTTGTACTAAGCCATATACAACCATCTTTATCTTCCAGTATACCATGAATCATATCATTCGCTATCCCATTTCGCCTATCAAATTGTCTGATTGTAGGCGCTCCATTCTTAAAAAAATGGATTCTCGACATCCCCGAACTGGCTCCGATATAAAAAATAGAGTCTTTACTATGAAGAACACTCAGAACATCCCCAATAGCTGAGTTGTCAGACTTATTCATTTGTATAAATTCATACTCTTTTGTATTGATATCAAAACGGGCAACGCCATACCCTCCCCTGCTTCCTATAAAAAGAGTAGACTTCCCATCATAACTCATCGAATGGAATTCATTACATACCCGATCACCCTTCTTTAAGAGAAAAACATTAACAGACGTTATCGACAACTGGTTATTATCCTCTTTTATCGAAACCTCCATCAATCCATTACCTGCTGTCGCCAACCACAAAGTAGATTCATCAACTTCACATATAGAATGTACCTTACCTATCTGACTTGCAATAGTGCCAGTCAGTGATCTGACAGTATTATCCTGATATGAATAATAAGATATTCCGGGACCATTCGTGCCTATCCATAAAATATTCCGGTGCAGGCTTCGGAGAAAACTAAAAACCGAACCATTAGACAATCCATTATGCATCGAGAAATGGTTGTGTTGTATCGATGATGCTATCTGGTAATCAGCATGATTATAGTTGTTTATACGAATAATACCATCACCCTTAGTTCCAATCCAAAGATTATCAAATTCATCTGTATAAATAGCCCTTATCGGCTTTTGTATACCAAGTGTCAGATTATCAAATGTAATATTCCGAAACATTTCCTCCTTTTGATAATACATCTGAACGCCTTGCCCATCCGTACCAATCCATAAAATATCCTGCTTCTTATCTTTCAAAAGACAAAAAACTCCTATACCTGAGTTTATAAGCTCAGCCTTGCGCTCACCAGCCTCAATATGTAATTTAACAAGATCTCCATTTTTGGAAAGAATAAACATATCTTGTTTTGATGATGCTATTCTCAATATATCTCCATATTTAGACACTAAGTCCGAAATGTCTGCCAACCTATCTTTTCGAGCGTTCTTTATATCATACAAAAACAACTGATTAGCAGAGTCTATAAAATATAATTTATCATCCTCATAGAATGTTACAATTATATTATTCTCATGCACTTCATTATCCGTAGAGCTTAACTTTGGATCATTTATACTACCCGTTATTTGTATATTTCTTAATCTGCCATCAGACATTATCAAATATAATTGATCGTTCTTGGTAACAAATATATCAAGTACATTTTCTACACTTACGCCAGGAACATGTATATCCCGGAAAGTTTTTGACTCAGTAGTATAATACGATATATAGTTCTTCTTATGTATAACACATGTATTACCTTTCGAATCCGAAGCTAATAAACGAGCCTCCGGGCATTGAGTATATGATTCTACAACCTTTCTTTCTCTCAGCGAAAACTTATTCAGTCCCAAAAAAGTGGAAACCCAAAGATTATCCTCATCTGCTTGAGTAACTTTATGAATAATATTACTACAAAGAGAGAACTCATTATCCGGTTCAAACCTATATACAAATACATTTTTTCCATTATATAAGTTCAACCCATCATATGTACCAAACCACATATAACCATCATCATCCTGATACATCGACAATATTGCATTATTAGACAAGTCAAGCTTATCAGCTTTATGAATACTGTAAAATGCCAGTAGTTTTGCAGGAAAAAATAGGACAAAGTAAAAAACGCAAGATAGAACAAATTTATATTTCATAAAATATATAGAAGGTATTAACGATATCTCTTAAGGTTAAAGAAAAAACAGCCTGATAACTGCTAAAAAACAATGAAGAGTTATGTGTAGACCCTTTTTCAGAATAAATCAAATCATCCGTATAGCTAAAGATATTTTAACAACTAACACTAACCGAATGCAATTTAAGTATAAATTCTCTAATTTAAGAAATAATTATATTTCGAATGTCATTTTTTGTCTAATTATGCTAAATATAATTACATACATTTAAACAATACAATACTCAGTAACGACATTTCGCCCAAATTATATAAACAACTAGCGTTCAATCAATAACACACAAAAAGTGACAAAAGTAACACTTTTTACATACTTTTTTTTCTGTAACTTTTTTCTTCACCACTTATATGTTTATATACTCTCATACTTACATACTAATAGTACATAGATAAAGCTTCACCATATTCATCAATATAGCAAAGCACCAAATAATGATAAAAATAATATATCTATTTGTTTATAAAAGAAAAACTCCGAGTTACTTCTTTTACAATGTAGTAAAAAGAATTTGGGAGCTGCTCCTTTAAAGAAAGCGTTTACCTAAAAAATCGGCAAATCGTTCTTTATATGTTTCCGAAATTGGAATATATACTTTTCCGAAAATAATACAATTGCGTTCTATTGTCTTCACTTTATCCAGATTCACTATAAATGAACGATGCACACGCATGAATTGCAGAGAAGGTAGTTTTTCTTCCAATGTTTGCATATTCATTAGCGAACTCACGGGTTCTGCATTGTCTTCCAAAAAGAACTTAACATAGTCTTTTTGGTTTTCTATATATAAAATATTATCATACTCAAGCTTCTCTACACGATAACCCGATTTTACAAAAATACTGTCTGATTTTGGTGCTGCCGAAGATGCTACTGAATTTAACAACTTAAATCTTTCCAGAGCCCTGTTAGCCGACTGTAGAAAGTCACTGTATTTGATAGGTTTGAGTAAGTAGTCTAAAGCCTCCACTTTAAAACCATCAATAGCATATTGGTCGTAAGCAGTTGTGAAAACCACTTTTATATCACTCGAAAGGGTTTTAGAAAACTCTAACCCATTAATCTTTGGCATATTTATATCCAGAAAGAGAAGGTCTATCCCTGCGTCATTTATCAAAGGTAAGGCATCCAGAGCATTATTGAATGTGCCACAAAGTTCAAGAAAAGGAGTCTGCAAAGCATACGATTTCAATAAATCTACAGCCAAAGGCTCATCATCAATTATAACACATCTCAATTTCATCTTTCTATGCTTTTCAATTTTTACTAAAAATCAACCTTCAATAACACAGAGAAAATATTATTATTCTTATCAATCACAAGTTGGTATTTATCAGGATAGAGCAATTTAAGCCTTCTCTCAAGATTTCCCAATCCTATTCCCTTATTTTTCGATTCAATATTGTTCCTTTGCTCATCCATACTATTCTCTACCAGACAAGTTACCCCTTTGCCATCCTCTACTTCAATCTTTATATTAATAAAAGATTTTTGACCATTGGTAATCCCATGCTTAAAAGCATTTTCAATCAATGTCATAAACATCAAAGATGCTATCTGGTTCTGGCTATTTGTATTACTGATTTCTACATTTAACTTCACATCCGGTCCTAGC
Organism: uncultured Dysgonomonas sp.; assembly: GCA_900556485.1. GTDB lineage: Bacteria > Bacteroidota > Bacteroidia > Bacteroidales > Dysgonomonadaceae > Dysgonomonas. The sequence continues at coordinate 20,583 of USOX01000008.1, forward strand.
CGTAAACGCATTAAGTCTATATAATTTTGTGTAAACTCCAGTTCTTTACCTAAAGGCACAAATTTAAGGTCATTTTCATATAATACATATCTCAACAACGCACTCAATCGATGAACCGAATCCTGAGCCTTCTCTGTATCAATAGCTATAAGAGAATAAATATTATTCAGGGTATTAAAAAGGAAATGAGGGTTTAACTGATTTCTTAAATTCTTCAAATCTGCTTCCAATTGTGACGCTTTAATCGTTTCGAACGTCATCGAATCCCGATACCATCGCATTGTTACTTTAAGAGCCACACTCATTCCTACGACAAACACAATAAATATGCAATCGCCTAAAATTCGCATTTCCACGGGAGGCCCCATAGGTCCGCCTGGTTTCAGTCTCTTTCCCATACCTGGAGACGGCCCTAAAGTTGCACATAATTCAACTATCTTAAATTGTAATAATGAAATTCCCAGAATCAATAATAAATTAACTATGATATAAAGCGTAATTTTCTTCTTGAATAGTAACTGATCTATTAAGAAAAAATAATTTATATAGAAAATTGCGATTAATAGCCCCGTACGTACAAGATAACTAGCATAATGCCCATAATTGATAACTTCATTACGCGACATTACCCACAGAGGTATAAATAGAATCATAAAGCAAAACAACAAGTGTACTGCCAGAGGAATAGTCTTTCTTATATTTAGTTTCATATTACTCATATCTAAGAGCTTCTATTGGATCAAGGTCTGCTGCTTTTTTAGCCGGATACCATCCAAAAAAGATTCCGGTAGCCGAACAAACCACAAAAGACAAAATTATAGTATAAAGTTGGATATCAATAGGCCAAAGCAAAATATTTTTTACAACGAAGGCACTGCTGATACCTAATATAACTCCAATAATTCCACCGGTTACACTCAATAAGATAGCTTCGATCAGGAACTGCATAAGTATATCAATACCCTTTGCACCTATCGACATACGCAAACCTATTTCCCGTGTACGCTCAGTTACCGATACATACATTATATTCATGATACCAATACCTCCCACCAATAGTGAGATACCCGCAATGCAAGCAAGAAGTATAGTCATCATATCTGTAGTGGAACTCATCATCGAAATTAGCTCTTTCTGAGACCTTACATTAAAATCATCCTCATCATTTATCCCTATTTTATGCTGCTGCCTTAATATTTCTTCTATACTGCTAATAGCGTCTTCTGTAGCATCCTCGCTAACAGCCGAAACAGCAATAGACTGTATATAAGTAATTGCTAATATCCGTTTTTGCACCGAAGTATAAGGAGCCAGAATCAGGTCATCCTGATCCATTCCCATTGTATTATCACCTTTCGATTCCAGTATACCAATTACTTTCAATGGTATTTTATTAAAGCGGATCGTTTGTCCTATTGGGTCTTCTCCATTTGTAAACAGATTTTCAACCACAGTCTGTCCTATCACACACACTTTAGCCGAAATCTTTACATCTTCATCCGTGAACATACTGCCCTCACCTATCGTATATTTACGAATATCCAGATAAGATGGATTTACTCCATATACTGTTGTTGGAGCATTATTGGCTCCAAAAATAGTCTGTCCCGACGCAGATACTTCCGGTGTAGCATCTGTTATATATTCGGCTTGCGATGCTATTGCTTCATAATCTTCCAGTTTCAGAGTCTGCATACTACTTCCACTCTGTCGTACCCCCCCAAACTGCCCGGTACCGGGACGAATATTGATCATATTCGACCCCATTGTCGAAATCTGGTTTTGTATACTTGTCTTTGAGCCCTGTCCGATAGCCAGCATAGTAATAACTGCAGCCACACCGATAATAATACCGAGCATAGTGAGAAATCCCCTGAACTTATTACCGTTCAACGCCCTCAGTGCTATTTTAAATAAATTGATTATGTTCATAACTAATCGTCTTCTTTAGGTAAGCTATCCAATACTTCTTTTGCCGATTGTATATTATCGTTATAAGTATCAGATTTTACTTGTCCGTCCTGTATTACAATATTACGGCTACTAAAACGAGCCAGCTCAGGATTATGCGTCACAAAAATAATAGTACGATGCTCCTCTTGATGCATTTTTTGCATCAAAGTTAATATCTCGAACGATGTACGTGTATCCAGATTCCCTGTAGCCTCATCTGCCAGAATTATAACAGGTTCATTTACTAATGCCCGTGCAATAGCCACACGCTGCTGTTGTCCCCCGGACATTTGATTCGACTTATGGCTAAGCCTGTCACCCAATCCCACATCTTTCAAAGCTTTAACAGCTCGTTCGTGCCTCTCTTTCGACGAAATATGAGGATTATACATCAATGGAAGCTCTACATTTTCAACTGCTGTTGTCTTTGGTAAAAGATTATACGACTGAAAGATAAAACCGATCTTACGGTTTCTGAGAGTAGCTCTCTCATTTTTCCCCATCTTACGTACAGAAATCCCATCCAGATAATATTCCCCGGATGTAGGCGTATCAAGGCATCCCAGCATATTCAACAGTGTTGACTTCCCTGATCCACTTGTACCCATTATTGTGACAAACTCTCCTTCATAAAGGGTAAAACTGATACCACGCAAAGCATGCACAGTTTCTTCACCCATTATATAGTCGCGTTTTATATTATCTGTGCGTATGATCTCTTTTTTAGTTTCGCCCATCATTTATGTTCATTTATTTCTTTTTTGTACCACCAGGACGTTTAGGCATAAACGGTGATTCTTCACCCACTTCGGACGGAGGTCCCATTTGAGTAGATTTTTGAGTAACACCTAACACGATCTCTTCACCTTCAGTCAGACCATCCAAAATCTGTATATTGATTCCATCAGTAGTTCCTATCGAAATATTTTTCTGACTGATCGTATTATTATTTTTTACCCAAACAGATTTCTTACTTGCTACCAGATTCTCATTATTCTCAATAACGATATCTTCCATTTTACCCAAAACCTCCGGATCAGGATGAAAACGCAACGCTTTTGATGGTATCAACAATACATTATTTTCTTCTAAAGTATAAATGCTCACATTAGCTGTTAATCCGGGTTTCAGTTTCAAATCCGGATTAGGAGCATCAATAACCACTTCGTAAGTCACAACATTCGAAGTTGTCGTTGCCTCAAGCCTCACTTGCACAACTTTTCCTTCAAATTGATCGTTAGGATAAGCATCTACTGTAAATGATACCCTTTGCCCTTCTGCAACCTGACCTATATCAGCCTCATCTACATTTGCAATCACCCGCATTTTAGTCAGGTCATTTGCTATAGTAAACAATGTAGGAGTACTAAACGAAGCTGCAACTGTTTGTCCTTCTTCTACTGCCCGTGATACAACCACGCCATCTATAGTAGAATATATTGTTGCATATCCTAAATTTGTCTGCGATTTAAATACAGCTGCCTTCGATGATGTCACAGCAAGTTGTGCTGTCTCATATGCTGTCTGAACATCTTCCCAATCAGCTTTGCTTATGGCTTGTTTTTCCCACAGCCCCTTATTACGATTATAATTTCGTTCTTGTTGTGCCAGTTCTACCTGACGCGATTTGAGAGTTGCCTGAGCCGTTTCGAGTTCAGAAGTTAACATACGTTTATCCAATTCAGCCAATACTTGTCCGGCTTTTACCTCCGAATTAAAATCAACATATATCTTTGAAATAACACCCGACACCTGGGTTCCTACTTCTACCAGTGTTATAGGTTCCACCGTTCCGGTTGCAGTTACAGCTGTTGTAAGGTTTCCTTTTTTTACCTTTTCGGTACCTAAAGTCATAGTAACCTTATCACCCTTAGGCCAGAGTATATAGATTAAACCACCTAACAAAGCTACAGCCAGCAGAATCAGATATTTCTTCTTTTTAGCGTCCATTTTATTCTATTTATTTATAAATCTATTTCTTTCCCCTGATAAAAATTAAGCAGCTTCAAACTAAGCAAAGCCGAATACTTTGCTTGTAAAAATTCCTGCAATGCATTTGCATAATTATTCTGCTCGGTTGTAAGTTCTACAGTATTACGCATCCCTAAAGAGTACTGATCCTTTACCAAAGAATAACTCAACTCCGAAGCCTTTACTTTATCTTTTGCCGCATAATATTTACTTTGCGACGAAACAGCATCCTGATACAACCCTTCAACTGTTCTCAACAATCCTTTTTGTGTATCCAAATAATTAAGACGTGCTGTTTCTATTTGCAGATTAGCCTTCTCTACATTCGATTTATTCTTCCGGTTATCAAAAATGGGTATACTTAGTGTGAGTCCCAGTGATTGGCTGAAATTTCGGTTGAGCTGAGTCGAAAATGCCGAATAACCGCTATTCCAAACATTACCAGTACCTACACTACCATTAAGTGACAAAGACGGTAAATATCCGGCTTTCGCTGTAGATTTTTCAATATCTGCAATATCCATATCCAGTTTGCTACTTTTAACTTCGGGCATAATAGATAAAGATTTTTCATAAATCTCATTTACCGAAGGAATGAGTGCGACAACTTCATTATCATCAATAGTGGGAAATTCGATTTCCAGCGTTTCATCTATATCTAATTCCAATAATTGTTTTAGTTGTAGTTTATAATTATCAAAAGAGTTCTGCGCCAGCACCAGATTATACTTATCAGAACTATATTGTGCTTCCACCTGAGCATATTCTGCCATTGTTATACTCCCTGCATCCAGAAAGTCTTTTGTCTGCTTCAATTGAGCTTCAGACGACTCCAGTATATTCTCATTATTCTTTATAGATTCCCTTGCATACAACAATTGCAGATAGTTTTGAGTGATAGATATTTCTATATCATTCTGCTGTTGCTGTGTATCAAACTCACTTGCCTCTTTCTGCAATTTCGATTGTTTCACACTATTGCGATTACGATTGCCATCATAGACAGTCCAACTGAGGTTTACTCCATACTGCCCATTAAACAGCCCCTTATATTTGTAGTTATTATTAGCTTCTTTAGCATGGCTGTAATTTTGAGAGACGTTTCCGCTTAATGAAGGAAACAACCCTGCTTTCGATTGCTTAATGTCGACTTCATAGCTTTCTACTTGCAATTGCGACTTTTTCACCTGAATATTTTCTTGACGGGCATAATCAATGCAGTCTCTCAATGTCCATTTTTTCTGAGCTGAGAGACTGATCGAAATCATGATAAACAAAACAATCCATTTACACTTAAATATCATATATCAATATTCTTTTTAATTTCTGTATCTAAAGTTAAATCATAACATAAACAGCTAAAAGAATATTCGATAGATACGCCGTTTTAATCGACAGAAAGCCTGTTTCACATAAAAACAGGCTTTCAAAATAGACATGTATGTAATATTATATTATAGAAGAATAACCAAGCATTTTCGAAATAGTCAAAACATAAACCCCGTGTTACAGCCTTTACTCTGTAGCTAAATCTCCTTCATACCCGAACTAAAACCGGCCTCGGCCACCACCGCCTCCCCGGCCGCCTTCAAAGCTGCGTATTCTTTCAGAACCTGAATCCTCATTCCTTTCATAATCCATACTATCATAGTTACGTTGTCTGTTTCGTCCTCTACCTCCAATATTGTTGAAACGATAAGCAAATGAAATCATAAAATAGCCTGTCATTGCATTATTCCTTATATCCTCTATATAGTTAGCAGTAACATTCCGCCTGATGCTTAGTCGCTGCTGCAAGATATCATTGACTTCCAACCTTAAGGAACCTCTGTTCTGCTTCAAAAACTGTTTACTGATTTCGGCATTCCAGATAACTTCATTCAAGTTATATCCTGATGACAAACCTCTATTGCCTGTATAATTTATATCAGAAGCAATAGACCAGCTATAAGGCAGGGTGAGATTTGTATTATAAGTGAATACAAAGTTGAAAGTCTCTGTTCCTTGCTGGCTAGTAATAACAGTATTCGATGTTTTAGAATAGTTTACACGCCCTCTCAATTGTCCATAATAAAAATCATTAGAATAACTCAGGTTTAATTCTTGTCCTGCATTTATTGTTTTCGAAATATTTCTCTCACTTTGTTTCTCAATCGTAGTATAACCTATGCGGTTATTATATCTCAGATTAGAACGAGAACTAAAACGCAGTCTTTTTTTACTATCAAATGGTTTAGAAAAATAAACAGTGGCATTTGAATTCCAGGTTCCGTTCTCGTTTATTGGTCTGGAATATTGCACTCCTGTGTTTTCCTCATAAGTAGTATAATTAATTATTTGGTTTTGAGTAAACTGATGACTAAGGTTTATGGTAAATACCTGATGCGTCTCCCTGTTATTAAAATCATAGTTCAAAGATATATTATGATTAAAAGCAGGTAATAAATCGGGATTACCGCTACGTATATGTAATGGATTCGTATTATTTGTTGTTGGGTCTAGTTGCGAGACTGTCGGTTGAGTACTTCTTCCATTATAGCGAAATCGCAGATTCTTCCTCATTTCACGGCTATTACTGAAACGATAAGTAAACTCCAACTGTGGAGCATAATTTACCGCAGTTCGTCCGGGCAAGTCATTTACAATAGAATCTGCACCCGAAGGATACCAGTCCTCAACAAAACTTTTACTGCTTGTATGAGTAGGTGCAATTCTCAATCCGATATTATACCCATAATTCTGGCGAACCGACCTAAAGTTCACTCCTATATTTTGATTTATAGTTTTTGTATCCGAACTTTTATTATAGTCAGGGTCCAGATATGTATAGTCGCCTGTATCCTCGTCATAATCAATCGTTTTTCGCCTGTTCTGAGTATTATTAGCCGTGATATTATAAGAAAAATCTAAGAAATTATTTGTCCATACAGGCTCCACATAACTCAGAGTCAGATTGTAAGAATATCTATCCTGATTCGATTCCGATATCTGGTCTCGGCTTTTATTTTTATTTGGCGACAGGTAAAAAGTATTATCAGAAACATTCATACCCGAACCAGAACTTTTATCAAGGCTATAAGTCGCACCAAAACTAATCCGTCTCCCCTTCTTCGATAATTTACGCGAAACATCAAGCCGCAGACGGGTATTAATACCATCCGATTTCATTCTGTCTTGAGATGTACTTTCATTCACTTTCGACGAATCTGCATCGCCTGCCATAGTCACCTGATGCGAGGACGAATGCGACCGGGAATAATTATACGAAAAACTTGGGCTAAAAACTACAGTTGTCGACGAATCCATCTGGTATTCCAATTTACCATCAAATGCAAGATTATTACTATAATCCTGATCTTTCGAAACATTTTTCCGGTACGACACACTATCCTTCAGCAAATTTTGTCTGAACCCATCATTCTCAGCATAACTATCACTATAATTATATCGGACATTCGCTCCGAACTTAACTTTATCGTTTACTATCTTAGCCGTATTTACCCCGAATGTATTTGAACTGGTTATACCACTACGTCCACTTCGGCTTCGTCCCGAACGAACATTATTCCCTCTATCCTGCGAACCTTGATTATTTATATTATTAGCATTAGCAATAAAAGAAATCTGGTCATTCTCTAGAAAACGGTTCACCATCAGATTTTCCTTATACCGTATATCTTTATCCTTATTATCCTGAGTCAAAGCTCCCAGACCGGATGTCACATTCCCCATCCAACCCTGCTTCATTCCTTTCTTTATTGTAATATTTATTACTGTCTCTTCTTCACCATCGTCAACTCCGGTCAATATAGCCATATCCGATTTCTTTTCTATCACCTGTACCTTGTCTACAATATCGGCAGTCAGATTCTTGGTAGCCATTTTAGGATCATTTCCAAAAAATTCCTTCCCATCTACAAAAACCTTGCTTACTTGCTTCCCATCCGGCTTTTTTATATTTCCATCAGCATCTACTTCCATTCCGGGCAATCTCTTGATCAAATCCTCAACCACTGCACCATCCGCTACCTTAAATGCAGCTGCATTATATTCCAAAGTATCTTCTTTAATTACAAGTTCGGGAGGTTCTGCAGTAATCACTACATCCGAAAGCCTTATATCTGTCGTCTTAATAAAGATAGTGTCCAGACTTACTATTAGTTGACGAAACTTATTCTGAGGAATAGTCATCCTTACCGTATCGTAACCCAATAAAGTAATTAACAAATTATATTGTGAAGGCTGTAAGTCTGTAAACGAAAAAACGCCAGAATCATCAGTAGCGACACCTTTGATCAATTTATTCGCCGAGTCATACAGACCTGCAACGGCCATCAATACCGGTTCATTTTCAAGCGAATCCATAACAACACCTCTTATCGAATATTGGGCTTGATTATAAGATTGAGTGTTATCGCTTTGAGAAAAAATATTTATTGAAATAAATAATAATACAGAAAGAATAGGCTGTCTCATCGATAAGTATTTTTCATACAATATTTATAAGACTAAACTTTTTCACAAAAGTTTAATCTGTAGAAAATAAAGGTTAACAGAAGAAAGGCCGAAATTGAATTTAATATTTTTCAATTCCGGCCTCAACCTCAACAAAACATCCTATAAAATCACTTGATATTATTCATATTATAAATTGCAGAATTTAAACCTTTTTGAGCAGCTGTTCCAAATAAACTTTTTGCCTGCACCTTATTATTTTGTAAGTAATTAAGTACCCCCAGGTTATTTAAATATTCAGAAGTATTCTTATCCGACTTATCTAAATACCGCTGAGCTTTTGTTACATCTTTCGCAGAAAGCGCTGCCGCAGCTGCATTCAGATTCGCTGTCTTATCTTCCGGAAACATTCTCACTGCTACTTCAAAAACATCCAGAAAGTCAGACGAACCAGCGTCATATGTATTAGCTATACGAAACATCTCATCCAAACTCAGTTGCTGAGGACGTGTTTTAAGAATTTCCTTAGCCTCATGCAGATTAAATGCTCGTACATTATACTGAACAGTAGATTCTACTTTTCGCAACTTAGGATAAATATCTGTAAGCATCTGCTTATATGGAGCACCTTTATCCAATGCCTTTATTTTATTTTTCAAAGAATTCACATCGGATGTATTTTTTATCAGCCCCAATATCTGATCTTTTTCTTTTATATTAGACTGAGGCAAAGCTTCTTCCAAGCCTTTCCAATTCTCTCCTCCATACTTAACCTCATAAATATTAGATGTGAATGAAGTTTTTGCCTGCAAATAATATTTGAAGTTTTCGGCTCTTTCTTTCGATAATTTCTCATTGTGAGCAACACTTCCTTCTGGAGAAGCATATCCCGTTACCTCAATCTTTGTTACCTCAATATTCTTATTCGAACTTATTGTATGAAAGAAAGTATTTATTTTCAATAGTTCCGCCGGATTATTCATATAATCGGCCAGGATATTAGCCTTATTCACAGGAAAATCAATAAAAGATTCCCATTTATCAGCTCTCTTTTTAACACTTTCCACTTCAGGCTGTATATATGCCAACTGAGGAACAAACGGAATTTCCGGTTGATTTTTATAATATGCTATCTTATTTATATTTGTTTCTTGCTGATGACCTCCACAGCCACAAAAATCTTCCATAATATCCAGTGAAACGGAATCCATCCATGCCTCATATGGTAATGATTTCATATAATGGAGGGGCCTTCTGTTTTTATCAAACTTAACCACTGAATAATAACCCGGAGTTTCTCCGCTTAAAGCAACAGACCTGTCATATACTTTCTGCCGTGTTGTCCCATTCACCAAAATCGCCGGCAATTCTTTTTGCCTGCTATTTCCTGATAAAACAGGTGTTAAAGTTACAGACCTGTCCCTGTCAAGTGATAAATTAGCTAAATCTACGTTAATATGAATATAAAGCGAGTCGCCGGAATGTTCAATTTTTCCTGAGTAATTTCCTGCATTCGTTCCATTGTTTTGCTGTGCAATGACTGGCATTGCAATGATGGAGCAAAATATGATAAGGATAATATTTTTGATCGTTCTCATTTTTCTTTTATTTTATAATGTATATAAAGCTTATGCCGGCCTTTGTTGGTCCCCAATAATTCTTTGTGTCGCTTTTCAATTTAGTACCGCATTTTTCACATGGATACTTATCATAGTCCAAATGTGCATACCCTGCTCCAATAGTAGCTTCAATACTCCATCTATTATTTAGTATCCAATGGTAACCATACGATATACCACCACCATACAGATTACCTTGATAGTGTTTCCCTTCCAGATCTAACATTTTTATTCCTCCTACATTATATTCTGCATAATGTCCATGTAAACCGAAAAAATGTCCATTAAACCGTTCGCACAACCAGTACCTTAACTCGGGTTGTACGCCCCAATGTTTTATTTTCTTATTATCCGAAAAAGTCCACGGATTATAATTTCCCGATATATCGAGGGTAAATTTCTTGGACAATCCTATTTCCATACCAAGATTTGTGGTTGTGGTTGCCCAATACAATGCATTCGTTTTTAGTGCAAATTGAGGTAGATACAACTTATCTTTCTCCGCCTGTGCACTCAGGGAACTAATAAAGAAGATAAATATTGATATCAGGGTAAAATGTTTTGTCATTATTATTTGTCTTGTTATAATTTGTAATAAAAAAGTGTCTGTAAGCTTCCAATATAAATCTTTTCTTAAAACAACATATTATTTAAAAATGTTTTCAAAAACAGTATACATATTATTAAAAATTACTTTTCATTATTTTTTCGTTAGCAATAAACTTTTTATATACTCCGATGTTATAATTTAAATTTCGAAGAAAATAACAATAAAAATGAACGACAAATCATTAGCGGATTTTACTTAAAGCGGAGATAAGACAGATTAAATAATATACATATCGATTATTCATACAAACGCTAATAATGTAGCGCCAAGATTTTTATTGCCTTTCTGAAACAACTTTATTAATCAAATATTAAAATTATGAACTTAAAAAAACTTTTTTTTGCAATAATCATTGGATTAAGCTTTGCTGCGTGCAGCAGCGACGATGATGCTGATCAAAGTACCGTAAAAGAGGGCTTACCAACTTACGTACAGTTATCTGTATCTATGCCCAAAGCAAATAGTCAAAAAGCACTTCCTGAGGACTTCAATCCTGATGGAGACTATGAAGGTGAAGATGGAATCTATACTTTGGATGTATATATGGTTTCTGCTGATGGCACTCTAGAAGCAAAAAGATTCCAGGAAGGTGATCTTTCTACTACAGGAAGCGTACTTTCTCCAAGTCAACCTTTCAGAACAACATCTGGAAAAAAAACTGTTTATGTAGTTGTAAACAGCCCTAATCCACTTTTGACGACTGTACCTAAAGATGATGATCTTTTAGCAATAACAGGATTAGCTAAAATAGAATCAGATGCTACAAGTACCTATGATGTTATTACAATGACCGGAAAAACAGAGTCTGCTACTATCGAACCAGATGTTACAGCTCAGGATGTTACTAATGGAGCAAACAGGGTTGCTGTGCAATTGACACGTACTGCATCCAGGGTTATTGTTACAACAACTGCATCTACCGACATTATGCATGGCACTGTAAAAGTAGGAACACTTTCCAATATCACATATTCTATTGCACAAGGTACAACTAAAGTTTATTTCTCACCTAAAGCAGATTATACAACATGGGGTTCTTCATATGTACCAACAACTGCAGATTATGCTACTACAGCAACAAATTATTATGACTATTCGGATTTGTTAACACCATCAGTGGTTCCTGCAAAACCAACTGCTGCAGATGGATATAAGTCATTGCCAGGCAAATTCTTATTTGAAAATACTCACACTCCCGGAGATGTAAAAACAAGCCAATATAAAAAAGGTAATACTGCGTATATCCTTGTAAGAGCTAAATTTACTCCCGAAGCTTCTTATATAGCCGATGGTGGTGCGCTGACTAATGGTACATTCTATGTTGGGCAAACTGACGGGAAATTATATTCGACTAAAGCTGCTGCTCAAGCTGCTGTAGCACAACAAAAAGTACAGGTATATCAAAATGGAAAAATGATGTATTATGCATGGCTTAACCCTGATAATATAACATCACCACTAAACTCTCCTGTTTTAAGAAATAATATTTATCATGTAAATATTACAGCTTTTGCAAGAATAGGAGGTAACTGGAATCCTTTATATCCTGAAGATCCGAACAATCCAAATCCTCAGAATCCTGACCCTAAACCAGTGAATCCTGATGAACCGGAAAACCCTATCGATCCTACAGATCCTTTGACTCCGGAACAAACATATATGACTGTTGATATTACAGTACTAAACTGGACAGTACATTCTTATGATATAGAGCTATAAAAACTGAAAATAGTATTCCGGAACCTGTTGGTTCCGGAATATAATTAAAAATAAATACGATACAATAATAAATAAAAGAATGAATATACATTACAAAATAGTTCTATTGATAACTACAGTCACTTTACTGCTCTTTAACGGATGTATAAAAGACGATTATGAAGATTGTGTACAAGGTATTGATATTCGCTTTTATTCAAAAACCCAATGTGAGATTGATACTCTGTTCCCTACCCAGATAAAAGACATGAACCTTTGTATCTTCAATGAAGATGGCATACTGGTAGGATATAAGAAAAACAACAACATACAAGTACAGAGAAATTATCAGAACAGGATAGAAGTAAAAGAAGCCGGCCTTTATACGGTCGTTGCATGGTCTGGGTTAGACGAAACCCATTTCGACATAAACACGCCTATAGAAATGGCTACTAAAAAAACAGATTTACTCTTCCGTTTGAAAAGAACATTAAAACAAGCATCATCAATACAAGGCTCTGCTGTATTTTATGGTGAAAGTCAGGCTGTATATGTTCCTCAAGCTACAAGCTCGGAATCTATTTTCAAAAATACAGCTATAAATATGCAAGAGGTAACTAATCGCCTTACAATAACGATAGAAGGATTGGACAACGCTGAAAATTATCAGGTTGATATAGAATCTAACAATGGTTCGATGAATGTAAATGGAACTGTTGCCCAGGATGAGATGATAGATTATTCATCCATTCATTTAACAAGAGACAACTTACTCGAGGCCCAGTTTACTTTACTCAAACTGGAAACCGGGGATACAAATACAATTGTAGTAAAAAGTAAAATCGACGGACGCGAATTATACAGAGGTAGTTTGTTAGGAACTTTATTACTTAAGAACCCTGAAGTAAACTTAAATTGTGACCACGATTTTGTGATAAGATTTACAACTAAAGACCAATGCAGTTGCGGCACATATGCAATTACTGAGATTTGGGTTAACAATTGGTTGGTACATAGCTACGACACTGAAATGTAAGCTATAAAAAAGAGAAAACAATGAAAAGGAACTACAACATACAACTATTCATCTTCTTAGCTATTATCTTACTCACTTACACCAAGTGTACTAACGATGATGACAGAAAAGACGAAGATAGTGGTAATACATATATAACCTTGTCGCTAAAAGCTTTATCGACTAGTATCAACGAAGATAAAACATTATGGGAAGACCGTGTGGATGAACTTCGGATGATTGCATTTAATCCGAGTGATGGTCAGGTTGTACTGAACCAGAAGCTAGATTTTCCTAACGGATTTGCAAATTATAGCCGTGGGGTGCTTATAGCTAACGGAAGTTATGACTTTTACTTCATTGCCAACGAAACCGCATATACTGGAAGTTTTGTTACTGCAATATCAAACATAAAGAACAAATCGGAATTTCAATCCGATACCAGATATAAACAGCTACAATATAATCCGGAATTTGCACCGGACGAAACAAGCCAAACCGGACGTTTCTTAATGTCTGCCATCTATAATAACACAAGCGTGACCACAGGTGGCACAATAGACAATCCGGCACCTCTCATCTTACCTACAAATAAGGTAGAGTTGATAAGATCTTTGGCAAAGGTTGAAGTTGTTTTCAGAAAGAAAGTATCCGGAAGCACTATTCCTTCGGGCACAATAACATCTGTACAACTTGAAAATGTAGCTTCAAGCTTATCTGTTCCTCCTGCCGATAATTATTATACAGGGCAAAAAGGAGTATCGGAGTTGGCAACCTTGTCCGGTTTCGATTATAACAGGGATAGTATTGGTTCGGCAACATTCTATATCCCAGAATTCTTAGTGGAAGAAGGCAGCACCGCGTTTACTGAGTTGCATATAAACAATAAGTCTTTCCCGATAGAAAGCGATGGCGACAAAGTCGGGATCACATTACAAAGAAGAGATGTACCTACTATATCCAACAATAGTGTAATAAGGAACTATCATTACATTATAAATGCATATATAGATGGTGCCGGCGGTATTCAATTGAAAATTTATATAGAACCTTGGAAAAAAGACGAATATCAGTATGTTTTTCAAGGAGATAAAACAATTGTTGTCCCTCCCGTCACGCCTACCGATTCAAGTGTAATTATTATCCCTATCCTTTGCGATGGAGAAAGTAAAATAGAGATACGCAACCACGAGGAAATATTACCTCAGGGTTTGCAAGGTGCATACGGAGATGTAATTAATTACTGGGACCCCGAAGTACAAGGCCCCTCGATTACAAAAGGACAACCTCCATATTATTGTGAGAAAAAATATGGTCCGGGATGGAGATTAATAAGTTCCTGTGAACTGATGTCCTTTCTCGCTCTATTCGACCAGACTTATAGGATATGGCAGTCTAACACATGGGAAGGAGTGAATAACAATCTACCATTCTACCCTCTGGTTTTCAGGCAACAGGCTCAGGATTTATTACAAAGACTGACCGACACCGATCTATCAGGAATAGTATTGTCAGACAGCCAGAAAGATAATCTTGGTGATGCCAAACTAGGTGTTATCGACCGTTATTTTACACCGGGAGATATAATGCTTAAGGAAGAAGATTACCCTAACGGCTGGCCGTTTACGGCCCCGCCAATGAATAACGGACAAAAATGGTTTCCTAGCGAGGTTGTGGTTCAGGTAAAAGCATATTGGTATCCCGGATATCTCGACCTGAGCGTACCCGGTAATAAAGAAAAGGTGCTCTATTCCGAATTTCAGAGATATGATTACAGCAGTACTGTTTCTCGTTGTGTAAGATCTGTAGAATAAAACATTATGCAAAAAATTATTTATATATTATCCGTTATACTGCTCTTACTTACCAGTTGTAGCAACGATTCGGATGTATTCCCCGACAATGGTTCGGAAAAGAATATTTCTATTCGGCTCATGCCTGCTTCATCTATACTAAAAACTATCGACGGTGATAATTTAGCTATTGAACAGACAGTAAACAATGTAAGTGTATTTTTTGCAGAGCCATCATCGAATATTATCACCAGCAAGTATGTATATTCGGGTTTTACCGATCTCGACGACTATAAACTGGTGACATTGCCATTAGATCCGGCTACTCTTCAAGCCAAAGACATCTATGTAATAACCAATTACAACGATGCCAGTGCTTTGAATGCAGTTGCCACTATCGATGATATTAAAGCATTGCAGACACCGGCTGTAAGCAAAACCAATAACTTATCTCCCTCAAATGGTATTTGCATGTATGGAGAAAATCTTAATTTCGATTTCAGTACTGCAGGTAATACCGATGTCATTGTGAATGTAGTAAGAACCGGAGCCAAATACAGGATAAGTGTAGAGTTTCCCGAAAATCCGACATTAAGTACCAACAATACTTACCTGTTAGAGAATGCAGCAAGATATACATATGTAGTACAAAACACATCTGCATCTTTACCTTCTACTGCATACTATACCTATGCAGCCGCGATACATCTTACTTATAATGGAGCAGTATATACTGACAATGCTTATGTATATGAGGCAGATAATGCACCCAATATCTATATATATACACATATGAGCAATATGACGGGCATTCAAACTTTTTCGACCCAATTGCCAAAACCTCAGCGAAACTATTTATATGATATAAAGATACAAGTTTACAGTGGACAGGTTCCTACCCAAACAAAGAGTGCAACAAGTATAATTCAAGGCGAAGGCGACTATTATTGCAGTTATACAATCGATATATATAATGAGTCAGGACAAAAGGTTAGTTTATAACCCTTATTAGCCCAGAACGAAAAAAGACACCATGTTTGAGGTGTCTTTTTTTATTAATCAATTTTGTACAAACTTTATTTCTTATATACTTTATTTGCTTTTACATTTCCTTTACTATCAGTCATTCTCAGGATATAGTATCCCGAAGGAATAGGCGCCTCATTGATATTAAAATTCAGGGTTCTTTTCTTCGAATAAACTAAGCTACCCTGTGTTAAAGTATAGATATTAACATCTATTTCAGATGAATTATCAAACTCTTCTTCTGTAGCAATTTTCAGTGATTTACTCATTGATTGTATCTCCGGCTTTTCGTCAACGCTGGAAACCAATACCGGATACGGGTTTTCATAATCGTGCCTGTAATAGATCATAAACTCATGTATGAAAGATTTACCATCTTCTGTTCTTACAAGAGCTTTCATTTTAAGGTAATTATCTAAATCGCCTGGTCTCATAAAATATGCGTCAAAGTGTTCATAAAATGCTGGCAATTTTGTATTTTGCTTATACTGATTAAAGAAGAAAAATCTTTCAAGATAATCCAACGGAAGTACTTGTTTGCATTTATATGAGTCTATTTTATAATATGCAAAATCATTCGGACTATAGACAAAATGAAGTTCTTTAAACTGTGAAATTCTCGCATCATAAGAAATATACCATGTTGCACTTCCACTAATTTCCTCTTTTGTTCCATTATCTAAAAACCTGATATCATAAGTTGCTCGATACCCACTACCACCTATAAACACGGGACTCGACATGACAACTTCTTTACTAAAATTATCCAAAACAAACTCTATCAACCGAACATTCCTTGTTAATACTCTCTTCACTGTACCATATTCCACTGTAGCCGAAAGCTTAAAATTAGATATCTCTCCCGCATTGACTATAACTTCGTTTGTTCCCTGCCCGCTTACTATCACTGCCTCTGGATTATCCGTTTCCCACGAAAATTTAGCTCCGCTTGGAGGCGTACCTATGTAATATTTTAAATCTTGCCCGCCGCTAACATTACTCACAACTGCTATATTGTTACCATCGATCCACAACGGGCGATCTCTTATATCAATAGTTTTCGATGCGTTCTTCTTATCTCCTGTTACAAGTGTAATCTCGGCACTAACATTTACTGTTCCTGTTTTTTTAGCCATTACTGTTAAAGTCCCTGCATTCTGGCTCACTATAGTTACATCGGGATTCGAAACTGTCCATTTTGTACTTTGTACATTCTGTCTGGAACTTAATGAAATAGATGAGTTTTCTCCCCTATTTACAGTTTCGGTATCAATTGTATATACTGTACGATATTTTATTTCCATAGGTATGGATCTGGAACCAACTAAAGTTCCATTATCGCGCAGTTCTACCAATAAAGTAAATTTCCCTTCCGATCTTGGCAATATTTTCGTTTTTCCATGCCAATTTGAAGTATAAGTCGTAGAGTAATTATCAAATACAGCAATTCCCGATTTATTACTCTTGATAGTAAACTCTAAAGACCGTCCACCTGTATTACCGGGACTCCACGAAATCTCAAGACTGCTACCATCTTCATAGATGATTGGATCAGAATCATAATATACAATAAAACCTCCAATCGTAAACGATTGACCACTTGCCATTACAGGCAGACTAAATGCTGTTACTGAGAACAACAATACTAAAAGAAAAATAATTGATTTGTTCTTCATAATTAAAAGATTAAGTTAATTAGGCATCACATAAATGCAATTTAACTCAATATTTTCAATTACGCTAATATTTTACTTAATTTTTAATAATAAAAAAATACCATCTGATAAATTTATCAGATGGTATTTTTTTATTGATTATATGATCAGTGGATTATTTATAAGTGAATGTAAACATATCTGTTTTAATATCATCAGCACCTTCTATAGGTAATAAAGAATAAACAGATGTTGGGTATAATTTATCATTATATTCATAAACATACTTAAGAATTAAAGTTTCAGGAATACCCATCCAATTCAATGCTGTTGTTGTTGATTTTGAAGGATTATTTATATATCCTGGGTAAATTCCAAATCTTTCAGTTCCACTAAATATACAATACCAATATGGTAGTATTTCCTTACCTATAAATGATTTATTACTATCATACTCATATTCAGATGTTGTATTATAAGTTTCATTCAACACATCATCAAAATATGTTTTTGATGTAAGTTTCTTCATATTACCATTTGCATCATAAGTATAACTTGATACTACTTTAATAGTAAAAGTAGCGCCTGGCATACCTCCTGTAGTATTTAGTGTGCTTTCTGTCAATTTATCCCCATTTAATTGAAGAGTATATACTTTTGTATCGGAAACAGCACCCTCAAAATACTCTGAATATGTTGCTATTACCTTAGTTCCATCATAAACAAACTCTGTAGAATTGAGTAATACATTACTTTCTTTTTTTTCTACCTTTACTAAAGCACCATTCGATCCATATGAAAAAGTCTCAACTGATGTTTTACCTCCATCTTCCTTTTTTAAAGTCTTTACTGTACCTTCAGCAGTATAATCATAAGTAAAAGTCATTCCATTAGGTCTTTCCATCTTAGCGATAAGCGGAGTTGGGTCTGGTGCTGGTGGATCATTATCATCATCACTACTACATGCAGTAAACAAACACACCGAAATAAAAATCGGCAAAAAATAAAATAATTTTTTCATTGTAGTCTTTTTTAATTAATTAATTCAATTTATACAAGGGATAAAATTCCATTATTATATTAGTCCATTACATTTATATACCAGTATTGTATAGAGCTACCTCTAACAAGGACATTCAGACCTAACAATACTCTTCCATCATTTACAATCCGGGTTATAATAGCATCCTCCGTTGTAAAAGAAAAACCATAATCCTGTTTGATAAAGGCAGATGTACTTAATACAGATTTACTGTTCATATTATAAATAAAGCCTGTGGTAGAAGCCTGAGCAGGACAACTGAAGGAGAGCATTCCTTTATCGCTTACTGTTCTACCGGCACCATCTTCAAATCCACTCGGGTATTCTGTCAGAATAGTAAGAGTTTCGTTTTCTACATCGAATACCGCCGGAGAAGAAAACTCAACTTGCACATTATCTACAGACTCAACTTTTCTGAATGTTACGGCCAGATACTTACCATTAGGGCTCATATTTGCTGTTTCGGCATATAGGATAGGTCTATCCAGCACTTCCACACCAACAAGAGAGCCCGATATCATCACATTTATTGTATGTTTTCTCATCTTATCAGCTCCTACAAAACCTACTTTGCCGTCCTTCCAATAGATAGCAGATTTATCATCCCAGATAGAACCATAGATAACAGAACCATCAGCAGAACAACCTCTGGCCATTGCGCCTTGTTCCAATAATTCTCCAAGGCCTGTTTTTTCCGGAACCGGTAATATTTCAGGATTACCATTAGTCCATTTTACAGGATAATCCAGTCTATCCGATTCTTTACGGGCATACCCAACCATAATCTTACCATCTGCAGATATACCTTGTACTGTAGGCGATTTATATCCTGCAGGCAACTTAGGAATAATAATTTCATCCGATTCGTCATAATGGAAAGTAGTCCATGTAGTTTCGTCCATCAGTACCAATGTTCCATTATCAGAAATAGCTACTGCAACCGTATTCTTTTTCAACACTTTTTTAGTTGTTCTTTTTCCTGTGACAAGGTCAATAATGAAAGGTGTATATTCATATGATGATTCTCCTGTCAGTTGCGAATTTACTCCGGCTACATATCTACCATTTGTAGATACTGCTACTTCCAGAGAGTTATTGTCCATCATACTGAATCCTACATTAGTACCCAGCTGGCTAACGTTTACAACCTCCACAGCATCTCCTGCCCTGAACACAAGCTGAGCCAGACGGTCAGAATTACTTTGGGTAGCAGTAGCCCCGATCTTTATAGAGCTATTGTCTTTCTCTTTCTCTACCACCCAGTCTCCAACATATTCTACTGTCCACGATTTGCTGGCTTCCACTTTTATTTCGAAAGTTTCAGTACCCTCCGGACTAAACGTAAAAGAGCTTGATGACAGTCTTACATAATTGGCATCTTTATCTTCGCATCCTACCAGCGTCAGCAAGAATACAGGTAGAATAAATGCTCCAATATATCTTAAAATAGTATTCATCATTCTTGTTATTTATATTAATATATTTATCGAAGTATGGATATTAGTCTTTCTTTGGTAATGTTTTAAATATGCTGCGTTTTAGCTTGCTCCAGCCTCCACTTGGGCCATTACTGTTCATTACCATATAATACACATAATATTCTTTATCTGCCTCAGCTGTTCTTTCAGGGAAAGTAGGAGTAATTGCTCCATAACAGTAAGCCCAATATCCATCGAGGTGTAGAAAATCTTCAATATACCCATCGTAATACTCAGAAGATGTTTTTAACTCTTCCACCCATTCTGCATCAAATGTTTGATAAACGAGTCCCAAAGCATGTTCATTTGGATAAAATTCGTAGAAAGCCCCTTCGGATGTAATATTAGAAATTGTAAGTTCAACATCTGCCACCCCTGCATTATCATTATATGCCGGAGTTTTAAATTTGAAACGTTGGATAGCAAACGGCTTATTGTCTTTATCATAAATCAAGACATAAGCTTCCATTGGATGGTTAAACGGATCTAACTCTCCTAATAACAATTTCGGAGTCAGATGGCTCATTTTCAGAGTACCGCCATATCCTATAGTAACCAATCCGTTATTCGCTTCTGTCCAGCGGTTAGCCATTGTCAGAATGTCTCCTTTCCAATAAATTTCATTATTAATAAGATCCTCATGCTCTCCTTCTCTTGCAACAAAAACAGAAATCTTCCCGCACTTATCATTCGGAGTAAAGCTGTAGTCTCCATTATATATATCTATATAATCTATATTAAAGCTCACCTCAGGTGCTTCATTTCGTCCGGCTGTTTTGATCTTTATTTCTTTTGTTTCAGTAGGCTCATCGCTCAAACGGTCGTAAGCTTTAACAAAAAAGACATATTCCGTATTTGCTTCAAGATTGAAGTAAGAAGCTGTATATTGTGAGATTTCTTCTTTTGTCAACATACCCTCAAGAGTACCTTCTTCAAAATCAATTATATCACCATCTTTTCCTAATCCAAAAACATATTTGTAGTATTCGGTACTTGACTTAATAGTAAACGCTACTGCATTTGAAGTCAGATACTGTCGCTCTGTCTCAAAGTCATTCAATGGTTTGCGGGTTTTCACTTTTACCGAAGCTATTGGCCCGGCAGTTCCATCTGCATCGTAAGCTCTTGCAAAAACTGTATATACAGAATTCTCTTCCAAACCTTGAAATATAACAGTATTTTCGGCTCTTCCTTCAACTTCCTTAATACCTGAATATGTTCCGGCAATGAAAGCATCTCTATTAGCCTCATCTCCTATTGCATATACATAGCGGGTAGTAACTTCGTTAGGTTGGAACACCACAGTAAATTTATCACTGCTTGTTGTAATTATTTTTTCTAATGTAACCGAAGGTGATAACAACGGCTCTTTATCATCGCCATCGCAACTGGTAAAAAACATTCCGAATGCAATAACCAGTACGGACATATATGAATAAAGTAAATTTTTACTTTTCATTTTTAGACATGAATTTAAATTAAACATTTAATGGCTGATTAAAAGTTAACACCTACTGTTACACGCCACACATCTTTCATAATACTAGAATCCTCAGCCAAAATATATGAGAAATCTGCAACGACAGGCCCGATATAAACACCTCCACCTACAGAACCATAGTTTCCGACCGATTTGTTCTCGCTGCTCAGGTTATAACCACCCCGAACTGCAACCATCTTCCGGAACATATATTCAGCACCAACTCCTCCCGAGAAGAAAGTAAAGTCGCTAGGCATAAAATTATAGCGTCCTTCCAACGATCCGGTTATCAGATGATCGCTGGCTACCGACAAACGATACGCACCACCAGCCTTCACATTTGCAGGCATACGGTATTCACCAAATCCATAATCGACCAACATACCTAAATTGGAAGCTGTAACAGCAGCGCTATAAGCATCTTTACGATAATAAAGTCCTAAGTCTAAAGCAATTGATTTTCCGTTTTTTATTCCCGGTCCTTCATTTACCTTTGAGTGTACATACCGAAGGTTGGTAGAAAGGCTTAATTCGTCTGTCATCTTCCGGGCATACCCTAAATCAATGATCATGTCATATGGTTTTACAGATGTATAGGTAAGCCCATCATTTGTATTCTGTATTTCATCTGCTTTAAAATATCTTACACCTGCTGTAAGAGCATGAGTCTCATTCAGTCTGTAATATCCTCCTACTGTATGAAGCGTATTATCTCCATACAAAGAAGAAAGTCCGTAAGAAACGGCTGTCTTCTTAGAAGGCTCAGCAAATATAATTCCTGCAGTATTTCGATATAATGAGAAAGCATTTGCGTCTAATGCCACGCCGGCACCTCCAAAGCCTGCTACTCTGGCATCAGTCTCTATCCCGGCAGATGCTACCATTTGTGCCTTTGATTCTATAACACAAAGGAGCAAAAGAGGGAGTATTATTTTCGTCAGCTTGATCATAATTTGGTTATATTTCTAGTAATTTCTTCGTTTTTATACTTAATCACAATTTGGTAATTACCTGCTTTCAGTTTACTGATATTAATTGTTGCAGGAGCTGTTGGGGTAATATCTGCACTCTGATTATGCACTTTTGCACCTCCCATTGTGTATAAAGTCACATCTATTGAGCCTTTCACACTTTCTCCCATACGTATATTCAGCAAACCATCTTTCTTAACCGGAACCGGATATAAGTCAACCTTATTATCTGAATTGCGGCAAGTAACATCAAAAGATACTTTCGTTTCTGTATCAACATCTATTGCCGAAACTGTAATCTTAGCTGTACCATAATCCTGAGATGTTATAGTGAGAACACCTGCGCTTTCTGTAGCACTGATTATAGATGAAGCATTAGATTCCACGGCAAAACTTATTGCGTCGCCATCTTTATCTTTGAAATGCTCTTGTAAATTGAAAGTCTTAGATTCTCCTTTATTCTGGAACAATATGCTTCCAAATTCTTTTACCAATTGTGGTGCATAAAAAATTACAGAGTAAGGGATATCAATTATAGCAGATACTCCTTGTGCATCTTTAACCTCTAATTTTGCTAAATAGTCTCCTGTAGTAATCAGAGCTGCATTTATTTTCAGAATTAACTGATTACCCTGACGTTCCATAGTAGCTGCATTACTTCCCGGAGTGAAAGTATAGCTCCAGGCATAACCTTCTATATCATGAACATCTAAACGAAACTCTTTATATTCAGTTTTTCTTAATCCTATTGTTTCTGGTAGACCTTCAACAACCGGAGCCCTGTTAGGTATAAGCTGTCCGGTAATAGTGGAGGAAAGGGAAATATTACCATCAGTATCAACTCCTGCAATAGAGATGTAATATTTTTTGTCCATCTCTAATGTATTAAGCTCAAGTATTAGCTTATCTCCTACATTTTTGCCTGTAGTTGGCACTGTGATAATATTAGCACCAACTGGTAATTGAGAAAAATCTACACCATATGTATCTTCTTCACTCACCAGAATTCTATAACTATCAGCTTTACCATTATCTGCATCAGCTGTTACTCTCCATGTAAGAAGTATCCTTTCGAAAGTACAATCGGCTGTTATATCACCTACACGGTCTGGAGCAATAGTTCCTGCATCTGCCAACGCTTTATATGCATTAATATACCCTTTACCCATTGGTAAAAGATCGGAATTGAACCATAAGGTAGTTTCGTTAGTAGCAGCTAGAAGTTTTTGTTTCAATTGTTCATTTGTGAAGTCATTGAAAGTCCCATCACTCTTTACTCCAAACTTAGATACAATTAAAGCGGCTACTCCTGATGCATGAGGACATGCCATTGAGGTACCTTCCTGAAATCCATACTGACCGCCAATAATAGTACTAAAAACCTGAGTTCCTGCTTCATAATCGCCTTGGCCTCCAGGAG
Source organism: uncultured Dysgonomonas sp. (assembly GCA_900556485.1). Taxonomy (GTDB): domain Bacteria; phylum Bacteroidota; class Bacteroidia; order Bacteroidales; family Dysgonomonadaceae; genus Dysgonomonas. Next base: position 44,769 of record USOX01000008.1, read on the forward strand.
CGGCTACATGCACCCATGGCCCATAATTTGAATACGATGCTTTTTGATAATCGGGAGCAAAAGAAGCCACAGAAAATATTCTTGGATACGATGAAGGTAATACCAATTCATTCAGGTCACTGTTTCCGGTAGCGAAAATTACGATTCCTCCCTTCATGGGTCCTGTCTGATTACCAAATTCATCCATACCTGCTTTATCTATAAAGTAGTCAATTCCTTCTTTATCTGACTGCATTAACTCTCCGGCAGTTCCTCTCCAAGCATACTCCCAACTGTTCTGAGCAATTACAGCCCCATTGTTAGCTGCGTATATAAAGACTTCACCTCTTTTTTCATCTTCTACCACATCGTCTTCATTCTTTTCATAATTATGTTGGAATATCTGACAACTCATAAGTCTTACTCCGCTATTCAGAGAACCATTTCCTCCAGCTACACCACAGCCCCCAACTCCATTATTATTTACAGCAGCTACAGTTCCTGCTACGTGAGTTCCATGCTCATGAGGAGTAATCAGTGATGTGTCTGCCACAAAGTTATAACCATGTATATCATCTTTATAACCATTTCCATCATCATCAACATCCTTTGCTCCTGATTTTTCCAGTGTATTAACCCATAAATTTTGAGTCAGATCCGGATGGTCTATCTGAATACCTCCATCTATTATAGCTACAATAACCTGAGGCTTTCCGGTCTCTATTTCCCAGGCTTTATATAGATTTATATCAGCTCCCGGACGAGATTTACGAAGTACTCCTTCATTATGGTAATGCCACTGATGTTTTAATAGAGGATCATTAAAATTGCTCGAAATTTTTGCAACACCTGCATTACGGGCAGCAATCAGATTCTTTGCATCTTTTTCAGATACAGGAGTTATTTTACTCCCTTCTATCCTTTTTATCTTCAAAATAGGTTCAACTACTTCTATCCCCTCAAGGTTTAATGTTCTATTATAAGCTTGAGTCATAGACTTATCTTCATCAAAATAAAGATCATACCATAGATGAAGTCCTGACTGGCGCATTTTATTCTCATGCTTTCCTCCATGGCGAAAAGCTCTTTTTATATTTGTAACACCAAGATCCCTGCAGAGTTTATCAACAGACTCAACACCTGTTGAAGCATTTCCTAAGATAACTTCCGGCTTAAATCTGGCCTCAGCTTCAATAGTCAGTTTTATTCTTAGTACTCCGGACTTTACATATTCTTTTTTCTCCAAAGGATAATTTATCCCTCCGCCACCATTATCTACATCGTTCTTTGGCTCATAATCTTCCGTTGAACAACCGGAAAGAATAAGTACCAATGTGGCAAAAATAAATGACAAATATTTTTTCATTCCATTAAGGATATTTTGTTTAATCATTTCGTATTATTTATTTTTAGTCATAGTAGCATTCTCTTTCCATACATTGTAGAACCAAGAAAGTTCTCCTTTATCATTAGCTCCGATAAGCCCGAAACCATCTTTGAACGTGAAGACCATTTGCTCTACTCCTTCAACAGTTTTTCTTTCAAATTTTCCTTTGATCGGCTTATTACGGTCATAAAGAACTTGTTTACCATCCAATTTAGCCCATGATAGATAAACTCCCATTCCATCAAAGCTTCCAATATATCGGAATGGTTGTATTTCTACATCATATTCCCAGTTCTCTCTTATTTCAGTAAACTTAACTTCGGCTGCTCCACCAAGGTTAAAATCTATGAACATATTATTAAGAGTTTCATCTTCGCCTCTGAAAGAACATTTTCCTGTAGAATTCATGTCATCAAAAGCATTCACTCCTCTGATTGTATATATTCCTTCAACAAAGTTTTTCTCTTTTATATCCAACATGCAGGTAGATTTCGTACCAAGACTAGCTCCATCCGCTGTTGTTATATGAAATGTAATCCTCCGGTTTTTCTCCACTTCTTCATTTTCTACATGAAGTCCGGTTTCAAAGTTTACAGATTTCATATCCGGGGTTATCCGCAAAGTTTCTGTTGTGATTATAAAGTCTTTATCTTTTTCGAAACCTGCAGAGTGTTCCTTTACTGTAACATTAACTATAATATCGCCATCACGTTTTTCGTCGCTTGATGCAACAATAGGTATTGTCAGGAAAGTTACCGTTTCTTTTACAGCAACAATCTCTTCTTCGAATTCTACAGTAGCTTTAACTGTGTTTATCGAGTTATCATTACTATCGCAAGCTATAATGAAAACCGGCAAACAAACTACCATAAAGAATATTTTGATATATTTCATAATTGTAATTTATTTATTATTAATAGCCTGGATTCTGATGATTTCTTATCTGAGGATTAGCATCCATTTCGGCTTTAGGTATAGGCCACACCAAACGATAATCATTTGGCTCATAACTAAGGCGATGCACATTTCCGAGTTTATTGATAAGGATATCATTTTGTCCTTCCGAACGGTTAAAACCTATCCCCCAACGTTTGAGATCCCCCAATCGGAAACCTTCTCCTAAAAGTTCGCGTTGACGCTCTTCCCTGATTTTATTTATAAGGCTTTCTCCATTATGCTGTTGTGATACATAACCGGATATACGCTTCGACTTCAAAGTGTTTAAGTGCTGATTTGCTTTTGAGCTATATCCTAAATAAGCTGCTGCTTCTGCTGCAATCAGATATTGCTCTGCCAAACGGAATGGTTTAGACATATTTGTATAATTATTACTCGAAACGAATAACTGTGGATTTCCCGGATATTTAGAGAAAGCATAGATTTCGCCGCTACCTTCAGCCAAGCTTATATTCCGCTTAACTAAATAAGAACCAGTTCTATAATCCTTATCTTTATCAAATAAATCGGATGTAGCCTTAGTCGGTATAAAAGAAGGATTATTTACATTGGATAAAAAGTAAGATCCGGATGCATATCCCAAATGTTGATTTGTCATACTCACTCTCCAGATAGCCTCATCTGCCACATCATATTTCCATAAATCAAGCAATTTTTGAGTATCTCCTGCAAGTGAATATTTCCCCGAACCTATAACTTCTTCCGACTTTTTCAATGCCTCCGTATAATCTTCCATTACCAAAGCAACCCTGGCTTGTAAAGCTTTTACTGCATACGATGTTATATAAGGGCTCTTTGCAGCTGGAGCTGCATTTGCAAGTGTTTCGTAATCTAATAAATAAGGTAATGCTGCATCCAAATCTTTTTTTATCAGATCATAAGTTTCTGCCAGCGTGCTGCGTCCCGGATATTTATCATTTTCATTGGTTGGTTCGTAAACAACAGACAGTGGCAAACCACCATTCGATTTAGTTGCTGTATTTTTATTGTAAGCACCACAGAATTTATCAGCTAAATTGAAATAGCAAAATGCCCGCATAAAAAATGCTTCGCCTAAATAACGGCGTAACTCTTTTTTATCATTACCTGAATACATATTACTATTATCAATAATCTCCATCTTACCGATAATAAAATTAGTAGCACCAATGGTTGCATAAAGACCACCCCATACTGCTTCAAACTCTTCCATTTCGGGTTGCAAGGAGCCTGAATACAATGCATTCAGAGCACCTCCATTTCCTATTACAGCATGATAACCATCAGTCTGAATATCTCCATAAAGGACAAAACCGCCTGTAGTTATGCCTCTCATACTTACATAGAGGCCATTACGATAGCTCCGACAATCGGACAGTGTTTGAATAGCCTCATCTTCTTCCAGCACTCCATATGGTTTTTTATCCATATCGCATGAAGAGCTAATGAATACAAGAAGGAGTGTGAATAATATATTTATTTTTTTCATATTCTTTTTATCTTAGTCTATTTAGAAAGTTACCTCTACACCAAACATATACTGACGGGTATTCGGATAATTAAACTGAATCAGATTTGAATCCGGCTCCGGATCGAAACCTGTAAATTGAGTAACAGTAAATAGATTTCGTCCCAGAGCAAAGACATTCATTGATTCGATCAACTTGGTCTTTTTCAATATCTTTGTAGGAATAGCATAAGAAATTGTCAAATTCTTCAAACGAAGAAATGAGGCATTTTCTATAAAATGGCTATCACCATAAATAGGCTCGGAAGCTGCAGGGATATCTGTTTTCTGTCCCGGAGTGGTCCACATATTCAGTACAGATGTTGATTGATTATCTGTTGTACCAAATTGATTTGGATTTTCGAAGAATAAACGATCGTTATTAAATATATATTTTCCTAAAGTGAAAGAGAAATCACTACTTACAGTCAGACCTTTATATGCAAAGCTTGTTCCAAAACCTCCTGTTATCGGAGCATATTGCTGCTTGTCAATGAAGACTGCGTTGTCTTCGCTATATACTTTAGTTTCATTTCCGGCTTTATCGAGCCATATTTGCTTTCCATCACGCGGGTCTACTCCCACTCTTCTTACTATATAGAATTCGCCATATGGACGTCCTACCTGTAATTTTGTAGCAGTATTTGGTATTACATACTCGTCAACTCCATTGAAAAGTTCTGTAATCTTATTCTTATTATAGTTCATATTTGCCCTAAAGCTCCAGAATATATCATTCTGTTTAATAATATCAACACTAACATCTATATCGAAACCTTTATTAGTCATAGCTCCGATATTACCATATCCTCCGCCGTATCCTGTACCTGCATACGAATAAGGTATCATCATTAGCATATCGCTTGTTTCCTTACTATAAAATTCGATACCAGCCGATACTCTGTTGAAAATACGGAAATCTAGTCCGGCATTTACTCCGGCAACGGTTTCCCATGTAAGATCCGGATTACTAGGTTGTGTTATACTAATACCGTTCTCTCCTTCGTATACTACATTACTTCCGCCTACTAATCCATAGTATGCATAGTTGCCGATACTAGAGTTACCTGTTGTACCATAACTTAAACGAAGTCCTAAGTCGTTAAGCCATTTTATCTGGCTCATGAACTGTTCTTTCTTTATATTCCATTTCATCCCGACAGAATAGAACTCTGCCCAACGATGATTTGGAGCAAATTTAGAACTACCATCTACACGATACGAAGCATCCAGATAGTATTTATCTTTATAACTATAATCAACACGAAGAAATACTGAGTTGAACACTGTTTCGGTAATAGCGTCTACCGGAGCGTTGTATTCCGTACCATTGCTCAACATCATCAGGCGTTTATCGCTATGTCCTTTCGTTATTACATCAAAAGATTTATTTTTTCCTAAAATAGCCTCCTGCCCTAATAAGAATGTTGCATGATGAGCATTATCTACATCTAATTTATACTCTGCCGTATTAGTTAGTGTGAAATTATGGTAACGTTGGAATAATTCTCTAGCTTCTCCTTTGCCATTATTAATAGTAACATCATCACCCATAGGTGTTTTGAAATTAATAATCGGAGGAACGTTTGATGAATAAGTATAATCAAAAGCATCTAAAGCCTGAGCTGCACGAACGACTAAACCTTCCAATGGCCTGATTTCTTCGAATAGATTTATATTCGCAGATATATTCTGGCGATCCCTATCTCTGTAACTTTCTACATACATAGGATTCAGTTTTTTTGAATAATGCAAATAATCAGCTCTATCTCCATAAATTACTTTTCCATCCTCTCCTACTGTATAATATCGAGGTGAGTCATCCGGACGAGCAAAACGAGCAAAGGCAGCCGGGTTGAGAGCTGTAACACCGCCACCAGGAGTTACATCCGGGTTCTCATTGTATTTAGCATACGACAGATTAGAGTTAACTCCAACTTTAAACCAGTTGTTAGCCCTTACTTCGATATTTGTACGGAGAGACGTACGATTCATTGCCGACAGAGGAGCAATACCTTCCATACTATTATGGTTCAGGGATATATAATAATTGTTATTATTACCTCCACCTGTTACTGTGGCATCCAGATTGTATGTAGGTGCATTATCGCGATAAATATAATCGGCCCAGTCGGTACTAATACCATTTTCTAAAACCACTTTTTTATGAGCATTCCATTCTGCGTTAATTATAGATGGATCTAACATTTCGCGAAATTGGAAGTACTGCTCAGAATTCATCATATCTACCTTATCGTCGATAAGCTTAGATATACCATACTGAGCCTTAAAAGACACTTTTGCCTTTTCGCCCATTTTTCCTTTCTTACTGGTAATAACAATTACACCATTTGCTGCACGCGATCCATATATCGCTGTAGAAGAGGCATCCTTCAAGACTGTTATATTCTCTATATCACTCGGATTAAGGGCACTAAAAACAACAGATGAAACCGGAGCTCCATCAAGTATAAACAAAGGGTCTGTACCTGCTGTAATGGAATTTATACCACGCAGACGGATAGAAGCCGTTTGAGAAGGCTCTCCCGAAGATGATAAGACTGATAAACCTGACACTTGTCCCTGCAAAGCATCGGAGAAGTTTGAGGTTGGCTGGTTCTTTATTTTCTGATTGCCTACTGTAGCAACCGAACCGACAACCGAACCTAGTTTCTTAGCTGATCCATAACCAATAACGACGACCTCTTCGAGCATCTCGGCATTTGGCCTAAGTTTTATCTGCATTTTATTGGTAATAGGGACTTCGATTGTCTCCATACCAACATACGAAACTCTTACAACTTTGGCAGAGGCCGGCACATCCGGCAATACAAACTCTCCATCGAAATTGGTTACAGTTCCGATTTTTGTGTCAGGGATTTGCACAGAAGCACCTATTACCGGCTCAGAGTCTTCCTCATATATAACAGCACCTGTTATAGTCCGGTTTTGTGCTACTGCCCAACTGATCCCCATGAATACACATACGGTAGTCAGGAATAGTCTAGTTTTCATAAATTTTTTATGGTTAATAAAATGATATGTTGCATTAAATACAGTTTTATTAGTAACTTGGTCTTAATTAGTAACTTGATCCTGTCTGGAACTTGCTCTTACTTAATGTGAAATAAAGATTTTTTCACAATTAAAGCAAAGATATTAAAAAAAACGAATACACCATATATGATGCACAAAAAGTATATTTGCGGCATCAATTTAACTTATTTTATTCTTTTTTCTCAACTTGGTTTCTTTATCAGAGGGCATCAGCTATTACATTTTGTCAAAAGAGATAAATATATTTCACACAAAAACAGGCTAATAAAATCGTTCTATTTTATTGATATTCTACTAAATAAAAACATTCTATCAAGAAGAATATTTATGCTGCCAAATGTGATAGGCAAGCTTATTTATTTATATTTTAAATAATCGGAACATGTAACATTAAATGTTAAAAACTACTCTCCTGTATAATCTTTAGGCAATACTCCAAATTGGGCTTTAAAGCATTTTGCAAAATAAGAAGAGGAACTAAATGCAACTTGTTCACAAATTTCGGAAATAGGCAAATCACCTTGCAATAAAAGTTCTGCTGCTTTATTCAAACGTACTGTCTTCAAGTAATCATTCGGAGACATTCCTGATACACCTTTTATTTTTCGATAAAAGGTAGAACGACTCATATTCATTGTTTCGGCAATATTATCTATAGAAAACTCCAGTTCTGCAATGTGTTTTTCAATCTCCTGATGGAGTTTTGATAAAAATTCCTTATCCTTATTAGGAAGTGGAGCATCTTTAATAGCCGGAGTAGGGTATGTTACCAGATTCTTTTGGAATGCCATTCTCAGTTTAAGTAAATTCTCAATCTGCTTCTGTAAATGTTTTACAGAGAATGGTTTTTCCATATATACATCTGCACCATGTTCCATACCTTCTATTTTGGAATCTACAGTTGTTTTTGCAGTTAACAATACAACTGGTATATGGCTATAATTAATATCTGTTTTTATAGTCTTTGTTAAGTCCAAACCATTCATTACAGGCATCATGACATCACTCACTACTAAATCGATATTCTCTTTCTCTAATATTTCGAGTGCCTGTTTACCATTATTTGCTCTCAATATCGAAAAATGAGGATCTAATGATTCTTCTATCAAATTTAATAGTTCGACATTATCCTCAACCAAGAGAATTTTACATTTCTTAAAGTCAGTTTCAATCTCTACTTTACCTTTTCTTTCCTCTGCGGCTGATTCTATTATATCTGTAGCTGGTTCATCTTCGAGCAATGCTAATTCTCCATAATCGTTAGGAAGAGATAAGACAAATTCAGAGCCACCCCATTCACTATCATTTATATATAATGATCCTTTGTGGCTTTCGGCTAATAGTTTTGAGAAAGCGAGCCCTATACCTGTGCCACCTGTATTATTGCCTTCATTTACTTGATAAAATGCTTCAAACACTTTGTTTTTTTCCGGATCAGGAATACCAGCTCCATCATCCACCACATGAATTTCGATATGATCTTGCATTGCCTTCAATTCAAGTCTGATCTTAGACTTAGCGTGCTTAATAGCGTTGCTTAGTAAATTTATCACGATCTTTACGATCTTTTCCTTATCAGAAAATATAACAATATCTTCCTGTGGAACAACCAATGTTAGTTTAATTCCATTCAAGTCGGCTGAATGAACGAACTGACCGTATATATCTTCTACTATTGAATTTATATTTTGTTCTTTCAAATATAGTTTTGAATCTTGTGATTCAATTTTCTGAAAATCTAATAGTTGATTTACGACATTCAATAAATAATTCACGTTCTTATTTATTACTGTCATGTACTTTGTTGTTTTAGAATCAGCAGAATGCTCTTCCACAAGTTTTTCCATTGGAAGCTTTATTAGGCTCAATGGTGTGCGTATCTCATGGATCAGATTTATAAAGAAGTTTATTTTCGAATTATATACTTCCTTCTCTTTTTCAATACGAAACTCTTCGAGTTGTAATTGGAAATTTTTCTTCGACTTCTTCGCCCAAAATCTCAAGATGAAATATAAGAGTATAAATACAAGAACAAAATAAATCACATATGCCAAGGTAGACTTCCACCAAGGAGGCAAGATAACCACTTTGAGACTGGCTCCTTCCTCATTCCATTTATTATCATTATTGGCTCCCTTGACCCTAAAGAGATATTCCCCTGGAGGCAAATTTGTATAAGAAGCCATATTGGAATAATCGTTATTGATCCAATCCTTATCAAATCCTTCCAAAATATAACTATATCGGTTTCTGCCCGGCTTTTCATAACTGAGTGCTTCAAATTCGAAAATCATACTATTGTTGTCGTATGATAGTGTTACACCTTCAGCCATATAAATAGGCTTGGATAGATTTAAGATTTTATTACTTTCGGCCTCATCTGTATTGTATAATTTTACATCCACAATGTAGAGTGGTGGAATATAATTATTTTCTCTAAAATCATTCGGATAGAAAGAGTTGAAACCATTAATTCCTCCGAAATACAGTTTTCCTGTGCTTGTTTTCAATGAGGCCTTTGAGTTGAATTGATTGCTCTGCAACCCATCCTCCTGTGTAAAAAGCTTTCTTTTTGTATTATCTATAGGATTAACCCTTAGCAATCCTGCATTAGTAGAAATCCAGAAGTTTCCAAGATTATCCTCTTCTATGGAATAGATAACCTTATTGGGCAATATTCTATTTTGAGGGTCAAAGTCCGAAAAAGATTCCCCGTCCGGATTAAAATAACACAATCCCCCTCCATTTGTACCAAACCATATTTTATCTTCCGAATCGCGAAATAGGGTTATTATAGAATTACTATTGATAGAGTAAGGGGTATCCTTTTCGTGTGAAAAATGCTTCCATATATTTGTTTCGGAGTCGAACCGGAATACGCCTGAATTGTCTGTAGCGAACCATAAATATCCCTGACCATCCTCTATGATATCAAAAACAGAAATCATAGTCCCAACAAATGTCAGTGTTTCAAAATTATCTGATGATGGATTATAACGGCAAACACCCCAGGTTGTGCCTATATAAATCACGCCTTTGCTATCTTTATACAGTGATAAAATCTCGTCGCTACAAATAGTACTTGATAATTCCCTATTATGATAGTATTGGCGTAACTGCTTCGTTTTGCGATCTACCACTTTCAGCCCATCCGAAAATGTCCCGATCCAGACTTTATCATCATTAATCAGAATAGACCTTACATCTAGCTTCTTTGTTATTTGAGGTATGACATAAGGCTCTAATTGCTGAGTCTGACTGTCAAGTATTTTTATTCCATCCTGAGAAGCAATCCAAATATTTTGATCTTTATCTTCGAAAAACTGACTGATTACCTTCCCTGTGCTATAAGAAGCATTGTAGGTAGGATAAAAATATTCGAAAACAGTGGTCTGCTGAGCCAGATAATTGATCCCTCCCAGATATGTAGAAATCCAAAAACCACCCTCTGCATCTTTTACGATAGAATTCACAGTCTGGTCACTTAAGCTACGGGGATCTAAAGGATTGTCAACCCGTGTAAAGCGCTCTTCCAATGTATTAAATAAGTACAAACCATTATCTGAGCCAACCAGCAATTCTTTTTCCGAAAATTCGGATATACTCTTTATTGTACCTATATTCTGACTGTTAGAATAATATGATATATTTCGTGTTTTACTATCAAACTGAGCTAAATTATTAGAACCAAAGCTAAACCAAATTTTATCATGTATTGTCTGTATACAATTGATCTTGGAGTTACCTAAGTCCTTTTTATCGAGAAACGAAGAAAAAGATTCTATGTGTTTTCCATTCTGATCGAAACAAAGTAGCCCTTCTTGTAAAGAAGATGAGCATATGCGATGTGTTTTATCCTCACTTAAATCCCAGATAAACGATGTATATTTGCTGTTTTGCTTTAGAATGCCGGATTGCGGATCATAGATAAAGAGCCCTTGTCCTAATGTTGCTATCCAGATTAAGCCTTTTTCGGTTCTTATAATCTTTTTTACTTCGCTACTGATAGATACATCGTATTCTGTTTTTTTATCAAAAAGAGAAAAATTTTCTTTTAAGCGATCATAAACATAAACTCCGGCACTTGTACCAATCCATATATTCTCTTTATCATCTTCGAATAAGGTTTGTACAGAATTATTTCCTAATGAAAACTTATCATGCTTATCGTGCCTGTAAACTTTAAACTTCTGTCCATCGAAACGGTTAAGACCATCACTGGTTCCAAACCACATAAATCCATAACTATCTTGTAAAGCGCACCATACCGTATTATGGGATACTCCTTTATCTACCTGATATTTTTTGAAATAAAATTGCTGTGCAGATATAGAATATACCAGAATACTTAAAACAAATAGAAGAAGTGTCCTTTTCATGAATATTGATGATAAAATGTGGAATAATGACAAGAAAAGCGTCTGGATTTTATTCCAGACAAATGTAATATTTTTTTCTAAGACTAAAGCATAGTATAAAAAGCATTAATATTTTTCACTTTTTTAAACAAAAGATAAAATATATGTTATAAACAAAGGGTGAAACTGAGAATTTAGCCCCTAATATTAACTCTTTTTCACAGGATGATTTCTCTTTGCGCAGATATTACTTTTTTTTGACCAGATATTTTCCTGAATAGATATCCTTTTCTTCTACTTTTGCCTATGCCGGAAAACACATTTGACTCAAAAGACAATTTTAGAGCAAATATTAAATCTAATTCTTTTAAAAAAATGCAACCATTTCCTTTTATAAATATGTATTGTAGTATCTATATATCTAAGTTATATATGGATATTATGTTCATTTTATCAGGAGGAGACTATAAATACAACATACAGAAAGCTTATAAATAAACCGATCTGCTGAATTATTTTTTGCAGCAGATGTTTTGTTTGTGTTTTATCCAGATAATTTTCTCTGGTTAATAAAAAGGATTACCAAACAAACCATTATTATAATTTACTAACCTCTAAAAAAGAAGAATATGAATGACAAACTGAAGCTCAGGAAATGGGGCGGCTTGCTCGCCCTGTCTTTCCTATCCATTACATTGTTTTTCTGCAATTGCAATGAAAGAATGGATACTTTTAATGTACCGGAAGGTACCCCTCCCGATCTCAGTAAACCATCCGAAATTACCAGTTATTTTCCAGACAGTGGTGGCGTTGGAACCCAACTCATCATTGAAGGAACTAATTTTGGATCTGACACCTCTTATATTAAAGTTACTGTAAACGGAAAAAACGCACGTGTAGTCGGTTCTAATGGAAAGGTTATTTATGCAATAGTTCCGAGTAGGGCTGACACAGGACTAGTAAAAGTATACATCGGTAAAGATACCGATAAAAAAGAATATGCTTTTAATAATGAATTTAAGTACATCTTCAAACAAAATGTTTCTACAGTAGCCGGCACAGACGAAGGTATTACAGATGGCCCTGTAACCGAAGCTAAACTTAGAAAACCAATGTGGGTTACATTCGACAAAGATGGAGCCATGTATATAGTAGAGCATGGCGAAGGAGATCAAGGACAGGGAGGCATCAGGAGAATATATAATGGAAATGTAGAAACTCTTATGCGTACACAATCCGGGCTTTTCCAACGACCACGAGCTTTAGCTTTCGGAGTAGCTAAGCCTGGCATGGATCCGAATCAAGATACATTATATGTAGCTAATGACCGGAATGACCGTGATGATCCGAACATTAATATGGCAGTAGGAATCATGAGCCGCCAAAACGATTTCAAGACAATAAAAACATTGGAATACCATAGACAAAATAACCATGTTTGTGTGAATCCTGTAACTAATGAGGTTTTCTATAATAATTATAGTGATGGACTCCTTTTTAAGTGGAATAAAAAAACTCAACAAAGAGAATTGATGTACGATGTTGATGGTGGCGGTGTTGAATTCTCCACAGTATTTTCCAAGGATGGTAAAACTTTATTCCTAATATTAAGAAACAGGCAATGCATATACAAGGGAGATTACAATCTTACTACTGGAGAATTAACCAATGTTGAACATTTTGTAGGAACTTGGAATAGTACAGGATATATAAACGGACAAGGCACAGTTACTAAATTCGACCAACCATGCCAAGGTGACACAGATGAAGAAGGAAATCTTTATGTTGCAGATAAATATAATCATTGCATCCGGATGATTACTCCTGAAGGGGTAGTATCTACTTGGGCCGGACAAGGACGAGATAAATCTGGATATCAAGATGGAGATCCTCTTAAGGCACAATTCAGAGAACCAGAAGGTGCTTGCTTTGGTCCTGATGGAGCTTTATATGTTGGAGACTTTAACAATCATAAGATTCGTAAAATATTAATTGAGTAATACACTCAATGCGATTGAATTTTATATTATCTCAACAGTAAAAAATATATTTTATGAAAAATACAAAACGAATAATATTCTCTATATTTTTCTTGTTAGCCTTTGTTATGCAAATAAACGCACAGGAACGGGAAATAACAGGAACAGTGAAAGATGCATCGGGAGAACCTTTGATTGGAGTAACTGTTGTAAAAAAAGATCAGCCGGGATTCGGTACAGCTACCGACATTGATGGTAATTTTAAAATAAGAGTAGCAAGATATGATGTACTAGTATTCACATATATAGGTTATGATCCTGTAGAAGTTTCGACAGAGGGGAAAACACATATTCCTGTAACTATGGCAGAAACAACCTCGAAACTGGAAGAGGTTGTAATTACAGCAACCGGACCTCAACGAAAGGCAACTCTAACCGGTGCGATTACAAATGTAGACACTAAAACTTTAAAAACACCAACAGCAAATATTAGTAATGCGCTGGTGGGTAACGTACCAGGAATTATTGGCCGTCAAACATCAGGTGAACCGGGTGCTAATTATACAGAATTCTGGATCAGAGGTATCAGTACCTTTGGTGCAAATGCAAGTGCCTTGGTTTTAGTAGATGGAGTTGAGCGTAATTTTAATGAAATAAATGTAGAAGATATAGAAAGCTTTTCGGTACTGAAAGATGCTTCGGCAACTGCAGTTTACGGACAAAGGGGTGCAAATGGGGTTGTTTTAATAACGACTAAAAAAGGTAATGCCGGAAAAGTAAATATAAACTTCAAAGGAGAATTTGGTTATGTAACCCGTTCACGCATGCCTGAATATGTAGATGGTATTACTTATGCTAATCTGGCAAATGAAGCTCGTCTGGCACGCTACCAAGACCCTCAGTATTCACCATCGGAAATCGCTATTATAAACAACGGACTTGACCCGGATTTATATCCTAATGTGAACTGGCGAGACCGCGTATTAAGAGATGGTACGACAAACCATAGAGCATCTGTGAATATAAGTGGAGGAGGAACAACTGCTCGTTACTTTATCTCTGCTGCTTATTATAGTGAGGATGGTATGTATAAAGATGCACCTAAGGGCATGAATGACTATAGCACAAATGCGAAGTATAATAAATTTAATTATCGTGCGAATGTGGATGTCAATGTTACAAAATCCACAATTGTGAATCTGGGAGTAAGTGGCTGGATTGTTGACCAGAATAAGCCAGGACATTCGACTACAGATAACATGTGGATGCACTTGATGACACTTAGCCCCGTTGCTGTTCCTGTTATGTACTCGAATGGCTTAATACCAACTGATGATGTTAACTGGGCTATGAATCCGGAAGCACTATTGACAAGGACAGGCTATAAAGATATTTGGGAAAATAAAGCTGAGATAAATGTTACTATACAACAGGATTTATCTTTTATTACAGAAGGTTTGAACTTCAGTGGAATGTATGCATTCGATAATTATAACTGGAATGAGGTAGCGCGCTATAAAAACCCTGAATTATATTTAGCTGAAAGACAGCGCGATGCAAACGGGAATATCATCTATAGAAGAATGCTGGAATCCAGCACATTAGCTCAAACCACGTATACCAAAGGCGACCGCCGTAATTATTTGGAAGCAAATCTGGTATATGAAAAACTATTGAATGAAAAACATAGAGTTGGAGGATTGGTAAAATACTATCAACAACAAATATCGCGTACTGACTTAAATAAGTATTCAGATATCATATGGGCAATACCTAAGCGTAATCTTGCTTTATCAGGAAGGGTAACATATGGATTTATGGACCGTTATCTGGCTGAGTTTAACTTTGGGTATACAGGTTCGGAAAACTTTGAAAAAGGTGAACGGTTTGGATTCTTCCCAGCAATTGCCGGAGGTTGGGTAATATCAGAAGAACCATTTGTAAAAAAAGCTCTTCCATGGCTGGATATGTTCAAAATCCGTTATTCGTATGGAGAAGTAGGAAATGATGTGATCCCTGATGATAACAGATTTCCATACCTAACTCAGCTTTCGACACAAGGGAGTGGATATAACTGGGGTGAATATGGATCGAACCAAACAAATGGCTATGGCATTTCAATATTAGGATCATCAAACCTGACTTGGGAAAGAGCTAAAAAACACAACCTTGGTATTGACTGGAACTTATTTAACAGCAAAATAACGGGAACAGTAGACTTCTTTAAAGATAACCGTAGTAAGATATTTATCAGACGTAACAATATGCCATACTCTACAGGCTTAGAAGATTTGCGTCCTTGGGTTAACCTGGGTAAAATGGAGTCGAAAGGGGTTGATGGAAACATTGCTTTTACGCAGAAAGTTAAAGATATTAATTTCACCTTGAGAGCTAATATGACATATGCAAAAAATGAGGTTTTGGAATCGGACGAAGCTGCTAATGAATATTATTATAAAATGGCAAAAGGCTATCGCCACAATCAAACCAGAGGTCTTATTGCATTAGGTCTGTTTAAAGATCAGCAGGAAATAGATGAAAGTCCTAAACAGAATTTTGGAAGCCAAACTGTTATGCCTGGTGATATAAAATATAAAGATGTAAATGGAGATGGTATTATCAATGAAGATGACGTAGTGCCTATTGGCTATACAACTACTCCAAATTTATCATATGGTTTTGGACTAA
Organism: uncultured Dysgonomonas sp.; assembly: GCA_900556485.1. Classification (GTDB taxonomy): domain Bacteria; phylum Bacteroidota; class Bacteroidia; order Bacteroidales; family Dysgonomonadaceae; genus Dysgonomonas. The sequence continues at coordinate 60,660 of USOX01000008.1, forward strand.
GTGTAGATTGGAAAGGATTTGACTTTAGCGTTCTGTTCCAAGGCTCAGGTAAAAGTGACTTCTTCCTGGGACAGGCTAGAGATGATAAGGATGTTGGAGGAGGAAGTGTATATCCTTTCAAGAACGGAGCTTATGGAAATGTACTTACTGCTGTTGCCAATCCTAAAGACCGTTGGATTCCACGAGAAATATCAGGTGACCCATCTACTGAAAACCCAAATGCGTTGTTCCCTCGATTAAGCTATGGAGGCAATGAGAATAACTACCGTAATTCAACATTCTGGTTGAGAGATGCCAGCTATCTCCGTCTGAAAAACCTGGAAATAGGTTATACATTACCTAAAAAACTGACAAGAACCTGGGCTATGGAAAGCGTAAGAGTTTTCTTCTTAGGATATAATCTACTTGTGTTTAGTGATTTTGATTATTGGGATCCGGAAATTGGTAGTGGAACCGGAGCAAAATACCCGATTAATAAAACATACTCTTTAGGACTAACTGTTAGTTTTTAATTTATTTCAAAAAAAAGAATATGAAAAAACTTATATATACAATAGCATGCTGTATTTCTCTTAGCATTGGAGTTTCATCATGTGATGATTACTTAAGTGTAGATAAATATTTCAGCGATATGCTCACTTTAGATTCAGCATTTACTAAACGAAAATATGTCGAAGGATTTTTAGCTGATGCATGGTCAAATATGTATAGTTGTGTGAGCGATATTGCTTCTCCAAATGATGGAGGTGGAACAGACGGTGGAAACTGGAATTATGCTTCGGACGATTTAATAATGGGCAACTGGGGTTCTGGAGACAGATGTCGTGAGTATCAAAATTGTGAATATACATCTAACAATGGAAGAGAAGACCGATGGGGGCGTGCATATCAGACAATAAGAAAAGCCTCTACATTCATCCATAATGTGGATAGATGTCAGGACATGACACTATCAGAGAAACAAGATGCAAAAGCACAGGCCCGATTTGTAAGAGCGTACGCTTACTGGGTATTGATTCGTCAATATGGCCCCATGCCACTTATTCCGGACGAAGGGTTGGACGTTAGTGCATCCTATGAAGACCTGTCTATACCCCGAAGTAAATATGATGATATTTCTGAATATGTAGCAAATGAATTTGCTTTAGCTGCTCAAAACCTTCCATTGATGAGAACAGCAAACAATATTGGACGACCAACACGAGGTGCTGCTCTTTCCGCCAGAGCGAAAGTATTACTTTATGCCGCTAGTCCGTTATATAATGGAAACAAGGAATTGTTTGATCTGAAAAATCAAGATGGAACACAATTGATAAATCAGGAATATGATGAAAAGAAATGGGCAAAAGCAGCTGTAGCTGCATTAGAGGTTATAAAGTTGGATCAATACAAGTTACTTACAATAGAATTTAATGAGAAAACGTCAATAGCTCCACCAACTCATTCTGAATATTCGACAAAAAATTTTCCTGACGGATGGGCAGATATAGATCCATATGAGTCGTATCGTCAAATGTTTAATGGAGAAATAAGTCCTTCTAAAAATCCTGAACTCATTTTCACGAGAACAAATGATGGGAACAGAAGTATTAATCAGTTAATATTTGATGCTATGCCAAAATCGTTAGGTGGAGATAATACTATTGCGACAACTCTTAAGCAAGTGAATGCCTATGCGATGAACGATGGGAGAACTATAGGTGAAGCTGAAAGTGCAGGTGATTATACTACTATAGGCTTTACTAGCGGCCCAAACGAATATCCATATGTAAGAGAAAATGTTTCTCTAATGTTTGTGAATCGTGAGCCTCGATTCTATGCCTCAGTTTCATTTCCCGGATCTTTTTGGGAATGTACTAGTGCAGCCAGCTCCGAATTTAAAAACAAACAAATATTTTATTACAAAAACAGTGGAGATAATGGTAAGAACTTGAATAGGAAAGAGCATTATTTACGTACGGGGATTGGTCTGAAGAAATATGTTCACCCTGAAGATTCTTTTAAAGAAGGAGGTTATAGAGTTGCTAAATACGAGCCTGCTATCCGTTATGCCGATGTATTGTTATGGTATGCCGAAGCGCTGAATGAATTAACTCAATCTTATGATATTGCTGACTACACAGGAAACAACTTAATCACTGTTAACAGAAATACAGAGGAATTAAAATCTGCAATAAAACCAATCAGAATGCGAGCCGGCATCCCCGACCTGAAAGATAATATCTATAGCGACCGTGATCAGTTTAGAGTAGCAGTGAAACAAGAGCGCCGCATTGAAATGTTTGCCGAAGCTTCTCGCTATTGGGATTTAAGACGATGGAAAGACGCTCCTACAGAAGAGATAGGACCAATTCAAGGATTTAATATTGATATGAATGATAATGACCAACAAAGACAATTATTTTATAAGCCGACTGTAGTCACATCAATACCAAAATCATTCTCTCGTAAAATGTATTTATGGCCTATTCCTTCTCAGAGTGAGATGAAGAGAAACATCTACTTAGTTCAAAATCCAGATTGGAAATAAAAAATAAGAAATATGAAAAAAATATTGATTTTTATGATATTGGCTCTACCATTTATTTGTTTTTCTTGCCAGGATGATCTGGATGAAGAACAATTCGAGAAGTTCATTCTTCTTGTAAAAAATGGCTACAATGAATATAACATTGAATTTACGGAGTCTGGAAAAGTAACTTTACCTCTATCTGTAGGTATAAATGGTACATCTACAAATGATAAGGATATCAAAGTCAGAATAGGGCTAGCCCCAGATACTCTAAGAGGATATAATAAGGATAAATTTAAAGAAGAAACATCTCTATATAATATAATGTTTCCTAAAGAAAATTTCACCTTAATGCCTACTGATTCTACTATTACGATTCAAAAAGGAAATGAACATGCGACATTTTATATTGAATTAACTGATTTAAATAATTTGAGTAATAAATATGCAGAATATATATTGCCTATTTCAATCAAGGAGACATCAAATTATGGAATTGCGAAAGATGATCACAGTAAAATTTTAATGAAAATCATTTTTTCTAATAGTTTTTCGGGTGTTTATACTGGTAATGGCAAAGTGAGTGAAAAAGATGGAGGGGACACTGATATAGGGACGAAAACTCTATATGCAGTTAACTTCAATGAATGTTTCACTTATGCCGGAAACATTGACCCTAGAAATCCTGATAGAGATAAATACATTGTGCACATCAAAATAGACGAAAATGACAACGTTACAATGAGTGCTCCAAATCCTGATATTGAGCTTAATTTGGAAAGTTCATCTGTTGAATTCACTTATGGTACAGACCCGAACGATAAGAGAAAATTAATTATAACCACACTAATAAAACTAAAATATCATTATAAAGATCTTACAACTCCAGATTTTCCACTTCAAATGACTTTTAATGGATCATTAAGTAATACGAGGGAGGTATACCTGGAAGATGAAAAATAGTTTTTATCACTCAATTGAAAGAAAGACCGTTAAAAAACGGTCTTTCTTTTTTATAGAGAAATGACTTGTTGTCAGTTTCGACAGTGACAGTTCTGCTGTTTTGACAGAATAAAAATTTGGCACACATTTCGCTAGGTAGTAAACAGAAATATCAAAAAAAGAATTAATATATAATAATTTAAATTTAAGAATCATGAGTATTAAACCATTAGCAGACAGAGTGTTGATAAAACCAGCTGCAGCTGAAGAAAAAAGTGTAGGAGGTATTATTATTCCCGATACAGCAAAAGAAAAACCACTAAAAGGAGAAGTGATAGCTGTAGGTAATGGAACAAAAGACGAAGAAATGGTAGTAAAAGCTAAAGATCAGGTTTTGTATGGCAAATATGCCGGAACGGAAATTGAACTTGATGGAGAAATTTACTTGATTATGCGTCAGTCAGATATTCTTGCAATAATTTAATATTAGTGTACTAGTTAAAAGTATATTAGTTTACTAGTGATAGTTGTCCCAGAAATAAACAATTATCAGTAAACTAGAAATCCAAAAAACTCAAAAAATAAGATAAAAATCATGGCAAAAGAAATTATTTTCAATATTGATGCCCGCGACGAACTTAAAAAGGGTGTTGATGCTTTGGCAAATGCTGTTAAAGTTACACTTGGACCTAAGGGACGTAATGTAATCATCGAAAAGAAATTTGGAGCTCCTCACATCACTAAAGATGGTGTTACTGTAGCAAAAGAAGTGGAATTAGATGAGCCATTCCAAAATATGGGAGCACAACTTGTTAAAGAAGTTGCTTCTAAAACAAATGATGATGCCGGTGATGGTACAACTACTGCTACTGTATTGGCTCAATCAATTGTAAGTGTAGGTCTTAAGAACGTTACTGCGGGAGCAAATCCAATGGATTTGAAAAGAGGTATCGACAAGGCTGTTGCTAAAGTTGTTGAAAACATCAAAGAGCAATCGGTAACAGTAGGCGACGACCTGAACAAAATAGAAAATGTTGCTAAAATATCTGCAAACGGTGATGAAACTATTGGTAAGCTGATTGCAGAAGCAATGGGTAAAGTGAAAAAAGAAGGTGTAATCACTGTTGAAGAAGCTAAAGGAACTGACACTTATGTAGACGTTGTAGAAGGTATGCAATTTGACAGAGGTTATATCTCTCCATACTTTGTAACAGATACTGAGAAAATGGAAGCAGACCTTGAAAATCCATATATTCTTATCCACGACAAGAAAATCTCAGTTCTTAAAGATATACTTCCTATCCTTGAAGCTGCTCTTAAATCGGGTCGTTCATTGCTAATCATAGCAGAAGATATCGATTCTGAAGCTCTGACAACTTTGGTTGTTAACCGTCTTCGTGCCGGTCTTAAGATTGCAGCTGTTAAAGCTCCAGGGTTTGGTGACCGTCGTAAAGAAATGTTGGAAGATATCGCAATCCTTACAGGTGGTACAGTAATCACAGAAGAAAGAGGCCTGTCTCTGGAAGCTGCTACTTTGGATATGCTTGGTACTGCTGATAAAGTTACTATCAACAAAGACAATACAACTATCGTAAACGGAGCAGGTGCTAAAGATGCTATCGCAGCACGTGTAGGCCAGATCAGATCTCAGATGGAGAAAACTACTTCTGACTATGATAAAGAAAAACTACAAGAACGCCTTGCTAAATTAGCTGGTGGTGTAGCTGTTCTTTATGTTGGTGCTCCTTCGGAAGTGGAAATGAAAGAGAAAAAAGACCGTGTAGAAGATGCACTTTCTGCTACTCGTGCAGCAATAGAAGAAGGTACAGTTCCTGGAGGAGGTGTAGCTTATATCCGCGCTATCGACGCTCTTGAAAACATGAAGGGTGAGAACGAAGACGAAACAACAGGTATAGAAATAGTTAAACGCGCTATTGAAGAGCCTCTTCGTCAGATTGTAGCTAACAGCGGAAAAGAAGGTGCTGTAGTAGTACAAAAAGTACGTGAAGGAAAAGCAGACTTCGGATACAATGCACGTGCAGATAAATATGAAAACCTAAATGCTTCGGGCGTAATAGACCCAGCTAAGGTAACTCGTGTTGCATTAGAAAATGCTGCTTCGATTGCGGGTATGTTCCTTACTACAGAATGTATTATAGCTGATAAGAAAGAAGATACTCCGGCTCCAATGCCTCCAATGGGCGGTGGAATGGGTGGAATGATGTAATCATATCTTCTCTAAATATAAGAATAGCCTCAGAATTTTATTCTGAGGCTATTTTTTATACCTGAATATTTGTTACCTTTTAAAAATTCAATGTACTATTCTTCGGATATTTTACACTATAACTTATATAGTATATTTTTGTTTCACCTGCTTTAAATTCTTCTTCCCATGTGATAACTCCAAGGTCTTCTATATTGTAACTCCAAGGTGTTGTTTCTTTTGTTATCAACTCCACATCTATGCTTTTCTGTGTCGATCTAGGATATTGATCTTTTAATGTCATTTGTACAGGTTTATTTTGGCTATTGCGTACTGTGAGCTTATAAGTAAATATTTGTTTTACGTCGCTACCCAAGAATTTGGTACTGCTGTAATCTTGTAGTCTTTCACGTTTTACACTTACACGTTTGTCTGTACCTAGAGTCAGCGTCAGCTTTTTGTGAGTAGAACGTGTATCGATATATGTTTCGCCTACATATGTACCGTCGTAAGTAATACTGGCAGTTCCATTTAACAATTTTAATCTTTCCCAATTCGATATCTCGGCAAGTAAATAAGTTTCAACATCCAATTTAGGAGCACAATAATATTTGTATTCAGCATTAGTTTCAGTTGTTAGCAGGTCAATAGTTTGCTCTTTCCCATTTCCGGGGATTGTATAAGGCATATCTATTTCATACACTGTATTCATATCATTCTCTGTCTGGACAATATAATCTTCCATATTGCTTTTCAGAGTAATTACGACAACACCGTTTGACGCTTGTGACCCATAAAGAGATGTAGCTGAAGCATCTTTCAATACCTGCATATCTTTTATCTTATCCTGATCTAAAGATTGAGCATAGTCTGCATCTACAGGTATGCCATCCACAATGTATAACATATCTTTTTTCTCGCTCTCTTCTTTAGCTTCGCTAAGTTCCAGATTACTGTAAGAATAAGCATTTTGTGCAGCCATATTTTGTGCAGCTATGCCACCAGTGAAGCCTGATAACTTTCCTTGCAATCCTCTACTAAGGGTTACCTGAGATTTAGGTCTGTAAAAGTCTAAGAACCAAGCTCTGAATAATGGGGCAACCTTTCCATTACTAGGAATAGAAGATGATAGGGTAAGTTTTACTTTTTGCCAGTCTAGACCTGTTGTTTGGCGGACTTTCGATTTACCTAATATTTTAATAGGTTTGTCGATGGACTCTATATTGATGTCATAAAATGGTGTCCAGCCTGCTGACATGGTAAAGTAAGAGACTGTGAAATCACAATTTGTAATGGCCGGAGAAGATAGAGTTAGCTTGAGCACTCCTACTGATTTATTATTTTTCATCGACTCTTGTTCAAATTGTTTTTGCAGGCGTGAGATCGTAGTAGTGTATTCATTCTTTTCTTCTATATATGCTAATCTTTTCTTTTGTAATTCGCCCGATTTTTCCTGATAATAATCCATTGTCTTTATCAGTTCGTCCATCCCTAGTCCTTTTTCTGAACCAGATACATTCTTGTCTGTCCCTTTTTGCAGCATATCAAGAAGGTTATCGGTCGTTCTCATTTCCGTTTGGAGTAGTTCCAGTTTTTTTCGGTATATACGGATAGAGTCTTCCATTCTTTTGGTCTTAGTATCAACTTCTTTTCCTTTTGCCAGAAAATCGACCGAAAATTCAGAGGCAGAAACAATTACTCCGTTCGTTGTTTTCACCTTCAATGAGTTTTTATCTATATTGGGGCTTAAGCCTTCTATATAGATTTCGTTCTCTCCTTTAGTCAGAGAGGATGAAGCTGAGTGCATAAGTTCGGCTCCTTGTAGGAATACTGTCACACTTTTCAGGTTCGACTTTACTGTTTTTTTATCTTGTGCCGTCCCATTGAGGGTTATGCCAGCCAGTAATATGGCTAAAGGGGCAAAGTGTTTTATTTTCATAGACTTTTGTTATTTAATGTTTTACTTTTCTCAAAAGTAAGGGTTTTTTAATTATGATTTTTGGCAAATTGGGTGAATGGTTTGTTTGAGTTGGTGAAATGGTACTATTAAATTATGCATAAAAGCAATTTTTGTTTCATTTATAATCCTTTGCTTATTACTAACGCACCCTCCCGGGTTTGTTAATACTTTTGGCATTGCCCAAAAGTATTCAAAAAGCTAGTGCTGGAAGCCTCGCCTGCCTGAGTAGGCTTGTTGACTAAACAAAATAAACTTGCCCTATCGGGCTTCAAACAGTATTTTGTTTTTAACGCCAACTTCACCTCTCAGTCTACGGCTGCGGCCTCCTAGGCACGCGAGGCTAACGCACGACAAGACAACAGAACATATAATGTCCTTCGCTCCCGCACGAATCCTTTCGCTTGGTCATTATAAGTCACACGATAGAATCGCGCAACGGCATTGAGGGCCTCTCTGGCACGGAAGGCTGACGCATAATAAAATGATAGAACATAGAAATTCATTTCCGATTTAGATAAATATTATTGAAAGTGCGTTTAATATATTGCTCATTTCATAATCTTTCTTCTGAATTCTTTCTTTATCTTTGCTGCTAAATCTATATTAAATAATTATAATACAATTCTTTTAATGAAAAAAATCACATTCTTTCTCGTTGTTTTGGCAATAGCTCTTGCTTCATGCCAGAAGAATGGATACACAGTTGAAGGTACTTTTTCCGACAACACTTTTGATGGCAAAGTAGTATTCCTTCAGAAAATAGACAGTCTTGCGGCTGAAAAACCAACAATTATAGACTCAGCTACAGTTAAGGGTAACAAATTCACATTCAAAGGAGTAGCCGAAGATAAACCAATTATGGGATTCTTATCGGTAGGACGTTTGGAGCAGGCAGAACAAAACTCTCCGGTTGCAACGTTTATACTTGAAGAAGGTACAATTAATGTTACATTCAAAGATGTTGCTGTAGCAGTAGGCGGAACACAAAGGAATGATGATTTTAACAAAACGCTTGTTATCATGAATCAGTTGGCAGACCTTTATAAAGCTGTATCTGATGCCGGCGGCGTTGAAGGAATGCCATTAGACTCGGCAGGACAAGATGTTCCGACAAGGGTTATGAAGTTGCAGGAAGATATGAAGAAAGCCAGCCTTGAGTTTATGAAAGGCAATATGGACAATAAAGCAGGTGAATTTTTATTCTATAACTCGGCAAGTTCATTGTCAAGGGAAGAGCTTTCGGAACTGATCGCTTTGGGTGACAGTACTTTCCGTAACACTCCTAACATAAAAATGTTAGAAGCTGAATTGAATAGAGTTATCCCTGCTGTAGGACAACAATATAGTGACGTAAAACTTGTAGACAAAGACGGAAACTCTGTTGACCTTTCTGTTTATGTAGGAGAAAGCAAATGTCTTCTTGTCGATTTCTGGGCATCGTGGTGTGGACCATGTATTCAGGAAATGCCTAACCTGATTAAAGCTTATAATACTTATAAGAGCAAAGGACTTCAAATCGTTGGTATCTCTGTAGATGATGATAAAGCAGCATGGCTTGATGCTGTCAATAAACATAAAATGACATGGATACAGCTGGCAGATGCAAGCAGAATGGCATCTGAAACATATGGCGTAAATACTATACCTCATACTATACTTATAGATCAGAATGGTACTATTGTAGCCAAAGACCTTAGAGGGAAGGAATTGGATGATAAAATTGCGGAAATGTTGAAATAACAATAAGTAACTGTTTAAATCTGAACGAATAAAGTTTAAACAATTACTAAAAGGCAGAACAATAAGATTCTGTTTATTGTTAAATACATCATGACAGATATTTATTAATTATTTTATTATTATTCGATGAAAAAGATTGTACTATTTCTTGCTGCTGTCGCTTTTTTAGTGACATCTTGTGCAGAAAAAGAAGAATTTACAATAAAAGGTAAATTCGCAAACACTGAATATGATGGCAAACAAGTGTATTTGCAAACATTAGATTCCCTTTGGAAAAAGCCTGTAAATATTGATACTGCTACTGTACTTAATGGTGTATTTGAGTTCAAAGGATTAGCTAAAGAAGGAGCTACAGCTCACTTTGTTGCATTGGCAGAACCTACAGAAATGGTGAAAAGACCGATATTTGTAGTGGTTGAACCTGGAGTGATAGAGCTGAACCTGGATAGTGTTCCTACAGTTAAAGGAACAAAATCGAATGATGCTTATCAGGTTTATAATTCAAAAATAGAAGCTATAGGTACTGAAATGAAAGCATTGTATCAACAAGCAATGAAAGATACTGCAAATACTGAACTTCAAGCCAACCTGGAAAAACAATATGAAGAGAAGAATGACCAAATGACTCAGGAGACATTCGATTTCTTGAAATCAAATGTAAATACTCAATGGGGAACTTATTTATTTGCTTCTAAATCATATATCTTCTCAGTAGACCAATTGAAAGAACTTCTTGCTAAAGTAAGACCGGAAGAAAAAGGACTGGAAAGAATTGCAGCACTGGAAAAAAGAGTTGCAGCACTAGACGCTACAGCAGAAGGTAAAATGTTTGTAGACGTAAAGGGCAAAACTCCGGAAGGTGCTGATGCAGCATTATCTGACTATGCAGGAAAAGGCAAATATGTTTTGGTTGATTTCTGGGCATCTTGGTGTGGTCCTTGTCGTGCAGAAATGCCAAATATTGTAAAAGCTTACAATACATATAAAGATAAAGGATTCGAAATAGTAGGTATCTCTCTGGATAGAGATGGTGAAGCATGGAAGAAAGGAATCACTGCTTTGAATATCACATGGCCTCAGATCTCAGACCTTAAATTCTGGGATAGCGAATTATCTGCTGCTTATGGTATTTCTTCTATACCTCATACAGTATTGTTAGATAAAGATGGAAAGATTCTTGAAAGAGGTTTGCATGGAAAAGAGCTTGCTGATAAGCTTGCTGAATTGATGAAATAATATCGTATACGAATATATTTTTAAGAGAGTTGTATCTGATGATACAACTCTTTTTTGTTTTAACCATGGAGTAGAAGAGAATTGTTGACAGTAAGGTCACGCGATGGAATCGCGCGACAGCAAGGGCTTCTTTTTTGATATGTAGAGTATGTTCTGGAATTTTTAAACCACAGAGTAAAAGGAGTAACACGGAGTTTGTACTTAACATTGTATACATTGCATTTTTTTTACCACAAAGAGCGCAAAGATAATGATTAGCATATATGGGCAGATACATTGGTCTGCCCATATGATATTCACAAAGTCTTTTATTTCTCATTCTTCATTTTACATTTTTTCTCTGTTTATTTATCTATGTCATAAACAATTAATAAACAAAATAAGATTATGGCAAAGTATTCAGAAGAACTAGTAGAAAAGATTGTTAGCCTAATGGAAGAGGACACTTACAGTATCACGGAAATATGTAAAACTCTGAGAATAACACGGAAATCGTTTTATGAGTGGAAGGATACGAAACCGGAGTTTAAAGAAGCTATTGAGAATGCACAGGCTGTTTGTGATGAGAGATTGCAAGCATTAGCCCGACGTTCGCTTCGTCGTAAACTGGAAGGGTATACCATGACAGAAGTAAGGACTGTTTATACCCCTGACGAAGATGATCCATCGGGATGGAAAGTAAAGACAAGAATAGTAAAAGAAAGAGAGTATGCTCCTGACGACAAAGCTATCAGGTTTGTATTGAGAGATAAGAGCAGTAAAGAGGATGAATTGAAAAATAGTCAGGCAACTTTAAATATAACTGTTACGAATCAGGAGGCATCAACGATGTTGACGAATTTGAGTAAAAATTTGAAAGGAGCCCCCTCACAAGCTCCCTCGAGCAGCCCCCTCCCTGCCTCCCCCGAGTGGGGAGGAGAACGCAAAGTGGAGATTGATTGCAGTGAGGAGAAAGAGGTGCTTGAATCGGAAATATTTGAGGAAGGGGATGAAGCTGTATCAAGCCTGGAAAAGAAGAAAGAGAAAGGAAAGAAGAAAATATTGGTAAGGGATTATTGTCTGCCTCCAGGTTATCTTTATCGGGTGGAGGAAGTAGATGAAGAGGAATGAAAAATGAAGAGTGAAAAATGAAGAATTTTATTTTCTTATAGAGACATAGAGGTGTGAAATTCTAAAAGTTGTCACTTTTGTCACTTTTTGAAAGGCTAAGTCTGATAATTAATAAATTAGAAGAATGTTCTTAAAAATATAATTAGCTTTGCAGTCTTAATTTTATCTCATTATGTGATTTTTATATAAAGGGAGCGACTAATTAGATAGTTTACATTTCAAAATTTCATGTTTCAAGATTTGGCTAACGCCGATTTTTAATTCAATATTTTGGATATCAGCAACTTCGAAATTTTATTTGGTTAACTTGGATTTTCAATTGTGTAAATATTTAGAATAATATAAAAACAAATATATCAATATGTTTTATCTCGAAACACAAGATATTGTAAAGCAATATGGCAATTATACAGCACTGAATGGCGTTAGTGTAAGGGTGCCGAAAGGCTGTATATATGGTTTACTGGGCCCGAATGGGGCGGGGAAATCTTCGCTTATCCGTATTATAAACCGGATAACGGCTCCTGATAGTGGGAAAGTACTGCTTAACGGAAAAGAATCGGAAGCGGATGATGTATTTAACATTGGTTATCTGCCGGAAGAAAGAGGATTATATAAGAAAATGAAGGTTGGTGAGCATATTTTGTTTCTTGCACGCCTTAGAGGTTTATCGACTGAACAGGCTAAAGCTAAAACAAAGTTCTGGCTAAAGAAATTCGATATAGAGTCGTGGGAAGACAAGAAGGTGGAGGAATTATCGAAAGGTATGCAACAGAAGATTCAGTTTATAGCGACTGTAATTCATGAACCCGATTTGTATATTTTGGATGAGCCATTTAGTGGTTTCGATCCTGTAAATGCCGAATTGCTCAAGAATGAGTTGTTAGAGCTGAAAGAGAAAGGGAAAACCATTATCCTATCTACACATAATATGGAATCGGTAGAGGAGCTGTGTGATGAGATTTCGCTAATCAACAAATCGAAGGTTGTGCTAGAAGGTAATGTAAAAGAGATACGTGCGCAATACAGGAAACATATTTTTAATCTGCAAATAGCAGGTGATAACTTTGAAATGGAGTCGGCTCATTTTACTGTTTTATCTAAGAAGGTAGAAAAGAATTGGGTAGAAGTACGTATTCAACGGAATGATAATAGTAGTAATTCGGAACTGTTGCAAGAGGTTACACGCCAATATGAGGTTTTGTCTTTTGAAGAAGAGCTTCCTACAATGAATGATATATTTATACAAATCGTTTCTAAATCGGAACAACCAAAATAATATGTATTTCAAGATTTAAAAAGTTCAAGATTTAAAGATTTTAGAGATCAGTAACTTTGGAATTTTATTTGACGAACGCCGATTTTAATTGTGTAAATATTTATTATAATCTATATAAATAAGAATTATGAAATCACTCGGATTAATTGTACAAAGAGAATATTTATCGAGGGTAAAAGGAAAAGCTTTTATCCTGACTACTATATTGACTCCATTCCTTTTTATCGCTGTTATGGCTTTGCCTACAATCTTGATGATGCTTAGCGATAATGATGATATAAACAAAGTATATGTGCTGGACAATACCGGATTATATGGTGGACTGTTTGAATCGTCGAAGAGTTATGAATTTATACCACTTGCAGAAGGTGGCAACCGTCAGAATGGGAAGGCAACAGCTTTGCTGGAAATAAACGGCGACCTGAGTAAAAGTCCAGATGCTGTCACTTTCTTTTCAGAAAAACAGCAACCGCCAAGAGAGTTAACAGCTTATATCAATGATGTACTGACAGAGGCTGTAAGAAGTAAGAAAGTGGAGGAGTTTACACAGGAAAGTAATATAGAACCACAGGTAGTTGCTGATTTGCAACAGATACTGAAATCGAAAGACAGAATCCGTGTATCTACTATTCGCTGGGATGGAACGGGACAAGAAACAAAAACACTGGGTGAAGCTGCTTCCTTTGTGGGGATGGCGTTGACTTTCTGTATGTTTTTCTTTGTTATGATGTATGGTTCGTTGGTGATGCAGAGTGTGGTTGAAGAAAAAAGCAACCGTATAATAGAGGTTATTATATCGTCTGTGAAGCCATTTGATCTGATGATGGGGAAAATCATTGGAGTAGGATTGGTCGGGCTTACACAGTTATTTGTATGGCTTATTATAGGAGGTGGGGCCATTATGATACTTAGTACAATTGTTGGCGTTAGTGGCGCAGTAGATGTATCGGCAATGAATTCTATGGCTTCCCCCGAAATGACGAGTATGTTAGCTAATAATCCTGAAATAGCTTCTAATCTGACAAACATATTGAATATTAACTGGATACAGGTGTTTGTATGCCTTATTCTATACTTTATAGGTGGATACTTGTTGTTTGCTGCTTTGTATGCAATGTTTGGTTCAGGTGCTAATGATTCGCAAGAGGCACAACAATTGATAATGCCTATTACAATAATCTTGTTATTATCTTTCTATACCGGATTTGCCGCTGCCAGAAACCCAGAAGGTGCTATGGCATTCTGGTGTTCGCTTATACCATTTACATCGCCAGTGGTAATGATGGTACGCGCGCCGTTCGAGATTCCTATTTGGGAGTTAGCATTATCAGTAGTCTTACTATTTACAACTGCTATATTGATGATAAAACTGGCAGCGAAGATATATAGAGTAGGTATATTGATGTATGGTAAGAAAGTTACATTTGGAGAGATGCTTAAGTGGCTTAGATATAAATAGGTAGAAAAAGACCTGATTCTGGTGAATCAGGTCGCTATTTCAATTCTTAAGAAAATTACTCTTCATATATCATCTTCTTTGTCATACCTCCGTCGATGACTATATTCTGTCCATTTATAAAGTCATTATCAGGATCGCAAAGAAACAAACAAGCTCGGGCAATATCTCCCGGCTTCCCTACCCTATTTGAGAAATGCTGTTGATGATCGATTGAGCGTAGTTGAGTATAATCACCAGTTTCGATCCATCCCGGACTAATACAGTTGACTGTTATATTATATTGGCTAAGTGAAGCAGCCAACGCATGAGTAAAGGATACAATACCACCTTTAGATGCAGCATAAGCTTCTGAATTGGGTTCGCTCATTAAGTAACGGGTAGATGCCATGTTGACAATTCTGCCGTAGGTATTTGAAACCTGATTCTTTGAACGGTGAGTTGCTAAAAGCTTTGCAGTTATAAAAACGGGACGAAGGTTGATCTTCTGTATATTGTCGAAATCTTCGACCGAAGTATCCAATATGGAACCAAAGCCACCGATACCTGCATTGTTAATGATGATATCGATATCCCCTTTCTGTCGAAAGACAGCATTTATGCTAGTTGACAGTGCTTCTATATCTGATACATCTGTTTTAAGGAATGTACATCTATATCCTTGTTGAGTTAGTTTTTCACTAAGACTTAGACCTGCACTATCGTTTGTATCACAAAAGAAGACATCAGCTTTCTCCTGACAAAATGCTGCTACAATCGCCCTGCCAATGCCATTGGCTCCGCCTGTAACGAAGGCTATCTTATCCTGAAATTTTGATGCCATTATTTACTCTTTAATTTATCTACCTCATTCATAATATCAGTCCACTTGTGTTCCTTTATCTGAGCACCAATATCTTCAATCACATGAGCAGCTAATAAGGTACCAATCTGTCCTGAAACAGAAAGAGAGCAGCCGTTTATAAGTCCGTAAATAAAACCTGATGCATATAAGTCTCCGGCGCCTGTTGTATCGAGACAGTTCACAGTTAAAGCAGGGACGAAGACCTTTTCATCGCCTCTCTGTATCCATGATCCTTTTGCACCTACCTTCACAATAGCTATCTTGACTTGCTTTGCAAGCACTGTAACAGCCTCTTCGGGAGTAGTATTTAATAAGACCTTCGCTTCTTCTTCATTGGCAAAAACAATATCTACGTATTGGGGAATAATCCTTAGAAGGAAGTCCAGGTTATCCTCTACTACATTATAGCTTGCCATATCCAATATTATCTGAGCCCCTACTTCTTTGGCTAAGACTATTGCTTTTTCAATAAGTGCATGGCTTTGGACGAGATAACCTTCGATATAGAAGTAGTCGTATCCTATAAAGTCTTCTTCTTTAAGCTCATCAGCATTTAATAGCGCTGCTGCTCCAAGATATGTTCCAAAAGTACGTTCTCCATCTTTTGATATGAATGTAGAAGCAACGCCTGAAACTTCTTTTACTTCTGTTAGATGAGACTTCACATTATGCTTATTTAAATCGCCCTTATAATGCTGTCCATAAGAATCATCGCCAATACGTCCTAAGAAACCGGTATTAATTCCTAATTGAGCTAATCCGATTATCGTATTTGAGGCAGAACCTCCGGATACAATACTTTTTTCTAATTTATTTATCTCATTACTCAATATTTCGAATTTAGCTTTATCTATAAGTTGCATGCTGCCTTTAGGAAGATTAAGATGCTCTAAAATTTTATCATCTTCGATAATAGCCAGCACGTCAACAAGGGCATTGCCCATACCTAATACTTTTGTCATATTTATTAAAAATTTTTACACAAAGATATTGCATAATTCATAAATAAGGACTATTTTTGCATCACTTTTGAAGAGAATAACATTCTTCCTTAGCTCAGTCGGTTAGAGCATCTGACTGTTAATCAGAGGGTCCTTGGTTCAAGTCCAAGAGGAAGAGCAAAAGAGAATCAGAGAGTCGCAATAAATTGTGACTCTTTTCTCTTTTAATGTACATGTAAAAGCTACCTTACAATAGCTATTGTCATATTCACCTGATCATATCACCATAAGCCCCAAAAAAGCACCCCCTTGGTCATCTTTAGCGAGGTATCCGTGGTAGTTCACCCCAATATAACTTACTATAATCAGATCCCCAGTATTTCTGAAAAATTCCACGAAAACGGTTGATATTCCAACTGTTCTTTCATATTCTACTATCTTCTATTTTTTACATATCTTATACCTGATCTACTCTTGGATATACCTTTGGTAATGATGCTCTATCTATTATGGCACCATACGAACGTAATTTATCTTTAAGTTCCGAGATATTCACATGAGTAAACGGAATGTCCTTACTTATTACCTGTGCAGTAGCTAAACCGGCAGCTTCACCCATAGCCATACAAGGAGCCATTACTCTCACAGGACCAAGAACCTGTCCTTCTACACTTACCGCTCTTCCCGGACAAATTAGATTGTCTATCGGCCGAGGGAGCATAATCCTAAAAGGTAATGGAGTTGTAAGCCCTTTTTCCACTTTCGATTTAAATCCGGTAACCTCATCTTCCGCAAATGGTTGCACACTCGGTTTATTAGGATCAGGTAAATCCCAACCATACATGCTGAACCCGATACAATCATCAAAATCACGATCTTTTTTTAAGTCTTCCACTGTCATTACATAATCTCCTACTATCCGCCGAGTCTCTCTGACGCCCAATTGCGATGCTATCGACTTGATTTTTGCATTCTTAAAGCCAGGAAAATGTTTTTGAAGAATATCCAATAACTCATGAGCCTCTTTTCGCCCTTGCTTCATTCCTTCCGAGACAGATTTGCCATCTGTTCCATCAATACCTATCAAACGGCTGGTATTCACATAGAATTCTCCTTTCTCAATCAGTTGTGTGCAAATGAATATATCATAAGGAAAATTCCATTCCCCTGTCGATCTTAACTTTTCTATCAGGCTTCTGAATTTTGGATCACGATTCTTTACTACAGCTTTATAGAGTTCGTCCGCATCTACATTATAGGCATGGAAAATAAGGGAAGAGGGTGTAAGCTTACCATCCTCAGGACGTCCCTTTATCGTTTTACATCCGCATCTATTGGCAACATCTGCATTACCTGTTGCATCTATAACAGCTTTTACTGGCACTGTGAACAAACCACTCTGATTATATAATACAACATGAGTGATGATATTCGCATCTACAATTGCATCTACAAACTGGGTTTGAAGAAGGACATCAATACCAGCCTTCTCCATTTTTTCGTCTAAAAACATATCTACTTTGAACGGATCGAGCGGGATACCATGAATAAACCAATTATACCATCCGTAAGGATGATATTCCTTTTTGGTATCTAACTTAGGAATCACAGCAAATCCTCTGCTCGCAGCCTCTTCGGCTAATGCCTTAAACAATCCTCCGACTACCCATTCTCCTTCCTGACTACGTCCGCCCAACCAGTGTGAAACATGTCCGCTAACAGCCATTCCTCCTAATTGCCCCATATTCTCAATCAATAAGACTTTTAAGCCTTCCCGGCGAGCTGATAATGCCGCTATTGTTCCCGATGGACCTCCACCGCAAACTACCACATCATATTTTTCACCACAAGGTAGCTTTTTGTAATAATTTATTTTCCCTTTCTCGTCGCTTCTACCTTTTGAATCGGTACTGCAAGATATAACTGAGGGTAAACAGCTGGCAGCCCCTAGAACGGACATATATTTTAAAAATTTTCGTCTATTATTCATCGTATTATAATTTTAGTTTATTCATTAAATTCTTTATCAATGTTAATAGTAATAACTGTTGAAGTCCTAACGCTCGGCCTTATCTCACCACCGGCAATAACTATCTGCCCCTCCCATAAAACAGCAGGGGTATTAAGTATTGCTAATTGCAGATTTCCTATACTATAGCTTGCCCCGTTTGTTGTATTATATACAAATATGTCCGGAGTAAAATGGTAATCATTCTTTATCTTATTTATTTTCTTCATATCATGTCCGTCCGATCCGCTGAATATCAACAATCCAATCTTTCCTATCGCAATTGCCGGAGCACCTAATACGGGTCTAGGCATATCAGGCAATCTCTTCCATATAGAATCCTTGGCCTGCTTAGGATTATAACAATATACATCTTTCAAATAATCGGTAGAATTTCTTCCTCCAAACAAAAAGAGACAATCATTATCCCCATTCGACTGTTTCAACAACAATGGCCCAAATCTTTTACCCCAAGGCACCGAAGGCATATCGACCCATTCTTTTGAAAAATCAGACAATTCTAATTTCCAAAAATTCTGCAAAGGGCCTTCATTTTTACCTCCAGCCAGATAGATAGCATTATCTAATATTGCCGCTGATGGATATGAACAAGAAACAGGCAAAGAAGCTAAATAATCTATCGTAACCTTATTAAGTTCCGAGTTCCAACACATTCGCCAAACTTTATCACTTTTTCCATATTCGTTTTCTCCGCCCAGACAAATTACACCATCATCTGTGTTTACCATAGCACCATGAGCAATACGAAATGGGAGTTTGCCAACATATCTCCAGGTATATTTATCTTCTTTCTTTGTACAAACAAATATTGAATCTGAATACTGTTTGTTGCCATTCTCCCACAATGGACGATCGAAATATGAACCACCTGCAACAATCAAAACATCATTGCTCAACCCAACAAAGGCACCTCCTACTTCCTTAGATACCGGAATATTTGGAATAGTTACAGTATCAGAATGCACCCACTCTATAGACTGGGCTAGAATATTACTACAGAATAGACACATTGTCAGAAGTAGAAGAATACCGTTCTTTTTCATTCGTTACTTTATATCATCTTTACCATCTGTTATCCACGCTAGATTGACTTTTACACAGTACATCGGCTTATATTTCCCCGTTTCATACAAGATAAGCACAGATTTATCAGGAAGCACAGCCATATCGCTGTACGACACATTACCTTTATCCACCAATCTGCTAACATTCCATGTTTTACCCTCATCATAACTCAATCTGATGGTAAGCCTTTTGCGTCCCTCTGTAGACTCATTCTTACAATATATAAGACGGCTTCGACCTTCCTTATCACTTGTCAATCTGATCAGACCACCATCACAAGTATTAGATAAGGGGAAGTTTTTATCTATCTGAATATCCGACCAATTAATTCCACCATCTTTACTTGTCGCAGTCATCCGGTAACTATTCTTTTCTTTCGGATCGTTATTTACATATCTTGCATTGATATAGATCTTACCATTATCAAGTTCTACCATACGCGATTCATTCATATTCAGTCCATCATGTCCGAATGAAGTCCCATATTTCCATGTTTTACCATGATCATCACTATAAATTGTACATAAACCATATTTTCTATCTAGAATACTAATAGCCGTACCATCAATCGTTCCTAAAGCCGTCCTGTTCCAAACCTGTAATAATAGTCTTCCTGATGAAAGCTGAATACCATGTCCGGGACCGGGCATATGAAAAGCTCTTCCCAAATAATCGCAAGGAAATCCATTGATATCAGTTATCCATTCCCCATTCACATCTTTATTGGGCTGCCCATCTTTATTGGCATTAATTACATCGGTGACTTCCACTCTGTCAGACCATGTCAAACCATCATCGTCACTATAGCGGTAAAACACTTTAGTATATCTCTGCAAATCCTTATCACCGACAGCACCTTCGCTTAACGAATAAAAGAAGAATATCCTTCCTGTAATATAGTCTACTAAAGGAGCTACATTCGTCCACACTTCTTTCTTTTCGGGAACATCCTGCGAAGCGATCAGATTTTTATGTATTTTCCAAAAATTGCCATCACTCTTTTCGATATAATAGTTTTCCGACCATGAGAGGCTACCATCAGTACTTCTTTTCATTACCAGATGCTTAGGTGCATCATCTTTATACCCTATACGAGACTCGGCAAAAGCCAACACACTACCTTTTTTCGTAACAACTATTCCGGGTATTCTATAACCATCGACTCTTTCTTCGTAACTATTCCAAACTATTGTTTTCTCAAACGTCTGTTTTGATTCCACAACTATAGAATCGACAGACATCGAAACCAGCGATACCGAATAGAAAAGTAATACAGACAAAATAGAAAAGACTTTATATTTACACATTAGAGTATATTTTAATATAATTCTCTGATTCTAATATTCTTAAACCACACATCATTGCCATGATCTTGCAATCCGATATATCCTGAGTGTTCTATACCTCCAGGATTCAGGAATTCAGGCCATTGATTGAATTTACTTCCGGCAACCATTTCATCCCATTTAGGAGTCCACAATTGATATCCTAATACATTCTTTCCGTTTTGATAATGTGAAATATTACCTCCTCTAACAATGATGCGACCTTTATTCCACTTACCAAAAGATTTGGCATTCTGAGGTTTCGCAGGAATCATATCATACAAAGAAGCAGATTTCCGATTACCGTCCTTACCTAGTCTGGCATCCTTATGGTTTTCATTATCTAAAATCTGATATTCGGGTGCAGACTGGAATATGCGTTTACCTTTACTCTCCGTTGCCAAATAGAAAACACCACTGTTAGCACCTTTCGATATTTTGTATTCAAACTCTAGTTCAAAGTTTTTGAACTTTTTATCAAATATGATATCTCCTCCATCTTTGCTTCCTCCACGTCCGTCAGGCGAGCTATTTATCTTAATCGCACCATTTTCAACAGTCCATTTCTTAGGAATGTCATTACGGTTATACCCCCTCCATCCATTGAGTGTTTTACCATCAAACAGAGAAATCCATTCATTATTTTCAGTAATTTCTGAAGTAAATTCTTCGAGTTTGAAACGAGTAGACACAACTGAATTCTTCTCTACGCCCGAACGATATTTTATATACGTGGTAGCTACAAACGTACCATCAGGCAGCAATTCCAAACCCGGATAGCCACAATCTCCCCCTCTATAACTATGTAATAATTTTATTCTGAAATCACCTTGTTTTCCATTGATAATGTCTTCATATCTGCCTACCCATGCAACAAAATGTGTGCGTGTGATACTTCCGTTTCCTGTATCCCGAAATGCAATTACCAACCTACCATCAGGAGTATATTTTGCTTTATGCCTATCGCCATGCAATGCAAATGGCAAAGGCTTAACTTTCGACCATGTTCTGCCCTCATCATTGCTGACCATATATAGGGATACACGTTTTACATTCTCTCTGATAAGGCAAAGAAGTTGTTTCCCATCGGGCGAACGTACTATTTCCGGTTCACATGGTTTCAGCCCGGGTATATCAAGTGTAATATCCCAGGGACTCCATGTAAAGCCTCCGTCTTTGGAGTAACTTCGAGCAACCACATTTGAACGTTTCTCTTTCTTTTCTCCGGGACGCCTAATATTAGACATTGCCAAAAGTTCTTTGCCTCCATTGATCGGTTCTATCGTACAAAAGGGCATCGCTCCCAACCCTAAATCATTACTTTTCATTGAGGACCATGTCTGCCCCAAATCTTCGGAGCAAGACTGATACATTTTTTTCCCGGGACCTTCTCCGGCAAAAACAAAAAGACGATAATTACCTTTCGGATCCGGTAAGCGGTAGATAGTCGGACAATTACGAACGGTAGTCCAGTTTTCGGGCACATCAAGTAATTCACTCCAAGTCAGACCTCCGTCTATACTCTTTTTGAGAGGTCCACATGGTCCTGCATGCTTGTATGTCCATACACAATAAATGGTTTTTCCATCAGGTAATAATACGGTGGTAGGATGTCCTTGATATATATCTTCCGTTCCTTGAGCTATGATAACCTGCCTTGCGGTATCCGCTGAAATATCGTATTGCTTTATATTTTTCTTTGGTGAACTTGCTTCAGCTCCATATAAAGAACTATCTATATTAAATAGAAAAAGAATTGATAATATAAGATTGATAAAAAGTATCTTCATTTATGTCTTTATTATTAATTTTTTATAATACACACGGCTTTATATTTGATCCTAAAGCCGTGTGCTCCACAACTTAAAGTTCTACTTTTATTTTTGCCATTATGGTAGAATTCCCCGGAGTTTTCTGTTCATGTTTCACTACCGAATCCACAGTTATAAGTACTCTTTTCGGCTGTCCCTTAATTATTGCTTCATAAACCGCCACATTCATTGGTATCGGTACTGTTGTCATATTAGTGAATACTGTTACACCTTCGGTACTCTCTATTATGATAGGTTCGGTCTTGAAATCATCTATTGTAGCTTTTTCAAAATCGTTCCATTTCACAGCAGACTTACCTATTGTATATGTATTTCTGCCAGGCCATGCATCAGGATATGTTCCCACAGGGCTACATGTACCGGTTCCTGAGTCGAACTTACTCTTTGTTTCTAAAGATGTTAGTCTTATATTCTTGTTATTATTCCATATCGCAAAACCTACATCCATCGACTGATATTGCTCTTTCCCAGCACAGAATGTAAATATATTCCCCAATTCGGCTGAGAATATCGGTCCTGTTCCCGATGAGAAATCAGTATTCTTTGCTGCAGCCAATGAAGCAAACAGATAATAATATTTATAACCAACATGCATTTCTAATGTACGGCTATTAACCTTACCTGCACTATTTTCGGCTTCGATGATAATGGAACCCAGATTATTTTCTGCCGTGAAATCGACTTTGAATTTTCCATCCGCACCTATCGATATATTGGTATTGTCTTTAGATACACTTCCATCCCTTTTTACCATTCGGTATGTAAATCTGTTGAGTGCATTCGCCGAAGAAATATTTCCTGAGAAAGAATATACCTGCCCATTTTTTATCCCGTTATAAAACTCTGAATTTTCGTTCAAAGTAAGAGATACAGCATGTTTATAATCAACAACAAGGAATGTCTCACGATTTTTATTCAATTCTCCTGCAGATACTTTTGCCCTGATTGCTGTAGTTCCTTTTTCGAAAATATACGATTCTCCGCTTTCCCATGTTTTAAGGTTTATAACAGCCGATTTCTCGCTATTTCTAAAGAAAATAGTATCATTTATTCTTGTCGTGCCATATTCTGTGGTTTGGAATAACACAAGATAGTTAAGTTCTTCCTCACTCGATACATTCACAAAGACATCAGGCATAGGATCATCTTCTACATACACGATTGAATTCATTTTGTTAGAACCTTCTTTATCCGATGAAAAATATGCATTCGGTAAACCAATAACAGGAATAACTTTAATTGGCAACTGAGAGATAGTTACCTGTCCTGACCTATCTGTAGCCACAAGCTTGAACGCAACCATATCTTCGGTAAAAGACGTAGTCTGATTAACAGAGTAAGTAGTAGGATTATAGAAAGATGTAACAGGCCTGTCCAATTGTTCTTCTGTAAGCTTATCTTCTGCATTTTTCTTCACAATAAACATTTCCACAGTCTTCAACCCCTCTTCGGAATTAACGACGCAAATAATAGAAGGTATGCCGGCATTGTTCAGATTTATAACCAATTCCTCGCTTGGATACAAAACCGTAGGCGGGCTTTTAAGCACTTCATCATCCTTACAAGAAAAGGCGACACTCAATATCATTATACTAATGATACTTATAATTAATAGTTTGCTATATCGTATCATGGTTTGTATATTATTTGTTGGCTAAATACATGGATTACTCCATTTGTTGCTATCAGATTACTTGTCACAGCTGTACGGGTAGGGCTTGTTCCTGTATTATTATTAACTATCAGGCGTGAGTAGTTCACTTGAGTTACCGAGTTATTCAATCGCAAAGTCATTACAGCATCCTGAGATTTCCATAAGGTTATTACATTTATAGGATCAAAATTTAGAGATCCCTCTCTATCGAGACTATGATAGTAACCGTCAACTATATGATATGAAAGAATATCTTTCAGCACCACCGGATCTATAGCACTTATTTCTTTTTGTCCGGTATTTACAAATACACCATCCTTGTCTCGAAATGCCGCATTGTTAAGAAACATGAAAGTATATTTCTTGTCCGATTGTTTATAGTAATCTTTAAATCCGGGGAACGATGCATCGACATGTTCGATGGCCTGTTTCAACAGAGAGAAAGTATCCTGACGAGCTTCTATAAATTCCCAGGCACTCACATTTAGATATGGATTTGCGTTTACAGGTTCATAGTCATAACTTTCCTGAAGGTCATAACATCCGGCCAATATTGCCAGAAACGACATTGCCAGTATATATTTAATTATTTTATTCATAGCGATATATATTATGAGATTACTTATCTTTTGAATTATGGATAAGGATAGGCAGGATAATTTTGTTTCAAATTAGGATTCTGATTCAGATGATCTCTGTGTATAGGGAATACAACCTTATCAGGATCTGTAAGATTAGTGTGTTCTGCCCACATATTTGTCCTTACCAGATCGAACCATCTTTTACCTTCACCTACAAATTCTCTCTGACGCTCAAGAAGTATGGCATCCAACAATTCTTCGGAACTAAGAAAATCTCCGGAAGAAAAAGCAGGATTACCGGCACGTGTATATGTCTTGTTCAGCTCTGTAACCGCTTCTTCCATTCGCCCCAAAGCATTGAGAGCCTCAGCATATAATAATACTATATCGGCATAACGATACATAACCAGATCTACATCGGCATCTTCTGTTGCCGGACCGTTACCTGTCCAGAATTTTTTCTTCAAAAAGTAGAAAGTAGTTTCACCTTCAGATGTTTGAGCCTTTTCGCCAACCCACTGAACTCCGGCACGTCCATCAATTTCATCGTATGTAGCCATTAGTTTTGGTGATATTCTCAACCTTGAAGTTCCTTCAGCTAAAGTAGAACGGGAGGAATTATTTCCATTTCCCAATCTATCATATCCCATTCTTAACCAAACTTCCGGATATGCCTTATCTCCAGTGGTTTCAAAAAACATAGTGCGCCAATTTGAAGCGAAATCAACTCCATTTTCAGCCGTAAGTACCAACCATTGGCTGCTATTCAACAAATTAACTCTCTCCTCTTTTATTTTAACTACCATTTCATAATCATTAACCCATGCATATACATCCATAAGAAGCGCACATATCGTCGCCACATTTATACGTGTTCGTTTCGATCCGGTACCATCTCTGGTTCTGCTGATATATGTATATGCTTTTTCAAGATCGGGTAATATTACATTCTCGATTATATAATCTTTATCCGTACGCTCACGATAGATTCCCTGATCGATACTTTCCACTGGTTCCAAGTACAAAGGAACGTCCCCCCACACGCGAATACAGTAGAAATATGCCCACGCTCGCATTGCATAAGCTTCTGCTAAAAAGTCCCGTTTGGTTGTCAATGTCATTGTTATATCAGGAATATATTTAATGGCAGCATTAGCCTTTCCTATTGCAGCGTATAGATTTGTCCAACTTGCGGCACCGTTATCTATTTGTATATTATTATTTATCAAATCCAGATTGGCCTGGCTGAACGAGTATTCAAAATTGCCACCTCTTGTCTCTCCCCAAGTCCAATAACCCGAAGACATAGCTTTTGAAAAGTCGTGATAAATAGCTATAACTCCTACATTAGCATCATTCTCAGTCTTCCAGAAACTATCCGGAGTCAGATCGCTTTTCGGATCGACGTCCAGGAAAGAGTCACAGGCAGTCAGCATAAAACTGCATATCAATACAGTTAATCCTATATATAGTCTGTTTTTCATAATTTATATATTAAGATGTTAGAAACTTAAATTAACTCCAAATCCGAATTCTCTTTGACGTGGATATTTATTAGTATCTATACCCATTTCCAAAGCATCGGCCCCATTTGTAAATTCAGGATCATATCCTTTATAATCGGTAAACGTCAGTACATTCTTTCCATAAACGAAAGTTGTAGCCCCTTTGAGGAAATATTTTTTCAATATTTTCGAAGGTACGCTGTAACTTAGTTTTATATTCTTCAGTTTTATATATGATGCGTCTTCCAAATAGAAATCTGAAGGAGCCAAAGAATTATGCGCATAGATATAAGGAGCAGGATAACGAGCTATATCGCCTTGTTTTGTCCACATATTACGTATCGCATCCGGCGAAGGAGTAGCTCCATCAACCTGAAATCTGTTACGGTTCCATTCCGCCTGATTAAAGATGTCTCCTCCAATAGAATAGTAAATAGAAAAGAACAAAGAAAAACGGTTATATGTCAATGTACTTGATAAGCCTCCGAAAAAGTCTGGTTGAGCACATCCAATCTTCGTCTTGTCCTGAACATCAATTATTCCATCATTATTGGTATCAACAAAGTCTACATCTCCACCTAAAAGTACCTGTCCGTCGGACGAGTATTTTTGTTTCGGCGTTTTATCGTAACGCTGTCCATTTAGTTCATGATGGCTGAATGTTCCATCCGAATTGAATATTGGAGTCAGTTGCCGCCAATCATCAGTAAATGCATTAGACTGGTCGTAAGGGAAAATTCCTAAATACTTATATCCGTAAAATTCTCCGACGCGTGCACCTTCCTGAACATAAATAGCACTCTGCGAACCTTTATAAAATGGTATGCCGTCAGCAATTTCCGTAATCTTAGAATTATTGGTGGCAATGTTGAAGCTAACAGTCCATTGCAATTTCTTTTTCTTTATTGCATCCCAACGTATAGCGAATTCAAATCCCTGATTTGTCATAGCTCCGACATTCCTGTATATTGTATTGAATCCTGTCTCTTTAGGCAGCTGAACCTGATTCAACAACTTGTCTGTATTTTTCTTATAATAGTCGGTTACAATGCTTATTCTGCCATCCATCAGCTGCATATCCAATCCGACATTTAATTGAGAGGTTTCTTCCCAACTTAATCCTTCGAATCCTAAGCTGCTTGGACCTATACCTGCTACATTTTCACCATTATTTTCATAAATATAATTAGGACTATATAGAAGCATAGATTCATAATTACCTATTTCTTCGTTACCTGTAACACCATAACTTACCCTGAATTTAGCATCGGAAAGAAATGGTTTCATCCATTTTGCTAACGATTCGTCAGAGAAGCGCCAAGCTACGGATGCAGAAGGGAAAGCCCCCCATCTTTTATCTTTTCCGAAACGGGAAGAACCATCATAACGAAGATTAGCATTAAATAAATACTTAGATTTATAGTTATATCCGACTCTTCCAAAGAAAGAAGCCATTCTATGTTCAAATATTCTCGAATATGTATTTTTTGTATCAAAACCCGATGCAACATTCAATGTATATATTTCGTCGGTAGTATAATCAAGACCTACTAATCTTGACCTATCTTCACGCCATGACTGAAAACTACAACCGAGCATAGCATCAACATTATGTACTTCTTTGAATGTCTGATTGTAAGTAAAATAGTTTTCATTAGTCCAGTCATATCTCAATGTTGTATAATCACGTCCTGTAGTAAATTCATTTGTAGACAACTGAGGTGCAGGACGATAACTTTCTTCTCTTCGTGAAAGGAAATTAGCCTGAATAGATGTTCTGAACTTCATATTTTTATTGAATGTGAAGTTTAGATACTCTTGCATCGACAATCGGTAATCTTGCTGTTTACGTACGTCTGTCTTTGCTAATGCATACGGATTTCGTCTGCCTACGATATATGGAACATAAGATCCGTCAGGATTAAATATAGCAAAATGAGGAGGGCGTTCCAGCATTTGCCCCAATACATTCGATTCATCTATACCGTTTTTACTCGCATAACTCAGATATATCTTGCTACCTATAGTTAGTTTACTCGATGGATTATAATCTGTATTTATGCGGGATGTGAGGCGTTTGTAGTCACTATTTACCACAATTCCGTTATCCATGAGAAATCCGGCACTGATATTATATTTAAACACATTAGTTCCTCCACTGGCTCTAAGATTTATCTCGTCCCTTACGGCAGTATTAAACAATAAGTCATGTAAATCTAAGTCCTGATTAGAGAAATAAGCCAATGTATCTATAATAGGAGGATAACCTGAAACCTTTGACCCTCTTTCGCCTGTGACCTCACGTCTTACTATATCATAATATTTACGTTCCGCACCATTGGCTTTAGGTAAAATATGGCTCAATTTACTATAGCTACGCAGATAGTTTATATCCAATTTCGTTTCAGTAGTACCCTGCTTTGTGCTTATTAATATCACACCGTTTGCCGAACGTGAACCATAAATAGCTGCAGAGGCAGCATCTTTTAATATCTCGACTGACGCCACATCGTTAGGATTCAAATCGTTAATATTATCATATATTACACCATCTACCACATATAGTGGAGATGCTCCACCTTCAAATGTAGCCGTACCCCTAACCCTAATATTCGCCCCTGAGCCCGGAGCTCCTGAGCTTGTCGTAATCTCAACTCCGGCAGCCTGTCCTTGTAAAGCATCGAAAACATTTACAGGAGATTGTTCTTCTATCGATTTTGCCGATACTGAAGCTATGGCTCCCGTCAGGTCTCTTTTTTTCATTTCTCCATAGCCAATCACCACAATTTCATCCAACTCCTGCACTTTTTCTTTCAACTCCACATCAAGAATATTCCCTTTTACAGGCTTTTCTGTAGTCAAAAATCCGATGTAAGAGAAAATCAAAACGGAATTTTCCCGAGGTACACTTATCGAATATTTTCCATTAACATCTGTAACCACAGCTTTATTGGTTCCTTTAAGTAAAACTTTTACACCAATAAGAGCATCCATATTTTGGTCTGAGACCACTCCGCTCACTTGTATTTGTGCATCTTTCCCTGTCTGGGCACCGCCATACTGTATAGGGAAAATCATTAATAATGCCAAAAGGCATAAATTCAAAAGTGCTTTTTTCATAAGTATTTGCATTTAATTAGATTTGTAACATTTTATGTATCTGTCATATCCTTTGTCTTGGGCCTAAGGCAGGTTATTTGTATAATAAGCACCAAGAGTACAACACCTGCCATAAGTGCAAAATCATGTCCTAAGTTTCCAGAATCGGTTGATTTACCCAGCAAACTTGTTATAGCAGCTCCGGCAAACACTCCGGTCATATTCATTATCCCATAGGCAGTGGCTCTGTATCGCGACGACACGAACTGGCACAGTATAGGCATATTATTAGCATCGAACATCCCGAATCCTATGCCAAATAGTACTGCCCCCACCACTACTATAGGTAAAGAGTCTCCGAACCCGATAAGCAAAAGGGCAGGGATTGTGAAACTAAGCCCGATAGCCCCTGTGTAGACTCGTCCACGTAGATTTTTCTGTATCCACCTATCCGATAAAAATCCACCAAAAATGACTCCCAGAAATGATGATACCGCAATAGTAATTGTTGACATAGGCCCGGCAATAGACATCTCTATAGATAGTCTCTCCGAAAATAATGTTGGCAACCAGTTCTTTGTCGCCCACCCCGGTAAGCTTGGCACACAGAAGTATAATAATATTACCCAAAAGGAGATATTACTAAGCAGCATCGCCAAACCTTTTATTACAGGAACTTTCTTTACCGTTTCGATGGAATCAGGTTTTAATACACGTTCTTTATCTTTCAGAAAAATAGCCAAAACAACACTGTATGCTATACCTATAATTCCGAACCAATGAAAAGTTTGATTCCATGTATACATAGCTGCCAATGTAGCTCCGAATCCTCCTATAGCCTGTCCTGTGTAAAGTCCTGTCATATGGATTCCTACAGCAAGTGAACGCGTTTTATTCTGATGATAATCAGCTATTAGAGATAAAGCCGTGGGCAAATATAGAGCTTCACTTACACCCATTATTCCTCTAAGGATATATAATTGATCGAAGCTAGTGGCGTAACCCATCAATAATGTTACAGTAGACCATACTGCCAAACTACCCACCATAAGCCACTTGCGACTAAAACGATCAGCTATAATTCCAGATATAGGGCTCATAAAACCATATATCCAGAGAAAAACAGCCATTAACCGACCAAAATTAGCAGCCGATTCCAATTCCGCTATATCAATCATCATCGGAGCACGCATAGTCGAAAGCATTTGCCTATCCATATAATTAAGCAATGCCACCACCCAAAGTAATCCTACGACTATCCAAGGGTAAATACTGCTGCTCGTTTTGGTTGTACTATTCATATACGATTAGTTTATTATTTCATTTAATTTTATTTGCTGAAACACTATATTTGCCTGACTACTTTCGTACAATATTCCTATTGTATTTTCGTCTATAGATGTTATACATGAGTAACCGGCACTTTTGTATTCATCCAGAAGAATCCACTTATCCTCTGGCCATGTCATTCCTTCATCAAAGCTTATTTTCAATGTAATCATATTCCGAATTTTATAATTATTAGGATTCACAAATAAAAGGATACTTTTTTCCTCACCGTTTTCAATATATACATGCTTATGTAAACTAGCCATACATGTTGGTTCAGTAAGTATACAATGCGAGGTAAGATGCTCTTTCCATGTTTTTCCCAAATCGGTAGTAGTACAAATTCTGCGTCCATTCTCTTCTTTATTTCCTCTGTTTCTATTGTCTCTCATGTTTAACATCAGAGAACCATCTGATAATTGCACTACCATACACTCAGTCACATCATTATATGCTGGATTGCTGGTAATCCACGTTTTTCCATGATCGTTACTCCATGTAATATTTGAAAAAGATTTACCATATTTATCTCTTCCCTGAGTTGGGAATACTAACGTCCCGTCATCCAATGTGATACCATGTCCGGGTGCAGGAGCAAAGAGCCACCATTCCTTTGGTTTGGTATCACGAGTTATATTAACAGGTTTACTCCATGTTAGCCCATCATCCTCACTTTTAGTAATCAGGAATTGTGAAGTCTGCTTCACTCCCCATCCACTTTGTGAGCCCTTATTATGCCATTGATGTATCCACTCTGTGCTATTTTCATTCAGGCCTTCAATCCAATGTCCAGTATTTTTATCTAATACGCCATGCATCCATAACCCCGCGACAAAAATATCTCCTGTGAACTCATCTACCAATATGCAAGCATCGCTTACTCCATTGTATTTTTGGGGCAGACCTCCCCATTCACCCATGTTTAGAACTATTTGCATCGGCTGCCATGTCTTTCCCTTATCTGTACTACGATGCAAAGCAATATCCATATGTCCCTGCAAATCACGTCTGGATTCATAGCGAGCATCAAAAATAGCCAGCAATGTACCCTTTTTACTTGTTGCCAAGCCGGGTATACGCGATGTATGCACACTATCCTGATTGTGATGACGCAGGGCCACGCCTACTCTCAACGGGTTTTGAAGATATGAATTATCAATCTTTATATTCCCTTTTGAAGTAGAGATAGCCTGACAGTTGATATCTATTCTATTATCAAGTTGTATCGTATCTTTCAGCCTCACAGCCACCCACAAGGAAAATGTATCCTTATTTGTAGTTATATTCTGATCAAATATCATTTTCTCATTGATGAGCTGAGATTTGCAAATAAGGGTGGCAGTATCTAACATACCTTTGGAGTCTGCCCCATAAATGCTTAATGAGGATATACTATTCAAATCGGTTGTACCTCTGAGATCAATGACAATACGATTTACATTATATTCCATACTGTCTTTATTTATCAGATTCAGCTTTACAACAGGATTAACATCGCGTTTTGCTAATACCGGTATAGTTGGTTTTTCTACCTCCAATACAATACATTCAGTAAAAGAATTACATGAATATATAGACAGAAAAGTGAATACCAAAAGGATATAAAGCGCTATTTTGCTTTTTATTACCATTGCATTGATTTAGTTTATTCAACAATCAGGGATAATATCTGACTATACTATATATTAGATTTGGGCTCTGATTCTATCTATTATGAGGGCATTAAATATTTAAGGCCGGAACGATAGTGAAATGTTAAAATTTTAGTTATCTTTACAGTGCATTTAATTAGATTGGGGCAATGAACAAACTGAAACTATTACTAAATATGTGAATGTCTGTTATTGCCTCTTTCCTTAGAACTCCGGAAACTTTATTTTCCTCAGATCTTCTTTCAGGCTATTTTCTTCTTTTTCGGAAAGCGGTAAAATTGGTAGTCGGCAATTACCGCATTCGATACCGATAAGGTTCATTATGGCTTTTCCTCCTCTTACACCTCCTCCATATTTGATAATAACTTCAACCGTTTTTATAGATTTCATTTGTAATAAGCGGGCAGTTTGCAAATCATTCTTACTCATTGCCTGAAATATGCCATCATATATCTGGGGGATATAATTATATGTACTACCAACACCAGCAATAGCACCCATCGCTACACCTGAAATCAAAATTTCATCATATCCGTGTAATACTTCGAATTCATGATTATTGAGGTCGAGGCAGACACCCATTTCCATTAGGTTGTTATGGGTAAATTTTGTTCCTGCCAGATTTGGCATTTTCATCTTACCCTTAACCAAAAAATCCTCAACAGGAAGGCTTACCCCTGTCATAGAAGGCATATTGTAGTAATAAAAAGGCAGTTCGGGAGCAGCTTTTGCTATCGGCTCGAAATAATCAACTAATGCGGTGACATTTCCAGGTTTAAAGAAGTTAGGAGCCAAAGAAGCAATAGCATCCGCACCTATTTGTGCAGCATGCTCAGATAGTTCTATTGCATCTTTCTGGCAATTAGACCCAACATGGGCAATCACCATAAACCTTTTGTCTGAAGCAGTAATCCATTTTTCGAGGATCATCTTTCTCTCAGCCTGAGTAAGTGATGAAAATTCTCCGGTAGTACCACATACAAATACTCCTTTGATTGGAGAAGATGCTATCCAATCCGCATATCTGTCAATAACATGCAGGTTTACTTCTCCATTTTCTCCAAAAGGAGTAAATGTAGCGGCAATCATACCATTCAGTCTTTCATAATTTTTCATAGTTGTGCATTTAATTAGATTATTATTTAAAGAGTGTTATGGGGATCGTTTTATAATTCCTTTCAGTATATGAGGAGTACGTATACCCGGTTTTATTTCCCCACTACTGATATAGAATCCATTTTTAGTCGCTACCAATTTAGTTGTCACGGGTATAGAATAAGGGCATATCGTCAATGGCTCTAAATTGTTTGTTTTTACATTATATATACTAAGATTATTACTAAATCCACAGTGATCGGGTGCCGTAGGCAAAATTTTATCAACTCCTCCTACAAAAATTATATTATCGTCTCCCTCAGCAATCGCTGTTCCTGCCATTACAGGAAATTCACCATTCAGTTTTTCCCATTTATTATTCTTATAATCAAAAGAATAGCCATCAGTCAACATAACCATTTCTTCGTCAGGACCATAGTTACGTCCACTAAACAAAAAAATCTTTCCTGCCTGAGCTATAGCTACAGCATATCCTCGTGCTTCTCCCGGCCATTCTGGTAATATAATCCATCCTCTTGTTATATCATTCAAGTCTAACACAAGAAAATGCTTGGTAGCTTTCTCCTTTATTGCAGATTCTTGTCCTCCTGCGATGTATATTTTATTATCAAGTAAGGCTACGGACATATTTGCTAACGGAATAGGCAACACAGGATATTTATCCTTAACTATCATAAGAGAACCATCCACTTCTTTTATCAAAAATACATCCGAAAAACAGCTCTCGGCATCACATCCTCCAATACATAATACTCCATCCTCCATTTGTACCGATGCACCATAAGCTAAGGGTTTATCTAAAAAATCGTTATAAACATTCCACACCCCACTCAATGTATCGAAACTATAAAGCGTATTCCACCATGTCTTTTTACCTCCTGTCCAAGGATAGCCTACCGGAAAATTTGCTCCTCCAGTTATAATAAGCTTATTGTTTACAAAACCGGAAAAAACTCCAGCTAATCCGACATTATTTTCCATTCCTTTACATGGAGGTAGCATTAGACTATTATCCCAACTTATAGTCAGATGATCCGGAGTTTTATATTTTGAATTAGTGCAAGACATAGATAATAGTATCATTAAGGTTAATAATCGAACATTTTTTTTCATGTAAGGCTAAATATCTACCAACGAAAGATCTTCTTTTTTGTTCTTCATCTTAGACATGAATATTTTATAAACTTCGAAATGCCCTTCAATAGCTTTCCTATATCCCAATTCGTCCCTATTTTTTATATATTCAAATAGATCGGCATGTGTAACCAGTGTATTATTTTTACTCATTTCTATATTTATAGGCTCTAAATAGTCTTTAAACTTAGCTTTCACAAATGTCAGGACAGGATGTATAATTTCCTGGAATTGCAGGATAGTCTGATTCCCTGTTATTTCGTACAATTTGGTATGAAAGGTGAATTCGCTGATCGGAGCATATTCATTATTTCCCAAAACAATACCCATTTGAACGATCTGATCCAATTCAGCAATATCAGCAGAAGTGATATGACGAAATACATCACTTGATATTCCTATCTCTAGCGCAATTCTGAAACCTAATATATCGAATAACGCATCTTCTCCTAATATACGAGGGTCTACCACACGCTTCATACCACCTAGTATAGAAGGCTCGGTCAATATCATCCCTCTCCGTGGACGGGTATGTATCAGTCCCATCATTTTAAGACGGCTTAGAGCCTCTCGAAGTACACTACGGGCAACACCCAATGCTAATGCCAGGTTATTTTCATTAGGTATTGAATCGCCACATTTTAAATCTTTTTCTTTAAAATATGTGAGCAATTTGTCTTCTACCTGATCTACCAGAGTATTCTGATTTAGTTGTAATTTCATATTAGATTTAATTAGTCTTATTTGTCTGACAAATCATATCAATACAATTATATAACTAATTTTATAAACCTCAAAGAAAAATTAAGAAAAAATACACATACATGTTTTATAACATAAAATATTGACATTTATCTTATTTTTTAATATTTATAAGAGTAAAGAAAAGCAATCATAGCCTTATGATTGCTTTTTGTTCCTATTCAATAGATATTCATCTATAGATGACAACAACAACGAAAATTCATTGAAATATTAATTTAAGCATAAAGTATCCCATATAAAAGAGCAGAGCTAAATAAAATTTAGCTCTGCTCTTTCCAATTTTCCAATATTACTCTAAACCTATATCAATACATTATTTAACAATGACATTAACATAGCATGTTTTACCATTAATATTCACTGGCACCTTAATTGTACCTGTTTTTGTAGGACAACCTTTAATGTATACTTTAATTGTACCTGAAGATGTTTCTCTTGCTGTTTGTTTAGGCACATAAGCATATACTCCATCTACCTTTGGACTAGTCCAGCATGCAATAGTCTGATTTCCACATGATAGCGAATAATTCATACAAACATATTTGCATAACAATACTTTTCTACAATAGGCTGTTAATGAAGGAGTTTTATCACAGTTAAGTACAATTTCTCCTGATGTTACTACATTCACTGATATATAACATGTTTTACCATCAATTACAACAGGAATTTTTACCAAACCTGCTTTTGTTGGTTTACCCTTTATATATACCTGTATTCTGCCAGAAGGGGATTTTATTGTTTGTGCCGGAACTTCCGCATACAGACCATTCATAACATTGCTAGTCCATCGAGGAATATATTTTGTTCCTGATGTTAATGTATAATTTATTCCTGTAAGTTCAGTAACACTAACGACTGAACAGCAAACAGTCTTACGACATACAGTCAATAATTCATCACTACAAATCAAATCAAAAATATTCTCTCCCGGCTTCACTTGTACACTGAATGAACAGAAATTAGGGATATTAAATGTAGCTGTACCCGAACTTGTTGGCTTACCTGTAATACGTCCTGTTATTTTACCTGTAGGAGTTATTATATTTTGAGAGTTAAGGTTTAGTACAAGTCCATTGACCCCTTCGCTATGAATATTAGTTATTGCATCAAATACATAAGATGTACAACCAGATAATGTATAGTCAATAGATACATCAGATAAAGCTTCTACATTTTGAGAAAAATTACTTGGAGTAATTAAAGGATTACAACAGTTCAAAGTAAATACACAGACAGGCTCACTAACCTTAATAATCCATGCACAACCAGATTCAATATTCAATATTTGATCAAGCTGAACTTCGTATGTACCAGGAGCCACATCAGAACCAACAAATACTGTTACCGGTATTTTATGCACACCTGTTGTAAATGCCATAGGATTTCCCGAATATTCAACTCTGATTTTACCATCAGCAGCTAATCCCAGCACTTTACCCGGAGTCAGAGCAATAGGATTTCCTGTTATAGCGAGACTTACAACATCAGTATATTTATTAGAAAATCCAGGTGTAGCTATCACATCTGTTGTAGGACAAGAGAATTTACCATCCATATCAGGTTTTGGACGAACTTCTATTTCGTAATCGTAAGGCACGCCTTCTTCTATTACTGTAAGCACTATACCATATCCTCCTGTTGCTGTTGGACTAGCTTTTAGGTCTATCGAACAAAAACCTTTAGGTCCATAAGCATAATCAGCCTGATAGTCTCCATTATTAACACTAATAGATATACCTGAAGGAATTGACTCTAACTGCCATGTATCGCTAGCTGACAAATAGAATGTATATGTGCCGCCAGCATACATAGTACCGATTTTTTTTGCTGCTCCTCCCGGAGTCTGCTCTATATATTCAAAATCCTGATTAAATACAATTATTCCTGCTTGAACAGATTCTACCCCTACAAAAGTAAGTAAGCTAAATAGTAGTAGGGTAAATATATTTTTCATATGTAAATATTTTATTATTAATTATTTATTGCAGCAATTAAGTTTAAAATAGCCAAATTGCTCCATTTGATGTAAAGATTTATTACTGTGAAAGGTTATCTTATATCATATTTTACAACAGCATTCCCTTTGCAAGAATATGTAAATATATCATTACCCGCTTTGATATCTAGATAATTCCCATCAACCGGAATAATCGCTAGTGATTTAATTTTAACAGGTCCATTCGTGCTTTTCAACCGATTTCTATATTTCAAAGGCTTTTCTTCCAATTCTAATTTTCCACCCTCGAACGTAAATGGAATATTAGTCATTACATAGTTTGATTCCTCTCCCATTGGATCAAGATATTCAATTGACGCTACATAGCCTACTGAAGATGGAGAAAAGCTAATATCAGTAACCGAACATTTTGACATGTCATCACCATAGATATCAGTTAATACTTTTGTTGTTGAAGCTACGAAAGCTTCATCATCAACAAACACTATATCTCCACTAGGAGCTACATATTTTGATGATATATTTTCGGGTATGGAGTTTACTCCCTCTCCCGGACTGTAAGTATCCTGGCTACATCCTGTAAAACAGATGAAGAGGCTTACAGTTAAACTGAAAAAGAATGCGGAAAAAATTTTCGTCTTCATAATTTGTAAATGTGAATAGTTTGAAATAATTATATTGTTTTTATTTAAGGATTGGCTTTATTATATAGTTGAATAGTAAGTACCACACGACCAGCTGTACTAGTAGTTATTAGTTTAGAATCCATCAGATATATTGTAATCTGAACATATCCTTCATCCGGAATAACAGTACTTTGGTTAAACTTAAGAGTTACCGTCCTTTCACGTGGATTTCCGTAAGCATCCTCTTCCGGTCCAAATGCCATAGCACCAGTTGTTGCCAGATTAGTAGCAGAAACAAGATATGTTTCATCAATAGATCCACTCTTACTATATGCTTTTGCATACAACTGAGTACATTTCCATTTAGCATTAGAGTTTATCTTAAACTTAAATTCATTATTGTGTTGTGTAGGATTAAAGTTATAAACCTTGATATGTCCATCATCTGAGGATTGGGAATACGGAATACCATTCATATCCAATATTTGGGTTCCATAATGAATCTGCCTTATATCAAAGTTTGCAGTTATACCCTCCGAATGTACTAAATGAATCTTCTTACTTAATGTGTGAGGTTCATCTATTAAGAATTCTTTGCTTCCACCGCCTTTTGTAAACAGAGGAGCTTCGTCCATTGGATACATCTTTATGAAATCGTGCCATACAGGATTGGTTCCAACCTGAGCTTCTGCAGAACTATATGTAATATATCCACAAGAATTCGGGGATCCATTTGATGGTAAATCTTGTCCATCTTTTATCAAATCAAATTTAGGCTGAGTGTTCACATCCGTAGTATTCATAACTTTCACCGTAGCTGAAGATGGAGACCAATTGACTGTAAACGGCCAAAATCTATTATCATCTTTCACCATTCCGGACCTTGATGGAGCTGGAAGTTTCGATTCAAATGGTATATCTTTTATGCCCCATGGGCGCACTAAAAATTGACTTGTAATAAATGCATCAATATTTCCGATCGGATAACCACCAAAATTACCACCAGCGTCTACTACTGCCTGATAACCTAAACTCAGACCATCTAGTCCACTAGTAAATATTATTGCAGATGGAGTAGTTATCATACTGTTCTCCGTTACATTAACAACACTGTATGGACAACCTTCTATTCGTGCATTTCCTGCTATAATTTTCGAAGACAAATCAATTGGTATTGTTACCGTTTTAGCAGTAGTACTAATCGGTCCTGTTATCACAACATTAATATCTACCGGCGAATTATCCTGAGTTACTTCATAATAATCAACATCACCCCCACCCAAATTTGTCTTTTGAGCGGTGATAACATATCCGTCTTTTTGTCCTAAAATATCTCCATTATTAATTCTGATAACAGTATTATCATAAGCAGATAAACGGAATGAACCTAATCTATTAAGAGGAAGACAAGTACCTATAGTTATTTCAGAAATATTATTTTCGCAATCGACTTTTCCTCCATATGTAAATCTGCAGGCTTCCCATAAGCGTACCCATTTCAATCCATCCCATACATATGGGCCCACACATAGCAACTTATCCTCGTCGGTTTCTATTGCTGTATTATCAAATAAATTATAGACAAAAAGCCCTGTATGATAATCACTTTCTT
This sequence comes from uncultured Dysgonomonas sp., assembly GCA_900556485.1. Lineage (GTDB taxonomy): Bacteria > Bacteroidota > Bacteroidia > Bacteroidales > Dysgonomonadaceae > Dysgonomonas. The sequence continues at coordinate 100,170 of USOX01000008.1, forward strand.
GTGTAAAGTCTGTAGTTGCTCCAATTTTTGCATCCCATACTCCCACCAAATTTACCCTTGGAAGCATCATTCCTCTAGTCGAATTAGCACTACCATCATTTATATTCTCTATTTCTTTCAATTGCAACAAGGCCCCTTCTACAGGTGCCTCATTCAACCCAATAGTAACTTGAGCTTGTATATTTATTACGAGAAATAAAAAGAATAGATGTAAAAATACTTTTAACGACTTAAACGTTGAATATTTCATAGTCTTATTATGTATAGTATATGTTTGTAAATTGTCTTCTTCCCCAAGGTTGCATGCATCCTTTCAATTCCATCCAATAATCATTAACACTTAGACTAACAAGCTATTCCCATGTTAGTCATTATTCGCGTAGTTCTGTTTTGTATAAACCTTTTGGTTGTTATGTCTGAACTATCAGAAATACTAAACTAATTTATCTATATATAGATAAATTTGCCTGAATTTTGTTTTGTAGAATTGCCACATTAGTTTGATGTTTGCCTTCTCTATTTTTATGTCTTCTTTTATAAAGTTTTGCCTTTACAAGCAAGCTCTATATTAGTCTTCATTAATAGTTTTTATATTGTATTAATAAAGATAAGACAAAAGTAGTCTATAGTTTTAGGTTAATTATTATAAAAAACCTCCATAAACTTTACAGATTCCTCCTATTTTCTATTTGATATTTTTTTGAGGATTTCTTATTTCTCCCGGAGTTTGACCAAAATGTAGTTTACAGTAATTATTAAAATGGGAAAGGGAAGAGAACCCATTTTCAAAGCATATATTTTTGAAAGATATTTCTCCTAACTTTATTTCATGGTAAATATTTAACGCTCTTTGTTGTCTCATCCATATTCCGGCCGGGACATTAAAAACCCGTTTAAACTTTTTCTCAAAGCCCGAAATACTATAATTTGTAAGATCAGCCAACTCCTTAACATTCTTAACATTCCTATAATTATTAATAATAATATTCGAGAATTCCTGATCAAAATACATCATTGGCTTAAAAAAGCGACATAATTCTTCTTTTGGGTAATAAGCTAAAAAAAGAAAGAATAATTCCTGCAGTTTTAATTCGAAAAAAAGCGAAGACTTAATTCCATCATTAATGCGTGCATTTAGGTTATCTACATATGTCCACATACAATTATTCATAGTTAAATAATACACTGGAGACAATTGCTCGTTATCGAGTTCAGAAAACGATTCTCCTATCATTAATTTTAACAATTGTTTATAAGAGAAACATTCATTAAAATTAGAATTATATTGCAAGCGAAATATTGTAAAAGATGAGTCTTCGACAATACGACAACGTATCTTACAACTAGATGTAAATAACAGTAATTGTCCTTTAGTTACATTCCTGTTAACTATTTTCCCATATGATAAAAATAAATGCCCTTCGACAACAAATACCAATTCATTATTAAATACTTCCAAATCAAACTGATATCCTTTCGGAAGTTCTATTACCTCTATTATCGGCTTTTCTCCATCAAGATAGTCCCTGGAAATAGGATAGTCCTGAATCTGTAAATGACCCATAGTTAGTTTTGTTTGTGAGTTTTGTTCAAATAAAATGTCTTTTCTATAGCCCCTGAATATCAAATTTATCCAAGGCTAAATATCCTTTTTATAAAAAGGTAATTATATAAAAATGAGCAGCTTGCATGAAGCCTTATATATTTCTTTCTCTTATTATTGTGTATAACAGTGTAGTAGTAGCTTTAATTTTGTTTTTGTTTAATATAAAATGAGTAATTTTTTAATAGTTAATTTAAGAGTTTAATACTTGTCTTCGTCAGCAAAGATAACAACTTCTATTAACAAAAAAATACAACATTAATTTTTGTATACACTTATCCATTATATATCAATATTTTAACATTAAAAAACAAAAGTATCTTATATTCATTCCCTTTCCAATACAATATATATAATAAAGAAAACAAAATAAGTTTTTGTGAAATTGAAAAAGATTATTATCTTTGCAGACGTAAAATGGAAAGCATAATAAAATTTGCTTAGTCTACATTCTTCCTTAGCTCAGTCGGTTAGAGCATCTGACTGTTAATCAGAGGGTCCTTGGTTCAAGTCCAAGAGGAAGAGCGAGAGATGATCATGTTTAATGATCATCTTTTTTGTTTTAGAATATAGCATTTATACCATAAAAAAGCCACAGATAGATATCTGTGACTTCTTACTTATAATAATATCTTAATATGCTTTTGCAAATACGACACGTTGTAGAGATGGTTTACCTGTAACCATACATTTACCAGGAGTCTTGTCACCTTCTAATGGAATACAACGAATTGTTGCTTTAGTCTCTGCTTTTATTTTTTCTTCCGTTTCCGAAGTTCCATCCCAATGAGCCATAATAAAGACTCCGCCTTCTATCTTTTCTTTAAACTCATCATAAGTGTCTACACTAATAGTCTGAGCAGCTCTATAGTCTAATGCTTTTTGATATATATTTGCTTGTATCTCATCCAAAAGATTCTTTATATGTATATCTAGGCCGTCACAAGAAACTGTTTCTTTAGTTAAGGTATCGCGACGGGCAACTTCAACTGTATTATTTTCCATATCACGAGCCCCCATAGCTAAACGTACAGGCACACCTTTCAACTCATATTCTGAGAATTTCCAACCTGGCTTCTTATTATCAGCATTATCGTATTTTACACTTATACCTAATGCCTTAAGAGCTTTTACTATACCTGCAACTTTTTCGTTAATCGCAGCCAATTGCTCTTCCCCTTTATAGATTGGAACTATTACAACCTGATAAGGTGCCAGCTTAGGAGGCAAAACTAATCCATTATCATCAGAATGTGCCATTATCAAGGCTCCGATCAAGCGGGTAGATACTCCCCATGATGTAGCCCATACATAGTCCATCTTACCTTCTTTATCAGCGAATCTCACATCAAACGCTTTTGCAAAATTCTGCCCTAAAAAGTGTGATGTTCCCGATTGTAAAGCTTTTCCATCTTGCATCATAGCCTCGATAGTATATGTCTCTACAGCTCCGGCAAAGCGTTCCGATGCCGATTTGACCCCTCTGATAACAGGCATTGCCATATAGTCTTCTGCAAATTGTGCATAAACATGCAACATCTGTAAAGCTTCTGCTTCTGCTTCCTCCTTTGTTGCATGAGCTGTATGTCCTTCCTGCCATAAGAATTCGGCAGTGCGAAGAAATAAGCGCGTACGCATCTCCCACCTAACAACATTTGCCCATTGATTACATAATATAGGAAGATCTCTATAAGATTGTATCCAGTTACGATAAGTATTCCATATAATAGTTTCAGAAGTAGGACGAACAATTAGCTCCTCTTCAAGTTTTGCTTCGGGATCGACAACTACGCCTTTTCCCTCTGGATCGTTTTTTAAACGATAATGAGTTACAACCGCACATTCTTTAGCAAAACCTTCAACATGGTCTGCCTCTTTACTCAAGAATGATTTAGGAATAAAAAGCGGAAAATAGGCATTCACATGCCCTGTTTCTTTAAACATGTCATCTAATTGACGTTGCATTTTTTCCCAAATAGCATAACCATATGGTTTTATCACCATACAACCACGCACTGCAGAATTTTCTGCTAAATCAGCCTTTAATACCAAATCCAGATACCATTGACTATAGTCTTTACTCCTTGAGGTCAGCTCTTTTAATTCTTTTGCCATAATTATATAGAAATTCTGATTTTCTAAAATTAGGTGCAAAGTTAGTAAAAGCGATCAATTAAATCACATATGCAAGAGTATTTTGTATCTTTGTATCCATTCATTTAATGTTTTAAACAAATGAAATATACTGATATACTTCTCGATCTGGACGATACTCTCATTGATACTGCAAAAAATACTATAATAACTGTAGAAGAGATTTATAATGATTATCAATTAGGGAAATACTTTCCTTCTTTCAATGATTTTTTCAGCATCTACCATAAAAGTGTTAGCCAATTATGGGAGCTATATAATAAAAATCAAATTACCAAAAACGTTTTACAACGAGAACGATTCATTGCTCCTCTAAGTCTAGTTGAAGAAATAACTGAAGAACAGGCTTTGGTAATTAATGATGATTACATTCAAAGAATTATGAGGAAAGAATCATTGATAGAGGGTGCTAAAAAGCTCTTAGACTACTTATCTTCGAAATACAAATTACATATATTATCAAATGGCTTCACCGAAATGCAATATAAGAAAATAGATAGTGCCGGGCTTACCTGTTACTTTGACAAAGTTATACTATCTGATGCTGTCGGAGTAAATAAGCCGCATCCTGATATTTTTGAATTTACATTAAAGGAAATTGGCGTAAACAAAAATAAAGTTATTATGATAGGGGATAACCTATCTACAGATATAGAAGGTGCATATAATAGTGGTATAGATCAAATATGGTTTAACCCTTCTAATAAACACTATAATAGCTTTAAGCCTAATTATATTATTAAAAAATTATCTGAAATCCACGAGATACTATAAATTAGCATTATCGAGATCGAGCAAGCTCTTTTCTCATAGTGTAGGCCCAAAAGAAACCACTTATAGCTCCAGACAAGTGTCCTTCCCATGAGATATGACCTGTCGTTGGGAATATTCCATAAATAAGCCCCGAATAAGCAAATATAACAACCAGAGATATAATAATTAATATAACTTTCTTACTAAAAAATCCCCCAAAAATCAGAAATGAAGCCATAGCATATATAACCGAACTCATCCCTATATGCCACGAAGAGCGACTAATTATCCATGTTAAGACTCCTGATGTTAACCAAAGAACAACAAAAATATAGACAGATTTCTTTTTATAGAAGAAAAAAAGTAAAGTTGCTAATACTAGAAAAGGTACTGTATTCCCTATAAGATGATCAAAACTACCATGCACAATCGGCGAAGTAAGTACGCCCCATAAACCAAAAAAGCTTCTGGGGTATATCCCCCAAGTATGGAAGCTTGTACTAAAAAGAAATTCTATGATTTTTACTATCCAAGGAATTAGGATTATAAGAAATGCATATGTTATTGATGTTTTTAATCGTGTCAGGTTTTCTTTCATTTTCTATTTTAATTGTAATTTAATCTATAAATATACATCAAACTTATCAAGAGTACAATAGTCTAATTTGAATACAACGCCAAAAAAAGAGGTTCATCAATATAGAAATATAAAGATGAACCTCTTCTGTTAAAACGGCGGTAACCTACTCTCCCACTTTTATGCAGTACCATCGGCACGATCGGGCTTAA
>USOX01000009.1 GCA_900556485.1 uncultured Dysgonomonas sp.
AGACTCTTATATCTTACTCAACTGGTGGTATACTTTTCAATTATTTTAGTGGACTACTTTTCAATTATTATTTACAGCATATACCTGTCATGTTCTTTGTGTAGGTCGATTGGGCATACATATTTAGCATTATACAGGTCTTTTTCGAACATGCGCAAGTAGTCGATATAGTCAAACCACAGGGTAGCATCTTTTATCTGATATCCGTTACGGATGCAAATACGAATGGATGCCCAGTAATTATCGAGTTTTCGGCTTGTATCGCTTATGAATGCTTTAAATAGATGTGTTTGTCCCGATTTTAAGAGGGTTTCCATTCGATTGTCTTTTAGCAATGCCCTAAATACATCGAATGGTCTTTGGTCGAAATGACGTTTTTTAATGCCTGTCCTTTTAAGTTCGGGTATTAATTGTTGTTTCGGATAGTAGTAATATGGGAACAGCCTGTTATAAGCATCGACTTCATTTCTTAGTTTCAAAGGAGTACTGAATATCCATGAATCATAATACATTGTACCCATAGTTTGGCGCAGTTTAGCAAAGGTGCAGTATCTACCATCGGGTGCAATCCAACGTTGCATTACTTCGGAATGGGTATATTCAGGGAATGAACCAACCTTTGCTGTGCATTTAATCATCAGGTAGCGAATGACCTGATAACCTTGACATGTAGTAATGAAACACAAGTATTCACAGCCTTTGAATATACGTTTGTTAGTAGTCTGAACTTTCAGCTTTACTTTGCAATTAGGACATTGGTGTTCTCCTTCCTCGCCTGTGAATACATGGTTACATTCAGTACAGGTTATTTTACCTTTGGTGGTTCGCTGTCCGATATGCTCGATACAGTTCTGATATCCCCATTGTATCTGTTCTTGTGTGATAGACGGTAATTTCTTACTTACTTCTACAACTGCCTGTTGGAATTTATTCTGTGGTTTCATAGGTCAAAAATCAAATAATGTGGGTTGTGTATTTAGTTCTACTCTCTTAGCCTTTTTAACAGGCTGTTTCATCTTCGTATATGCTTCATTCTGCAATTTCTTGATAGCTTCCTGTCGTGCTTCTGCCTTTTCTTCCTCGGTAAGTTCTACAACATGATTGACTGCTATCTGACAACCATTCATAGGATTACCGACTTCAATAATATCTTCATCGTAATAGTGTACTGCCATTGAATAAACCTCAATATCCGTAAAACCGTTACAACCGCTTTTCTGTACTGTATTCAGAATATATGTAATACAGTCGTCTATACTCTTATCAGTCTTTGCAAACGATTTGGCGAACAAGGCATCTGTTTCTGCCCGTTGCTCCAAATACGTTAATATAGTGCGTGTAAAATATGCTGTTGATTTCATATCTTTAGTTATTTGTTGTTATTATTCAGATTCAATACTCCTTCTAATTCTTCCCTTTTGGTTTTGGAAAATATCCACCCTGCTTTCTTGGTGTCTTTGTACGTCAATCGGGGATTGAACTTTCCACCCATAGCAGATAATAAGTCTTTGATAGGCTTCGTATCTCCGAAAAGGGCGATAGCTTTCTCCGAATAATCGACTATCTCGAATTGTAGGTTATCGGATTGTATTTGTATGGCAGACTGTTGTTCCGATTCGTTTGGGTTAGTATTACTATTATCCTTATCTGCTTTATGCGGTTTGATATGGACGCCATCGGGAGATCCTGCTGTATAGGCGAATTCTTCGATTGTCCTTTCACGGTTATAGATAGGCTCTTTCTCTATTATCCAACCTCTGTATTTACTTTCCCCTAAATAGTAGCCTGCACCCATTGAATACTTTTCCCTGTGTTCGTAATCTTCGTTATACTCTGATAAATAGGCTGTACCCTCAAAGTTGGATGCGTGTTTACGCATTTCGGAGAATATATCCCGTGTGTGTTTCGAGAAACCTAATATTACATTGCTTACAGTAGAGGATGCAAAGTAGTCTGTCTGTGAATCGGATTCATCCTGTTTCAAACGACCTACAATAATGGCTTTAGCATCAGCAGGGAGATTGTTTCTCAACCATTCACGACCAACAACCCGAACTTCTTCCCTGCGTTTTTCTTCGGCTCTCTGCTGTTCTATTTCATTCACTCGTTTGGCTTGTGCTTTGGCATAGAGTTCCGCGACTTCTTCATCGGTCATAAATTCGATGTTCTTATCATCATAGTACATACCGATACCGAATTTTTGACTTAACGGCTTGATTATCTCTGACTGGTGGAAATCAAGGGTTCTGAGGTTGATTAAATGGTAATGATAGCCAAATTGGTTATGTGTTATCTTATGGACCACATATCTGCTGTATGAATATCCTTCCATTTGTACAATTTGATTTACTTCTACTGATTTAACTTCTGTATCTGTTGTTGTTCCTCCAAAAAGGGAATATAATTTTGTCATGGTTGTAAGGTTTTAAAAGATGAGTAATAGAATTAATGCGGTAATGATAATAAAGGAGAGTAGGGACAGAATGACCTTTAGTACAAACTTGACTACCTTAAATACAAGGCAGATTCCCATATAGGCAAGTACACAACCAAACACGACGGATGTATTTATACTCAGATGTGTAACTACCCACGCACACAATGCAAACCCTGCTACCCACAAACACAATTTTATGATGATTCCAGAGGCGAGGGAGTTTTGTTTCAATATGTTTTTTTCGTTTCTCATAATTATGACATTTTTTTTCATGCGTCATCCTTCGGGTCGGTCGTTTTTGTTTCATAGAGCAACAAAAGGTATTGTGTTTAAAACAGGGATGTTTTTCCGTCAACAAATACGCTCGCCGAAGGAAAGAGGAAGATTTTTGCGGAAACCGACAGGCTCTGAACATACATGGTCTAAACGCTATCATACCTTTGCTCTGATGAACAATAGACCGAACAAGGTATGGCGCTTTGGCAAACGTGGAATAATTATGGAAGAAACGGAAAAGAGCATCGTTAGAAAATAGAATAGTAAAAATATATGCTGTCACAGCATATTTATGGTAGAAAGATAAATTCTTATTCAAGGGTAGTACAGGCTACTCTTGGTTATTTATTCGAGACTATCTTTGCAGTGATAGTTCTGTGATGCAGTGGAAAGAGATAGTAATAGTATCTGTTTCTGCTGCAATGAACATAACAAACGGAAAAGAGGGTCGCAGAGATATTCTTTACAACTTTAAAATATTTATTTGTGGTTTTATAGCTATTACAGGAGCATATGGATCAGGCAAAAGTACAATAATCAAAACTTTCCAGCATTTACATCCGGAATATGAATATTTGAATATTTCACTAGCTTCATTTAAAGACAATGATGAAAATGGAAGAAAAGATTCGGAAAGTACTGTAAATAATAGACTTGAACGCAGGTTGGAAATCAGTATATTACAACAAATCTTCTATCATGTTAGACCATCTGAAATCCCAAATTCACGTTTTAAAAGAATAAATAACACTACATGGTGGAAATTATTCCTTATATCTTCAAGTTTAATATTATGGCTGATTAGTACTTTTATATTATTTAAATTTGATTATGTAGACAAAATTAATCCTTTTTCATGGAATTCTTCTCTAAAATTTGATTGGATTACTTTCTTCTCATTCTATATATTTTTTACAGGCATAGTTTTTTTTGCAAAATATATAGTCCGTTTATTTAGTAACTCAAACTAACTTGTGTACTGAATTTTTCGATCAGGAGATCGATGACTTCTGAAATTGATAATTCTTTGTTCACTTCTTATAAAATTTAATTATTAGACATAATTCCACTTGGGACTGATTAATTTTTATAAGAATAGGAGGTCAGAATAGCGAAGGTTTGAAAAAAAGGAATTTTTTTTCAAAAATGCAGTAGTAGGTACTGATAAGTATATGATATGTTTATATCTGAGGAAAACCTTTCTTTTGTATATTTGGATATATTTATAAAACAAATTAATGAAAGAATTAAAAGGTATTTGCCATATATGTAAGCAGGAAAAAATGCTTAGTTTTGAGCATATTCCCCCAAGGGCTGCATTTAACAAGAATACTCGTTCTTACACAATCTCGAACGAAGAGTATTATAAAATAAAGAATATTTTCAATTATCAATATAAAGGTCCAATATCTCAAGGCGGTATGGGAAAATATTGTTTATGTAAAGAGTGCAATAGTTTTTTAGGACAGAATTATGTCAGATCTTATACCGAATGGGCTTCTGTTGGGATGGGAGTATGTTCTCATATGAAAGATAGGAATTATATAGAAATTACAGTAGGAAAACAAAACCCTTTGAGAATCCTCAAACAAATAATTTCCATATTTATTTGCATCAATAATCCGGGGTTTACTGATATATATCCAGACTTATTAGATTTTGTAAAAAATCCAAATAAGTCTATCCTATCTGATAGATATCGCCTCTATACATATCTTAATAGTGAGGGTAATTATCGTTCCTTTAATAGAGCCATCACAAATTTGTATGGTATTATCAGCGAGTTTACATATCCTCCATTTGGTTTTGTATTAAGCTTTGATAATCCAGACTTATTATCCGTAGAACATAGATTGACAGAGATTACCGGATTCAAAGAATTTAGTGATAATAGAAACCATGAATTTTCTATATGTTTATATAAACATCCAACATATTATGCGATTCCTTTAGACTTTAGGACAAAAGAAGAATTTGAACGGGATATTCAAAATAACTAACAAATATGACTAAGAAAATATCAGCAATAGGAGAACGTGCGGCAATAGGTGGTTATTTACCTCAGTTTGATGAGTTTGCTTGGTTTGTTTATAAAAATCTAATTGAAAATCAATTGGAATGGATCAAAATTGCAGATCCAGAAGCAGGGAAGTTAGATGATATACAATATGCAACAAGTAAAGAGATCCATGCTTATCAGATTAAATGGACAATTGCTGATAAAAATATATCTTTCCAAGATTTTATTAATCTAATTCCATTATTAGTAAACAGTTGGCAAAAACTACAAGAAGATAATCCTGAAAAGACAGTTATACCACATTTGATTACAAATAAATCATTATCAAATCAGAATGTAAAAATAAGTTCCACTGAATATGGAGAATTCTCCATATTTATAAAAGATGTCTGGTGCAGATTAAATGAAAATTCTCACTCTAAATGGAATCCTGTAATAGAATATATTAAAACCCAAACAGGGTTAAATGATTCTGATTTTAGGTTATTTATAGAACACTTTGATTTTCAATTTGATTATGAACCTTATCCATTTTCTGTAAAAAATATTAAAGCAGCTAAAAATGAAGAAGACCTAATTCAACTATGTCGTTTTCTATTTGAAGAAGTTGGAGGAAAAGAGAGGAATGTAAAATTTACGAGGAAACAAATCGTGGAAAGAATGGGTTGGCGAGATCGTTTTAAAACTATCTTTAACCACGATTTAATCATAAATAGAGAAACGTATCAACCAATAATATTAACTGAAAATCTCTTAGACTCTAAAATAGATGAATTCACAGGTGGTTACATTTTTCTGGAGGGAAGTCCTGGCAGTGGAAAGTCTTCATTGTTAACGAATTGGTCAAGAAATAGAAAAGAAAGAATAATTAAATATTATGCTTTTGATTTTCAGTCTCCATCTTCAAGATATAACTTTTTTGAAAGAGGTGAAACAACCAGCATGTTTTTTGATTTGGTATATCAATTAAAAGAAAGTGGAATAAATTACAACCAAGGTATTCTACCTTACAGAGAATTGTCTTTTCTGAAAAATGCATTTTTCGAACAAATAACATTTGCGCATCAGGAGTATTTGAGCAAAGGGGAGAAAACGATAATAATAGTCGATGGATTAGATCATGTTCCAAGAGAATATAAAGATACGAAACAAAGTTTTCTTAAAGAATTACTACTTCCTGATGAAATTCCAGAAGGGATCTATATTATTCTAGGAAGTCAAAGTTATGATTTAGAGTCTATTCGTTATGAGGTTAGAAAAGAATATAAAGAAGGACATCGAAGTATAAAAATATCTCCTCTTACAAAAAACGAAGCCTTTAGATATATTGATCTTAACATAAAAGATTTGAGCCCAGAACAAAGGCAGAGACTTTATGAAATATCACAAGGTCATCCTCTTTATTTATCATATATTGTAGATATTATTTTGCAAAGCGATGATTTCGATTTAACTGCAGATAATCTCCCTTTAATTGAAGGAGATATTGATAATTATTATAGTAAGATATGGGAATCTATTAATAATGAGGATGCGTTGGTTGATTTATTAGGGCATATATCAAGAATTAATGGAGCTCTAAATCCTATATTTATACGAGAAATCAGTGATCGAAACACATTAAAAAGTTTTAGTAATAAAGTGAAATTCTTATTTGACAAGAGTTCAACATGGAGTTTTTTTCACAATTCATTTAGACAATTTTTATTAAATAAAACTGCATTAAACGTTCTGACAAATGATTATGATAATGAAATGGATATTTCATTTCATTCTTCTCTTGCAGACTATTATTCAAAATCCAGTGTAGAACCTGGCTGGAAGCAAAACTACCATTTATTTAAAGCTAATAGATTTGATGACTTTATATCTATAGCTAATTCTGAAAATTTCACTAACCAATTTTTGTCGTATAGACCTGCTGGTGAAATTAAGCAAGATGCAAAACTTGGAATAGAAATTGCTCGAAGGAAAAAAGATATTGACCTTTTGTTAAGATATTTATTCGTTCTGGCAGAAATTAATCGACGATTATTTGATATTGATCAAGCGTCATATGTCGAAGATTTATTATTTATAGATAAACCTTTTCAGGCTAAAAGTTTTCTCCGTACAGATTGCAGTCTTCATTGTTCTATCAAGCAAGCCTTTGAGGCAGCTCGCCTATTTATTGATTATAATGATCCAACTGAAGCTAGAGTTTTATTTAATCTTGCGTATCCAGAGTATATTAAGGATAATAGTATAGAGCTATCAGAAAATTTGAGAGATGATGAAGTAAGAGATGCATTACAAGAATGGGTGTATTCAGCTCCTTATTTTATGGATTTTAACAAGATTCTTTTATTGATCAATAATATAAAGATTCCAAAAGGAGAAAAACATTTTTTAGGAAGAAGAATAGACAAGTTTCAATTAAGTTTGAAAATTCAATTAGGATACAGTCTGATAGAACTTACCAAGTGGGTAGAATTTGATAATTTGATTAATAATGAAATTCAAGATAAATCTGCATTGTTTCAATTAATCCGAGAAGCTATTATCAAATGTATAGATGTTGAGGACAAAAGTCTAGGGAAAAAATATCTATCTATGCTAATATCTATATTTGACAAAGCAACTTCAACGGATATTACAAAGATTCATATTTCAGACCTAATATTTAAGGTCACAAATGATATTGATGCTGCTTATGATTGGATAAAGGACATTCCTTTACCAATTGAAATAAACGAAAAAAGATTTGATTATGATGGGACGTTAGATGTATTTTATCCTATTATAAAATATAATAAAATAATGAATCTAAGTGGAAATGGACTCTCTATAACAAAAGCTATTCCTAATGCAGAGAAAGGATCAGATGAAGAATATCTAGTCGAATTTGAAAGGAATTTGTGTTTGATAACACAAATATTAACGAACGGGTTATTACAAAATAATTCGGAAAATATAGAACCTCTAATCATTGTTCTTGTAAGATTTTATTACAAAAATATTTCTCATAGAAATAAGTATTATTATAAATTATCTAAGGTTAAATCAGAGTATTTTAATTATTTAATCTATGCTGTTTCTGTTACGACACAAGAGAATATTACGAAATTATGTAATATTTTATTCTCTGAATTTCAAAATAATTCAAAACATTGGAACTCTTCTACAATTCGAGATATAATTGATTATTTATCAAGTTTTGATTGTTGCTCTTCGGATGTATTAGAGACTAAATTAAGTTTATTGGAAAGTGATATGCTTGAAGAACTTGATATACATGGTCGTATTGAGCAATGCGTTTCTCAAGCTAAAAGTTGGTTGCAGTTAGGTAGAAAAGATAAAGCAGAATTTTGGATTAAACAATCATTTAAGGAATCAATAGGGATAGCTTATAGTGATAAGGATAGCCATTTTGACACAGCTATGGAGTGGCTTGGACATATGAATGAATTTGATCCAGAAAATGCAGCGGTGCGAATCGTATGGTATATATCACATTTACAGCATATCAAGTCAGTGGCAGAAGGAGGAACTTTCTGGAGAGCTTCAGAAAAATTATTAGATTTGACTTTTAAGTGGAATTTTTCAGCAGGGTATGATCAATTAAAATGGCAATTGGATAAAGCTTTGATTAATTTTAATACCGCAGTTTCCGTTTTCATTGAAAATTATATAGACTTAGTAATAACAGATTCAGATTTTGAGGATATTATTGATTTCTACTCAAATATATACCTATATATTATAGAAATCGCTAATGCGGATCTGTTAACCAAAATATTAGAAAAAGGTATTTTGGTCCTAAATAAAGATCAATTAATGAGTTGTTTATCTAAATTAACTACTTCCATAAATATCAATTTAATTGAAGAAAAAAGGCCTTTTTTATTATCGGAGATAAATGACTTTTGCAATCGGAATGGAATTGACATAAATAATTTTTGTGACTCATTCGAGATTCCTCCAAAAGGTAAAAAATATAGCAACACTGATTCTTCTTCAGACCTTTTGGTTCTTAGTGGAGAAAAAGAAGCCTTGACCAGACAGCAAGTGATTCAATGTATAAATAGTCCAGACCGCATATTGGATTTAATCAGAGATGAAAACAAGTCTAAATCTTATTTTAAATGGAATAAAATATTGGATGAGGCACTCCCTTATTTCAATTTAGAGCAAATTAAAGAATTATCAAAATTTAAAGAACAAGATGGCTACTTTTTAATGAGACTTTCTACTGAAGCTCTTAATAAAGGGGCTAAAGATTTGGCCATAGAATATATTAATAAGAGTCTGAACTTATCAAGAGAAGCAGGTTGGATAAGGTATATTGATGGAGGATCTAGAATAGATGGATTTGATATATTGAAAAAGATAGACTCTGATGCTGGTTCAGAAAGAGCTTTTGATGTTTTTTGTCATGACATTGCAAATACAGATTATCCTCAAGACTTTTTACGTAATTTGGATGAAATAGTTCCAATTATATCAAAGGATAATAGAGTTATAGACGAATCTATCTGGGGGGAAGTATATTCATATGTAAGGCGTTTGATGTCAAATTCCTCCCCGCTCACAGATTTACCTAATTTATGTAAATCAGATAAACCTATAAATGGAATTTTGGTAGATCTTCTGATTTTCCTATCTACAAATCCTGTACATATAATTAAAAATAAAGCAATTATACTACTTGCCGAAATGATAGATAAAGGAAACAAGTATGCATCTGACAAACTTCATAGTTCAAACCTTGATCTGGATACTACTATTTATATTATACAGATTTTGTACGAAATGAAATCGGATCGAATCTCTGATTTTAAGACTAAAATATATTTTATAGCCCAGTCTCCTAACTATTTTATCAGAATGAATTTTCGGGAAATACTTCGTTCTCTTGCAGAACCTCTTCCTGCTTATAAACAAGTGGAGTTCCCAATAGCATATAAGTTAGAAATACCTGAATATAAGAAATTTAATACAACACAAGAACTAGACCCCTATTATCCATATGTAAATACAAATAATCCAGAAGACCTAGTAAGTCCTTTTAGTATCCAGATAGATTATTTATCGGACATAACAGGAATTCCAAGAAGTAATTTACTATATCGATTTTTGTTTTTCATGAAAAAGGTAAGTAACGAACATGAATGGACCATAGAGTATGAAAAAGAGTTGAGAGCATACTTAGAAGATATTGGATTAAAATACTCTTATCCCAGACCTCGGGCTCTTGCTGCAAGAAAAGCCATTATGAGCTTACTATCAGAGTTAATAGATGCAGGAATTATTGACAATTCGCAAAGTATAAGACGGTTTTTTATTTCTTATGATTATTCTATACATGTATTTAAACCTGTAGTGAAGCCTTTATTTATACAAGGGTTAAAAGAAAGAGAATTTGGTGGTGTAGAAAAGAAATGGACCGATAGAATTAATGAATCTAAAAGGCTAGAATCAAAAATAGACAAATATCAAACTAAAATTGTAATTGGAGAATATACAGAAGTCAAGAATTTAGATTGGGGTACTCCAACAGAGACATATACTATGCAAATTTCTGATAACAATACGATAAATGTTGAAGGTGGATATATTTTTGGATCGACCTTTCATATATTATCTAGAGACTACCACAAACTAAAAGGTATTAGCTCCCAGATAATTATTGTCAGGGATCATAGATTTGATCAGTTTTGTATTAAATCACGATGGATTGCATTAAATCCTGATTTAGCAAGATTTCTTGGTTGGATTCCTGATTATAGCAAATTATTTGCATGGAAAGATAAGGAGGGTAACCTTGTCGTTGAATCAATTTATTGGGCTAATGGAAACACAGAAATGTCTCCATATAATGATAGTGATGTTGGTGAAGGATGGATAGTTGTTATTACGGAGGAAGGTTTAGAGCAAATCCGAAATGTAACAGGTAATTTATTTATCCATAAAAAATTAAATAGGTCAAAAACAGAAGATTCTCATGAAATGAAAAAGCAAATGATTAAAATTATTTCGTTATAATATATAGACTTGAAATATCTCCAAATTTCTTTTTTGTATTGCTCTGTTTTCAAGAATTATTTAAAAGGGTCAGTATATAGAAAAGAAAGATATTTATGTAGGTAAATAAAATTTAGGGAAAACCCAATAGAAAACCTATAAATGTAAGACTTCAAAAATCTTATCATTTATAGGCTTTTAGATTGAGATAAACTGTATATATTTGCATTCTTATAAATGTAGTAATAACCAAGCCATTATGTAGGCATCTATGCAGTATATGGCAAAAACCACAAATATCTATATCTGATATACAGTTTATTACTCTTTAAAAGGGCTGTTTTTATTCTGAATAACCTTTTTCGTTCTATTATTTGTTTGTCAAAAATATTATATATCTTTGAGGTAAGAGTTATTTGAATCTATGAAAAGTAAAGAGGAATAAAGTAGTTCGATGGTTTCTAAATCGTTACCTATTCTTCTTTTAATCCTCCTTATTGATTGATATTCAACTGAATATTATTTTTCTGCATTATAAAGTGACAAAAGTAACACTTAAATCAGTTAACAGTTAGCAGTGATCAGTTATCACTAAATAGGTTCGTATACAAAATTTTTCACTTTTCGTTTTTCACTCCTCACTTACAAAAAAGTGACAAAAGTGACACCTTTTTGAAGTATTTTTAATTCCTCTGTTTTGTCACTTTTTTGTCTTTGTATATAGATAAATGAATGTGAATGTTTTGACAGATATTAGATTAAATTGTTTGGTTCTTTCGGATTTGTAATCCGAAAGCTTCTAATAGCGGATTTAAAATCCGCAGTTATATCATCATCGGATTTCAAATCCGATGAGACGAAATCTGATATATTACCACTTTTACGTTAAAAAAGTAAATTCCCAATCTTTAGGGTATTCAGATTTTATCATATTAAATAAAAGCTTCATATTATTATCATGCTTATTAGTCAATATAGAAAAAATATAATTATGAACAGCACAACAGACTCTTTGATTTGAAGGAGACACACAATAAAAAACTTCTCTATCTTTTTCTAGATAATACCAATTCCAATTGTATTTTTCAACAAATAAATTTCCGTATAATGAACCAAGTTCATAAGAATATTTTTCAATTATATTTACTTTTTTCCCTTTGTCTCTTGTTAAATTAAGAAAGTTATTTATAGCGTCTAATGTATTAGAATAATCTAGCCCACCTTCAATATTTAATACTTTTTTTGCTTCATTTGATAAACGCTCAATTTCCTCTTTTTCTCCCAAATTTAGTTCTCTATAAAATAATTTATCCGCCATAATCAATAAAACTTCATTCTATTTTTTTGTATAATCTTTTATTTCTTAGTACATTTTCAGCCTTCGTTACCGCCATGGCTACTGCGCGATTGCATCGCGTGCCAATAAAAACTGCAAAATAGAAGGATAACACATCCTTTTATCTGGTTCGATCTATCATTCTTAAATAATTTTCACACTGTTTCCTTATCCAACTGTATGGCGATGTTTCTAATATATCTTTTACTTCATTTTCCAAATCAAGTATTTTCATTTTACGGATAGCTTTTATCATTGATAATTGAAGCTGTAAATCATTATCGTACAAAAGTTCTCTTATTTGAGACGAATAGCTTGGATATGCAAAAGCCTCTAGTATAAATGCAAAAGAAACTCTTCCATTTTTATATTTATATGTATGCAGCACTTCTACAACTTTATCAATCAGTTCGTCTTGCCCTCTTTTCCTTTTCTGAATACTTAGACACTGTCTAATCTTTTCTCCAAGTAGCCATATTTCACGTTCATAATGATATATATCCGGGTCTTTGGGACTATTCTTATGAAGAAGATAATTACTTGTATCATACCAATATGGACACAGGACATCAATTAGTTCTATTATTTCTTTGTCCGTAATTTTTTCCATCACACTAGGAATAATCAAATTATTATATTTATTGATTAGTTCATTGATATAAACATTCATTAGTAGTTTTTTTAAAATTTTTCTCCTTTTGCTACCGCGCGATTGCATCGCGTGGTCAATTAAGTCACGCGATGCAATCGCGCGGTAGCAAAAGTGTTAAGACCATATTTTAAATCTTTCGTTCTTTCGGATTTGCAATCCGAAAGCTTTTAATAGCGGATTTCAAATCCGATGAGACGAAAGAATATGCTCTATTAACTTTCTATAAATCTCATCCCTCTCCAATATTTCATCATTCCCCACCAAAAACAACTGCTCCCTCGCCCGCGTCAATGCAACATTCAATTTTCTGTCTACAACCCCTTCTCTATCCATATTACTAAAAAACTGTAACTGATAGGGGCGATTGAAACAAAAAGAAATAATAATTATATCACGTTGGCTGCCTTGAAACCTTTCAACCGTATCAACCATTATATTCTTAAATTCAGGGGTTCTTGTTGCTTCCAGTTTCTGTTTTATCAACGCTATCTGATTTCGGTAAGGAGTGATAATACCAACAGTCTTTTGCGGATCAAATTTAAGATTGTTCGTTTTATATATTTCATATAAAGCTTTTGTCAATGCTAAAATGGTCTCGGCCTCCTCATGATTCGTTTTATCCGAAATATTTGAATGGTCAACATTCCTTACAGGAATAAACGAAATTCGCTTCTCAGCAATTAATGCTTGGTATTTATCTGTCTTATCATAAGTATATGAAGGTAGTTCTGATACCTGTCTTTCCGTCGCCGTTTTTAAAACGCCATCATAAAAACTCTCATTTACTAATGCTGCTATATCCTTGTGCATACGCCCATGATAAACCAGAGTATCATAAGCATGTGTCCATTTTTCTTTTTGGCAAACTCTAAAAAGCCGTTCAAAGAATGACTCCCTGCAATCATATAGTTCTATATCATTCAGTAGCTTATCCTCAACAGCCGATTTCCTTTCATTTTGTAAAGTAATGGTCGATAATTGTTTATGATCGCCAATCATAATAAACTTATCTAACAGCGGTAATAGCCCTATTATCTGAGGCTCTAATATTTGAGATGCCTCATCAATTATTGCAATATTGAATTTCTTTAAATCGAACAATTCCGGTTTTCCTGTAATCGAGGCCAATGTCCCAACAAAAATACGTGTCGATTCAATCTCTTGCAGCAATTCTTTCCTGTTATGTGCTTTGTGTGATATGTTTTGCAATAATCTGTGACGCGAATTCTCTCCGCACGAGAGCTCTGAACCTATGCGTATAAATTTATTGCAATCTGTCTCCTTTTCTCCAAAAGCCTGGCAAATAGCATTGCATAGTTCATCTACAGCACGGTTTGTATATGCCATTACTAGAATATTAGCATTCTTGTCAGCATACAATTGTTCAATCAATCTTCGTGCAAATATGGAAGTCTTTCCTGTTCCGGGTGGGCCAACAATCAGGAAATAGTCTTCGGCAGCAATAGCCTTTCTAATGATATACTCTTGATTCTCTTCTTTAGTAAAATCAGCACGCTCTGTTTCTGTAAACGAGGGAATCGGTTTGGTTAGACCTAGTAATAGATCCTTTTTCCATTTTGGAGCAGATAGAAATGCGAACAAACTTTTAAACATCGCATTGTAAGCATGATCAAGTTTATCATGCTCCACAGCCCAATACCTGTATTTTTCAAAAAATGTTCTGTTTTGCTGCTTATATCTAAAGCGCAGAATTACCTGATGTGTAGATATTTCAACTACAGTACCTTTCAGTATTTGGTTTGTAAGTATTGTATCATTATCATTTTGGCGAGGATAAAGGATACATATTTCCCCTTCACGAAAATTGGCGCAGTCAGAAGAATTGTCACGTCTGAATCGAATAACCATATCCCTTCCACTGTCATCAATATCCTCAATTTCGAGATTACTGATCAGATCCAGAGCATCCAGCCGTTCTTCAAATGTAGTATTCCATAATGCGGAAATACTCATCGACGTATTATACCCCTCGTCTCCCGTTTTCTGTAGATATAATTCACGTGAGATAAAGCTGATATAACGATAAAAATATACTTTTTCGAGATTGGTCGCCTTATCCAACACCTTTTTTATATCAGTTATCTTATCAATAAAGAATTGAGGAACACGACCATAGTTGTCAGTATCAAATAGTTCTCCAAAAACCGTTTCTACAGTCTCGCCATTTCCTATATATAAATCATGTTCAGTAGCAACTATCAGGTTACGTATATTAATTATTTCTTTGTCTAGTTTTTGCAGGTGGGCTACATATCGTGCATTTTCGCCTGCATTGTCAGCCGACGAATAAAGAATGAATGGAAAAATCTGCCGTGCCTCTTTATTAAATACACTCTGAATCATCATACAATAGACTGCAGTCTGTGTTTCATGATTCGGCGCTATCTTAGTAACATCCTCGCGAGGATAGGGTGGTTTGCCCGACTTTAACTCAATAATACGGTTTATGCCATTCTTTTCGTCTGATAATTGCAGCAAATCCAATCGCCCTTGAAAGCCATATTTTTCGCAAAAAAATGATGGTTCCAATGTGCACGATTTTATATCGAAACCGTTTGCTGGCAAATCATGCAAAATAACCCTTTTTATGTTATTAAAGTGTTTTTCTGCCTTTTCCATAAACTCTTTGAATTTCGAATTTTCTTTTATCTCATTGCATGATGCATATTCGAAAGGCATGGAACGGAAAGATTTAAGAAAAGCCTCATTAAAAGTCAGTTCAGAGGGATCTTTGGCATAAATAAGCTCATCTAGAAAAAAATTGGCAAGATTTCCTAATAGTATATAATGTGTATTGGCATTCGGTTCGAACTTTCGCCGGAAATAATGCAGATGCGAATTTCCATACGACTGAAAACATTCTGCAATGGCTGATGCATCTATCAGGTAATCAGGTTCCAGTACAAGTATCTTAGGTGTGTAGTAGCCGGAACTATCTATCTTTGAATCTATTAGATTCAATTGAGCTCCAACCCAGATTCGCGAAATAGTTTCGTTAAATATATCATTTGTGTTAGCAACATTATATTTAACCCTGATTGTTTGCTCAAAAGATATTTCAGGCTGGCAAACGAGATACTCATTATCTTTATTGATCTCTAAGACCTGTACGCGTATTCTATCCAATGGTAGTACTTCCTGATAGTCAGGGAAAACCTCTTCCACATAACTAAAGTCTTTTTTATATCCATCCAGATATAAAAGAAAATTCTCTATAGATTCTTTTGCCTGCCCGTATTGGTTTGGTGAGATAAGGTTCTTTTCATTTTTCAACAAAAAAGAAGCCTTGATGCGTATGGTTTGTAGTTGCCATTCAAGTGTTTTGGGCAAATCATACTTTTGGGCGATAAAAACCAGACGCGAGAATAAAGAAGGAAACTGCAAAGAGTCACTTGCGGTGATCTCCTTGCAGCTTCTTTCCAATACCTGCTTTAAGCGGATATATTTATTTCTTAATGATAAACCGGATTGATCTATTTCTTGTATTTCAGCGATATTAGTCTCTGACATATACATCAATATCCATAATGAAATTCAAATCGAATTTGGCATAATTATTTGCTTCACCATCGATATAAACAGTTGCACGTCCATATTTCCTTATTACTTCAACTATGGCATACATAAAATCCTGTGCGGCAGGGGAATCTAGCTCCCATCCTCCATTAGAATTATATGGAACTCTTAAAATAGCATTAGAATTAGATAATGTAAGATCGAATCCATCTATGTAGCTGCTTGAGCCATATGGCAGGATTTCGATATATCCGCTGACAAATTTTATATCCTCAGGGCTTGCATACTTACTACCCCCATTTATTGTAACCCAACCATAGTCCATGGTCAAATCATCTTGAATGATACCTCGGGGAGAGGCTGTAATTGTGCTGTAATAGTCTAGAGTTCCTTCTGTCCAATAATAATCATCTTCACAAGATGTAAATGAAACCAAAGTAAATACAGATAGTAAAACCGTTAGCAGTTTGTTTTTATAAATTTTCATAAAGTTCTAATTTTATTACAAAGGTATACAATTTTCAATTTATATATACTATGACTCTGATTATTCCATTTCGTTACATCAGAAAATGATACTTATAGAAAAAATCTATAAAGGGTAAATGTGTATTTGTATGGATTATTATTATACCTTTGCCCTCAGAATCTAGGGGTGCCTTAACAAATCGGGCTGAGATCATACCCATAAAACCTGATCCGGGTAATGCCGGCGTAGGAAAAAAGAATATGTGACTTGCGCATAAGCATATTGTAAAACTTCAGGAAATCTTATCAAAACCCCTTTTTTGTTTAACTATGGTATTAAAGGATACCAGCTTAATAATTTTATTAATTTAAATGAAAAAGGTTTTTATTATCTTCTCTGCAATGATTAGCATAGGGGGATATTCGCAACAAAAAGCAGATAGTCTGAAACTTGTAAAACTGGAAGAAGTTGTGGTTTCGGCTACTCGCGCCAAAGATGATGCTCCTATTGCATTATTCAATCTGAACGAATTACAGATAAAAAAAGAGAATGCTGCTAAGAACATTCCATCCCTGCTCCAAACTTTGCCATCGGTGGTAGCATATACCGAAGGTGGTACTCCGGTTGGTAATACATCATTCCGTATCCGGGGTACAGATGCCAACCGTATCAATATCACGCTGAATGGTATGCCTTTAAACAACCCCGAAAGCCAGGAAGTATATTGGGTTAATCTCCCTGACCTTTCAAATTCGTTGCAGAGTATGCAAATACAAAGGGGTGTAGGTACTTCTACTAATGGAACAGCTTCCTTTGGAGCAAGCATCTCGATGCAGACTGTTGGTGGACGTTCAAAACCCTATGCTGATCTATCCTCTGCTTATGGTCAGTACAATACATTGTTGTTTTCAGGGGCTATTGGTACTGGTATTATGAAAAATGGTTTATCATTGGATGCCCGTTATTCATACACTAAAAGTGATGGATATATCAGGAATGGGAAGGTAGATCACAAAAATATTTATGCAGCTTTATCTCATTATTCTGACGATCAGTTGATACGTCTTATTTATATGAATGGAATTCAGCATACAGGTATTACCTGGGAGGGAATCGATCCCGGTATGGTCGATATAAATAGGCGCTATAATCCGGCCGGACAATATACGGATGATAATGGTAATATCAGGTATTATGATAACGAAACAGATAATTACTATTCAAATATTGGTCAGTTGATATACACACGTTATCTGACAAGTCATCTGACTTTAAATGCTAATCTGAGCTATAATCATGGATATGGTTATTACGAAAACTATAAAGTAGACCAGAAACTTGGAGATAAATTCGGATTACCTAATCAGGAAGTAGATGGAGTCATTTATAAAAAGTCTGATATCATTCGCCGCAAATTGATGAAAAATGATCTTTATTCGGGAGGTATAAACCTGAATTACCAAAAAGAAAAGCTAAGTCTTACATTGGGTGGAATGTATAATTATTTCGACGGAGATCATTATGCGCGTTTGCTCTGGGTGAAGTATAATCAGAATATTCCTGATAATTACGAATGGTATTCTAATAATTCGGACAAACAGGATATGAATGCTTACTTGAAAGCAGAATACCGGCCATTAGATAATTTATCTTTATTTGCTGAGGTACAAGACCGCTATATTGACTATCGGATGAAGGGTGTCGATGATGATATGGCTGATTTAACAAATAAGAATTATTTCAATTTTGTAAATCCCAAAGCAGGACTATCAATACGCTTTCATGATTACAATGAAATATATGGCTCATTTGGTATATCCAATCGTGAGCCTTTGCGTGCCGATTTGAAAGAGTCTTTGAAAGGAGGAGGAACGCGTAGTATTACCTCCGAAAAATTATACGATTACGAATTGGGTTACAAGTATACTAATTCTGTATTCTCCTTTAGTTCTAATCTTTACTATATGGACTACAAAGATCAATTAGTACAAACCGGAAAACTAAATGATACAGGATATAAGCTACAAGAAAATGTTCCTGATAGCTATCGTATGGGAATAGAATTGGCTTTAGCCTATGCACCGGTTTATTGGCTGCGTATGGATGGTAATATTACACTGAGCCGGAATAAGATAAAAAATTATACAGCATATTACGATTTTTACGATAATCAGACTAATTGGACACAATTGCCTCAAAAAGCTGAGTTTCATAAATCAACGGATATATCCTTTTCCCCTAAGACAGTAGGTAGCTTTATCTTAGCGCTGAAGCCATTCGAAAAAGAAGATATCTCTTTTTCTTTCGTAAATAAATATGTGGGGAAAATGTACTATGATAATACATCTAATCCAAATAATCGTTTATCAGACTATCTGATTACTGATTTTGTAGCTTCATATACATTGAATGCTCATAAAATTGGTAAATTCGATTTTCAGTTTTATATAAATAATCTGGCCAGCATAAAATACAATGCTAATGCATGGGTAGAAACTATCAAATTTGCAGATGGGACACAAGATGTATATAAAGGAGTGTTTCCTCAGGCCGGAGCTAATCTGATGGGGCGTATAAGATATCGATTTTAAATAATAAAGCTCCCCTATATTAAAGGGGAGTATTTACTTTCTCTGATTATGGAAGATATTTTATTTTTTATAGAAAACAACTGGATAAGTATTATCGGGGCAATAATAGGGATACTTTTCCTCTATTGGGAATATAAGGCTAAAGTATGGATGTGGCCTGCCAGTATTCTTATGGCCGCTTTCTATATCTATATTTTCTATACTACCCGGTTGTATGCCAGTATGGGCATTTACATATACTTCTTTCTGGCATCTATCTATGGTTGGTTTGCTTGGATTACCCGCAATAGAGACGAAGAAACCGGAGATGAGATAATCTCCAAAGTTTCACCTAGCTATGCTCTACCTATAATTGGTGGAATTGCAGTTATCTTTTTCCTCATATATTTCATCTTATTGCAGTTTAGCGATAATCTATTAATTGTCACAGTAGGAGATGCACTAACCACCTCTCTTAATATTGTAGCCCTTTGGATGCTGTCACGTAAATGGGCAGAGCAATGGTTATTGGTTATTCCGGCAAATGCCATATCCAGCTTTTTATTGTTTTTTCAAGATGATATGATGTCAGGTATTCTCTTTACCATATTTTTTGTCGTTTCTATATTTGGTTATGCGAAATGGAAACGTTTAGCTGGCTCTAAATAAACCCCAAAATAGATAAAGAATATTTATAAAGGCATATAATTTATCCGATTAAAGCGCAAAAAACACTATCTTTGTTTATTGATAAATAAAAGTAGAGATACAAACTTTAATGAAGATTTTCCAAATAATAACTGTTTCTGAATATGGAGGCGCTCAGACTGTTGTAGCTGATTTAGTTAAATCTTTGAGTACAGAGCATAAAGTGTTCTTATTATTTGGGGGAAAAGGTGAAGCCTGGAACAATTTAGGCGATAATTTTATAAAGATTAAACTAAATGACCATCGCAAGCAGGTTTCCTGGAAAGATGGTATTCTTTTGCTTAAACTTTTCTACTATAGGTTTAAATATAATCCTGATGTTATTCACCTTCATTCATCCAAAATGGGAGTATTGGGGCGGATAGCATTCAATCCTAAAAAGATTGTATATACAGTTCATGGCTTCGACTCTATACGGAAAGCATATCCAAAATATCTTTCTATAGAAAGATTCTTGAAGAACAGGGTGTTTCGTATAGTTGGAGTAAGCAAATATGATGTAGACGGTTTAAAAGAAGAGGGTATTGTCCGAAACGTAGAATGCATATATAACGGAGTCGCTGATTATTCGGGTGAAACGTTTAATATAAAAGATAAAATAGACAATGAGCTGGGGCGGATAAAGCAGGAATATCCTAAAATAATAATGTGTATATCCCGTATATCTAAGCAAAAGAAATTTGATCTATTCTTGGATATAGCTAAACAATTTCCGGAATATGCCTTTGTCTGGATTGGAAATAAAGAGGAAATAAAAGGTTTGCCATCAAATGTATATTGTTTGGGAGAGGCACATTCTGCCTATCGTTATCTGTTGTTTGCTAATCTATTCTTATTGCCATCCAATTATGAAGGACTTCCTATATCATTGTTAGAAGCTCTTTCTTTTGGTGTTCCGGTTGTAGCCTCCGCTGTTGGGGGGATAACTGAAGTATTAGATGATAAAAACGGATTTGCTGTTAGCAATGATGTTTTAAGTTTTAAAGAAAAAATAAATTATGTTTTTTCCGATAAAAAGATAGAAAAAGAAATGTCTTTGCATGCCAGAGAATCATATCTTACTAACTTTACTGTCGAAAAAATGGTTGATGGCTATATGTCCATCTTTAACACAATTGTTGCAAACAAAAAATGAATAGACCTCTAGTCTCTGTATTGATTCCCTGCTATAATGTGGAGAAATATGTTGAGCAGTCGATGAGATCAATATTGGATCAGACATACTCAAATCTCGAAATTATAGCAATAAATGACTGTTCGACTGATAGTACAGGTGAGATACTTTGGCGAATGGCTGAGGAAGACTTGCGTATAAAAGTTATTGACAATGAGGTAAACTTAAAGCTGATAGCAACTCTAAATAAAGGAATCACACATTGTAACGGAGAATTCATAGCCCGTATGGATGCTGATGATATCTCGTTGCCTACCCGCATCGAAAAAGAAGTTACATTTTTAGAACACCATCCGGATCATGATATTGTAAGTACGCTTTTTTATGCTTTCCGTTCAGAAAACCCAGGTAAAAGAGATTTACATCGTAGCCCGTTGCATGATGATGAACTGAGAGCTTTTATTCTTTTCAGGCCGGGGATATGTCATCCGGCTGTAATGATCAGGAAAAGAGTATTTACAGAACTTGGACTGAAATTTGAATCCGAATATCTGCATGTAGAGGACTATGCATTATGGTCTGAAGCTGTTTATATGACAAAACTGGCTAACATAAACGAGCCATTGCTATTATACAGAGTGCATCAACAGCAGATTTCATCACAGCATGAAGAACTACAAACCGAAAATAAAAAGAAGGTTTTTAAAATACATTGCAAACATTTGGGCTTGCCAACTGATGATGATTTTATTGATATATACTCGTCTGTTGCCGAATGTGTCCCTTCGCATTCATCAATGAAGTATCTGGACAAGTGTGAGGCTTTTATGCTCTCCTTGATTCGCTTGAATGAAGAAAAACCATTTTGTAATGGAATTTATCTCAAGTATTTGTTTTCTTTGTTCTGGTTAAGATTATGTGCAAATTCGCGTTTAGGATTGAAAGTGTTGAAAAGGCTAAAGGCTTCGGAATTGTATGTAGAGAAAAATTATAGATCTCGGGATTTAGCAATTCTATATACAAAATGTGCATTTAAACTTAAGTATAAGAAATCTTTTATATATAAAGTAGCTTATAGATAATAGTATATGTTATCATTAAAAAAGATAATACCATTATTTTTGCCGTTGATAATTGCATTTTATTACATTTATCCGCAGGCATTAGGTATACGAGGTTCTTCTTTCGTTCTGTTATCAGGCGTTATTGGATTGGCTCTGTATATATATCATGGTTTTCCTTTTAAGGAGATAATAAATTTATTTGCCGGATTAGGCATAATGTACTTTTGGGCATATACTTGTGGATGGATGAATGGAGTAGGAGACCCCTATACTTTTGGCTATGTAAAAACGCAGATAGCTTATATATTTTCTTCTTATCTTGTCATATTTCTGATATTTCGATTTCATAAAAGTCCGACATATAATACAATGTTGCTATATATAGCAGCAGTTATTTTCTTGCAGGCTATTATAACTTTCATAATGAACCGTAATGAGGCTGTGATGGACTTTTTGGGGGCACTGCAGATGCAAGAGCTTTATACAGAGGAGATAATGGAAGAAGGGGCAAGCCAGCGCCTTATGGGATATGGTATATCATTCTTTGGAGCGGGGGCAGTGAGTGGTGTAGGACTAGTCACTCTTTCATACCTATTGATGCGTATGAAGCTGGATAATAAAAGCTTTATAGCATTGGTGGTTATGTATGTGTTTACCTTTTATATAGGCCTGTTTATGGCTCGTACTACAGTTGTTGGTTTGGGTATGGGGCTGATGTTGATTGCAGTTTTGTTCCTTTGGGATAGAAGGTCGGTAAAGTCGCAGGCTAAAACTTTTGTGATTGCATCAGGCTTCTTGATGGTAGGAGGATACATTTTTGCAATGTTTTATTTTCCTCATTTCTCGGATTGGGCATTCGAATTATTCCGCAACTTTGTAGACACTGGAACTCTTAATACTCACTCATCTGCTGGTTTGGAGCAAATGTTCCTTTTACCGGAAGACTTACATACATGGGTATGGGGCAAAGGGCAAATGGTATTCTGGGGATCGGATGTCGGATACTCCCGAATGCTCTTTTGGGTAGGACTTCCCGGCACAATAATCTTTTATGGATACCAATTGTATATAATTAAACTCAGTTTAACCAAAGACTGGGGTGTAAATATGTTCGGCTTAACAATACTTATTTACACATTAGCATTGAATATAAAGGGTTGGATTGACCTGACTCAGATTTTATACTTGATATTTTTCTATTTTCTGTTTTACAAATATTATGTATATTATCCGCAAAGCTATGCTAAAGCAAGAGAAAATTTATTGGTACAACGTAGACGAAGTAAAATAAACAGAGCAAAAAACAAATGAAAGAATGTATTATTCTGGCAGGAGGTTTTGGTACCAGGTTACAATCGGTTGTAAGCGATGTACCCAAATGTATGGCAGAAGTAGCCGGACATCCATTCCTCTATTATCTTTTTGAATATTTGGAAAAGGAACAGTTCGATCATATTGTTTTGTCTTTAGGATATAAATCCTCTGTTGTAATAGACTGGCTTCAAACGCAGAAACGGTCATATAAAGTTTCTTATGTCGTAGAATCTACACCATTAGGTACCGGTGGCGCAATAAAGTTAGCTGCAGAGAAGATTATTGGAGATGAGTTTTTTGTATTGAATGGCGATACCTTTTTTAGAGTAAATACAGAGGTCTTTTACCAATTTTATCAAGCTAAAAACGCAGATATTGCTGTAGCGTTGAAGCCTATGAGGGAGTTTGATAGATATGGATCAGTATTACAAGACGGAACTGGTCGTATATCTCATTTTAAAGAAAAACAATATACCTCTTATGGACTCATCAATGGAGGTGTATATATTATAAATAAGAGTATATTTTCAAAATTAAGTTTAGGAGATAAATTCTCTTTTGAGAAAGATGTAATGGAATCCTATTTAGATAAGCTCTTCGTCTATGGATATAGCGAAGATACTTATTTTATAGATATTGGTATTCCTTCGGATTATGAAAAAGCAAATGAAGATTTTCAGAAAATCTTCTGATTGAAAAGAGATATGGATAATCGGCAATATAAATATTTATTCTTAGATAGGGATGGTGTAATCAATGTTGAAAGACCAGATGATTATGCAAAAGATATTCCTGAGTTTATATTTATTGAAGGTGTATTGGATGCTTTTGCTATGTTAGCCCAAAAGTTTGATTATATATTTATTATTACCAATCAAAGAGGAGTTGGCCGGGGAGTAATGGGATTGTCAAAATTGATAGAAATACATAACTATATGTTGGACGAAATAAGAAAAGCCGGAGGTAAAATATCAAATATATATTTCTGTACAGATATCTCGTCTACATCTATCAACCGGAAACCAAATATAGGGATGGCATTTCAGGCACAGAGAGATTATTCGGAAGTTGACTTTTCTAAATCAATAATGGTCGGCAATAGTAGCTCTGATATCGAATTTGGCAACAAATTGGGGATGTATACCATTTTGGTCGGCGATAAGTACATAAAAGACCATAAAATATACTCTAGGATAGATGCATATTACGAAAATCTATATAAGTTTGCAATAGATTTACAAAACTAAAACTCTATCAGATATGATTATAAGAAGTAGAGCTCCGTTTCGTTTAGGGCTTGCAGGAGGGGGTACCGATGTGTCTCCTTATTCTGATTTGTATGGAGGTTGCATACTTAATGCTACTATAAGCTTGTATGCCTATGCAAATATAGAGCCACGAAACGATAATAAAATTGTATTTCGAATACCTCAGACTAAAGAAGAATATATTTTCGATTCAACCTTCGAATTGCCGATATTGAATGATAAGGCGGATCTGATGAAGGGCATTTACAATCGCATAATAAAAGACTTTATAAAAAAGCCTATCTCATTTACGCTGACATGTGCATTAGATGTTCCTTTCGGCTCAGGCTTGGGTACTTCTTCTACATTGGCTATAGCTATACTTGGGGCTTATACAGAATGGTTGTCTTTACCCTTGGGTGAATATGATCTGGCTTATTTGGCCTACCAGATAGAACGTGTAGACTTGGGGCAGGCCGGTGGAAAACAAGATCAATATGCGGCTGCATTTGGCGGTTTTAACTTTATGGAGTTTTATAGTGATGATAAGGTTATTGTAAACCCATTACGGGTACGTAACGAAACGATAAACGAATTATCGAATAATATGCTTCTGTATTATACCAATTCAAGCCGTAATTCGGGTGATATTATAATAAAGCAGCAGGAAAATGTAAAAGAAAAAAAGGCAAAGTCTATAGAGGCTATGCATCAGATAAAACAACAAGCCTACGAGTTTAAAGAAGCTATTCTCAAAAATAATTTAGACGAAATTGGTCTGATTCTTCATCGAGGCTGGGTTTCGAAGCGGGAAATGGCAGAAGGAATTTCAACTCCTCTGTTCGAGGAAATATATGATACTGCAATTAATGCTGGTGCATCAGGAGGCAAAATATCAGGAGCCGGAGGTGGCGGATATGTCTTTTTTTATTGTCCGGAAAATACCCGGTTCGATGTGGCAGAAGCATTAAAACATTTAGGAGGACGGGTAGAACCTTATTCTTTTACAAAAAGAGGATTGGAAACCTGGCATACAAAATAATTGAAGATGAAGATTGCTGTTCTTATACGTGTGTATGATAGGGTTGAGGATTTGAAATATAATCTTCAAATCATAACTGATACATGGAAAGAGAATGATTATTACATAATTGTGGTCAGCAATGGAAAGAATAATGGTTTTGAGATACCAGAAGAATCTAAAACATTTATTGATAGACTGATTGTTCTGGAAGAAAATGCCGGGCATAGAAGAGGTAATTCCCAATTGCTGATGGAAGGAGCAGAGTATATTCCTTATGATTGTGATTTTACCCTTATACTAGAGGCCGATACATGGATGTATCAGGATTGGTTGATCTCAAAATATACAAATTTACTATCGGCCAGTACCGATAAAGTATGGGCTAGTGCCGATTGGTATGATAAATATTACGCTTTGGCTACAGACTTTGCTTTGATAAAGACTAAATACATAAGAGAGAACCCCGGTATATTCGATTTCGAATTGTTCCCGGAATGTCATATAGCTAATTTTTTGCGTGATACAAATAACGGATTTATATGGATGACGGAGAATATGCCCGTGCATGTACCAAGTTATATTCGATTGTACTATCCATATGTACCAAATATAAAAGAAGGGCGTTTTTATGTTTTTCCAAAATCGAGAACTGTAACCCATCATATTGAATTTCTAAAAGACGGGATGCTTCAAAAGAAAAGATATTTCAATATCGTAGCAGGATACGATTATTTTGAAGATGTGAAGACTGTTTGTAAAGCTTGGATACGCTTTAATATGAGATTTTGGATAGGATTATCTACCTGTCTTGTTAAGAGAAGTTGGTACAGTCGGAAAACGTATAAAGAAATAGAGAGTTAAAAAAGCGTTTGTAAATAATATTTATGATATTTTCTACATATAGTTTTGTTTTTATTTTTTTACCATTAGTGCTTATATTGTATTTTGGCATGGCGCGGTTTGTGTCACGCAAAATACAACATATATTTCTTATTATTGCTTCCCTTGTATTTTATGGGGCTCTATTCTTCAATGGATTTAATAACCTGTCATATGTTTGGCTGATACTATCTTCGGTTATTGTAAACTATTCGATAGGCTTAGTGGTGCAAGGTACTCCTAATTCTATTAATAGGAAGATTGTATTTATAATAGGTGTATTTTTTAATGTTGGACTATTAGGATACTATAAATATTTCAATTTCTTCATCGAAAATGTAAATATGCTTTTTGGTACAGAATATTTATTAAAAAGTATACTGTTACCACTCGGTATTAGTTTCTTCACTTTCCAGCAAATAGCTTTTTTGATCGGTGTATGGAAGAGGGAAGAAAAAGTCCCTCCATTTTTTGATTATACTTTATTCATAGTATTTTTTCCTCAATTAGTAGCAGGCCCAATTGTATTTCTCAAAGATGTATTGTCTCAATATCAGGATGATAAGAATCGGTTCTTTAATGTAGATAATTTTTCTAAGGGGATATTTATTTTTGCTATCGGTCTGTTCAAAAAGGCAGTTATAGCAGATACTATTGATGTTTTTGTATTCAATACTTATTATGATGTGTCGGCTTTATCTTTCGGCTCAGTGTGGATAGGTACCCTAGCCTATACATTTCAGATATATTTCGATTTTAGTGGTTATTCTGACATGGCTATTGGTTTGGCCAAAATGTTGAATATAAACCTGCCGGTCAATTTCTATTCGCCATACAAATCTAAAAGTATCACTGAATTTTGGAAGCGTTGGCATATTACTTTAGGGCGTTCATTGGCTGTTCTTATCTATTATCCGTTGGGTGGAAATAGGAAGGGATTACCTCGAACATGTTTTAACCTGTTTATGGTTTTCCTTGTCAGTGGTATCTGGCATGGAGCAATGTGGTCTTTTGTGGTTTGGGGAATTGCTCATGGAGTAGTACGAATATTCGAGAAACTATTTGAAAAACAATTGGAAAAGATACCGGGAGTAATACGTGTATTTTTTACTTTTATGTTCGTAAATGCAGCTTGGGTTTTATTCTATTGTTATAGAATGGGTGATGCCCTTAAGTATTTACAGAAGATGTTTCTTCCTGATAAAATTAGTTTCGAAGGTATAGGGCATTTGGCTTTTAATGCTAATATTTCTTATCCTGATACACTTGCTACCATATATGTATTGGCTTTTATGTCAATACTTGCTGCCATTATATTTATATATCCCAAGAATAGTATAGATAAGTATAATGAGTTTAGACCTACGGCTAAGGCTGCAGTTGTTATAGCCCTATTGTTTTCTGTGTCTATTGTCCATTTTTCGAGGGTTGGCGCATTTATTTACTTTAATTTTTAGAAGATGGCAGAAGTAAATAAAAAATATTCGAAACGGTTTGTTATTGTATTTGCGATAGCTCTGGTCTTTTTTATGGCTTGTATCGGGCTTATAAGTTATTTGGTCGATCCGTTTTTCCAGTTCAGGGCAAAAGAAGGAACGACATATTTTCTTAATCCTCGTTTTGTGAATGGAGGATTGGCAAAACACTACGATTATAATACGGTGGTG
The DNA here is from genome assembly GCA_900556485.1 of uncultured Dysgonomonas sp. GTDB lineage: Bacteria > Bacteroidota > Bacteroidia > Bacteroidales > Dysgonomonadaceae > Dysgonomonas. Next base: position 28,318 of record USOX01000009.1, read on the forward strand.
ATGGGATCTTCCATGATGCAAAATATGAACCTTTCTATTCTTCGGGAAAATGATCCTTCTGTCAAACCTGTCAAACTATCTACAGGAGGAATGAATTATCTGGAAATGGAATATCTTTATTCGTTTGTAGATAAAGAAAAAGCTAAGACAATAATCCTTAATCTAGATATACCTACATTCAATTTATTGTTTGAAGATATGCGCTATCCTCATTATTTATATGAAGATGGATTTGTAAATAAATTGGAGTATTTGTATGGATATGAAACTTTTGTAAGATATGTACCTATCGATATCGGTTTAACTCTGTATTTGAAAGATGAGGGCCATATGACTCCAAAATATCATATGAAGACCAGTATCGAGAATATTGGTAATATCAGCCTCGATACAGAATATGGCGAAGGTAGAGTAAAAATGATGTATCTCACAGGTCAGACTGTTTCTCCTCAGGCTACAGGTGAAGATATGGTTCCAAGGATGAAACAGCGGTTAGATACTTTGTTGTCAAGATTGGAAATCGAAAAATATAAGGATATTGATTATACTGTAATTTTACCTCCGTATTCGGTTCTGTATTGGTATAATGCAAAAAGGGAAGGATATTACGATACCTTTAGAGATTTTGTTAATTATATCCTGGAGAAAACCGAAGGATATGAAAACCTGAAAATTGTTTTCTTTTTCGATGCTGAGGAAACTGCAGATTTAAATCATTATTCAGATATAACTCACTTCGATCCTGTATTATCGGATATGATTATGGAAAATATAAACAATCCGGATTATGTATTGAACTCTTCTAATATTGAAGAAAGATTGAATAGATTAGATAGTTTGGTTAATAAGTTTACAGAAGATAACAACGATTGGTTACCCAAAATAGAATAATATGTTTGTAGTAAATGGAAGGTATTTGACTCAGAAGGCAACAGGAGTACACAGATACGCTTTTGAGATTTGTAATAAGTTACATGAGATGGGTGTAGATTTTCATGTGGCTATTCCTAAAGAGATACATCCGGACTATAAATTCAGTTTCAAGACAGTTGTTTGCGGTTCGCTTAAAACACATTTGTGGGAACAAATATCATTGCCTCGCTATTTGAAAAGTATAGGCAATCCTTTACTTATTAGTTTTACCGGTTCCGGGCCATTGAACTATGATAATCAAATAATGACTATACATGATGTCTCACATGAACGGTATCCTGAATGGTTTTCTAAAAACTATTATAGGTTTTATCATTTTATGATGCCGCGTATAGGGAAAAAAGCACATGCCATACTAACTGTAAGTGAATTCTCGAAAAGGGAAATTGTAGATACATTACATCTGGATGCTAATAAAATACATGTAGTACATAGTAATGTGCCTTTTCATACAAAACCGACAAGGGAAGAAATTTTGGATTATAAACCTGATCCTAATGGTGAAAGGTATATTATTGCGGTATCTACAATGGATCCCCGGAAAAACTTTGAACGCTTAGTTAGGGCTTTTGAAAAAATAGAGGATAAGACAATCAAATTATATATCATTGGCATGTCTTTCAAGGCATTTAATACACCAGATCTTCAAAAACTGATTGGAGAAAATGTACATTTGCCGGGATATATTCCGGATGAGGATTTACAGAAGATGTATCAAAATGCTTTACTGTCTGTATATCCTTCTCTTTACGAAGGATTTGGGCTTCCGCCGTTGGAGTCAATGACTTATGGTTGTCCGCCTATCAATTCGGATATACCTGCTTTACGCGAAGTGAGTGAAGATGCGGCTCTCTATGTAGACCCTTATGATATTGATGATATTACAGCTAAGATAAACTTATTGGTAAAAGATGCTGATCTAAGACAGGAGCTTCGCCTAAAAGGTTTGGAACAAATAAAAAAATATTCATGGGATAAGTCTGCCGCTCAGGTTTATGAATTAGCTAAGAAATATTCTTAATTAATGTAAGGCGTTTGTCTACTACGCTTGGAATTTCATTTTCGTAATGGGTAACATAGATAAGGGACTTATTAGTATCACAAAAATCTTCAATTATCTTTTTTACACGTTTTTTATTTACTATATCAAGCCCATGTAGAGGCTCATCCAGAATTAGTAAATCCGGATTTTTGACAAACACTCGAGCTAGTAATATAAGGCGTTGCTCTCCAGATGATATTTGAAGAAAAGAAATATCCTTTAAGTGATCTACTCTGAATAGTTTCATCCATTCTAAAGCTATACTTTCCTGGTCTTTATTACATTTTCTATATAATCCTATTGTGTCAAAGAATCCGGAGCCTACAACATCCAGGCATTTTACATTCTTGAGATAGTATAGGTGCATTTCGGGGGAAATATAACCAATTCTTTCCTTTATATCCCAAATGCTTTCTCCGGAACCACGCTTGCGGTCAAAAAGAGTAATATCATTGGCATAAGCCTGAGGATTGTCTCCGCAGATAAGACTTAATAATGTAGATTTTCCGGAGCCATTTGCACCAAGCAATGTCCATTTTTCACCTTTGACAATCTCCCAGTTGAGGTTTTTTAATATCGTTCTTTGTCCGTACTTTATGTGGATATTTTTAAGAATTGCTGCTTTATCGAATGAGGGAGTATTTTTCTTATTTAGTTTTAGATGATCGAAGTTTTCTATCATGTTATCTTGGAATAAATCATTGATAACAGATGGCTTTTCTTTGTATTCTGAATATAGAATAGGGGGGAGGATTTCTTTATTTTGTATCGGTAATATTTTTGTTACTAAATCTGGTATATCATCCGGATTGGATAGAACAAGTATGATTTGCAGTTTTTCGAGTTCGCTAAGCTGTTTCAACAAATTATTTAAAGTATCGCGAGATGCTGCATCCAAGCCTATAAAAGGGTTATCAAGTATTAAAATACGAGGTCTGGATAACAGAGAACGTATAATTAAAAATTTTCTGAGCTCTCCACTTGATAGCATATTTACTTCTTTATTGAGTAGGTCTTCGATACCAAACCATTCAATAAGGGAGTTAAGCCAATTTTGATCAGCCTTCGTAATCAGATCTTTAACTAATGGCACTTCATGCTCATCCCCTTTGTTCCACCTTTGTTGATAATAGCTGTTTTGGGTGTCTATGATGCTATAGATATCTCTGAAAGCAACACTCTTCACAACAGATGAAATCATTTGAGGTTTGTTGTTTTCATCATTACATATTATTTCACCGGATTTTAACGCGTATTTTCCGGTCAGTATATCAGTCAGTAATGTTTTTCCACTGCCATTCCGGCCTATTATAGCCCAATGTTCATTTTCGTTTATCTGCCAGTATATTGGCTTCTTGAATTGTATATTTTCTAACCGGGGGATTGCGTTTTGTATTTCGATAATGGATTTTTGCATTGCAGTAATGGTATTGAAATATGGTCGCAAATCTAACTGTTTTTCCCCGGATTTGTATTTATTTGAGCAGAAAATGAACTTGTACTCAGATTTTGTTTCTTTTATTGCACCGTTTAAGTTGAAATTTCACTGTTATAGAGTTAAAATCGAAATCTTTTTCTAAAATATAAAAATAGTTTCAGAATAATATTTAAATTTGTATTCTATTAGGAATAATGAGTATATTTCCTTAACACCATACATGAAATTATGAAGATTAGATTTTTATTATTATCAATACTCTTCGGAGCATTGGTATTTTCATTACAGGCACAAAACGAAACTACTGCAGAAGAAAAGGATAAACCAGACCCTTGTAATTGCGGAACAGTAAGAGATTCTGTACTAATGCAACTAAATAGTGGAGAAGAGGTAATTGTTGTAAAAAGAAGTGCCCAGCAATTAAGTGTGGCTCAGTCCGAAATGGCAAAGCGTAGAAAACATTATGATTGCCCGGATATATTTGCACCACCTGCACCACGTCCTACAGCACCTCCGATTGAGGCTGTGACTCCAAAACCGGATCCAAAACCAGAAATAATAGAAATAAAGAAAAGAGATCCATTCTTCTTGCCTGACCCGGTATTCTTCCGTATTAATAAATATGTTATTGATAATCCGGAATGGTCTAAGATTGAATTAGCTGTTAATTACCTGAACGATAATCCGGAAGCAACAGTAGTTGTGACAGGTTATGCCGACAAGAAAACAGGTAATAACGCGATTAATATGCGATTATCCAGACAGCGTTCGGAGGCAGTAGCGAAAGCAATGCAAACGAAATATGGAATAGCAAAGAATCGTATTTCTGTGAACTGGAAAGGTGATGGTCTACAACCATTTGAGTTAGAGAATGATAAGAACCGTGCGGTATTATTCTTAATTAATCCGTAAGTAGGTTTTTAATAATATAAAAAATAGCCAATTCGTATGAATTGGCTATTTTTGTTTGTATGGGGTTTTACTATTACTTATTGTTGATATCCAAATACTTTAACTGTTTTTCCAACATAGAAACCCGTGACATTTCATATCCTACTTTTAGAGCTTCGTCTATTGGTCGTGTGTATATGTACTCTATTTCCATTGGTCGTTTATACTCATAGTCGAGTTTCATGCTTGGAGAATAAGGTGTCATTGTTCGTGTCATATCTAAGATATCTTTTGCATAGCTTTCCGGAATTTCAAAACGTCCTTTACCAACGGCATTAGCCCCTCTTACAACTTCGAGCATTATTTCATATAATAGGTTTTCCATATCCGGATTGCTCATTAGTTGGTCTGTTGTAGAATTCATCACTACAGTCATGCCATTGTAAGGTATATTCCAGACTAGTTTCATCCATCGAGCCATTTCCAACTCTAAAACCTTTGTTTCTACTCCGGCATTGAGGAGATCTTCCTTTATTTTGTTTAGTAGTTCGGGGTTGTTTCCTGAATAATAGCCGAGGTTCAGTTTTCCTTCATCATAATGCGCAATATGTCCGGAGCCTTCTTTTGCCGAACATATAAAGGCTAGTCCTCCGGCAATGCTTAATTTAGGGAAATCTTGTTGAAGGTCCGCTTCCAGGCCTAACCCGTTTTGTATGAGAATAACTAGTGTATCCTTGTGCAGAATAGGAGGCAGTAACTCTTTTAATAATTTATTGTTGGTCGATTTTAATGCAACTATAACTACATCGCAAGGTGGCATATTGGCTGTGGAATTATATGCATTCACCTGCTCCAGAAGAAAGTTTCCGTTTACAGAATCTACTCTAAGACCATTTTCTTTTACATATTCGTAATCGGAATGGAAGAGAAAATGAACTTCGTTTCCTGACTGGGCCAACTTTCCACCATAGTATCCTCCTATGGCTCCTGTTCCTATAACTGCGTATCTGAGTGACATTATCTATTTTTTACTGTAAAGATATAGCTTTTGAAGAAGTTTTGCTATGCAAAAAAGAAAGGCTTTAGTTATTTTATTAACCAAAGCCTTTCGGATAGACAGATTTTTATAATAATTATTTTGCAGCTTTAGCTACGATTGTAATCTGTAATTCTATATTATCATCAACAATATTATCTTTTAATTTGGCAAAAAGAGTTTTTGAGCCATAAGTTACATTCCATTGAGTTCTGTCGATAGAGAACGGAACTGTAACAGCTTTATATACATCTCCTTCTTTAGTTATTTTACTGCCAAATGTGATGTTTTTTTCTACATCTTTCATTTTCAGGTTGCCGCTTATCATGTGTGATATGCTATCTGTTGGTGCATCAGCAGCCTTTATACTTGTAATAGTAAATGTGCTTTCCGGATATTTGGCAACATCGAAAAACTCTTCACTTTTAAGGTGATTAACTAACATTTCATTCATTTTTGCGTCAGTCAGGTCTTTATCTACTATCGAGTTCATATTAATAGTGAAAGAGCCGGAAACATTATCTTCGCTATTTAATGTTAGTTGTCCGCTTTTTAAACTGATTGTTCCATCGTGAGAACCTCCAACTTTAGAACCTTTCCAATGAATGGAAGAGGATGTTGTGTCTACTGTTAATTCAACTCCAGTGCCGGTTGCGGCAGTTTGTGCATCGCTAGCTTCTACTTTATTTTTTGTAGTGTTAGTGCAAGATACAGCGAAAGCAAGTGCTAATAAGCCTAATAAATAATTTTTCATAATCTTTAATAATATATAATATAAGTTTCTTGATGTATATAACATAAAAGGTGAATAATAGTTTTCAACCTGGTTTTATTATTTGAATAATAGTTTATAAAAATTTTAATAGATTTGTATTTATATTATTAGAAACTTTAGCTGTTATGGTAAATCTGGAATGGTATAGGACGTTTAAAGCAATCTATCAATATGGTACATTGACAAAGGCATCGCAGGAGCTTATGATGTCGCAACCCAGCATGAGTATTCAATTAGCATCATTAGAAAGTTATATAGGAAAACCCTTATTTGTGCGTACGCCAAGAAAAATGATGCCTACGGAATATGGGAAACAGCTTTATACCCAGATTGTAGAATCTATCGATAATCTGGAGAAAGTTGAATCTGAATTTAAACGTACAGTATTGAGTAAGGCTCCTAATATCAGGTTTGGAGTACCCTCTGAAATTTTTACAAACTATCTTGCTGAGAATATTGGCGCACAGTCAGATTTATATTTGACTATTGAATATGGATTGGCAAATGAGTTTGTGGAGAGGTTAATCAATAATGAGTTGGATATTGCTATTATTACAAGGCAACCAAAAGAGGCAAATGTATTAACTTATGAGCCTTTGTTTATAGAATCTTTTATGGTAGTAGGTCATCCGGATAAGGATACAAAAGAATTGGATAATTATACAGCAGTGGAAAATTATCCGGAAATAGAAAAATGGTTGAAAACGCAAAAGTGGTATGCATATAGTAACGATCTGGCTCTGATCAGGCGGTTTTGGAGAGAAAATTTCAAAAGGAGGCCAATACTTAAATTGCAGGCAACTATACCCGATAATGGGGCTATATTGAAAGCTGTTTCGAATAGTTCTGCTTTAGCTGTGACATCAGATATTATTGCAGCTAAGGCTATAGATGCAGATCAGGTAAAAGTGATATGGCGCGGCTATCAGCCTACAACTAATACAATATATCTGGCGTATGATAAGACTAAAATTCCCCCACAATATGTAGATAAAGTGAGGACTTTCGTAAAAACATATGTGAATATGCCTGAATAATTTAATAACTTTGTAAGGATAAAAAATAATTTGAAATATGTTATTTTTTGATTATTATTCCTTTTTAATGAATTTATATTGCTGATGAAATATATAAGTCTTTTGTTATTACCTTTCTTGTTTAGCTCATGTTTGTCGGGTATTAAAATCGGAATTATCGGGCTGATTGTGATTTTTGGAGTAATGTTTTTGCTTTTCGCAATAATGTTTTTCCTGATAGCAAGACGAAGGAAGCAAGGAGATAAGAGCTTGGTTAAGTTTAATAATGATATATATATAGCATTGAATAAACTGGATACGCCACAGCAAAAGGTGAATATGCTCAATAATTTGATTGACAGGATCAATAATGATGCGAAATATGCAAAAGACCCTGAATGGCGAGATAAAGTTTTGGTAAAGGCATATATGCATCTGGCAACCATATATTATAAAACGGGTGATGATATAGAAACTCTGAATGCATGTACTAAGATTGTGGAGCTAGACCCTAATGATGGTATGGCTCATTACAATAGAGGGTCTATATATAGTAATATGGGAATGTATGAAAAGGCTTTGCAGGATTTAAATAGTACTATTGAATTATTACCCGATTATGCCAGTGCATTTAATAACAGGGGCTTGGTGCATGAAAAAATGGAACATTATACAGAAGCCTTAAGCGATTTTGATGAGGCTATCCGCTTAGAGGGTTCTGCAATAGCATATTATAATAGGGGGAATACTCATTATGAGCTTGAAGAGTATACAAAAGCACTGGAAGATTATAATACAGCATTAGAAGCGTTAGATCCGATAAACCAATCGGGGCTTAAAGATGAAATAGAAATGAGTATTAAAGCAATAAATATAAAGATTCAAGAATCCAATACAGAGAAAGATAGATGATTGCTGTTATACTTTGCTGGCTATTGATTACATTGGTATTCTTCGCTTTAGGTGATAACTTTATCAGTGTTTATCAGAAAGTTACTAAAAGGGATGAATCATATTCTTTTTTCGATACCTTTCTTATAGGCCTTTGTGTAACTGGAACTTTGATTTGTATTACATCTATTTGGCTTCCTTCCGGTTTAGTGGTCGCTTCTGTATTGGGATTATTATCTGCTGTTTATTTGTTCTTTGCTAAAAGAAAACAACTTGTACTTTCTATAAAGTCTGTTTGGAGTAGTCTGTCATTATTGCAAAAAATATTGATCCCTGTTGTATTTCTTCTTTTCCTTCTTTTTGCTTTGATGCCTCCTCAGTTTCCGGATATATATTATTATCATATTCAGAACATGATGTGGAATGAGGAATTTCATGTGGTTCCGGGCTTAGCAAATCTGGAAGAACGGTTTGGATTTAATAGCAATTTATTTCTATTGTGTTCTACGTTTGGATTAAGACCGCTATTTGGACAGTTTGTATTTGGTATTAATGCTTTATGTATGGCATTTTTGCTTATAAATATAATCAGGCAATCGAGTAATAAAAAGCCGTATCTGATTTGTATATATATTGTGATTTATATTATACTATTTATGGTATATAAGACACATATAGCTGCTTCTTCGGCTGATTTGTTACCAAACTTGTTGATCGTTTATCTATTATTTTCATTGTTATCAAACCAAAAGAATCTTCAGACTAAAAGTATTTTATTCTGGTTGTTACCGGTATTTTGTATTACATTGAAAGTCTCAGCAGTATTTATTTGTCTGCTGTCGATGTATTTTCTGATAATTCTAATAAAAGAAAAGTCATATAAAACGGTGGGTTTTATATGTATAGTTGCTTTACTTATTGTGGTACCCTGGCTTGCTCGTAATGTGATTATTTCAGGTTATCTTGTTCACCCTTATCCAGCTATCGATCTGTTCAATGTAGATTGGAAACTTCCGGCTGAGTATGCAAGGCAATCGAGCGATTATATAAAGGCTTTTGCTCTGAACAGGGAAGCTTCCGGAACATCTGCCGAATATGTTTTGAGTATGCCTCTGATGGACAAAATAAGATATTGGATTTCGGAACAGCACCCGTTGGATATATCTATAGCTTTATCCGGTTTGTTATCTCCTTTGTTTATGCTTGTTGGGTATAAAAGAATTGTAAGGAAGGATAATGCTGTTTTAAATATATTGTGGCTTATTGGTTTTGCCGGATTTGTGTTCTGGCTGACAATGGCTCCGGCTGTTAGATTTGGATATGGATTTATGGCTATTGTAGTCGCTATTTTTTTCTATTTGATTTTAAAAGATGTAAAATATCCACAAAAGGTATTCCCTGTGAGTATTTTGATTATTCTTTCCATAGTTTATTTAAGTGTACTCACTATTCGATATTTTGTTGTTATAAAAGATGTTTCTTATGTGGAATTACTCTTAAAACCACAGGATATAGGTGATAGGAGGACGAAAGATTTTTCTTCGGGATATATAAATGATATTCTTTTTGTAAGGCCGATAAATGGTGGCTGTGGAGATCATTCATTGCCTTGCAGTAATGAGGATATTGAAGGACTCGAAATGCGGGGAAACACCTTGCAGGAAGGATTTCGGAGAGAAAAGTAAAATTTGAAAATAGAATTATCTATGTGAGTGTACAAGTTCTAAATGGACGAGTTTACTGGTTGAATGGAGGAAAAGGTGACAGTGGAAAATTGTGGAAAAGGTGTCACTTTTGACTACACTTCGTTCCGTCGACCGTTGGTTGTCACTTTTTATGAGATACGGTTTAGGTTCTATTAGTTGTTTACAGTAATAGATTAATACAATTTATAGTTGATTTGTTCGTTATTATAATAAATAGTCGTTACTTTGTACCCCTTTATTACTCAGCTTTTTGAATGAGGTTTAGATATTTATTATTCATTATATTACTTGTTAGTTGTTTCGGTTCTGCTTATGCTCAATGGGATGCTCAGATAAGCCAGTACTGGCGGATGAAGAATTTCTATAATCCTGCAGCAATAGCTGAAACTGAGAATCTTGAAAGTTCATTGCTTCATCGCAGGCAATGGGTTGGTATTACCCGGGCGCCAGTGACTTCTATCATTTCATTAAATATGCCTGTCCAATTTTTAGGTAAAGATCATGGTATAGGTGTAATAGTCACAAACGAAAAGGCTGGGTTGTTCTCTAATACTTATGTGATGGGGCAATATGCTTATAAATTCAAGTTTAAAGGGAATAAGTTTTTGCATATAGGGATACAAGGCGGAATGATGAATGTTGACTTTGATGCAGCTCAGATTCATATACCTGATAGCGATTACCATGATCAGAATGACCCTGCAATACCTACAGCTGGTGGGGATAAAAAAGTAGATGCAGGCTTAGGGGTAGCATGGATAACCCCGAAATACTATGTGGGATTTTCGGCAAGCCATTTGTGGGAGCCTTCGTTCGAATTGAATGATGAAACCACAGGATATATTCCCCGCACTTATTTTTTGATGGGAGGGTACAATATAAAGCTAAATAATCCGTTAATAGAATTGCAGCCGTCTGCCCTTTTCAAATGGGATGCAGTAGCCTATCAGCTGGATCTTACAGCTAAGATAGAATATAATAAGATGTTCAATGGTGGAATATCTTGGAGAAAAGGAGATGGTTTTGTATTTTTGTTGGGTGTAAAAATAAAAAATATAGACGCAGGCTATTCATACGACTTATCGACATCTGAGATTTCGAAGGTTAGTAATGGAAGCCATGAGTTATTTATACGTTATAGTATCCCGTTGGATAAAAGGAAAAAACTGGGAACAAGTAAGAGTATACGTATATTATAATGTATAAATGCAATACTTAATACAAACATTTGAACGAAAAGAAATCAAGAAAATTGTAGCTGAAAGCTAAAAAGATAAATATGAAACAATTGTTTTTTGTAACCATAGCTTCTCTAACACTATTGGTATCTTGTGGCAGATCGACCACAGGGGCGTCAGTAGGTGGTGAAGTAACCGGACAAAAAGGTTCGTCGTGGGCCGAGCCAGCACCTTATGGAATGGTATTAGTATCGAGAGGGTCAATTGAGATGGGCCCTGCCGAAAATGATTCATTATGGGATATTAAGGCAAATCCAAAAGGGGTATCTGTTGATAATTTCTGGATGGACGAAACGGAAGTAACGAATTCTAAGTATCGCCAATTTGTACATTGGGTACGCGACTCTATTATTCGTGAGCGTCTGGCCGATCCAGCATATGGAGGTGATGAAACATTTAAAATAACAGAAGACCGGTATGGAGATCCTGTTCCTCCTCGTCTGGACTGGAAAAAAGCTATACCAAAACGTCCTTTGGAAGAAGAGGAAATGGCTATTAATAGTGTCACTTTTGTGCATCCTATTACAGGAGAGAGAAGCCTTGATCCCCGTCAGATGAATTTTATGTACGAATGGTTCGACTACACAGAAGCAGCTAAACGCCGGAACAGGCTTAATCCTCAGGATAGAACATTGAATACGGATATTGCAATAGACCCGAATCAGGTAGTGATGATATCGAAAGATACGGCATATATAAACGAAGAAGGTATGCCTGTAAATGAAACTATTGTTCGTCCGTTAAGCTCCCTTTTCGATTTTGTGCACACTAAGATTGTAAATATTTATCCTGATACAACTGTTTGGGTAAATGACTTCAATAATTCATATAACGAGCCATATATGCGGATGTATTTTTCTCATCCGGGGTATAATGATTATCCGGTTGTAGGCGTTACATGGGAGCAGGCAACTGCTTTTGCAGAATGGCGTACGAAGTTTTATCGAATGGGACAACCTAAGAATGCACGTCCGATAGAAGTTTTCCGCTTGCCAACAGAGGGAGAGTGGGAATTTGCAGCACGTAACGGACGTACGGAGAATAAATATCCTTGGGATAAAGATGGTACTATGGATGAGAAAGCTTGCTTTATGGCAAACTTCAAACCGGGAGAAGGTAACTATACAAAAGACGGGAACCTTATACCTGCGCGTGTGGCAGCGTATATTCCTAATCGTTTTGGCCTATATGATATGGCAGGGAACGTTTCGGAATGGACATCTACAGCATATACAGAGTCGGGTACGGCTATGATGAATGATATGAACCCTCAGTACAGATATGATGCTGCCAAAGAAGACCCGTATGCAGTAAAGAAAAAGGTAGTGAAAGGTGGTTCGTGGAAAGATGTAGGCCGAAATATAAGAGGAGACCTGAGAGAAGGAGAGTTTCAAAATCAGCCTCGTTCATATATCGGATTCCGATGTGTAAGAACACAAGTTGGCTTTGCAAAATCAAAGAAGTAAAGAGATAATGAAATGAAGAAAATAATTCAAATATCAATTATATTGTTTAGTCTTTTAAGCCTATCGGTTCACGCTCAAGAACAACAAGGTTCACTGCGCGAAAGATTGGCCAGAAGACAACAGCAACAATCCGGACAATCGCAAAACTCAGGAGTGAAAATTCCTCAATTGTCGGTACGTGCCGAGATGATGAATGAAAATCAAACACAAGATTTATCTAATGCTACATGGGTGCGTGAAGTATATCGTTTTCTGGATTTAAACAAAGGAAAGAATGCAGCTTTACTTTATCCGATACAGCCAATAGGCAAAAAGATGAATTTGTACACTATGATGTTCAAATTGTTAAGTGATGGTAACCTAGTGGCTTATAATTGGAACAACGGACAAGAAGAATTCGATGATAGCCAAATCATAAACTTTGAAGATGTACTGCGCAATCTGGAAATACCATTTCAGAAAAACGGAGAGGTTTATGTTTATGATGAATATAGTATACCGAGCAATGAGGCTTTGGGATATTATCTGAAAGAAGCATGGTATTTTGATCAGTCTAATTCGGTATTGGGTGTTAAGATTGTAGCAATCTGTCCTGTGCTTTTCCGTCAGGATTTTATGGGTGAACTGGATCCGGAATCGACAATAAATACAGCATCTTTGCGTCAGCCTCAGTTCTGGATTCCTTACGAAACTATTCGTCCTTATGCAGCCCGTATGCCTATTATGACGTCCGACAAGAATAATGTGATGAATAAGACAATTGACGATTATTTCCGTATGCGGTTATATGATGGTGAGATATATAAGACAACTAATATGGAGAATAAGTTTCTCAACCAGATATATAATACACCAGAAGAACTAGAGCAGGGTAGGGAAAAGATTGAAAATGAGCTTCAACAGTTTGATAAAGATTTGTGGGTAATAAATGATTCCATAAATGCTATATTTAATAGTGACTATGATAAGAAAAAGGCTAAAGCTCCAAAGCCTCAGAAAGCGAAAAGTGGCAGCTCTTCATCCGGAAGTGGCAATGCTACATATTCAGCCAGAGATAGGAGATAGTCAATCTTTTCATCTAAAATATAGAAATAGCAGCATAAGTGTTGCTATTTTTTTTGTTTATAGGAACGCTAACTATAAATATTAGTTTAATAACTATGTGTTTTAGTTGTATGACTATAAAATATAGTTATATTTGTAATATAAAAATAGAACTATGAAAAAGCTTACACAAAAAGAAGAAGAGATATTATCCTGTTTTTGGACTAAAGGACCAATGTTTATAAAAGATTTGTTAGAGGTGCAGGAAGAACCAAAACCTCATTATAATACCCTTTCTACTATTGTCCGTACATTGGAAGAAAAAGGATATATAGGATATAAGGCATATGGGAATACATATCAATATTATGCTTTGGTGTCGGAGGACGATTACAGGAAGTCTACATTAAATAATGTGGTAGATAAATACTTTCATAAGTCGTATACGCGTGTGGTATCATCTCTTATTGAAGAAGAGAAACTCTCATTAGATGAATTGCAGGAATTGATCAACCAAATAAAGAATAAGTCAGGGAAATGAGCGATTTTTTGATATATCTTCTTAAAACATCGGTATGCCTTATACTGTTTTATTTGTTTATGAAAGGTTTTCTGATGAAGGAAACGTTTTTCCGGTTCAATCGTATTGTCCTATTATCAGGTATTGTGGTATGCTTGTTATTACCCTTTGTTAAGATTGATATAGAGAATCCTACTGTTCTTCAAACGCCTGTTCTATTTGTGGAAGAAGCTCTGGATATAAATGATAATTTGTATTCAAATGCAGTTGTTATAGCGGAAGCTAGGGTGCCTCTACATGCGAAGCAATATATTCCGTTAAGCTTTATACTTGTTATTGTCTATTTTATTGGTTTTACTATAAATCTATTCCTTATTCTGAAATCTATATATTCAATTCAGAGGTTGATTAAAAGAGGCAAGCGTAAACCTCACCCTGATTTTATATTAATAGTAGTGCATGATAATATAAGTCCATTTAGTTGGAAGAAATATATTGTTATCTCACAAAAGGACTATGATGAAAATCCGGATGAGATACTTATTCACGAAATAGCGCATATTAAACACTATCATTCTTATGATATACTATTTGTCGAATTGGTACTACTTTTTCAATGGTTTAATCCTGCAATATGGCTCTTGAAAAGAGAGTTGAAAGACATACATGAATATCAGGCAGATATGAGTGTCTTAAAAACTGGCATCGATGCAACAAAATATCAATTATTATTAGTGAAAAAAGCCGTTGGCGCAAGCTCCTACACTCTAGCCAACAGCTTTAATCACAGTAAACTTAAAAAGAGAATTACTATGATGTTAAGAGAAAAATCGAAAAGTTGGGCACGGCTAAAACTGTTAGCGTTATTGCCGCTGGTTACATTTGCTGTATACGCATTTGCACAGCAAGGAATTAACGATAAATTAGGATCGTTAGTTCATTACGAAGGTACATATATTTTGACAGATATTGAAGTGAATGGGAATTTCTGTTTTCCAATATCTTCCGATTGTGCTGTTATTGTAGTTGGGTATGGCGATAGAAAAGGGCGTTTCCATCCCGGATATGATATAAGAGGCTGTGGTAAGGATACTATTCTAGCTGCCTTTGATGGTATTGTTGTTGAGTCGAAACGTGATAAGCTCATGGGAAATTACATAGTTTTAGAACATGATGATGGTCTGAAAACACTATATTCTCACAATTCAATAAATTTTGTGAAAGTTAATAATGTAGTAAAAGCTGGTGCTCCAATAGGAATAATAGGAAATACAGGAAGATCAACTGGTGAGCATTTACATTTTGAAATAAAGAGAAATGGACAGTCTGTTGATCCGGATACCTTTATAAATTTCGAAATTAAAAAACTAAATTCCAATATTAGCGCTCAAACAGTAGGACGTCAGGCACCTCCTCCACCTCCGTTACCTATAGATAATAAACCGAAAAGCAATGTGAAGTCTTCTTCCCCATCAATTAAGAAAAAGACTAAATCGGGAGAAGGTGTTGATCCTTCTTTGTAGAATATTGATGTAGATTTATCTTCATATAATATAGGAGATAAGTTTACAGACAGTAAAGGACGGGAATGGACGGTGTTATCAAAAAATCCACCTAAAGTGAAACAAACACCTCCTCCTTTAAAGTAAGGACTGAAGGTAAATGCAACAAAACAAAAAAGGTGAGTATTTACTCACCTTTTTTGTTATATATATTATTCATTCTCTACAAATTTTTTCTTTCGCTCTACCGTAACCATTTTAAATAATTTGTCTGATGGTCGAATTTTGTCGGCTACTTTAATAGAGAATTTTTCGCCTTTCACTGTTTCTTCTACAGGTTTTAAATCTACACGTATTTCGTCTACTGTTTGAAATACGGCTCCGGTAGTTGGGCCGGTTATAAGGATCTCGTCACCAACTTTCAGTGATTGGGTCTCCATCAAGAATTCGGCAACTCCTAGGTTAGAGAAATATTTTATGCCTTTCCCTATGTAGACTTTGCGTTTGGTTGCTCCCGAACCGTAATTGCTAGACCATTCACCCAAACGTTGCCCCAGATAGTACCCATTCCAGAATCCACGATTGAATACAGTGGCTAACCGTTCGTCCCACAAAGCTACCTTATCTTCGGTAAAAGTGTTTTCGCAATAGGCTTTTACTGCTTCTTTGTAACACTCTACTACTGTACGTACGTATTCCGGACCACGTGCACGTCCTTCTATTTTGAAAACACGCACGCCGGCATCCATCATTTTATTCATGAAGTGGATTGTTTTCAAATCTTTTGGAGACATGATATATTCGTTGTCGACTTCCAACTCTATATCTGTTTCCTTGTCTTTTACGATGTAGCCACGACGGCATATTTGATTGCATGCGCCACGATTGGCAGATAAGTCCTTCTCATGTAAGCTTAAGTAACATTTGCCTGATACAGCCATACAAAGTGCTCCATGAGAGAACATCTCTATACGGATAAGATCACCGTTTGGCCCTTTTATTTTTTGCTCAACAATATCTTTGTAAATTGCTGCTACCTGATCGAGATTCAGTTCGCGCGCAAGAACTACGACATCAGCAAATTGTCCGTAAAATTTCAGTGCTTCGGTATTGGTTATATTCAATTGGGTTGAAAGATGAACCTCAACACCAATGCTACGGGCATACATCATTACTGATACATCGGATGCGATTATGGCAGACAGTTCAGCCTCCTTTGCTGCATCCACAATTTTATGCATCAGTGATATGTCGTTGTCGTAAATTATAGTGTTTACTGTGAGATAACTTTTTATTCCGTTTTCTTTACATATAGAGGCTATTTGTTTCAGGTCGTCGGTAGTAAAGTTATTTGACGATTTGGCACGCATATTTAGTCCTTCGATGCCAAAATAGATAGAATCGGCGTCTCCCTGTATGGCAGCTGCCAGAGAATCATATGATCCTACAGGTGCCATTATCTCAAAATCGGATATATTATGTTTCATTTTAGAGTCTGTTTATCTGAAAATTGACAGTCGATAAATAATGACAGCCAAAACCGGATGCAAAATTACAGTTTAAAAATGAGAGAGACAAGTTAATAAATTATATTGATGGCTTATGATATTATCTATATTGTAGTTGTATCAGTTTTAATTTTAGCCATAGAGTATGAGGAGTTTCACGGAGTTTTGTTACTTTGTAGTTGGAAATAAATATATTTTAAAATGAAAAACTCTAATTATTATTTTTCTAAAAGAGTTTTATTAATAGAATTTCTTATCCGTGAGCAAAAATTCTATGGAAAAGGAAATGTGAGAACAACGCTTCCTCCTGATTCTTTTTTTTATACAGGTAAATCGAAGGCGGATGGATATGCTTCACCATTAATCTGTTTTGATGATAATAAGCCTTATCTGTTGAAGGAAATTACAGAAGAAAAATTTAATAAGATTTTTACAGAAAATACAAATATCGTTTGCTCTACATCGGAAGAATATGTAGATAAAAATAATAAATGGCATAGGTCTACAGACGAACTGAAAAGTAATAAAACAAACCAAAATGGAAATCAAGGGCAGTTCCCATATCATAATTTCAAAAGTATTTCGCCATATAATTTCAATATTGTGAATATAGACGAAGATGGGAAAATAGAAACTAATTTTCCTAATGAGCAAATTTCTTTATTTATCGAAGTTGGGCAAACTTTATGTTTTTTATGCAGGAGAGAGGAGTATTCTTTTGGCGAATGGTATTATCCCAACTTAAATCTAGTCCTTTTTGTTAAAAATTATGGCTGGCATGATAATATAGAATTTCGTTCGCAAAAAGATATTGACAGACTGTCATTAGAAAGTCAATTGTGTAATGGCAAATTCGATTTACGCGATTTTAGAAAATCAAGCATGAAATATGAATTGGGATAAAATCTTTGCATAATTCAAATTTATATGCTTACTTTGTAATTCAAAGTTGATAATATGGAAACAAATCTTGATGATATAAGACATATTCGTTCTATGATGGAACGCTCTAGCAAATTCTTGTCTATTAGTGGAATATCGGGTGTTCTTGCAGGAGTTTTTGCTACTGTTGGAGCATTTATGGCATATCTTGTATTGATTAAAGAGTTTTCTATAACAGGCAGTATTTTATATGATTTTATTATAATTGCTGTAGGTGTTCTGATATTTGCTATATCGGGAGGATTGTTGTTCTCGGCACGTAAAGCAAAGATGAATAATGCAAAACTTTGGACCCCTATAACTTTGCAGATTGCTCTGGATTTTCTCATTCCGCTGGGAGTGGGAGGGCTTTTTTGCCTGATCCTTATTTATAAGCATGTGGCATATATGGTTGCTCCATGTATGCTTATTTTTTACGGATTAAGCCTCGTTGCAGTAGGATCGCGTACATATGGTGATGTAAAGTATTTAGGAATATTAGAGATAATACTTGGTTTGGCAGCTGCTGTTGTTGTAGGGTATGACTTAGTATTTTGGGGTATTGGATTTGGACTTTTACATATTATATATGGCGTTGTAATGTATTATAAATATGATATGAAGTCAGGTAAAAACGGTTGATTATGAAAGATATTATATCAGGATTGAATAAAGTCTTCGACAGCCGGGTTCGTCTTGGGATAATGTCGGTATTGATGGTAAATGATGGTGTTGATTTCAATACTATGAAAGAATTACTGGAAGTAACTGATGGTAATCTGGCAAGCCATCTCAAGGCATTGGAAAAGGAAGAAATTATAGAGGTAAAAAAGCAGTTTATAGGCAGAAAACCAAATACCTCGTACCAGCTTACCGATTTAGGACGTAAATTGTTTAAGGAACATGTTGATGCTTTGGAAAAATTAATTAATCCTTTATCGTAAATTTTTTTTATTTGTATACTTTGAAAATCAAAGTTCTTTTAATTTGAAATATTATTATAAAATTATATCATTATGAAAGCAAATTCAAAACTAAGTGCCGACACTATCATTGTAAAAATAATAGTTGTTGCAGTATTAGCCCTCCTTATGTTGTTGCCGGTTAAACTAATAGAAGGACTGATAGATGAACGCGAGCAAAATCAAAAGACGGTGCAAGATGAAATCAGTACGAAATGGGGTGGTAGTCAGCAGATAACAGGCCCTATTCTGGTTCTTCCTTACGAAACAATTCAGGCTGCAGGCGCAGTGAATGCTCAAAAAGTAATAAACTATGCTTATTTCTTACCAGATACTTACAATGTGACGGGAGATATGAAAACAGAAGAGCGGAAGCGTACTTTATACTCATCGTTAGTGTATCAGTCGGTGTTGAAGGTGGATGGAAAATTTGCAAAGCCTGATTATGAGCAACTAAATTTGAAGCAGGATCAAATTCAATGGCAAAATGCATTTATTATGCTTGGAATTCCATACTTACAAGGGGTTAAGAATAAGATGGTATTTAATGTGAATGGGAAAAAACTGGATGTACAGCCGGGACTAAAACAGAATCATCTGGTAGAATCGGGATTGACCGTTAATCTGCCTCTTGACCCGGAAGCCCTTACTGACTATAATTTTAGCTTCGATCTATCGCTGAATGGAAGTGAAGGGCTTTACTTTACACCTGTTGGTAAAGAGAATAATATTCAATTGAAATCGAACTGGAATACTGTTGTGTTTTCGGGTGCTTTTTTACCTGAAAAGAGAACTGTGGAAAAGACAGGATTTGATGCTCAGTGGAATGTGTTTGATTATAACCGCAATTATGTGCAAATGTGGACAGGCAGTAATGATAATTTAAGGTCTTCGTCGTTAGGTGTAGAGTTAAGAACACCTGTTGATCAATATCAGATGGCAACAAGGTCTGCTAAATATGCTATAATGTTTATTGCTCTTACCTTTGTTGTCTTTTTTCTTGTTGAACTATTGAGTAAGAAAAGAATACATCCGGTCCAGTACCTTCTTGTGAGTTGTGCACTTGTATTATTCTATACTTTATTATTGGCAATATCGGAACAGATAGGATTCCAATTAGCTTACCTTATTTCGGCTATTGCTACAACGGGACTGATTACAGCTTATTCTACAACGATGTTTCATAATATAAAGCAAAGTGCAATGATGGGAGTTTTCCTATCGGGACTTTATATCTACTTATATATCATTCTGCAACTAGAAAGCCTTTCTTTATTGTTCGGAGCAATAGGATTATTTATAGCTCTTGCTATTGTGATGTATGTGCTTCGCAAGGTTGAGTGGTATAAGAAGAAAGATGAGGAAGGTAGTTCTGAAAATGATAAATCGGATTTACCACCAGCATATGAACCAAGAAATGAAAACTCCATTTAGTTTCCAATACTACTACTTTTAAAAAAGAAAATGCGAACTGATAAGTATATCGGTTCGCATTTTTGATATAATTTGAGTTATCTCTCTATTATTTGCTTTATTTCTTCAATAATCTTTGGCACCCTGTTTTTGCCATAGAGTCGGTTATACAACATCAAAGTTTCTTCTTTACCTCCTATATTAAATAGCATGTGAATATCGTATCCATCACCAATAATACCGTAAGCTTTGTTGTGTACGACTCCAAATCTGGAGAATGCAATAAGGGGATATTCTTTTTTATTAATGCCTAAATAGGATGTTGATATCGTTTTTTTATCCATATCTATAACTATCTGGTGGGTGCAGATTCCCAGATTGATAGCTGCCCCTAATAGTGCAAATGCCCAATATGGATATTGACTATCCCTGTGAAAAATAAACAGATATGCGGCGAATAGTAGAAAAAATATCAGAGAGCCCCAGTTAAAATAGTTTATCCGTTTCGATTTATATATAGAACTGTTTTGTGTAAAATATTTGTACATGATAGATTGTCAAGGTTTTATTAAACTTATTTTAATCCTAAGGTCATTTTACTGATTTCAATTTCTTTGCTATCTCCTGTATTTTTTCCCGGAACATCTGATAGTTTTACGGCTTTCAGATATTCTTTATATTTCTTGTGAGGTTTCACATCTGTCAGCTTTATAACTATATTCAATGGTTTCACTCCTACATCATTCGATAGGAATGTGCCTATGCCATAAGTATCATGTATACGCCCTGCTATTTTTTCTTTTATATGTTTTACTACATCTACATTCAGCGAATCGCTGAATACAAGTGTTTTCGATATTGGGTCTATACGGTTGTCTTCATAGAACTTAATCGCTTTTTCGGCAAAAACTATAGGATCTCCACTATCGTGACGTACTCCGTCGAATAGTTTTGCTTGCTTCAGGCTGAAGGAATTGAAAAAAGAATCGCTGGTATATGTGTCTGTAAGGGAAATTCCCAAACTACCATCATAGACATCTACCCAAGCTTCCAACCCTTTAATATTAGCAGAACGATATCCAAATACCGCGCCATGATACATGAACCATTCGTGTGGCATAGTACCAATGGGAGTAGTATCGTGTTTCATGGCAAGATATAGATTGCTGGTTCCTTTAAAACATTCACCGGAATTAGCCTTTAATATTTCTACAACCTTGTCCTGTACTTCGAATGAAAAGCGACGGCGTGTACCGAAGTCGGAATAGTCAGCACTCATTTCTTTCAGTGCTATAGCTTTGGCCTTTGCTTTTTCTTCTACAAGTTCGGGTTTGGCTCCTGTCATCTGAAAATATAGTTCGGAAATGATAGCCATCAATGGAACTTCCCACAGGACAGTGCGATACCAGTAGCCTTCGATGATTACACTGAGGTCGCCTCCGTTTTGAATAATAGTTACCTCGCTAGGATCGTACCTGTATCCTTCCATAAAGTCGATAAACACAGGATCGAAAAAATAGCATCTTTTCTCTACAAAATGTTTTTCTTCTTTTGTTAGCTTCAGGTTTGCCATGGAAGCTACTTCTTCTTTCATTCTTTCGGCAAATCCTTCGGGAAACTGAGTGCCTCCTCTGTTTGTAAAAGCATATTTGACGTACGACCAAGGATAAAGTTTTTGTATGGCGTGCATTACCGAGAATTTATAGAGGTCGTTGTCTGTGAAATGTTTTATAATCATATTCTTATTTTTTTAGTGAAGCAAATATACAGATTAATAACAAATAACAAAAGCCGGAGTTCAGATATAAGTATTGATCTCTATTTATGAAAATTTTAATAATTTTTATGTGTATTTTTTATATCTTTGACATAAAATAATATTCGAATTATTATAGTAGAGCTACACAAAAATTATTCCTAATAATTTAAAAATAGATTTATGAAAAAAACTTTACTTATTTTTTTGTTCGCTGGTTTTCTTTTTTCCTGCTCAAGCGAAGACCAAAGTATTGCTAACTCAGATGATGTAGGAACATATTCTGAATTTAAAGTAACTAAAGAAGAATTAGTTGCTAATGTGACAGGCTTTTTGAATGAATTTTATTCGGATAATGCTTCTACAAAGAGCTCCAAATCGAAGTTTACTATTAAAAGTATAGAGCTTTTAACCGAAAAAGACTTTCCTCAAGAATTGACAAAAAGTTCGGGTGGTCTCGAATTTGATAGCTTATTATATGTTGTAAACTTAGATGAGGGCTTTGTTATAGCCGGAGCAGATAAAAGAACTGCACCCGTTTTTGCAATAATTGATGAAGGGTCTTTTTCGAAAGATATTTTGCAAAGTGAAAACGATAATGACGCTCCATTCCTTGCATATATAGATAGGGCTTTGTTGATAATAAATGATGATATTGCAGATAATGAATTATATGATGAAAAATTGCCATCAACAAAAGCCTATCCTATAAAAGAAAGAGTATATCCTCTTTTGGGACGCACAAAATGGGGACAAAGTCGTAATCCATATATTCTTTATTGTCCGAAGGGAACTCATGCTGGATGTGTTATAGTTGCTTTAGCACAAGTTAGCTTATATTACCAAAGTCCTAAATCTGTTTATTTTGGTTCGAATATTCCTCAGAATCCATTGGGTAAAGGTTTTACTCTTAATTTAAACTGGACGAATATATTAAATGCATCAAATAGGAATGGTGGTTGGATGCCTGATGCATCTTTTTCTTTAACAGAAGGTTTTTACAATGAATCCCAGGCAGTTGCCCTTTATATGAGATATATTGGAGAAATAGTTGGAGCTAATTATACAACTGATGGGACTAGTGCAAGTTTTCCTCGAGCTATAAGTTATATGCGGGATCGAATAGGTTTGCAAGCGACTGATCAACATGAGTTTAATAGGCATAATCTATATAAACAAATAAGAGGAGGAAATTTTGTTGTTCTTAATGGATGTGCAAATTCATCAGGATTTAAACGCACTACTTGCCATATGTGGTTGGCTGATGGTGTATTTGTTTCAAACCATGATCATCATTATTTTCATTATAATTGGGGATGGAGCGGAGAGCATAATGGATTCTTCTTCGAAGACAGGTGGAATCCAGGAAAGAGCGAGTTCAATGATGATGGTTCCGAAAAACCACAGGGAGACTATGGAAAAAATTATAAATATGGATTAAAAGCATCCTATATTTCATGGTGAAAAAATCAAAAAAATAGATTTATGAAAAAGGTAATTTTCTCAATATTAATATGTTATTTATTATTGCTTGTAGGCTGTAAGAAAGATGATGGTATAATTGACTCGTATCCATTGTTTTGGGTGGAATTAAATATTTATTTAAGCGAGTTTTCGGACGATATTTCTGTAAAACTGAATAAAGGTTATATTCATAAAGTTGAATTAAATGAAGAAGGGACTTATGTAAAGATAAATTTTAGTGATCCAGAATCCACTCATCCTAAAGAAATTTCTTCAAAAGAGTATATTTTAACCTTGACAAGTGAGACCGCTTTTCCAGATTATCCTTCGGGCTATAAGGTTAAGTTGAAAACGGATAATCGATGGGCAGAAGTGTCAGAAATTTATAATAATGAGGGGGAAGAAATTTCTTTTACAGCTTTAGAAACTAGTGGTCACATAAAAATTGAAATTGATAATACAAAATAATTGATAATTGGATGTTAGATGCAAAAAATAATATAGGGGAAGCAGAAAAGCTTCCCCTATATCGTTCCTATAAAAATAGTATTTCGAATTTTTAATCCAGCTTATGAATCACCAGTCCCGAACGAAGTTTAGGTTCGAACCAAGTGGTTTTAGGAGGCATAATATTGCCTGAGTCGGCAATATCCATCAATTGCTTCATGGTGACAGGGTGAAGGGCTAAAGCTAATCTCATTTCGCCACTATCAACGCGTTTTTTTAACTCGCCAAGACCTCTGATACCACCAACAAAATCAATACGTTTATCGGAACGCAAGTCTTTGATCCCTAATATATCGTCCAGAATGTATTTAGAGGAGATGGTTACATCTAAGACTCCGATAGGGTCGTTGTCGTCGTAAGTACCTTCTTTGGCTGTCAGGCTATAGCATTTGCCGTCCAGATAGATGGAGAAGTTATGTAATCCTGTTGGAGTTGCTATATCAGAGCCTTTTTCTTCTACAACGAAGTGTTCTTCCAGTTTTTTCAGGAATTCGGCAGTAGTTAGTCCATTCAAATCTTTTACCAGACGGTTATAGTCTATAATATTGAGTTGGCTGTCGGGGAAGCATACCGCCATAAAGAAATTGTATTCTTCGTCTCCTTTATGATTTGGGTTTTGTTTTGCTTTTTCTGCACCAACTAAAGCTGCTGCTGCCGAACGATGGTGTCCGTCTGCAATATATAAATAAGGTATAGCCGTAAATAGTTCGGTAATTCTTTGAATGTCTTGTTTGTCTTTTATCACCCAGAAGTGATGGCCTACGCCATCTGCTGCTTCGAAATCGTACTCGGAAGGGGTATTTATTACCTTGTTTACAATGCTGTCAAGTTCCTTGTTTTCGGGATATGCGAAAAATACAGGCTCTACATTCGCATTATTTATGCGGACATGCTTCATACGGTCTTCTTCTTTGTCGCGACGGGTAAGCTCGTGCTTTTTGATTTTGTCTGTCATATAATCTTCCACATGGGAACATACAACCAGGCCATATTGCCTTTTACCGTTCATGGTTTGAGCATATACATAGTAATACTCTTCGGGGTCTTGTACCAACCATCCTTTTTCCTGGAATTTATTGAAGTTTTCGACAGCGCGGTTATATACATCGGGATGATGCTCATCTATCATTTCTTCGAAATCTATTTCAGGTTTGATTATCCTGTATAATGATTTTTCATTGCCTTCGGCTTCGAGACGGGCTTCTAAAGAACTTAGGACGTCATAAGGTCGCGATACAACTTCTTTAACAATTTCTTTTGGAGGTCGTACTCCTTTAAACGGTTTTATTACGGCCATAATTTACGGTACTTTTAAGGTTTATTTATTATATCTGTTTATCTACTTTTTGTATCTAACGCATCCTAAAAGGAGGCTACTTTTTAATGTGATTTGG
Source organism: uncultured Dysgonomonas sp. (assembly GCA_900556485.1). Taxonomy (GTDB): domain Bacteria; phylum Bacteroidota; class Bacteroidia; order Bacteroidales; family Dysgonomonadaceae; genus Dysgonomonas. The sequence goes on from USOX01000009.1 coordinate 53,741, forward strand.
AATTTTAACTGCTTAATGTATCTTTTTTTGATCAATTTGATCCGAATTTCCCTATTCAATATTATGTTTTTCTATGTTTTTGTCAAAATTTCATCACATTGTTAAGTTTGCTTCAAATAGGTAACTATCATTTTGTTATATACAAATATATAAAAACTATATAAATGTGATGTGTTTTATCTGAAAAAATAGAGAAAAATAAATAATAAAAAACATTTTGATATCAGGGTTAAAAATATATCAATATATTTCTCCTTAAATAATCATGTTTTAAGATATAATTACTAATTTTGGAAACCTTATTCAATAAGAATACTAACTTTTCTAAATTTTTATAGTAATGAAGAAATACAATTTCAGTGCAGGACCGTCAATTCTTCCTCAACAAACAATAGAGGAGACAGCAAAAGCTATCCAAAACTTCAACGGTTCTTCTTTTTCGCTAATGGAAGTAAGCCATAGAGGAAAAGACTTTCAGGCCGTAATGGACGAAACAGTTGAATTATTCAAAGAATTACTTGATATACCTGCAGGTTATTCGGTACTTTTCCTTGGAGGTGGTGCCAGTTTGCAATTCTGCATGATTCCTTACAACTTATTAGAAAAGAAAGCAGCTTATTTGAATACCGGTACATGGGCAAGTAAAGCGCTAAAAGAAGCAAAACTATTCGGAGAAACTGTAGAAGTGGCAACATCTAAACCTGCTAACTTTACATATATCCCTAAAGATTATGTAATTCCTACAGATGCCGACTATTTCCATATTACTACTAATAATACAATTTTCGGTACTGAGATACATACAGATATGGATTCTCCGGTTCCATTAGTGGCTGATATGTCTTCTGATATATTCTCTCGCCCTGTGGATGTTTCTAAGTACGCATTGATATATGGTGGTGCTCAGAAAAATCTTGCTCCTGCCGGTGTAACATTCGTAATAGTGAAAGACGAAGTACTGGGTAAGGTAAACCGTGCTATCCCTACTATGTTGGATTATCGTACACATATCGAAAATGGTTCGATGTTCAACACACCTCCTGTTGTGCCTATTTATGCAGCTATGCAAACATTGAGATGGCTGAAAGCTAATGGTGGTGTAGCGGCTATGTATAAGCGTAATAAAGAAAAAGCAGAATTGTTATATAACGAAATAGACCGCAACCCGGTATTTAAAGGTACTTGTGCTGTTGAAGACCGTTCGTTAATGAATGTTTGTTTTGTGCTTTCTTCTGAGTATGAAGGTAATGAAGCTGCTTTCCTTGAATTTGCTAAAGAAAGAGGTTTGTTCGAGTTGAAAGGACACCGTTCTGTAGGTGGATTCCGTGCTTCTATTTACAATGCTATGCCAATAGAAGGTGTACAGGCATTGGTAGATGCGATGAAGGAATTTGAAAAGAAAGTGGGTAAATAGGCCCCCTCAATCCCCCGAAGGGGGACTTCTACAAATATGAAATTATTAATCTAAAAAATACTCTCTTTGGTTCCTCCCCTTAGGGGAGGTAAGGAGGGGCTCCTAAATAAATGAAAGTATTAATAGCAACAGACAAACCTTTTGCAGCCGAGGCGGTAAATGGTATCAGAAATGTAATAGAAAATGCTGGTTTTGAATTAGCTCTACTGGAAAAATATACTGAGAAAAAACAACTGCTTGAAGCTGTAGCCAGTGCTGATGCTGCTATTATCAGAAGTGATATTTTTGATAAAGAAGTATTGGACGCCGGTAAGAATCTGAAGATAGTGGTGCGTGCGGGTGCCGGATTTGATAATATTGAATTGGATGCTGCTACGGCAAACAATATATGTGTAATGAATACTCCGGGACAAAATGCAAATGCTGTAGCTGAGTTAGCTTTCGGGCTTGCAGTATATGCCGTACGCAATTTCTATAACGGGACTTCGGGAACAGAATTGTTGGGTAAGAAAATAGGTATCCATGCATATGGAAATGTTGGGCGTAATGTAGCACGTATAGCTAAAGGTTTTGGTATGGAAGTTTATGCTTATGATCCTTTCCTTACAGCTGAGGCTATAGAAAAAGAAGGTGTAAAAGCTGTTGCTTCTGCCGAAGATCTGTATGCAACTTGCCAATATGTTTCGTTACATATTCCAGCTACGGCTGAAACTAAAAATTCCATTAACTACGCATTATTGAACAAGATGCCGAAGAATGCATTATTGATTAATACAGCTCGTAAAGAAGTGATCAACGAAGCTGAAATGGTGAAACTGATGGAAGAACGCAAAGATTTCAAATATGTGACAGACATCATGCCTGGTAACCATGCTGAAATGAATGAAAAGTTTGCCGGAAGATATTTCTCTACACCTAAAAAAATGGGAGCTCAAACAGCCGAAGCAAATACAAATGCGGGTATAGCTGCTGCTAACCAGATTGTAGATTTTATTAAGAATGGGAATGAAAAGTTCAGAGTGAATAAGAAATAAAGTATTCTTATCTTGATTATAATTAAAGGGTTGCTCATCTCGAGCAACCCTTTGCTGTTTTTAGAAGTTTATTACAAAAAACATTTATCGCGTTTTAATTTCGCCATTTATCAGAAAGTATCTTTCTTACAACGTACTGAATAGTAAGAAGATTTTGATGCCGAATTGGTACGGTAGACGCCTTCGCCAAAGGCTGCACTATAAAAGATTCTTCCCCAAACCTGATTTGGATTGGCTCCGACAGATGAGGTATGGAAATATGCAAATTGTCCGTAATTTTTCAATCCCTGATTTGTATAATTACCTACAGACAGGACATTGAAACCTTGAGGTACCCGACTAAGACCAACTATCGCATTGGGAGTGTTTAATGCACAAGGGCTTCTCATTGCTATACCATGTCCGGAATTACCATTTGTAGGTCTTGATTGTGATGTTTCTGTTGTCCAATATTGGGCCCAGGAATCATTCCATGTTATACTGCCTGCCGCTTTACTGCTATATTTTTCGGGATTTAAGGCTATTACTTTTTCAAGCTCATTCCATTCTTTATCATTTGGCAAATGCCATCCATCGGGGCAAATACCTTGCACATAGGAATCGTCATTTCCTCCGCCTTGTCCTTGATTTGCAGTGGCTGTATTTTCTCCATTTGTGGCAGCAGGCCAGTTGTAGAGAAGGCCTATCGGCGGATTTGCATCGAATAGATTAGAATCTAATCCGTTGCCTCCATCTACATTGGGATAACAGAAGAATCTTGATGTTTCGCCGTCTTGAATTAGTGTTTGTGACGGTGTAAGAGTTTCATCTCCGTTTTTATAAGATTTTGTTCTCAGGTTCTGAGTCATCCATACGCCTGCATTGCCAAACGCAGCAGTGGTGTACTCGTTTCCTTCGTGATCTCTGACGGTCTGTAATCCTGTCGCTTTCCATTCATCTCCACTCCAAACGTATATGCCTGTTCCCTGGTTAAAGCAACTATTTACATTGTAGACAGTAAGCCCTTTGTAGGTTTCGACGGCAGAACTTGCATTGGCAATGTCGTCAAGGCTTGTGAGGCTGTTTAATGATACTCTTGGTAGTCCAAGTCCCTTGGTGGCGTTAACATTCTGTGCATCGGGAGTTTTTTGCTTAAGATCGAGTAGTGCACCGTCATTTGGTTCTATATCGGAACCGACTGTAATCTGTGCTTGTAATTGGATACAAAGGCAAGTAGCCAAAGCTATGGCTAGTGTAGTTTTAAGTCTCATGATAGAATAGTTATAAAATTTGTCTTCAATAATGTGTTGGGGCAAATTTACACAATAAAGTTAAAAGTATCGAAAGAATATGAAGTAATTTTTGAATAATGGGGTTTTAGGTTATATACTCTATGTTTCTGTATAGCAGCAATCTTATTTCTTATTCTATTGCCTTTAGATATTGCTACCGCGCCCTCCTGGGCTTGTCCCTCCTTTTGGCATTGCCCAAAAGGGGGCAAAAGGCTAGTGCTAAGCCCCTCGGCGACCTGTCAAACGGTTTGTCGCCTGAATCAAACCTACGGGCTATTGCCCCGTTTGATTCTACGCCGACTTCACTGGACAGGTGCCCGCCTGCGGAGCTTTATGCACAGGAAGCTGACGCACAACAAGGTTTTCTCCTTTGTGGTTGCTTTTTTTGTCAATTATGGATTTGCTCCATTACCAAAAAGATTCCCCTTTACCTAAAGGAATACTTATTCCCAATTGTAGATTTAGCCCTCTGCTAGTAGTAGGAATAAATTCGGAGGATATGCGAGGTATTGCATAGTCGCTGGCGAGAAATAGGTTTATGCCACGCTTGGGTGTTATATGTAATGCAAGGCCCATGTTGTCGAACTGGCTATGGTTGATGGAGTAGCTTGCACTTGTTGCTAACCATGAGTTGGGGCGATAATTTAAAGATAGTGTGAATTCTGATAGATTAAAGTAGTTACCGAAACGGATAGAGTATAAGGCTCCTACAGTGAGCTTTCGGGGGAAAAGTTCGTATTCGAGACCTATATTTGTATTTAGACGGAGTTTTGTAAAACGTCCACTTCTCTTTACTTCCCTCAGGTTGACAGCTTCTTTTATATCGTCGAAAGCGTCGGTAAGGACATCACTAAGAGATGATTCTCCATCTTTATATAAGGAGTAATCGCTAGGCCTTACAATGACATCTGTTTCGGGCGATTCGAGGTTGATTGTATTGTCTTTTGTCCAGTAGACAAAGCCTATATCGTTGAGTGCAAGGGATAGCTTTAATCCTTCCAGAGCTGGAAAGAGTTCTATCATGTCATATTCGGCGCCAATATCCACGCCTGTACCAAATCCTGAAAAATTGAAAGAGTCGGAAAAAGAAAAGCCATCGAGATTTCCTTTCTTGTCGTATTTTGGCCTAACTCTTGGTGCAGAGCCGTTTAGAGTTACTTTCGATTGTGCTTTCCAGTATTCGGGGCCAGCGTCAATGTTTAGGCTTTTAGCGTTTAGATTGAAGTCGGCTAGCCCTCCCAGAATTTTCACACGCGTTCCCACTTTTAAATGAGGGGTGGCATAACGGGCATATGATGTTCCTAATTCGAGAAAAGAATAACCAGTGGCTCGCAAGTCTGATAAGTCGTAGCGGGTTTGTTCTTCTTGAGCAAATCCTTCTTTGAGTAAAGCGAAGAAGGGTTTAGGCATATTTAAGTCGACGTGTGTTCGTATCCCCATATCGAAGTTCCAATATACATCATCTTTGACGAATCCTAGTCCGAAAAGCTTGATGTTTACATCAACACTTGTATAATTGTCATCGGACAAGCGGCTTAAAAATCGGTTTACATCGATATCCTGATGCATAAATGAAACACGATTACCATCAGAGTTGCGGAATGTAAGATGATCGAGATTGAAAGTATTTGTTTGGGCATTTACCCCTATATTAGGCATGACAGGTACTACAAGATATCCCTGATCGGGTGTTAATGCCGGGTTCAGGCTGTTTCGCAAATACGAAGACTTCATAAAATAGTCGGTCTTTGTAACTTGCGCAAACATGTTTTCGATAGGGTTAATACCTATAAGTATTAGAAGTAGTATAAGTTTATATTTCAAGATTTCATGTTTCAAAATTCCAAGATTTGGCTGTCGCCGATTTTCAATTCAAGGTTTAGTCAATATTCTTTATAATTCGTAGTGGAAGCCTCCGGTTTTTACAATGGCATCTTTGAGGAATAGATAATCATCTTTACCGATCCATAATAGGGCATTATTGGTTTGTAATATGATAACTAATTCCAGGTCTTTAGCATTTTCCATATAAGGCATATATTGAGTTTCAATTTTAATGGAAAACGCAAGGTCCTTACCTGTTGTTAAAATTTGAGAAGGGATGACAACCTGTCCTATTTTATTACCACTCTGATCAATAACATTTAGCCTGATCTCGAGAGTTACACCTATGGTTTCCAGATCAATGTCTATTTTGGAAGAAATTTCTACTGTATTGGCTCCTTCGAAGAAGAAGTTTTTGACCGCATTGCCACTGAAAATGTTATCAATAGTGTATCTTAATCCAATAGCTCCATCGGGTAGTGGAATGCCCCATGATTCATCCCAGCGGGGTAGCCCTTCGAGGTATATTGTATCGATATTGCCCAAAGGTATGGGAGGTATTTTTATTATGCCATTCTTGTCGATGTTGTTCCAATCATATTCTTTATCTACGCATGATGAGAGTAGAATAGAAGCGGATATGACTATCATTAGAATACCGAGTTTTAGAAGGAGTTTCATAATTGAAAATATGCTATATATACAAAAATAACGTATATTAATTTAATAGAGTATCAATAATTCAAAAGATTGAAGAATAAATATGGAAATAACACAAACTATTAACATTTACATTAAATTTGTAAAACAGATTATAGAAGATATGTGTTATTATATGACTTTGTAAAAAAAAGTATTATTTTTGAACTAAAGAACAAAAACAAAACTGAAAATGATATTCCGCTTTTTACTTTTATCAGACGAAGTAGAAGACTTCAAAAGAGAAATTCAAATAGATGCAGATGCAACATTCTACGATCTGCATAAGGCTATTATTGAGTCGGTTAACTATAAAGATGGGGAAATGACCTCTTTCTTTATATGTAACGATGATTGGGAAAAGGAACAAGAAATAACTCTTGTGGAGATGGACACGAGTTCGGATGAAGACTCATATGTGATGGAGGGTACAGTGCTTAATGACTTGCTGGAAGATGAGAAACAGAAGTTGATGTATGTATTCGATTACATGACTGAACGTGCTTTCTTTATGGAGTTGAGGGAGATTATAACAGGTAAAAATTTAGATAAAGCCATTTGTAGCAAATCGATAGGAGAGGCTCCTTCGCAATTTGTGGATTTTGAAACGATTGCTACTACATCTGATTCGTTGGATATGGGAGAAAACTTCTATGGAGATGAGGGCTATGATATGGATGAGCTTGATGCTGATGGATTTGAAGGCTTAGACCAGCAGTTGCCAAGCGACGAAGAATATTAATGAAACTTCTAATAGTACTGCTTGGACCTACCGGAGTGGGTAAAACAGCACTAAGCATTGGTTTGGCTGAGCACTTTGGAACATCTATTGTATCAGCCGATTCCCGCCAGTTTTTTAAAGGTTTAGAAATAGGAACAGCTGCGCCTACCAAGGAGCAGCTTTCTCGCGTTAGGCATCATCTGGTTGGTATGCTCGATGTTGCGGATTATTATAGTGCCAGCGAGTTTGAGCGTGAGGCTCTGGATATAATCTGTAAGGAACATGAGATGCATGATGTTGTAATTGCTTCGGGAGGATCGATGATGTATATTGATGCCCTTTGCAATGGGATAGATGATGTGCCTACAATAGATGAAAACCTGAGAAAAGATTTGTATTCACAGTATGAACAAGAGGGATTGGAGCCGATTAAAGCCCAGCTTAAAATATTGGATCCCGAATTTTATGATGAGGTAGACCTTAAAAATTATAAAAGGGTGATTCATGCTCTGGAGGTTTGCCTGATGACGGGTAAGCCCTATTCATCTTTCCGTACGAAGACAAAGAAGGAACGACCTTTTGTTGTGCTGAAAATAGGCTTGATGCGTGAGCGTGAGGAGTTATATGAGCGAATCAACCAGAGAGTGGATGAAATGATGGAGCAAGGCCTTTTGGAAGAGGCAAAGGCTTTTTATCCACAGCGGCATCTGAATTCGTTGAATACGGTTGGTTATAAGGAGTTGTTTAAATATCTTGATGGAGAGTGGGCTTTGGATTTTGCAATGGAGAAGATAAAGCAGAATTCGCGTATTTATTCGCGTAAGCAAATGACATGGTTTAAGCGGGATAAGGATATTCACTGGATCAATTTGACGGAGACGGATGAGAAAAAAGCAATCGAAATTTCAACTAATTTAGCAAATTCATTGTTTAACAAATAGAATTCTTTAAATTTGGAAATATTATAAAGTAAAAATTAATTTTTATGAAAAAGAAGCTTTACAGGTATTTCGCAATAATGATGATTGCAAGTATTGGATTGTTCGGTTTTACTGGGTGTGGTGATGATAAAAATTATTATTATACTGGAGCCGATACTCAGTCATATGAGTTTACAGTTAAGTATGAGGATTGGGAATGGAATGATGCAAGAGGTAGATTTGAGTATGCATTTAAATTTGATGGTTTGGCGGCAGATGTCTTTAATGATGGAGCTGTTTTAGGGTTTGTGTATGTGGAAGAGGGATCTACATTAACTCAGAAAATTATGCCATATGTTCAAACTTATATGGATAATGGAAAGGCTTTTACGGAAACTATAGGATATGATATATCATTAGTACCAAAAGAAATATTATTTTTTGTGCAAACCTCTGACTTAGATCACTATGATGATAGGTTTATAGATACATACAAATTTAAAGTTACATTAGTTTGGAGACTTGAATAAAAAGATTTATAATATATTTTTTAGAAAACAGGCATAGATTCTATGTCTGTTTTTTTATTTACCTTAGTATCATGAAAAGAGGTCACGCGGATTTACCCTTACATTACGGAACAGTTCCTCCATGGTTGGCTCAGCGAATGAGTCTGCTGGGTGGTGCTATTGTAGAGGCTATTGTTATTGAATATGGACGTTTGGTTCTATTGCAACGGCTGAGTGATCCTTTTTGGTTTCAGTCGCTGGGCTGTGTATTGGGTATGGACTGGCATTCGTCGGGTATAACTACTTCGGTGATGAATGCATTGAGAAAGTCGATTAATCAGCGTTCGGAAGAGTTGGGTATTTATATTTGTGGGGGAAGAGGTAAATCGTCGCGGCAGACTCCAAACGAATTATTAGCAATAGCTGAAAAGACAGGGTTGGATGGGGAAGAGCTTGTCCGTAATAGCAAACTGTCGGCAAAGGTGGATAATACGGCTGTTCAGGATGGTTTTCAGCTGTATCTTCATTCTTTTGTATTGACTATCGAAGGGGAATGGGCTGTGATACAACAGGGAATGAATCCTGATAACAAGATGGCTAGGCGCTATCATTGGTTGTCTTCGTCTCTGAAATCGTTTATGGAAGAGCCTCATACTTCTGTTTGTGGAAAAAATCAGGGATTGATATTAAACCTTACTGATAAACTGGCTTCTCCGACTAAAGATGGTATTCTGGAATTGACTAAAGTGTTGCCTGATAAACTGATGGACGAGGTTTCTATAATTTTACCTAATCATCATGAAGTGAGGGTAGAAGATGTGAACCTGAAACGGTTGGGTGCGGCTTTGATACTAGCCCACGAGACGGATGTAAAAGATATAGAATCGTTACTCTTGCTGGAAGGGGTAGGACCACGTACGATGCAATCTTTGACGTTGGTTAGCGAGGTTATACATGGAACACCATCGCGGTTTTCGGATCCGGCACGCTTTTCTTTTGCTCATGGAGGGAAGGATGGGCATCCGTTTCCTGTGCCTACCCGAGTGTATGATGAGACAATAGAGATTTTTGATAAAGCAATACATCAATCAAAATTGGGGAATAGTGAAAAATCGGATGCTCTTAAGAACTTGTCGAAAATATCGCAGGAAATAGAAAAGAAATATACTCCAAGTGATTATTTTGATGATCTGGTGCAACATGAAAGGGATACTTCATATAAATATGGAGGTAAAACTGTTTTTGGTGATGCTAAGAAACCGAAGGATAAGGGGACGCAGTTGAAACTTTGGGATTAGTTAATTCGTAAATTAGCAGATTAGCAAATTAGCAAATGGTTTTATGGGGTATGGAGATTTGGATATGAGGTTGGTGGGTATATTTATTTTTTTGCTGTTGGTTGGTTCTTTTTCTTGTACTAATTCGGCTTCATCTATTTCTGCCCTACATGAGGAGAGTGAAAGTATAGTGCAGGATTCGGTAATGATACCTGCGTTGAATCTGCAAATAATAGATACGGTGGTAGAGTATGGCCCTAAAATATCGCCAACTTATAAAAAGGCAGTTTGTACAGAGCTGCTTATTCCTATAATAGAGAAATTCCACAAATTGAATAAAGCGGATAAAAACCGTATACGTATTATAACTACAGAAAATATTCAGGATTTATTGAAAAAAGATTCGCCAGTTCCTAAGGGAGTCTATTATGCATTGCTTGAAAAAGGGATTGGAGAACCTGTAGATAGTGTACAAGATGTTATGCCCGGCGATTTTGTGCAATTCTGGACGGAGACTTGGGGACACTGTGGTATAGTGAAAAGTGTTGATCTCGAAAACAATACAATGGATATGTATTCTTCTTTTCCTTCTACTGATGGGTATGGTATACAGCGGTTTCGTATAACGGAATATTGTTTCTTTGTGAGGCTGAGGGAGCGATGAGTTAATTTGTTTGTCCACGCGATGCAATCGCGCGGTAGCGAGGGGAGTGATGTGTTGATTGTTTGTCCACGCGAAGGGATTCGCGCGGTAGCGAAGGAGTGATAAAGTAATATCTTTTCTTTTGCTTTGAATCCTTTATTTCTTACTAACGCACCCTCCCGGGTTTGTTAATACTTTTGGCATTGCCCAAAAGTATTCAAAAGGCTAGTGCTGGAAGTCTCGCCTGTCTGAGTCGGTTTGTTAGCTAAACAAAATAAACTTGCCCTATCGGGCTTCAAACAGCATTTTGTTTTTAACGCCAACTTCACCGCTCAGTCTACGGCTGCGACCTCCTATGCACGGGAGGCTGACGCCTGATTGATAACAGATATTTTTCGTTGGTCAGAATGGTAGGAGAAGATCAGGGTTGTTAGTGTATTTCTTTTTACTGCAAGAGATTTCATATTATTTATCTATGTAATAAACTATTAATGGATAAATAATTATGGCAAAGTATTCAGATGATTTAGTGAAAAAGATTGTAGCCTTTGTAGAGGAAGGGCTCTATACGGTTGCGGATGTATGTAAAATGCTAGGTATTAGCAGGAAATCTTTTTATGAGTGGCGCGATACGAAAGAAGAGTTCAAGGAGGCGCTGGAAGCTGCAAAAGAGCGTTGTAATGAAAGGATGTTGGTGATGGCAAAGCGCTCGCTTCAACGTAAACTGGAGGGTTACACTCTGACCGAAACAAGGACGATTTATATTCCTGATGAAAATGAGCCTACGGGTTGGAAGTTGAAATCGAAAGTTGTGAAGGAGAAAGAGTATGCGCCGGATGATAAGGCTATCAGGTTTGCATTGGAACGTTATGAGAAAAAAGAGGATATTGTGCAAAATGCAGAACCTGTGTTTAGTATAACAGTGCAGAATGAGGTTGCAAAGGATTTGATAGGGAGTCTTAAAAATGAGTTGGAGAAGAGGCAGAAGCCTGAGTATTCTCAGAAAAAGAAAGAAGACAAAATAATAGATACGCCAACTATAGCGGTAACGGAAAATATAGCAAGTGAAACAGAAACTTTGCAAAGCGATAATCAAAAGAAAGAAAGTAAGGATGAGGAGAAAAGTGAGTGGGTTAGGGATTATAATTTACCTCCGGGATATTTGTATAGGAGGCGAGAAAGTTGGGATAAATGAGGTGATTAGCAGATTCGGTAATTAGCATATTGGCAAATGATTGTTCTTTGTTTTCTTTTGTTGTTGTGCGGTTTATATGGTATTTCCACGCGATGTAATCGCGCGGTGGCAGAGTTGAAAGAAAGGCTACTGCTTTTCAAAAAGTAAAACTTTGCTTCTGGCTATGATGTAGGCAAAGCCTGCGACAAGCAAAGAGGATGACGCATGATAAGTACTGATTTTTTTGGAAAAGTAGCAGATATTTGAAGAAAAAAATATTGTTTGATAGTGTTACTTTTGTCACTTTTTTGAATCTTTAAACATTAAATAATGTTAAATTTTATGTTTGTGTATTTTGTATCTGTTTGTTATTCAGTGTTTAATGTATATGTGATTATTTATTATTGGTACTATGTATTGCATGGTACTAATAAATATTTATATATTTGTATTACAAACAACATGGTATAAAATAATAATAGGTTATGAAAAAGGTTATTGAAGTGAGTATAGGAGGTATCAACTTTGCAATGGAGGATGATGCTTATTTCAGATTAAGAGAATATCTGAAACGATTTGAGGAGACAATTCCTGATAAGAATGAAGCAAAGGAAGTGATGGAGGATGTTGAAGCACGTGTGGCCGAAATATTCCAGAAAGATATAAAGTATTCGAATCAGGTGGTGGATATGGCGTTGGTACAAATTGTGATAGATCATTTGGGTGAGGTAGAGTCTTCCGGACAATCTGCAGAAAAGAAGTATAATGCTTATAATGTAAATGATAAGGATTACCTTAAAGGAGAGAAGAGATTCTTTAAAGATGTAGATAATAAGATGATTGCCGGTGTTTGTAGTGGGGTAGCTGCATATCTAGGTATAGATGTAACTATTGTGCGTATTGTTTGGGTTATACTGTTTTGTGTTTATGGAACCGGATTTTTGGCTTATCTGATAGTCTGGATTGTGGCGCCTAAAGCGGAGACTGTAGCCCAGAAACTGCAAATGAGAGGCTATGCGCCTACAGCAGAGAATATAAGAAAATACACAGCTCAATACAAACAATAATAGAAGCTACGCTTCATAAATATATCGATTATGGAAACAATAAATGTAGATAATATAAAAGCCCAGATGCGAAAAGGAATACTCGAATATTGTATTTTGAGTATACTATCGAAAGGAGATGCTTATGTGTCGGCAATAATAAACGAACTGAAAGATTCGGAAATGATAGTGGTGGAGGGTACATTATATCCGTTGCTTACCCGCCAGAAAAACCAGGGACTTCTTAGTTATCGTTGGGAGGAATCTACTCAAGGACCTCCTCGTAAATATTATGAGATAACAGATAAGGGGCGTGCGGTTCTAGGTGAATTGGATGTTGTATGGACTGACTTAGTTAGAGTGATAGATAATATAAGAAATAAATAGAAATGCTATGAAACCAACTGTTAGAGTAAGTATTGGAGGGTTAGCCTTTATTCTGGAGGAAGATGCGTATGCTTTGCTGGATAATTATCTGAAAGCATTAAGAACTCATTTTGAGGGAAACCCAGAAGCTGATGAGATAATAGCAGATATAGAATCCCGTTTGAGTGAATTGCTTCAAATGAGGGTTAAAGGGAATGATGGGATCGTATCTATTGCTGATGCACAGGAGATAATTAAGATAATGGGTAATCCGAAAGATTTTGATGATACATCTTCTTTTAGTGATGATGCAATAAAAGAAGGTAATAATAATGGGGGATTTTCTTCCGATTATTTTAAGAAGCGTCTAATGCGTGATACCGATAATAAGATAGTGGGTGGAGTATGTAGTGGATTGAGCCATTACTTTAAGATAGATGCAGTTGCCATACGTCTTGTATTTGCCGGTCTTTTTGTCTTACTCTTTATATTTGCGAACAGAGGACCTTCTTCTTTAGTTGTACCCGCTATTTATGGGATATTATGGATTGTAATGCCTCCTGCAAGAACATTTAAGCAAAAGCTGGAAATGACAGGGGAGGATCCGTCTATATTGAATATTGAAGATGAACGGGTGAAAAATACGCCGGGGAAATATAAGGGCAGCTCAATAGGAAGTGCATTAGGTATTTTTGTAAATATCATTGTTGGTTTGTTTGCTTTTGTCTGTGCGCTGTTCTTGATATTTATTATTGGTGGGTTGCTTTGGTTTAACTTTGATACAGAGGTTGTCAATCTGAATAATTATCTTATTCTATTAGGGTATAGTACAGTCAAGTTTAAGGTTGCAGTGTTTTTGGCTTTAGTACTGCCTGTAGCTGGATTGATGAATTTATTATTTAAGATATTGCGAAGGTCTCCGTTTACTACCCGGACTACAATCAGTTTTGTAATTGGTTTGGTATTTTGGTTTGGTTCTTTATTCTATTTGTCAAATAAGGGCATGCGTTTTATAGATCATAGTTATGCAAATGCAGAAGTGCCTGTAGATATTAAAACAGATACGCTTCATGTGAAGATAGGGGAGGAGTATCTGGATGCAATTCCTCAACCTAATAATCCGGCTGTATATTATAGGGGAGAGCGTGAGAGGAGGAGACAAGTATGTATATTGCCGACAGTGCATATAAGGGAAGATTCGTTGCTGACAGATTATAAGATAGAAGTAGGAAAAAATGCATTTGGATCTAGCAGAACTTCAATGAAGAAGAATGCAGAATCTCTTGATTTGGAATATTCGAATTCGCAATTGATTGTGAAGCCAAGATGGTATAGTCAGTCGGATCCTTGGAATCAGGAAATATTTGATTTATATATTTATGTTCCTATGGGTAAGAAGGTTATAATTGAGCCTCCATTAAGCAGGTCGTATGATATAAACTCAGTAAAAATAAGAATTAACGGACATGATTATTTTAGCCATTATCGGAATTTTAATTATAATTAATCTGGTACTTCGTTTTATCTGAGTTTTAGTGATATGATTTCTAAGATGATATATGAATTTTAACATCAGTTTAGTGATCAGGCAAAAATGGTAAGATTTTTGCCTGATTTTTTAGAAAAAGTAGGGCTTTTTAGCGTTTATTACATATATTCTTTGTATATTTGTATCGATAACCTGAAAAAAATAGGTTATGAAATGGAATAGTTTGACATATTATATTAGCTCTCTTTTCATTCTTGGCTTTTTATTAGTGTCTTGTGATGGGGATGATTCTTCTTTTGTCCGGAATGTAGAAGGTCATTGGGTGTATATGGGAACAACAGCAGATGTTTATACTACTGATCCGGATTTGGCGGAGGCTGTTGAAGATTATATTATTACAAGAAATGATGCCTATAATATAAGCTACGAGTTTAAAAATGACCTATCATATTATTATTACCAAAACTTCTCTGAACCATTGAAAGGTAAGTATAAATTGATAGATAAAGTGTCATTAATTCTGGATGATTCGCGAGGAAAAAAACTGTTGACGTGTGAAGATAGCCTTATTTATTTGGTGACAGATATGAGATTAGAAGTTGCCAGAGAATTAGGTGTTGATGAGGATAAAATTGTTAAGGCAAAAGCTACAGACGTTTTTGAAAGAGGACTTTTCTCTGACTGATACTATGCAGATTCACTGACTGCAATAAAGCCAAGTTTAGTTTATGCCCGAAGTTATTTCGAATGGATTTAATCCCGTAAAATGTAAAAAAAATATAAAAAGTAAGAGAATGTGTAATACTTCATATTTTTTTGCGTCATATAATATATAAAGGCGATTTATAGAATTATATACACATCTTTTTATTTCAAATAAATCAATAACACTACGACAAAAGCACTTGCCTGAGATAGGCCGGTGCTTTTACTTTATTTCTAAATTAATAGATTCCTATTGATGATATAATCAAAAATAAGCTTATTTTTGTATCAAATTAATACAAGACGATGTGGTTCGTATTGAATATTAATCTGTTTTATCAAGATTAAGATACTTTATCTATATTTGAAATAATTAGGATAAATTTCTTTTCATAAAGATTAAATAAAGATGCACACAAACCTTTACTTTCTTTTTGTTCGAGTATTGTCGCTCGTTTTTTTATCTTTTTGTTTTTCATCGTGTGGATTGTTTGATAAAGAACTGAAACAAGATGAGCGCATGGCTGATTTCAGACGTCAGATGGCACGTGTTGAGGATAGCTTAGATAGTCACAAAGATAGGATAAAGGCATATAATACAATAATAGAGTATATTAATACAGATAAAGATCTGATCACTCCTCGAAAGAAAAATCTTATACTTGTAGAATGCAGTATACTTATGAGTAATGAGTATTTTGATGTAAAGAATTATAAGAAAGCTATAGATGTAATAAATAATGTAATCCAAATTGATTCTTTATCATCTAAAGGCTATTATAGTAGAGGGTGTATTTATCAGACTACAGGTAATGATAGTTTGGCATTGAATGATTATGGTATGGCTATTCAGCTGAATGGTAATTGTGCTGATGCATATTATAATCGGGGCATAATTTACGAAGAGGATGGGAATTGGGATCAAGCATTACGCGATTATAGTAAGGCTATAAAGCTTCAGCCTCCTTATGTGGCAGATGTGTATAACAATCGGGGAAATACATATTTAGCTAAGCAAATGGCAGATAAGGCTATCGAAGATTATGATAAAGCCATATCTATAGATACAGTAAATATAACAGCGTATAGTAACAGAGCCGGAGCATATATAGTCCAGAAAGATATGGATAAAGCTCTGTATGACTGTAATAAAGTGATATCTTTAGATTCGACAAATGTACACTCTTATAATAGGAGAGCTTCTGTGTATTATGCAAATAGTCAATATGAGGAGGCTCTAAACGATTATCAAAAGATAATTCAATTAGACCCTTATAATAAGCAGGGTATGAATGCTGAAGTAAAAGAAGCTATTCGTGATGTAAAGGCTTTGATGAAGAAAAAATAATCTTTCTATTTTCCAGTACTATAATACGGACCAAATGGGAAGTACCCTGCTTTCTTTCGCATTTTTAATTTACGGTAAAAATTCAGAGGCTTTTTCTTTATTTTTCCTTTATAGTTGTCTATAAAGTCATCAGTAGCGTCTAGGATCCTGGCAGAAGCTTTTTTGTCACGGAATGGGTGGACTTCATCCATAAACTTGTGAATATTGTCCATTAAATCAGCAGGGTGTGATAACCCTCTTTCTATCGCTTCTTCTAGCTGTTCAGGCTCTTGTATATCAATTAGATGATTTGCAGGAAATGTATTTCTATATGTTACAACAGGCTTATTGAACCATAAAAATTCATATATAGTTGAAGAGCTATCACTTAACATTAAATCAGCTTTTCTGAATAAAGGTAATTTATCTTCTGTAGTACAATATGTTGCATTGCTATGCATACTTGCTAATGTCTTGTATTGTTCGACAGTCCTTTCGTCCATTTTGGGGTGAAAAGAGAATAGCCATTCCCAATCTTTTTTGATAAGTAGCTGTTTAATTGTTTTATATAGAACTGTTGCAGATTCCATACTTTTAGTAAAGGTAGGTGCAAATAGAATGACAGGCTTTTGATTTGATGATAATTCTATAGTGCTTTCATCAGGAGAAAAAGAGTCAAATTTACTCCAGCCTGTCTCATATACTTTGAAGAATCCATATTTTTCCTCCAATTCTTTAAACTTAGGTGTAAACATTGGACTAGTTGTACAATACATATCAAAGAACCCCCTGATTTTATAATGATCACCATAGTCAGAACGCTTATAATATAAGCCATGAAAGACACCAACTTTTACTCCAGGAAAGAAATCATATAGACGAACACCTGGAACAAAAACCGCAATAGGATTATATTCCATTACCGCCTTAATTGTCTTGAGTTGTTTCTCGTTTTCACGTAGACAGTTGAGAGAACCTTTTTCAATATACCAGGCTACATCATCTCCTCTGCGCCATATTTCGTCTTGTATTGGACGTAGTATCGAATAAGAATAAGAGTAAGTTACAAAAAGTAGATACTTCTTCATTTAGGGTATTTTGAATGAGTCACAAAGATATTAAAGAAGTACATGATGTGTTCTTTTATCAGTTTTCTAAATTCATAAATCTTGTTAACAAAAATCTACTTATAACGATAATGTCCGGTTATTTTAAAGCTAAAAAGGCAATCTTCCAAAACCTGCCCTCTACCTATATTATGTACAATAAGGGGTGTTCTATTATCAGAAGACATCTTATCAGTAACTATACCTATATGGGTGAGCCCATTTGGTAAAACCCATGATACTATATCACCAGGTAGATAATCTTCTCCCTTATCTGATATTTTCTTGACTGTTCCAAATCGTGCGAAGAATGTATTGAGATTAAGGACTCTTCTATGGTCTATATTTTTGTCAGGTCTTTTTAAACCCCAATTCTTGGGATATTTGCTAAAGTTTGCCTTCATATCTTCATGCACCTTTTGCTGTAGGTCTATACCTAGCTTTCTATATGCTCGTACAATAACATCGGTACATACACCTCTGTCAGCCGGAACATCCCCATTTGGATATTTTATTGTATAATAAGTTGGGTCATAGATAACCTTATCCTTTGTTAGTTCCAGGGCGGCATCGGATAACTTTTTGTAAAAGCTATTCTCTTGTGCGATGAGTATATTTGAACCAATGAATATAAAAGATAATATCAGTATTCGTTTAATCATGTAGTTGTTATTTTTTAAGGTCTTTGCAAAAATAGAAATTATTCATAATAAACATCCATCTTATTTATACTATCAATAAATAAAGAGACTGTATTTTCCCATTCATCAGGATACTTGTTCAGATAATTTTCATGAATAGCTTCTTGAAAGAAGAATAGTTCTTTGTTTCTACTAGCGAGGCTATCAAATATCCTTTCTGTCTCTTCTTGCGAAATATATTGATCTTTACCTCCACACATAAGAAGTACAGGGCTAAAGACCTTCTTTGCATATTCTTCAGGATTTGCATCAAAAGCATTAAAACCATTAATCTTCCCAAACCAAAAAGTAAACATATCTGAAATCAGAAAGTGAGGAAGCTCTAATAAATCAAGCCGTGCATTTATTGTCCCCTGAAAATTTCCATATGGAGCTTCCAATATAAGACCGCTAACAGGCATATCATAATCATGTTGAGCCTTAATTATTGCAGCAGCTCCCATCGAAAAACCATGGAGCAAGATATTGTCTTCTTTCAGCTCTTCTACAGCAAAATCGTAAGCGTCTTTTACATTCTCAGCTTCGAGAAAACCGATTGTAGTTTGATTACCATAAGATTTCCCGGCTCCCATAAAATTGATAAGCATCACATCATATCCTATTTTATTATAAACAGATGCCTTATTTAGCATAGAAGATTTCTCGTCCATATATCCATGAAACAAGATCGCTAAGCCTTGTTTGAGGGAATCTGTTCGTAATATCCATGCCTCTAGCTGCTTGTCTCCATTATTAGGTATAAATAAAGAATCATATGGTTGATCAGGATATTTACCTACTTTTGGTTTAGGTAGGTCAAGCCCACAAAAGGTGATTTTAATTTTTTCAATGAAAGTCGATTGATATTCGGGTGTGATAGGTTGTACTCCTGTTTTAAAATGGCTTAGGCTATATGCTTGTATAGCAATTATAACATTTGCTAATACAACAAACATAATAATTGCTATAATTGCTATCTTGAGTATTTTCTTTACCTTCATTATCCTGTGCTGAAAGTGGTCTTTGATTGTTTATTTGTTTACTTGAAAAAATAAAAAGTGACAAAAGTGACACCTTTTGCGCTATTTCAGGTTGTTACTTTTTTGCGAGAAGCTTTCAACTTCTAACCAAAGATAAAGATATTGGATTTTTGTAAAATCAGATGATTTTATTTTATATAAAAAACTGGCATCACAACAGTTCTGTTTTCCCATTTTCCGTTAAAGGGATTCAACTCTCGTATAATACCACCCTCTACACCAAATTTTTCGGTCACTTTCAATTCAATTGTCCCTCCAAAATAGGTGCTAGGGTATAATCCCATCATACTTGGAACCTTTTTCCTGTCAGCATTCGACGAATACTGTCCATAAGCATTAAAACGGATACGGTCGTGCACAATAAATTTAAACGCTCCATTTGCACCTATATCATTATAATGATTGCCAAACAAGTTGTATTTGGCACCATATGTTCCTCCCGACATTATCAACCAATCTACAGGTTGATAATTGAGCCGTAAGCCAACAGAATTAATGCTTCCAATAGTTGGATATGTGTTGCGGAGTGATATAGTGCTCAGCCATAAATTGTCGGTAAAAATGTATCCGCCACGAAATGAATAGTCATTCACAAAAGGATTTCTGCTAAATGTATTAGCTTCCGGAGATGGACCAACATAAATATTCAGAGGCGGAACATTCAAATCATAAGTTTTAATTTCAACATCCGGTTGCCGCAAATCATTAGAATTATCTGTCTCAGACAAATTATTTTTTGGTCTGTCCAGATTCAGATAGTTATCAAGCTGTTCATTTATTTTTATCGGTTTCTTTCTTAAAGGAGGAAAGCTGTCTTTAGGCAGTTCTGTCTGGGCGAACGCATTAACCGATAATACTGATAGTAATATAAAGACCAGTTTTTTCATAACCTATTGTTTTTAATTACTTGAACTGTAAAGCTAGTGAATTATTGTGAAAAATGAGAAGATTTTATTCTAAAAAATAAGCATTTAGAGTATTATTTTCTCTGTTTAATAATTATGGATAGGGCAAGTCGGGTACATCCAAATTATTTGAAAATCATCTTTATAATAATAATATTTATATATAATAATATTTATATATATTCATAAAATGTATTATTTTGATTATATATATAAACATGTTAACTTTGTATTGTTATTCGAAACAAAATGAGCATCATTGATGTTTATACACAAGAAGAAAGGAAAAAATTATGAAAACAACTTTATATCGTGCATCAACAAGAGGTCATGCTAATCATGGATGGCTTGATACATATCACACTTTTAGCTTTGCTAATTATTACGATCCTAACCGTATCCATTTTGGAGCATTGAGGGTTGTTAATGATGACATAGTTACAGGAGGGGAAGGTTTTGGTACTCACCCACACGATAATATGGAAATTGTTTCTATACCTCTTTATGGTGATTTGGAACACAAAGATAGTATGGGCCATGTAAGTGTAATTAAAGCAGGAGAGGTACAGGTAATGAGTGCCGGAAGTGGAGTTACACATAGTGAATATAATGCAAATGAAGATAAACCCGTGAATTTTTTCCAGATATGGGTTTTCCCGGATGCTGAAAATGTAGAGCCGCGATACGATCAAACAGATTTTGATTTTATCCATAATAAAAATAAGTTAGTTCAGATCGTAGGGCCAAAGAATGATTCATCTAATACAGGTTTGTGGATACATCAAAATGCATGGTTCAGCATCGGTACTTTTGATAATAGTGAGAAAATTGATTATAAAGTGAAAAAGAAAGGCAATGGTGTATTTGCTATGGTTATAGAAGGTGAATTTACTGTTGGTGGACAAAAATTACATCGCCGAGATGCGGTGGGTTTATGGGAAACAGATAATGTAGAAATAACTGCAGATACAGAAAATGCACGAATTTTGTTAATAGATGTTCCTATGAACTTCTGAACGGACTATGTAAGGTAAATAGTAATATTAGTAAGGAGCGGAGGAGTCTGGAGAGCAATCTTCAGGCTCCTTATTTTTTTAGTTTGGCTCCTTGATGAGTGAAAGGAAAAATAGCCAAAAATAGATAGAAAATGAACGAAGAAAATATTTATTTTTGAGTAAAAACTAGTTCGTGAAAAATCCTAACAGTTGCTCAGGTCAAATGCCTTATAATTGTCATTAAGCTTTTTAATTCTGCTTTTTGTTATATATGGGTCATGGCAATATATAATCTGATAATCATTCTTTACTGCCTCATTTAAAAATCGCTCTTTTTCCATTATAGAAGTCAAAGCACATATATCATATGCTGAAATCCATTCTAAAGCGATGTGTGCAGAAGTTGGTATCAAGTCTCCGGGAAATGCTATCATCCCTTCTGTTGTATCTAAATATCCTACTAGTTGCCCGGGTGTATGACCATCAAAGAGTTTCAATCTAAGATTACCATCTATATCTATGTCTTCCTCAACTAAATGAAGAAGTCCTTCTTTATGTATAGGGATAATATTATCTATAAAAAACGAATCTTTTTCCAATCGGTTTGGATTCTGGAAATTAGCCCATTGTTTCCTGCTCACCCAATAACGTGCGTTAGGGAAAGAGGAGATAACCTTCCCCTGTTTATCCTTTCGCGTAGCATATCCACAATGATCGAAATGCAGATGTGTGAGTATAACATCAGTTATATCTTCGTTACGAAGATTGTAGGAGTTTAATGACTGTTCTATATCGATAAGATCATATGGTTGATAATAAGATATTTTGTCAAGATGTTTCTCTCCGATTCCTGTATCTATCAATACTTTTCTATCTTCTGATATGGCCAACACACATCGCATTGCTAGCGGACATTTATTATCTCTGTCTGCTGGAAATTTACGAGCCCATGCGCGTTTAGGAATGGCGCCGAACATTGCACCTCCGTCAGCCATTATATAGCCTGTATTTATTATATGGATCTTAAACATATTGGTATCATTTATATCGAAGTCGTTTAGACTTTTAAAATTAGTAATATTTTGAAGCAAATATACTATTTGTCATTCTTAACGGAGTGAAGAATCTCTTGAGGAACAAGATGCTTCCTATCGTCAGCATGACAAAAATGAAAGAAGAATAAAAAGTCTGGATGACTTTACAAACTTTAAAGTAAAGATAGTACAAATGTATGTACAGCTACCTTTATCTATAATAGCGAAAGCTACAGCGTTAACTGTAGCTTTCTATTGGCTATGTTTAAAGCAAAGTATTTCCCGATATCTTGCTTTAAAAGTTAAGTCTATTTTTTATTTAATTATTTGTTTTTTACTTTATTATTGAGAAGGCTATAAGCAACAACTATTTTTTTCAATCTTTATATTAGGAACAACTGCTTTTTCTTCTTTGTCTGTAAGCCTTTTATTGTTTTATTATCTCTTTTACAAAGAAATAGATTTTTTTAGTTGAATAACAAGGTGTTTTAGTTAAATATATTTTAAAATAATTATTTGTGTTTTATTATTATGATAATATATAGTGATGTATATCGGTTTTAAACAAAAAAAGAAGAGACGATTTCCCAATCATCCCTTCCCAGACCTTAACACTAATATAAAACTAACATATACTATGATAGAAACAGGTATAAATAAATCAACTAAACAATCTATCTAACACACTATGAAAAAAGTAAGATACCCGTTTCTTAGAAGTAAACAGCAAAAGCTATATCTTTGTTCATAGAAAAGACTTTTTATTTCAAAAAAGTATTCTTTTCATTGATATAAATAATGATTAGATGATAACTCGGTCTATTTCCGATTATAAGGAAAAACTTTGTGTTACTCTGTGGTTAAAAGATTTTGAGATATATTTGGCATATCTAATAAAATTAAAACACCGTGTTTTTTTAATCATTACATAAATAAAATAATTATTTTTATTGCGTATAAATTTGAACATTTTATAAATGCTTATAGCCAAACAATTAAAGAACGAGAATATAGGGGAATACCTGATATATATGTGGCAGGTAGAAGACCTTATACGTGCAAATGATTTTAATATAGATCAGATAGATCAATACATTATTTCGAAATTTGATCAACCCGAGAACATAAAGCTCGAAATCAGGGAATGGTACGAAAACCTAATTGATATGATGCGCCGTGAAGGCATATCCGAAAAAGGGCATTTGATCATAAACCGGAATGTTATATCAGAACTTACCGATTTACATTTACGCTTACTTAAATCGCCTGAAGAATCGGAATATTCATCGTTATATTATAAAACTCTTCCGTTTATAGTAGAGCTCAGAGCAAAATCTTCGGACAAGGATGTGGCGGAGATTGAAACTTGTTTTTCAGCCTTATATGGTTATCTTATGATGAGGCTTCAGAAGAAAGAAATATCAGGAGAGACGCAAGCTGCTATATCCCAGATTAGTTCTTTTCTACGGGTCCTTTCGCAGAAATATAAGGAAGAGACAATCCTCTCTTGATTCCACTAGAGAAGGGTAGGGGAATTACATGTTTTTTTGTTTTTTCTCCCATATCCGCCGTCTTATAAGCGTATCTACTATAAGTAGAGTTAAAGCTACAAATGCTATGGCCAATATTAATGGATCGAAAGATATATGGGGGATACTTACTTCTGTTTTGATATTTAGTTTCTCAGCCTCAATGGTCCAACCCATTTCCCATAGGATAGCCGCAGGAATGACAAGGATAGAAGCAATACCGGCAATAAGAGCCAATATAATACCTATATTTTTCTTTTGTGATTTTTTCTCGGCTCTTATCTGAATTTCTCGCATCAATCGGTTTTTGAAACCAAAAGATGGTGAGTCTAATTCCATTTCCTGAAATAAACTCTTCAACTTATCTTCTTTATTATTTGTTTTCATTATTGTAGGAGTTTATTTATTTCAAAGTTCATAATTTTTCTGATTCTGTGCAATTTTACTTTTACATTCGAAGTACTGTTGCCTGTTATTTCACTTATCTGTTCTACACTTTGGTTATTCATATAAAACATAGTGATAAGTAAGGCATCATGCGGAGGAAGTTTTTGTAATACAATATCTAAAGAATGTAAACGGTCTTCCTGCGATAGTTCATCTATTTTATATGATATTTCGTTGTCAGGAATATTCGAGAAATTGTCTTCAAAAGAAGTGAATTCATGCTTACGTTTTCTAAGTTCCGATATTGTCGTATTATAAGCAATACGATAGAGCCATGTAGCGAATTCGGATTCTTCCCTGAATTTATCTAAAGACTGAAATACCTTAATAAAAATTTCCTGAGATATATCTTCTGCATCAATGCGATGGATGACGATTTTATTGACAATGGTAAACACCATTCTCTCGTAGCGGCGGACTATATGTACAAATGCATTAGTCTGTCCGTTCTTTACCTGACGTATATAATATATATCATCAAAATCGGTCATATCTGTATGACGCACAATATATGGATAGGTTACAAAAAATAAAAAAAATATTTTTTCGAGAAATATTTGTAACCTTATACAAATTGCTGCGTCAAAATAAGCAAATAAAAACAGAAAACGTTTAACTAAAGAATAATTATTATGGGAGAAATAACAGCAATGGTAATTGTAGCTACAATAGCTTATACCGTTTACAGTTTGTTCGAATTATTTGCACGTCGTAAAGAGCGTATAGCAATTATCGAAAAGTTATCAAATGGATTAGATCCAAAAGCATTACATAATCGATCACATATATTTGTGGATAAAGGAGCGGTAGGAGCTTGGGCTATCCGTATCGGTCTACTTCTTATCGGGATTGGTTTAGGTGTTGCATTAGCAACTATTATAGACTTGTCGATAATGGGTATGAATTACGTTGGAAAGAATGCTCTTTATACATATCGAAATACAATTAATGTACTTTATCCTGCATTAGCAGCCTTATTTGGAGGTCTAGGATTAGTTGTAGCCTATTTTATAGAGAATGCAAATTACAGGAAGAATAACAAACTGAAAAAAGAAGATTAAATATAGTCAATTATAAGATATTCTATAAAGCGCCATACTCTTATGAGTATGGCGCTTTATATTACAATCCGGTCTTAGTTAAAAAAATGTAAATTATATTTGGCTATGGTGATTAATCAGTAATATGGCATACTAATAAGATGTTAAGCAATAACAACGGGGCCACTTATAACTTGTTAGATGCCAATGATTAACTAAATACTACTAATTTTTATGAAAACCCGCATTTTTCTCACTGTTATTTTTGCTATGTATACATGCTTTGTCTTCTCGCAGCATGGTAAGCAGGTAAATACTGTAATAAAAGGACAATTGACAGATTCTTTAACTAGCGAAACCGTTCCTTATGCAACAATAAAGATTGCAACAAAGGAGAATCCTACAGTACCTATAAAAGCTGTTGCCACAGACGAGAATGGAAAATTCCAGTTTTCGATGGATAAAAAAGGTGAGTTCTTATTTATTGCTGAATATATAGGAAAGAAATCCTTATCTAACCCTATTATTTTAGGCGAATCCAAAACTCTGGACTTAGGTATTGTAAAGATGAGTGATAATGCCCAATCCTTGACTGAGGTAGTGGTTTCTGCACAGAAGCCATTGGTAAAAGTAGATTTGGATAAGATAACATACAGTCTGGAAGATGACCCGGAGGCAAAAACCAATAATGTATTGGAAATGCTTCGTAAGGTACCGATGGTAACTGTAGATGGAGAAGAAAATATAAAACTGAAAGGTTCTTCTAATTTCAAAATTTATTTGAATGGGAAACCATCTAATATGATAAGTAGTAATCCGAAAGATGTGCTTAGAAGTATGCCTGCAAATACAATCAAAGATATTGAAATTATTACCGATCCCGGAGCGAAATACGATGCTGAAGGTGTAGCCGGAATAATTAATATTATTACACAGAAGAATTCTTCAATGGGTGGTTACACAGCTTCCGTTAATGGACGAACCGACTCGCGAGGCGGCTTTGGTGGTGGAGGTTATTTATCGATGAAGTATGGTAAGTTTGGTTTTACAGGTCGCTACAACTACTACGATTATAAACAACCTAAAGGGGAATATTCTTCCTTTACTGAAAACCTGAAAGATAATGACAACAAATACTCACGACAAAGTGGGTTTTCCAAAAATAAAGGAAATGGACAATTTGGTTCAGGTGAGTTAAGTTATGAAATAGATACATTGAACCTGATCAATGTAGGCTTCAACCGTTACGAGGGAAATAATACAGCACGCTCGATAGATCAACTGGTAGAAATGCAGGACATCAATAATGTAACACAATATTCTTACGAAAAGAATGGAAAATCGAAAGGTAAATATGGTGGCACCGATGTAAATGTAGATTATCAGCGGACATTTAACAAAAAAGATCAACTATTGACAGCCTCTTATCGTTTTAGCTATAGCCCGAACGATTCGGAGTCAGATACATGGATAACGCCTATTGTAATGCCGATAGGAGATGGGGCTGTCACCAATCATCAATTTTCGGATGCAGATATGAAAGAGCATACTTTTCAAATTGATTTTGTAACTCCTTTTAATAAAGTACATAGTCTGGAAGCCGGGGCAAAATATATAATACGACTGAATGAAAGTGAGAGTGGTTATAAATTTTTGAATATAACTGATGAATGGATAAGCAAAACTACTGATATGGACAGATTTAAACATCAGCAAGATATTTTAGCTGCTTATGGAGGTTACAGTGCTAAACTAAAAAAATGGGGCTTTAAAACGGGAGTGCGTTACGAAGCCACATGGCTTGACGCTAAATACCCTATAAATACGGGCATGAATTTTAAAGTAGATTATTCCAATATTGTGCCATCAGCAACAGTGACTTATCAGTTAAAGCCCATGCAAAATTTGCGTTTTGGATACAATATGCGTATATCTCGTCCCGGGATTTGGCAACTGAATCCTTATGTAAATTCTACTGATCCCAGTTATATTCAGCAAGGAAACCCGAAACTTGATGCCGTAAAAAATCATAATATAAGTGCTAATTATGGATTTTTTAACCCCACTCTTAATTTCAATTTGAATCTGGCCTACAGTTTCGAAAATAACGGAGTAGAAACTGTAACTAATATGGTCGATGGAATACGCTACAGCTCATACGATAATATTGCCGAAAGAAAAAATCTGGGTTTATCTGCCTATGTAAATTGGAGTCCCAACGATAAGGTACGTATTTATAGTAATCTTTCGGGTGGATATACAGATATTCAGACAAATAATGATAGAAATCTATCTAATAATGGCTTTACGGCAAATATTTATGGCGGCGGAGAATATAAATTTCCGGCTTCTTTCCGGGCTTATTTAAATGCAGGTTATTTCAGCCCGTATTTATCCCTGGAAAATAAAAGTTCATCTTTTTTCTTTCATAGTTTTTCGGTGAGTAAAGGTTTTAAGAATGATCGATTAATGATTTCTGCATATGCTTCAAATCCATTTACTAAGGAATGGAAATTTAAGAATAAAACAAACAGCGATTTATTCAGATCAGAGACTATTATGACTCAAAATACACGCCAGTTCGGGATATCTTTCTCTTTCCGCTTTGGGGAAATGAAAGCACAGATCAAGAAAGCACAGCGAAGTATTAGTAATGATGATGTTATGTCCGGAGGACAAAATCAGAGTGGACAAAGTGGAGGACAGGGTGGAATGTAAAACGAAATAATAACAAAAAGCCCCACAATAGAGATATTATAGGGCTTTTTGTTATTTATCTAAATATTCCCGTTTAAAGATATCAACACAAAGAATAAAAATGGACAATATTAAAGGTCCGAATATAACTCCCCAGAATCCGAATAAGGTTAATCCAATAATAACCCCGAAAACTGTGATGAGGGGATGGATATCTGCTATCTTCTTCTGTAACATAAAGCGGATAACATTATCTGAATTGGAGACAATGAGGATACCATAAAGTCCAAGTCCAATGCCATTGAACCAATCTCCGCTTAAGCCTATATATAGCGCAACAGGAAACCAAATTAAGGCAGTACCGAGAAGTGGAATAATAGTTGCAAAGCAGGTAAGAAATCCGAATAGTATGGGATTAGGTGCGCCAAATATATAATACCCTATAGTTGCAACAACCCCCTGTATGACAGCAAGTAGAGGTATTCCAATTGCATTAGAACTAACTATCATATTGATTTCCTTCATTACGTTCTTTTTATTTTTATCGCTGAAAGGGATGAGGCTATAGAGGTAATTTTCCATACCTCGCCCTCCGATGAGCATAAAATATAAAACAAATAGCAGAATGATCAGATTGATTATGAAGCTACTAACGCTATTAACTAGTATTTGTCCTATGATAGGAAGATACGATACTGCACTTGCTATATTATCAGAACTCATTACATCATATCCTGTACGGTCCCTTAATAGGTCGGAAAATTTTTGTACAGCTTCAACTGTTGCTGCCGGATTAAGATTGATTCCATGCAGTTCGTTAATAAGAAGCCAGACAGCCAAAGATATTGGAATGAGGAAGCATAATATCGATTCTATCAGGATAATAGATGCAGCAAGGCTTTTTCTGTATTTCTTCTTTTCTATCAGGTAAAACATGTGCTTTCTTACCAAAATATAGATAGTGGAAGCACCAAGAATACCGCTTAGCATTGGCTTGAATTCCCGAAACAAGATAACGCCCATAAATATGATAAGGATAATGAGCGAATATTTCCAATATTGTTCTTTTGAGTCCATTTTTGAATAGTTACTTTCTATTAATAACATTAAAATGGATTATATGTTCGTTTTAAGAGGTGCTTTCGTAACGAAATTTTTAAAATAAAAAAGGCCTGATAGAATATCAGACCTAAAATAAAATTCGTTTACAATTAATCCCATAGATGCTTGTCACTCAATGCGTATTTACCTCCTCCTGTAAATACGAGAGCTAAAGCTCCAAAGATATATAAACCTTGCAGTTCGATAGCCCATCCTCCGGTTTCGGAAAGAGTGAATATATCAGAACTGTGTGCCATTAATACAGCTACAATTAAATTGAATACAACAATAGCAGCCGCTAAGCGTGTCGCATAACCAGAAATAATAAACAAAGGGGCAACGATTTCACCTATATATACTCCATATGCTATAAAGGCAGGTAGTCCGGCAGCCTCTAACATCTGCTGGATTGCATCAGAACCATGCACCAATTTTGCTATACCATGAAGAAGTAACAACACCCCGATACTTAATCTAAGTATAAGCAGTCCCAAATCTGTATTTTTGTCTAGTATTTTCATCTTGTTGTTTCTTTTTTTATTGCTTTATTAAAGTTTCAATTATAGAACAATGAAATGTTAATTATGTTCACTCAGAGCCGAAAAGTCATGGACGTTCGAAAGGAACAGGTATAAATACTTGCATTGGGGCAGGATTACCATCTTTAAGACCAGGTATCCATTTAGGCATTTTCTTTATCAGGTAAAAAGCTTCTTCATTGCATTCCGAAAATATTCCCTTATATAGCATGATATTTGATATATCTCCGTCAGGTTGTATTGTCACATTAAATAAAACTCGTCCTTCTATTCCTAGTTCTAAAGCTCTTTTAGGATATTTCATGTTTTTCTTGAAATATGTTTCCATAGCTTCTTTTCCACCCGGAAATTGTGGGGCTTTGTTTAATAAGGTATCTTGTTTTGCTTCTACAATACCTGCAGAATTGAGAGAAGGTGTATTTTCTGATTTTTCTTTTTCTACAAGAGGCTCTTTGTTCGTGTTTTCTTTTTCCGGCTGATTTAATAATTCACGTAAGTGATCATTTAGGGTAAATGAAACTGATAAATGAAAAGTTTCTTTTTGTCCATTATTCCACTTAGGCATTGTTTTCAGCACTCTTGTTACTTCATCATCAGCCAAAGGATCAAAACCTCTTAATATTTCTATATTTTCTATTATTCCATTTTCATTAACATCAAACTTTATATCTACCTCACCTTCCATTTCTATTTTTATTAAGAGGTGTGGATACTTTATGTTATCGGAAAGGTATTTATAAAAGGATTCGACACCATTCGGATAGCGAGTAGCATTTTCAGCTAGTTTAGCAGAAATACCACTTTGTGCAGATAAGTCTGAAAAAAGTATACTTACAAATATTATTAATATAAAATATCTCAATTTTACCATTTGTGTATTATGTTTTGCAGACAAATATATACATTTTCTATAATTTGAGAAGTCTACGATATGGTTAAAGAAATACAATCTTTTATTCATAGATTTAATAAATGGGTTGATTTTTTCATTTGACTGGAGGATCAGGGAAAGGTTTTTACAGAAAAAGTTATTTACTGCTCAAATAATTAATTTAAGATTATAGAGAATATCAGATTGCAAATATTGGGTTTATATTAAAAATTATTTAATTTCGAATATAAACTATACTAAAAATCAGATTTATGAATAATAAGATACTTATGCTCAGCTTACTATTCATTTATACTTTTAATATTGAAGCACAAACAGTTGAAGTAATTTCAACAGAAATTGATACGGCTAATCATGTCGTTATAAATGGAGAAGTTGACCTCGAATCATTCATTTATTATATTGAAGAAGATGGTATTCCTCGATTTCCCGGAGGCGATACTTATTTATACGAATATATCTCGAAACAGATGAAATATCCATATATAGCTCGTATGCTTAGGGTTGAGGGGACTGTTGTACTTGGATTTACTGTAGATCGTGCAGGTTGTATAAGTGATGTCAAAGTGTTGAAAAGTTTGCATCCCATTTGCGACAAAGAAGCTATGAAGGTGGTAAAAGCTATGCCTAAATGGGTGCCATATAGAGCTATAAGTAGGAGGCGATATACAAATTTCACAATACCTATAACTTTCAAACTAAAAAGAGATAAGCCTGAAAAATATTAATCATAATACATTGGATTAGCTTCAATATATTCTACTTTAAATGATATATCATGATTAGAGATAAGTGTTGGTATTTTTACATAAGACGGATAGCTATATGTATTGTATTTATATTGACTGCCTTCCAATACTTGATTGTTTACAAAGCATTTCAGTTCTATACCGAAAAAATCACTAAGCGGAGCTGTTAGAAAAAACCATTGAGGTGTAGTTACATACTTGAAAATACCATTTTTATTATCATATTTGTAAGTATATATTATGTCTTTTCCATTAAAAGATGAACCTATGATATTTCCATTTTTATCATATTGAAATTCTTCAACATGAGATTGGGTAGTTAAGGCATCTACCTTTTTGACTTCGTGTCAGGAGATAAGATCCTTATCATTTATTATAATACGTCCTTCATATACTGTAGTATTATCAGCCTTCTTGTGGGTATATGATATCTTATTATAACTATCATAGCTGAAACTGATAACTTCGCTGTATTCATGTTCGTTAGCTTTGGTCGTTTTTACTGTTTGATAAATCTGCCCCAAGTCATTATAATAAATATCCAGACTGGAATATGTATTTTCTGCTTGTAAGTTTTTTTCAACTTTAGTCAGGCGATTAGAGCCGTCATAACTAAAACTAACGGTTGAATTGTCATCTTCTAGTATTGCTTTCGATGGCAGCAATGCAGTACTTGATAGTAAATCATCATCGTCATCATTGCATGAGGTAATACCACATGAAAGAGTACATAGTATTACAAAACTTATTAGCAGATATTTAATTTCTTTCATACTTTTTCAACAATTGATGTTGTTTATATAAGCATGATGCGAACAGCTTCTTAAAAGCTGCATGTTTTATAAAAAATTAAGCAGTAAAGGACTTTTTAATTTTTATAGCAAATCTTTTTTATGCTCTATATTACCAGCCGAAGGCTTCTTCACTCATCCAGTTGCCCTGAACTTTCATTACTTGTTCGATAACGTCGCGGGCAACTCCATGACCACCTTTGCAATGAGAAACGTATTTTGCAATAGCTCGTATTTCATGCGCAGCATCGGCCGGAGCGACAGGTAAGCCTACCTGAGTCATAACATGATAATCAGGGATATCATCCCCTGCGTACATTACCTCTTCCGGCTGATAGCCTGTTTTTTGTAAATAATCATTGAAATCATGAATCTTTATTCTGGATTTCATGTAAATATCTTTTATCCCTAAACGCGAAAAACGAACACGTACACCCTCTGTATCACCTCCGGTTATAATAGCAACACCATAGCCATGTTTTACTGCCAGATTGATAGCGTACCCATCTTTAATGTTTACCATCCGCATTGGTTCCCCTTCGGGAGACAATGGAATGCAATCAGGAGACAAAACACCATCCACATCAAATATAAATGCTTTAATCTTGCTTAAGTCATAATTTATAGTGCTCATATAAGTATATTTATAGATTTTATAATTCAACTGTTTTTGTGGATATTTTCGCTGATTAGCCAATAAATTTCCTTCACTTTTTCATCTTCGATTAAAGATAAATGTTTGTCAATAACATTCCTGTCATAACGTATTGCTGGGCCTGTCTGAGCCTCTTTTGGAGTCAATGTATGGACTTTAGATGCTGTTTCGTCAATTAGAGGTAGAGCTATATCGAAAGGTAATTTTACCTTATTTAAAAATTGCTCAGATAAAGCATACATATGATTAACAAAGTTGCATGCGAATACTCCTGTGAGATGCAAATATCTGCGATCGTCGGAAGATAATTCTGCTACCTTATCAGATAATTGATTGGCAATTATTTGTAATGACTTTAAGCTGTCTGTATCTGATGCCTCAACAAAAAGGGGCACTTTGTTCCAATCTACAATCCGATTTTTACTGAAAGTCTGGAATGGGTATAAAACACCATAAAGAGCTGTGTATTTACTAAAAATATCTATAGAAAGGCTTCCGGCTGTATGAATCCATATGCCCTTATTTTGGGGTAGCTTAGAGGCTACATCTTCTAATATAGAATCTTTTAGTGAGAAAATATATAGATCGGCATCGTCTGCAATTTTTGATATATCAGTAACAGGTATAGCCTGTACTTTTACAGCTAAAGCCAAAGCTGATTCCTCAGTGCGACTATAAACCTGAATAATGTCGAAAGATTTATTGTATAGTCTTGTAGCCAGGTGTGTTGCTACATTTCCGGCACCGAGTAAAACAATCTTCATTACTTCTTCTTTTTACTGGTCAATATCATTGCTATGCCACCTATTATTAAGCCTAGAGGAACAATAAGATATGAATAGCTTTTCATCCATCCGAAAAATAAGTCCAGATTAAGAAGTATAGCTATAACTAAGAATACCCAGCCCAGTATTTTCTTAGGTTGTGTTGCTATGAATACAATAGCCCCTATAAGAAAAAAAGCCCATACACTCATCAAATTTTTAGCATATGGAATTTGAGCCAGAATGCCCAGTTTATCTAATAAAAAAACAACACCGAAAAGTAATATGGTGATACCATACGACAACCGATCGTTGGTGGATTTTACAGAAGTCATAATCAATCAGTCAATTGGTTCATATTAAACTTTCCTATGTGTATCTTCTCCCATTGTAGGTTTTCCTCATCAAAGGGAGGTCTTTCTTGTGCCTTGTTACCAATTGCTATGATAGATAATACTTGTAATTGCATTGGTATATCCAATAATTCGCGGACATATTCATCTGCTGGTGTATCTGCTATGGTATATCGTTCTCTTATCTGCACCCAACAACTACCTAAGCCCAAGTCTTCAGCTTGTAGCTGCATCATTATAGAGGCAATGGAAGTATCTTCAATCCAAACATCGCTTATCAATGGGTCTGCAGTGACAACTATAGCTAAAGCGCATCCGGCAATAAGTTTACTACCTGCTTTTTTGCATTGAGATAATTTTTCTAATACATCTTTATCTTCGACAACAATAAATTGCCACGGATTTTTACTTTTAGATGCCGGGGACATTAATGCCGCTTTCAATATTGTCTCTACTTGTTCCGGCCTCAAGGATTCTTCTGTGAATTTGCGAGTGCTTCTGCGATTTATTATTAATTGTTGAAAATCTGTCATTTTATCTTCTTGTTAATTCTTCTACTTCCGCTTCCAGTTCTAATACACCTTTTACTCCTTCGGTACTGCTTTTCCGCAACAGTATATTTAGAGTCTGCATTATAAGCTTTATATCCAAGGCTAAGGAGTAGCCATTTATATATAATAAATCATATTTTAGTTTATCTCTTACTGATGTATTATATTTCCCCTGAACTTGTGCCAAGCCTGTTAATCCGGCTTTCACTCTATGACGAAGATTATATTCTGGGATTTCAGCACTAAACTTTTCCACAAAAAATGGTCTTTCAGGACGTGGGCCTACAATACTCATATCCCCTATAAGAATATTAAAGACTTGAGGAATTTCATCCAAACGGGTTGCTCTAAGTATACGCCCTATTTTTGTGATGCGTTTATCTACATCTTGAGCCAAAACAGGACCCGACATGGCTTCTGCGTTTTCAACCATTGTCCTGAATTTATATATTTTAAAGATTTTATTGTCTCTTGTAATTCTTTCCTGTACATAAAAGGCAGAGCCTCCTCCAATCTTTAGTGTCAGATATATAATTACAAAAGGTATAAAGAAAAGAACAAGAGCAATTCCGCCTAAAACTACATCTATTAATCTCTTTATTGTTTCGCTGCCATGTGAGAGGCCTAACTCTCTAACATCCAACACGGGAGAATCGTCTATTTGGAGGAAGTCGGCATTAAATTGTAAGATATCCAGATTCTTTGGTTGATATAGTATTGTACGGCTATTTTCGAGGGAATAAAGGATAAATTTCTGTTTCTGAACTTCATCAACATCTTCTGTAAGGAAAGTTATATCACATTCGTCTATTAATTCGCATACCTTTGGATAATCAGGAGAGCATACATGTTTAATATTTGACCACATACCCCTTGATTCCAATAGTTTAAAGGCTAAAGCCTGGGACTTCTCATATCCCACAACCAAAACGGATTTACCCTTATTAGCAAAGAAGTACATCTTATTGGCAAACAAATGCCATAAGGTTATGAAGATAATCTGAAATATACTGCTGGTTAATAAAATACTTCGGGGAAAGGCAAACTCTCTTATAAAGAAGCTTATAGCCATTGTTATAAATAATAGAGCTCCTATGGATAATACGACCGTATAACCGATTCCGAAGAAGGTGAAATCTTTTGGCTTGTCTAGTTCAAATATATGATTTAGAACCAAATAAGTGACTATTATATATGGTAAAATAGCCCAAAAAGCATTGTAGTTTAATGTAAAATTATCTAAGGTATCTTTAAACAGGTAGAAAGATACCATATAAGATGTGAATATAATAGCTATATCCAACA
Source organism: uncultured Dysgonomonas sp. (assembly GCA_900556485.1). GTDB lineage: Bacteria > Bacteroidota > Bacteroidia > Bacteroidales > Dysgonomonadaceae > Dysgonomonas. The sequence continues at coordinate 89,333 of USOX01000009.1, forward strand.
AAGGCATAAACAGGCGAAAAAACCTGTAGCCAAAAATCTTATCAAATAGACTTCTCATTTGTGTTATTTTAAATAAAGGCTTCTTAGCCAACCATCCAGAAGCCTATAGAGGCAAAGATTTACTTTTTCTTTGCTCTTCCTTTCGCCTTCGAAGTTGTTTTATCCTCTGTAGAATTAACTATCTTCATCGCACCTTCAAAATCCAGACTTTGTGGATCAGTACCCTTTGGTATTTTAAAATTAGCTTTCTTATAAGCTATATATGGACCATAACGACCATTTAATATTTGTAGATCAGCATCTTCATCAAATACCTTGATCTGCTTTTCTGCATCTTTTTGTCTCTTATCCAATATAAGAGGTGTGGCCAGTTCTAAGTCTACACTATATGGATCATACCCTTTCGGTAAAGATATAAATTTACCATCATGCTTGATGTATGGCCCAAAACGTCCAACAGCAACACTTACATCTTTACCTTCGAACTCTCCTAAAGAACGAGGGAGTTCAAATAATTTTAACGCTTCATCTATGGTAATAGTTGCAATGGATTGATTTTTTTGTAGTCCTGCAAATAACGGTTTTTCTTCTTCCTCTTGAGTCCCGATCTGAACCATCGGTCCAAAACGCCCTATTTTAACAGATATTTGACGCCCTGTTTTAGGGTCTGTTCCTAATATGCGTTCACCAACTTTATGGTCTGTTTGTACATTAGTTGCTGTTTCGACTGAAGGATGGAACACTTTGTAGAATTTATCTATCAAAGCTGTCCAGTTTTCCTCACCTTCTGCAACTTGGTCAAATTCCTTCTCTACTGTAGCAGTAAAGTTGTAATCCAATATTCCAGGAAAATATTCTGTTAAGAAATCATTTACCACCATTCCGGTATCGGTGGGGATCAGCTTTCCTTTATCAGCTCCGGTAATTTCTTTTTTATCTGTATCTGTTATCTTATCCTTTTTTAATGTAAGGACATTATATTGACGCTCTGTTCCTTCAAGGTTTGATTTTTCTACATATTCCCTGTTCTGGATAGTAGAAATAGTTGGTGCATAAGTGGACGGACGGCCTATACCTAGCTCTTCCAGTTTTCTCACCAATGCAGCTTCACTATAACGGCTAGGACGTTGTGTGAAACGTTCTGTTGCTGTAACGTCTTTTACATCTAGAGCCTCATTTACCTTCACAGGAGGTAGTATGCTCGTATCATTGTCTGCCACCTCGTCATCAGTTCCTTCAAGATACACATGTAAGAAACCGGCAAATTTGATAACTTCACCTACGGCCGTGAACTTGAGGTCTTTATTGTTAGATATCTTAATCGTTATTGTTGTTTTTTCTAGCTCTGCATCCGCCATTTGCGAAGCGATTGTTCTTTTCCAGATGAGATCGTAAAGCCTTTTTTCCTGAGCTGTGCCAGGCACAGTTTGTTCCGACATATAAGTTGGGCGGATAGCCTCATGCGCTTCCTGAGCTCCTTTAGTCTTTGTAGAGAATTGACGTGTTTTTACATATTCCTTACCATAAGAAGATTCTATTTCTGCCTTACAAGCTCCTATTGCCAGAGTTGAGAGGTTGACGGAGTCGGTACGCATATATGTAATCTTACCCGATTCGTACAATTTTTGAGCCATCATCATTGTTGTAGCTACAGAATACCCCAGCTTGCGGGATGCTTCCTGCTGCAATGTGGATGTAGTAAAAGGTGCTGCCGGTGATTTTTTTACAGGCTTAGTCTCTATTTCTTCAACTGAGAAAGATGCTCCTTTTAATTTCTCTAAAAAGTCTAGAGCTTCTTTTTTAGTCTTTAGTCTTTTGCTTAGTTCTGTTTTTATTTCGGAAACTACTCCGTTTTCGTTTTTTGTAAAAACAGCAATAACCCGGTATGATGCCTCACTTTTGAATGCCTGAATTTCTCTTTCGCGTTCAACAATTAACCTTACGGCTACTGATTGAACACGTCCTGCTGATAGTGCCGGTTTAACTTTTTTCCAAAGCACAGGTGACAACTCAAAACCAACAATACGGTCTAGCACCCTACGTGCTTGTTGAGCATCAACCAAGTTTTCGTCTATTTTCCGTGGATTTGCTATAGCATTTAGTATTGCATCTTTTGTAATTTCATGGAATGCAATCCTCTTTGTCTTATTTTCGTCCAGTTTTAATGTCTTGAATAAATGCCATGATATAGCCTCTCCTTCGCGGTCTTCATCGGAAGCCAACCAAATGGTGTCAGCATCTTTCGCAGCTTTTTTAAGATCCTCTACAATTTTCTTCTTATCTGCAGGGACTTCATATATAGGAGTATAGTTGTCCTCCATGTCTATACCTAAATCCTTCTTTTTCAGATCACGTATATGTCCAAAGCTGGACATTACTTTGTAATCCTTTCCTAAGAATTTTTCTATTGTTTTAGCTTTAGCAGGAGACTCAACAATTACTAAGTTTTTATGCATATTTTATATATAAGCGATCATGTAATAAGCGGAAAAAAGCTCAATTTTCCCGTTCTTTATTTATTTCGAACCGCAAAAGTAATGATTTTGTTTTAAAAAAGCAGAATATTTTTTCTTTGCTATTTTTGTTTGTGTTTGTATTTCAATGTTTTTTAATAAAACGTTTTGAAAAAATAGAGCCAGCAGAGTATTTCATTATGTTTAGTTGAACATTATGGGTTGAGCTTGTAATGTAAAGTCAGAATAGCCTATTTCTTCAAATTTGTATGAAGAAAGTATTTTTTTCGCTATTGGTATAAAAGTATCATAATCATAAATAATGAAATCGATGTAAGAAAAATGGAAGCCTGTAGCGCCACCCAAGCAATTCGCAATGCCATAATTCAACGTTTGTGCCATTATCTTGTCTTCGATATCTCCCCTGAAATTAACGATATTTTCTCTTGGAATCTGCGTATTTTCAAAAAACAGAAAACCAAAAAATACACCATTGTTCTTGGCTTCTTCAAACTTTGGGCTTTCACCACTATAATATTCATTTATAATAGGAGTACATGATGAATAGCCTGAAAAAATATCCTCTCGAAGTTTCCAGTCACTTTCTTTACTTGGTTCCATTCTGTAACCCTTGTATATGTCGCATGGGTTATCGAAGCGATTCCATTCATTTTTATCAATAGTATCGTCAATGAAAGATTTGAGGTTCAGGATAGTATTACTTTGCCTATCTAGTTTATTTTCCACAAAATCAACATAGCCCAAATATTCCATTGTATATAGCTCGCTTATAAATTGATCTATATAAATAAAAAACATGGAATAACGTTGATTCTCATCTAATTCCATCAGCTTGGGACAGTAAACCTCTATATTGACCCTATTTCTATTGTCATCAATTTCTGGATAAATTGTAATATCATCTTCTCCAATTCTTACATTATACATTTCCATCTGAGATCCGGGCTTACCATGAGCGGGTTTAGATGAATAGAAATTCCATTTTTTCCATAGGTGTTCAGGAGCATATTGAAGCCAATAATATAATTGAAGTAACCTTGCTCTATCTCCTTCAGGGGTTAATATTAATTCGTATTTTCCTTCCGGATTTTTTCCTAACTCAAAGTATACTTTATCAAAAGCTATTTGCAAAACATTATCAACAAAGCTAATAAGAGTTTCTCCGTTGGCTTTATCGTCCATCATTTGTCTTATATGGGCCTCCTCAGCAACAAAGGATTCCCAAAATTTGGTTACCCTATTTTTAAAAAAATCTTGCATATTTGTGTTTTCGTTAGTTTGAACCTTCAGAAATCAAAGATAGCAATTTAATTTTATTGTGAAAGCCTCTTTGTTTGTGAGGTTTATAGTGTCAAAAAAACGAAAAGATGAATTATATAAATTATATGTTACTTTTTAACAAATTAACATTAATTTGGGAGTGAACGAGCATTTGTTTACCTTTTTTGTTTTGTGTTGTTATAGCATCTTGGATAAAATTCATTAGAAATAATAAAAAAGAGATTAGATAAATTTTCATTTTTATTTTACTAATTTTGCATCCTGAAATTTAATCGCTTAACTATTAAAAAATAAAAATGAAAGCATTTGTATTTCCTGGGCAGGGAGCTCAATTTGTAGGTATGGGTAAAGATCTTTATGAAACATCCCCATTAGCCAAAGAAATGTTTGAAAAAGCAAATGAGATCCTAGGATTCCGTATTACAGACTTAATGTTTGCCGGAACAGACGAAGATCTTCGTCAAACAAAAGTAACCCAACCGGCTATATTTTTACACTCTGTTATATTAGCAAAAACAATGGGTGAAGAATTTGAACCCAATATGGTTGCAGGACACTCATTAGGAGAATTTTCAGCTTTAGTTGCAGCCAATGCATTATCTTTTGAAGATGGTTTAAAACTTGTATATAAGCGTGCTTTAGCTATGCAGAAAGCATGTGAATTGAATCCTTCTACTATGGCTGCTGTTTTAGGTTTGCCGGATGAGAAAGTGGAGGAAATATGTGCTTCTATCACAGATGAAATAGTGGTTCCTGCAAATTATAACTGTCCGGGACAGATTGTTATTTCAGGTACAAATGCAGGTATTGATAAAGCATGCGAATTGCTGCTGGCTGCAGGAGCAAAACGAGCTCTAAAATTAAAAGTAGGTGGTGCTTTTCACTCTCCTCTAATGGAACCGGCAAAAGTAGAACTGTCAGAAGCGATTAATTCTACAGCCATCAGTGTACCTATTTGTCCGGTATATCAAAATGTATCAACAAAAGGGGAAACAAATTCGGAAACCATTAAAGCTAACCTGATTGCTCAATTAACAGCTCCTGTAAAATGGACTCAATCTGTAGAGCATATGGTAGCAGACGGTGCAACAGAATTTATAGAACTTGGACCTGGTAATGTTCTTCAAGGATTGGTGAAGAAGATCGCTAAAGATGTAACAACCAGCGGAAAACAATAAAAATATTAGTTACGAGTTACAAGTCTTTTAAATAGGCTTAATCGTTGCTGGTAACTCGTGACTTGTAACTTGTAACTATTATGGCATTTTTTTCTGGCAATAAACAGGCTGACGATCAAGACGAAACAGCTAAAAACATTTTCATGTTCGAACTTGTGCAAAAAAATATTTTGATAACAGGTGCTAACGGGCAGCTAGGTAACGAGATAAGGCGTGCATCTGTAAATCATGAAAAAAACTTCAGATTTTTCTTTACAGATGTAGCTGAACTTGATATAACAAGTCCGGAAGCTATAGATTCTTATTTAAAGGAGAATAATATAAATTATATAATTAATTGCGCAGCTTACACAGCAGTTGATAAAGCAGAGGAGGATGTAGAACTTTGCTATAAAATAAATAAAGATGCTGCAATAAACTTGGGAATTGCGGCTACAAATAGCAATGCAAAAGTTATACATATATCAACTGATTATGTGTATGATGGTTACAAGACAGAACCTTATATAGAAACAGATTCCACAAATCCTCAATCTGTTTATGGAAAATCGAAATGGGAGGGAGAGAATGGTTTAATGGAGGCTTGTCCGGAATCTATTATTATCAGAACCTCTTGGTTGTACTCTATCTTTGGTAATAATTTTGTGAAAACCATGATAAAGTACGGAAAAGAACGGGATTCTCTGAATGTGGTTGCTGACCAAAAAGGTACGCCAACAAATGCTGCTGATTTAGCCCATGCACTAATTAAAATATTAGATTTTTCGGAAGCAAATAGATTTGAATCTGGTATATATCATTACTCAAATGAAGGTGTCACTACCTGGTATGACTTTACTTTAGAGATTCATAAAGATGCAGGGATTGAATGTGTTGTGAATCCTATAAAAACAAGTGAATATCCCACTAAAGCAACTAGACCACAATATAGTGTTTTAGATAAAGCGAAAATAAAATCAACTTTCCAGCTCATTATTCCTAATTGGGAAGAAAGTTTGAACATTTGTGTTAAAGAATTGTTATCTAATTAAATAAGTATTTTACAATAAATAATTCTTTACATACTTACTGCAATGAAAAAGGGACTTCTTTTTTGTATAGTTGCTATTTTATTCGTTTCGTGCAATATGAAGCAAAATCAACTTGAAGCTTCCGAAGCAGGATTAGTGCAACCCGACCTTCATATCGAGCTCAGCGAGGCCTCAATTGGAAAAAACTTTAATGATATTGATTTTGAAAATCTACCTTGTATGACAAAAGCTGTTTATGATAGTTTGCAATTAAATAAAGTTGTAGGCCTTGATGGTTATGATACCACTTATTTGTCGGTCGGACGAGTTTTGTTATTCAATGATAAGGGGAAAATAATAACTATACAAGTAGTTACAGATGGGGAATTGACTGAATATTTACTTAGTTATGATAAAGATGGCAATCTCAGAGATAATCTTATTGTAGCATATGAAGATATGGTTGAAAATTACAGTGAAATAACCAGTATAATAAATGACCGCCAAATAACTGTCCAGTCTGTGGAGTTTAGCTATTTTGATGAAAATGGAGAGACTTCGGAAACATCTGATACAGCGATAACTAAATATGATATATCTCCCGAATTGAAATTTATAATGAATTAAAAAATACTATTGGTATTCTATTATATTAAAGCTTTCATTTTGAAGGCTTTTTTTGTGACATGCAACATATAGTAATCCAAATGCATCTTATTATATGTATGAATATAGTCCGGTATAATATGTATGTATATACTACGTTCTTGTATTATGCGCAGAGTCCGATATCATAATATCTTTTTTTACTCTGCGCAGATTGCGTTTGTTCTTTGTTTTTTATCCAAACAACACAGATTATGAAAAGTATTAGTTTAAGTTTGTATTATTCTTTAGCTTTATTTTTTTATTCCTTACATGTTTCAATAACAATAAAAATGCGCGCCATCGGTAAAAAACTAAAAATAACCGATTAACTGAATAAAGCCAAAGAAAAATATAAAAGAGGTATTTTTCTATGAATTAGGCTAAATAATCATTTAAGCGTAAACAATAATAATTATTGTCTGCGCTTTTTTTAGTATTTTTGCCGTTCAATATTAAAAAATCAATGAGCGAACTAGAAAAAGAAATACATAAGAGAAGAACTTTTGCTATCATTAGCCATCCGGATGCTGGTAAAACTACACTAACGGAAAAGTTGTTGCTCTTTGGTGGAGCCATACATGTAGCCGGTGCCGTAAAATCTAACAAGATAAAGAAAACCGCAACGTCCGACTGGATGGAAATAGAAAAACAACGTGGTATTTCCGTTGCAACGTCTGTTATGGGGTTTGAATACGATGGCTACAAAATAAATATATTGGATACTCCTGGTCACCAGGATTTTGCTGAAGATACATACCGTACGCTTACTGCAGTAGATAGTGTTATAATTGCAGTAGACTCGGCCAAAGGGGTTGAAGCACAAACGCGGAAGTTAATGGAGGTTTGCCGTATGCGTCATACTCCGGTTATGATTTTTGTGAATAAAATGGACCGTGAGGGACGTGATCCGTTTGAACTTTTAGATGAGCTGGAAGATGAACTGAAAATAGGCGTAAGACCTTTAAGCTGGCCGATAGATAGTGGACAACGTTTCAAAGGTGTTTATAATATATATCAGGAGAAGCTGGATCTATATACACCAAGTAAGCAAACAGTTACAGAGTCTATATCGTTTAAAGATATTAATAATCCAGAATTGGAGTCTCATATAGGCGATGAGTTGGCTGTAAAATTGAGAGATGATATAGAGTTAATAAATGGAGTGTATTCCGAATTAGATATTGATAAATATAGGAAGGGTGAAGTTGCTCCTGTATTTTTTGGCTCAGCGCTGAATAACTTTGGAGTAAAAGAATTGCTTGATTGCTTCGTCCGGATTGCGCCGTCACCACGTCCTGTCGAAGCTATAGAAAGGGAGGTAGAACCGGAGGAGGAGGCTTTCACCGGATTTATTTTTAAAATACATGCTAATATGGACCCGAACCATCGTTCATGTATAGCATTTGTGAAGATATGTTCGGGAAAATTTGAACGAAATGTAAATTATAAGCATGTGAGGCTGAACAGGCAGCTAAAGTTTTCTTCGCCAACAGCTTTTATGGCACAGAAAAAGGAAACTGTGGATGAAGCTTATGCAGGAGATATTGTTGGTCTGCCAGATACGGGTTTATTTAAGATAGGAGATACACTCACTTCCGGTGAGAATTTGCACTTCAAGGGATTGCCAAGTTTCTCTCCTGAAATGTTTAAATATATTGAGAATGCTGATCCGATGAAAGCTAAACAATTGCAGCGAGGCATTGATCAGCTGATGGATGAAGGTGTTGCCCAGTTATTTACTAATCAGTTTAATGGCAGGAAAATAATAGGGACAGTGGGGCAGTTACAATTTGAGGTTATTCAGTATCGTTTGTTGCATGAGTATGGTGCGCAATGTAAATGGGAATCACTCAATCTGTACAAAGCTTGCTGGATAGAAAGTGATAATAAAGAACAACTAATGGACTTTAAAAAACGTAAAGCTCAATATATAGCTTTAGATAAGGAAGGGCGTGATGTGTTCCTTGCTGATTCAGGCTATGTATTAACTATGGCTCAACAAGATTTTAAAGACATTAAATTCCATTTTACATCGGAATTTTAAATCATGACAAAGACGAAGCTGGTTATAAATAAGAAATATCAGAATCTGGATGGTTTTATCAGAAATCTTCCATTAACTTTCTATGAGTCAGGAGAAACGATATATTCCGGACGGAATACAATTAAAACTTTTGATGTAGATGGAATTAAACTTAATGTGAAGTTTTTTAAAAAGCCATTATTTATAAACCAGATTATATATGCCACTTTCCGTAAATCGAAGGCTAAAAGATCGTACCTTTATGCTTTTATGATAAGAGAAAGAGGCTTTCAGACTCCCGATCCGATTGCATATTTGGAGATCAAACAATATAATCTGTTGAAATACAGTTTATATATATCGGTACACGAGGAGTTCGATGGGATGATGAGAGAGCTGCAAAAAGGAGTGATTGAAGGACGTGAAGAATTGTTGCGCCAGTTTGCATTATATACTGCCGAATTGCATGAGAAGCAAATATTGCATCTGGATTATTCCTCGGGTAATATACTATATAAAAAGAACGGGAATTCTTACACATTCTATTTAGTAGATCTTAATAGAATGAGATTTGACAGACCTATTAGCCTCGATACTGCCTGCTTTAATTTCAGGCGGCTATGGGGAAGCGATGAGATGATCAGCTTCATTGTTAAGGAGTATGCTAAAGCACGGAATTTTGATGAAGCAACCTGCTTAAGGAAAACATTTGAGTATCGCAAAAAATTTTGGGATACATTCTGTAGACAACATCCCGGGGCCACCCCGTATATTGGTTAAAAATTTTCAAACATGAGAATTGGTTTTGACGCAAAACGTGCTGTTTCGAATTTCACGGGATTAGGTAATTATAGCAGGTTCGTTATTTCGAACCTTATGAAATTTTATCCTAAAAATATATACAGACTATTTATTCCTAAATATCCTTCAGAAGACAGAATAGGTACGTTAAATAATAAAGAGATTGAATATACTCTGAAACATACGAAGAAGCCTTTTTGGCGAACTTGGGGTATTGTGGATGATATAAAGAAGGAACATCTGGATATATATCATGGCCTCAGTAATGAACTCCCTTATAGAATCAATAAAACGGGAGTGAAAAGTATTGTAACTATACATGATCTTATCTTCTTAAGGTATCCTCAGTTTTATTCTCTTATTGATAGGATTATATACAATATAAAGGCTAAGTATGCCTGTAAAGTTGCAGACAAGATTATAGCTGTAAGCGAATGTACTAAACGAGATATAGTCAAATATTATAATATTAATCCCAATAAAATAGAGGTTGTTTATCAAGGCTGTTTTCCTATCTTCAAACAAAAAGAGGAAGATAAGAAAAAAGAGGAGATAAGAAGGAAATATAATCTACCAGACGAATACCTCTTGTCATTGGGGAGTATTGAGGAACGAAAAAATATTCTTCTTGTAGTAAAGGCATTAGAAAAAATACCGGATATTCATTTTGTAGCTATAGGTAAAAGAAAAGAATATGCTGATAAAGTACTGAATTATGCTGCTCAGCATGGTTTAGCTGATAGAGTTCACCTGCTTAGTAATGTACCATTATCTGATTTACCTGCAATATTGCAATCATCGAAGATATTTATTTATCCTTCTTTATACGAGGGCTTTGGTATTCCTATAGTTGAAGCTTTGAATTCGAGAGTGCCTGTTATTGGAGCAAAAGGATCATGCTTGGAAGAGTCGGGAGGTCCTGAATCTTTATATATAGATCCTAATAATGATGTAGAGTTAGCAGAACAGATAAAACGATTGCTAAGTGATGTATCACTACGGGAAAAAATGGTATATGAAGGTGCTAAATATGTAGAGCGGTTCTCTGATGAGAATTGTACAAATAGGATGATGCAGGTTTATGAAGAAATAGTAAAATAGGGAAAAATGTCCGAATCTAATAGTTTCATAATGAATGAAGAGAATTTTAATATTTCACTGTTAGTAGGTTTAAAAAATAATCTGGAATATTCTATAAATTTTTATGAGACAACTCGAAAGTTGTATCCTAATGTTGAGATAGTTTTTGTTAGCTATGGTAGTACAGATGGAACTCATCAATGGCTTGATTCGTTAAATGACTCTAATCTGATATATTATTATTTTCCTGAGACTAAGACATTTTCTGATACCTATAATAAATGTAGTGAACTTGCAACAAAGGATTATATTGTATTTCTGCATAATGATATGGTATTAACTCCTCATTTTCTGGAAAATATTGTAAAATATTTGGATAAAGATACTATAGTCGGTTTTTCCACAATAGAACCTCCCATTTTTTCAAAGAATGAAAGAATTGGGAAAATTGTAAAAGATTTTGGGATAGATATACAGAATCTAGAACTGGATGAATTATATAGATTTTCCATTGATTATCAGCAACGATATAAAAATCAGATAGCTAATAAAATAGATTTATTGTTTTTTATTGCGCTTTGCAATGAAAAATTTAAGTCTGTAAATGGACTGGATAACCTCTTTGATCCAATGTTTTGTGAAGATGACGATTTATTCCTAAGATTAGAGGCTATAGGACTAAATAAGCTCACATCTTTAGATGCAATATGTTATCACTTTGTGAGTAAAACCTCCCGCTTCTCGGAAGATGTAATTAAAAAGACAAAAGAGATCGAGTGCAATTCGCAAAGAAATTTTTTGCGTAAATGGGGATTTCCTTCATACAATGATAAAAGAAAAGTATATGACATTGGTATTGTGCTGAAAAATGCAACTTTAGATACTATCCAGGAAATTGAGCCATATGCTTCTCAATTGTATGTAGATTGTGATTTTTCAGAATATATAAAAAAAGAACAGCCTAAAACAAAATTAGATTTAAGTAGAAGGATATTACCTATTAAGTCTTTTAATAAAGAGCATGATATTCTTATAATAATAGATGAGAATGAAATGGATGAAAAATCATTTTTCTTAGTTAAAAATGTATACCAGAAAATAGAGAAAAGGAGAAAAGAATCTTTTAAGAATTTATTTCGCTCCAAAAATAAGATAAAGAAAAAAGGGGTCTCCGTAGTCATTCAAAATTATAATTAATAATCATACAATGAAAATATCAAAGCGTATAGTAGCTCTTTTTCGTTGGAGAAAAATCAAAATATCATACGGAATCACAGTTTGTAATGAAGCTGAAGAGTTGAAACGGTTATTAGATTGTTTGGTGCCAAATGTAAGCCATAAAGACGAAATTATTATTTTATCGGACAAGAGCAAGGTAACAAATGAAGTTCTTGATGTTATTAATAAATACATATCAGACAGCAAACTTATATCACATATAAGTTATCCGTTGAATAATGATTTTGCAACATACAAGAATAATCTGATAGATGCAGCTACAGGAAACTACCTTTTTCAAATAGATGCAGATGAAGTTCCGAATATTCAATTAATAAAAAGTATTAGATATATAGTAAACTATTATTCAAAATTTGACTCTTTCCGAATACCTCGCATAAATATTGTTGAAGGTGTAACAGAAGAACATATCCAAAATTGGGGATGGAATATAGATGATAAAGGACGAGTTAATTTCCCAGATCTGCAAATGCGTTTATTTTGCCTGAATAAAGGGATTCTTTGGAAGAATAAAGTTCATGAAGAGTTAATTAATTATTCATCAGTAAAAGTTTTATCATACGAAACAGAAGAAAACTGTTTGTATCATATAAAAAATATTGATAGGCAAGTGGCGCAGAATGATTATTATGAGACTCTTAACTAAACCTATTATATGGATAAAATAGCAATAATAGTACAAAGATATAGCTTGGAGGTAAATGGTGGTGCTGAACTTCATGCCCGTTTGTTGGCCGAGCATCTGAACACAAAATATAATGTTGAAGTACTTACAACTTGTGCTAAAAATTATATGACATGGGAAGATTTTTATCCAGAAGGAGAAGACTGCATAAATGGAGTTATTGTTCATAGATTTTCATCGAAAAAAAAGACAGGAGAAAATATAGACTTAATACATCTGGATCTTAGTAAAGATCAAAAATATACAGATCAAAAACTTGGAATAAATAATTTATTTTCATTGCCTTTCAAAAGATTTCGTTATAAAAGGGGAAGAAAGAGTTATGAGAAATTTTTTGCTTTGTGGATGGCAGAACAGGGCCCTTTATGTAAAGGTTTAATAGATTACATTGAAAACAATAAGGATAAATATACAGCTTTTATTTTCTTTACTTACTTATATTATCCTACCTATTATGGATTGCAAGTAGATAGTGTAGGTAATAAAAGTATATTGATCCCAACAGCGCATGATGAACCCCCTTTTTATTTCAGAGGGTATAAAACTGTTTTCTCTCAGCCCAAATTTTTTATGTATAATACCTTGTCCGAAAAACAATTAGTTGAAGCAGTATATCACCAAACGCGCATGAAAAAATCTGATATTGCAGGTCTAGGATTTGATAAGCCTATTTTAAATCTTACTATTAAAAAAAATATTGAATTTAAATATATAGTTTATATAGGAAGAATTGAGGTAAATAAGGGATGTTATGAATTAGTAGAAAATTTTCTTGCTTACAAAAGAGAGTATTCGAATGACCTGAAACTCATAATGATTGGTAGTAATTTCTTAAAAGATGATACAATAGAGCAATCTGAAGATATTATTTATACTGGTTTTATCGATGAACAGGAAAAATTATATTACTTACAAAATGCGGAAGCATTAGTTATTCCTTCTCAATTTGAAAGCCTTTCGATGGTAACGCTTGAAGCTATGATCATGGGTAAACCTGTTTTGGCTAATGAGGGTAGTGAGGTTCTAAAGAAGCATATAGAGATAAGTAACGCGGGCTTTTTATATAACAATAGAGAAAGCTTCTCAAATCAACTATCTAAGATATTAAAACTCTCTAAAGAAGAGAAAGAAAAAATAGCTGAAAATGGTATTTCTTATGTGGAAAATAATTATCGTTGGTCAGATGTAATTGATAAATTTACCAAAGCTATAGATTATATAAAAAGACAGTATCCATAATATTGTGTAAATGTAAAACTACAGGTTGTAAGACTTGTAGTTTTTTATTTATTAATAACTTTA
>USOX01000010.1 GCA_900556485.1 uncultured Dysgonomonas sp.
TAACCAATCTCAGCCGAGACACTTAGTGGTATACTTTTCAATTACTAAGTGGACTACTTTTCGATTATTATTTACATTTAGAATATCTTGAAGAAATGTATGTTCATCAATATTTTTTTCTGTATTTGAATTTAAGAATTGAATATGCACAGGGTTTGATAATCGTTTATCTACAATTTCTTTTCCATATAATAACCCTTCAAACCAAACTAAATATTCATTTCTTGAGAGTTTAACAAAACTGCTCTCATAAGGTACTAATGTGTTGTGAAAACTATAGCCAAAATATTTATTATTTATATTAATCTTTATAACAATTAGTTCAATATTGTCGACTTGTTTGATAGCTTCTGAAATTGCTGAAATTTCTTTTTTCTTTATTTTAAAAGGAAGATGTAAAGCACATGTCTTGTAATTATTCTTTTTACTATCATTTAGAATATTTACTAAACTATTAGTTAGTTTTTCAAGATATGAAGTTTCTGATTCTTCATCAGCAAGAACCTCTAATGTTTTATATAGTCCACTAGAATCTAAACAAACAGTATATGCGAAATATTTAGTAATTTCTTTTGTATCCTTATTTATTTTATGAGAACTGCCAACCCCTAATATCAGACAGTCTTTATTACTTGGCTTTACTACCCAAGGAATTCCACCCATTTTAGCAAACATTGCTAAAGCAATATTAGATGTAGACCATTTTAAAGAATTACGCTCACTGAGTTTTCTATAATTTACAACTTGTAAAGGTAAACTGTTCTTTATGAAATTATATTTCAAAAAATAATAATGATTTGAGGCTGGGATATCTTCAATATCTATTGCACAATCTTCAATATATATTCCTATAACTTTTTTTTCAGGATTGTTATCTTGAAGATTTTTCACATTTTCTACAACTTGTAATAATTCAGTTTTAGTATAGTTTTCAATCTTTATTTGTATAACATTCTTTACATTAATATTTATACCAAACATTTGTTCAAGCCCAGGAAATGTTCCTGGATTTAACTTACCTGTTAAACTTAAATATAATTCATTAGCAAAGGATTTAAAACGTTCTTCAAATATAAAAGCAAATATTACTTCTTTATTGACATTTAAATATGGACCAAAATTTCTAATTCCTTGAAATTGAGAATTTGCGGTATTTCCATTATTAAATATATATTCTTTTTTATTTAAATGGAAAACAGTTGTTTCAACTAAATTATTTCTCAGTTGTATTGGCTGGTCTGATACACCTATATTTTGAATTTTATCGTAAATTTTCCCTAGAAATTTTTGTATCAGATTATATTTATCAGAATAATAGTTTTTATTACTTCTACCATGTGCATCCAAGCTTAAACTCAGTATTTGAACATTCTTATCAAATGGAGTATCTTTATTTTTATCAAACTTAAAGTCTATAATAAAACCATAAATATTTTGCTCTTCTAAATAATATGGGCTCATAGAAATAATTCTATTGCCTTCAGAGAAAGATTCTATAATGAAATAAATATAATCATCTGTAAATCTATTTTCTACATTGTACTGAAAAGGAATTTCTTGATTTGCTATTGTATTAACTAATTGATTTAATAAAAACTTTTTTGATAATCCAATAATATCAGTTGAATGCACAGTAAATTCTTCGAATTCATTCCTTGGAATAAAAGAGACCCAATATGATTGACGTTCTTTTGAATATTCTTCCTTTGGTAGGTCATATAAATATAATCCATCTTCCTTTATTTCATCTTGTTTTTTAAGCTTCCTAAATATCTTATAAGAAAAATATTTATTAGAAACAGGTATTATATTCAATCTAATATTTGCCATTTTATACTATTATTTTTTAGATAGTTATCTAATTGCGAATATACTAATTATTTTTTAACATTTTCTGACAATATGTAAATTGTTTTGTATATTAGCTTTTAGTTTATAGCCGCTATAATAACCTCTAAAAAAGTACAGATATGTTTTCAAATAGTAATGAAAAATTAGATTTAATAATCAATGAACTGTCATCTCTAAAAAAAGAAATTAATGAGCTTAATTCTAAAATTGATAATTTAAAAGAAGAGAATGAAGGATTAAAAGAATATATTAAAAAAGTGGGAAATACAATAATAGATAATCAAAGAATAATAGATGGTCACATAATAAAATACAAAGAAGATTATCTGGAACCTACTTATATAAATGCAGGGAATGCAGCACAATGGATATATGATATCAAAGATAAATTGAGAAAATAATCTCAATAATTTTAAATCAACTACAAATGTCTAATTATAAGATATTTTAGGGTTAAACACTTACACCTTAAAATCATTTAACTATGATATGCCGGCGCATGCCAAGTCTACATTAGCAGGAGTTAGTTTGACTATCCCCATAACAGGAGGTAAACTAAATATGGGAACATGGCAAGGTATATATTTATGTGAATTTCGTAATCAGGGAGGACGGCGTAAAATTGTTGCTACTGTTGTAGGATAATAAAAAGTTAGAAACTATTAAGAATTTATCCGAAAATATAGCAATAAGTATAATTAAATAGCCTATATTTTTCTATCTTTGTTACTATTCGTAACTTAAAACATAATTAAAATATGTCGAAAGAAATACTTAATCTAAAACCGCAACAATTGTGGAAGCACTTCTACGATTTAACACAAATTCCTCGTCCAACCGGACAAATGGAGGAAGTCACTAAATTTGTAATTAACTTTGGTAAATCGCTTGGGCTGGATGTAAAACAGGACGAAGTAGGAAATGTATTGATAACAAAACCTGCTACACCGGGAATGGAGAATGTTCCTGTAGTGATACTTCAGTCGCATCTGGATATGGTTCCTCAAAAGAACTCGGATGTAAAGCATGATTTTACTAAAGATCCTATAGACCCTTGGGTTGATGGTAATCTGGTAAGGGCTCGTTCTACTACATTAGGTGCTGATAATGGTATTGGTGCTGCTGCTATGATGGCTGTATTGGAAGATAATACACTGAAACATGGTAAAATAGAAGCTCTCTTTACTATCGATGAAGAAGTTGGTATGGTAGGTGCTATGGGCTTAAAACCAGGTTTTTTGTCTGGAGATATTCTTTTGAATCTTGATACAGAAGAAATTGGAGAGCTTTGTGTAGGTTGTGCAGGTGGTGCAGATGTAAATGCAGACTGGCACTTCAAAGATGTGGAGGTTCCTACCGGCGATGTCGCTTATAAGGTGAATGTAAAAGGCCTGAAAGGTGGACACTCAGGAACTGAAATTCATTTAGGTAGAGCTAATGCTAATAAGTTGTTGTTCTATTTTTTGAAAGAAGCAGTTAGCAATTATGAAGTACGATTGTCTTTTGTAGATGGCGGTTCGTTAAGAAATGCTATTCCTCGCGAAGCTTATGCAATTGTAACATTGCCTGAGGAGGATGTTGCGGACTTCATGGAATTGGTGGAAGAATATGAAGGTATCTTCAAAGAAGAATACAAAGCAGTAGAAACTAATCTTTCTTTTAAAGCTGAAAAAACAGATTTACCTACTACTCTTATTCCGGAAGAAATTCAAGATAGCCTGATCAATGCAGTTGTTGGTTGTCAGAATGGAGTTATTGGTATGTTGACAGAGTTTGAAGGTATTGTAGAGACTTCAACAAATCTGGCATCGATTAAATCTGCTCCCGGACATATTGCTGCTAAGATGTTGGCACGTAGTTCATCTGAAACTCGTAAGGGCGAAATTTGCTCAAGTCTTGAAAGCGTATTTGCTTTAGCTGGTGCAAAAGTTTCTATCGAAAATCCTTATCCGGGATGGCAACCAAATGCTAAGTCGGATACTCTAAATATGATGTCGGCTCTTTATACAGAAATGTATGGAGAAAAGGCTCATGTGGTAGTGGTTCATGCCGGACTTGAATGTGGTATCATCCTTTCGAGTACTCCGGGGCTGGATATTGTTTCATTTGGACCTACAATCTTAAATGCACACTCTCCGGATGAATATGTAGAAATAGACACAACAGAAAGATTCTATGAGTATCTGATAAAGACTTTAGAAAGAATCAAATAAAAATAAAGTGTAGCGGGAAATTTTCCCGCTATTTTTTTGTCCGTTTGTTATGGATTTTTTCAATTTCGTTTATCTATATATAAAGTAAAGAATATATTATGAAACGAATGAAACTGATTTTATTTCTTTTATCTGTCACTTTTAGCATATCTCTATCAGGTCAAACCAAAGAGGAGAAGGTATTTGTACAGTACGAAACGATGCCATCTTATCCTGATGGTGTAAAAGCGATGTATGATTTTATTAAAGAACATCTTCTTTATCCTGTTTCTGCTATTGAAGAGAAGGTAGAAGGACGTGTAATGGTAAGGTTCCTTGTTTCGAGGACGGGTTGTATAGAGGATGCTCAGGTAATAAAAGGTATTCATCCAGATTGCGATAGTATAGCTGTTCGGATTGTTCGGAAAATGCCAAAGTGGATTCCAGGGTCATCGAGAGGGATAGCCAATTCTGTATATTTTACTTTACCTATACATTTTAAACTGTCAGATGCTACTGATGAAAATACAATTTGTTTTATCCCTGATGAATATGCCTCATATCCGGGTGGCACTGAAGCAATGCTTAAGTTTATAAAAGAAAATCTGAGGTGGCCTAATACGGAGTTTGATTTTCAAGGTCGAGTAATTCTGCGTTTTTTAGTTACTAACGAAGGGAAGATAGATAGAGTGGAAGTGCTTAGAGGTATAGACCCGAAGGTTGATATTGAAGCGATAAAGGTAATCAATCTGATGCCTGACTGGATACCGGGAAAATACAAGGGCAAGAGTATTAATACCTATTTTACAATACCAGTTTCCTTTAGGCTTTGAATTATATGCTTATAATAATAGATTGTTTGCGAAAATAGGATATTATTAAAATCAATAAGAAAAACGTCACAAAAACATAACAGTTGATTAACTTATTCATATCCGTTTTGTAACAATAAAAGGTGAGTTTTGCATAAAAAAAGAATATGCACCAATCGAACTTACTAAACATTAAGATAACGTTCTTAATAATTTTTATTAACTCATTTTTAGGACTTAGTGCTCAGTCTATAACCGGAGTAGTAACAGACATCAAAACACATGAAACGTTACCAGGCGTTACCATTGCCGTAAAAAGTTCTACAACAGCTACAGTGAGCGATATCGATGGTAATTATACATTAGATCTTATTCCGGGTAAATATACCATTGCTATTACATATATATCTTATACGCCAATAGAGGTAACAGATGTAGTGATAGAAAAAGATAAGCCTACAGTGCTTAATATTGAAATGAAAGAGGCTCCTCAGAACCTGAGTGAAGTAATAGTTGTTGCCCAGGCTAATATGGAGGCAGAGCGTAACCTGCAATTGGAAAGACAAAATGCAACAGTAGCAATAGAAAATCTGGGGGCAAGAGAGATGTCAACCAAAGGGCTATCTACAGTAGCCGATGGAATAAAGAAAATCACGGGTATATCTATGGAAGGAAATAGCAAAGTCTACGTTCGTGGACTTGGAGACAGGTATAGTATGACTTCCTTAAATGGTTTTCCTATAGCATCACCTAATCCGGATAACAAGTTGATACCATTGACTTTATTTCCTACTTCGGTGGTTAAGAATATATCAGTGAGTAAGGTATATCAGCCATCTGTTTTCGGTGATTACTCAGGGGCACATATTGATATAGAAACGAAGGATAATATAGGTAATGATTATATCACATTTGGTATATCGACCGGAGGTAAGACCAACACATTATTTTCTGATTTCTATTCGTCGGATAAAGGTGGTGTTGGTATTCCATATTTAGGGATTAGTAAAGGGCTGAATTTGAAAGACAATATAAAAGATATGCGTTCAGATGATTTTGATAACTATCAGTTAACCCATAACCCATTTAAAACATCGTTTGCCATTGATAAACAAACTGCTATGCCCGAATTGGGACTTGAATTTGGAATTGGTAAGTCTTGGAATGTAGGTGGACAAAAATTGAATGCATTATTTGCTATAAACTTCAATAATGATTACACTATTTATGATGATGCTTATGTATCAACAGTGAATGCACAAGGGATAGTTCGTGATCAGTTTTATTATAACAAATATAGTTATGAGACCACTACTACAATGCTAGGTAGAGTTAATTATACATTGAGGAAGAATGATATGTTGTCGTACAACATCATGTATGTAAATAATACAGAAGATGATTTTACTGAACGTGATGGGTTTGATGCAGAAGGAATTGATCTGAAAGGAAGTAATAGTGTCTATCATATTTATTCACTTTTGAATAACCAGCTAACAGGGAAACACCAGTTTATGGATAGCCGCATATTTACAGACTGGCAGGTATCATATGGAAGGACTACAAGCGATGAGCCTGATCGTAGACAGGTAATGTTTACAAAAAATGATGATGGTTCGCTTTCACTCTTTAAGTTGAATCAGCAAGAAACAATGCGCTATTTTGGAGAGCTGTTTGAAGACGAATGGAATGGAGATATTAAGTTGAGGTATGATTTGAATAAGAATAATGACAGAACTACATTTATCCGTATCGGAGAGTCGATTCGGAATAAATCGAGAGATTTTTATTCTGCTAATTTTTATTACAATGTAAAAGGCATATCCCCTAGTATTAATAATATATACGATACTGATGATTATCTCAATTACGAGAATGTTGCTAATGGGCTGATTTCAATAGATAAAAATTCTCAGCCTCGGAATAAGTATTTTGCAGGAGCTGATATTTATGCAACATTTATTGATTTCGAATATTACCCAATAAAGGAATTGCTGATTGCCGGAGGGGTACGATATGAGCATGCGGAACAATGGGTAAGATATTGGACTGATGCTGCGGAGGAAAAGAAAGCTAAGCTGAATGCAGATGACCTCTTCCCTGCACTAAATTTAAAGTATAATCCTCGTAATAATCAGAATATACGATTGAGTTTATCCCGTACAATCACACGTCCTTCATTTATAGAAATGGCTCCATTCGAATACAAAGAATCATATGGAGGAGCAACTGTAAGGGGTAATACAGATATACAGAACGGATATAACTATAATGTTGATTTACGATACGAGCTATTTTGTGGGTATGGAGATATGTTTTCATTAGGAGCCTATTACAAACATTTAGATTCTCCGATCGAGCGTGTACAAGAATACTCGGGTTCACTTATTCAAAGCTTCCGGAATGTTGATAAGGGTACTGTAGCCGGAGCTGAATTAGAGATTCGTAAATATCTGACAAAAGATTTGAAGATAGATTTTAATGCTTCTTATATCTATACACATATATCCCTTCCCGAGAATGGATTATATACAGATAAATCACGAGAGCTACAGGGGGCATCACCTTATCTTGTAAATCTGGATGTGAATTATTCGCCCAAATTTTCGAATGAGCGGGAATTATCTCTATCTGCAGTATATAATCTGCAAGGACCACGGATTAATTCAGTTGGTATCAATGGAGTAAGCAATGTGATAGAAGAATCTTTTAACTCATTGGACTTTATTACTGCTTATTCGTTAAACCCTAAGGTGAAAATAAAACTTCAGGCAAAGAATCTGATAAATCAAAAGCAAAAATATACACAGGAAATAAAAGAAACAGGTAATGACGAAACTGTACAATATTATAAAAAAGGTCTAAGTTTTGGAATTGGTTTCTCTATGAACTTTTAATAACCCATTATTTAATTAATTATAAATGATTATGAAGAATTATTTAACAAGAATCAGCTATTTATCTCTAGTTTTGACTGTTATGGCAACAAGCCTATTTGTTAGCTGTAGTGACGATGATGATCCTAAAAACGAACCTTTGCCAGAGAATGTATTGAAAGGTGAATTGAAGTCAGAAAAGACTCTGTTAGCGGGTAAAACCTATGAATTGGTAGGCGGTTATCAAGTTAAAGACGGAGGAAATCTTATCATAGAAGAAGGAGTGACAATAAAGGCTACTCGTACTATTGATGGTCAACCTGACTATATTATCGTGGAACAAGGGGGTAAAATCAATGCTGAAGGAACCAAAGATAAACCAATTGTTATGACCTCTACTAAAGAAGGTCCTGGAGCTTGGGGTGGATTACATATTTGTGGTAGAGCTCCAATCAATTTATCAGGAGGAACTGGCAAATCGGAGATTGGAAATGCTACATTTGGGGGAACTGATGCTGCTGATAATTCAGGTTCGCTTCGTTATGTTCGTCTTGAATATACCGGTTTTGCTTTTAGCGAAACAAAGGAATCGAATGGATTAACAATGTATGGAGTGGGGCATGGAACTACAGTTGAATATATACAGGTGTATAAGGGATCTGATGATGGTTTTGAGTGGTTTGGTGGAACTGTTAATGCAAGGTATTTAGTATCTACTCATAGTGAAGATGATTCTTTCGACTGGACTGATGGATGGATCGGCAAAGGACAATTTTGGGTGGCAATACAAGATCAAACGAATCCTTCTGCAGATGGTACTGCAAATGGTGATTGTTTGATAGAAGCAGACAACCGTGAAGATAATTTTGGTAATACGCCTGTATCTTGTCCTATCCTTTCTAACCTAACGTTGGTAGGTAATAATGATACGAATAAACAGCAAAGAGGGATCAGATTGCGTGCCGGAACAAATATCAAGCTTTATAATACATTGGTTGTAGGTAAGCCTAAATCGGTAACAACAGCGACTACTGAGACAGAACAAAGCTTCCTTCAAGGAAAATCTGTTATTGAATACTTACATGCAGATAAGGGATTCACTTATGAAGATAATGCGAATCTGGCATTAGATACCAAGACAGGTAATGCTATTGATCAAGTAATTCAATTTACAAATGGATATATTGGTACTATTGATGGTGGAATAGATTTGTCATCTGATGGATTTTTCACCAGAGCAGAATATAAAGGAGCTGTTTCGGCAGACAATGACTGGACTGCAGGATGGACTAAGAAATAAGATAATTGATATATATCAAGAAAAAGACAAAGGCGATTATCTCCTTTGTCTCTTTCTTTTATAGCCTTTCCTCTTCATACATCTCATTAAATTTAGGGCGGATATATAAACGCAATGATACATCATAGTTTAAATAACTCCATACCCAGTCTATGAAAACGGAGACTTTATTTCTCATCCCTACAATAGATAATATATGTACCCATAGCCACAGCCACCATGCAAACCATCCTCCAAACCTGAATTTACCGAGATCGGCTACAGCAGCGTTTCGTCCGATTGTAGCAAGCGAACCTTTATCTATATAAGCGAATTTCTCCCATTTGTTGCCATCTATTTTATTATTGAGGTTTTTAGCCAATCGTTTTGCCATCTGTATAGCTACCTGAGCTACTTGAGGATGGCCTTTAGGACTGCTATCCGATATCAACAGTGCTGTGTCTCCAATTCCAAAAATATCTTCATAGCCATTGACTTGATTATATTCATTGACGACTAAACGCCCTCTGTTATATGCTGATTTGGATAATCCTTTTAGACTATTAGGTTTCACCCCTGCAACCCAAAAGACATTTCGGGAGCGCAACCTTGATCCATCGTTTAATTCAACATATAGCTTGTCAAAAGACTTTACAGAAATATCCTGATGGATTATAACTCCACGTTTTTTCAATGTATCTGCTGCTACTGTTGATGCATTCTCCGACATCGAAAATAGTAAACGGGGAGATGCATCTACTAAATGAATCTCCATTTTTGAGAAGTCTGTCTCTGGATAATCTTTAGGTAATATCGACTTTTTCATATCTGCCAAAGCTCCGGCTAACTCAACTCCTGTTGCACCTCCACCTACTATAACAAAGGATAGTATCTCTTTTAATTCATCTTCATCCTTAGCATTTAATGCTTCTTCAAAACTTAATAGGATTCTGTTGCGAAGAAGTAAGGATTCTGATACAGTCTTCAGAGCAAAAGTACTCTCCTTAAGGCTTTCATTACCGAAGTAGTTAGTATCACAACCTGTAGATATTGCCAGATAGTCATAAGATATATCCCCGATATTAGTCTTTACTATTTTGTTCTCTGGTTCTACTGATTGGGCCTCACACATACGGAAGTGAAAGTTTTTGTTCTTCTGAAAGTTCTTCCGGTGAGGATAAGATATGGAACTTGGTTCCAACCCTCCGGTAGCAACCTGATAAAATAAGGGCTGAAATTGATAATAGTTATTCTTATCAATCAATACTACTTGATAGTGCTTCTTATTTATCTTCTTTGCCAACTCCAGACCTGCAAATCCACCTCCTATGATAACCACTCGCTTCAATGTACCCGGATCGGGTATGTTTGCTATATTACTCATATATACAGTAGTTTATAATTTAGAATAAAAGTAAAACCACTTTACATTCGGAAGGCAATAAATGCGTCCCTTGTGTGTAAAGTGGCTATAGAATTAAGTTATATTAACTATATATCTTTTATGCTGCTTTTTTAGAAGCCAGCTTTGCTTTAAGGAATTCATAAACCCCTGGCATAATAGATATTATTATTATTAAAACAACTACTAGTTTCAGATTGTTTTGTATGATTTCCAACCCTCCTACAAAGTAACCTAACATACAGAAAATAGCAATCCATGCTATACCTCCGATAACATTGAAAGACGCAAATTTCTTGTAGCTCATTTTGCCCATACCTGCAACAAATGGAGCAAATGTACGTACAATAGGAACAAAGCGAGCTAAGATGATTGTTTTTCCGCCATGCTTTTCGTAAAACTGGTTGGTCTTCTCTAAGTAGCTTTGTTTAAATATCTTAGAATCGGGATTGCTAAATAGCTTTTCTCCAAAGAACCTACCTATAGTATAGTTAACAGCATCTCCTAATATTGCGGCAACGATAAGAATAAGTATCAGTACCAGAATATTCAGATCATTAGTCTCTCGGTGTGCGATTGTTCCGGCTAGGAATAGAAGAGAATCTCCCGGTAAAAAAGGAGTAACAACCAAACCTGTTTCGCAGAAGATAATTAAGAATAAAATAGCATACACCCATGTTCCATAATCTGTAACTAAAGCATCAAGGGTGGTCTCAGTTTCAGTTAGAAGGTTGATCAGGAACGTCCAAACCTCATGTAAAAATTCCATTTTTTAAGTTATGTGTTATTATTTAGTAATATTAGAAATGATGAGAAATTACTTCTCATCATTCCTTGCAATTGTTTCTTATTTAACGAGCAATCCCCCTGCAACAGCATCTCGCTTTTCCTTTCCTGCAAGTTGCTCTACTAGGCAAAGTGCAAAGTCTATTGTCAGACCGGGGCCACGTCCTGTTGTAATATTTCCGTCTACAACTATAGCTTTGTCTGTCTGTAGATTAGCTCCTGTCAGATATTGTTCAAATCCTGGGTAACATGTTGCATTTTTTCCATTAAGTAATCCTAAACCACCCAATACCATAGGAGAGGCGCAGATAGCAGCAACTTTTTCTCCTTTATTTGCAAAGGCAAGCAATTCTTTTTTCATTGCTTCATGTTCATTAAACTTAGGAGTACCTCCGGGTAATACAAGCATTTCTGCTGTGGAGAAATCTACCTGATCGAACATAAGATCTGCTGTCACTAGAACTTGATGACTACTCATAACTTGTTTACTGTCAGTAAGCGATACTGATTTTACATTCAACTCTGCACGGCGTAAAACATCAATAGTTCCAAGCGCTTCAATTTCTTCAAATCCGGTAGTCAGAAATACGAATATTGTTTTCATAAGGGTACAGTTTTAAATATTTATAAACAAGTTATTTATTCTAGTTATTGCTTATTAGTTCAGGTTGAACTTATATGTTATCTTTCCTTTTTGATTAATAACAGACGAAACTGCATTAAATTTGGTCCTTTTTGCAGCTTTTAATGCTTCGTTTCTTAAAGAAGCACTTTCTGTATTTGTTCCTTTACCAATTGTTGCTTCTACTACATTCCCCTTAGGGTCTACCAAGATATCGACAACAACAGTACCATAATCATTTACATCATATGTAGGTTTTATTAGACCTCCACTACCAAGGCTTCGGCCTCCTAGGTCGAACGAACCCCAACCTCCAACACCGGATGTCTTACCATAACTGGCATTGCCGGTAGGTACACCTTGCGTTCCTGTACCTTCTGTATTTCCGCGGCTTCCACTTCCGCTACCATTTCCAAACAGACCTGCCATTTGATTGTTTATTTGCCCTTTTTTTGCAGCTTCTTGTTGAGCAATGCGGTCAGCTTCCGCTTTCTTACGTTGTTCGTCGGCCTCTTGTTGTTTTTTTATATCAGCTTCTTTCTTTGCTTCTTTAATAGCTACAGTTTCTTCAAAGTCTTGAGTGACTGGAGCTGTTTTTGTATTAGTAACAGTAGGCTTTACAGCCTTACTTGTATTTTCTACCATTGGGATAGGATCAGGTACCACATTCGGAGAGGTTGCTTCGGATGCACCTTTATTTCCATTTCCTCTGCCAAAAGGCTCATCATTACCAAAAGCATCAGCTACATTACCAAACATAACAGGTACCCCCTCCAATTCTTCCGCGTGGCGAATGGTCGGAGATGGTTTCAGATAGTAGAACAATAGAAGCAGGATAATCAATAAATGGAATCCTACGGTTCCTGCTATACTTATCATTCTGTCTTTTTGATCCTCCATATCTTATCTGTTTTGTTTATTTAAGGCAGTCTTTATAAGCCTTTATTGTATTTTCTAATCCTAAGTATAAAGCATCACTTATAAGAGCATGCCCTATCGATACTTCATCTAACCATGGGATATTTGTATATAGATAATTCAAATTTTCTAAACTAAGGTCGTGTCCGGCATTTACTCCCAAACCTAATTTTTTTGCTAGTTTTGCGGCTTCAATAAAAGGTGCAATAGCAGCCTCTTTATTCAGAGGATAGTCACTGGCATATGGTTCAGTATAAAGTTCTATTCTATCAGTTCCTGTTTTTGCCGCGTATTCTATTATTTTAGGATCAGTACCGGTGAATATAGAAGTGCGAACACCAACCTCCCTGAATTCGTCTACCAAATCAGATAAGAATTGTTGGTTTTCAACAGTATCCCATCCTGCATTTGATGTTATGGCATCTGGTTTGTCCGGAACTAATGTTACTTGGGTTGGGCGAATTGTAGTAACTAAATCTATAAACTTTCGTGACGGATATCCCTCAATATTAAATTCAGTCCTGACTTTAGCCTTTAGGTCGTAGACATCCTGAAACTTGATATGCCTTTCATCGGGACGGGGGTGTACAGTAATTCCTTCTGCACCGAATTTTTCACAATCGAGGGCTACTTTTACTACATCAGGAACATTACCTCCACGGGCATTCCTAATAGTAGCCACTTTATTTATATTTACGCTTAGCTTGGTCATAAGTATTTAGTTAAACTATCGTCTTCGCATCAATTACCAAAAAACAGTATAATTTAGTCAAACTTTTTTAGCACCTTTGTGAAACAATATATCTTACAAATGTAATACGAATTGATGAGATTGAACACATTAGTTCGGATTTATTAACAGCTTTGGCAGATTAATTGTTTTATATATATGCCATCACACTTATAGATAAAGTAAAATGAAAATCGCAATATTTGGAAGTAAACATCAAAAGAGAGAGCAAGTAGAGAAACTGTTTGAAATACTGTTGGATAATAATACAGAGATTTATCTGCAGGAGAAGTTCTACAACTACCTGAAAGATGTTATGCATCTGGAATATAATATTGCAGGTATTATCCGTGACGATAATTTTGATGTCGATCTGGTGGTCAGTATTGGTGGTGATGGCACTTTCCTGCGTACAACCTCTATAATAGGCAAAAAAGATATACCAATCTTAGGTATTAATGCTGGTAGACTGGGTTTCCTTGCCGATGTTGGCGAAAAAGATCTGGATGCGACCTTTACGGATATCTTTTCGGGCAATTACCGGATAGAACACCGTAGCCAATTACAACTGTCTACCGAACATAAAGATTATCACGGGTTCAATTACGCCCTGAATGAGATTGCCATCCTAAAACAAGATACAGCCTCAATGATAACAGTCCATGCCTATATTAATGATGAATACCTCACTTCTTATGAGGCCGATGGATTGATTATTGCAACACCTACAGGCTCTACAGCTTACTCTTTGAGTGTAGGAGGACCGGTTATGACTCCTACCGCATCTAACTTTGTTATATCGGCTGTTGCACCTCATAGTTTGAGTAACAGGCCATTAGTGGTAACCGATGATAGTGAAATAACACTGGATATAGAAAGTCGCAGTAAAAGCTTCCTTATATCTTTAGACGGCAGGTCTAATGTATTTTCTACAGGCACTAAGCTCACTATTCGAAAAGCAGATTTCAAATTGAAGGTAATAAAACGAAAAGAGAACACATTTTATAAAACCTTGAGAAACAAACTTATGTGGGGTGTTGATCCACGCCAGAGCTAAGCATCAGATATTTAGTGTATTAATTGCTTTTCCGCATTCATAGCCTTCCTCATACAGATCAGTTAGTTTATTAATATCTTTCTCTATCCGGTCTACAGTGATTGGCTTTAAGGGGCGTATAACAAAAACTTCCCCTTTTTCTTCCAGTTGATCAACCAAGTCTAACTGATTATTATATAGACTGTTCCTATTACCCAGAGCTTTGCGCATAGCAGGATACTTTTTATACACAAAAGAAGGTATCTTAATATCCTTGCTTTCTTTTCTATAACCTTTGTTGCGGGTAAGTATCACCACATTTTTTTTATATCCTTGACTAATAGCCCTATTCACAGGTATTGAGTCACAGATACCTCCATCGAGCATAGGTATCTCATCCACAAATGCTATCGGACACATTATAGGCAGGCTGCTGGATGCTTTTACTATATCAATAACTCTCTCTTTATTCTCTTTCTCTTCGTAATATTCAGGTTCGCCTGTCAAGCAATTAGATGTAACCATCTCAAAACGGTAAGGAGAAGCAAAGTAACTGTTATAATCATATGGAATGATATTCTCAGGAAACTCATGGAAAAGCAAATCAAAATCCATAATATTTCTTTTCTTTATGAAATGCTTAAGCCCTATATACTTATACTTTGCAAGCAAATCTATATTACTGTATTTTGCCCTGCCTCTTTGCCCCGACATATATGAAAGACCATTACAAGCACCAGCGGAAACGCCTATACTATAAGGAAAAGTTATACCATTATCCATAAAATAGTCCAGAACTCCACAAGTGAAAACGCCTCGCATGCCTCCACCTTCAAGTACTAACCCTATATTTGTTGTATCAATCATATTTTTTAGCTTTTAGCCATTAGCTTACAGCTATTAGCAAATTTGTATTTAATAAAAAGTGACAAAAGTGACAGTTATTGTATACTTTTTTTGTGTTACTTTTTTGTTCTTAGTTCTCATCAGACTATAGTTTGAAAAATGAGAAAGTGACAAAGGTAACAAAAGTTACACATTTTGTATATTTCTTTTTTATAAGTCAGAACTATCTTCTCCACTACATAGATAAACTTTTTATAAAAAAAGACTGTGAAAAAACAGCCTTCAATTATAATAATCTTATTCAATATTGTGTCTATAGTGCTGCATAATCCCATATATAGTATTGATGTCAATTTAAGCTTGTGGTGCGTCAGCCTCCTGTGCATAGAGTTTCGCAGGCGGTAAAGTCGGCGTAGAATCAAACGGGGCAATAGCCCGTAGGTTTGATTCAGCCGGCAAGCCGTTTGACAGGTCGCCGAGGAACTCAGCACTAGCCTTTTGCCTTCTTTTGGGCAATGCCAAAAGAAGGCAAAAGCCCGGGAGGACGCGGCAGTAATTAGCTGAAACTATAATATTATAGATAAGCTTGTTGTTATGTATAAATTGAAAAAAATATTCTTTATTACTATATTTTACAAATCTATACCCTCATGCTTCGAAATCAACTGACGCCAAATATCAGGTATTGACATAGAGGCTTGAGTATCGGCATTGTAAGCAACAAACACAGTTTGGCAACGACATTTAACTTCGTTATTCTTTGTGTTCCTTAACTGTTGCAGGAATACACCACTTTTTTCGCCTAATTTAATAACCTTTGTATCTACAGCTATAGGTTCGCGATAATATATTGGAGAATAAAAATCTGTTTCAATACGTGCTACAACAATCAATCCTTCTATCCAACTTACACCCGATCCTCTTATTTGCTCAAAATAAGTTGTTTTTCCTAAGTCAAAGAAACTGAAATATATATTATTATTGATATGTCCAAGAGCATCTATATCGTTGAATCTGATTTGTATAGGAAGTGTTGTTTTAAATGTTTCTGGTTTTATTTCCATAAAAATGTTTTATCTGAATATTATTTCGTTTATAATTTGCATTCCTGCATGTTCGTTCAGTTTATTTATAAGCCTGTCTTTTGCTATCAGAAGCTCAGATCTGAGTACCGATGAGCTAAGGTGCACATATAATATGTCTCTTCTGAGATAGATATTAGTCGTATATGATGAGATCATAGGGCCAAGAAGTTCAGACCAACCGGTGACAATACGGCTTTCGGCAACCTTCTTCTTAAAGAATGGATTCTCTTCAAAGAATTGCTTCAATACTTCACCCAGACTTTCAGTATTCCGTTTTCTCATGAAGCAATATTTTTTTGTATTACTTCACCTTTTACTACTTCATACAGGTGATAGTCACTGTTACTGTGAGTAAGAATTTCGTCCAGATGTTCCCTGTTTGTATCTGTTACAAATATTTGCCCAAAGTTTTTATCAAGCACAAGTTTCATTATCTGTTCTACTCTGGATGAATCTAATTTATCAAATATATCATCTAGGAGCAGGATTGGAGTTGTAGATGTTGCCTGCCTTAGAAAATCGAATTGAGATAGTTTTAGAGCAACTACATATGTCTTGTTCTGTCCTTGCGAGCCAACTCTTTTGATAGAGTAGTTATCCATCTGCATATCAAGGTCATCTTTGTGTATGCCTGTAGTCGTATAACCTAATATCTTATCTCTTTCACGCCTTTGCTTTAATAGTCCTGCAAAATCAGAATTATCGAAATGAGATTCATATTTCAATTCTACCTTTTCGTTCGAAGAACAAATAAAGTCATAAAATCTCTGAAATGTAGGTATGAACTTATCTATAAAAGCTTTACGCTTTTTATAAATTATTGTTCCCTCTTCAGTAAGCTGTTCATCCCAAAGATCAAGTAAGGTCTCGTCTATTATTCCTTCTATTTTAAGCAAAGCATTACGTTGCTGTAGGGCTTTATTGTATCGTATAAGCGAATGCAGATAATCTTTGTCAAATTGAGAAAGGAATAAATCCATAAACTTCCGGCGTTCTTCACTTCCGCCATTTATCAGCTCTGTATCAGAAGGCGAAACCATCACAAGCGGTAGCGAGCCTATATGATCAGACAAGCGTTCATATTCTTTCTTATTTTTTTTGAATTGCTTTTTTTGTCTTCTTCGCAGGCTGCAAAAGAATTCTTCTTGTTTATTACTTATGTTGTACCAGCCTTGTATTACAGCAAATTCAGCATCATGACCTATGTTTTGTGAGTCAACAGGGTTATTATGACTTTTACAAAACGATAGGTAATAAATAGCATCTAACAGGTTTGTTTTGCCCATACCATTACTGCCTAAGAAACAATTTATCTTAGGAGATAGAGTAAGATCTGCTTGCTCTATATTTTTGTAATTAAGAATGGATAGGCGTTCTAATATCATCACATAAAAATTGTTGAAGTACAAAAGTACAACTTTTATATTTGATATGTTTAGAGCCTCCTTAAATTTTAGACTAGTAAAATTTAAGGAGGCTCTCTATGTTTTTATAAAGACTTTCAATGACCAAATTTACTCTCGAAGTCTCTACCTAACTCATCAAGAAAATATAATGTACTCATACGAGTATTATTCTTTATCTCATGCAGCCCATCGTCCGATTCCATAGCATAATCGGTAATAAACTCTTCTGCTCTTACAGTCTTAGATAAGAGATTGTTTTTCTTATGGTTTTCGCACAAATATGATATATCTGTTATTTCGAATACACATTTATCATTGTGTATAAAACCATTAATACGATAGCGCATAACCATCTTTATTCTATGGCCTGTACTATTTTCCGGAAGTAGTAGCTCTACTCTCGATTTAGCTGTAAATTCGTGATTCTTAGGGTCGTGATGTACACTGGATACAAATAAGTCTTTACCATAATTATTTGTAGCCCATGTTTTTAGTGTTTTGTAATTAGAATCTAGCGTAACATTTTTAGGTAAAGATACTTCTTTCAGAAATGTTACCTTATCCTGGATTACATGTACACCTGCAAATTTTTCTCCCTGCTTTACCACTTGGGCAAAGCCTTTAACAGATAATAGGCTGCAAATAACAATAGTGTAAAGTGCAAGATTTTTCATAGTGTGTTTTGTTTTGTTAATCGCTACAAATATAGAACATATTTAAGTAAAAAATAAGAAATAGTTAAAATTTATACAGTTTCTGAAATAAATCTTAAGCTATAGCTTCCAAATGGTTCTTTAATGTATTCGAATACATTTCAAGCATCTTATTCCAAACAAAATCGTAATCAATGTAGTCAAGGTCTATTTTCTTTATTTGTGTGTCCAGATACTTCTTGAAAGCATCTGATTGCTCTGTCGTATATTTATCTTGAAAACGATTCTCATTATTAAAGAGGTCATGCGCTATATAATTACAAGGAAATATCTCATAATTGGTGTGTATTTCTTTGTCAATTATTTTTGCTGCTAATTCCGCCTGAGTCCTTTTATCTGTTTCTGTAATTTTATCCAACTCGGGATTAATACATTGGCATATACGGAATACTACATTTCCTTTCCACCCCAATATGCCGATTTCCATATTCAAAAGGTCATCCCTTTGTGTTTTCTTAAAGTCAGGGTCATCTCTTTTTTGTTGAAATTCTTTTGCCTTTAGATAATCACATGGATCATATTCATACGAAATAGATAAAGGAATAAGATTTAGTTCTTTTAATCTTTCTAAAAATGGTTTATCTTCCGGATATAAGGCAAGCATTTTCAATAAACTATCCTGTGTTCTGTCGTCAGAGTTCTTTGCCCTTCCCTCACGTTGAGCAATCCAGACAGATTCACCTTTTTCGTTTATTGTATAGTGGATATATTCAGACATGTGCTTAGAAGCTATAAGCTTTTCTTTAATAGATAAGCCGCGTCTGACAATAAAGCTTTTATTCAATCTTACCAGTTTGTCTATCCAGGGATGAATAAGCAGATTGTCGCCTATTGCAATCTCAGTGGTAGCCAAATCCTGATCATATCGTAGGATATTAAAAAGACCGGCATCTAGGACTATGTCTCTATGGTTCGAAAGGTATAAATGTTGTACCGACCTGTCGATATTTTCCCAATTATCACTTTTGATACTTTCTGTAACCCTCATACCCAAAGCGGTAACTACCGGATATATCATTTTCCGTTGAAATTCTTCTTTAGTCTTATACTTCGACATTTCTTCAGAAAATTCAGCCCAGTCGATATCAGGGATAATATACTTTACTGCATGTTGAAAACCAGGGTCTACCAGTATATCTTGAATGGCTTGTTCTACCTCATTATCATATAGAGGTGCTATGTCATCAAATTTGCTGTTCATGCTATATATTAGTTCTCGTTAAATTCGTTTTCTATAATCTCGGTCAGTACGTCCGTTATATTCAGTCCGGCAGCAGCAACCTGCTGTGGAATAAAACTTGTATGTGTCATGCCCGGAGTCGTATTCACTTCCAGTAAGTAAGGTCTGTCGTCCGAAATAATAAAATCGGCTCTGATGATGCCTTTAGCTCCAACCAGATCATATATCTTTTTTGTCAGGTTTTGAATCTTTTCGGTCATCTCCACTGATATTTTGGCAGGGGTTATCTCTTCAACCTGACCTTCGTATTTAGCTCCATAATCGAAGAATTCGTTAGTAGTAACAACCTCTGTAAGCGGAAAAACGGTACTGCTTATCCTTGTTTTATAGCAGCCGCAGGTAACTTCTCTTCCGCTTATAAAGCTTTCTATAATAACATCGGCAGTCTCCTTCGACGCTAGGTTTATAGCAGATTCCAGTTGGTCTATCGACTTAACCTTAGTTGTTGCAAAACTAGATCCTCCTGTATTCGGTTTGACAAACATAGGGAATCCTAGTCTGGAGGCGATGTCATTTATATCATATTTCGAATTCTTGCTTATATGAATAGAGTCAGCAACATCTATGCCAAAGTTTTTCAGATAATTATTACAGATAAACTTATTCATGGTTAACGAAGAAGCTGTAACACCACATGTAGAATATGGAATACTTAGCATATCCAGATATCCTTGCATCTTTCCATCTTCTCCGGGAGTACCATGTATAGTAATATAAACAAAATCGAACTTTAATTTCTTATCTGTTACTGTATCTATAAAGCTAAAATCATTTTTGTCTACAGGATAAATCTTATTGTCTATATCTATTGTCCAGCTGTCCTGTGTAACTTTTACTTTATATACATTATATCTTTCTTTGTCTAAGAAAGAATATATGCCAGCCATACTTCTTTCAGAGACTACAATCTCAGAAGAATATCCTCCCCATACAATGGCTATCTTTCGTTTCATATTTCGTCTAATTATCTTTCTTTATAAAGATTTATGTATATACCTATAATCTTTAAATATTGAAATCTTGAATTTTTTAAATTTACCTGTTTGCTATATATCCCCGCCACTTTTCAAGAAGCTGGGTCATATCAGCAGGGAGGGGCGCCTCAAACATTAACTCTTCTCCTGTACGTGGATGTACAAAGCCTAATGTCTGCGCATGTAATGCCTGTCGAGGACAAATGTTAAAGCAATTCTGTACAAATTGCTTATATTTTGCAAAATGAGTTCCTCTCAATATTTCATTTCCTCCATAACGGGCATCGTTAAATAATGTATGCCCTATATATTTCATATGAACACGAATCTGATGTGTTCTTCCTGTCTCTAGCCGGCATTGTATCAGAGACACATATCCTAAGCGTTCCAATACTTTGTAGTGTGTTACAGCAGGTTTTCCATGTTCACCATCAGGGAATACTGTCATTTGCATTCTGTCTTTCGGGCTTCTCCCGATATTACCTTCTATACGTCCTTCATCTGCTTCAACAGAACCCCATACTAATGCAACATATTGGCGCTTTGTTGTTTTATTAAAAAACTGAGCCGATAAATGAGCTTTTGCATAAGGGTTTTTAGCTATAAGTATCAGGCCGGATGTATCTTTATCAATACGATGTACAATCCCTAATCTAGGATCTTTGGGATCATAATCTGCTGTATCTTTCAGCCTGTATGCGATGGCATTCACCATTGTTCCCTGATAATTACCAAAACCCGGATGTACAACTAGTCCCGGAGGTTTGTTTATTACCATTACATCATCATCTTCGTAAACAACATCCAACGGTATATCTTCGGGTATAATTTCCATTTCCCGTGGAGGGCGGTTCATTACTACCGAAATTACATCATTGGGTTTTACCTTGTAATTAGATTTTACTGGTATATCATTTACTAGAATGCACTCAGCCTCTGCTGCTTGCTGTATTCTGTTACGCGAAATACCCACAATGTGCATTGCCAGATATTTATCAACGCGTATTAGTCCTTGTCCTTTATCTGCAACGAACCTGTAATGTTCGTACAGTTGCCCGTCTTGTTCTTCTGTGAATCCTTCTTCCGAAAAATCCTCAATTTCGTCAAATGAATTATCTACCATTATTCAAAAAAAGAATTTTCGATATTTTGATTTGTTTCAATTTCAGGAATACTGTCGTCTATTTCTTCACCTCCGGCTCCTACAACCATTTTTAGAGGAGCGCCTTTCGGTATTTTTTGTCCAGGAGTAAGCATTCTTCCCTTATAAGAGAGTGAAACCACCAAACCTTTGTAAGGAGAAGTTACTTCTTCTATTGTGATTTTATCGAAACCAAGAGAATTAAGTTGGCCTTCGGCTTGTCGACGAGAGTAATCTTTCAGGTCTGGTATTGCTACCATCTGTACCCCTTTGGCTTGCACTTTCAGGTAAATTGTCCGGCCTTTTTTTACTTTCGAGTTTTCTTTCGGTATTTGTTCTATAATAGCACCCGGAACACCCCCTGTCTGATACATGGAGTCTATAACTTCGTATTTTAGGTCGGCTGCATTAATGATACTGCTTGCATCTTCCATTTGTAATCCTTTTACGGCTGGTACATTTATTGCTTCGTTGTGCCGTGTATAGAATGTCAAAGTAACCAACACAATGGCTACCAGAGCAAGGAAAATTATAATCATCAGGGCTATATTCCTGACATAAATATTTTTGAAGAACCTTAATACTATGTTATCTTTTTTCATGTGCTTATTATCCGAATATACCTGCAAAAATATTAAAAAAATATGGGTTTTATCCTTTTATCTTATATATTTCGGTTTTTATAATTAATAATAAGTGAAAAGGCAACTTGTTTCTGCAAGTTGCCTTTTCGGTATAATAAATTTCAAAAACGTTTTTATTCAGATTTCGAAATTGGTATCTGACGCTTTACTCCTTGGCTAAGAGAAATCATTGTCTCTGTAGCTACAACTCCCGGAATATCCTGGATTTTGTTGTTAAGCAAATCCATCAGATGCTCATTGTCTCTGGCATACAGTTTGATAAGAATAGTATAAGGACCTGTTGTAAAATGAGATTCAACTATTTCAGGAATTTTATCCAGTTCAGGGATTACTGTTTTATACATAGAGCCTCTTTCCAGTTTTACTCCAATGTACGTACAGGTATTGTATCCTAATACTTTAGGATTTACAAAATATCCCGATCCTACTATTACATCCATCTCTATCATACGTTGTACGCGTTGATGAATGGCTGCGCGAGATACTCCACATTCCAAAGCTACATCTTTGAATGGAATTCTTGCATTCTGGGAAATTATTTCCAGAATCTTCTTATCAAGTTTGTCAATTTTTTGCATAATATATGAGCTTTTTATCGTTATTCTATTTCAAATATAGGATATTTTTTATAGAAACAATACTTTTTGCTAAAAAAAATGCTTTGACGATGCCAAAATATTAGTTTGAGCTTACTATTTGACTTATTTACCTTCGATGCTCAATAATTCTACTTCGAAAACAAGAGTAGAGAATGGAGGTATCTTAGGATTTCTTGTGTCGCCTCCATAAGCAAGGTCTTCCGGAACATATAAAATCCACTTAGAACCAACAGGCATTAGCTGAAGTGCTTCAGTCCATCCTTTAATAACTCCACTTACATTGAATGTAGCCGGATTTTTTCTTTCTACAGAACTGTCGAATACAGTACCATCAGTAAGAGTTCCATGATAATGTACTTTTACTATGTCCGAAGCTGTTGGTTTCGCACCATTTCCTTCTTTTATCACTTTATATTGCAATCCGCTAGGAAGTGCTACTACACCTTCTTTAGCTTTGTTCTCGTCTAAGAATTTTTTAGCAGCTTCGATTTGCGGAGCAAATTGAGCCTTCAAAGCTTCTTCTTCTTGTTTGCGAGCTTTTTCTTGCATTTCCTGCATCTTAGTATTGAATAACATGCTAGGGTTTTCTACTGCATATTTACCACCCTTCATAGCAGAAGTTAATGCTGCAAGGAATGCGTCAGTATTTACAGTCTCTTTTGTGTCAGGACCATAAAGTTGTTGCATAAGTCCTGGGAACATTTGTTTAGAAATTTGGCTTCCGATAGAAAGACCTGTCATGTATGCATCTTTAGATTTAGGTGCATTCATACCTTCTTGCATACCTTTTAGTAGTTCAGCCATATTTCTGTTGTTAGCTTTAGATATGGAGTCTACTTTAAATTTCATTTCTTTTTGCAAAGAATCTTTTTTCAAACCAGTCGAATCAGCCTGGATTTGCATACGGTAATAAGCAGAGATACGGCTGGTATCGCTGATAAAACCTTGTTGTTGCAAAAATCCACTGATTTGTTGTTCATAAAAACTAGCACCAAATGCATAAGACAATGTATCGTTGTCAGTTTTCAGGTTTGCGTTTGTCGAAACGCTACCTCCACAAGATGTAAATAAAACTCCTACTGCAGCAAATGCACTAAGAGCAACAACTTGAATTTTTTTCATGTTTTTAAACTAAATTATTATTAAACAATATCTAAAATTTCTACTTCGAATATTAGTGTTGAATTTGGCTCTATCGATTGTCCGGCACCAGCCTTACCATAAGCAAGGTTTGAAGGAATAAACAATTTCCATTTAGAACCAACAGGCATAAGTTGCAATGCTTCTACCCAACCTGGTATTACCTGATTTACACCAAATGTAGCAGGCTGTCCACGTTCAACAGAACTGTCAAATACAGTACCGTCTATCAATGTACCATGATAATGACATTTTACCTGATCGGTAGCTTTAGGCTTAGGGCCATTTCCTTCTTTCAATATTTCGTATTGCAAACCACTAGGAAGAGTTACTACTCCTGGTCTTTCTTTGTTAATGGCAAGGAATTCTTCACCAGCTTTAAGGTTGATATCCAATCTTTCTTCTTGCAGTTTAGTGAAGAAATCGTTCAATAGCTGTTGAGCTTCTTCGTAAGATATAGCAGATTGTTGTCCGTTCAATACATCTTGCATTCCTTTGACGAAGGACTCAATATCTACATTTTTGATACCAGAAGACATGAAGTTGTTGCCAATGCTTAATCCCAAGGCATAACTAATTTTATCCATATTCATTCTTTGTTTTTAATTTGTCTTGTAATCAGATTGATAACTCATCAAGCTTTAAAGACTTAGATTTATTTTAATTCGCCAACAAAAATAGTTCTTTTCACGATACTTTAATAAATTTTAGGCTCTAAAAAACTATATTTGTATATTATACTTACATTTTTTAATAGTTTATGAAACATATTGTTGTTTTAACAGGCGCCGGAATGAGTGCAGAGAGTGGTATTGCCACTTTCAGAGATTCCGGAGGTATGTGGGAGCAATATTCTGTTGAAGAAGTTGCTACCCCGGAAGGTTTTAGAAAGAATCCGCAATTGGTTCTTGATTTCTATAATGCCAGACGCAAGGCTGCTTTTGATGCTAAACCCAACGATGGGCATATTGGTTTGGCTGAGATGGAGAAAGAATATAAAGTCTCCATTATAACACAAAATGTAGACAATCTGCATGAACGTGCCGGTAGTACTAGAGTGCTCCATTTACATGGTGAATTAGACAAAGTTCGTTCTACAGCAGATCCGTCTCTGATTTATACATTGACTTCGGATAATTCTGAAATCCATTTGGGAGATAAATGTGAAAAGGGTTCTCAATTACGTCCTCATATTGTTTGGTTTGGAGAGGCTGTCCCTATGATTGAAGAAGCTATAAAAATTGTTCAGATAGCAGATATTCTGGTTGTTATTGGAACTTCCCTGAATGTGTATCCCGCTGCGGGATTATTGAATTATGTGCAACAAGATACACCGATTTTCCTGATTGATCCGAATGAGGTAAAAGCATATATTCCAGGGATACACTTTATAAAAAAAGGTGCATCCGAAGGAGTCGCGGAATTAAGGGAAAAGCTTCGGTTTTAAATAATTTTTTAGAAACAAAACATGAATAACAAAATAACGTTTGCTGATATAAAGAACTCGAAAGAAGTACAAACCTATATAAAACAAGCCGATGCTTCCTTAGAAGCCATCGGCTTTACTGAACATAGTCTGGCTCATTGTACTAAATGCGCAGAAGTTGCAGGAAATATACTTATAGAGTTAGGATACAGTGAGCATGATATAGAGCTTGCCAAAATAGCAGCCTATATGCACGATATTGGAAATGTTATAAATAGGGCAGACCACGCTCAGAGTGGAGCTGTAATGGCCTTTCGTATTCTGGATAAGATGGGTATGGAACCCGAAGATACTGCTACAATAATCACAGCAATAGGTAATCATGATGAAGCAACAGCTTTTCCTGTCAATGCCATTGCAGCGGCTCTTATTATTGCAGATAAGACAGATGTTCGTCGTAGTAGAGTGCGTAACAGAGCAACTATCCATACCGATATTCATGACAGGGTGAATTATGCTGTTGAAAAATCTGATGTGCGTATTGATAAAGCAGCAAAGACTATAACCCTTTTTTTGACAATAGATACAGATATATGTGCAGTTATGGATTATTTCGAAATATTCCTGCAACGTATGTTATTGTCTCGTAAAGCTGCAGACTATTTTGGATATAAATTCAAATTGAATATTAATGGTAATGCCTTATTGTAGGCTTATAATGATAAATAAAAAATGCAGGCTTTAAATTAAGCCTGCATTTTTTATTTATAAGTAAGTACTTTAGTCGTTATACGTCGGCAAAGTAGAATATTCTTTCGAATATCTCAACATTTGATCTGTATACCCTTCAGTATACGATATTTTCACATCTGTGACTTTACCATCAGCATCTTTCACAGCTTCGAATACTGGATTTACAAATCCTTTATATGGTTTCATATTAAGGCTCTTATATCTTTCCAATACTTCTTTGTGTAGCTTTTGGTCAACCTTTACAGCATAATCCAAAACAATTGCTTTCGCAGCTTTGAAATCTCCTTCCGATTTGATACGTTGGATTTGTGCAAGTAACTCACCAAAAAGACTACGTAGCTTCTCGTAATCGTTTACTACTACATATGTTTTACCATCACGCACTTTATATTCTACAACATTATCAGCTTTACCTTTTTCATAAACCCATTTAGCTATTAACTGACGATTGCGCATGTGTGATTCTTCAATGTCTTTACCTGGTTCTATACGTACAAGCTGAGTCATAAGGCCGTTCATCATAAATTTATAATATTCAGCTTTATATGCTTCTGCATTTGGAATAATACCAAGATCAACTAATTTTTGATCTGCAATAAAATACAATCCGAATAAGTCAGCACGGGCCTCTTCTATTGTTGAGCTGAATTCTCCTAAAGCATTAGGATCAACTTCCGGCAATAGTTTTCCTGAGCCATGTCCCAAACACTCATGTAGGTCGGTATGTAAAACATCTGTAATAAATCCATATTCTTTTATCATATTTATTTCAGCATCAGACCACATAAACTCTTTTCCAAACCCTGTATGAGCACTTGCAGCATCATAAGCCTCCATAATATTTTCGATGGTTACCGATTTCGAACCATGGTCTTTACGTATCCAGTCTGCATTTGGCAGATTTATACCTATAGGGGTCGCGGGATAACAATCTCCGCCTAATTGAGCCACAGTGATAACCTTAGCAGAAACTCCTTTAACCTCTTCTTTTTTGAATTGTTTGTCTACAGGCGAATGATCTTCAAACCATTGTGCATTATTACTGATAACTTCAGCACGTTTTGTCGCTTCAACATTCTTGAAATTTACAATAGACTCCCAGCTGGCTTTTATTCCCAGAGCATCGCCATATACTTCTGTAAATCCATTTACAAAATCTACTTGTGAATCCAAATCATGTACCCATGCAATAGCATATTTGTCAAACGTTTTCAAATCACCTGTTTTATAATAGGAGATCAGATTAGTGATAACTTCTTTTTGCTTATCATTTTCAGCAACAGCTTGAGCTTTTTCAAGCCATCCTATAATTCTTTCTATAGCAGGAGAATACAAGCCGCCAACTTTCCAAACTTTTTCTGTAAGCTGTCCATTCTCTTTAACCAGTCGGCTGTTTAATCCATACGAAATAGGTGTTTGGTTTGTAGTATCTTTCATGGCAGCATAAAAATCCTGCACTTCTTTTTGTGTTACACCTTCTCCATAGTAGTTGTTTGCAGAAGTTAATATAAGGTCACCTCCTGATTGATTAACCTTCTTCGCCATTACACTAGGGTCGAACATTACAGGGGTAATCATTTTCAAAAAGTCTTCTATCGATTGTCCTTCTTTTATAGGAATAAGATTTTCTGGTAATGCTTTTACCTGCTCTGCAAGGAATTTGGATGAAAATCCTGGTAGAAATTTCTCCTCACCATAATGATGGTGTATTCCATTCGAAAACCATACGCGTTTCAGATAAACTTCAAATTCTTTATAATCACTTGTCGTTTTATCTCCTTTGTAATTTTCATATATAGCCTCCAGCGTGCGGCGAATAGCTAGATTGTATCTGTTATTTTGGTCGAAAAGAATATCTCGTCCTTCAAGTGCGGCCATTGAAAGATAGTAAACGAGTTCTTTTTGTTCAAGGCTTAAGTTATTAAAGCCGGGAACATAATAACGAAGTATCTCTAAATCGGCAAATGCATCGACTTCATATTTGAAGTCAGCGGGTACTGTATCCGGCTCGGTCTGAGGCGCAGGGGTATTTTGCCCTCCACCACATCCGGCAAACAAGATTGATAATCCGGTCATAGCGGTTAAAATTGTTTTTTTCATTTTAAATGATGTGTATTTAGTTATTTTCCGTAAAGGTACAAAAGGATTTTTGTACAAAAATGGAAAATGTATCTAATCTTCAACAGGTTTTAGATATAGATTGTTTTCGAAAAAATCGAATATAACAGAGAACCCTTGAAAAAACTGATTTCCTATAAGTCCGATATATAAATCGTTTTTCTTAAATACAAACCATTCCGATTCCGAAAATATAATTTCAGTATCCGATACTCTGCTATTGCCTATTTGTACTGCATCTACTTTCAATACATTAACAGATGTACGGTTGGTGCTTAGGTTTTTAGCCCTGCCTTTTCTGGTTTTATTTATGTTTATATTATGTTCTGTTAGTATGTTATTTGTGAAGAATACAGTGCCATTGAGCCCTGTATCGATCCAGTAGTTTCCATTAATAATTTTACCATCAATGTTGACATAGGCTGGAACAATCAGTCTTTTCCCTTTATTTGCGAATTTTATACAATCATATTTCGATAATGTAGCTAGTTCATGCCGATTAAGAACACGGATATAATTGTGCTTATATGAAATTTCTAATACCTTATTTTCAAAAAAGTCCCAACCTAATAATACACAGTCGCTACCATACCATTTCAGAAGCTGATCGGTTTCTTCCATATATGTTGATGGAAGTATTCGGCTCCATTTCCCAATACTGAACTTTACGTTATCAGGTGTATGAGGAGTGTGTTTTCGGGGGACGGCAATACCCCATGCCCCAATATCAAGTAGAGCTTTGATGGGAATAGAGTCATTGATATATCCGTCCAGAATGACATTTCCTTTAAATTTCTGAAAAGGAATAGCATCTTTCGGAATACTATCATTTGAGCCTAAGAGAGTATTTTGTGTAGTAAACAAAAGTAGTACTATGTAAATAATTTTTAAATACATGGCTAAGGTCTTTATTCATTTCTATAGATAAAGAGCAAACCTGTTTATCTACATTTTTTAAGTGTAAACAAACAGGTAAGCGTGTTTATAGAAAATTAATTATGAAATCTATGGTCTAACTTCTATATGCTGTTATCCTCTTAACACTAATAATGGAGTATCAGAGTGGAACAACATTTTTCGGGAGATACTAGGGCTAAACATACGAGCAAAGATGTTACGTTTGCTTGTCGTAAGTGCAAGTATTTGTATGCCATCATTCTTGATATATTCATCCAGGCTTCTAAGCATATCATTTGTATCTATCAATTTATAATCTAAATTTAGATTCGGATATTGCTTCGAGAAATAATCTTTAATACCTGCTAGCTTGATCTCATCCCATTGATCCCCCTTTTTTACAGATATATGTGTCAATGAAATTCTTATATTATCAAATGGGTTCACTAGATTTGCTAATAAATCGAATGAAACCAAATCACGTTGACTAAAGTTAGTAAGGAAAGCGAGATGCTTTACTTCCTTCATATCCGAAAATGGAGTGTTCTCCGGGATTGCAATCAACGGTACATGAGTCATTTCTATAACCTCCGCAGTTACACTACCGATGAGATCAGC
Source organism: uncultured Dysgonomonas sp. (assembly GCA_900556485.1). GTDB lineage: Bacteria > Bacteroidota > Bacteroidia > Bacteroidales > Dysgonomonadaceae > Dysgonomonas. The sequence continues at coordinate 30,105 of USOX01000010.1, forward strand.
GTCTTTCTGGTTTTTACCTCTTGTACCCATTACTATAAGGGCAGGTTTATACTCCTTCGTAAATGTAACAATCTCTTCTTCAGGAAGCCCTTCTTTCAGTACATATGAGTAATTTATTGCAGGGAATTCTCCGGAAGATATTTTATTGTCGATAGTATTACATAGTTTCTGTATATTCTCTTTTACTTTGTCTATTATGCTTTGAAATTCTTTCTCCTCCTTTCCTTGGTATGCAAAAGCCTCGGCCATAGGAAGGGCAGTAGGGTAGTAGGGATTAAAATACACATGAAGTATTTTTACTTTAGCATTTAAGTCACGAGCGAGATTGAACGCAATCTTACATGCCTTTAAAGAGTATTCTGAAAAATCCACAGGAACAAGTATCCGTTGCCGGCCATCGTCAGTCCTGTAAGTTTCTTCTTCATCATAGCTGAACAGGTGTCGGCTTTCAACAACATTCAATGCTTTAGGAAGATCCGATTCTTTGATTCTTATACGTACTCCGGGAGAGACTTTAGGGTTTTGCAGGTCTATATCATCAATATGAACCTCTATATTTTCGCTTTCCAGAACATTCTTCAATATTCGGGCTTTTTCGGTAGTGTGAATTGCCAGCGTTACGAATTTATCTTCCATAGCTATACTATTTTATGTTCGTTACATTCTATTTCAAAAGAGATGAATACTTTGGGCATCCATCTCTTGTTAAGCTTTTTCCTTTTTTAGGCTTCTTTGTTTTCCATCATTCCTAAAGCCATTTCTAAGATTGTAGTGTCGTCAAGTGAGACGTAACCCCCATCAGGACCGGGTTCTATATGTACACCGCAACTTTGTCCTTTTTCGTAACTGTATCCGCCAAAGTAGTTCCAAACTGTTTCTACAGGTAATTGTAGGGTCTCCGCTATTTGGTGTATACTTCCATCTGGCAGACTATCTTTGATTCTGCGAAGCTCTGAAAATTTAATAACTTTAGTCATACTCTCTAAGTTTTAAATGGTAAATGATTAGGAATATGTTCTAAAGTTATAAAAATCTTTTATTAAAAACAATGGGTTTGACCCACGAATATTAAAATATTACCCTAATAGCACTATAAATAGTGATAAATGCAATAGTAAGCCAAACAGCTGCTATTATAACCTTAGCTCTTGTGTTCGAATATATAGGTGTTTTGAGTTCTTCTTTAGGAACTTTTAGAATATATCGCCTGGAGGTTAAATATATGTAATAGACTAAAAATCCTATTACAGTGCCCCATACAGCCCCACCTACTACATCCGAAATAAAGTGTACGCCTAGATAAATCCGGGAGTATGCTGTAACAGTGGCCCAGAGTATCATTGTAATGGTAAGATATCGGTATCTGAAAAGTAAAGAGGTAAATGTTACTATTCCAAAACCATTAGCAGCATGGTTCGATATAAAACCATAGCGCCCACCCCTGTATCCGTTGACGATATCTACATATGCTTTAAAATCGGGATGATGAGTCGGACGGAAACGTTCAAAATACGGTTTTATAAATGCTCCGGAGATATAATCACAGAACAATCCTATCAATCCTGCGCATAAAATTAATACCAGGGCCTCTTTCCATTTTATCTTATATATGAATACGACTAATGCCGCTATAGCCATTGGCAACCATATAACCTTTCCACTATATAGGAACATGAATACATCCCAGTATGGAGTGTGTGGATCATTCAGCCATAAGAAAAGTTCTCTTTCATAAGGCAGTATTTTTTCAACAAAACTCATTTATATGTTTTCATTAGTACGGATATCAAATGATTTCCAGCTTATCACGCTGGATCCAGCCCACACTGCCATTATCTATTTCTATCTCAAGCCAGTTTCGGTCTTCCTTGGTAATATAAACTTTTGTGCCTGAATGTAAAATGAATAACTCTTTACTGTTGATATCTGGCGAACTGACAACCGATGCCGATCCGGCCATTATTACAGCAGTGTCTCTGTATTCTATCTTCTTTTTTTGATTATATGAGAAGATATTGGCAAATATAACGATTACAATCGAAACTATTCCTATATAAAATGCTGTTTTCTTGAATAATATGGAACGGCTAAAGAAAAATACAACCAGACATCCTACCAAAACAAGGAATAAAACTACCCCAATATTAGCCCATGTGTTCGAACCAAATAGATTCTGAACAGCCAAAAACCATGTATGTAAGAAAAATGTATCAGCTACTAGTATCTTATCTTCAATCTTAGTTAATAGATATTCTATATTGTGCCTTGTATCACGGTCTCCCGGATCAAGGAGTAAAGCTCTCTCATAATTGAGGCGGGCATTTGCCAGATCATTTACTCTAAAGTAGGCATTCCCCAGATTATAATATAGTTCAGGAGATTCTAATCCCTTTTCTATCTGAATATTTTTCTCGTTCTCTAATAGTTCTATTGTTTTCCGAAAATCTCCTTCATTGTATGCATTTATTGCCTCATTTGAAGACGCCTGCTCAGTTGTAGCCACAGCTGATTCGGTTGCCTGCTGTACTGCTGTAGAATCTTGTGCATTAGACGAAAGCAGTACTGATAATAAGAATATATATGTTAATATAATGCGTTTCATTTTACTTTATCTTTTTGATTGTACTTTCCATCTTTCCTATTGCGTCTACCGTATCACTGTAGAGTTTATCCATTGCATCGCCCGATTCGGATGGAGCATACCTTGCAAACTCACCGGTATCTAATATACCTATAAACTGGCTGATAAGGTCTTGCCCTATACCATATTTCAATAGTTCAGCTTCTATATTCTCACGGTTGAGGTCTGCCACAGGAATTGTAAGCTTATCACTTAAGTAACCCCATACAGCGCGCAGTATTTCTTCATAGAAGTTATCCTTCTTATGTGTCTGCAGATATTGTTTTGCCAGTTTCAATCGTTTAGTTGCTACTTTATTAGCCTTTCTGGTGCGCATCAATGCTATATCAGAATTAGCCTTTATTTGCTTACGATAGATAATAAAGAATGCTACGAAAAGAATAGTCGGTATAATATACCAGAGCAAATACGAAACAGATCCAATTGTAAAATCTTCCGGATTTTTGAAACTGTAATTTCCCGTTTTTACATAACGTATATCCTGCTCTACTTCTACTTCCCGCTGATTCGAATAACTTGTAGAAGTATTTTTGCCAGCATTAGGGTCTTTATCTACCTCAAGATTATATTCGGGAGAAGTCAATGTTTTATAAGAATTACTTTGTGTATCGAAATATGAGAATTCTATAGGCGGTATTGTAAATTTACCCGGATATCGGGGAATAAACATATATTCAATGGTTTTCGTCCCACTCAGTCCATTATCAGATAGCCGGAAGTCGTTATTTACCTTAGCATCATATGTCTCAAAATCTTTAGGGAATTTAATCTCCGGATTCTTTATTAGCTTCAAATTACCACTACCTTTTATTTCCAGAGTGATTGTAACAGCATCATTAGCCTTTACTTTCTCCGACGAAATAGATGGTTTAAAGGAGAAATTACCGACTCCTCCTGAGAAATTCAAAGGTTTATTTTGTGTTGGTAAGGCAGATACATCAACAGTAACAGGTGCTATCCGCATATCTTTTTTTACCTCAGTCATTACCTCCTGAGGACCAAAGAATGTCTGTACCTTTCTACCCGATGGTACTCGGATCATTGCCACAACATTACCTCCAGGGATTGTAATCTTTCCGGAACGTTGAGGGAATAGCAATGTTTTCTTAAAGTTAATTGTATAATAATTTCTTCCTTTATAGTGCTCCATCGCTACTTGCTGATTGCGCGACAGATCAAATTCTTCGGTCATAAATCCTTCGAATTCGGGGAATTTAGCATCTGTAAAGTATAATATTTCCAATGTAGAATATAAGCGGAAAGTAACAGTTACAGCCTCCTGTTCCTTCAATCTCGTTTTTGAAAAGATAGGTCTTACAAATATGTCTGTCTCACTAACTTTATCTACTGTAGAAGTAGATGATGTTGCCTGCTGTTGTTGCCCGGGCTGAGCTGCTTCTGCATTCTTGTCAGGAGGCAGCACCTTTATTTGTGCCGTATTCGATTTGTAATTACGTCCGTTTACTTTTATAGATGCAGCAGGGAAAGTAAATGTTCCTTCTTCTTTAGCAATAAGTGTATAAGTAAATGTGATATTGCTCTCAGAAGTCATTTTTCCGTTGATATTGCTCGAACTATACATTTGCGATATAGCGGGGCCATACCTGATATCGAAACCTTTTATTTCTTCAGGAATCTGTATTTCAGTCGATTCTCCACCTTTGAGTACATATTGTAATTGTACTCTGGCACCCTTTACGGTTGTAGTAGGGGCGCTGATAGTAAACTGAACATCATCAGCGTAAATATTTGCAATGCTTATGAGTAATAATATGAATAAAAACGAACACTTCTTCATTACCCTATCTAAAGTTTTAATTGTTTAGTTTACAAAAATAATAATTTATACCAATCAATAGTTGCTATATTTTAAATATGCCTCAAATAATAAATTTGAAAAAATGACACAAATGACACACTCTTACATACTTTTTTATTGTATCCTTTTTTCCTTTACTATAAACTCGTATACTTACAACTAGTACACTTAAATACTAATTATTATATAGATAAAGCTACAGTAATTATATTTCCTTCAAATCCTGCACCCTTATTGTTACAGGCTCTACATCTAAGGTCTTTTCTTTTCGAACAGTTTCATCATATACATCTCCCCACATATCCTGCACCTTACGTCCCGTAGGTATTGCATATTCAAGAATAACTTCACCTTCAGGGATTATATATTGTCCAATGTTGCGAGGTTGTAGTATCTGTACTCTTATATCTGCAGCCTGATATTTTTTACCATTCAGAGTTTCTTCTTTAAAGTATTGACGCGGACTCGTTATATTCTGAGAATAAAACTCTCTGTTTCCGGGAATATTTACACTCAATATCCGTCGTATATCTTTTGTTGTATATAAACGGTAAGTAAGAGTCAATGTATCAGATATGTTCACACTGTTCTTCGAAACAATTGTTTTCACAAACGCTTCAATCTCGTCAATATCTTCTCCTAACGATTTTACATCTATTTTAGCTGTTTCCGATTTATATTTTTTCCCTTCAACCGTAATTTCAGCCCTGGGTAAGGCATATTTTCCTTTTTTTACGGCTTCAAGATAATAGACAGAATTAGTTATATAAGTTGTTTCCCTTTTACCCTTATTAATGGTAACAGAACGGGATGTAGAAACAGCAGGGCCATAAAGGATAGTAAAGCCCTCCATGTTTTTTATGATAATGGCTTCTCTTATTTCCCTGTCGCTTTCTATTTTGTAATTTACTTTGAATTGTTCTCCTTCCAATATGGTTTCCGGAGCTTCCACTTTTATTCTAATGTTTTGCCCGAATACTGTTATTGTAAAAGAAAGCAACAATATTATTAAAACAGAGAAACGCTTTGTTTTCAAATCTATTCTCTTTAAATTCATTACCAATCCTTATTTTGTTTTCTGTTATCCTCGTTTTTCTTTTTACGTTCTTGCGCTTTTGCTTTATTTACTTTATCCTGAGTCTGTTTTTCGTCTTGTTCTATAGCTTCCAGCATTTGTTGCATATTTTCCTGCGACATTTGATTCTGTTGTTGCTGTTGATCCTGTTTCTGATCTTGTTTTTCGTCCTGCTTAGGATCCTGTTTTTGATCTTGATTCTGATCTTGCTTTTGGTCTTGTTTTTGATCCTGCTTATTGTCTTGATTTTTATCCTGATCTTCCTTGTCTTTTATCATCTTTTGGACTACAGCAAGGTTATATCTTGTTTCATTATCTTCCGGATTGAGGCGTAAAGCATTTTTATAGGCTTCCATCGAAAGTTTCAACACATCTTCTTTAGCTGCAGCTTGTTGCCCTCCTTGAGGTGCTTGTCCGGCCTGAGCTTGCATCATACTTTGCATTTCATTTTTCTCATTGGCTTTCTTTTTCAGGAATGTATTACCCATATTGCTCCATGCTGAACTCATCTTTTTAGGGTCTTCATTCTCCAATGTCAGGTAATGTTGATACTCTTTTAATGCATCATCCCATTTTTGTTGCTTATAATATGTATTAGCCAGGTTGAAAGATGCTTCCTTCGAACTGGCATTTTTTTCTATCGCTTTACTGTATTCAGCTTCGGCAGTACCATATAACTGGTCATTATAAGCCTTATTACCCGAACGTATTGCTTTACGTACATCTTTTTGAGCAAATAGTCCGGTCGAAAATAATATAGATAATATAATAAATAACGTTTTTTTCATCCTGTTTTTGATTTATATCAAATTCCTTATTTAAACAGTCTTACATTTCTGAATATTCTGTTCTTTTTGTCGAAAATACATATTTCTATAAACAGCAGGATTAGCATTACCCATGCGAATATCTGAAATTTTTCATCATATTCCGAATAAGCTACTCCATCTATTTCTTTTTTCTGGAGTTTTTCCAACTCTGCCTGAAGGCTTTTAAGTGCATTATTTGAATTATCTGCATGTGCATAAAGCCCTTTTCCTGCTTTTGCTATTTCGCGGCACATTTCTTCGTTCAACCTTGATACAACAGGCTGTCCTTGCGAGTCTCGTTTTACGTTGTTAGAGCCTTCGGCAAGAGGTACTAATGCTCCTTGTGTGGTTCCTATACCCACAACATTGACATGGACATCTTTTGCTGCTGCCCGTTTTGCTGCCTCTTCGGCATTTCCTTCGTGACTTTCCCCGTCAGTAATAAGGATAATAGCCCTGTCTATATCTTCATCGTTCGAGAAACAGCTCATACTTATATCTATTGCGCTACCTATTACGGTTCCCTGCACAGGAACAATACTAGGGTCTATTGACTCTAAAAATAATTTCGCTGATTGATTGTCGGCTGTCAGCGGTAACTGTATAAACGCTTCTCCGGCAAAGACAACAATTGCAACTTTGTCATTTTTGCGTTCGTCTATTATACGGGTTAGCATTTGCTTTGCTTTAGCCAGCCTGCTAGGCTTTATATCCTCTGCCAGCATCGAATTGGATACGTCGATGGCAATAACCAACTCAATTCCTTTTTTATCCACTTTTTCAACCTTCGTTCCGAATTGCGGACGGGCAAGGACAATGATACCGAATCCTATTACTGTCAATATTAACCAGAATTTCAGGTACGAACGTTTTAATGATAACTCCGGCATCATTTTCTTAACTAGAGCTAATGTGCCAAGCTTTTCTACGCTTTTTCGTTTATATATATTCAACAGGATAAAACCTGCAATGAAAACGGGTATTGCGAAAAATAAATATAGAAATTCGGGATTTGCAAACTTAAACATGTTATTTCTTTATTGCCCCTCCAAACCTCCCCAAAGGGGAGACTATAGAGGATATATTTGTATAATTATAACAATTTATTATGAATCATTTTTTTTCTCCTCCCCCTTTGGGGAGGCTGGGTGGGGCTTATGGAATATTTCTTAACCATGTACGGCGTAGAATAAGCTCTAAACCAACGAGAGCCAAAGCCAATAGCGCAAATTGCATATAAAGCTCTTTCCTTTTGGTTACTGTATTTACGCTTATATGGTATTTCTCCATTTCGTTTATATCATCATATATTTCTTTCAAACTGGTAACATCAGTAGCCCTGAAATATTTTCCATTGGTGATAGATGCTATTTCTGTAAGTGTGCGTTCGTCAAAGTCGCCCGACACAGTCATAGTCTGCATACCATATGCGGTCATAACCTGAGCAATGGACGAACCTCTCGATCCTACTCCAATAGTATATACACGTATACCATAAGAGGCAGCTAATTCTGCTGCTGTAAGAGGAGCTATTTGGCCGGCATTGTTCGATCCGTCAGTCAATAGAATCACTACTTTCGATTTTGACTTACTGTCTTTCAGTCTGTTTACAGAGTTAGCTAACCCTAAACCGATTGCAGTACCATCATCTATCATCCCAAATTTCACTTCGTTTAATAGATTTAATAATACTCTGTGGTCAGTTGTCAATGGGCATTGAGTGAAACTTTCACGAGCAAAGACCACTAGCCCAATTTTATCGCTTTTCCTGTCATTTATAAATTCTGCCGCTACTTTTTTTGCTGCTTCAAGTCGGGTAGGACTAAAATCCTGTGCTAACATAGTACTCGACATATCAAGTGCCAGAATTATATCTATACCTTCCGAGTTGCTTATATCCGAAGAGTTTACACTTTGAGGCCTAGCTATTACTATTATAATCAATCCTATGGCTATAACGCGTAGCAGGAAAGGAAAATGGCGCATATATACCCGAATAGATGAGGGTGCTTTTTCGAAAGCAAAGCTCGAAGACATCTTGAATGTTGCCTGCGTTTTGCGCAATTTTATTATATACCACACAATGAGCGGTATAAGCAGCAATAATAAAAGTAAATATTTCGGATTTGCAAATTCCATTTTTTATATCTTTTAGCTTTTTTGTTCGTTATTGTTGGCTGTATTTTGTTCAGGGGCTGAGCCTTCAGGTTTGTCTTTTTGTTGTTCTTCCAGAGTAGGTCGTTCCTCTACTTTTGTTTGGTTAACAAAAAGATAAGCATTTACCAGACTCAGGTCGTTCTCATCAGCAAAAGGTGTATATTTCGCAAACTTAACCAAGTCGGCCAAATGTAATATCTGAGCCAGTCCGTCAGTTGCCGATTTTGTATCTGTAGCCAGATGAACAGCCTTGATTATATCCTCTGAAATCATTTCCGGAGCATCAATATTAAATCTTCGGTCTATGTACTCGCGGAGAATATCTGTCAGCTCAGTAAAGTATTCTTTCTCCTGTCCTTTTTGCCATAATTTCGACGATTTTAATTTGTCAAGCTCTTGCAAAGCTACAACATGTGGAGGCAGCACAATCTTTGGTGTAAAGTAATATCCTTTCTTTTTCTTCCTCATAAAGAAGTATATACCAAAACCAATCAATGCGAGTATTAACAAGATTAATAGAGGTATATATATATATTCCAGATAATCTTGCCATACAAAAGGGGCAGCTTGTATATCCTTTATATCAGATATTTGAAGCTTTACAAAATCAATCGAATCAGTCTGATTCTCTTTTAATAGCTCCAGATAAGCTAATGTGGAATCAGATAACTGTGGCGAAGTAACTTTCAACCCGAAATCGTTTGTCCGCAACGTATCTGTGCCATCTATGACCTGTATATAAGGGATATGATACAAGGTAGAATCGAAAGATGTAACTATATATTTTTGGTTTATAGTCATCACCTCGGTCATCGTTGTATCAGGCGGAAGCATTTGCAATACCTCAATTCCATTTACTAGTGTATCGCCAAATATAGGAAAGATGATATTTCTATCTTTCGGAGATATAACTTCTATGTTTATTACAGCATGCTCACCAATAAGGATATCTGATGGCTGAATAGTTGCTCGTACTGTCGATTTTTGTGCGACAAGCGAAAGCCCTGAGCAGCAGAGTAAGCAAAGTAATAGTATATTTCTTAGTTTCAACATATTGTCAGTTACAAGTTACGAGTTACGAGTTACAAACTTTTTAGAATGTAACTTTTAGCCTTTCACCTATTTATAATTCATCATTTATAACTTATAATTCTGATTTAGCTTCTTTTCTTAAATAATGCCAACAAGGCCTTTACATAATCTTCATCAGTTCGAACAGAAACACTGTCAACCTTGCTGCGATTGAATGATGTTTGCATACTTTGTTGCTGTTTTTGCCACCAGTCTTTATAGATTTCCCTGACTTTTCGCGAAGATGTATCTACCCATCTTTCTGCACCTGTCTCAGCATCAAGTATTTTCATTAGCCCCACATTAGGAAGTTCTGTTTCCAAATGATCATATACTTGCAGCGCTACAATATCATGCTTGCGGTTGGCAATAGTTAATGCATTATTATAATCTGCAATGTCGATAAAATCGGAAATCATAAATGTTGTACATCGCTTTTTAATAACATTGGTCAGATATTTCAAGGCCATTCCAACATCAGTTTTAGAACTATCTGCTTCAAAGTTGATCAGTTCGCGAATGATATATAATATATGTTTTTTCCCTTTTTTAGGAGGGATAAATTTTTCTATTTTATCAGAAAAGAAGATAACACCAATTTTATCATTATTCTGAATTGCCGAGAATGCTAGTGTAGCAGCAATTTCTGTTACTACATCACGCTTAACCGATTGCTTGGTACCGAAATCCTGACTGGCAGATACATCGACAAGAAGCATAACAGTAAGTTCACGCTCTTCTTCGAATACTTTTATGAAAGGCTTATTGTATCGGGCTGTTACATTCCAGTCTATATCACGGATATCATCACCATATTGATATTCGCGTACCTCAGAGAACGCCATCCCTCTACCTTTAAACGCAGAATGATACTGTCCGGCAAAAATATTGCTGGATAGCCCCTTTGTTTTAATTTCGATTTGGCGTACTTTTTTTAATAATTCGCTTGTTTCCATAGAAATATAATATGCTAATTATTCAATGTGCCTATATGCCAATTCTTTCGTTACAGATCATCGGCATATTGGCATATTATTACATTGGCATATTGCCTTATGGTACTTCTACTTTATTAAGTATTTCGCTGATTATTTCATCAGAAGTTGTATTGTTTGCTTCTGCTTCATATGTCAGCCCGATACGGTGGCGCAGCACATCGTGGCAAACAGCACGTATATCTTCCGGAATAACATATCCTCTACGTTTGATAAAAGCATAGGCACGAGAAGCTAAAGCCAAACTGATAGATGCACGAGGCGAAGCACCGAACCCTATCATTCCCTTCAATGAAGTTAAGCCATTATCCTCAGGGAAACGGGTTGCAAATACAATATCTACAATATATTTCTCGATTTTCTCGTCCAGATAAACATCTTTTACGACATTACGAGCACTGATAATTTCCTCTGCTTTCATCACAGGAGTTACTGTACCATAATCACCTGTAAGGTTATTTCTTAAGATAAGTTTTTCTTCTTCTTTTTTAGGATAATTGATAACAACCTTCAACATGAAACGGTCTACTTGTGCTTCAGGAAGCGGATAAGTACCTTCTTGTTCAATCGGGTTTTGGGTTGCCATTACAAGGAAAGGGGATGGCAGCTTATATGTTTTTTCTCCGATTGTAACCTGGCGTTCTTGCATGGCTTCAAGCAAGGCACTTTGTACTTTGGCTGGTGCACGGTTGATCTCATCTGCCAGTACAAAGTTCGAAAATACAGGACCATGTTTCACAAAAAACTCTTCAGTTTTCTGGCTGTAAATCATTGTACCGATAACATCAGCAGGAAGTAAGTCCGGTGTAAACTGAATACGACTGTATTTAGCATCAATCAAAGATGCTAATGTTTTTATAGCTAGTGTTTTTGCTAATCCGGGAACCCCTTCAAGTAAGATATGTCCATCTGCCAGCAATCCTATTAAAAGCGATTCTACAAGATGCTTTTGTCCAACAATTACTTTGTCCATACCCATAGTAAGGGCTTCTACAAATGAGCTTTTGCTCTGAATTCTTTCGGTAAGTTCTCGAATGTCAACTTGCGCCATGTTTTTATTGAATTAAGCGTTTATATTTATTTTTTTATTTCCTTTTCATGTCAGTTTGTTTTCTGACTTTAATGTTGAATATAGCTGTTTTTACCAAAGAAGATAACTAAACATTCCTTATTTTAAATGCTGAGCACACAAAGATATGTACTAGGCACACAAAAATAAATATGTTAAATCTGAAATCCGATAAATAGGAGTTAAAAATAATTAAGTTTAATCAGTATTTCTCATATCAGACAAAGATATAAACGTATTCGGGATAAGCTTTTGTATTTACTAAAAAAGAGTTGCTATTTTTATAACAACTCTTTCTTTTGCATTTTATTTTTCAATCAAATAAGATTATTCTTCTGTTTCTTTGTACCATTTATACAAACGTCCGTCTACAAACTGGAAGTTCCAGTAGTTTTTATATCTGTCTTTGTAGACTATTGTTTGGTTATTGTAGTCCCTTTGGTCGGTAACAGTATATTTGTCGCCCATCAAAGATATAATTTCATCCTGAGTCATGCCCAGCTCCACTTGTTTCAATTGTGTATTATATGCCTGACCAACAACACTACATGCTGATACAGTGAAGGTGATTGCTGCAATTAATACAAATAATAATTTCTTCATAATCCTTATTTATAGTTTGTTTATTAATACTGCTTTTATAACAGATAATAGTGTGGATAAGTTCTCTATCAATAACTGTTTAATATGAAGAATATTGTTTTTTATGCCTTGTTTTTATTTTTTTCTTGCCAACATTGCAAAACCGAAAAATCCACACAGGATTACCCAAATAGCCTGAACCGCAAATACTCCGGTTGCAAAAGCCGTTGCATGTAATATATCAACCTGATATAAGCTAAATGCGGCAATAACGGCTATTTGCCAAGGTCCTAATCCTCCATTAGACGGAACTCCCATACTGATACTACTCAATGCGAAAGCAAAAAGACCTGCTACAATACCAAGATCTGATGTAAAATCGAAAGCAAAAAATGTAATATAAAAATAAAGAAAATACGATCCCCATATACCAATTGTATATAAGAATAAACGTGTTTTTGTTTTCATTTTCCATATGGCTTTCATATCCGCAATCATACCTTTCAGTAAGTCTTTTATTTTTCTGACTAAAACATTTTCACTGAAATATTTAAAGACTATAAAGGTGGTTATAATTGCAGCTGCAATTGCTATATAGAGTAGGGGAGATGTGAAAATATTAGTAAAAGTGTCGAATGTTTGCTGATTGCTTTTGAGATAGGTGACAAAATGTTGCATGTTAAAAGCAAATGCAATCAAAGAGATAGTAAGAACTGTAAATGTATCAAATATCCGGTCTAGTATCATCGTGCCAAATAGTTTGGCGAAAGGGACTTTCTCTTCCTTTGCAATAGCTGTACATCTCCATATTTCGCCAACACGAGGAAGGGCAAAGTTTACAGCATATCCTCCATAAATAGCATAATTAAGGTTTGATACTTTAGGAGAGTAACCCAGTGGCTTTATGAACAATTCCCAACGATAGCCCCGGATTGTATTTCCTAAAAGTCCGAATATAAGCGAAAATAAAAGAATACCCCAATTAGCATTTCTTAGAATGCTCCATACTTCGGCAAAATCAATATCTCTGAAAAGGTAGTATATAATAGCAACTCCGAAGAGTAGGGGCAGAACTATTTTAATGAGTTTATTCAGGAACGAGCTTTTTTTCGATTCGGTGGTCTCTTGTATTTCTTCTCCCATCGTATATAGGTTAATTTGTAAATTTTGTATATAAACATCAGGAACAAAGGCTAAATTTTATTAATAAAATAGTACCTTTGTGCCTGCAAAGATAATCATAATTATAAGTATGACAGCAGTTAGGCCAAAGAAATTCTTAGGACAACATTTTCTGAAAGATCTGGATATTGCGCGTCGCATAGCCGATACTTTAGACGATTTTCCAATCGTACCTGTTATTGAGGTAGGGCCGGGAATGGGAGTGTTGACTCAATTTCTGATAGAAAAGAAGAAGGACTTGACTGTTGTTGAGTTAGATAGAGATTCAGTACCATATCTCAATGAACATTATCCCGATCTACGGGGGCATATAATTGAAGACGATTTCCTGAAACTGGATTTGTTGCAAATTTATGGAGATAAATTCTGTGTAATCGGAAATTATCCATACAATATATCATCACAAATATTCTTTAAGGTATTAGATTATAAGAATCATATTCCATGCTGTTCTGGTATGCTACAAAAAGAAGTGGCTGAACGTATAGCTGCAAAGCCCGGTGGTAAAACATATGGAATTCTGAGTGTATTGCTTCAGGCATGGTACGATATCGAATATCTTTTTACTGTGAGCGAAACTGTTTTCGATCCACCTCCAAAGGTAAAATCGGCAGTGGTCAGGCTTGTGAGGAATAGCCGTCAGTCTCTGAATTGTGATGAAAAATTATTTAAGACAGTCGTGAAGACTAGCTTTAATCAGCGTAGAAAAACTCTACGAAATTCTATAAAGCCTCTTTTGGGTAAAGATTGTGAAGCTTATTCGAATCCAATCTTTGGTGAACGACCCGAGCGGCTCTCGGTTGCAGATTTTGAAGAGCTGACTAATATTGTTGCTGCTTTTTTGCCCGGGAGTACCAGTGAGAAGAAATAGAATACGCACACCTTAAAAAAGAAAAGCGCTCATGTCTGAAGTTAAATTATTTTATCATAAAGACAATGCTATAAGAATGAGCCGTAGCATTGAGTTCCTCAAAACTACTCCTAAGAAAAATTTCCTTTGGATTGACCTTAACAATGTGGATGAGGAAATTGAAACAGAGCTGGAAGATTATTTAAAGATATATATTCAGGAAGAGGAAGAAATGGTAGAAATCGAGATGTCGTCACGGTATATCGAAACTACTGATTCTCTGGTTGTAAATTCCAATTTTCTCTTAGGAAATTTCGAGCGCGAGCCGGTATCATTTATCTTGAAGGATAATATATTGATAACTGTACGTGGCGAAGATCTTACATCTTTCCACGAGACTATAAAGAAAATATCGGCAAATCCGAAAACGTATCCAACCGGTTATCATGTTTTTGTTGCCTTATTGGAAACACGGATAGAAATAGATGCGGATATGGTTGAGGATATGACTCAGCAGATTACAACACTAAGTAATAGTATCAGTATTCAGGAGGCAGACGAAGAACTATTGATGGAGATTAAAAACCTTCAGGAAAAGACAATGTTGCTTCGCGAGAACATTATAGACAAGCAGCGCGCTGTGTCTAATATGTTAAAGAGTGAACTGATGCCTAAGGAATTGCATGCCAGAATAACCATACTTATTAAAGATATAAATTCATTGTTGGAACATATCCGTTTTAGTTTCGATCGTCTGGACTATTTACAGGATACCTTTCTCGGGTTTGTAAATATTGAGCAGAATAAGATCATTAAGATGTTTACGGTGATCTCGGTTATATTTATGCCGCCAACACTTATAGCTAGTATCTATGGTATGAACTTTGATATAATGCCGGAACTTAAGTGGAAATATGGTTATGAATTTTCAATCGGTCTGATGGTTGCGGCAGTTGCTATTATTTTGTTCTACTTTAAAAGGAAAAAGTGGTTGTAATCTGGCTATTTTTCCAAATTAAGAACCATTAGAAGGTCTTCCTCATTTTCTTTAATTACTTCAAACCCCAGATTCTTATACATTCTGGCTGCATAATTTTCTTTGTTGACGCTGAGGGATACCCGTTTATAACTCTTTTGCTTTAAAAGATTTATCATTTCGGCCATAAGCAAAGTGCCATAACCCTTCTTGCGAAACTCTTTGAATAAAGAGATGGCAAATTCAGGGGTGGTATTATCAATGTTTCCATATCCTTTGACTTCTCCGGCGAGGATTCTGGTCCATACGCCTCCAACGATTTTGCCATCGATTTCACCAATCAGGCAAAGATCATTTTTACTTTTGCCCCAATCCTCAATATATACATAGATATCTGGACTATATATTATCTCAAAGGGTAGGGACGCTGAATTTTCAGATTGAAAGATAGCTTCATATAGTAGATTTTCTAAAATATGAAGCTCATCTTTTTTAATAGGTCTGATATTTATATTTTCCAAATTTACTCTTCTTTAAACCAGCCTGAATACATCAGGTAGTTTTTTGCGATTTTTTGATTTATTTCTTTTGATTGATCAGGATCTACTTTCTTTACAAATTTTGCTGGTACTCCTGCATATATGCTCCCCGGTTCTACTTGAGTTCCGCTAAGTACTACCGAACCGGCTGCAATAATTGCACCTTCGCCTATAATTGCATGGTCTAGTACTACCGATCCCATACCTATTAGCGCCCCGTTTTCAATCTTAGCTCCATGTATAACTACATTATGCCCTATAGAAACATCATCACCTATTTCTACTACCGATTTTTGATATAGGGTGTGTAATACGCTTCCATCCTGAACATTTACTCTGTCTCCGATACGGATAGAGTTAACGTCTCCACGTAGAACAGCATTAAACCAAATACTGCAGTCTTTTCCTATAATTACGTCGCCTATAATAGTGGCATTTTCAGCTAAATATGTATTATCTCCGATCTCAGGGACAAAACCCCTTACTTCTTTAATTAGTGCCATTTCCTAAATAAAAATTTATAATGTAATCAATATCCTTATCACTTAATCTACGTGCAATTATCTTTTTGTTTTTATCCAAAATATAAGCAAATGGTACGCCTGAAGTATCAAAATGCATCCAATACTGTGATTTATACTCAGGATCGGCGCAATTGATCCAATCCTCAAGTTTGTTGTTTTTTATATATTTCTCCCATACTTCCTTTTTTGCTTTGTCATAAGCAATATTCATAGTAACAACTTTGAAGCCTTTGTCTTTAAATTTTTCATAAGTTTTATGAATATTTGGCAGTTGAGAAGTACAATGTCCACAAGATGGATCATAGAAATAAAGTAGCAGATACTTAGCCTCAATATCATTTGTGTTTATTTCTTTACCATCCACTGTCTGTAGAGTGAGATTATGAGCTTTCATACCGATGCGGTTCTCTTTCAGATATTCATACATTTTGCTTAGTTCGCTCATTTGTGCGTCTGTTATCCAGCTAAGTTTCTTGTCTTGGATGTATGTTTCGAAAAGCAGAGCCCAGGTGTTTTCGTCGCCCATGCGTTTGCTTTTCAGGGAGTTATTAGCCAGATATGATAACATTTTTTCGAAAGCGAATTCGTTACCTTTTGTTTTTTCTACCAACCTTTTTGCTGCATAAGCCAGTGAGTCAGGTTCCTGATCTATCCAGTGGTTCATATAGCTGTCCACATATGTATAAATGTAATTTGTTCTCCAAATGCGAGAGTCGGATAAGGCTATATTGTCAAAGAAATGCTCCTTCCCATAGTTAACATTTTGTCTGTATTCTGTTACAGAATTTGGTTTCGGATGCAGTAATTTTATTGGTGTATTACCTTTAATAAATATTCCAAACCAATCTTTTTCATATTTAGCAATCTGGGAATTTGTATATAAATCCATTTGTGCATCTATTTGCTCTATTTGCTTTTCCAGATCGGAGCGTTTTTCAACAGAAATGGTTGAATCGGCTAAAGCCTTTTCCAGATTATGTTTAGGTTGGCTTATTTTATCTAGTTCAAGTAAGTAGTTCCAAAGTAATTCTGTGTCATGGCTTCCCTTTACACTGTTTTTTGCAGGATTCGATTCGTCTATTGCAATAGCAATATCTTTCTTCTGGTTATCATTTATTAATAAATCAATTTGGAAAGCAGGTTTTGAGTAAATGAAAAATTGTCCTGCGGGAAGCTCTTTTTTTATCGAGAAGAAGCCCTTCCCTTTAGCCGTTAATTGGACGGAATCTATGGCATAAGTCGCCCCGTTCCAATACTGTCCCAGAAATATTTTATTGTTTTTCTGAGATGGAATGTCCAGTGTTATTTTATATATCGGCTGCTGTTCGTCTGTGTTGTTTTGAGCCTCCATTTCTAAGGAGAAGAGGAGGCTCAAAAGGATAAGTAGTTTATATTTCATTAGTCTTTTCTTTTAACCAAGTTTTTTCGTTGTCAGTAAGTAGAGGTGAAAGTCTGTCATATACAAGTTTATGGTACTCATTGAACCATACAATCTCTTTATCTGTCAACATATCTTTTATAATAGGAGTTGTATCTATTGGACATAGAGTAAGCGTTTTGAATGAGTAGAAATCTCCAAACTCAGTTGTTTTCTCATGTTGAGTAAGTACGAGATTTTCTATACGTATGCCATATTGTCCGGCTCTATACAATCCTGGTTCGTTAGATGTTACCATCCCTGGCTGTAATGTAGTCGGATTCTCATTCATTCGGATATTCTGAGGGCCTTCATGTACATTCAGGAAGTGTCCGATGCCATGCCCTGTTCCATGCAGATAATTCAGTCCGTTATCCCATAGTGCTTTACGGGCTAATATGTCCAGTTGAGAACCTCTTGTTCCTTGTGGATATATTGCCATAGCCAGACATATATGTCCCTTCAAAACCATTGTATAATCTTTTTTCATCTGCTCGGTAAGAGGTCCTACAGCGATGGTTCGGGTAATATCTGTTGTCCCATCGAAATACTGAGCTCCGGAATCTACAAGCAAGAATCCTTCAGGCTTAACAGGTAACGAACTTTCTTCTGATACATGATAATGAACTATCGCTCCATTAGGGCCATATCCAGATATCGTATCAAAGCTTTCACCTACAAAATTTGTTTGCTGGCTTCGGTATTCTACAAGCTTTTTAGGTACTGATATTTCTGTCACTTCTCCTGTCGGAACAGCTTGCTCGAGCCACATCAGAAATTTAATCAAAGCAGCACCATCACGTTCAAGGGCATTGTTAAATCCTTGTACTTCCACTTCATTCTTGATGCTTTTCATTAAATCAGCAGGCGAAGGAATATCTACAATACGTATACCATTTGGAATGGTATTATATAGATTGAATGTTACCTTGTTTCCATCGAGGCAAACAGAAGAGTCTATTTTCGATACATAATCATATGTTTTAGTGTATTCTGCTATCGTTACACCTTCTGCTTTTAAGTACCCTACAACTTCATCGGTAAGTTTTTTAGGATCGATAAATAAAACTGTCTCTTTTCTTGAAACATAAGCATAACTAACTGCTACAGGATTACACTTAACATCATTTCCACGTATATTAAAAATCCATGCTATTGTATCTAAAGAAGCCACAAGTAAAGATTCCGCTCCGGCTTTTTCGACTGCATCGCAGATACGGTTGATTTTTTTAGAAGTAGATTCTCCTGAAAACTTCTCAGGCATTAGGAAGATAGGATTTTTAGGAATCTCAGGTCTGTCATGCCAGATAGTAAGGAAAGGATCATAATCATTTATAAGATGTAATCCTTTCATATTTAATTTATTTGTAAGCTGAAAAGCTTCTTTAGCAGCATATACATTTCCGTCGATACCAACGTTTTCGCCTTTACCTAATTCTGATGTTAGCCATTCTTCGATAGAGGGCGTTGTAGGCAATCCTTCTTTAAATAGTTCTATCTCTGTACCTTCTAATTCGTTGGCTGCTTGAAGAAAGTAGCGGGAGTCTGTCCATAATCCTGCTTTTTCGCGGGTAACAACAATTGTTCCAGCCGAACCCGTAAATCCACTGATCCACTCTCTGGATGCCCAATGCGATGCAGGGTATTCACTTAAATGAGAATCTGTGCTGGGAATAATAAAAGCATGAAGTCCTTTCTCTTCTAAAAATCCACGTAAGGCATGGATACGTTTATTTATTGTATTGCTCATATATAATAATTTAGAAATTCTTTTACTCTTTCATCGAACAACTACCCGTAAATGTAGCCCCGGGTTCTATCTCTATTGTCTGAGTTTTTACTTCTCCTGTCATTGTGCAAGATGATCTTAATATAACAGTTTCGTGGCAAAGTATGTTTCCTTTTACTTTACCTAGTAAATCTACATTTATACATTCTATCTCACCGTTAATTTCACCATTTGTTCCAATTATAATTTTTCCTTTACAATTGATATTACCTTCAAGAATGCCATCAATACGAAAATCTTCTTCGGCACTTATGTTTCCTTTCATTTGCGTGCCTGACGCCAATATATTGTGTGTTGATGAAGTAATAATTGTTTCTCTGTTTCTAGCCATGTTTATTGTGTGTTGGTTTGGAAAACAAACTTAGCTAAAATTAGTCAAAATAGGAGGCGAATCCCTTTTAAAAAATATAATCTTTAATAGTTTATAACAAGTTGAGTGCATATTTAAAGCTGTGGAGCAGATTCTTTAATGGTTGTATAAAAGTTTTAAAATGTTCTTATCTTTGTACTTCAAATAAAGATTATGAAGAGTTATATATTACTTGAAAATGTTACATTCTATGCCAATCATGGAGTTTTTGCCCAAGAAACAACTGTAGGCAATTTATTTGTAATAAATCTTAAAATAACAATAGATTTGGAAAGAGCTTGTTTGTCAGATGAGTTAGATGATACTATAAGCTATGCAGATGTATACAATGATGTTAAAAGAGAGATGGAAATACCATCGAAATTGCTTGAACATGCAGCGTATCGGATAATTCGTCGTCTTAAAGAAAGATATAAACAGATCGAAGAAGTGGAAATAAAGATTTCTAAGCGTAATCCGCCTTTAGGTGGCCAGCTTGATTTTGCGAGTGTTGTTTTGATAGATTGAGTAAAGATAATGAAAGTCAAAAGTATATTAGACCTAAACAGGATTTCTATCGATCAGTTTAAAGAGGCAGAAAAGCTGCCTTTGGTTATAGTATTGGATAATATAAGAAGTCTGAATAATATAGGTTCGGTATTTCGCACATCAGATGCATTTCTGGTACATTCTGTTTATTTGTGCGGAATAACTGCAACTCCTCCAAATGCAGAGATTCATAAAACGGCTTTAGGTGCTGAAAACTCTGTGGCATGGAAATATTATGAGGATACAAAACAGGCTATTGAAGATTTGCGTAAGCACAATTTTACAATATGTGCTGTGGAGCAAGCTGAGAGCAGCATAATGCTTAATGATTTAGTATTGGATAAAACAAAGAAGTATGCTATTGTTTTAGGGAACGAAGTGAAGGGAGTACAACAGGAGGTTGTAAACGTATCAAACTGTTGTGTTGAAATACCTCAATTTGGAACAAAGCATTCCTTAAATGTTTCTGTGGCGACGGGTATGGTTGTATGGGAATTTTTTAAGCAACTCAGGTGACGTATATGCAATATTTTTGTTAGTTTTGTATATTAAACTAGGCTTTAACAATTAATCGTCGCGACTATGATGACAGAATCAGATATACTTCAGTTAGAGAGCAAGGGAATAACTCCGGAGAATTTTCAGAAACAACTTGATTCTTTTAAAGAAGGTTTTCCTTTTTTGGAGCTATCGGCTGCTGCTTCGGTCGAAAAAGGTATTCTTTCTATTCCTATAGGAAATGAGCATAGGTATCTTGAAAACTGGGATGCATATAGAATGTCGGGCAAGAGAATAATTAAATTTGTGCCGGCTTCAGGTGCTGCGAGCAGGATGTTTAAAAATCTTTTCGAGTTTTTAGATGCTCCTTACGATGTACCAACATCTGATTTTGAAAATGCTTTTTTCGAAGGCCTGGAAAAGTTCGCGTTTTACGAAGACCTAAATGAAGCATGTAAGAAGAATGAAGGTAAAGACATTTCTACTCTGCTATCTAAGGGGAAATATAAAAGAATTGTTGCGAATCTTTTAAATCCGGAAGGGCTCAATTATGGAAGCCTTCCGAAAGGTTTACTAAAATTTCATCAATATGATGGATATTCACGAACTCCGGTCGAGGAACATTTGAAAGAGGGATATTTGTATGCTAAAAATGATAAAGGAGAAATAAACCTTCATTTTACAGTATCTCCTGAGCATAGAAATCTATTTGAAGAGTTGATTGATCAGAAAAAGCCTGTAGCTGAAAGAGATTTAGCAGTTACATATAATATAAGTTTTAGTGAACAGAAGCCTAGTACGGATACAATAGCGGTGGATTCGGAGAATGAGCCATTTAGAGATAATGGCCGCTTATTGTTCCGCCCGGGTGGACATGGGGCTCTTATTGAGAATTTGAATGATCTGGATGCTGATATTGTTTTTATTAAAAATATAGATAATACAGTTCCCGATAAGTTTAAAGATATTGAAACAAAATATAAAAAAATACTGGCAGGCGTGCTGGTAGATGTTCAGAAAAAAATATTTGAATATTTGAATCTTCTGGATTGCGGAAAATATACGCATGACGAATTGTTAGAGATTCTTTACTTTTTGCAAAATACGCTAAATGTGAAAAATCCGGATACAAAGCTACTGGAAGATGCTGAACTTGTTTTATACTTGAAGAGAAAGTTAGACCGTCCTTGCCGTGTATGCGGAATGGTACGTAACGTAGGTGAGCCTGGTGGAGGTCCATTTCTAGCTTATAATCAAGATGGTACAGTCTCTCCGCAAATATTGGAAAGTTCACAGATAGATATGAATGATCCTGTTAAAAAAGAAATGTACAACAAGGGTACTCACTTTAATCCGGTTGATATCGTTTGTGGTATTAAAGATTACAGAGGGCATCATTTCAATCTGAAAGATTTTGTTGATTATAATACTGGATTTATTTCGATAAAATCGAAGAATGGAAAAGAATTGAAAGCTCTTGAGCTCCCTGGATTATGGAATGGAGCAATGTCAGATTGGAATACTATTTTTGTAGAAGTGCCAATTGAGACATTTAATCCGGTAAAAACGGTGAATGATTTATTGAGAAATCGCCACCAATGACTATGTTAATTAACATAATGTCTTGACTTTACGATTTAAGAAAAACATTTTTTTTTTCTTAAAAATGGAAGGAATAGTATTTTCTTCTAAAAAAATAATATATCTTTGTAAAATAATTTAAGACTCTTACAGAACTTGTTCCTGAAAATATTAGGATATTTTATAGATAACGTATTGATATTGACTGACTTTTATAAAACTACAATAATGAGATTTCGATTAATTCTAGTCGTATTAATTTTCTTGCCGGTATTGGCTAATGCACAAACAGCTACTTGGGGTTCTACTGGTCAATCTACTTGGGGCGAATTGAATAAAGGACCCAAAACTAAAACTGTTGTAGATCCAAACAATCCTATAATAGGTACAGAAAATGGTATAATTATGTACTCCAAGGGGAAAATGTACGTTGGCTATAAAACAGGGGAGGCGAACAAAGGTGCTACTTCGTCTACAGCTTTGTATATAGATGGTTCTGCCATATTTGTTGATGGTGCCACTATTGAACAAAAGGGGCGTACCGAAATTACCGAAGATTTTATAAATGCAAAAACTCCAACTTTTGCCGGAGTTTCGGGTGAATCTGCTGATTATAATAAAGCAGAAAGAAATTTATTTATATATAAGCCTAGCGGTACGATTGATCCTAATGCAGTAGCTGGTACAGTTGAAGAAGGAGTTGTTGCATTTGTAGGGAAGGATGCAGTGGCGGAACGTAATAATAAACAAGTTATTTATGGTATGCCGGAAACATCATCTGGAGCATTTGTATATAATAACGTTTACAATAGTCATGCAAAACCAGGTGGTAATTGGATGGCTCAAAAACAGGCTAACTATATTAAATTCCCAACTATCGCTATAAAAGATAAGTATACAGGTCAGTCAGGGGAAGTTGAAGTGGACTGGTCGGGTGCTATTCATACTCGTTTCTTACATGCTCCACAAGGGCGTTTTTCTATATTAGCGGCTTATGGAAATGATTATGCTATACACAGTGGTCTAGCTCGTATTGATGGTGTGACAGGAGAATCTGGTACCGCTGCTTTAGATGGAAAAACTACAGCTTTGGCGACATATAGTCAGGTTCGTTTAGGTCTATATAAATTTACAGGTAACGGGTCTACTAATGATGATGGTTTTATGACACATACTTCAGATCCTTATGAAGCCGACGAAGAAAATGAAGATGGGATACTTGAAAAAGTATGGAGAGATAAAGGTAAAGTAGAAAATTTGGCTTCAGGTAATACACTGCGTAATAGTGATTATAATCGCTTAACTGGATTCACACCTCCATTTGTAGAGCTTGGAGCAGATTATATGTTTTACCATTTATTGACAGAACCTGGACTTAATTATAAAACAAATAAGGTTAGTGTTGCTAAAAATGGACAACCTATAGTTGATCCTTTTACAAAATTACAATCAGGGCATGGATACTTTACAAGTATGGAAGTGTCGCATGTAGACCATATGGGTAAAAATTTTGATTTTCATATTGATGAACATTGGGATTTTGAAGATGATAATGCATTCACATCAACATCAGATTATGATAAACCTCATACAGGTAAAGGTATACATCACACACGTAGAGCCAGAGGGGGGTATAGATTTAATAGAGAAGAATTTGAGGATTGGTCTAAAGCTGGTGGCTTGATGGAAAATTTCAGTAGGTTTACAGCAACAGGCTATACTCCGCCTTTCTCAAGTGGCGATCCTAAATTTTTTGATGAGGATGGTAAAAACCGCTCACGTGTTGAGCCAATGGCTAATGAAAAGTTCAATACAAATCCAAATGGTGTTGTAATAGCATTAAATGAAGGTAAAAACTATTTGGGTAATCCATTTATGGCTCCTATTAGTTTAAATCCGATATTAGGTTTAAATCCGGATGGAACAACTTTAACATCTGTAAATAATTATTTGGGAAATGTTGCAGTGTCTTCTACAAAAGCTTCTGGGACAATTCGTGATACATATTGGTTAGTAAATAATGCTAGAATAAAGAGAAAAAATCCATCATCTACTGATCCTACAAGTGAAGATTATTATGGTAAATTACATTTTCAGATAAGTTATGATTATGTAAGTGGTGATGGGTCCACAGCTTCAGAGCCGGTAGGGACTGGTCATAGTGGTTCTAATATAGCAAAACCTAACATGCATCTAATAGCGCCAATGCAAATGTTTATTGTAGAGGCGGGTCCAAATACAACACTTACTCTAAAGCCTAGTTTACAGACTTTTGGAAATACAGGTGCAACAATGAAACATCCTAAATCTGCAGGTATAGATCCTATTATGCATGACTGGTTTGTTGTAGAAGCTCAAAATGAAAAATTAGGAACAGCCGATCGTACAAGTATTGTGTTTAGGGAGGATGCTTATATTAGTTATAATGGGGATCGTTATGATACAAAAAAAGCGATTTCTGACGATGTTGATTTGGATATAACAGATACTAAAGGTGTTTCTACTAGGACACAATCAACTTCACCGGAAGCGTTAGTTTATACAAAATCATCTGATAATGTTAAATTATTAGGAAATGGTATTCCGTTAAGAACTAGAGAAATGCCTCTTTACTTCAAAGCTCCGTCAGAAAGACAGGAAATTACATTAAAATTCTATAATATAGAAAATGTAGACAATGTAGAGAGTATGTGGTTGATTGATGAATATGAAAATAAGAAAGAACGTATTACTTCTGATCTTGAGTATACATTTATTTCTAATCCATCTGATTCAAAAGCAGCTGATGGCTCAGATGCAAGCCGATTTACTTTACGTTTCTATGATACAGATGATGATGATGTAATTGGAGGTGATGATGAATCTATTTCATGTTATTACAATTCTTCTGTTCTATATATACGCGGATTAAATGATGGAGACATAAATAGTGATGTACAGATTTTTGATATGCAAGGACGTTTGATGGGTAAAACAAGAGTTAATGATTCTCCTAAAATGCAATATATGAAACCATTGAGTATTGGTACGTATATTGTAAAAATATCTGGTAATAGAAATTATACATCTAAATTTGTAAACTTACAAAACTAATAACACAGACTATACGAAAATAGAAAATTAGATGAAAACGAAACTACAAATATTGTTATTTTTGATGTTATCTTTCTGTTTGTCTATTCCGGTTCTCTCATTGAGAGCCGAAGAACCAGAGATATCCGGAGAGTTACCATCCATTACATTTCTTAAAAAGGAGAAGCGTTCTATTGCAACTTCTACGACCACTGCGCCTTTATCTTCACCTATACAAAGTTTACGTAATGCTCGGAATAGTACTGGGTGGAACGATGACTTTGAGTTTGATGGAACAATTAAGGATGAAAACGTTGGTCATCCGGCTCCTATAGGAAATGCAACTATGCCTATTGTTATTTCAATTATTGTATTATATTTAATGTTTAGGCTTAGGAATACATCGACAACGAAAAGGCGTAATAATTTATAGAGGACATAATATTTGTACTTAAAGAAAACAAAAAAGGTATACATTAAATTGTATACCTTTTTGCTATTTTATATCTATAGAATATAATTGAAAATGGGGTAGCCTTAAATAAAAATCTCACTACACAGAAGTATAATGAGATAAAAGATAACAATTTAAATATATTTGTATGGCAATTATTGTTCAATCCATTTTATGATTTTATCGCAGAATGGATCTTCACGTGGAGCTACAAAGTCTACTAATTGACCATTTTCATCCACCATAAATTTCTGAAAATTCCATTGTACTTCCGCATCCATTTTTTCATTTTCAGATTTTTCGGTAAGCCATTTGTAAATAGGAGCTTTATCTTTTCCTATAACATCTATTTTACCCATCATCGGAAATGAAACATCATAATTTAGGACACAAAAAGTTTTGATTTCTTCATTTGTTCCTGGCTCTTGTCCGTTGAAGTTATTTGTAGGGAAGCCTATTACAACAAAGTTTTTGTCTTTATATTTTTCGTATAATTGCTGTAACTTTTCATATTGTGGAGTTAGACCACACTTTGAAGCTACATTTACTATAAGTACTTTTTTGCCTTTAAGAGATGATAGATCAAATTCTTTTCCATCAATATTTTTTACCTTGAAGTCATATAAAGACTTATTCTCGTCAACCATTGAAATCGAAATTATGCTAAAAAATAAAGCAAGCGCTAACGTTCTCATTCTTCTAAAATTATTTGTCATCATAGAAACAAATTTATCAAGGAGAATGTTCATCAGATAAATCATAAAATTACAGATTTGCCATATTCCACATATTTAGATAAGCTGCTTTAGTTATATTGATCAGTTTATCCCAATTGATTTTATCAGTATGATCGCTTGGCTGATGATAGTCCGGGTGACCGTCCGTATGATACCAGATAACAGGGATATTTCTTTTAGCAAACGATGCATTATCACTTCCTCCTATAGGCTTATCCCAAGGATGATAATGAGGTTCAAGGTTTAGCTTATAATTTATTATATCATTTTTCAACCAGTCTCCAAATTGGGGCTGAGATTCAGTATAGAAGTATACCACATGTTTGGGCTTATCTTCCATATTATTTCTGCCTATCATGTCAAAATTAAGATAGCCTTTAACAGAAGAAATATGTGAATAAGTAGCAGCAAAATATTCAGACCCCAGCAGACCTAGTTCTTCGCCATCCCAAAAAGCAAATATAATTGTCCTTTCTGGTTGAGTATTACTCACTACAAAAGCTTTAGCTATTTGTAATACAGCAGATACACCAGAAGCATTATCATCAGCTCCATTATAAATTTTATCATTAGCAAGGGCTTCGTCCATTCCCAAATGATCGTAATGTGCCCCTATAATAACATAATCGTTCTTGTTTTTGCCTTCGATGCAGCCGAGTACATTTTTCAATTGAAGTTTTCGATGAGCAGGATCTAGCTTATACTTCTCGATAGAATCGGGGAGAACTATATAACGTGTTCTTTTTTGTCTCTCGCGGCTATAAGCTTCAAAATGTTGAAAATATGAATCTTTATATAGAGGCTTAATGCCCATATCTTGTAATAATGATTTGATATACTCTGCAGCGATTTGGCTTCCATGTCTTCCAGCTTCACGTCCTTCTAAAGCATCGCTGGCCAGGAATTCTATATAAGCTTTGGCACTTTGCTCATTTATACTGTTTAATCCTTTCTCTTTAGCTGATTGAGAAAATACAGAAAAAGAAATAGAGAAAAAGGTTAGAATAATAATTAGTTTTTTCATATCAGTGTAATCCTAATAACATATTAGCAATAATTATAGCAAGTACAATGAGTGTTATAACAACATACATATAATCTCTTTCAATAAGAAATCCGATTACAGAAAAGGCTACTCGTAATATAGGTGTTGCAATAAGTACGCAAACACCAAGTTGTATAATAGCTGCGCCGTCAAATGATAATACTCGGGGGATGATGGTTGATAATTCTCGTAAATAATATTCTACTCCGGGGAAAGGTAATCCGTCAGGGGTTGGTTTATAATGCTCCATACTGATCCCATGATTTTGTAAAAGATATACTACACCTCCGAATAAAGTGATACTACAAGCTAATATAACACCATACCGCAGTAATTTACCTATAAGGAGTTCCATATCTCTTTCGGTCCAAAATTCTTTTGTAAATAGATGTTTCATCTCATTATAATTTACCTGTTAGACCATTATATATCATAGAAATAGCAAGAAAGAATATTACAATACTAAAAAGCATCCGTAGTTTCTTTACATTCGTTTTCGGAAGTATTTTAGAACCGAAAAATGCACCCAAAAGTACTCCAACAACAATAGGCATAGCCAAACCAGGGTCTATATATCCTCGTTGCAGGTATACAACAGCACTGGCAGCAGCGGTGACACCCACCATAAAATTACTGGTAGTAGTAGAAACTTTGAACGGTATTTTCATGGCAGTATCCATTGCCAGCACTTTTAATGCACCTGACCCGATACCTAATAATCCGGATAATACTCCGGCCAGAGTCATTAATGAATAGCCTCCAATTACATTATGTACATTGTATTTTTCTATCTGTCCGTTTTGAGTAGGATAAGAGCCATTTAATTTGAGTTTTTCACCAAGCTTGTCTCCGGGAGCAGCATAATCAATATTTTCTTCTTTTTTACTTATAGAGCGTATTGCTGAAAATATAAGAACAACGCCGAATATGATTGCAATATATACCTTGTCGAGATACATGGCTACTATAGCGCCGATAACAGCCCCTGTTGTAGTAGCTATTTCAAGGAACATACCTATACGTACATTTGTGATGCCTTCTTTTATATATGCCGCTGCTGCCCCCGAGGATGTGGCGATAGATGTGACCAATGCTGCTCCGATAGCATAACGCATGTCGACGCCAAAACCAAGCGTTAATAACGGTATAACAACAACACCTCCGCCAAGTCCGGTCAGAGAGCCGATGAGCCCGGCAAAACAAGCACCAAAGAATAAGATAATGGAGAATACTTCTAAGCTCAAATCCATTTTAAGTATATAATAATTGGGGTTATAAAGATACTAATTTCGAATAGGAAAAGGAGAATTTATGTTAGAGCATACAAATTGCCCGGCATATTTTTGATAGAGCCTTTCATCTCCAGTTCCAATAAAATAGAAAACAACTGATATGAAGGAATGTTTATTTCTCTGGCTAATTGATCTATATGTAGAGACTCATATTCTGTGAGTTTATTAACAATAACTTGTTCTTCCTCAGTAAGGGGAATAAATAAACTTTGTTGTTTTGGTTGCTTTTTCTTTTTTTGTGATACATCATCCCAACCCATTTGCTCTAGAAAATATTCAGTGGATTGAAATAAATCCGCTTTATGTGAGGCTATAAGCTTGTTACAACCTCTTGAATATTTATCAGTCATTTTACCAGGAACGGCAAAAACATCTTTACAATATTGCTGTGCGTAATTTAATACGCAGTAACTAATAGTATATTAATTTGCTTATTATCTGCATTTTACTTATATTTATTCTCAAATATTTTTATGATTTCTTTTGGATTATTAATAGTATAATTTGGCTGAACGTTAGCAAATTCTTTAACATCCCCCCCCCATATACATGCTACACTTAGTATTTTTGCATTATTTGAAGATTCTATATCTGCTGCTTTATCTCCAAATGAAATAACATCCTCAGTATTTAGCCCCATCAATTCTGTAACCTTCAACATTGGTTCGGGATGGGGTTTTCTATTTTTAACATCATGATAGGCAATTAGAGAATTATAAGCAATTTGAAAATAATCCAATACCATTTTGGCATATTTGCTTGGACTATTTGTAACAACGCCTACTTTTATTTTATTATCTTGAAGGTAATTTAAGACCTCTTTTACACCCTCATACATCTGAAAGAAAGGTACTAATCCATATACTTCATCCCAATTTCTTTGATTTCTCATTGATTCAGCAATTGAAGTATCAATAAGTGTTTGGTCTAAATCAAAAATTACGCCTTTTAATTTCATTTTTTTGTAATATGTTTTTATTGGAGTATTATTTAAGGTTTCAATAAATTCAGAGATATTTTTAGATGTTAAAGCAAATGCTTTATTATTATTAATCAAATAATTGTTACCTAACATCTTGTCATCATCTTTATTGTATTTTACGCAAGCAAGAGTTTTACCACTATCCAAAGTTGCATTTACAGCATGCATAGACCCACCTTTTACACCTGTTTGAATTACAATAGTTGCAGAACTAATAGCTGCTTGTAATCTATCTCTATCAATCAAATAGCTTGGATTAACCTTTGTGTTAATAAAATATTCACTAAGTAAAAGTCCATCTTTTTTTAGAATATCCTTTGTTATATATAAGTTCTGTGGAGGATAAATGCAGCTATCATTTAATCCATTACCTAATATGGCAACCGTTTTACCATTTACTAATAAACAACCTTGATGTGCAAGTGTATCGCATCCTACTGCTAAACCACTGACAATAGAATAACCATTTTGTGCAAAAGCTTCTCCGAAATGAAGACCTGCCTTTACACCCTCAGGAGTAGGTTCTCTTGTTCCAATAATAGCAATTAATTTAGGGGTATTGAGAATTTCAATATTTCCTATATAATTTAAAATTATTGGAGGGTCTTTGGATTCTTTCAGTGAAATTGGATATATATCATCAAAATAACTAATTATTTTGATGCCATTTTCCTTACTTTTCGCAATAATATCATTAGCATAATTTTCTGCATTATTAAAATCATTATAAGTAAGATTACTTAATTTTTTAGCTATTTTCTCATGTTTATTTGAAACAATATTAATAAATTCAACTAAGTTTATAGAATAATCAAAATTATCTTCTTCAATTGTTTCTAAGATTGAAAAAATAGTTTTCCTTCCAATACCTTTTAATTGGAGTAGTTTTACTATTAAAATTGTTATTTCATTCATTATATTTATGTACTGTTTTTGCTAAAAAAATACCTTTAACTGATAATGCTCCACCTTGCATTAACATATCAGCTGTTTGTTTAAATGTTTCTTCTGTTGTAATAATATCATCAAATAATATAACATTCTTACCTTTATAAAAATCGGGATGAAAAGTAAAATGTTCAATTTTTATTCCTGATGAACCTTTTTTTGGCTCATGGTCTGCTGTAATGATAGCTCCAAATCCATTTTGAACATTCAATCTTCTTGATATACCATTACAAAAATTCTTAAATCTTATATTTGTCTTATATTGAGTAGATGCAGGAATAGGGATGAATATTACATCTGTTAAATCACATCCAATATTCAGAATCATCTGTTCTAATTCTTTAATAGCTCTTATAGTTGCATAATCAAATCCCTTCTTGAAATCCCAAATATATTGCCTTTTTTGTATATCCTCTTGTAAGATTTTATCATTTGGAAACATATTACTTGGTAAATAATCATGCAAAGCATAATACTCATAAGTATTAACTGAAAAAGACAAAGAGTCACTTACCGTCCAAGAAATACAATTTTCATGATGTTTGTGTTCCATAAGTCAGCGAATTAATTTAACAATACTAATATACACAAATATATGTAGTATTTATAAACCTAACAAAATCAGAACATATAAAATATCACTTAAATTTGAAATTCTGTTTTAATTCTTTGAATTGTAGCAACACCCCTATTTGTTATTTTTGCGACATTCCGAACTGAATAACCTTTTTTCAACAAACTAATAGCTTCCGAATATTCTTGTTTCTTTTGTTCGATACTTTTAATACTACCTTTTGACCTTCCTAATGTACCACCATTTTTAATATAGTTATCACGACCACTATTAAGACGATATTTAATATTTTCCCTTTCAATAGTTGCCATTTGAGCCATTACAGTAGTTAATATTGCAGTACATGGATTAACTGTTTTATCTTCATTTAATGTATTTAATCCTAATTGTTGGATATATACATTAATCTTATTTTCATGTAGTTTTTCTAATGTAGATAATACATTTAATGTGTTCCTTCCAATTCTATCTATTGAATTTACAGCGAGAGTTGATATTTTATTTTTAATACAATAATCAATACATTCATTTAATACAGGTCTATTACCTTTTGCACCACTCATTTTTTCTTCAAATATTTTTTTAATATTAAAGTTATTAGAGGTTGCATATTGAGTTAATGAATTTATTTGTCTTTCATTATTTTGACGCTCACCTTCGGAACTAACCCTCACATATAATACTATTTCTATATCCTTATTCATATCCATTATTTTATAAAACAAAGATAACATTAAATATTTTGTTATCAAAATAACCTTGGATATAATTGATTTATTAATTATAAATAATCAAATAATGGTTTTAGATTTATTTGATAACACTTATGATTTGATTACAAATATATTATTTAAGATTAATTATTATCTTTGTATTAGCTAAAATTCTAAAGAGTTGGATTTAGCTACTTATTAGATTATAAACGTATATTATACGAGTTTTGGATGTCTTTAAATACCGCTAATTTTTAAAACCCACTTCCGAAACAGATATGATGTACGCACTACTATAAAGGTGGTGTGTGCATTGGTATCTGTGAGTGGGTGGGCACTTAGCGGTAGCCTTGAGACAAGCAGTATCAGTGTAATACATCACCTTCTTTTATGTATAAAAATAATTTCTTATTACTAACTAAAATTCATATTATATTTTTCAATATAATAAGCAATTCCATATATATTGATAAACACAAATATTCCTATCTTTTACTAAATTCAGATAATATAATTATATTTCTAATATCCATTATTAGAAGTATATACCCTATGCAGTTAAATCAAATTAATATTATAAATAACTAATTTTTAAATTATGAAAAAACTTATTTTTTTATTATTCGTATTCATTACAATTTCTTTATTAGCACTCAATTCTTGTGGTGATGGTAAATCATTAATTGGCACATGGAGTGGTACAGTAAATAACTATAATAATACAACTACTCATTATACTATTACTATTGACAGTAATGGTTCATGTAAAATTATCGAAAAAGAGAATGGTGCTACTTATACTTATTTAGGTACATGGGAAGAAAAGTTTGGTTATTTAGGTGAAAGTAAACGTTATGATTGGATACAATTAGAAGGTAAAACAGAAGAACAATACGAATATACAAAGCGAGATACTTTCAAAAGCAGTGTTTATGGTGAATTATCATCAAAACCTTATAAACTGAAAAGTAAAAAAACAATAACTCTAACAATGACACATGATGGAAAAATTTGGGGTGCTTCATTGGATGCAAAAAGATTAGTTAATTATCCTAATGATGGTACACAATTAATAAAACAAAACTAAACATTATACTCTTATGAAGAAAATATATTATATTATAATAATAGGCATGATTTCCTTTTCATTCTCTTGCAGTAATAACAATAAAAAAGATAATTCAAAAAATGAAATCAATCTTAAATTAGATGATATTGAAGGTGAATGGACACATTCAGTTGATGTTTCTAAAACAGGTGAACCTGATGGAACAGAATATTATTTATACTTATATGTAAAAACTAATACTGTTAGATACTATCCATGTTATGATGATTGTGCATATGAAGGCACTTATAAATACGAATATGATAAGGTATATATTGAATGTTCAAATATATCTGATAATACAGACCCTACTGAAACAAGTAAATTGAATGTAACATTTACTTATAAGGATGGGAAATTGATTAGTGATAATGGAGAAGAATATATACGCATAAGTGACAAAGTAGCATTTGAAGAAGTTGAAGAAAATGATACACCACAGAGTAATGATATTCAAAATGAAAATAATCCTCATGCTAATCTAACAGTAGATGTTGTTGGTAAGATTATAGATAATATGATATTTTATACGAAAAAAGATGATTATTATATAACTTATGAATTTGAACTCATTGATATTGATGATATAGGTGCAACCCTTAAATGTAAATATACAGAATTTATAGTTAATCAAAATTATGGTTTAACTCCGATGGAGATACTTAAACAATCAGCTAATGAGGTAACATATCTAACAGTAAATAAAGGTATTGTTATGATAAAAAAGAACAACGTAAATAAACCATATATCTTGGTAGAACAGATAAGGGGGGATGATTTAATAAAACCAATAACATTACGATTTGGAGTATTAGAAACATCAAGAGGTAAGAAAGCATATGTAAGTGGTCAAATGTCAGATTTAACTATTTTAGATTCCAAAGTGAAAGACCCTTCACGCATACCGAGATAAAGAAAATAATTAACCTTAACTATTAAAATTAAAGGGCAACTCATTTACTGAATTGCCCTTTGTGATATATATAATTAAATATATTATTTACTTTTATCTTCTTTTGGTTCTTTCAATAATATCTTAATATGGTCTTTTACAACTTTAGGTGAATTTTCCTTATAATAGAATAATTCTAATTTAATATTTTCCATCTCACTTTTAAGTTTATTATAATCTTCATTTTCTGATAAAGATTTTATTATTTCAGCAATAATATACTCTTTATCCTCTTTTGATTGTTTATTAAATAACTCAATAATTCTATCCCTGTTCATTGGTTTATTTGCCATAATTAAATATTTTTTGATTAGTTAATAATACAAATATATGATATTTTGGATTAATTCAATATTTCAAAATCCTATATTTTTTGTAAAATTCATTCACCACATGGTGATAAACGCCAAATTTAACCTATTCTGACTTATAAAATTAGTCTATTTATCAATTTATATGACTCAATATCAATTTTTTAACTATAAAATATGTGTAATTTTCCGAAAAATGATAATAGTACTACCTCCGTAATTATAGTATCAAACTTGGCAAACTCATTCAATTTGACTATTAATTTAATTATTAAAATCAATTAAAATCATTATTTTTGAGGTAAAATATAGTGATTTTATGACTACTTATGTAAAGCTAAAAAAAGACGAATTTCTATTATATTCATTCAAAAATTTAAATATTAATGATTTGATAGATTATCATATTGAGATTAATACTATTACAACCGAAGAACGGAAAAGAGAGTATATAGATGAAATTCACCAATTAATGCAAGATGATGAAGTAGTACGAAAATTAAATCTTGAATTAAAGGTATTATCTAAAGGTAAAAAGAAATTACCCACCAAACAAAAACAACCGTTACATAATAAGTTTACATATCTTATACATTTAATAGCTAAAAATTCTAACTTTAGAGAACCTTCTCCTGTTCCCCAAATCAGAATATTAGCATCATTCATTAAAAAAATATTCAATGATAGTGAATATCATAGATATATTTATACGTTATTCAGTTATGGAGTATTTACAGGTAGTTTTGAATATAAAAAGAATAAGTATTCACGATTATATAATGTGAATGTTAAATATTATAATTATGACAATATACTTTATACACCATCTTCACATAAAATAATTAAGAAGTATATAGAAAGGTCAAATATAGAGTTGGATAAATATGTAAAGACAGATTTTGATAAAGCATATAATAAAAACCTATCCAAAATTAAATTAATTAAAACAGAAGCAGCAGAAGATTACGTTAATGAATTGACATCAAATAAAATTAATGAAAGAAAAAAATTAATTTATTTAAAATCATTACAAAAACTAATAGATTATAATTCTAAAAATTATATAAGACTTATAAGAGATAAAAATGGTAGAATTTATCACGTCCTTACTAACATTAAAAGAGAATTTAAAGAATTTATAAATATATCATTTCAAGTAGATATTAAAAATAGTCATCCATTAATATTTAATAATTTCTTAATTAAAGATTGTAATATTAATAATAATAAATTAAATATATTATTTCAAATTATTAATTCTATTACTTATAATAATAATATATATTCTTTTAATATTAATAATAATAACTCCTTCGGAGTACTCTTGTATAATGATTCTGACAAATCGCTAAACGAATTAATATACAGGATATTACAGAACACACCAACTTTAACCGATACCATACCCTTAGATGTACTTATATATATCATTCTGACAAGTAAAGGACAGATGTGGGATTTACTCATAGAACAATGTAAGGTATCAGGGTTAGGAACGTTCAGAGGTAAGCCTGTTGATAGGAACAGCATTAAGGAGAAGATGTTTAAAGAGGTCTTCTATTCCAATAGAGAAGGGTTATCTTATAAATTAGATAAATGCAATAAAGCAGTTGAAAAAAGGTATGGTAAGGTATTTTGTAATTTATTTCCAAATGTGTATAATGTAATTGAGTATAATAAATTCCATAAGCCAAAAGAAACAGAAGAAGAAAAACCACAATTAAGTAATGAAATGATGGGTTTAGAAGCTAAATTATTTCGTGAGATTTTGAAAGAACTATTCAAATATCCAAACTTAGATGTGATAAGTATACATGATGCAATATTAGTTTTAAATACTTCTGATGAAAAATATAAACCTGAATTAATTGAAAATGTTATAACAAAGATATATCACAAATATAACCTATTCCCATCCGTTAGTATTGATTATTACAATCCAATCAACCAATCCATCCAAATAAAACAAAAGTCGCTTAAATCGTCTTAAAATCACTTATGCATCATGAGTAATATAGAAAAATCTGAAATAGACATTCATGTAAAAGCTAATACAATTTTAATTAATGGTAAAAGAGCAACAAAATCTTTTATATCTCAAATACCATTAGAATATACTAATTATGATGATATTAAACAATTTGTTTGTTGGTTTAATTTGAAGTTAGACCCTGCCGAAGCAATAAAAGATTATAGACGTTTTAAACAAAATATT
The DNA here is from genome assembly GCA_900556485.1 of uncultured Dysgonomonas sp. Classification (GTDB taxonomy): domain Bacteria; phylum Bacteroidota; class Bacteroidia; order Bacteroidales; family Dysgonomonadaceae; genus Dysgonomonas. The sequence goes on from USOX01000010.1 coordinate 66,980, forward strand.
ACATATTTCTTTGAGATACATAATTTAATAACAGTTTTATATATTAATAATGATGAATGTTTAATGCGTATGTATTTAACAGAAAAAGAACTCAAAGAATATGAATCTACTTTCGGAATTATTGAACATTTCTATTTGTAATATAAATATCTTAAATCGTCTTTTAATAGGTTTTACTTATCATTGTCTTTGTCCTTGAATGGAGATATATTACAATGGTAGTCTTTTAAACTATCGCTGATTTTCTTTTTAGTTTCTTGGTCTCTTGGTTTACCATAGTTTATATTATTCCACCCTTGATGTTTTAAACTTTGTTTAAGGCGTGTACCATCCATGAATATATCTTCAATGCTCTTTTTTCTCATAAAATATTTAATTTATTCTTATAGATAAATATTTTAATTAAATAAATTAAAGGGTCTACTTTTGAAAATGGTCAAAATTTTTTCAGAATTTTTTTCACGACTCCATAGGGGTATATTTGCCTGGGGGTAGTTCAACTCAAAAAGAGGTTTAAGTGATTTAAGGGGGGGGGTATCGGTAGGATATGGATAGTAAAGGCACTTAATTTAAATCTTTGTTTTTTTTCTTAACTTAGATTCTTTTCTTTTGTCTTTATAACTTTCATTCCATCTATCCTGATTTGCTTTTACCCTTTTATTTGTTGCTGCTGTAAATGGGTCTATTTCAATAAAAGAATATTTGTGTAATTCTGTTTTATATAAGTTTTCAATTATTTCTATATCTGATAAAATAGTTTCTTCACCTGTTTCAATATTTACATGTTTGAACTTTTTATCATTAGATAGATATGTGTAATAAGTACCATCTAATGTATAGTAATGATTTAGTTTATTTTGTCTATTATTAAAACTATAAATATTTTCTCCATTTTTATATATTATATTTAATATAACCCAATCTTTATTGGGATTATATATATAAATTTCATCTACAAATAATTTAATTAAATATTCAATATTAACAATATCATTTCCTGCCTCATTTATCATTCTTTGAAGTTCAAAAAAATCATGTTTGGGATTATGTATGTTTTGTTGAAGCAACTCTATTTCTTTATTTAGACTTTTATTTTCTCGATTAAATTCTTTTATTTGATTTTCAATTTGACGTGCTTTACTTGAAATATCATCTGATGTATATGTTTCATCATCAACCAAATTTATTAATTTCTTCTTTCGGGATTTTAATTTATCTATACCAATATTATTTGATATTATTAATTCTTCTTTTTCTGATATTTCTTTTTTGTATTGTTCACTATTATCTTGTTGATTGACAAAATACCATTCCAAATTATTACTATGCTTTATTATATCCCATACAATAGCATCAGCACGAAATTTATTTATATTGGTATGTTCGTCATGATATAATTTTCTTGAAGCACACACCACACCCCAATGATTAGTTTTACATATACCACATTTAATTTTACCTTTTAAAGGATAGTTGAATTTACGTGTGCGAGTGCCATATACTTCTTTTTTATTTTCAATAATTTGTTTAACTTTATTAAATAATTCAATAGATATTATTGGTGGTATTTTTCCATTTTTCCATTTTCCGTATTTGCGTTCACCGATATAGTTTTTATTATGTAGTAGTCTACCAACATTTGAATCTTCCCATAATTTACCTTTTGCACTTCGAATATTTTTATTGTTTAAATAGCTTGCTATTTTTGTAAAACTCCATCTTTCATTTACATATTTATCAAATATTAGCTTTACTATTTCGGCTTGTTCTTCATCAACTTCTAAATATCTCTTTTTCTCCCCAACAATTTTATAACCATATGGAATTGTACCACCCACATATCTATTTTCATCAGTCTCAAATACATATTTTTTACCTCTTTGAGTACGTTCTTTTATTTTTCGGTACTCTTCCTCAATATACATTGACAGAAAATGGATATGCGATTCTACCCTTAAATCAATTTCCAAAGTATCTAAATGCAAGGTGGTAAATTGATGCGAAATAAAATGTATCGGTTTTTTTAGAGTGTTAAAGAAACTAATATGTGAGAACAATAAACCCTTTAATCTTGAAATTCTACTAATTTCCCACACAAATATCATGGAGATTTGACCACTTGTTTTTGGGTTCTGTACGACTTCCTTTAGTTCTTGTAAACTTTTTGAATCTTCGGCAGCAACTAAATAACCTGTTTCTACACCTTTATCATCAACTTCTTTAATAAATTGAGGTCTGCCCCCGCTTATTTTTTCACCAAAATAAAATTTATCAGGTATTTCATACCCCATACTTTCAGCAGCTTTCTTTATATCTGCTTTCTGAGAATCTAATTCTTGTTGATTGGATGATACACGTAGTAAAGCTGCTGCTATCATAATGACTTATTTAATTATCTTTACTACAAAGATAACAAAAAAAGTACACCTAATTAAATTACGCACACATGTAAGAATTAGCTATTTCGGCTGTAATAAGAGAACCACCCTTTTCGTCGGATTCTACTACAATAACTGTATCAGCCATCCCTGCAACAATGCGATTCCTCCTTACAAAATTATGTTTATCAGGTTCGGTTCCGCTAGAGAATTCAGTAAGTAACCCTCCATTCTGTAGCATTTCTATTGCTGTTTGGCGGTGAGCAGATGGATAAATCCTATCTAATCCATGGGCTAGTACTCCAATTGTTGGCAGACCATGCTTAATGGCTGCACGGTGTGCATTTATGTCTATACCATATGCCAAGCCACTAATAATTAATGTGTCGGGTAGGGAAGTGGATATTGTGTCGAGAAAAGAATCACAGAAATTATTTCCATATAAGGTTGATTGACGTGTTCCTACTATGCTGATAACCTTTTCTGCATTGAAATTTGCATTACCTTTAAAGTAAAAAAGGATAGGGGCATCAGAGCATTCTTTTAAGCGATGCGGATAATTTTCATCATTGATGAAATAGAGTGATATATTATTTTTTTCGATGAAAGTTAGCTCTTTTTCAGCCTTGATTAAAACTTCCGGATTTAGTATTTCATCAACAAGTTTGGATGCTATTCCAGGAATGTTTAATAAAGATTTTCGGCTCGATTTGAAAATAGCTTCTTCGTCACCTACAATTTGTAGAATATTGCGTGCTATAATATCTCCGACACCATGTATCTGAGTCAGAGCTATCTGATAAAGCCTTTTATCAGTAGATGTTTCCATTTAAGCAAATTCGGTTTGATTTTCGATTATCATTCCGTCTTTCATGTGAATAGTGCGGTCGGTAATAGATGCAAGGTGTTCGTCATGGGTTACGATTACGAATGTCTGGCCTAGAGTATCTCGTAATTTGAAGAATAGTTGATGAAGTTCATCTTTATTTTCAGTATCGAGACTTCCTGACGGTTCATCTGCTAAAATAACAGCAGGATTATTTATTAAGGCGCGGGCTACAGCTACGCGTTGTTTTTCTCCTCCTGAAAGTTCATTCGGTTTATGCTCAATTCTGGAAGATAGACCTAGCATATCCAGCAATTCTTTGGCTCTTGCTTTTGCTTCAGATTCTTTCACTTTTCCTATCAATGCCGGAATCATGACATTTTCGATAGCCGTAAATTCCGGAAGAAGTTGATGAAACTGAAAAACAAAACCTATATTTTTATTTCTAAAATCAGAAAGCTTTGTATCACTTAGTTTGCTGATATTTTGGTTGTTGATATATACGGTGCCACTATCAGCTTTATCGAGTGTTCCCATTATTTGCAGAAGGGTTGTTTTTCCGGCTCCACTGGCTCCAACTATGGATATGATTTCACCTTGCTTTACCTGTAGGTCAATTCCTTTTAAAACCTTTAGCGTGCCGAAACTTTTAGTTATTCCTTCTACTTTAATCATTTCTTTTCTGCTTTTATATACAAAAGGCTGCATTAGACGAATGCAGCCTTCTTTTATATTTTTGAATTATATACCAATACCGAAATAGTCGAATCCGGCCTCATTCATCTCTTGCTTATTGTAGATATTTCTACCATCAAATACAACAGGGGTATTCATTGTTTTCTTGATAACCTCCCATGTTGGCAGACGGAATTCGTTCCATTCTGTTACCATTAATATTGCATCAGCGTTAAGGGTTGCATCATAGATATCTTTTGCATATACAACAGAGTCATCCAAATGATGTTTCTTAGCTTCTTCCATTGCAACTGGATCATATACTCTTACTTTTGCGCCGGCTTTCAATACTTTTTCTATTAATACTAAAGCTGGAGCCTCACGCATATCGTCAGTCTTAGGTTTGAAAGCTAACCCCCATACAGCAATAGTTTTACCTTTAATATCTCCATTGTAATATTTCATTAGCTTATCGAACAGGATGTTTTTTTGACGCTCGTTTACATTTTCTACGGCCTCAAGTATTTCCATATTATATCCCAGATTCTTAGCTGTTTTTATGATGGCTTTCACATCTTTTGGAAAACAACTACCCCCATATCCACAACCGGCATATAGAAATTTGGAACCAATACGGGCATCCGATCCAATACCTTTACGTACCATATTCACATCAGCTCCTACTATCTCACACATATTTGCTATATCGTTCATAAAGCTGATACGGGTAGCAAGCATAGCATTAGCAGCATATTTAATCATTTCGGCAGATGGAATATCTGTGTAAATAATGCGATAATTGTTAAGAGTAAATGGTTTGTATAATCTTTCCATCATTTTACGAGCTTCGTCAGATTCCACACCTACTACAACGCGGTCCGGTTGCATAAAGTCCGTAATTGCAGCTCCCTCTTTCAAAAATTCAGGATTAGAAGCTACATCAAATTTCAAGTCTGAAAGACCTCGTTTATCAAGTTCGTCCTGAATGGTTTGCTTTACTAATTTTGCTGTGCCTACAGGTACAGTACTTTTAGTAACAATTACCATATATTTATTTAAATGTTGCCCAACAGTGCGAGCTACTTCAAGTACATATTTCAGGTCGGCACTACCGTCTTCTCCCGGAGGTGTCCCTACGGCAGAAAATACTATATCGACATTGTTTAGTATTGAACTTAAATCTGTAGTGAAATGTAAGCGTCCGGCTTTGTGGTTGCGTTCTACCATTTCATCCAGTCCTGGCTCAAAAATAGGGATAATGCCATTCTTAAGGTTATCTATTTTGTTTTGGTCTATGTCGACACAATATACATCTGTTCCCATTTCAGCAAAACAGGTTCCAGTGACAAGACCTACATAACCTGTACCAACGATAGCTATTTTCATCTAAAAAATTCGTTATAATGATTAATTTGTAAATGTTTGTTTTTGCAGCACAAAGTTAATATTATTCTTCTAAAGCGCCTAATATAAAAGGTTATAAGTTGTTGGTCTGAATAATGTAAAACCTTGTTATATTTTTGGAGAATATTGAGTAGTTTTCACTATCTTTGTGTGCCTAAAAAGGTCAATCACTAATTAGAAATAATAATATGATTTCTTTCTTTCAAACTCCTTCAAAGAACATTATTGCTGTTCAAACAAACAAAACACTCAATGACGATTTTATTCAACGCCTGATATGGGCATTTAGTGGAGCTACACTGCTTGAAATGGATAAAATTTCAGGCTTTTTTGTTGGTCCTCGTCGCGAAATGATTACGCCATGGAGTACAAATGCTGTTGAGATTACCCAAAATATGGGTATTGATGGTATTATACGTATCGAAGAATTTTTCCCTGTAGGTAGTAATGATGCGGAACATGATTCGATGCTTCAACGTATTTATGATGGGTTGAATCAGGATGTTTTTACAATAGACAGAACACCTGCTCCTATTATCGAAATAGAAGATATTGAAGCATATAATATTCAGGAAGGATTGGCCTTAAGTGAAGATGAAATCGAATATTTAAATAATGTAAGCCAACGATTAGGACGGAAGCTTACAGATAGCGAAGTATTTGGATTCTCTCAGGTAAATTCGGAACATTGCCGTCATAAAATATTTGGTGGAGTATTTATAATTGATGGAGAAGAGAAAGAAAGCTCTTTGTTCAATCTTATAAAGAAAACATCGAAAGTAAATCCAAATAAATTAGTATCTGCTTATAAGGATAACGTAGCATTTAATGCTGGTCCCGAAATAGAACAATTTGCTCCTGTAGATGGAGATAAACCAAGCTTTTTTGAGGTGAAACCTATTAAATCTGTTATCTCGCTGAAAGCAGAAACACATAATTTTCCTACTACTGTTGAGCCATTTAATGGTGCAGCAACAGGATCGGGTGGTGAAATACGTGATCGTTTGGGTGGAGGTAAAGCTTCTTTGCCGATTGCAGGAACGGCTGTATATATGACTTCTTATCCAAGAACAAAAGCCGGAAGGCCTTGGGAAGAAACAATGCCGGAAAGACCTTGGTTGTATCAAACGCCGGAAGAGATTTTGATAAAAGCATCAAATGGAGCTTCTACTTTTGGAAACCATTTTGGGCAACCTCTTATCTGTGGATCATTACTTACTTTTGAGCATGAAGAGAATCGGAAGAAATTCGCTTTCGATAAGGTGATTATGCTTGCCGGAGGTGTAGGCTATGCAAATAAGCGGGATGCACTGAAAGGTGATCCTAAACCGGGAGAGAAAGTGGTAGTTCTAGGAGGTGATAACTATCGTATCGGAATGGGAGGTGGAGCAGTTTCTTCTGTTGATACAGGTCAATATTCCAGTGGTATAGAATTGAATGCTGTACAGCGTTCGAATCCTGAAATGCAAAAACGTACAGCAAACGTTATTCGTGCGTTTGCAGAATCAGAAGATAATCCAATCGTTTCTATTCATGACCATGGTGCAGGAGGACATCTTAACTGTCTTTCGGAATTAGTGGAAGCTACAGGTGGAAAGATAGATATGTCTAAACTGCCTATTGGTGATCCTACACTCTCTGCAAAGGAAATAGTAGGAAATGAAAGTCAGGAACGTATGGGCTTGTTGATTCCGGAAGAGGTAGTTGATAAGATGAAGCGAATTGCAGATCGTGAATGTTCGCCAATGTATGTCGTAGGAGAGACTACCGATGATATGAAGTTTGTATTTGAGCAAGCTGATGGTAAACGCCCGATTGATTTAAAACTGGAAGACTTTTTCGGTAAGGCTCCACAAACAGTAATGCGTGATGAGACGATAGAAGAAGCTTATACAAATCCGGAATATGATTTAGCTAAATTAGAAGATTACATAAAGAATGTACTCCAACTGGAAGCTGTTGCATGTAAGGACTGGTTGACAAATAAAGTTGATCGTTCGGTAACAGGTAAGGTTGCCCGTCAACAGACACAAGGCGAAATTCAATTGCCTTTAAGTGACTTAGGAGCCGTTGCTCTGGATTATAAAGGAAAGGTTGGTATTGCCACTTCGATTGGTCATGCACCACAAGCTGCGATGGTAGATCCTGCTGCAGGTTCGATATTGGCGATAGCAGAAGCATTGACAAACATTATATTTGCTCCTATCGAAGATGGGTTGAAAGGTATTTCTTTGAGTGCAAACTGGATGTGGCCATGTAAGAATCCGGGTGAGGATGCTCGCTTGTATAAGGCAGTTGAAGCATGTTCTGATTTTGCATGTGAATTAGGAATAAATATTCCTACAGGTAAGGATTCATTATCGATGACACAAAAATATGGAGATGAAAAAGTTTATTCTCCCGGTACTGTGATTATTTCCGCAGCCGGAGAAGTGAAGAATATCCGTAAGATTGTATCTCCGGTATTGGCTTATATAAAAGGAACTTACCTTTATTATATAGATTTCTCTTTCGATACTTTCAAGCTGGGAGGTTCAGCTTTTGCTCAGACTATGAGTAAGCTTGGAGAAGAGGCTCCTACAGTGAAAGATTCGGAATATTTCAAAAATGCTTTTACTGCAGTACAAGAGCTAGTCGACAGAGGATTGATTCTTGCAGGGCATGATGTTTCGGCAGGAGGGCTTGTTACATCAATGCTTGAGATGTGTTTTGCTAACCCTCAAGGTGGATTGGAAGCTCGTTTAGATAAATTGCATCATACAGACTTGATAAAAGTATTATTCTCTGAAAATCCGGGTATACTTATTCAAGTGAAACATCATCATTTGGTAGAAAAAATACTGGATGATTATGGTATTGGATTTGCTATTGTTGCACGTCCTATTGAAGAACGAAAGCTTGTTATTCAGAAAGATGCTTTTGTCCAAGAATTTAATATAGATGAATTAAGGGATGTGTGGTTTGAGCCATCATATTTATTAGATAAGAAGCAGAGTACAGAAAAATTAGCTGCTGACCGCTTCGATAATTATAAGAAGCAACCATTACAATTTAAGTTTAATCCTTCTTTTTCAGGCCGATTTGCTCAATATGGAATTGACCCGAACAGAAAAGAAAGTACAGGCATAAAAGCTGCTATAATCCGTGAGAAAGGAACAAATGGAGAACGCGAAATGGCTTATTCTCTATACTTGGCAGGCTTTGATGTGAAAGATGTACATATGACGGATTTAGCATCGGGACGCGAAACATTGGAGGATATAAATCTGATTGTCTTCTGTGGAGGATTCTCTAATTCGGATGTGTTAGGTTCTGCTAAAGGCTGGGCAGGAAGCTTTATGTATAATGAGAAGGCCAAAGAAACATTGCGTAAATATTACCAACGCGAAGATACTCTGAGTCTTGGTGTATGTAATGGATGTCAGCTGATGATGGAGCTTGGATTTGTATATCCTGAGCATGATGATAAACCAAAGATGGAATTCAATGCTTCACATAAATTCGAATCAACTTATGTTAGTGTGGAGGTTCCTCAGAATAAATCGGTAATGTTTGGCTCTTTATCAGGTAGCAAGATTGGTATCTGGGTAGCTCATGGTGAAGGCCGTTTCTCAATGCCAAAAGACGAGTCTGAATATAATGTTGTAGCTAAATATATCTATAGCGAATATCCGGGTAATCCGAATGGTTCGGATTATGATATTGCCGGAGTTGTATCTAAAGATGGGCGTCATCTGGCGATAATGCCTCACTTAGAGCGTGCATTGTTCCCTTGGCAATGTGCTTATCATCCGTTCGAGCATCGAAAAGATGATTTTACGCCTTGGATGGAAGCTTTTGTGAATGCAAGAGAATGGGTTAAGAATGTGAAAAAGTAAATTTTATTGAATAAATAAGAGGGCACAGGTTTATAACTTGTGCCTTTGTTTTTTGATTCGGTAAAAATAAAAGATAACTTTGCATTTGTTTAATCAAAAAATAGATTGGTATGATAGATGCGCTTCTGAGGCTTCAACAGACAATTTATGATTATCATAATGATGATGAATATCCTTATTCATTGAGTTATTCACCAAAAGTCTCTTTCTTTCCGGTAGGAGATCTAGTGGGTATTAAATATCATGGGCCCGGTTACGAGGATGATCCTTCGATGAAGATAGAAGAGTTTGACGAAGGTTATAATTTTGGCTTTTGTGCCCTGCTTGATTTTCTTACCAATCAGGAATATGCCAATAAAGTAATATCGCTCGTTTTTGATAGCTTTGATGAGGGTGCAAATGGTGTTAACGAATGGTGCTTCGAAAGATTAACAGAATCGGAGGTAGTTTTTCCTAATCTGGAAGAACTTAAAATTCGTTTAACCGACTTGGGAGACCATAATATAAGTGCAATAAATTATCTGGAAGAAGATGGCACGATTGCTAAGCTGGTGAAAAAAATGCCAAACTTGAAAAGACTGGTAGTTCCTGCTGCTCCTGACAGTTCGTTTTTTGATTTTGAACATACAGAGTTACAAAGCATGGTTGTTCAGGCAGGTAGTGATACTCAGGACTTTTTAGGAAATTTAGCTAAGAGTGATAAGTTTCCTGCATTATATTCGTTGGATTATGCAGAGCCTTTGGATCAGTTTAATGATTTAGGGGAAGAAGATTATACTTCGGTTGAGACTTTTAAGGAACTGTTTGCATCAAAAGCTTTCTCTCATCAGCATTTTCATTTTAAGCTGCGTAATTCGATTCTTACAGAAGAACAATTATTCGACATTCAGAAAACAAATACTAAAGTTCAATTTTTATATATTAATTCACAGGCTGGCAAATATGTCAACCATATGATGAAATAGTTATGAATAAATATCCTTTATACGAGCATAATATGAAAGTGCGTGACTATGAATGTGATGCACAAGGTATAGTGAATAATGCTAATTATCAACATTATTACGAAGTTGCCCGTCATGAATTCCTGGAGCGTCATGGGCTGAATTTTTTTGAACTTCATCAGCAAGGAATTGATGCTGTGGTAGTAGGGGTTACTATTCGTTACAGCCATTCGTTGAGAGGCGGAAATGACTTTATCTGTACGGTAGACTCTATGGAAAAAGAAGGTGCCCGTTATATTTTTCATCAGAAAATTATACGTTGGAGAGATAATAAAGTTTGTTCTACGGCAAAAATAGAGGTTGCCTGTATGGAAAATGGTAAGGTAGGGCGACCTAACTTATTTGATAAGGCGTTTGCGCTTTATATCTGATGAGGTATTACTCTTTGCCTGTCCTTTTGATCTTAATACTGTTTGCGTGCTGCGGTAATAAAAAGGTAGAAAGTGTGGCTGTTGAGGAAATCTCATTGTCTGTAATGAATTCCGTTATTGAACAGGAGGAGTCAAAAGAAAAGTCGGATGTTATTCCGATGAAGGAAGGCCGCAAATTGCGTTACCTGTTTTCGTCCAATGGCGGATTAGTCGGCTATTTTGATGATGGTACGGTTGCTGCTTGTCCGAGGTGTGATTTGCTGGATGTAAATGTTGAGGCATTATATCGATCGGACGTTTGGAGGACTTATATTATTGAATCTGACGGTGCTCTATTGATTGATGGGGAAATGAAAGAGTATCCTGTTATTATGGAAGAAAGAGGTTATCAGGAATGGGTTATGATAGATTATAAATGGATTGTTGAACCAGAAATATATAAGGAATAAGTCATGGCTTTAACTTACGAATATAAAATGAAAGTGCGTGACTATGAATGTGATGGACAAGGAGTAGTTAATAATGCTAATTATTTGCATTACTTTGAAGCCACGCGTCACGAACTGATGGAAAAGTGTGGATTGCGTTTGCGGGACTTAACTGAGGCTAATATAATTCCGGTTGTTCGCAATGCTAATATTAATTATCGGAACTCGCTTCGGGGATCGGAGGAATTTATTAGTACAGTTGATATAGAGCGGAAGGGAATTCGTTATTATTTTATGCAAAAGATAACACGCATTCCGGATAATACCTTGTGTGCCGATGCAATAATTGAGGTTGCATGCCTGATAAATGGCAAAGTTGGTGCTCCAGATATTTTTGATAAAGCGTTTGCCGATTACCTTACTTGGAAATAGAAAAATGAATAAAATTACTTTTTATATTGCCCGTCATGGCAAAACAATGATGAATGCCTTGGACAAGGTGCAAGGTTGGTGCGATTCTCCGCTTACTAAGGAGGGAATAGATGTTGCCCGTTATCTGGGATATGCTTTTAGTGATCTGAATTTTCGTACTGCGTATTGCAGCGATTTACGTCGTACACGTCAGACTGTTCAAATTGTATTGGGTGCAAGCGGGCAAGAGGAAGTTCCTGTTATTGAATTAGCAGGTCTGAGAGAGGCTTGCTTTGGTAGTTTCGAAGCTGGATTTAATCATGTAATGTGGAATAATGCTGCGCTTTATCTGCATTTTAAATCTGTAGAAAATATGCTTAAGGCTATTCTTGAGAAAAAGATTAGTTATGCCGATGTTTTGGATGCAGTGAAAGAACTGGATACAATGGGCATGGCTGAAAGTTTTGCTCAGCTTGAAGCTCGTACTCAGGAAAGTTTGAAGGAGATCGCAGAAAATGAAGTGCAGTATGGTGACGGGAATATTCTAATCATATCTCATGGTATGAGTATTTTGGGTATGTTGCTGACTCTTGGTGGAGATAAATTGTTTACTAAACCATTGGATAATGCTGATGTATGTAAGGTTATATATCAGGATGGGCAATTCACAGTAGAATCGATGGCTGATTCAAGTTATGTAGAAAAAGGAAGACTTATTGCTGCCAAAATATAAAGGAATTAAGATTTTTTGATGTATATAAAAAAGATACTACTTATTTTATTATTTACTGTTCTTGCTTCTTGTGAAACGAGTGAAGAAGGTATAATAAAAGGAAAAGTAGTAAAAGTGGCTGACGGAGATACGATAACTATAGTAACTGAGGAGGGAGAAAAGGTAAAAATACGTCTGGAAGGAATTGATGCTCCTGAAAAAGGACAGGATTTTAGTCAGAAATCACGGCAATTCCTGAATGATCTGTGTTATGGGAAAGATGTCAGAGTAAAAGACAAGGGTAAAGACAAATACGGACGTACTTTGGGAGTAGTTTATATTGATGATTTGAATATAAATGAAGAAATGGTTCGTAATGGTTTAGCCTGGTATTACAGCTATTTTGTAGAAGATGCCCGTTTGGACTCATTAGAGAAGCAGGCTCAAAAAGAAAGGCTGAATATATGGAGTATGAAAGACCCTATTCATCCTCACGATTTTAGAAAAAATAAGAGAAAATAAATAGAATTACTCTTTTAGTAGTTTGTCTAGAAATTCATCAAATTCGCGATCGAATTTTTCCATCAGGTCATTATCGAACTTTACAATAGAGTCTTCGTTGATAAGCAAAAGTTCATCTATAACAGAGAATGTTTCGTCTGAGTAGTTTACTGAGAAAGGCTTATATAGATCGAGAGAATTAAATTTATCCTCCTCATCCAGATTTTGGGTGACATCTCTTAAAACAGAAATAACTTCTTCGTCGCTCAATTCATCAACTTTGTCTACCCAGTTGAATATGACTATTTCGGCTATTTTGTTTTCTTCATCGTCATAGAAGGCTACTTCTCCACTTTCTTTATCTACAGTAATAAATATATCAGTTAATGAACTACCAGTGTATTCATTAGCCAAGGCATCTATTGCATTCAAGAAAGTGTCTTTTATCAAGATGGAAGTATCTCTGTTTGCTCCTGTTCCCATATTCAGATTATTATTCTACGAAAGTAGTAAATAATTATGAATTATAAGTTATAAATTATTAGTTAACAGTTTATAGAGACTTCTTAAGGTGATTTATATATTGAAGTCGATAATGTGTTCTCCGGAGTTTAATGTGTTATGTATTCTTATTTCAGAGTTTTGTTGAACTAGAGAATATGGAACTACACTTTTTGTAAGCCATGCATTTCCTCCTATGGTAGAATCGTGACCCACTACGGTTTTGCCTCCCAGTATTGTAGCTCCGGCATAGATTACAACATTGTCCTCAATTGTCGGATGTCTTTTTTCATTAGCAAGGCTTTTGGTAACAAATAATGCCCCTAAAGTTACTCCCTGGTATATTTTTACATTATCGCCAATTATTGTAGTTTCGCCTATTACAATTCCGGTGCCATGATCGATATAGAAAGCATTTCCTATTTGTGCTCCGGGATTGATATCTACTCCGACTTTCGAATGCGCGTATTCTGAGAATAAACGAGGTATTATCGGCGTCTTCATGTTATAGAATTCGTGAGAAATGCGGTATACGACTTGTGCGAAAAATCCGGGATATGTAAGTATAACTTCTTCTATTGACTTAGCAGCTGGATCGTTTTCGTAATATACCGAAGCTTCTTCGTATAACTTGTCTTGTAGTTGAGGCAACTTGGCAATAAAACTATCTACCATTTTTTCGGCTTGTTGGCGGTCGAGCAGAGCAGATATGTTTTCGACCAAAACTGAATAGAAATAGTAGAGTTTCTTTTCTCGCGACTTTTCCTGATCACATATAGGGAAGAGTACACGGTGGATTAAAGTATTTAATGCGTCTTCCAACTCAATCCTGTTAATTGGTAGATGTTTTGACTCTGCTCTCAGTTTATTTGCTATTTCATATATATTTGTCATAGTTACAGCTTTAGTAGTAGCAAATGTAATAATTATAAAGTGAATATGTGGAAAGATGATTCTGTAATTTTATGTTTGATTATCAGTGAATATTGTTTTGTGAAGTCTTTTTTGTGGTTTTATCTATGTGTTGTTAGTTTTTAAGTATGTGGTATATAAGTTTGCTAGTTGTGAATAAAAAAGTAACAATAAAAAACTATACAAAAAGTGTCACTTTTGTCACTTTTTAGAAAAGAATATATGTTTTATATCATATTTTATTATGAAAAAATAAAAAGAAAATTTGTCACAAATTATATCTTTATTAATACATTTGTGGTATTAAAATAACCGATTTAAATGTTTAATTCATGAAAATAGATAGCATTTTGTCAGCCTTAGAGGCAAAACACCCAGGTGAAAATGAATTCTTACAAGCAGTAAAAGAGGTGCTTGTATCTATAGAGGATGTATACAATCAGCATCCTGAATTTGAGAAAAATCGTATTATAGAACGCTTAGTTGAGCCAGACCGTATCTTTACTTTTAGAGTGGCCTGGGTAGACGATAGGGGCGAGATTCAAGTAAACTTAGGTTACCGTGTACAATATAATAATGCTATAGGACCTTATAAGGGTGGATTGAGATTTCATGCTTCAGTGAACTTGTCTACTTTGAAATTCTTAGGGTTTGAGCAAACTTTCAAAAATGCATTAACTACTCTTCCTATGGGAGGTGGTAAAGGTGGTTCTGATTTTAGTCCTAAAGGTAAATCAAATGCAGAGATTATGCGTTTCTGCCAAGCCTTTATGCTAGAATTGTGGCGTAATATAGGACCGGATACCGATGTGCCTGCCGGAGATATCGGCGTTGGTACTCGTGAGGTTGGTTATCTATATGGAATGTATAAGAAATTAGCCAGAGAAAATACCGGTACTTTCACAGGTAAAGGTTTAGAGTATGGTGGCTCGTTGGTTCGTCCGGAAGCTACAGGTTTTGGCGCTCTTTACTTTGTTAACGAAATGTTGAAGGCTAAAAATATAGAGCTGAAAGGAAAGACTGTTGCTGTGTCAGGTTTTGGAAATGTGGCTTGGGGTGCTGCCCTTAAAGCAACTGAACTAGGAGCGAAAGTTGTCACTATCTCTGGCCCTGATGGATATATATATGATGCTGATGGCCTTAATGATGATAAGATTGAATATATGCTTGAACTGCGTAATTCGGGAGATGATATTGTTGCTCCATATGCTGAAAAGTATCCGAATGCGAAATTCTATGCAGGTAAAAAGCCTTGGGAACAAAAAGTTGATATTGCCTTACCATGTGCTATCCAGAATGAGTTGAACGAGAAAGATGCACAAGTACTTATTGCTAATGGTGTTACTTGTGTTGCTGAAGTTTCGAACATGGGATGTACTGCAGAGGCTGTAGATTTATTTATAGAGAAGAAAATTCTGTTCGCTCCAGGTAAGGCTGTGAATGCCGGTGGTGTGGCTACTTCAGGTTTGGAAATGAGCCAGAATGCAATGCATATTCAGTGGTCGGCAGAGGAAGTTGATAGCCGTTTGCATGAGATAATGAAAAATATTCATGCTCAAAGCTGGAAATATGGCAAGGATGAAAGTGGTTATATTAATTATGTGAAAGGTGCGAATGTTGCCGGGTTTATGAAAGTTGCCCGTGCGATGATTGCACAAGGAGTTATATAAGTATAAAAGTCAATCAAAAAAATGTGGACCCTTCGAATTTTATCTTCGAAGGGTTCTTTTATTATATAATTATTAACTTTGAAAAACAAAGTTCATTGTATTATAAATTAAAATATTGAAAGCTATGAAAGATGAAATGCTAGAAAAGCAGATCTTACTTAAGATAAAGGCATTAACTCTGTTTTATATTTTTGCATTGGTTTTTTGGGGTGCGACAGCCTTTCCTATAGAGACAGAGATAAGGATAGCTTGTCAGATATTAGGTATTTCGTTGGATGAAGCACCAGAGACATATAGTGGTTTAACACAATGGATTGCTGTTGTGGCAAATGGGGTAGTTCATACAAATTTGGAATATTCGTTTCTTGCCTATGGTACGGATTGGCTGGCATTTTCTCATCTGGTAATAGCTGTTGCATTTATTGGTTTGTATATTAAGCCAATACGAAATAAATGGATTATTTATTTTGGAATGATTGCTTGCATAGGAGTATTGCCTGTTGCTATTATTTGTGGGCCAATACGAGGTATTCCGTTTTATTGGACTCTTATCGACTGTTCTTTCTGCTTTTTAGGTCTTGTTCCTTTGTATCTCCTACATATTTATGTAAAGAGGCTTGAAGTATTGGTTGGGTATATTCCTCAAAAGTATTAAGTCTTTTATTGTAAATGTGAAAATAAGCCTTTATCTTCGTGCGTCCTAATAAAGATAGAACTGAATTTTAACTTTATATACTAATATATTGAGCCTACAATATATTAAGAATGAATTTACTATGGCAAATTATAAGCATTTTGTTATTACTCTGTTCAACCTTCGTAGAGTATGGCTTACCGATAAGAAAAATAAAGAGACATGTACAGAAGAGTGGCTATCTAAACGTTTTGATCTGTTTGATACTTACTGTTTTCCTTCGATAGTACAACAGGAAAACAAAGATTTTATATGGTTGTGTTTGTTGGATGATGCTACTCCTGATAAGTATAAAAACCTGATTAAAGAGTACGAAGTCAAATGTCCTCAGATGAAAGCTTGCTATTTTAGCGAAGATGAGATGGATAATTGGCAGGAGCATATTCGTGATATAATCAAAACATACTTGACAGGGGATGAAGAGTATCTGATGACAACAAATACAGATACAGATGATTCACTCCATAAGAATATGATCAATACATTGCATCAGCAATTTGAAAAAGATCATAAAGAAGGTGTATATAGCATTCTGATCGGATATCAGTATTTTATGAAACTGAACCTTATGTTGAAGATGCGTTATCCTCATAGCCATTTTTTAACATTGGTTGAGAAATATACTCCTGATTTTAAGACTGTGAAATGTAAACCTCATGGACAGATACGACGTTTCTTTGATACAGTAGACATAAAAACTGATCCGTATTGGGTGGAATTTGTACATGATACGAATATAAATAACGATTTACGCATTACATCCCGTATTAAGTATTATCCGGTTTTTAAGGAAGTATCATTGAAGGACTTTGGATTGGATATAACAATATCGAAGAGTAGCAATATAATAAATACAATATTTAAGATGCCATGGCTGTTTACGAAAACAGCTGTGCGTAAGCTGATAAAAAAAGCGAAGAAGAAAAAGAAATGATAATAAAAAAGGAGGTGTATCAGCACCTCCTTTTCTCCTCTATAGAGAAGAATTATAGTTCTTCGAATCTAGCTTGGAAGAAGCGTAGGTATTTAGGCTCATATACCATTTTCAGACCTTTTGCATTATTCCTGTTCTTGTACATTTCGATGATACTCCATGCAGCAACATCAAAATGAGATTGAGTATATACACGTCTTGGTATTGTAAGGCGAACCAATTCTAATTCCGGGTAGTAATGGTCTCCTGTTTCTTTATTACGTCCGGCAGAAACAATACCTCTTTCCATTCCTCTAACTCCACATTCAACAAAGATGTCAGCAGCTAGTTTTTGAGCAGGGAATTGATCTTGTGGAATATGAGAATAGAATTTCTTCGCATCAATAAATACACCATGTCCTCCAATTGGCAAAACGATAGGGATGCCAGCCTCATTTAGCAAATTACCGAAATACTCAACCTGCTTTATGCGAGATGCAATAGTATCATCCTGAACAGCCTCAATTAATCCTTGTGCCATAGCTTCCATATCGCGTCCGGCTAGTCCACCATATGTTGGCATACCTTCATATACAACGATAAGACTACGTAGTTCATCGAAAAGATCAGGATCGTTACACATTACCAATCCTCCGATATTAACATATAAGTCTTTTTTTGCACTTACTGTTGCAGCATCGCTATATGAACAGAATTCACGATTGATATCTTCTACGCTTCTGTTTTGGTATCCAGCTTCGCGTTGTTGAATGAAGTATGCATTTTCGATATTACGGGTTGCATCTAGTACAACCTTTATCCCGTGCTTGTGAGCAAGATTAGATACGGCTTTCATATTCTCCATACTAACAGGTTGTCCTCCTGCCATATTAACCGGAGCGCCAACTGTAATGTATGCAATATTTTCAGCACCTTTTTCTGTTATAAGTCTCTCGAATTTATCAATGTCTATATTGCCTTTAAACGGATGGTCAGACTGGCTCTTATGTGCTTCGTCGATGATAACATCAACAAATGTACCACCTGCAATCTCCTGATGTTGGCGTGTAGTAGTAAAATACATATTACCAGCTACATATTGTCCAGGTTTAATTGTACATTTACTTAACAGGTTTTCAGCCCCACGTCCCTGATGAGTAGGAAGGATGTATTTGTATCCGTAATATTTCTTACAGATTTCTTCTAAGTAATAGTAACTACGGCTTCCGGCATAGGCTTCATCTCCGATCATCATTCGAGACCATTGCTGATCACTCATAGCATTTGTTCCACTATCAGTAAGCAGGTCAATGTAAATATCATCAGCATGAAGAAGGAATGTGTTCCAGCCTGCTTCTTTCATACATTTAAGACGATGTTCTCTTGTTGTTGTTTTCAGAGGTTCTACAACTTTGATCCGATAGGGCTCTGCCCATGGTTTTTTAGTGAATGCCATACTGTCGATTTTTTTTTATTTGGTTAAACTTATATATGGTATTAGAATATTAAATAGCACTTGGTATCCATTTGTAAGATAAATAAATGGCTTCTAACAAATATAAGATAAATTCTTTTTATTTTGAGTTGTTGGTTTGATGTTTTGCTTTCGATATGTTATTTATAGTATTAGCTTGTGGTGGAGTGTGTTTGATCTTTTAGTCAAAATTGAGACATATGGAATTTATTTACTTTCTATAGTAACAATTAGGTTGAATCTTGGTGTTATTTATTGTGTTTCTGTAAAAAATATGTTTTACAATATGTTTTAGTTTTAGTTAGGTATATAAGATGAGGCGTAAAAAGAAAAGTGGCTGTTTGAGCCACTTTGATATTTAAATATGTTTATCTCATAAGAGAAAATTAATAGCCTTTATCTTTTGCTATATCTTTTTCATTTTTTAGTTTTTCTTTTTCAGCTTTATAGCTGCTCTTTAAGGATTTTAGTTGGGATTTTCTTTCGTTTTTGTCAAGAACTGCATTGTTTTCTATCATCTTTTTAACTGCTTCATATTTCTTTTCGAGGTATTCTAATTTGTCATCATAGTTATCAGCTATAATGTTTTTTAGACCATCATTTTTTGACATGTTTCCATGTTTGCTTTCCCATATAGTTATTTGCTCTTTTGATAGGATCTTCTTTATATCTTCTTTATGTTGAAGTGCTAATTCCCGTTTTCTCTTGCCTTTTTCATACCCAGAAAGAGTACGGTCTTTTCCTATTGCTGCAAATTTGGGGCCTATTTCTTGTCTGAGTTTTTTTATTTTAGCGACTTGTCCTGTGCTTAATTTTAAATCTTTGGAAGTTTCGATTCCGTTGTCATAGTCTGTTATATAAGAGTCTTGTCCATAAGCAGAAAGTGCTAGAACGCTAATAAAAAATAGTAATGTGAATTTTTTCATGACCTTACTTGAAATCTGATTTTAAAATTGTGTAAATTCTTAATTTGTGTGTCTGCAAAATCCAGGCTTTTATTTAATGCTTTATTGAGATAAAGATATGGTATCTATTTGGTATTTGCAAAATGACAGGAGAATGGCTATCTTTTGTTGCTCTTTTAGCTAGTTCAATATACTAGTCCTGTGTACTTTGGGATAAGGGATATAAAAAAAGCTGCAATATTGCAGCTTTTAATTTTCAGCGGAGAGGAAGAGATTCGAACTCTCGAAACCCTTTAGGGGTTTACACGCTTTCCAGGCGTGCCTCTTCAACCACTCGAGCACCTCTCCAGTCCTTACCAGTTGTAGCGAGTGCAAAGATAATAGATATTTTGGTTATCGCAATATTTTTTAAGGATAGCCACTCATAGAAAACTATAACTCAAATTAAATTATAGATTAGTCCAGATTAAATAAAGTCTTAGCATTCTTAGTGGTTATCTCACCTATTTCTTCTATTGATGTCTGATATATTTCAGCTAGTTTTTCGACTATTTTTATTGTGTACGAAGATTCATTTCGTTTTCCTCTATATGGGACAGGCGCCAGATATGGTGCATCTGTTTCTATAATGATATGCGAAAGATCTACGTTTCTTAATACTGATGGCAACGTGGAATTTTTAAATGTTACAACTCCATTTATTCCTAACAGGAAGTTTTTCAGAGATAATATTTCAGACAGTTCCTCCTCGGTTCCACCAAAACTATGGAATACTCCACGCAGATTTTCCACCCCTACATTTTTGATAGACTCAATACAATCAGTTATGGCTTCACGGGAATGGATTGCAACAGGGAGGTTATAATCGATACTCCACCGAAGCTGTTCTTCGAAAACGAATTTTTGTTCTTTTTCGAATGTTTTATCCCAATATAAGTCTATTCCGATCTCGCCGACAGCTACATAATCCCCATTTTCGAATTGAGCTTTAATTGCTTGTAGCTGGGTAGCATAATCTTCGCCTACACTTGTCGGGTGTAATCCCATCATTGGCTTACAATAGTCAGGATACTTATCTGCTAGATGATGTACCTGCTTAATAGATAATGTATCTATGTTGGGCAATAGTATCTGTGTTACGCCGATTTGCTTCGCTCTTGTAATAACTTCCTCAATGTCTTTGTCAAACTCTTCGGAATAGATATGGGAATGTGTGTCTATTATTTTCACTTCAAATCTACTTGTTTTTCTTTTTCACTTTTCCGTAGATAATATACAACACCGTATTCTTTGCAACGGTTTATTCTTTCTTCTGCTGATAGTGAAGAAAATGCAGCTTCTATCTGATTCCAGACATCGGCCAGGGTATTATCTATATTTTCTCTTTGGCAGCTTAAAAGTTCTAGTTGACGGTTTGTTGTGTTTTGGAAAGTTTTCTGAGCAAAATAGGCATCTTTAAATAGAGAAAAAGCGACATTGACCCGGGCTATTGTTGGATTATAGATTGGGGTTCCTCCATGTGCCAGCCGTTCTTGTTCTCCCTTGATAATCCTTTCGCCCCACTGGAGTAACGAGTCGTTACTAGTCAGATCGGGGACTGCAAAGTTATCGGGTTCTATATTATAGAAGACTTTTGTGTCTTTTTTAATTTCGTTGCGTATGACGCAAAGATTCAGAACCTGTATAAAATGTGAAATGTAAAGGCGCGCACTTTTTACAAGCTTTTGAAATTTACGGTTTGCGCTTACTTGTTTGTCCAGGCTTTCTTTGTAATTAAGTTGGGCATTCTCAAAATTGCGAAGTAATAACTCTAGTTTTTGAATATCAGTAGATATAACATTCTGGCCAAAGAGAGAATTACTTTTCTCAATGGCAATCTTCAGGGCTCTTATTCGCGCATTATCTGTGTTAGGTAATCTGCGATATGGCATAAATAGTAAATAAGTTATGATGTCCGCGACATCAGGTTTTCTGCAAGTTTATATAATTCGTGCTTTCGACTCTCGTCAATGTTCACTTTATTAAGACATGTAATAGCTTTTTGGTAATAATCTTCTATCAGTTTTTCCGATCTGCTTTTTAAGTCAAGGCTATTGTATATATCTGTAACAGCTTTTATTTTTTCGTTTTCGTCGAACTCAGGTTTGTTTATCCATGCTGTTAATGCTTCTTTAGTCGAATTGTCGCTCAAAGCACTTATCAGTAGGAATGTTTTTTTGTTGCAAAGAATATCCCCCCCAATTCTTTTACCAAAGGTTTCACTGTTCCCGTATACATCCAGTAAATCATCTTTTAACTGGAATCCTAAACCTACGTTTATCCCAAAGTTGTATAAATAGTTGGTATCATTTTCGGAAGCTCCGGCAATGATAGCTCCTTCTTTAAGGGCGCATGCCAACAATACGGCAGTTTTGAGACGTATCATTTCTATATATTCCGGAATTGTGACATCCATTCGTTTCTCGAATTCCATATCCAATTGTTGTCCGCAACATATTTCTGTAGCTGTTTGTGAAAATAGGTCTAATACAGGTTTTAAATATTGAGGCTCTATTTTTGCTATTTCTTTATAAGCCTCTATAAGCATAGCATCTCCGGATAGAACAGCGGTATTGTCGTTCCACTTGATATGCACTGTGGGTTTACCCCTTCGCATATCAGCTCTATCCATTAAGTCATCGTGTAAAAGTGTAAAATTGTGAAATATTTCTATTCCCAATGCTATAGGCATAACTTTCGATACATCTTCTTCGTATAAATTGTATGACATAAGAGATAATGCCGGGCGAACCCTCTTTCCTCCAAGTGAAAGGATGTACGAAATGGGTTCGAATAAAGATAAAGGAGTCTCTTTATATTCTATTTTGTTTATATTGGTATTAACAATTTCGAGAACCTCGTTAAATGTGTATATAGAATTCATTTCTAAACGGATTTATAATTAGTTTCCCCTTACATGTGTGTTTTGACTTAACACTTTTTTCGAACCGGAAACAAAGATAGTTTTTTAGCCAGAAAAATCAAAATATAAAAAATGAACATTTTAAAATGAATAATAATAACAGATCAAAGGAGTGCAGATAGCAAAATATTCATGAAAAATAGGAACAAGCTTTAAAATTATTTTTATTTTTACATGCCGGTTAATAAAAATCAATGAATATAATGAGAAACAGTTATTATTTGCTAATTGCAGCATGTCTGTTTTTTGCCCAAGCGTGTACGCAGTCGAAGAAAAGCACAGCCGAAAGTGAAGAACAAACATCAGGAAATCCGGTTTTTAAAGGTTGGTATGCTGATCCAGAAGGCATAATATTCGATGATGAATATTGGATTTTCCCTACCTATTCTGCACTTTATGAGGAGCAAGTATTTTTAGATGCATTTTCTTCTCCAGATCTTGTTAATTGGACAAAACATGAAAAGGTTATTGACACCGCGGCAGTGAAGTGGATAAATAAAGCAATGTGGGCGCCTGCTATCCTGAAAAAGGATAGTAAATATTTCTTGTTTTTTGCAGGGAATGATATTCAAAATGATGAGGAATATGGAGGTATTGGAGTTGCAGTGTCTGATAAACCGGGAGGTCCATATAAAGATCATTTAGGAAAACCACTTATTGATAAGTTTCATAATGGAGCTCAACCTATTGATCAATATGTGTTTAAAGATAAAGATGGCAGCTATTATATTTATTATGGTGGATGGAGACATTGTAATGTAGCCAAACTAAATGATGATTTTACAGGATTTATTCCGTTCGAAGATGGTACAACTTTCAAGGAAGTAACACCGGAAAATTATGTTGAAGGACCATTTATGTTTATCCGCGATGGAAAATATTATTTTATGTGGTCGGAAGGTGGCTGGGGAGGCCCGGATTATTGTGTGGCATATGCTATAGCTGATAGCCCATTCGGCCCATTTGAACGTATTGGCAAAATTTTAGAACAAGATCCGAATGTAGCAACAAGTGCGGGGCACCATTCTGTGATCCATGAACCAATATCAGACAAATGGTATATAGTATATCATCGTAGACCGCTTAATGATACCGCCAGAGATCATAGAGAAACATGTATAGAAGAAATGTTCTTTGACGAAAACGGTCATATTAAGCAAGTTGTAATAACCAATGAAGGTGTAAAAGCTAATTCTCTAAAATAAAACATGACCTTATTATGAAAAAAACAATTATTGCTGCATTGTCGGCAGCGTTTTTGCTTGTTGCATGTAACGAAACTCCTACAGGCAAATTAACTGAATCGGGTTTAGATAAGAAAAACTTCGAAACAGAAGTTGATGGTAAAAAAACAGACCTTTATACTCTGACTAATCAGGCAGGAATGGAAGTTTGTATAACAAACTATGGAGGACGTATTGTATCGGTTTTGGTGCCGGATAAAGATGGAAACAAAAAAGATGTTGTTATTGGCTTCGACTCTATACAAGATTATATAAATGTAAAAGGAAATAACTATGGCGCTGCTATCGGACGTTATGGTAATAGAATTGGAAATGGTACATTCGAACTGGATGGAGTTAAATATGACTTGCCGAAGAATAATTTTGGACATACACTTCATGGAGGAGATAATGGATTCCATACTCAGGTTTTTGATGCAAATTTTGTAGATAGCAAGATTTTGGAGCTGACTTATCTGTCGAAAGATGGAGAGGCAGGTTTTCCCGGAAACTTGAAGGTTAAGATAACTTATACATTGAGAGATGATAATGCGATTGATCTTAAATATGAAGCGGAAACAGATAAACCAACTATTGTGAATCTGACTAATCATACATATTTCAATATGGATGGTGATCCGGATGTGAAAAATACAGATTGGTTATTAACACTTCATGCAGATAAATATACACCTGTAGATTCTACGTTTATGACAACAGGTGAAATTCTTGATGTAGAAGGTACAGATATGGATTTCCGTACTCCTACTGCAGTTGGTGCAAGAATAGATAACTTTGAGTTTGTTCAATTGAAAAACGGAAAAGGATATGACCATAACTGGGTGTTGAATACAGGTGGTGATATAAGCAAGGTTTGCGCAACATTGGAATCTCCAAAATCGGGAATTGTACTTGATGTATATACAACAGAGCCAGGAATACAATTCTATGCAGGAAACTTTATGGATGGAAATGATAAGGGTAAAAAAGGAAAAGTAAATCAGCATCGTGCTGCTGTTTGCCTGGAAACTCAAAAGTATCCGGATACTCCTAATAAGGCTGATTGGCCTTCAGCGGCTCTTCGTCCGGGTGAAAAATATCAAAGTGAGACAATTTTTAAATTTTCGGTAAAGAAATAAAATTTAATCTGGTAAATATTAAATATAAAAAGAGACGAATTTAATAATTCGTCTCTTTTGTTTTTATATATAAAAGGTTTTTATTTAAAAACCAGAATTCGTTCTTCTAATGGTTGATATTCTTTAGGACCTGGTTCACCGACCGGAGTTCCAAAAGGCATCTGTGCTATTAATTTCCAGTTTGGATTGATTTTCCAAGTTGCAGCAACTTTTTGGTCTATCAGTGGGTTGTAGTGTTGAAGAGATGCTCCAAATCCGGCGTCTTCAAGCATTGTCCAGATTGCAAACTGGTGCATTCCGGAAGTTTGTTGCGACCATATAGGAAAATTGTCGCTATATGAAGGAAATGCTTTTTGGAGTCCTTCGACTACACTCATATCTTCATAAAATAAGATTGTTCCATAACCGGCAGCAAAAGAACCATCTATCTTTTTTTCTGTAGCGGCAAAAGCATCAGCTGGGACTTTGCTTCTAAGTTCGTCTTTTACAATGTTCCAAAGTATCTTGTGATTATGTCCCAGTAACAGGACTGCACGAGTTGACTGAGAATTGAATGCAGAAGGAACATTCAAAACCACATGATCTATAATTCCTTGGATTTCTTTATCTGTTATCGGACTTTTGTCACTTATACTGTAGTATGTTCTGCGATTCTCAATCGCTTTGCTAAAATCTCTTTTCATAATTGTAATTGTTTTTTCGATTAATAGTTGTTGGTCTTTTAACAGTTGAACGAAGATAAATGTTTATCGTATATGTATAAAATTATTAATGGTTAAGTGTCAGTTTATTTATATGTCTGAAATGTGAAAAAATATTTTGTACATTTGTGACTTATACGAGATACATATTTGATGAAGAAAATACATACTATTATTTGCCCTGTGTGTGGCGGAAAAGAACTTAAACAGGTATTACAGTGTAAGGATTATCTGGCAACACAGGAAATATATGATATATGCAAATGTGAAGCGTGTGGCTTTGCATTTACTCAGGATTTTCCTGAAGAAAATGAAATAGGAAAATATTATGATGTACCTGCTTATGTATCTCACTCAGATACGCATAAAGGTATTATAAATACATTATATCACTGGGTGAGGAAATACTCGTTGAAATCGAAGTCGAAAATAGTGCTTCGCTATGCCTCACAAAAAACAGGAACGCTACTTGATATAGGATCCGGGACAGGCTATTTTCTGAACAGAATGAAAAGCCTTAAATGGCTTGTGACTGGTATAGAGAAATCTGAGTCGGCACGAAAATATGCAAAGCAAAAATTTGATATCGATTGTCAGGATTCCAGATATTTGTATGATATTCCTTGTGAGGTAAAGGAGGTGGTTACGATGTGGCATGTGCTGGAACATCTGGAACATTTGAATAAGGTAATGGAACGATTGCAGGCTAT
The DNA here is from genome assembly GCA_900556485.1 of uncultured Dysgonomonas sp. Taxonomy (GTDB): domain Bacteria; phylum Bacteroidota; class Bacteroidia; order Bacteroidales; family Dysgonomonadaceae; genus Dysgonomonas. The sequence goes on from USOX01000010.1 coordinate 93,372, forward strand.
TCTGAGAGATAGCGGTACTGTGATCATAGCTCTACCCAATAAGGATTCTTTTGATGCTGTTCATTATAAAGACCATTGGGCTGCATATGATGTTCCCCGTCATTTATGGCATTTTTCTCCGTCCGATTTTACGCATTTGGCAAAAAGACACCACTTTGAAGTGATCGCAGTAAAGCCGATGTATTTTGATGGATTTTATATCTCTATGTTGAGTGAACAGAGTAAAGGGACTCCATTAGCCAGTTTAGTCGGATTATTTAAAGGAGGGATATTCTTTTTGAGGTCGTTATGCAATAAAAAGAAATGTAGTTCGCTGATATATATACTAAAGAAAAAATAATAAAATAAAAAATATGATTGACCAGAAACAATCTTTTGTACAGAAGTTAGTTCCGCATATTGTTGCAATTGTTATCTTTTTAGCTATTACATTTATATATTTCAGTCCTGTTTTGGATGGAAAGATGCTTCCACAGAATGATGTGCAGCATTTTCAAGGGACATCGAAGGAATTGAAGGATTATTATGAAAATGAGGGGCAAAGTTCGGCATGGCTTGGTTCTATGTTTTCGGGTATGCCTTCTTATCAGATAGGGGTATGGGGAAATGTGAATATCCTAGAATATGTGGAAGCTCCACTGAAAGCATTGGGAGGTACAACAGCAGGCCCTATGTTTTCGGGTATGTTGATGGCATATATTCTTTTCTGTGTGATGGGATTCAGACCGGTTGTATCTATTTTGGGAGCGGTAGCCTATTCCTTTTCATCATACAATATAGTCCTTCTTGAAGCCGGGCACGTTACTAAAGCCTGGACTCTTGTATATATGCCGCTGATAGTTGCCGGTATAATGGCGCTGTATAAGCGGAAAATTTTGTTAGCCGGACTGTTGGTCGCACTAGGGTTAGCTTTGCAGATAAAGAATAATCACTTGCAAATGACATATTATACAGGTATTTTCTGCGCTATTCTGTTTATCGGATTTGCTATAGAAACAATTGGTAAGAAGGAAATAAAAACATTTCTGAAAGCAAGTGGTGTAATGATTATCGCCCTAGTATTAGCTGCTATGTGTAATATGACCAATATATATGGGAATATGATAATGGCAAAGGAAAGTACACGGGGTAAATCGGAATTGTCTAATCCGTCTACTACCGAAAAGCAATCATCGGGTTTGGATAAGGATTATGTTTTTGCATGGAGTTATGGTAAAGCCGAGACGTTTACACTGCTTATTCCTAATTTATATGGCGGTTTAACTAAGCCATACGACAAAGATGCTGAGACAATAAAAATACTGAATCAGAAGGTACAATCAGGAGAAGTACCTGCCGAATTTGCTAATCAGGTGGGGCGCACAATACCTCGTTACTGGGGAGATCAGCCGTTTACTCAAGGTACAGTATATTTTGGCGCAATTATTTGTTTCTTGTTCGTTTTGGGGATGATAGTTATTCAGAGTAAAGCTAAGTGGGCTTTGTTTGCCGGAACTATATTCTTTATATTGTTGGCATGGGGACGAAATCTGGAATGGTTTAATGACTGGTTCTTCTATCATTTTCCTCTTTATAGTAAGTTCAGAGCCGTATCGTCAGCTCTTGTTGTTCCTGCATTGGCGATGGTTATAGTTGCAGTATGGGGCGTGAAAGAGTTCCTTTCAGGCGAATATAGTAAAAAGGATTTGACTAAGGCGCTTTATATATCAGCGGGTGTAGTTGGTGGTTTCTGTCTTTTACTTTGGATAGCACCCGGACTTTTCTTCAACTTTACTTCTGTAGCAGATGAAGCATGGCGTTCGCAATTGCCGGAATGGTACTATAATGCATTGTTAGCGGATAGAAGTAGCATGATGTCAGCAGATGCTGGCCGTTCTTTAATATTTATACTATTAGCCGGAGCTGCCTTGTTTGCCACTCTTAAAATGAAAGAGGGTAATAAACAGATGCCAATAACAGTGGTATCAATATTAGCTGTGTTGGTTCTTGTAGACCTTTGGGGTGTGGATAAACGCTATCTGAATAACTCCAATTTTGTGAATAAAAGCCGATATAAGACAGAGACTTTTGCTCAGTCTCCGGTGGATAAGGCTATTCTTCAAGATAAGCATCCTTCGTATAGGGTACTGAATCTGAATAATCCGTTTAATGATTCGCAAACATCGTATTGGCATAAATCGATTGGCGGTTATCATGCTGCTAAATTAAAACGCTATCAGGAATTGATAGAGTATCAGTTGGAGGGAGAGATAAAGCATATAATTGGAACATTTGAGACTCAAAATATAGATTCTATTACAGCATCGTTTCAATCTACAAAAGCATTGAATATGCTGAATGCCAAGTATGTGATTTATCATCCGGAGCAAGCTCCTTTGGTTAACCCTAATGCGATGGGTAACGGATGGTTTGTTTCTGAATACAAATATGTGAATAATGCAGATGAGGAAATAGCTGCAATTGGAGATAAGGCATATAATCCTTCTAAAACTGCGATTGTAGATAAGCGTTTCGAAAGCGAGCTTAATGGGCTGAATATTGTGCCGGATTCTACAGCTACAATTACACTTACAGAATATAAGCCTAATAAGTTGACATATAAAGCAAAAGTAAATAGTGAACAGTTAGCTATCCTATCCGAGAATTATTTTTCGGATGGATGGTATGCCTATATTGATGGCAACGAAGTGCCTCACTTTAGAGCTGATTGGACATTAAGAGCTTTGAGGGTGCCAGCCGGAGAGCATGAAATTGTTTTTGAGTTTAAACCGAAAGGTTATGAAATAAGTAAAGTGCTGACTGTGGCGTCTTCTTCTATTGTTATATTATTATTGCTTGGTATGATAGTGTCTTTCTTTGTGAGAAGAAAAGATGATAAGATAAAAACGGTATGAGAAAGGAAGGTTTGATCCCATTGTTCGAAAATGTGCCCTGGGATAATATTACTCATGCTTATGGGCGTGCTTCTGATTTTCCGGAACAAGTAGAACAGTTTCTATCGGGTGATGAGGAAGCTTTTAAGAAGATTAAGAATAATATAGAACGATCTGGCCCGCAACTCCTTTTATGTTGCGTGTATTACTGAAATTAATTGATGCACCAGATGTAAATCGTTGGCATCTGTTTTGTATATTCAAAATTGTTTGGAATGCATCTTTTCAGTACTATGATGAGTATAAAAATGGGATGAGCCAGACATTAAATAGAGTGGATGACCTTCTGAATACGGACTTGTTGTGGGATGATTTTATAGATGAGGAAGAAGATGAAATGGCTTGGGAAAAATATGAGTATTCGGAACAGGACTGGTTTAATTGCTGTTGCCTTTGCCTAGACCTGTTCGAAGAGCATAAAAATCAAATTGAAAAATATATTGATTCATCTGACGAGAAAGTTCGGGAGATAGCACTGTATTTAATTGATAAGATAGATAAACAAAAATAGGAAAATGAGGTTTTCTGTTATTTTCTGTACATATAATAGGGAAAAATATATTTATAATGCTTTAAAAAGCATTGCGGACCAGAAAGTCTCTTATGAGGAATATGAGATAGTTTTGGTAAATAATAATAGTACAGATAGTACAGAGGAGATATGCCAGCAATTTCAGAAGGATTTTCCTGATGTTGATTTTCAATATTATATAGAGACTAATCAGGGACTCTCATATGCCAGAAACAGAGGTGTGAAGGAGAGTAGGGGAGACATTCTTGTTTTTGTAGATGATGATGCTACCGTGTTTGAGAACTATCTTCCGGCTATTGACTCTTTCTTTGAGAAACATCCTGAGGTTAGTGCATGTGGTGGACCTATAGTTCCGGTATATGAAGTAGAAAAGCCTAAATGGCTGTCTCATTACACAGAGCAGCTGATAGGAGGAGCCTTATATGAAGGTGATAAAGAGAAACTTTTCAAAAATGGGAAATATCCCGGAGGGGGAAATTCTGCTTTCAGAAAACAGGTCTTTGAAAAATACGGGCTGTTTAATGTGGAATTGGGGAGGAAAGGAACTGGACTTATAGGTGCTGAAGAAAAAGACCTTTATGATCGACTGACCAAAGGAAATGAACTTTTTTATTACCTTCCGGAAATGGGGATTCATCACTATATTCCTGAAAAGAAATTAACAGAGGCGCATTTTATAGAATTGACCTACTCGATAGGGAAAAGCGAAAGAATACGAACGAAGGGAGTTTCTTCTAAAGCCTATAAAAACCGGGTATTCTCGGAGTTAAAAAAATGGGTTGCTTCTTTTATTCTTTTTGGTTTTTATCTTTTTTCTTTTTCTCCATCTAAAGGCTGGAAGTTGTTGCAGTTTAGATGGTATGTGACCAAAGGACTTTTGGGGAAGTAATTTATCTATGTATTTTAGTATTAAAGTGTACTAGTTTTAAGTATACTGCTTTACTAGTTGGAAGAAGGGAAAAGGTTACATTGAAAAATGAATGAAAAGGTGTCACTTTTGTCACTTTTTGAATATAACTTACACGAAATGAATAATAAACTAACGGCTACTATTTTATTTATCTTACCAGTATTTATACTATTTGGATTCTTTTCTTGTGGGAGTAAATCTCATACGGAATCAGTGTTGGCAAAACGTGTGGATTCATTACTATCTTTTAATGAGCAAAAGCCTTTTAGTGGAATTGTTCTGATTGATAGGAATGATACCATTCAATATTTGAAGGTTACAGGCTATTCGGATATGGAAAAGAAGATTCCACTGGATATAGATGATCAGTTTGTAATAGGATCGATTAGTAAGCAATTTACTGCAGTTGTTGTTTTACAGGAGTACGATAAAGGAAATATTGATCTGTCGGTACCTATTCGTCACTATCTGCCTGAACTGAAAGAGAAATGGGCTGATACAATAAATGTTCATCATTTGCTTACTCATACTCATGGAATCGTAGCATTAGACAAACCAACCCTTTTTGAGGCAGGTACGCAGTATGATTATTCTCAGATAGGATATGATTTGCTAGCTAAGGTTGCAGAAAAAACATCGGGAAAATCGTTTGCTCAGCTTTCTTCGGAGTTATTCTCTCTATGCGGAATGGAAAATACATTTCATCCGGATATAAAGGAATATAAAAGGTTAGTAAAAGGATATCAGGAAGAAGATAATGGAGAACTAGTAGCTTCTAGCGAAAGTTTGCGGCAATATCCGGCAGCAGGAGCTTTTATTTCTACGGCTAAAGATTTATTGTTGTGGAATAATAATTTCTATGGAGGTAAATTATTGAAGGATGAAACATTTGAAATGCTTACGACTAAGCAGAAAAATGCAATCCGTAACCATCCTATATTTGGTATAACAGAATATGGATATGGTATAACTGTGGATGATAAACAAAATATCCGGCAGTGGGGACAGACTGGCTATGCTCCCGGTTTTGCTTCTATGAGTTTTTATTTTCCTGAGACTAAGACAAGTGCAATTGTACTCGAAAATATATGCTATGATATGCATGATACAAAAAAAACATTTTTCTGTCATAGTACGATTTTAGATATCGTTAGAAAAAATATACAAGAAAATAATGATTAAAAGTGTTACGATTGTCACTTTTTAGAATAACTAATATAACCTACACAATATGAAAAAAGAAACTATAATCAGGCTGGCTATTGTTGTTGTACTTATTCTGGCTGTATTGTTTGCCATGAGAGGAAATATATATAAGACGGTAGTCAAATATGAAGATGGTGGTAACCGTAAAAATTATGAATTGAAGGATAAAGGTATACTCAACTATATTCATGAACAATTGCCAAACGATGAATCGTTGGATGCAAATATTGATATAGATATGATTGTGGACTTATCGTTGGATATAACAGCTAATACATTGGATTACTTTGCAGAAGCAGAAACTAATGATCCTCATGAAGTGTTTATAATAAAGAATGCGAATTATATAGGCTATGCTGCATTTACGGCTTCGGTTGGTAATTACCTGTTGAAGAGATTCGAGATGAGCAAAGAATGGGAGGCTAAGCCTAAAAAAGGTAAACTGTATAGGTTTGGTAGCAATAAAACCAAAGGAGCTAAAGAGGGCTGGTATAAAGACCATGATTTTGTGATTTTCAGGAATAAGAATACAAAAGAAGAAATATATGTTGATCCTTCTGCGTATGAATCGTATGGGGTGTCAAGAGTAAATAAGTATCAAAAATAAGTAGCGATATTGATTACATCTCAGCAAATAAAAGAATATGCTTACAGTCTGGGGTTTGATGCATGCGGTATTTGTAAGGCTGAACCGATTGAAGAGGTAGAGCAGCAGCATGTGAAAAACTGGATTGACAAGGCTTATTTTGCCGGGATGGATTATATGACACGCAATATAGACAAACGTTGCGATCCGACTTTATTGGTCGAAAATGCACGATCTATCATTTGTGTAGCATTGAATTATTATCCAAAAGAGAAACAGCCAGAAGATCATCCTCAGTTTGCATATTATGCATATGGGAAGGATTATCATGATGTTGTAAAGGATAAACTCAGGAAACTGTTTGATTATATAAAAGAGACAGATCAAGATATTGAAGGAGGTTGTTTTGTTGATACGGCTCCTGTCTTGGAACGATATTGGGCAGCAAAGGCCGGATTGGGATTTATTGGGAAAAATTCTTTGTTAATTCAGCCAAAGAAGGGGTCTTACTTTTTTTTAGGAGAGCTTATTGTTGACAAGGAACTGGATTACGATGTGCCAATCAATTTGTCGTGTGGCAATTGTAGGCGCTGTATAGATGCATGCCCTACCGGGGCTATTGTCAGTCCTTCTGTAATTGATGCAAATAAGTGTATATCTTATCAGACTATAGAAAACAAAGGGAAGATAGATGAGAGGATAAAACCTTTGCTCAATAATTGTATTTATGGATGCGATATTTGCCAGCAGGTTTGTCCATGGAATAGATATTCTAAATCTCATAAGACTTCTGAATTTAGCCCTAAACAAGCATTCTTAGACCTCAGTTATAATCGCATGGAGGAATTGACAGAGGAAGAGTATCGGGATATATTCAGAGGTTCGGCAGTGAAGAGGGCAAAATATAGCGGATTGAAGCGAAATTTGCAAGCTTTAAAAAATGATAAAGAGATAATATGAAGATTGTCATTGCGTTAATAATGTGATATACTATTGTTACTGAGAAATGAAAAAGATATTGTTCGTGATCTGTATTATGGGTTTAATTCTATCTTCTTGTGGTAAAGAGGAAGAGAAGAATGTAATACCTGCTTACCCTGTTCATTTTAAAGTCAATATCAGTGGATTTGATGCTGCTTTGAAAACTCCAGGGAATATTAAGATATTTGAAACACCTCGGTTGGATAATGAATACGTAGGTTATTCCGGGCTCATTATTGTTTGTGATCCTCGTAGTGAGATGAATAATCCGAATCTGTTTGCTTATGATCTGTGTTGTCCATACGAAGCGCAGAAGAATGTAAAGGTTACTCCTTCGAGTGATGATGGTACAGCAAGTTGCAGTAAATGTGGGAGTGTATTTGACTTATATTCCGGGTTAGGTAATGTAAAATCGGGGCCATCAGACAATCCTTTGCAGGTTTATTGGGCAAAAGCCAGTACAAATGGAGTTTTTTACGTTCAGCGCAAAAATTAATGGCTTAAACCTTGTGAATAGCAAAAACATTTTTTACATTTGCACTCGCAAAACGGGAAAAGCTTCCAAAGTGTTGGGATAAAAGTTTTCTAAAAAGCAAATTTGCGAAAGTAGCTCAGTTGGTAGAGCACGACCTTGCCAAGGTCGGGGTCGCGGGTTCGAATCCCGTCTTTCGCTC
>USOX01000011.1 GCA_900556485.1 uncultured Dysgonomonas sp.
AACGGGCAAACTTCGGCATGGTATGTATTCTCTGCATTAGGATTCTATCCTGTATGTCCGGGAACTGATGAATATATCTTAGGTTCACCATTATTCAAGAGTGTTACGCTTAATTTAAATAATGGTAAGCAGGTTGTAATTAAAGCAGAGAATAATAATAAAGCTAATAGATATGTGTCATCAATGACTTTGAATGGTAAAAACCATACGAAGAATTATATTACTCACGATGCGCTAATGAGAGGAGCCAAGATAAATTACAAGATGGTTTCAGAGCCAAATAAAGTAAGAGGAATTAATAGTAGTGATTTTCCATACTCATTCTCAAATGAGGTAAACAGCAAGTAAATTAGGGTTAGATTAAAGGAAATTCCCCTTGCAATATAAAATGCGAGGGGAATTGTTTTTATGTTCAAGTATATTATTTACGAGGAGCTAAGTGAATCTCTTTCCTCAGAAGGTCAATGGTAAAGTTATACTTACTAAAGAGTTGTATTCCAATAGAGCCATCGGGGATATCTTTTCTTGTAGATTCGCTGGAACCAGAAGCTTGGAGAGTAATAGGCATATCATTTAAAACAATTGCATCTCCAATTGCAAATTCGTGTGCTTTTCCATTAAAGACAGGGGTTGCATGACCTAAACTGACAGTAGATCCTTCTGACTCAGGCTTAAATCCACTAAGGAGAAGCCTGTTTTTTCTTACAAAACGAGAGAAGCCTATCAGATGATAATTAGCTCCGGTATCCATCAAGAAGTTTCCTGTAACAGTTTTTTTGCCTGTAAGATTTAGATTGCCTGGAATTAAAATCAGATTGTAAGGCATGCTGACAGAGATCGTTTTTCCTTCATCCTGATATTTATAATTGCCGAATGTATAAAAGGATATTTGTTGTTTATCAAAATCAATATTGGTTATATATTGTTTAACTAAATTCAATCCAATTATACCATCACAGTTGCTACGTACCTTTTCGAAGATTGCCATATTCTGATTTTTTAATGTTAAGGAATCTGATAAATGCACTGTATTTCCGGAGGATATGGTTACTTGTGTTTGACCGCCTACTATATTGGCATTTTGTGTATGGCTGATATTTAGGTTTAGAGAGTCAGCAAGAGCTTTTCTAATAGCCATTCCATCGGCACCTGTGTCTAATAGAAAAGATAGAACCCGATTGCTGTCATTCAGTTTTATTTTTAATATGATAGATTCTTCGTCTTGTGTGAAGGGTAGAACTCCGGCAAGACGGGATTCTCTATACCTACTCTGTCCGAATAAGCGGTCGAAATAATCAACATATAGAATCTTGTTGTCGGAGTTGAATGCTATTAAACTTTCATGTTCTTTTTTATCTTGTAGAATAAACTTAGTTTTCACTAGAGTTATATTTTCATCTTGTTTTTCTATAGAGCAATACGAGATCGATTCGAAATTAACGTTCTTCATTATTATATCTAACAGGCTTTTTGCATTAGGCCAGGAACTTGTACTTAATGAAAAATTAGGGGCAAAACTGTTTTGAACTAGTTCTGTGTTTTTTTCTTTTAAACCTTGATTAAAGGTGTTTAATGTTGATTTTATACTATCTTCGGAAATTTGTCCGCAAAGAATATTAGGAAATGCATATAATGCTATAACCATTAAAAATGTTGTGATTTTCATGTCAATTTTTTTCGTAAAAGTATAAAAAGAAAAAGGAAGATACAAGATAATATTGATCTAGTACCTTCCTTTCGGGTGTGTATTAAAAAAAGGGAGATGTTAATCTATATTTATTTTTTTAGAGCATCGTCCAATATTGCTTTTATTTCTGGTGATGATGGTTTAGGAGCATCGGCTAATATTAGGTTACCATCCTTACCAACAAGTATAAAGCGTGGAATTCCTTTAATATTATACGGTTTTCCTAACGATTCTTTTGAAGGATCTCCTCCGAATAATTGAATTCCTGGTAATTGTTCTTTGTCTAAAAAGTTTAACCATTTCTGCTTATCTTTATCTACATCAACTGATACGCCAATAAATACCATATCTTTGTTGGCATGATATTCCTCTTCTAATTTTTTTAAGAGAGGAAACTCCTTTTTACAAGGGCCGCACCAGGTTGCCCATACATCAACATAAACAACTTTGCCCTTAAAGTCAGACAATGAGATCTCTTTTCCATTTCTATCAGGAAATTTAAAATCTATCGCTGGTGTCTTAGTTGCATTTTTTTCCAATGAAGTGCGAACTCCTTCCCAACGTTTTTTCTGATCATCATTGACTAAAAGGTCTTTGTATTTTCCTTCAAATTCTTCAAAACCGGCAAGTGTTTTATTATTTCTTACTAACATTATTGCCAATTCACCTTTTATAGTTGGTTCTATTATTCTATCAGAAAGGGGTTTACCTAATATTATTGCAGCTGGATTACCAAACGCCTTGCTCTTTTCCTCTTGGGTCATCGATCCACTTTGATTAACTGATGTCATACAGCAGTTCATCAAAAGATGGAGTCCGCCAGGGTAATTTAATATAGCAGAATTTTTAGTTAACCCTTCAATATCAATATTTCTATAAAAATCTGGAAAATCTTCTCCTTGAGGGTGTGCTCTTCGAGGGGTGAAAAGAAACGAAATAGCCTGATCCATAAAGTCGAACTTCTTATAATCTACAAAGCTTTCATTGAATATTACATTCGCAGTATTCGCTTCTGAATATGTCTTCAGTTCACCCTCTTTTTCTTCTAATAGTGGAAAGAAGTCTACATAAGTACTTCCTTTCTCTGTGTAATTATTGACTTTGTTTTCAAGGGGTTGAATGAAATCATGCCATTTAGCCATCTCAATGTTTTCAGGAGTGTTTTCTCCAAAAAGTTCATAAGTGCCATTGGCTATTTTTACATTAAGTTGATCTCCCGGCTTCAGATAGAATGTATATCTATAGCGTGGAGAAGTTGCGGACATGCCTATAGTATAATAGCCCTCTTTTTCTAACGAAGAAGCCAATAAGAATTGCCCTTCTGCACCAATTTTAGCTGACGCTAATTCATGCAGATTACTATTTACTATCTTGAAAAGCTTTGCATTTTCTGGTTTAGGCCCTTCCCATATACCATTCACTACAATTGCACTTTGTGCAAATAAACCAGAAGAACATAGAATAGAAAATAGTAATATCAATGATATTTTTTTCATATTATTTTGATTAAAGATTCTCTCTGAAAAGCAATCTGGTCTACAGAGAGAATCTGAATTATCTGATATTATTTTATTTTATATACAATATCTACAATTTCGCCCATACCTGTCCAAACCGGATTATCAATTGGCACCTTATCTTTACCCACCAATTTCTGGAAAACCTTTGAAGGTACAAGTCTGTTTTCGGTTGAATTAAATTCCAGGAATGTAATTTTACCATTCTTTCCTTCGGGTTTAGCAGGATCGTAAGTAGCCAAAGCAATACTTCCAGAGTAAGCGCCTTGTAAGGCTACAGTCGGTCCGGATACGCCTGCACTACCTGCACACTGATATGTCCAATGAGCTTTATTCCGTCCATCGTCTACGTTTTTGAAACATGATATCTGAGTATACGAATCAGTGATAAGATCGCTTGTTACATCGGTAAATCTACCAGCCCAGTAACTGGCATCTTTGCCGGGAACCTCAACATCTAAAGATTTACCGGTATTATCAAATTCGGCAGGGAGATCATTTAAGGCTATAGAATATATTCTATTATTAGTTGTTACACAAAATAAACGATTTTGCCTTCTTATCCAATATTTCACATTTTTTAGTTCGGCTGGAAGATATACTCTTTTGAAAGTATCATTAGCTTCCGGACCTTTTGCCGCTTTGGTTGATCTGAATGTTGCTAGTCTGTACTGGTCCGAATTAGAACCTTTTGTTATAGCTATTCCGTAAATATTAGCAGATCTTTCCCACCACTCAGTCATATATACTAACTCTGTACTAGGATCAGATGGTTCTTTATCAGCAAATAACATTTTTTCTTGAACAGTCTCATTTCCCAACTCGGTAGTAAAGGTTATTTCATCCGGGTTCGTATTACTGAATGGCTGAATCATAAACTTCTTAGAATCGTTATTGAATAATAAAGCATTATTATTAGTCATATTTATAAGTACATGTGGGGCTGAATTATATACTGTTATATTTCCTTTATCATCTTTTATTCTGTTTATTGGTTCATCCATAAGATACCAATAATCATGTGTATTGTAGAAATACCAGTTATTATTGATCCTGTAATAGGCTTTCATCTGATTGCCTGTTACTGCAAGGTTCATACTTGCTCCAGGTAAACTGTTAAAGCCAACCGCTCCATATGCACGAGCTTCTATTTTGTCAACCTTTAATGAAGTATTACCAGCAAGAGGCGACCATTTTTCAAAAAGATTGTGTATGTTAAACTCCTGGTCGTCGTATGCATAATTAACAGGATTGAGACGATATGTTTTTTTATCGGTGATCAGACAAACAGAATATCTGGCATCAGCATTTCCAACAGTGGCATTCGTTGCTAATTTAGGTGAAAAGAAGTCTGGAAATGTAGCCAGTCCTACAGGTGTGGCTGTAAGGTCTATATCACCACCTAAATTGCTGAAAACGTTCAGATATAAAGAATCGAAAGTATATTCGTTTGTGTAAGGATAAGATCGAACACCTGTTCCCGTTCTCGCCAATACATCTATATCAAAAGTATTGTTCGGTCTTTTTGTAAGTATCATATATCCATATCTGGCTAGATTGTTTACATTAATATTTGCTTTGAAGTATCGCGATACTCCAGATTTCTTATTCGTAACCTCGCAAACGATAGTATACTTTCCGGGTGTTGTCCAGTCAAATTCATCTGTCCTTTGCATCTGAAACGACAAATCTTTACCTTCACTTAATAGAATGCCTTTTTTATCTTTATTACTGTTATATGGATAGCCATACCATTTAAAGGTAAACTCATCGTCACGAACTCCTTCTTCAACATTTAATATTGGTTTTATTTCCAGAAATTGCCCGGGCTCAACATCATAATCAGTCTTTCCATTTGTAAAGATGTTTGAAGCATCTATTACATCGGTAACATCTACATAGTCATAGTTACCCTTATCATCGTTACAAGAAGATAAAAAATAACCAAGAAATAGTATATTTAGCAATAGAAATATATTTATTTTTTTCATAGAATACTTATTTTAATATTGTAACTTATTATGGTTTAGTCCATGTGCCCCAAGATATACCAGCGAATCGTGGATCTGTATTCCAAACAATCTTTCCATCAGGGAAGTTATCCCATTCTTCAGGATACATTACCATAAATTTTTCAATTTGTCTTCTCCAACCTGAAAGTACATCAAAAGAAGCAAATCTATCATTCCAAACGTTACTAATTCCTCCTGATGTTATATTGATAGAGGCTGTGGTTATATTATTAATTGTCTTATATTCTTCGTCTGTAAATTCAAAGATTTCAGGGTCGAGGCTACAGGCTTTAACAATTAATGCAAATTTTTCAGGTGTATAATTTCCCCAATAGACAGAAACACCAGATGTTACAAATTTGGAAGATAGAGCCCATAGACGAGGTGCTTCTGCTATATTGGAATAGAAAAACAACCGGAAAATAAGGCTACTCTTTTTCCCTTTTAATGCTTCTTCTGACGAATAGTTAACTTTCAGATCATCATTTGCAATCAGGGTAATGACAGCAGCAATAGTATCTCCTGTTTCTTTTAGCTTATCGGAGTTTTTCATTTTCACATTCAGGTACCCCGTCTCTTTGTTTGCAGGAATTACACTTGGCAATATCTCAAAATCGGTATTGTATATCGCTTGAGGGCAATTCATTAGTATGCTATCCAGGTTTTTTACATCGTCTTTCGTAGTGGCTTTGGCAGATATATTACGATCTACATCCGAAACCTTACCCATTATCCTGACAGGTATCCGGAAGATAGAATCTGTTTTATAAACAAAATTACCACTTTCCATTCCTTTAAGATTTATAACAATGGAATCGTTAGCATGTATGAAATAGACATTATTTTCGACAGAATAAGTATCCAACTTATCTTCTTCGCAGGAAACGAAAAAAATAAGACTAGTCAGGATAGCTAATAAAAATATATATTTTTTCATATTGTTTCAATTTTTAAATATCGGTTTCTGAATCAGGCATTGGAATCACAAATACTTCTTGGGGGGTACCAGGTAAAGCTTCAAATTTTCCTGTGTTTGCTTTAACCATATTTATAGGAGTAGTCGATTTACTTTGCATTCTTTTTAACAGGAAGAAGACCTGCCCTTCGTAACCAAATTCCCTATAATATTCCTTCGTTATAAAGTTGAGGAGAAGTTCTTCATTTAGTTTGGTCGCAATTTCAGTATTCTTAAGATCGGGACTACTTATTCCACCTAAACAAAAGTCAGAATTGACTTTACGGATTTTATTCAGAAAATGATTAATATAGTCTACAGCTTCAGTAAAATCACCATTTGCGGATCTTACTTTAGATTCTGCAACAATATAATACATTTCCGAAATACGAATCAATGGTTGAAAATAAAATCTGGTTCCTGTAGTATTAGGAGCTACACTATATCTTTTGTTGAAAAATGCAGCTGTTACATTATCAGAAGGATGAAAGTTGGCGGCAACTTCTTTTCCCGTATTTTGGGAAAGGCTTTTTCGAATATCTCCGTCCAAATTAAACATCAGATCGCGGAATGTATTTGCTTCGAAATATCCTTTAGTTACACCATCAGTATTAGCAAAATTAGTATCTCCGTTTACATAAAATTTAATATTAGGTAAACCAAAAATTACTTCTGATGTAAATACATAATCCTCATAACCCCCTATACCTTTTATATCTGTATGCCATGCAAATAGTTTAGATTTATCTGTTGCACTTCCTTTACCTTCCAAGTCTAGTATTTCCTGTGCAATGACAGCAGCCTGCTGGTCATCTATATAGTGACGAACTCTGGCCTCAAGGGCACGGACAGCAAAATAATTGAAACGTCTTACTCTATTTGTATAATGAGGGTCTTGATCGTTAACAGATACTATATTGTTAGCTGTAGAATAATCATCTACGATAGGATCTGTTTTTGCCATAAGGCTTTTTGCCATTTCTATATCAGCTAAAACTTTTTTTATGAAATTTTCTGCTTTCTGATTATTCAGAGTAATAGACTCCTCTGTATAATCCCCATCTAGAGGATCTATATCGTTGTATGGTATCGATTCATCATTTAATGTGGCTGATGAATATATAGGGCCAAACATCCGGAATAAATCGAAATGTAGATAAGCCCGGAGAGCATATCCTTCACCCAGAAGAAGGTCTTTTTTTTCCTGAGACATGGAAGCAGAGGATTTTTCAACATTACTTATATAGTTGTTCACCCTGAATATCAGTTTGTAACTATTAGACCAAATGGATGAGAAGATTTTTTTAGACTCTTCCTGTGTATGTTTATATTTGGCGAGTGCTTCTATCGTTATTTGGGTATTTATTGATGCACCATTGTAGTAGCAATATCTGTTTGCTAACGCATCTATTGCTAATTGTGACATATGCCCACCATACAGAGTTGTGGATGCCATTTCCTGATATAACCCATTCTGTACACCAAGAATTCCCTCTTCGCTAGAATATTGTTGTTGTTCTGTTGTTTTATCTACAGGTTGCACATCCAACCAGTCACTACAAGCGGTGAATGTAAAGCCCAACAGAATAGATAAAACTATATATAATCGAGTTTTTTTCATTGTCATTTTTTTTAATAAATTAATTAGAAAGTAGCGCTTAAACCTAAAGATACAGTACGTTGGAATGGATAATCAAAGCTCCGTTCTTGTTTCATGGTACCGATTACGAATAAGTCATTCATAGTTGCATAAAATTGCAAAGATTGTAATGCGAATTTTTTAATCCATTTATCTCTCGAAACATCCCATGCTATTCTGAAACTCTCTCCTTTGAACTCATCATTTTTTTGGATAAAACGTGAAGAAACAGGAGTGCTGGAGAAGTGATCAACATTGATATTACTAAACCGAGAAACATCACCTGCTTGTTTCCAACGATCGTATAAGGCACGTTTGTCCTGATTGTAAATAAGGTCACCCTTACCAATGTTCTCAACTTTGTTGTATAGGGCTCTGTTTATGGCATAAGCTCCCAATTTGTAACGGAAGAACATGCTGGTAGTTAGTCTCTTATATCTGAAGTCGAAGCTAAATACTCCTTCGATATCAGGATTAGAGTTTCCTATAGGAACACGATCGTCAGAATTATAGCTAAATGTTGGTATACCATTTTTAGTTAAGAAAACTTCTTTTCCTGTAGCTGGGTCTATACCCAACGATTTTACAGCCCAAAGAGTATTCGGACTATTTCCATCTTCATATCTGATAAGGGAATTTAAACTTTGATTTTTTTCCCGGTTAGATTCATCTCCGGCTCTGTATAGATCGTTCAATTCCTTTAATTTATTGCCAAATCCTCCATATTCTGAGTCTGAATGACCACCTGTCAATCTTACATTTAATGATATATCATTTTTTACATCTTTGATAACATAGTAGGCCACAGTAAATTCAACCCCTTTGGTGGTAAGATGCCCCATATTCATATTAAGGGTAGAAAGTCCACTTGATGGGCGCATAGTGTAAGGTACAACCATCGGGTCTGTTTTAGTGTTATATATATCAAATGTTGCCCTTAGACGTCTATTCAGCATTCCCAGATCTATTCCTGCCGCAAGTTTCTTCACCACTTGCCATTCAAGATTGCGGTTAGCATATTCGTTCATGTACGAACTAAGTCCGAAAAGGTTGCTACCTGTATAATATTTATAAACACTTTCGCTTACATTCGATACATTTTGGTTACCATTGATACCATAAGATGCTCTCAATTTTAGTTCTTCCAGCAAACCATTTTTCATATCCTGGGCAAAGTCTTCTTTATGGACATTCCATGCTGCACCAACATTCCAGAAATCCTGAAATTGTTTATTTGACCCAAAAGTAGATGATCCATCCAGGTTGTAGTTAAAATCGAATACATAACGCCACTTATAATTATAATAAGCTCCAAGCAAGAAACTTGCCATACGTGAGGTACTTTGACTGTAAGATGGGTTTGAGTCTTTAGTATAGCCAAGGGCGAAACTAGGAATTCCATCTACACCTTTAGGGAAACCTACAGCCGAAAAGCCTTTGCTATCGTTGTCTTTTTCGCTCACTGCAGCACGACCAATTAATGTTATATTATGTGCGTCGTTCAGTGAATGGCTGAAAGTTAATGATGTATTTGCATTATATCCCCATGAATTGCTACTACCACCCGAATAGGTACCTTGCAAAGAATAATCCAGTTTTCTGAAACTGGTGTGACGTGGATCTATAAATGATTCATTATCGGCTTTAGTAGAATTGATACTTAATGAAGCCTGCCAGCGAAGACCGTCGTTAATAAACCAGTCGAAAGATGTATTATTAACAACTTGTAAACTATTGTCGTCTGAATATGAATTTAGCTGTCCATTGTAGTATGGATTTGGTGCTTCTTCATCTATTGTAGCTTCCCCGGCTTTGTCCGAAACGAAGTATCCCTTATCTAACATATCGGGAATAGAACCATCGGGATTTTTCTTTCTGTAATATGGATTAGCATTTACATAATCAGAAAACTTGCCCCAAGCACCATTGTGACCATTGACTACTAAAATAGAAACGTTGTTCGATATATTTATTTTCTTTTCAGCATTACGATAGGTTATGCGCGCGTTACCTCCAAAAGTTTCACGTTTAGAATCTTTCATTACACCTTCTGTGTTTCTGTAGTTTGCTCCAATCTGATAAAGAAAATCTTTATTTCCTCCCGATACTTGTAATGAGTGAGCTTGAGTAAAGGCTGTTCTCAGAGGAACATGTAGCCAGTCTGTGTCAGCTCCTTCGGCTACCCGCTTTAAGGCATTATTATATTTATCTATATTTGATTGATTGTTTGCAGGATGAGTTATATCCTTATATCTACCAGCAAGTACTTCAAATTGTAGTTTTTCTTTTGCATTCATCATTCTGTATTGGCTCAAGTCTGCTGCTGCTATCTGAAAATCGCCATTATAGGAGATTATTACTTCTCCCGACTTTGGCTTTTTTGTTTCTACAACAACTACGCCATTGGCACCTTTCGATCCATAAATCGCAGTTGATCCGGCATCTTTCAATAATGTGATGGATTCAATTCGGTTTATGTCCAAGTCATTAATAGTCTGAATATCAGTCTCGAATCCGTCAAGAATGAATAGTGGCTCATTGGGATTCGATGTATTATCATCCAATTCAGTTTTAAAGCTCATTGTAGAGCCTCCACGCATGGTAACCGTAGCCTTTGTATTCGGGTCTGATCCCATAATGTTATTATCAGTAATAACAAAAGCCGGATCTAAACTTTTCAAAGTTTGAAGAACATTTATATTACCTACAGATTTCAGCTCATCGGCAGTTACCGTTGAATATGATCCGGTAAAACCTAATTTATTACGTTGAAGGATACCAGCTTCAACAACAACTGATTCTAATTCGGTACTGGCAGATTCTAATACAACCTTGTACTTAGTTGTTCCGGATTTAAGTTTTACATCTTTAGTTTCCATACCTACATAGGTAAAAGTCAATGTCTCGTTTATGTCTGTAACATAAATAGAGAAATCGCCGTCAAGACCAGTAACAGCACCTACACCTTTCTTTGGTTTGACTGTGACTCCAATTAAAGGCTCTCCTGTATTATCAGTGACAACCCCGATAATGAGTATTCTATCAGGGTTTTGGTCAGGTTGAGGTTGTTCTTTTACTTTAGGTTTTTCTATTTCTTTAGTTTTGGATATATAAACTTGTCTATCAGAAATAAAGTATGTATTATTTGTTCCATGGAATATTTGATCCAGAACTTTGTCTATTGTTTGCCCATGACTAGATACTGATACTTTTTTGTTTGTATCCAGATTCTCGTCATGGTATAAAAAGATATATTCACTATTTTTTTCAATTTCAGCGAAAACTTCTTTTATAGTTTTGTTTTTTAGGTCAAGGTTAAGCTTTGTGGCTTGAGAGTATGAGTTGTTAGCATAGCCGACACCCATCCCCAAGATTAAGAAAAAAGTCATTATTTTCATAATCTTAAGTGTCAATCTAGTATTAGCATTTTTTAAGCTAAATCTATTGAAATTTATCATATATTTGTGAGAGTTTGATTGTTAAACATTTGACAATTTTAACTGGTTATATCGAGGATCGGATGGTATTTGGCGATGGCATCCGATTTCTCTTTTTCAATATAATTTAGGTTTTTCTCATAGGCATAATTTGATAATTTAGTTGTTATTCATTTTAAGGTTAAACATTAATTGATTTTTTCTATATTGTATTTATCGTTTTCTTTTTGAACCTTTATCGGAAATGAGAATGATAGCCCTTTTAGTACATCCTCCAGATTATCTTTCAAATCCATTTTTCCGGAACATTTTAAATCTGCGACATCTTTACTGCTAGTAATTTCTACTCCATAATATCGGGATAAGCGTAATAGTACAGCGTCGAGTCTTTGGCTTTCGAAAATATACATGCCGTCTATCCAAGATGTATAATAGCTGATGTTGACACGTTCTATTTGCTCTGTTCCATTATTATATTCATACTTTTCGGCAGGTTTTAGTAATATTTCTTTTGCACTGTTTTTCTTAGAAACTTTTATAGATCCTTTGGCTAAAACAATTTGTTTATTTATGTCAGTTTCATAAGCCATTACATTAAATTGTGTTCCTAGAACTTTAACCTCTATTTCACTGGTTTTTACAATAAATGGACGTTTTGTATCTTTAAATACATCTATAAAAACTTCACCATCAACATATATTTCCCTTTTGTTTTCTGTAAATTCTATAGGGTAAATCACTCTTGTACCTGCATTTACATATAGTTTTGTGCCATCAGACAGAGTCAATCTTGATCTTTTTCCTTTAGGAACCAGCAATTGATTGTATGCAGCCGATTCTTTTTTGGATATTTCTTTATTTGAAAATTTGATTTCTGTTGAATCGTAAACAATGTCAGTTTCATCTTCATCCAGGTTTATTGTTTTCTGATCCGATAACACTATTTGTATATCCTTGTTTGTATTTTGTGTTTGATTCTCTTGTGCAAATAATACTATATCATCATGCTTTTGCTGATTTTTTTTTGAAAAGCGAGGCAATACAAGTACAAAAATTATTATACCGGCAGCTACACAGCTCCCTATGTAAAGTGCCTTTCTAACAATATTTCTTTTCGGTTTGATGGTAGCATTAATATCGTTCCATAGATTAGATAGTTCTGTATCAGAAACCAACTCATTATTATGTTTATCTAAGGACTCTATAAAATCTTTAGCTAAGTAAAATTCTTCTAAATTGACTTTATTGCTTTCTAGCATTCTTTTCCAAAAATCTACAGACTCCACGCTTGGCTCCGAGATAGATGAAATAAAGAAATCATCTAGCAAGAAATCACTAAAAGTATATTTCGAATAATCCTTATTAAAATCTTGTTCTCGCATAATATTAGTTAGCTCCTATATATAGGAGTCTACTTTTTTTATTTTATACTCACTTTTTTTATTTTTTTTTCACGGTATCGCTTATTTTTTTTAAAGATCTTTGAATCAGGTTCTGGACAGACTGATATTTCATATCCATAAGGATACAAATTTCGTCAATACTCATGTTTTCATAGAAACGATAGTGAATAGCCTCTCTTTGGCGTGTAGTTAGTTGTAGCAAAAGTTGACTAATATATTGTTGCGTATTAGAAGCGTTCTCTCTATATATTAATTCTTCTTCGATATCACTATTATCCGATATATATGCTTGGTCTGAGGTCTCATCCAATTCTTCAAACTGGTTGTTCTGTTTTTTTAAAGCAGATACAATACTATTTCGCAGAGAAATGAATAAGTAGATTTTTAAATTATTTACAGGCTTTAGAGTAGTGCGGTTTTTGTAAATATTAATGAACACGTCATGTATGCAATCCATTATCAACTCTCTGTCGGACGTGAATTGTAGTCCTTGTACAAAAAGCTTTTTTGCAAAGTTCTCATAAATATGGTTATAGGCATTATCACTTCCTTTAAGGAAGCTATCCCATAATAATGAGCTATCTTCGAATATATTTTGGTTTTTTATAAACATATAAAAGACACCTTCTTACATCTGTAAGGAATATAGTCAAACATATCATCAATGATGATACTATCTCATTATGTAGACAATTTGTTGTGTAGAGATGTAGCAAATAGCATTATAACTACTCATAAAGTCGAAAATAGCATATGTTTAAACTATATAAGGATTGGCATTAATTATACAACACCCTTCCATTCCTTAAATATTTCACCCTTAAATTTATTCGAAGGTAATAAAAAAGTATTACCTGTTTCTATTTTGAACTTATTTTAATATAATATATTTTCTATTTAGCATTTTGTCTTACTCTTTAAGGCAATATATAAATACTTATTATAGAGAGGATGAAAGGCCATATTCATTCCTCACGAACATAAAATTAGATTGATTGTTACTTATAAATATCTATTCGGCGGTAATAGTGTATCTATAGTTTAATTAATAGTGCTACAATTAAATCTTTGCTTATCTCCAAAACTTTTAATATTATGGGTAAATTTCGGAATATCTTTTTTTACATTTTGATAATAGGCGTATTTTCATTTTTTATATATTGGATCATCACTAAAGGCGAAAATTTGGAAGAAGGACGATCTGTTATTACCAATTCAACAAACTTAAGTGTATTACAAGAATTTTTCGAATCCATATTTGATAATCTTCATCATTCTATAGGACTACTACTCTTGCAAATCATTGTTATAATAATCGTTGCCCGTATTTTTGGGTGGATGTTCAAAAAAATAGGGCAGCCTATGGTTATAGGTGAAATATTGGCGGGTATTGTCTTAGGCCCTTCTTTACTGGGGATGTATTTTCCAGATGTATCATCCTTTTTGTTTCCTGCCAATTCTTTAGGTAATCTAAGTATCTTAAGTCAGATCGGTCTCGTTCTATTTATGTTTGTAATAGGAATGGAGTTAGACTTGAAGCTTCTCCGAAATAAAGCACACAATGCAGTGGTTGTCAGCCATGCAAGTATTATTATACCTTTTACCTTAGGTGTCGGCCTTGCTTATTTTATATATTCAGCGCATGCTCCGGAGCACGTGCAATTCTCTTCTTTTGCCTTATTTATAGGTATTTCGATGAGTATAACGGCTTTTCCTGTATTAGCTCGTATCATACAGGAGAGAGGAATCTATAAAACCAAAATAGGAGCTATAGCCATAACATGTGCTGCCGCTGACGATATAACCGCATGGTGTATATTAGCTGCAGTTATTGCTGTAGTAAAAGCCGGATCGGTTGTTAGTTCCTTATTTACTATAGCATCTGCCATTATTTATGTATTGGTAATGATAAAACTGGTAAAGCCGTTTCTAAAAAAAATAGGAGAACGATACCAATCGGGAAAAAATTTGGACAAGAATTTAGTCGTTATATCCTTCTTGGTGTTACTGATATCATCTTTTATAACCGAAACGATAGGAATACATGCACTTTTTGGTGCTTTTATGGCTGGAATTGTTATGCCGGATAAGGCTGATTTCAGAAGTAGGTTTATTGGGAAGATCGAAGATATTGCGCTTGTGTTATTACTCCCTTTATTCTTTGTTATCAGTGGCCTAAGAACAGAAATCGGGCTTTTAAATGATTGGGAACTATGGGAAATAACCGGAATTATTATCCTGATTGCAATTGCAGGAAAGTTTGCAGGTAGTGCCCTTGCTGCAAAATTCATGAAGCAAAGTTGGCGCGATAGCTTTACATTAGGTGCTTTAATGAATACTAGGGGATTGATGGAGCTTGTAGTTTTAAACATTGGTTATGATCTGGGAATTCTTAGTTCTGAAATATTTGCAATGATGGTAATTATGGCTTTAGTTACAACTTTTATGACTGGTCCTTCTCTCGATTTAATTGATAAAGTATTTAGGAAAAAGTCCAATCGTTTAGGATAATTGATAAACTAATAGATGTATAGTCATAAAAAGTGACAAAAGTGACACTTTTTAAGGTGTTTCTATCTGTTACTTTTTATAATATCTCTATTCCTTTTTCCTATATAGATAAATATTTAGAAATTAGACTATGCTGCTAAAAACTGCATTTATAGCCTTTATTATTTCAGTGTGTATGTCAACCTCTTTTCCTATATATTGGGGCATATTTTCTATTGTTCTTTTGAATAGGATAGGTGAGAAATCCGGGCTGTTTTTCAAATCTTCATAAGATATACTATATGATCCTCTAATTTTATTGTCTCCCCATCTATAGACTGTGATAAAGTATATTCTGGCATCTCTTTCAATAGTGCATACAAATTCTATATTTTTCAATATTTTAGTGTAATAATGACCTGTGTTTATTTTTTCCTTCACAAAGCCATGGGAGGTTAACTCGTATTCTATATACTTTATAATCATTTTGATTAATTTTTATCTTTGTTCCTTTTATAAGAACAGTTATTGTAAAAGCTTGTTTAATTGAACCTTAAGCGATATTTGTCTTTGTCTGTGATAAATGAATGATTGAACTGTATTTCTAATAATTTGTCAAAATAATCTCATTGTACTTTGTGTTATAAAAAGTTAATATTGTGTTTGAATTTACAATTAAAGTTTTTGTTAATAGGATGTTTAATCTTTGAAATTCCTAAAAAAAGATTATTTAGATAAAAATTTAACATACAAAGTTTAAAAAATATTTTCGATAAATTTATAGTTTAACATATTTTTGCAATATATATGTGTGTTGATTTATCTGAGTATGAAAATAGAAACGCATCGCATGGTTTGATAAATGCAATTAGTTTTTTTAAAGATGCGTATTTAGATAAAAAATATAATTAGCTATTTAAAAGGCTATTTTTTCCCTTTCTCATTTTTACTTCTCAAGCTCTCATTATGTTTATTTTATACAATAAGATTATAATAATTGTTTATAAAACTATTGTGTATATAGATTTTAATTATTCTTTTCTTGAAAAGGGGGATTTTTATTAAACAATCTTAGTTACTAAAAAGTTCAGAGAGCCTGCTGAAAATTGTTGCATAAACAATATGCTAATAACGAATGTTAAAATTACGAAATCGATAAGAGTTAGAAAAATATCAGGCAATATCATATTAATTAATCTTTGATAAATGCTTTAATATCTGATAATTCAGGTATAACAGGTGTGGAGTGTCTTGTGCAAAAAGATTTACAAAGATTATTAAAGAATGAAGCCTATCGTTACATATCAGACAAATAATAAAAAAGATAATTGTGGAAGGATTAGGAATTTTGTGGTCAATCATTATTGGGATACTGGCAGGTGCTATTGCCGGATGGTTGATGAAAGGTAGTGGCTTTGGTATTGTATTAAACCTGATAGTGGGTTTAGTTGGTAGTGTTTTCGGCGGATGGATATATGCTTTGCTCGGATTCCATACCAATAGCATATTGGGAGTTCTTATAATGTCTGTAGTTGGTGCAGTTGTGTTATTATGGATACTTTCCTTTTTTATGAAGACAAAGAGAAGAAATTAAAAATCAGATCAGTATTAAAAGATGATGAATAAAATAGTTTTGGGTGTGGTAGCAGGTATTACCGCAGGGTATTTCCTCCGCAAAATTCAAGAGAAAGCTTCTTTCAAAGAGATGTGCGATAGTATTAATGGGTTTAGCTTCAGAACCAGGAAGAAAATGAAAGAAGCAATAGATAGAGGGACCGATGAAGCCAATTGTATAAAAGATCAAATTGAAAGTAAAATAAATATTTAAAAAAACTAGAGGTGGGGACTGTTTAGTATTAATGACAAAAAAGAAAAAAATGAAAACTTCACTAGCTATTTTTTTTATGGTATTTGTGGGCCTGTTGATGACTGCTTGCCAAAGTGACAACGACGAATTGGGTGTTGCCGCTAACGACGATTTAGAGGGCAAAACTTCTGTTCAGTTCGAACTGGATGCAAGTGCGATTGGTTATAATGTTTCAACTAAAGCAGCAACCCAATTTTCCCCAACTTATACAAAAGATGGATTCAGTATTTATGCTTTCCGTCAAGTAGTGGGCGGTACAGATTATGTTTACCAAAAAACAATAAATCTGGCTAATCTGAACTATTCGGCAGCAACAAAGAAGCTTACTGGTAGTGATTTATTACCTATTGGTGTGTATAAATTCTTTCCTGCTTACGGGTTGGCTAATCAGTCTAGCCTTCTTACTATCCCTACGTGGAGCACCCAGACTTTAAGTAATGATTTTACTATTGGATATAGTGGTACTAAAGGACTCACAGAAATATTTTTGCCTATATCTACAGGGAATGTAAACGCTCTCACATCTTACGAAATGGGACTAACCAATGCAACTAACCCAACAGTACAAGCTTCTTTGCAAAGAGCCGTATCACGTGTCGATATAATGTTTGTGAAAGCAAAGAAAAGTACTGGTGAGGGAGGCGAAACCATTTATACAGAAACAGCTTATCCTACAGGAAAAGATGTATTTGGTAATGCAACTATCAAAACTCTTCAATTGCGTTACAAAGGACTAAACAATCTGATGAGCTTTTTTGGAAGCAACCTCACTACATCAGCTTTTAATACAAATATAAATCTGGATAATCTGAATAATATTATTCTGAAAGGAGAGCATCCAACAGAAACTTCTATCGGTAAAAGTTCTTACCTAAGCTTTGATAATATTAGCTCTAACGACCTTATTTATGGGGGAGCACATATTTTTGGTAATTACTTACTTCCAAACAATACAGCAGATAAAACAACTTCTTTAGAAATATATATAGAGCCGGAAGCTGGTCTTGGAAGAACTATAAATGTAAGTTATGACGATGCTCACAAACTTCCCATAGAGCGTAATAAAGTTACTATCGTCAAAATATATGTCTTGGATGATGACGATACAGATCCGGAAGACCCTGATAAACCGGAACCGCCTACAGTATTTACAACTAAAGTAAATTTCGAAGTTGAAATCGAAACAGTATGGGCTGGTAGCAATGAAGTAACCGGAGAAATAAACTAAAAAAGAATTTTAAGATAGTTTTTCAAAGATAGATTAAAACCGAAACAACATGAAAAAGCGCTGTAATTTAATATGGATGTTGATTATCTTGTTAACAGCTTGTAGCAATGACGATGAAAAAGTGTTTATTCAGGATAATTCCAGTCTGAATAATAAAAGTGAAGCCATTACTTTTCTTCAGGATGTGGAAGGTGTTTCGGTTTTAATCTTCAACGAAGATGGTAGTAAGTTTAGTTATCTGAGAAGTATTGTTTCCGGCTGGTCTATAGAAGGTAAAGTGTCTACTCGCCTGAAACTAGGAAAATATAAGTTTTTGTTTGTGAAGTCAGCCGGAACAAATACTTCATTCTATCCAGATTCATTTGATAGTAATACATCTTTCGATGATGTGAAAATTGTAGCAAAAACTGATACAAGCAACGATGGCTATGTTTTGCCGGTTGATGAAATATGGCTTCCCGAAACAGAAGCTCTGGCAAATACAACTTACACAATAGTAAATGAAACTACCGTTCAGAATAAACTGACACGTGCTGTAAGTCAGATCATAGTTCACCTGAAACGTGCGGCAAGCTCAAATGGAGTGGTTACAGAATTGCCATTTCCTGAAGGCAAATATATAACAGATAACATAAAAGAGATAAAACTGGATATCAACGGTGTGGGCGAAGCTGTGAATATCAGAGGAGGAATTGGTTCGACAAAGACACAGGATGTCTTGAACCAGGTAACTGATACTGATGATGATGGATTTGCAACATTCGAAGGGCCATTTCTTTTCCCTCAGGCTATTACAGACCCTACTACAGTAAACATTACAGTTGTACCCACAGATGATAGCCTTTTCCCGGAAATGAAAACAGTAGTAAATGGTCAGCTGGAAAGGAATAAGAAACTGGAAATTACCCTTCTGGTTACTGCAACATATCAACTAATTGACATAATAGTGGACGTAAATCCGATGACAGAGATATCTGACGGGGATTCCGGAATATGGGAATAATTAAGCTTAAAAAGAAAAGGATGAAAAATAAATATATACAACGTATAATATTCTTCTTCGCAAGTATATGCTTAGTCGCATGCTCTAACAATGCATATGAAGAAGATAGTAATGACATTGTTGATATAACCAACGGGATACCGATTATTACAACCTTGAATAGTAAAGCATTGCCCGAAAATTTACAATGCACTATGTATATTTTCTGGAAAAATACTAGCGATGCTGAGAACCAATATGCCTTAAAAGAAACAAAAATACTGGATAAAACAGAACCTAATAAGCTAAAATTCATGAATAACGAATTGGTTGATAAAACTTATCGCTTCTTATTCATAGCTACACCTTCTGATGAGGCAGAAATAGCACTATTGAAAACAGATGGAAATAGTTTGCAGCAAGGAGATAAATGGAATAATGTAATGATAGAGTCAGCAGGCATAATGATATCTGCCGACAATTATCAAGGATTTGTAGATAAAACGGGCGATGAAATATTGAACGGAAAAACAATAAACTGTACACTTACCCGATTAGTTGGACAGGTTATATTCGATATATACAAAGTACTGAAAGAGGAAGGTGTGACAACGAGCCAGAATGTGGAGCTGCCTCACTTCTCTGTACTCGATCGGGTTTTTAAGATTGAAATAGAATACAGCAATATAACTAAGAGTGCCACATATAGCAGTAATAGTATTATACATCGCGATGTATGGGACAACTCTTATAAGCAAACAATAGAACCTAAACTCTTCGAAAACGAAAATCATTGGTTCCGCAATTTTAAAGTAGACATGGCTGAACCTATCGAAAACCTGACTTTTTCGGAAGAGAAACTAGGTAGCGCACATATAAAAGGTATTTATTGTATGCCTGCCAAAGAGAATCTGAAAATCAAGATGACATTCCATTACTACGATACTACTCCGCTATGTGATGGTACAGAACATATACATTCTAAAAATTGCTATACCTACAAGGATGCATATAATAACATAAAATTTACACTTCCAATCTGCGGAAAAACAGAACATACTCATCTTAATAGCTGCTACAAAGACGGAGTATTGACATGTACCAAAGAAGTACATATACACAGGGCAGAATGTTACGATGTAGAACCTACATGTGGAATGGTCGAATATGTTTATACCAACGATTGCTTTACACAAAAAGAAATTGTATTGAATCTGCCAAAAGAAAATGCTACTCCATTGAGTATCATTCCAAACCATTATACTCTCAATACAGCTAAGATAAGATATGATAGGGTTATAGATGTGGGTGTCAACTTCTCTTTCGAATTTGATACTGCATGGGAAAATGATAATAATTAAAAATACAGTACAAGTATGATACGTAAAATAATAATATTACTGGCCATAGCTGTATGGATAATTTCATGCCAACAAGACGATAACGACTTTAGTACAGGTAATGATATTAATAGTGCAGAAAATGGTGTGCCTGTAAAGATATCTTTATCAATAGAAGATGGCATTGAGAATGAAACCGGATACATACCAATGAAAGCAGAATCGGAGGATGAAGTTAAATTGAAGATATCCAATTTGTATCGGATAATTATAATGAAAAAGATCGGAGATAAAATAATTATCGATTCTTTAGCTACAGGTGTTGCCGACAATTCGCTACGCGACTGGGATGCAGCCAGCTTTAAGAAAGGAGATAACTTA
Organism: uncultured Dysgonomonas sp.; assembly: GCA_900556485.1. GTDB lineage: Bacteria > Bacteroidota > Bacteroidia > Bacteroidales > Dysgonomonadaceae > Dysgonomonas. The sequence goes on from USOX01000011.1 coordinate 20,939, forward strand.
AGTAATCTTTCATTAGTTCTTACACCCGGCGAATACTACTTATCCATTTTTACCGGATACAATAACATGACATGGAATTCTCATATAAAGAAAGGTGGAATTGTTGCTGAGGGTTCACTCAATGGTACGCATACATATGCTTGTACATATGGTATTGGAGCCCAAAGCTATTCAAATGTGGGAGTCAAATATATATCAGAAGAAATATTCACAGGAACAACACATTTTATTGTAAATAAGACAGAGGATTTACACTCTAATCCCGATCCGGCATTAGACAACATAAAAATAAAACTCAAGCGCAATGTTACTAAATACAGGATTGTTTTGCACGATTACGAAGGTGTCGATCCATATGATGCTTTCGAAGGCAATTACTCTGAGCCAATAATAAGGGGTAACATGACAGCGCTCGATGGTACTAAGTTCGTAGATGGATTGGATATATGGGGAGATCCATGGTATAATGAAGATACTCCGACTACCCAAATGGAATATTGTCTCGAAACGAAGAACTCAATAATTTCTATAGGAAAGGACAAATATTATTTCAGTACACATGGAGCAAGAGTACATGCACCTTTTTTCTTAACCAAAGAGGGGTACGATGTAAAGGTGAGATTTACTAATCTGAGAGTTTATTTTGGCTCTAACTCAAGATATTATGAATATAATGGATCTGTAGATGCTACATTGATACACAATAATGTAGATGGTATAGTATTCAGGCCGGGAAATGAAACTGATAATAGTGTACAGCCCCCTATAACCAATATGGAGCTGGAAATGAATGGCCTAAATCCTAGGAGTCCATTAGAAATATTCAATAGTTATGCAGAAATTAATTTCCTCCAAAACCCTTAAAATCATGACTAATAACATCAGAATAATAGGTATATTACTATTAATTGCATTCTTCTCAAGTTGTGTAAAAGACGGGGAAAATCCCTGTCCTCCGGCAGGTAGTGTGAAAGTTGACTTTTTTGTCGAAAGATTCCGTAACCAGTCGGAGAATCCACTTGACGACAGAGAAGATGATTTCCAAAGCCGTGTCAACCATTTACGTTATTACATTTATAAAGATGGTGATCTGTATGATCAGGGCATGATAAGCAATTTTACCAAAGCTGCCAGCCCTTCCCATACTTTCCAATTTACAGGCTTAGATTATGGAAATTACAATATGGTTGTTGTAGCAAACTGTACGAAAAATGCGCTTTCAGGTGATCCTGTTTATGCTGATAATTTACTTCTTACTTTTCCTGGCTGCGCCGATACTGAGGACTTTTTTACAGCAGTATTTCCATTTAGTGTACAGTCAGACGAAGTAAAAGAATATGAGGTAGGATTATTACGGACACATGGTGTTATTCGTTATACATTCGAAAATCTGCCAGATGATATAACAGATATGGAAGTTGTAATGAAGAATGTTTATCAGCAAAAATGGGTAACAGGTGATTATAAAGAAACATGCGAAGCGCTACAAAGATATACTATAGTTCCATTGGTGAAACAAGCCGTTGATGATGAGTATATTATTGGAACATTTCCTACTCCTGCAGATGAAAGGTCTACTTATTATCTCAATATGTATAAGGCGGGAGAAGAAACCCCTTATATAAGTCAAATGATAACAGACGATCTTGTGATAAGAAGAAATCAGCTGCTCGATATTGCAGTGAAATTCAATGATGGATATCTAAGTTTCGAAATCGATATGGATAGCGACTGGAATGGGTCTTCCTCTGGTGGAGAAATTGGTATAGAGTAATAAAAGCAATATAAAAAAATATGCAATGAGGAAAAGAATTTTAATATTGGTTTCATTGATATGTTCAATGTCGGCATTTTCACAACATATTGGGATTAAAAACAACCTTGTATATGACGCCACATTAACACCAAACCTGGGCTTAGAGATCGGATTAGGTAAAAAGTCGACTCTCGATTTGAATGTGGGTTATAATCCATTTACGTTCAGCGATCACAAAAAGTTCAAACACTGGCTTGTACAGCCTGAATACCGCTTTTGGTTCTGCGAAAAGTTTAATGGTACATTTTTCGGTATACATGCACATGGTGGAGAATTCAGTGTATCGGGAAACCATCTGCCATTTGGAATATTTCCTAATTTGAAGGGAAAACGTTACGAAGGATATTTTTATGGTGGAGGAATTAGTATCGGTTATCAATGGATACTAAGTAAACGTTGGAATTTAGAAACATCCATTGGTGCTGGATATACACGTCTGGAATATGATAAATACAATTGTCCTGAATGTGGACCTAAATTAGATTCGGGGCATTACAACTACTGGGGACCTACCAAAGCAACTATATCATTTATATACCTCATCCACTAAACATAGCAAACATGAAAAAAGTAAACTTATATATTCTTGTTTTCTCTATACTTTTTCCTTTTATAGCAATAGAGGCACAAGTGATGTCTCCTAGTGGAATAAAGCCGGAGCAAGTACAGGTAAACAGAGAGGGAGATAATGTACAAATAGCAATGAGGATCGGGATAGAAAATATTGATCTTAATTCTCAAGAAATGATAGTGCTGACACCTGTGGCAATGTCGGCAGACAGACAGGTAATGCAAACTTTTGCTCCGGTAGTCATTACCGGTGCTAAAAGAGGTAGGGCCTTAAACCGGGAACTGGGATTTGGTTCTTTTGAGTTTCCTACTGCTCCGCAGTTAATAGTTCCTAAGAATAGTGTACAATATATTCCGTTGAATTTGAGCATGCCATACAATCAGTGGATGCATAGTGGAATACTGGCATTCAAGGAAGAACGGATTGGTTGTGCTTGCGAAAATGAGAGTACAAATCAATATGATATTGCGCAAATTTTGCCTCCGTTCTTCAATCCGGATTATACACTTTCTTATATAACACCTCCGGCAGAAAAAGAAAAGGTGAGGAGTGATACTCACAGTGCCCGTTTGAATTTTAAAGTAAATAGGTATGAGATATTACACAACTTCGGTAATAATGCTCAGATACTAATGGAAGTGGGCGAAATAATAAATGAATTGCGAAATGATCCGAATCTTACAGTAACAGAATTTCTTATTACAGGATATGCATCACCCGAAGGAAATTATGATAGTAATATGAAGCTATCAGAGAATAGAGCAAAATCTTTTGTCAATTACCTGAGTAAGACCTATAATATTAGCCCTTCAACAATCAAAACAGATTGGAAAGGTGAAGATTGGGAAGGTCTGAAGAATGTTGTATCTGGATTGTATTTGGACAACAAACAACAAATTTTGGATATCATTAATAATGAATCAAATATACAAACGCGAAAAATCAAACTAAAACAGCTGTCGGGCGGAGAGACGTATAGAATGTTACTTCATGACTATTATCCCCCACTTCGTAGAAATGAATATACAATTTCGTACGTCGCTCGCAGCTTTTCTATTGATGAGGCAAAAGAGCTGATAAGAACGAAACCGCATCATCTTAGTTTGAATGAAATGTATTTGGTAGCAAATTCTTATCCTAAAAACAGCGAGGAATTTAAACACGTATTTGAGATTGCATCCAGAATATATCCTGAAGATCCGGTTGTACGGTTAAATACGGCAACATTATCACTGGAAAACAATGATCTGGATACTGCTGTCAGACAATTAGAAACTGTCAATTTACCGGAGGCCTGGAATAATTTAGGAATAGCATATGTGCAGAAGAAAGATTATGAGAAAGCCAGATCATATTTTGATAGGGCGGCAAATGCAGGATTGGGAATTGCATCATATAACTCTGAACAATTGTCTAAATGGCTTGAAACTCAATAATTAATAATTAAATGCTTTTACACTAAGGTTTACATATTCATGTAAACTTTAGTGTGTAAATATAGGAAAGACTATCTGCGGTATGCAGAATATTAATACTTAAATCAAAATAGAGATAAGCATTCCACATTTGTAAGTATGTGTTTATCTGTAAAAAATGAAAACATTAACTAAAACGTTATATTATGAGACTAGGGGTAGATATTGGCTACAATACAATAAGTATGGCCGCAGTTAAAAACAATGAGGTTCTTGATTTTGTTGATAAACCTATTGCTACAACAAAGAGAGATTGCAATAGGACAATTATGGATAAAGTATTAGCTTCTATTCGTAGTGTTACCAATTCCAGGATCAAAGGGATAGGTTTAAGCTTACCTTCTAAGATAGATGAAAAAAAAGGTGTAGTGTATGATATAAGTTACATTCCATATTGGAAAGGAATGGGAATTAAAAAGATACTTGAAGATGAGTTTAATACAAAAGTTTGGATAAATAATGATGTAAACTGTTTCATACTGGGTGAGAAATATTATGGGATGTGCAAGGATTTCAGAGACGTTGTATGCATCTCGTTGGGACCTAATGTAGGGACTAGTATAATTGTCAATGACAAATTGTTTTACGAAAATAGGAATTCATTTTTTAATGCAAAGTGTTTATCTATACCTTGTTACGATTGTGTTCGGATTTACCGGGATAGCTTTATCCGAACAATGGATGAGCTAAGCTGTCTGATCAAAGATTATAAAGAAGAGATGGCAGATATGGACGATCATAAGATATGGAATGATTTAGGTGTATTGGTTGGACGTTTGGTCTCTATATTATTATGTAATTACGATCCTCAGGTTATTATTCTGGGAGGTAAACTCGCTAAATATTATGTTCGATTTTCGAAGTCGATGGATCGCTATCTGGAAAAATTCATTCATCCTCAGGTTCTTCTGAATATGATAATTTTTGCATCTATTACCGATCATCAGCAGGCATTAGGAGCTACATCCATGGTAAAACAACAAGTGTTTATATAACATCATATTTAATCAATATATAAAATAACAAAAAAATCTATTTGTTTATTGGGGGAGAGACAAGGAGAAAGAAAGGAGATAAATCGTTTTTTATCGAATCATTATGAGAAGTTTTATAATATAAAACTCTTAAAGTGTTATTGAATTTTTAAAATATAGTTTTATGAAGAAAATTTTATTATTTGCAGTATTGATTGCTGCTTCGTTTAGTTTGTCTGCTCAGACAACATCTCAGTTCAGATCCCCCCAAGCCAGCGATTTTGCTGTAGTAGGTAGTGTTGGTTATCAGACCAATTTTGAGCGTTTTGGTATTGCTGCTCAAGGTCGTTACAACCTGATGAGGAATATTCGTATTGCTCCTGATATTGCATTCTATTTCCCAAAAGACAAAGTGACAGGGTTGGATGTTATGCTGAATGCTCATTATGTATTCTATTTCCCTCAAGACCGATTCTCTGTTTATCCATTGGCCGGATTTGGTATGCAGAATAATTTTTATGGAAAACAAACTGTTGTGATCGATGGAGATGAAGTAAAAACAGATTCTCATAGTAGTACCGATTTTGCATTTAACCTAGGTGGGGGCATTAGTTACCAGATAAGTCCTAATGGATTTCTTAATGCTGAAGTTAAGTTCATGTTGGGGGATAATGATAATGCAGCCATAATGTTAGGTTATGGATATAGGTTTTAATTTGTAAATAAACTAAAAAGAAAGAATTATGAAATATTTAAAACATATAGTTCTCTTAGCTAGCCTGTTTTTTGCATTTCAATTGTATGCACAGGATGTTCCGAAAGAACAGCTGGCTGATAAATGGATATTAAAATCAATTAATAACCGTCCTGCTAGCGAGCTTTTCACAAATAAAACTCCTTATCTGATCTTCAATTTCGATATTGAACAAGTATCCGGAAACAGCGGTTGCAATATGTATAATGGTAAGTTCAACTACGGAGGAGGTAATTTCGAAGCTCCTAATATTGGATTAGGAAATGAAGTATGCCCTGGTAGTAGCGATGAAGCTCAATTTGTTCAACTATTGAATAAATCCTCTAAGCTATCTATAATGAATGGTGAACTTATATTTACACAGGATAATAAGCCTGTATTGGTTTTTTATAGGGCAAAACCATTAACAAGCAGTGACCTGATTGGCGTTTGGAGATTGAAGTCAATAAATGGAGATAAAGTAAAAGCTGATGCTTCACTCGAAACTCCTTCTTTAGAGTTTAGTTTCTCAGATAATAGATTGTCCGGAAACACCAGTTGCAATACTTACAATGCCCCATTTACACTATCGAAGAATGTTTTGGAAGTTCAACCTCTGGTTACAACTAGAATGGCTTGTGATAAAATGGATATGGAAGCCGAATTTGTAAAAACATTTACTGGTCGTATGGATGTCGATCTTGAGAATGGTAAATTAGTTCTTAGAAAGGATAATAAGGAAATTCTGATTTTTACACGATAATAATATGAAAGTCATGAAAAGAGCATTGAGTATATTATTTGTCGGCAGTATATTATTTGTATTTATTGCTTGTAGCGATAAAAGCCAGAAAGAAGCAAAAGATACTTATGAAGATGCTAAAAAGGAAGTTAAAGATGCAGCAGATAAAGCTGGAGATAAGATAGATAAGGAAACAGATAAGGCTAAGGATGTGTGGGATGATACAAAAAAAGAGGTAAAAGAAGACGCTGACAAAGTAAAGAAAGAAGTTAAAGAAGCAGCCGACACAGTTAAAAAGAAACTTGATTGATAATTGTTTTCAGAAGAGTCTAGGGGTATGGATATTTTTACCTGTGCCTCTAGTTTTGATTTCGTAAAGAAAGGAAGATTGAATAGATATATTAATAATTTAAAAGATAAAGAAATTATGAAAAAGATACTTTTTATTGTTACCTGTATTTTAATATCAGGTATGACATTACAATCGTGTAAACAAAATGATGAAGCCTTGAAAAAGAACGTAGATATGGCAATTCAAGGACACTATAATTCAACAGTAGGTACATCAGTAAAGGATGGTGTAGTCACATTGATGGGAACAGTAGAGACTCAAGAGGAGAAAACATTAGTAGAAAACGATGTAAAAGCTGTGAAAAATGTGAAATCTGTTGTAAATAATATAACAGTTCAAGAAAGTACACTTGCTGTGAATCCAGATAATACAATAAAATCAGCCATCGAATCCAGATTACAATCGGAAGGATTAAAGGATGTTATGGTTGAGGTAAAAAATGGAGAGGTTATTCTTACTGGAGATTTGAAGAGAAGCGACTTGGCAAAAGTGATGCAAATAGCAAACGAATCGAATCCCGGAAAAGTGACAAATAACTTAAAGCTGAAATGATGAACTTAAAGGATAAATATAGCAAATTGATCGATTATGCAGGAAGTGCTCTTGTCGATAATCTTTCAATTACAGAAAAAGATGGAATTTTATATGTATCCGGAACTGCAACAGAGGACGTAAAAGAAAAAATCTGGGATATATATAATCAGATCGATCCGGATATGCGTTCTGGGGATATGGTTTTGGATATCAGCGTCGAAGAGGGAGAGCGGTATTATCAGGTTAAAAATGGAGACAGCTTAAGTAAAATAGCTCAGCACTATCCCGGGATGACATGGCAAAGAATATATGATGCTAATAAAGATATAATTAAAGATCCTAATATAATATATCCTGGCCAGAAGATTAAGATTCCCCAATAATTTATGGTTTCATTTCCGAATGAAAACTGATTTAGGGTATGAATTTTAAAATGAATGGTTTATGTCAAAAGAAGATGTAGGAGTTAAATCCGGAACTATTTGGTTATTACTTTCGGATAAAGGAAAATTATCGATAAGAGAAATCGGTGAATTTACTAACTGTAAAGATTCGCTTATTTTTTTAGCACTAGGATGGTTGATGAGAGAAGATAAAATACGTTGCATCAACGAAAATGGTGTATTATTTGCTGAATTAAATACATGTGGATCCGATTTATATTATTAATGATACCTTATTTTGAAAGATATTTATTTTTTCGGATGCCTAATAGAACAAGAAATTTAATTAAAGAAGGGATATAACTTATGGTTATACCTAAATAATAGGAAAATAATTATGAAAATAGGATTGATTTTTAGTCTGATAATAGGTTTTGCTTTGTGCCTTACCTCATGTGGCGACGACGATGATGCTCCGGTATTGGGCGCAAACGTTAAGGTTACCGTAAAAAATATTGCGGGAGTGGTGCAAGATGATGTAGAGGTATATATGTTCAAAGATATGGAACCGAATGAATCGACAGATCCGGGTTCGGCTTCGAAAAAAGAAACTACAAATGCAGATGGTGTAGCTTATTTCAAACTGAATCTTACAGAGTTGAATATAACCGAATCAAAAACAAATCTTTATTTTGCTGTTTATTACAGGGTTGGCGATGATATTATATTCAAAGCCGGCGATCAGTCTGTAACAGTAAAAAGAGACGAGGAAAAAGAGATTACATTAACAATCCCCATTTGATATTTAATCTCATAACTTTTTCATTGAAACGATAAGGCCTTGGTATTTTATATCAAGGCCCTATTATTTATCCTATTTAATATCTTAATAACTCATATTTACCTATAGTAATGTTTTCAGGAATTTACGGAAGTCCATAAATTACGGTTCTACTATTGTATATTTAAAGGCTAGGTGCGATTATAAGAGATATGGTAAGGTGAATTCGAACTATATAGGGCGCAATTAGGTGTGGTTTTCTAAACTTTGGAGAGAATTGATTGAGCTTACTTGTTGATTATAAGTAGTAGTAAGTAGAGAATACCGGCTTTACCATTTTTAGCTGCCCAGAAGAAGAGCTGCCAGTGAAGAGGAAAATATTTGAGAGGTAAATCTTTTATCGCTGAACGATATTGCTTTTGTGTTATTATCTTGTTTATTTCGTTTATTTTGCCTTTTCTCTTCTTTAAAGACCTGCACTCATTTATTCCTTGTCCTATTAAACCTAAGGCAATTCGGCTATTGAGGGCTTTATGGAAATCGGAGGGGAGATCGTATCTAGAAATAATATCGGACATCATTCTATAAAGATTTGTCCACCGTTCATTCAGATTTTTATTATAGCCTCCGGTGAATGATTTCTCATCCTTTCGATAATGATAGAACGTATCGTTTATATAGAAGGCTTTCCTAACCCGAGTAAACACTTCGATATTAAACAGTACATCTTCGGCAGAACCAATGACTTTAGTATCTGTAAATCTTGTGTCTAAGATTACGTCACGCGAATAAAGTTTACCCCAAACTGTTCCCCAGGAATGAAGTAAGGTAGGATCTTGCAATTCGGTATCAATAGGACCTACAATTTGCTGGTGTAATGATTGTATGTTCTCTTTGTTGAATAGCTTATCATCATTCATTAGAAAGCGAGGAGCGTTTTTCCCATTTGGATATTCGCGGGTATATGCCCAAAGAATAACATCTGCATTATGTTCTTTGGTTAAGCCTATTGCCTTATCACAGGTAGAGATGTTTATCCAGTCGTCGGAGTCAACAAACATTATCCATTCACCTTGAGCTTCTTCAAGCCCTTGATTGCGTGCTGCGGCTATGCCTTTGTTCTCTTGTGTAATGATTTTCAGTCGTTTGTCTTTATTCGCATATTCGGCAAGAATAGAAGCGCTTTTATCTTGAGATCCATCATTAATGCATATGATTTCGATGTCATGAAATGTCTGCCCTAGCAGGCTATCCAGACATTTATTTAAGTAATGTTCTGCATTATAGACTGGTACAATTATACTTATCATAGACTTTTGAAAAGCTTGTCCCATTGTTCGGCAATTGTATTTACACTGTAACGTTTTACGTTGTGGCGAGCATTCTTAGCCATTGATTTACGCAATTGCTCGTCTTGTATAAGACGGGAAAGCCGTTCGGCAAATTGCTCTATGTTTCCATTCTCTACTAAGAAACCATCTTCACCATCTCTTATAATATCTCGTGGACCGCATGGGCAATCGAACGCTATGCAAGGAACACCACATGCCATAGCCTCAATTAGTACCATTCCAAATCCTTCGAAGCGAGAGGGTAAGACATAGATAGAGGAGGCTAGGTATTCGCTTTGTATATCTTTTACAGGTTCCTTAATTTGGATGGAAGTTTTACTTGTTTGTTCAGGCAATTTACTATTATCAGGCGTTGAACCATATATATTGATGTCCCAATCCGCGTGTTTATATTCTATTAGCTTCCATGCCTCTAATAGACGATCATAACCTTTTTGGACAGATATTTTTCCAACAGCTATAATGCGTTTGTTAATCTGGCTTGAAATCGATTCGGGATAAAAGGGTAGGGGGTTAGGTATTATTTCTACGTTTTTAGAGTTCCATTGGAGCTTGTTATCGCTTGTCAAGACAATGAATTTGTCAAAGAGTCTACAACCAATATTCATCAATAAGAAAGATATCTGCTGTTTCAGATTTGGTTTCTGTCCATTTGTAACCATCTCTTTCGAAACATGTCTTTCGTAAATAATCTTGGTTCGGCTTCCGATCCAAAGCGGAATGAAAAAACCTTTTAGGCCATCATCACAAACGGAGATGATTTCAGGCTCGAACTCTTTAACTAGACGGCGTATCTCAAGGAAGTATTGAGATTTTTTCTTAGTCGTATCTATAGAGCGAAAAACTATTTTAGGGCTAAATTTATAGAATGGTTCTTTTCCTTCTTCATTCAAAGATATGATACAAATTTCGTAATCGAAGTTTTCGGCAAGGTACGATGCTTTTACAGAAAGCACACGTTCAAGCCCGCCAACGCCTGTAAATCCGTTTGTTATATATAATAATCTCATAATAGATTATATATTAGCTCTATTTCTTTAGAGTTGCCATAATCAGTAATTGCCATATTTTTGCGGAACTCTTCTTGCAGAGGTTTATTGTCTATAAGAGATTGGATTCCTTTTGCTGCCTCCTCTATTTCCATCGGAACAATAAGCCCATCAAAGCCATCAACTAATTGACTGGCTGAAGTGTTGAAGGCTGTTATAACCACTGGTTTTCCCAATACCTGAGCTTCGCGCACTGTAACAGCTTTTCCTTCGTAGCGTGATGGTTGCACATAGATGTCGCAAGCTGCAATGTAAGGGTAGGGATTTGTTTTCTTTCCCAGAATTATAAAATGCTCTTGCATTCCGCATTCTTCTATAGCATTCCGAACAGTATCTACATCTCCATAACCTATTGCATACCATTTAACAGGTACTTCATTTTTTACCAGTTGAGCACAAATGCGTACGGCCTGATCTAATGCTTTAGGATAACAGAAACGTCCTACAGTGAGTAATCTTATTTCGCCATCTAATTTGGGCTTTTCTAATAAGGCTTGTTCCCGAACAAAATTCAAGGAGAGGATATTCTCAATAATAATGACTTTGTTGGACAAAGATGGGAATTTGGAGATAAATGCTTTTTTTGCATCATTCGAGATTGCAGCAATATAATCGTAAGCTCCCCATGTTTTCAGTTCACGCTGCACATCTATCTCTATATTAGAATAATCGGTATGAATCCATGCCACTTTTCGCATTGCTTTCACCTTTTCCTTCACTATATTGTGTGGCGTTATAAAGCTTATTGCCAGATCATAAATAGTGTCATTTATTGGAGGCAAATAGTGGGTCGTAGCATCAGCTACATATTGGTATATTGAATAACTATCCCCTTTATTATTTTTCTTATCGAATTGTTTTGCTTGAAATTTGGCATACAATCGTCCTAAAGCGATTTTCCAGTGTCCTTCTTTGACTATTTGGGATATAGGGCGTGTCAAAGTAGTATAGGCCGGAATTTCGGGTAGAAGATTTACCTTGGATGGAATGAATTGCATCAATTCTCCGGAATGGCGATAGATAAAAAGATCTACATGAAAACGAGAATAATCTATACTGTCCAAAAGTCCTAATAAAGAACGTTCTACGCCTCCGATCTCCATATATTGTATCGAAATAAACAGACGTTTTTTCATTGCTTGAATATTTTGAGTAGTATAGGTTTGATATGATAGATAGGAGTCTTGAGGAAAATATCTTTCGTCTTTTTACTAAGTATTGAATGAGACAATAATATTGATCTCTGCAACTTGCTTTTAAAGAAAAAATATCGTTTCCTACAATCTATAATTTTTCCGGAAGGCGTGATTATGAATTTTACTAAAGCTACTATATCTTTTTCTGTAATATATTCTTTTGTATATGGAAGATTGTCCCCTTGAAACGTAAGCAAATCTTCATTAATGGCTACAAGACGGTGTAATATATATTTATTATTGTGAGCAAAAAGGGCTATTGTACCAATTTGCAGATATTGTTTCTGATAAGGAACCAAGACTACTTTATGCTTGCCATTTAATAATGTAGGATGCATACTGGTTCCCTTAATTTTCAATTCGACCGAATTGCCCGAATCTATAATATTCTTGATATTAGTAAAGAACAGGTTATTTGAGATTTTTCTTGTAATCATGTTGATCAATATATTGCGGCATATGCAGTCTCTGCAGCTTGCTTATCTGGCCGGCATTTTAGTTCGTATACAGGTATCTCGTTAATAATTTTATCTATTGTTTGGATAATCTTTTCTGAAAATTGCTCATTATAAGCAAAAAAAGGAGGAAAAGAAGGTTGAATAGCCCCTATAGAAACTAACTTATTGGGGAGGATCATCCTATTTTCCGGAAATTGACTAAGCCTGACAATTGCCTTTAGAGGAAATGATTCTCGACTGTAATAATGTGTCTTACCACTCCATGGAGAACCATAAATAAATATCTCATTATTTTCAATACGTAGCAGTGGCGAATCATCATTCAGTAGATAAGAATTTTCTATATATTGTAACCATAGTCTGGTGTGTGTACTCTTGCCTGTTCCCGATTCTCCAAGGAATAAGACTGCCCCGGAGTCTTTTACAATTGAAGATGCATGCATTGGAAGTACTTTCATTTTTATTGCCGATAAAGTGTATGCAACCCACATAGCATATTTTAAGGACAACTCACAACAGCAAGGTGACATCAGAACATTGTTACTCTCTGCATTGTAGATAATACTGACAATTTTACTTCCATCCAGTTTATACATTTCATAAAGAAATCCGTCTTTGTGTTCGAAGAAAGAATGCTTGATATCTAATATTTTAGAATAATAGATTTTATTAATATTTGTAAGCTGAGTAATATCTATATCTTTATCCAAGTGGATATGAATATCTATATTAGTCTCTTTTTGATAGTCAATCTCAAAAATATTAAACCCAGGTAATCCGACTACCTGTTTTAGAGTTTTATCACCGGTTATTTCTACATTCAAACCGGCTATTGAATATAGTTTCTTCATCTTGTTTATTGAGTATAAAGACTTGGCTCGATGTCTATTATGCGATTACAAAATCGGAGAGTGCGTTCCCGATGCGAAATTATTAGAAGGGTAAAATTTTCGGAAGCTAATGAACTTAGCAGAGAAAGAATGTCTTCCTCTCTTTTTGTATCCAAAGCGGAAGTTGCTTCGTCAATGAATAGAACCTTTGGGTTTTTATATAAAGCCCTTGCTATTCCTATCCGTTGTCTTTCGCCGCCACTAACAGTAGTTCCTCCTTCACCCAGAATGGTTTCAAATCCATTACTTAAGGTTGTGAACCAATCTTTAAGCCCTACTTGATCAAATATTTTTAATATTCTATTATAGTCGGGTTCATCTGTCGACATTGCAATATTCTTAGCCAGAGAATCATTTTTTATAAAAATATCTTGTTCTACATAGCCAACTTGCTTGTGCCAGTTTTTTCTGTTTTGGGAAGATAGTTTAACTCCATCAATATATACACCACCTTGTTGAGGAATATAGAATCCTAATAAAAGATTAAATAGAGTACTTTTCCCTGTACCGGAATTGCCTCTAAAACCAATAGCTTCGCCTTTATGTATTTTCAATGAAAAATTAGAAAACATAGGGTTGTCTGTCTCGAAAGCAAAGCTTATATTTCTTAATTCTATTTGTTGGTTTAAATTTATTGGCTGAGGTAATTCGCTGTTTTTCTCTTCAATATCTACGTCAATTCCTCTGATAACATCTATTATATACCGATTATTTTGAAGAGTATGCCAATTACTAATTATAGTCAATAGCGATGGCATTATCCGGATGGCTATAAATCCAAAAACTATAAAAGAGTTGATAGGAGTGTTATTTATCGATCCTTCCAAAAGCAAAATAATCAATGCAATAACGGTACATACTTGGAAGAGTACTGATGGAATATGTTTGTAGATAATATTTTTAATATCGGCCTTAGATATGGTATCTAAGCCCTTTTCAAAATCTTTGCTTATATTTTCGAACGAATCATTAATATTTAAACTTACATGTCCTTTTAGGCTTTCCTGAACTATCTGTGCTTGTCTTCGGCGCGCTTCGTATGCATCGCTGCCAAGTTTCTTTAATTTATTTCGTACCACCAGGAGGTATATCAAGGAAACTGGCAGCATGGCAACTAAGAGTGTTATAGAAGCCATTGGTGCAATCCAAACCAAAAAGCCTACCAGTAGTAACATTATAGCCAGATTGGAGATTGAGTCCAAGATGGTTTTAATAACACTGGTTGCAAAACCATAGCAAGCGCCATTGATATGAAATGCTAACTGTGAAGAATATGTCTGGCGTATAAACAAGAGCCCTTTTTCATGGTAATGATTATAGAGTTTTCGTGAGTAATATTTATATATTTCCAGATAAAACTTATTCTGAATATTTCCCAGCCAGATTGTAATTATACTTTTCAGAGGTAACAGTACCAATGCAATTACTCCGAATATGATGCCAAACTGAGCAAGTGATTCCAACCCTATCGTTTGAAATAGTCGAGACATAAAAGAATCACTCCCTATTATACTTGATGGATTTATTATTACAATAATGATAGGTAACAAAGAAGCTAAACCAACCAGATCAAGTAGTCTGTTTAATATTCCGATAAGGATTATTTTCATCACTTGCTTTCTAAACTGGAAAGGCAGAAGCTTTATGTATGAATTTATATTCATTGAGGTAGTTATGCGCTTTTTTTACTAATTGCAGAACGCCATCTTTGTTTTAATAGATAGGAGAAATAGCTTTTGATCTCTGGCAGTAGAAATTCTGAAATACTTACTTTTCCTAGGTATTTTCTATAGATATTATTTCTACGAAAAAGGTAATGTAATACACCAAAAACAGGAATATGTACTTTAGGTTTAACCCTATATTGCATAATTATTTTTAGAATAAGCGGATCTTTCTTTACTTCTTCTTTTTGCGGAATTGAAAAATAAGGTTTGAAACCGAGATAAGTTGAACAGAAAGAGTTGATTTGGCATACAAAGTCATCCAATCCTAATTGATTTATTTGGGATGATAATAGTTCGCAATCTATATCTTTTTTGTATTTATTGAAAAATATTGTCCAATCGCACATTTGTCTGCTGTTTATGTCTAAACAGCAGAAATGCCTGAATGTATGGCCTATAAAATAGAGAGCAGCAGCCTGTGGAGGCAGCTGACTAATATTACCCCAACTTAAGAGCGGACATGTATTTTCGAAGAACATACTATTAAGAATATTCTCCATCTTCTGATATAGTTGCCCTTCTCTAAGAAAGGGTAAAGAAGTGTCAAAAAATGTATGATGATTCTCTATGGGTATTCCTTCCAGAAAAAAGGTTGAATGTTTAGAAATTTCTTCTTGATCGCTTTTTTCAAAAGATGATATCAAATTATTAGCTCGTTCGTTTTTTTCTAATAAATAAATATCTATGTCGCCACTTCCCCGGAAATATGGGACAGGATATAATTCAGCTATCGTAACGCCTTTGATAATAAGAAGTCCTACATTGTTTTCTGAAAACAGGTTTGATAACTTTGTTATAACATATTTATAATGGTCATATCGTTCACTGCCTTTTACTACATTTACACACCAACGTAATTTTAGCTTACGTGGTGGTTGTAAATTTGCAGGTAAATGTTGCAGACCACCATAGGATAGTAATAATACGCCTTGTCGTGCCGAAAGATCGAACAATTGCTCCCAGTCTTTGCTACTAGCATCGTTAAAATCTGAAAAAGAGCTATTGATATTATTCTGATCGATATGCAAACTTAAGCGGAGTAGCGTGAAAAACATATCCATCTGATTTGTCATTGTTGTTCGATGAGCTTGTTTTGAATTAAACCATCAATCCAACTGGTAGCGTCTTTTATTGCCAGATCCTTTTCGATACCAAACTCTTCGATAAGGGAAGCTGCTATTTGTTCGGTCGTAAATTCTTTGTCTTCATAGAGGCTCCATAACAAAAGAGAAGTTTCGTTAAATGATACGATTTTAGTAGTGTCAACTCCGTATGTTCCTTGCAGCAGTATTATATTTTCACCTCCTACAGATTGTATTTTATATCCTTTTTTTATTCTCATACTGGTATATTTAAATAACACTATAAAGGATCGTAAATGTAACGACCCTTTATAGTGTATGGATTATTGATTACTATTAGTTATTAACTATCTTTCCATGGTCGAAATTCAACGGATTTGATCCAACCGGATACAAGCCTTTTGCTTCGCCGGTGCCACTCATTTTTAGCTGCAATGTATTCTTATGATAGAAGCATATTGTAGCCCGATATGCAAATTTGTCATTTGTAGGAAGGGCAAATATTGGAATAGGGAAAAATGTTGATTGAGAATATTCTTCCATCAGCGATCTTATGGTGCGTTCTTTCATATTCATGGTAGTAGACATGTAATCTGTTTTTACAGCATCTGCACCTAGATCTATTATGCACTTATTCAGGTCTTCTGCAATACTGGATGTCGTAAGTTTATCCATATCAAACTCCATTATTGTATGGAATGGTTCTGAGTCTGTAGCTTGAAGCTCGAATACAACTTTATCGAATGTTTTGTCTAAATGTTCTTTATCCAAAGATTCTCTTAATGTAACCCGACCTTCAATCATTGTATTCAAATGATAGAATTGAACTAATGAACCTTTTTTACTTCCAGCATCAAACTCGAAAGGGATACCTACCATCGGACAATATAAACCAAATATAGCTGAGTTCTTCATCATATCATCCGATTCTATAGTGATGTCTTTTCTTTTTGTAACAAGAATATGGCCATCTTTCAATGTAGTATTGGAGTTCGTTGCTGCATGATAAGCTTTATAAATTTTTTTACCTTGTCCTCCTTTTAGTTTCCCTTTAAATTCGGCAGAACTTTTAGGCGTTTCATTTGCATAGGCGAAAGTTTGAATTACGCCATCTACGTCCAGAACTTCTACTTTATCGGTAGTATCCCAACTGGTTCCTCCTCCTGGAATTACTATGCTTTTGAGACGGTCAGATTCTGTACCTAGCGTTACATCTACATAATCATCAGTTGGGTTATTAACATCATCACTTTGCGAACACGACCATAAACTTATGGCTAATACAAGAGTAACAAATAATATTCTTTTTATCATTTTCTAATCTTTTTATTAATTATACATTAGTTAAAAATCTCCCATAGAGCTACCACCTCCGCTTCCATTGAAGCTATTGGTTGTAAAATCATTTACGGCTCCTTTTATACCTACGCTCATGGCGAAGCCCTCTTCCACATCTACCTCTATCACTTCGATAAGAGGAGATACATACTCTCTTTTCTTTTCTTCATTGTTTTTCTTCATTGTTTTTTCGGTTTAGTTAATAAATAAAAAATAGCGATTCTTCCAAAATGAACCAGTTCGGAATTTAGAGAATCAACATTATCGAATTATAAGATTGTGTTTTAATTATTTATATGCCTGCAACAGGTGAGGGCGAATTATAATATTTTTATTTCTTGTTATAGTTGATATATCCATACCCATATCCATAACTATAACTTTCTCCATATCCTCCAATACCATAAATTGAGTTCTTCTTGAAGTTGACGGCATTCAGCATAAGCATTACCGATTTCAGACTACCTTCTTGTGTTATATTATTCAGGGTATCTATAATGGAGAATTTTGTATGACCTGACCTTATGATATATAAGGTACTGTCAACATACTTACTAATAATAAATCCGCTGGAAACCATTAAGAATGGAGCCGAATCGATAATAATATAATCGTATTCGTTGCGCAATTTATCAAGAGTTTCTTCTAATAGAGGAAGAGATAGTAATTCACTAGGGTTTGGTGGAGTCGGGCCAGCAGGAATAATGTCCAGATTCAGAGCTTCTTTGTGTGGTATTATGACCTGATGTATATCTTCTACCATGCCGGCTAAATAAGTGGATAACCCCATCTCATTATGATCCATTTCAAGATATCTGCTAAGTGTTGGTTTATGAAGGTCGGCTCCAATTAATAAAACCTTTTTTCCTAAATAGGCTAGTGATAAAGACATATTGATAGAGATAAAGCTTTTTCCTTCCCAAGGACCGGATGAGGAAATCTGAAGTATAATACCTCCTTGCTTTTTTTTGTCAATATTAAGGTTTTCTAATTTATATCGTAACATACGAAAGCTCTCGGTAAGAGGATCGCGCCCAGTATTTGTTATTATGTCGGCTTTCATTGGCGAATTCCTATTTTTTGAGGCAGAAGGGACAACTCCTAATATTGGAATATTGGTTCGGTCTACAATATCTTTTTCGAAAATAATTTTCTCACGCAGAATATTCATAATGAATACAATAGTAATGGGCAATACTATTGCTATAACTAATGCTAGTATATAAATCTCGCTTGTTTTAGGAAAAATCGGAAGATTAGATCCAAATGCCTTATCCACCACATAAGCTTGATTTGATAATGATGATAGCATAAGTAATGCCTCTTCTCTTTTTTGTTGTAAGAGAATATAAAGAGGTTCTTTTACTTGCTGTAACCGTGACATTCTGGTTAATGCCAACTGTTTTGAAGGCATGGCAACCAGCTCCCTCTGATTTATATTTTGCTGTTTATTAATTGATTGTAATTGGAGTTGACAGCTAGTTTCCAAATTATTAATGGATTGTTTGATATTCTCTCTTAATGTAATCAGCATATTGTTGACAGTCTGTACCTTGGGATTGCTTTCGCTGGATACAGCTAACATCCGGTTCTTATCAATAACAAGTTGATTATATTGCGAAATAGACGAATTTAGAGTCGCGTCAGTAATTCCGATATTTACAGGAATCAGTTCATGCTCATTGCTTTGGAAACTTTCCTTTATACTACTTAAAAGGCTAAGTTGTAAAGTTAATTGAGTCAGGCGCTCCTTGTATCCCTGATCTGTATTTACTGCGATTTGAGTTTGAGAACTGAAATCAAGTAGTTCATTTGTTGCCCGGTATTTGGTAAATGCACCCTCTACTTCTTTGAGTTCTTCTTCTAACCCTGAGATGCGTTCATCAAGGAATGATATTGTGCTGAGAATACTCTGACTATCGTTTTCTTTGGTCAGTATATTGTATTCTTCTATTAGCATATTCAAAATATCTTCTATACGTTTCGGATGTTTGCCTTTTAGAGATACAATTAACGGTTCCTGCTGCTGAGTTGAGGATGAGATTATCTCCATAGCTCCTATTAAACCTCTTGCGGTATATTCTACACTTGAACGTGTAATACGCATCTTCCCAGTCAGTTCAGAAATATTTATATTCTCTTGCGTGGTCAGGCTAATATTACCCATAGGAGTATTAATTATTTGTCCAAAATTAATATCTCGCGCAGGTAGTGATACTGCCTGATTGTTGATTGATAAAGAATCTATAAATATTCTTTTTCCTCCGGAAAATGATATTTCCATGTTTAGGTTTGCTTCTTCATAATTTTCCTTGGGTGTGAAACTAAATCTGACAGGAGAGTCGGTATATTGCTCTGTTTCGACAAAACGTCCTATATTAAAGTACCTTACGTTAAAAGTACCTAGCTCAACAACACGACTCATTAGCCTTGCCGATTTTAGAATGAATATTTGATTGTCAAATCCGGCTTGACTCCCTACACCTAAAGTATTGGATACAAGTTGATAATTGTCTGAGTATTGGTTTTGTTGGTTGTTAAGAACAACTGTTATACTTTTTCTATAAACCGGTGCTGTATAATGTAGATAAAAATAGGCTCCGGCCAAACATAATATTATTGATGCAAGTAGGATATACTTTATATTCCATAAGATAGTACGTATTTTACGGAAATCTACTTTAGTGACTTGCTCTTTATCTTTTAAAAACTCTCTATCAGTCATTTTTACTTAAAATATTTTATTAAATATTATGATGTCATATTGTGCTTTTCTATGCTTTGTTGATAGATAAGCAATCTTTGTTTACCTTAATAAAGCTATTAATGATATTACCAATCCTAGAGTGGAAGTAACAATAGGGATAAGCGTAGATTTGCTTGATCCTGAGAATGTACGGAATGATGTTGGGCTTACATATATTACATCATTCTGGCACAAGTAAAAATGAGGCGAAGATAGAATGTCTGATTTACGAAGATCTATTTTTATATGTTCGTAATTTCCATCAGTTTCTCGAATCAATAATACATCATTTCTTTTTGCGCCGAGGGTCAGGTCTCCTGCCATGCCTAATGCTTGCAATATAGTTGTCCTTTCTGTAGGCATGGTATAAGTACCAGGTGCACTTACTTCTCCTAATATGGTTACTTTATAGTTCAAGAAAGTTGTATTTATAATAGGATTTTTTACATCTTTCGATATCTCGGTAGTAAGCTTATCTGATAACTCGCGTAAAGTAAGACCTTCGGCGCGGATTTTGCCTAGAACAGGGAAATGTATATAGCCATTTATATCAACGATATAGGCTGATTTGTCATTATTGTAGGGAGCAACAACCTCTTTGTCAAGACCTGATACTATAATACTGAGCTTGTCATCCTTTTTTATCTTAGGTTCATAATTATGATAAGCTGTGAGGTTGGTTTTCTTATCTATATCTTGAAAATAAGTTACATTTTTAGATGATGAGCATGAACCAAGTAATATTGTAATAAATATTCCAATAAATAAATTAAATGTAGTTTTCATAATTCGTTTTATTATTTATTTTAATTTAATAGCAGTGTTTTTATGAATTGATAGAGTTGTGTATATATTTCTTTAATTCTATTACTACCCTTTCTATATCGTCATTTGTTAATGCCGGACTAGAAGGTAGGCAGAGACCCTGAAGGAAAAGCTTTTCGGAAGTTCCATCTGTATATGCCGGATATGAATTGAAAACAGGTTGCATATGTAGTGGTTTCCAAAGTAGCCGCGATTCGATATTTACTGAGTCTAGATATAAGCGGATATCATTTGGTGTTGTATTCAGTATACTATTGTCAATAGTGATACAGGTCAACCAATAGTTCGAATTGAATTGTTTGCTCTGAGATTGCATAACGGATATTCCTTTTGTGTCAGCTAACAATTTTGAATATCGGCTGTGAATTTCACGTCTTCGGGATAGATGTTGTGGCAATACTTCCATCTGCCCTCGGCCTATTCCTGCACATATGTTACTCAATCTATAGTTATAGCCTATCTTTTCGTGATGGTAATACGGTTTGTTTTCTTTTGCCTGAGTAGCCAGAAAAACTGTTCGTTGTGCTTGTTCTGCTTTTTTGCAGACCAATGCACCGCCACCGGAAGTAGTTATAATTTTATTTCCATTGAATGATAATACGCCAAACTCTGCGAATGTACCACATTTACGTCCTTTATATTCAGAGCCTAAAGCTTCTGCGGCGTCTTCTATTATTGGTATATTATATTGCGATGCAATAGGCAGTATTTCATCCATTTTTGCAGGCATACCGTATAGGTCTACAAGAATAATCGCTTTGGGGTATCTCCCTGTCTGTTTTTTTCTATCTAGAATAGCCTTTTTCAATAATTGGGGAGATATATTCCATGTATCAGGTTCGCTATCTACAAATACAGGTATTGCTCCCTGATATACAATAGGATTAGCTGTTGCTGAAAATGTAAATGTTTGACATAGAACCTCATCCCCTAAACCTATACCCAACTGTATCATAGCTAGATGGAGGGCAGCTGTTCCTGCACTAAGAGCCACAACATGGCAATCCTGGTCAAGATAATTTTCCAGGTCTTTTTCAAATCCTGTTACATTAGGGCCTAATGGTGCTATCCAATTTTTATCAAAAGCATCTTGGATATAATATTGCTCTCTACCTCCCATTTGGGCAATGGATAACCATATTCTTTTCGATTCCATTTATTTAATAATTTGGGCAGGTACTCCTGCTACAGTTCGTTCGGGTTCGACATCTTCTATTAGCATTGCCTGCCCTCCAACTATACAGGAACTACCTATTTTTATTCTTTGTATAGAACAGCTTCCTATCCCAAGATTAGCTTTTTCGTCTATCTGTGTGAATCCTGCGAGATTGACTCCGGGAGCAAGTGAAGAAAACTTTCCTATTGTTACATTATGTCCGATAGTGCATCCTGCATTGATGGTAACAAAGTCTCTTATTTCTGCTTCAAAATCGATAGTACTATTTGGATAAATAAGAATTCCCTTACCCATTTTTACTCCTTGTGATAACCATGAATGAGGAGAAATAAAATTAGGGAATTCAATATTGTAAGAATCTAATTTTTTTAATATGGTTTCCTTTGCAGTCGGAGAATTTATGGCTATAATCATGCATAAATTATCTATTTTGTTTGTTTGCAGATAGTTTATATCAAATATTGGTAATCCGCATAGTTCTCCACCTATTTTATTTATATCATTGTCCATAAAGCCTAAGATATTGTATGCTTCGCCAAACATATCGATATTGTAGACTATGAATTTACCAAGGTCTCCAGCTCCGAAGACAATCAAGTTTTTCATTTGATTTATATGTTTATCTATTTTGAACCGGATTGGGCTTGTTGGCAATATATATCGAACGGAATTGCTGTAGTATTTTCATCCGAATTAATCCCATTGCGGCTTATTACTTTTAATATAGTTTTCCAGATAATTTTAATATCAAGTTTGAGACTCATATGATCGACATACCATGTGTCGTATTCGAATTTTTGAGTCCATGAGATGGTGTTGCGTCCATTGACTTGTGCCCATCCTGTTATTCCCGGTCTTACATTATGACGGCGGGCTTGTTCTTCTGTATACAATGGTAGATATTCTATTAATAATGGGCGTGGTCCGATGAAACTCATATGTCCAAACAAAACATTAATCATTTGCGGAAGTTCGTCTATCGAAGTTGATCTGATAAATCTTCCTACAGAATGAAGCCTTTCAAAATCCGGCAATAAGTTTCCGCTTTTATCTCGCCTATCATTCATTGTCTTGAATTTAATTATTCTGAATGTTTTCCTATTCTTTCCGGGTCTGTATTGGTAGAAGAAAGGTGAGCCATGATTTACTATGGCAAGTAATATCCCAGCTCCTAATAATAGGGGAGATGTTAAGGTAAGCCCAACTAAAGCTCCTATAACATCAAAGAATCGTTTAAGAAACCTGCGATAC
The DNA here is from genome assembly GCA_900556485.1 of uncultured Dysgonomonas sp. Taxonomy (GTDB): domain Bacteria; phylum Bacteroidota; class Bacteroidia; order Bacteroidales; family Dysgonomonadaceae; genus Dysgonomonas. The sequence goes on from USOX01000011.1 coordinate 44,391, forward strand.
AGCATCATGATAGAATTGTAATAATGCGTTCCAAACATTTTGGTGCGAAAATTTTTCTGCAATATGTATTCTTGCATTTATCCCCATCTCTGCCCTTAATGCAGGGTTATCCGCTAAAAGTTTCATTGCTTTAAATAACTGATCAGCATTATGAGGTTCGACCAGAAGTCCGGTTACCTTGTCTGTAATGATTTCGTTGCATCCACATATATTCGTTGCTATAGTAGGAAGCCCCATAGCTCCGGCTTGAAGTGGCGTATTAGGGAAACCTTCGCGGTGAGAAGGGAATACAAACACATCAGCATTGGCAAGAAATGGGCGTATATCTTCTTTAAAGCCAACATATGTGACATTCTTTCCTCGTTTGATCCATCTGAGACAGTTGTCACTTAGGGGGTCAAGTTCTTGTTCGAAGCTGCCAACAAGAATCAATTCGGCGTTATTGAGCCGTTCAAATGCTTCCATTAATTCTTCTATTCCTTTATCACGGACTATTCTTCCTACAAAAATGAAACGGGTAATAGTACTATTTGAAGTTTTAGAGGTGGGCCTGAAATATTCCAAATCGACGCCGTTGATGTTTCCATTAGCAAGAACCCCTGAAAGTTTATTTGTTATATGGCTATTTATCAGGTCTCTTTTTACACCTTCTCCTTCGGGTATAACTGATGTAGCTGCTATACATGTCAGTCTGTCCATCAGTTTTAGTATTTTACACATAAAACCTTTCTTCCAAGGGAAGATAAGGCCGGTAAAAGTATGTATCCTTACAGGAACTTTTGCTGCCCGAGCCGCTATCATAGAAAGTAATCCGGCTTTAGGGGTTAGTGAATGTACGATGTAAGGTTTCTCTTTGCGAAAAATGAGAAATAAATTAATTAATGATTTCAGATCTTTGAATAATGATATTTTGCGTTCTATTTTGAGTTGAATTGTGCGTATCCCCTCTCGCTCTGATATTTTCCTATGTATATCTTCATCGGGTGATGCAACGCCTACAACCTCATAATAATTGTTCAGGAATTGAAGTTGCCCACGTAACAATATATCAAGAGAAGTAGGTACAGCAGCTACTCGTATTATTTTCTTCATCAATGAAGGAATGCCTGGTAAAATGTATATAAATAGGAAATAATGATAATGCATCCGATCTTGATAGGTTGGTCATCCCAAAACTTTTTCATAAAGAATGGGTAAATGAGTACCAATGGTATCAAAAACCAAGATATTTGAGCAAAGCGATTTGAGAAGCTGGCTCTGATAACAATAACCCAGAATGCATTAGTCATTAAATAGATATTGAATAACCAGATATAGAATTTATCAGTATACATTTGTTTGAATATAAAATAATATCCGACTGCGACAGGAATTGCACTATACAGCAGAAAATCCCATCTGAATCCTGTATGACTGAATTTATATTGGTCTTCATTGTTTGAAATATAACTGGCAAAACGATCATCACCAATTAGATTGCTATTTACTAACAGATTTGAGATAGTATTACCTGCAATGAGTGAGACAACTATGCATCCTACCCAAGCCCAGAAATATATTTTAGAATCTTTTACAAATAAGGCTAGCACTGCTGCAGCGACTACGAGATACATGGATTTATGGATTCCTAATGCCAGAATGGACAATATTACCATCAATGTAATATTTTGCCTGAAGCTTAGAGCAAGAATTATAACCGAAGCAGCCATACCATTTCGGATTCCGTTGACCCCGTAGCTCCAAAATGTAAACATCGCAATTGCTACAATAAATGGTATCAGAAAATCTTCTTTGAAAATACGCTTGAATGCCCACCATAGAGAGCCAACATATATGAATGCGCAAAATAAAAAGAAGATATGTACATTACTATATTTGGCAAACCATAGCATTATAGTATTGAAAAGCCACTCTCCATCATTGAATATCCGAAACTGTTCGATATCCATTTGTAGCCTGTAAAAGGATCTGGCATAAGTTAAAGTATCCCCAAAAACAAATGAGACAGGGCGTAACCCCATATATAAAATCACTATTACAGCAATAGCATAGGCTATAACCCTGTTTATAGCTCTTGTTTCGGGATTGAATAGCCTGCCAGAGAAACTTTCGAATACAGCGAAAATAACCAGAATGAGTACAAGATAGTTGAATAAATCGGTATATAAGTGCAAAGGAATCGAATCTATCATATCTGCTTCTGGTTCTTATTTCAGAGTCACAACCTTATCTTGTTTATACTGGAATAAAAGATATAGGTAAAGGATAACCCCAAAAGGAATGGCCAAAACCGTCATAAATTCCCGTGGTGATTCTGATATAAATCTGGCATTACGGCAAATAATACTAGAGCTCACATAATGCACCGCTTCTATAAACCTTCGTTTTAGTGAAGGATGATGTTTCATCGACTCTTTGCGTATAAAGGCAAATCCTCTAGGATTACGAAAATATTGGCGATACATATTCATTGAAGACCCATCAGTCTGGTAGTCTACATAACATAATATTTCATTCATCGTCAATAATTGATATTTGAGATCAATCAACTGATATTTATAACCTAATCCGACATATTTCTCACCTTCGAAAACGGGATATTCGGGTACGCTATTTATTACAGATGTACGATATACCAATTTTTTGTCGCCTCTTCCACCTTGTACATAAAATCCAGAAAGGGTAGTCTGAGGGGTTATAAATTTTGTACCTATTGTGGTGCCATCGAATCTGGCATCGAGCCCAATAATTCCGGCATATTTATCGGAGCCTTCTTTTCTCCATTTGTTTATTATTAATTCTACTGCATTATCTGCAAGGTAATCATCCGAATCGATACATACATTCAGTTCCGTATCTATCAGACGATAAGCGGTATTATGCGCGCTGTGCATACCCTGGTTTTCCTGATAGTGATATTCTATGGTAATTCTACCTTCGTCTATCCATCTTCCTATTAAATCGGCAGTAGCATCTGTAGAACCATCATCTATGATCAGCCATTTGAAATCGGATGAAGTCTGACGTAACAGACTTTTGTAACATAACTCTATTGTATGGGCACGGTTGTAAGCCGGGGTAAATACAGTTAATGTCGGTTTTCTGTCAGATATAGATTTTGAAGCCATTCTGCATTTTTATTAATATCGAAGCCGGCATCTTCTATTTCTTGTAAGCGGCTTTTTCTTTCATAATCTTTTATTTGTAATACTCTGTTTGCCCATTCTTTGGCAGATAGATTGAGAGATAAAGACTCAACGAGATCCGGTATTATTGTACCCTCACTAGATATACCTGTCGAATTTATTATTTTTAATCCTGAAGCTTGAGCTTCTAATTGAGCAACACTCAGCCCTTCGAAATGAGAAGGGAATAGAAATAAATCTATTCCTTGCAGTAAGTTTGGAATATCGGAACGACTCCCCATAAATTTTACATTATCGTCCAATCCCAATTGCGAGGACTTTTGTTTTACTTTATCTTCTAGTTCGCCCCCACTACCTATAAGTATTAATAATGCAGAGGGTTCGCTACAAACTATTTCGGCGAATATATCTAAGAGAAAAGAATGGTTTTTTTGATACGAAAATCGTGATACATTACCAATAACTAATCGTTGGTTCCATCCATTGCTATTCCGTACTTTTTCTCTTTTAGCGGGATCGAATACCAAAGAATGTGCATCAATGGCATTTGGGAAAAATATTGTTTTATTTATTGAATGTTTCCCAAACAACCATTTGGCTGCACCCCAGCTACAAGTAAAATTATGGGTGAGGTATGGTCGCATAGCCCGCTTGAGTATATTTCTTACCGGTGTTTTTATATCAAATCCACAAGGCTGATTGTGGGCATGTGCGGCAATAAATGTAAGCCTCCGTCTATGAGCCTCTTTGTATATATAGTAACCTAATTCGGAGCAATGCCCATGAATCATTTTATATTCGGGATGTGTATCGAAAAAGTCAGACACATACTTCTTATATGATGAGGTATGTAATATGTTTAAAGGTGGAAATCGGAATATTTTACAGCCCATGCTTTCTATTTCGTTATCATAGGCGCCTCTTTCTTCGCGATGTACTATAAAATCGAAAGTCACTTTAGTACGGTCTATCTTTCGAAGATAATTCATTACCATAGTCTCGGCTCCTCCTCTATTAAGGATAGTGAAAAGCATAAGTACTCTGATTGGCTCTTGAGTCATATTCAATCTTTAGCCTTTATCTATATTACAAGTTTTTCCTTATCAAAGACTTCGAACTTAGAATTATTGCTTTTAAATTCGGGAACGATAAGTTTCATCATCCTGACCGTACCCATCATATCTGTTTTTTTAGCATACTCGATAAGCCTCATCACTTTAATCATTAATTCCTTGCTATCTATTTTATCGGCTTGTGCTATTCGTATTTTTTGATTCTTAGTTATTTGAGTGGATTCAATATCAGTCAATAACTCTTCGTAGAGTTTTTCACCTGGACGAAGCCCTGTATATTCTATCTTTATATCTTCATCTGGGATAAGCCCTGAGAGTAATATCATCTTGCGGGCAAGGTTATCTATCTTTACTTGTTCGCCCATATCGAAGACAAATATTTCGCCACCTTTGCCCATAGTTGCGGCTTGTAATACCAATCTGCAAGCTTCAGGTATGGTCATAAAATAGCGTATCATTTCGGGATGAGTGACAGTTACAGGTCCTCCACAGGCTATTTGTTCTCTGAATAGAGGGATTACAGAACCATTGCTCCCTAATACATTACCAAAGCGAACAGTAATGAATTGGGTATTAGATGAACTATTCAATCCTTGTACACTTAGTTCGGCTATGCGTTTTGTCGCCCCCATAACGCTTGTAGGGTTCACAGCCTTGTCTGTAGATATCATTATGAATTTTTCTACATTGTAAAGCTGTGAGTAGCGGGCAAAATTTAAAGTGCCCCAAACATTAGTCATAACTCCCTCACAAGGATAGTTCTCGATAATGGGTACGTGTTTATAGGCTGCAGCATGAAATACAAAGTTGGGCCTGTATTCATCAAGTATATCTTTGATGCTTGTTTCGGAACGTACATCACTTAATATAAAAATTATATCCTGATCAGGAAACTTCCTTTTCATATCAAGTTTTAAATTATGCAAAGGTGTTTCTGCGATATCTAATAGAATTAACCGTTTTGCTCCAAACCGAGCTAACTGAACAGATATTTCGTGCCCGATAGAACCAGCTGCTCCGGTTACTAATACGGTTTTTTCGCTTACTTCACGGGATACAGCTTCTATATCTATTTTTATTTCTTCGCGTTGTAGAAGATCCTCTATATCAATGTTTTTTATTTGTTGCTGTATATTCTGTTTATTCAGTGGGTGTATTTCTCCTCCCATCAGCATGCGTATATTGTGTTCTATGCAACTGTATACCAGTTTGTTACATTCTGAATTGAAATCTACATAATTGGTAAATACAATATGAGATATTTTGTGCTTAACAGAAAGAAGCACTTTGTCTAAATCTCCATCCCAGGTATAGACTTGTAGTCCAGCGATTTTAAGCCCTTTTTTTCGTTGTTTACCACTTAAAATGCCTACTACTTTGTATGGGCTTTCTTCATTGTTATTTATCTGTGAGGCTAACAAAGGTACGTTATCATTATCTCCATAAATCAGCACATTGCTGGTTTGTCTGTCGTTTGTATGTAGGATGGAATAATAAACACTTACTATAAAAGCCCGGGAAGAAATCATTAAAAATGATGATATAAATATGTCCAATAAGCCACAGGTGAGCGCATGTTGTATACTTAGTATCTGTTGTTTGATAACTGCCAGAGAAATTAATAAGCATTTGATAAGTAGAATAAGGAATATTCCATTTAATTCGCGGAGGGTTGAAAACCTTATACTGGTTTTATACAATCGGGACAAAAAGAACAAGACAGTGGAGATTATGGTAGCCTGAACCATAATATATCCTATAGTATTTATTGTATTGCCTTTACCTTGTATATACCCAACAAGCAATAAAGCACATAAGGTGCCGATAGAAGATAACAGTAAATCGAAAGCAAATACAATGCCTCGATTCAGGTATTGCATATTGCGCAATTTATCTCTATAACTTGTATTGATAGAAAATATACTTTTTTTGAGTAATAACATCTTTTTAAAATTTTATCTATAGATTAGATAGCAAGCGTGTTATTGTGTGGGAAGGTTACAGCATTCTAATGATGCTAAATGTGTCACTTTTGTCACCTTTTGATTTTAAGTGGTTGATGGCGAGTGTTGTTTTAAGCTGGTGCTAATTATGTAATTTACTGAGCATATTTGCCTGAACTATTAGTTTGAAGGTAGCAATACCTTCAAGCCTAACAAGCATTTTGCTACAGTCGTTATTGGTATCGATTAGTTCTCCTTCGATACCTTTCAGGCAGCCATCGGTAACTAATACCCGGTCACCTTTTTCGAAAGTCTCTTCTAAAGTGCATTTTACACCGCTTTCACAGATTAATTTAAAGTCGTCCATCTGCTTTTGTGGAACAACAAGCAGGTTCTTGCCATCCATCGCTTTTATATACGATATTTTGACTCCATAGTCATTGGCTATTGAGATTCCGGTATAAAAATCTGTATATATAAATACAATGTTGGGTATGACAGGTGTTAAAACTTCGGCTTTCCGGTCTTTCCGTTTTCTGACTTCTTTTCGGAATGGCACATAGTTTTCTATACCAAGTTGTTCTAACTTGGATTTTATTAACCTTTCTTGATTGCGTCTGACACGGGCTGCAAACCAGACATTAGAATTGTAATACGACATTAAGGTATGATTTTTTGATGTAATAATTAGGTTAAGTATGGTAGATTTTGCTGCTCTATTTTTATTCCATCTTTGTATTAAAGAGAATCAGATAATTTTAAAGAATAGACAAAGCTTCGCTGTTGAAGGGTACATATATACCCTCTCAAAAAAGAAATTTTTTATTGAATGAAATTATAAATAGAACCAATGTAGATATAAGCAGGGCGGTGCTTAATTATAAGGTGCTAATAATTATAATTTCTATGGAGAATTTTAAACAGAGTAAACTATATGTTCGTAAATCTTTTGGCAAGATTGCTTCACATAAGTAATCTGTTAATGATTAATTTTAATTAATGTTATTAAAATTTTTAAACAATAATATTATAAATAAAAGTTTCAGCAATAACTATTCTGTATATTTTAACGAGTAAATAAATGCGTCTTCACATGCCTATTTTTCAATAGTTGAGCATCTGTGCAAATATAGAAAGAATATTGAAATAAAATGTAAGAATCTTAAAAAATGTATCAATTTTAATGAAAATGTAACAATAAATATTCTGATTATCTGTGTGTTAAATGTTTATTAAAAATAATACTATATATAGCCTTTATGATAATCCGATAAGTGAGTAAAATGCTGTCAATGATACTTCGTTGTCTTTTAACTCTTTGTTTGTCAAGTTTGTATAGGCTTTATTTCTTAGGTTATCGTCATTTATGAATAATTCTATATGTTGTGCTATATCGTTGCTATTCATCTTACAGATTAAGCCTGTTACTTTATTTTCTATAATAGAATCAGCAGTTGTGAAATTTGTTGTTACTATGGGCTTATTTAGTAAAGATGCTTCTATTAAGGATAGCCCTAATCCTTCAAAATATGAAGTTTGTACGTAAATGTCGCATGCATTCATATAAGAATAAGGGTTATCAGTGAAACCTACTAATGTAATGTAATTTTCCAGACCTAATTCTTTGACTTGATGTTCTATATTTTTGCGTTCTATTCCTTCGCCTACTATGTACCAATGAATTTTATATCCTTTGTCTATCAGTATTCGGCAGCTTTTAGGAATTTGATCTAAACCTTTGAGTTCTGTCAAACGTGCGACTGTTACTAGGTTGATGCATGTATTATCGAAAGGGTATAGAGGTTGTTCTTTACCCATTGATTGGATAATACCTTTGTCTACAATGTCTTTGATTACAATAGCGTTCACCTCTTTACCAATATTCTTCATCGAATTAATAAAGGAATCTTTACTTTCGGGAGATACAGTTACAACTTTGTTGAAAGATTTATAAAATTTGTAGTCAAAAGAAGGGTTATAACCGGCTTTAATATAATCGGTATTAATCCATGCATATTTTTTCTCAGACTTTACTAATTGTGAGACAAAATAAGTAGAGAAGCCTTGGTTATAAGCAATGGTTATATGATTATTACCTTTCAGTTCAGGAAGATATTTCCCTATGGACTTCCAGAACAATTGGGAGGTATGCATTTTCTTTTTAGTATTGGCTTTTTTCAATATCCAGAACCTAATTCTCTTTAGAATATGTATTTTTTTATTGTTGAATGACAAATGTTCATAATATTTTACTTTTATTTCTTTAGGTAGAAACTTTTCGAATGATCCTTCTTTACGAAAAAGCAATAAGGATACATCTAAGAGTGAATAATCTAAATTGTTGAGAAGGGTCACAAGACTTTTTTCAGCTCCGCCACAGTGCAAAGATTCAATAACAAACAGTATTTGTTTCTTCATAACGAGATAGATTGTTTTGTAAAAAAGACTTAGATTCTGTTATATACTTCTCTAATATTGGATTTATGATTTCATATTGAATAGGACTTAAAAGATTAAAATCATTTTCATCTTTTATTAGATATTGGTTCAGTCCTACTAGGTCTAAGAGATCTCTCATTCTGGTATTAATTTCTTCGGAACGGTTAATTACACAGACTTGCTTTTCGAATATCAGCGAAAATGCGAGTGCATGAAAAGAATTGGTGAATATATGCTCTGCATGATATGCCAATGAAAGAAACATATCGGGGGCACTATGCCATAGATTTTTATCAGCGTATGTGATATTCATATTTACAGTATAAATCTTATAGCCTTTTTCTAAAGCAATGCTCTTTGCCAATTTCTCTATTAAAGGATTGGACTCAAAGTCATATACAAATATAAATTTCTCAGAGATAGGGGAGACAAATGTTTCAAGCCAGTGAGTATTTGGTATTAAGAATACAGGGTCTAGCACCTGCTTCGCTTTTAATCCTAATCCACCCAGAATAGATACAGCAGATGTTTCCCTTACTGATATAGCATTTAATCTTCTTGCTTTTTCGTAAACAAAAGGTTTTATCTCATCAGCTATCTCATCTGTGGCAAAGCTGGCGGCATATGATAGCTTAAGCTTATTATCCGGGACAAAATCGAGATAGAAGGCAGCGTCTTTCCCATTGGAAAATAGAGTATTCCATATCTGGTCGCTTCCACATATATAAGCATCTGCCTCCGGTAGATTTTCTTTCAGTTCTTTATTTGTGCGATAAAGGGTGGAATCGGTATTTATGTATTGGTCAGAAAATTTGTCGAATGCTTTTTTCTTTTTTAGGATATTAAGCCTTCCCGGAAGTCTTGTCAATAAGTATAAATATTTTAAAGGGAATCTTTTATATTTAGGGTTGGATATTGTCCATAAATTGAAATGGTTATCCAAATAATAAGGCTTATAATGAATAGCCTGAGATTCATGACCAAGCGTTTGTAGGTAATATAATAATGCATACTCTTGTAATGTGGCACCATAATTATAAACCTCATGGCATGTTATGGTTTTTATTTTCATATGTAGGCGTTTATAAATTGTCTTATTTTCTGATTGATTTTATCTGTATTTCTCAATAAAGAGATCTATGTCAAAAAAATCTTCTACTCTTTCTTTTATTGTAGTATCATCCCATTCCCACCATTTTATATGATTAAGAGTTTCTATTGTTTTTTTATCATGTTTCATAGAAATGATACGGGCAGGGATTCCTCCGGCTAAAGCATAGTCAGGAATATCCTTTGTTACTACGGCGTTTGACGCTATTGTAACTCCATTGCCTATTGTAACTCCTGGTAGTATATATGCTCCTGTACCTATCCATACGTCGTTTCCAATTGTTATTCCGGCTTTTTGCTCCTTATTTTTCAAAAGGCGGTCTTTCTCTTTCTCTGTTATTAATCCATGTTTATAAAGGTTGGGTATCAGAGGAAAATTGGTGACCTGCATTATTGTATGCCAACCTTCATCTACTATAAGTCTGACATCCATAGCCAGACTTGAATATTTTCCGATAGAAACCTCAGCAGTTGTCCATCGCCATATTTTTGCGCCATTATTTATTGTGCGATGTCCTATTGACGTATATTTATCATTTTCTAATAATGAATAATCTGTCTTTCTTAACAATGTCTTATAATCTACACCTAATATTTTCCACAAAAGGGTGCGCAGTTTAGATAATATGCTGTTCATTTTGTCTTTTCTTTAAATATATCTTTTGATGGCTATCCATTAAAAACACATAAACAATAATAGAGTATGAAAGAAAGTATAATATAATCTTTAAGAAGAATACAGGCCACGATAGATCAATCGTAATGGTTTTATTGATTAGAGTTGTTAGGAGAACTAAAATCGATATATAAATTACAGGTTTTAATAATGTACGAGTAATAAATAATAAAGGACTGAATGAGAATATTTTGGAGTAGTACCAGTTGGTAAAAAGCATATTGATGAATAGGCCCAAAGCAATACATAATGTCATTCCTATAATGCCATATTTTAAAGATAAAAAATATCCGCAAATAATAGCAAGCCCCATCGTTGATAAAGCCCAGATAGCTTTTACCTTAATTTTTCCTTTAGCTTCGAGTACCGAATTTCCAAAGCCTTGCAATAGGGGAATTGTATTTACAATCATAAATATCAATGCTATAATCCAAGCTTGATGATAGGTATTGCCTACCCAAAGAGTTATAAACTCTTTACCGAAGAGAAAGAATACACTGAGGATAAAGAATAATATATAGCTATTAATCTTCGCTATTTGTACCATTGTTTCGAAGATGTCCGAATTAGTTTTATTTGTTACCATCGCTGTAGCCTTGGGTAAAAGCAAACCATTGATGGCATTGGCAAATGTTCCATAGTATGAGCCTAGCATAATCCCTATGCCATATACACCTACAGCTATAGTGTTAGCATTCATGCCGAGAATTATTTGTCCCGACTGCCACTGAAATTGTTGTATGATAGCGAAGATAAATATCCAAAAAGAGTAATTCAATACTTCTCTTAGTAAGGTTTTATCAAATTTGGAGAGTGTAAACTTTATCTTTATAGTCTTGCTTGTATATATATAGGTTATTACTATAAAAAGGAGGTTGACTATTGTGTCGACTACTACAAGGGATATACAATCGCCTCCTAAAAGCAGTATGCAGATAACTAATGTACTTCGGAAAAGATATTTGACAATATTTATAGTTCGTGTGAAGACAAAGCGTTCATATCCATTACATATTGCAATAAAAGAACCTCCCGGGATTGTAATAGCGAGATTTAATATTAAAAGAGCCACCATGATCTTTCCTTTATAAAGCTCTATAGGTGTCAAAGATTTTGAGAATAATCCATCTATATTGATGTACAATAGAAAACCAATGAATATGACAATAATGGCAATGATAAGATATGTGGTCATTATTGTCGCCAAGAAAGAACTTTCCCCATCTTTCTCCTTTGTCGATCTATATTTTGCTATATATCTAATGATGGTATTATTGAGTCCGAAGTCCATTAGATACAGATATGAGACGAAAGAGCCTGTCAGAACATATAGCCCATATTCAGAATCGCCCAAATTGCGGATAATGAATGGTGTCAGTATCAGTCCTAATATGGCAGTAATAAATATATTGACATAGGATAAAAGCGCTCCATATTTAATTTGCTTAGTATCTGTAGTTTTTTCTATATCCATTTATGGTCTATGTTTGGTCTTATTTTGTCTTGTATGAAAAGTATATTAACAAAAGAAGTTAATAGATTGATGCTTTTTGTCTATATGAGTCTTCTTTAGAAAGAACAATTCTTTGTAATAATACTAAATATCATAAAAATAGATAGCAGAGAAGTAATTATTTGGGGCATTATCTTCTCATTGTTACAGAAATATTTGTGTAAAGGTAAATATATTTTGATATTTTCATAATATTAATTAAAATAAATGTGTAAAGGGTATAAATAAAAAAGCGTGCAATCTATTGATTTACACGCTTTGTTTATTTCTAGAAGTGACCCCGGAGAGGCTCGAACTCTCGACCCACTGATTAAGAGTCAGTTGCTCTACCAACTGAGCTACGGAGTCATTTTTACAGATGCAAAAGTATAATAATTATTCTTTTTAAGGAAATTTTTCGGAGAGAAACTACCAAAAGAATTACTTTTGTAACCGAGAAGGAATTCTTTCTCCGTGTACCTTAGGATTAACCACGTAAAAAACAAAGTAATTTATGAATATCAAAGAATCAGCATTGGTCCTTTTTTCCGGTGGACAAGACTCCACAACATGCCTCTATTGGACACTCAAGAATTTCTCATCAGTGCGAACTCTGTGCTTTACATACGGACAACGTCACTCCAAGGAAGTCGAAGTAGCTCAAAGTATAGCCGAAAAAGCCAATGTCCCTTTCCAATTATTAGATGCTTCAATAATCAGCCAACTATCTGTAAATTCGTTAACTAATACAGATCTGGTAATGGATGAAGAGAAGCCGTCCGACTCATATCCCAATACCTTTGTCCCGGGGCGGAACTTGCTATTCCTTACTTTTGCAGCCGTAATAGCCCGTTCGCATGGAATTCGTCATATTGTAACAGGTGTTTCCGAAGCTGATTATAGCGGTTATCCCGATTGTCGTGATACATTTATTCTATCTGCAAATGCCGCTATCAATCTGGCAATGGATGAACATTTTCATGTACATACTCCATTGATGTGGAGGGACAAAACTGCTGTATGGCAATTAGCCGATGAGTTAGGAGTGTTCAACATTGTGAGAGAACAAACCCTTACCTGCTATAATGGCGTTATTGCTGAAGGATGTGGACAATGCCCGGCATGTAAACTTCGAAAACAAGGATTGGATAACTATTTAAAAATAAGGAAATAATTATGTCAATAGAAGGATTAAGCCATTTAGGCGGAAAAACAGAATACAAAGACGATTATGCACCCGAAGTACTGGAAGCTTTCGAAAATAAGCATCAGGGAAATGATTACTGGGTGACGTTCAACTGTCCCGAATTTACTAGTTTGTGCCCAATTACAGGACAGCCCGATTTTGCAACAATACATATAAACTATCTACCGGACGTAAAAATGGTAGAAAGCAAAAGCTTGAAACTCTATTTATTTAGTTTCCGTAATCATGGAGCTTTTCACGAAGACTGTGTCAATATAATAATGAAGGACTTAATAAAACTAATGGATCCTAAATATATTGAAGTAGTCGGCATATTCACTCCGCGTGGAGGCATCAGTATATATCCATATTGTAATTATGGACGTCCTGATACAGAGTATGAGAAACTGGCACAAAAGAGACTTAGTAAACATAACCCTTTACAACTCTACAAATAATACTCAATAAGATTAAGACTTTGTAAAAAGTGACAAAGTAGAGTAATATATAAATAAATTAGATTGTTTATAATCAAGCTCTTTATTTGAAAAAGTGACAAAAGTGACACTTTTTCTATACTTTTTCAATGTAACTTTTTACTTATATAACACGCTTGTTACTTACACAATATAGATAAAGTTGTAACAATAATTTTACACTATATCTATATATGAAACATCTTCTGATTTTGACCTTATTTGATCAATGAAGTGTAATTTTGATGTCATAAAAGTCTGTTTTTAGCTTTTACTCTTTGCTCAAACTGTCTAAATGATAAAAATAGACACTATTAGTATCACATAAAGCCAATTTAAAATACTTTATGAAATTTACCTTTCAAGCTTTTATTCTTACTTTTGTCATCAGCCTTTTTATAAGTAACTTACTACATAAAAAAGACAATATCTAATATCAATAAACATAAAATCAGTATTAAAAACGAAAAGAAATGCTATCCCAATCTAAAAAAGTAGTCTTTACGCTTGGAGGTATTTTAGTTGCCAATGCACTATATTCTCAGGACTCTAAGCCAAATGTTATAGTAATTTATACCGACGATCAAGGTACATTGGATATGGGGTGTTATGGAGCTTCGGATCTATACACACCACATATGGACAATTTAGCTGCTAATGGCGTGCGGTTTTCTCAGTTTTATGGAGCACCGGTAAGTTCTGTCTCAAGAGCATCTCTCTTGACGGGACAATATGCGAAACGTGCAGGCTTGACAGATAATGCCGGAACTAGCGGATTACCTTTAGATAGAGAAACTATTGCAGAAAGAATGAAAGCTAATGGCTATGCTACAGCTCTTATTGGAAAATGGCATTTAGGTAGTGATATAAAGAATGGCCCAAATGCGCAAGGCTTTGACTATTTCTGGGGCTTTAGAGGTGGATGTATCGACAATTATTCTCACTTCTTCTATTGGGCAGGTCCAAACAAACATGATCTTTGGGAGAACGAAAGAGAGATTTACAGGCCTGGCTCTCTTTTTATAGATGCAAGTTTGGAAAAGATGAAAGATTTCATTGTTGATAAGAAGAACGATCCATTCTTTGTCTATTGGGCTGTAAATATGCCTCACTATCCATTGCAACCAAAAGGTAAATGGTTGGAGTACTATTCGTCATTACCCGAGCCTCGTAGAATGTATGCGGCCTTTATGTCAACATTGGATGAATATGTTGGAGATATGTATACATTCCTGAAATCAGAATCATTATTAGATAATACAATTATCATTTTCCAATCCGATAATGGTCATAGCACAGAACAACGTAACTTCTGGGGTGGAGGATATTCCGGTGATTACAGATCAGCTAAATTCTCTATGTTCGAAGGTGGAATACGTGTTCCTGCAATTATTAGTTGGCCGGCAAAATTGCCAAAAGGTGAAGTTCGCGATCAGATTGCTATGAATATAGACTGGTTTCCTACCATCGCTGAACTCTGCGGTTTGTCGACACAAGGTATGGAAGTTGACGGAAAAAGCCTGTTGCCTATCATATATGACAATAATGTAAAAGTGCTTCACGACGAATTACACTTCGATTATGGTAAACAATGGGCTGTAAGAAGCGGAGATTGGAAACTGATTGCTAACCCCGTTGATGTAAATATAGGTGCACCCGAAAAGCGGATTATTCTTGATGATGATTTCTTCTTGGCAAATATGGCTATAGACAGAACTGAAAAAGAGAATCTTAAGGATAAGTATCCTCAAAAGGTTGAAGAACTGAAACAAATGCGTAAGAAGTTCGAAGACTCTTTACCTAAAAAGAAATAATTTGACTTTATTATAAAAATATATTAAAAGAGAGAGCCTCTAATCTACCCGATTTTAGGCTTTCTCTTTTCTATTCTTTTATAGACTATTGCAAACCATGTAGGCAATATAATACCCTTACATACAGTAGATATCGCAATAGCCCACCATACTCCGACAATACCCATCTGGCTGGCAAGGTAATAAGCAAGAGGTATTCGCAGGGCATTAAATGTAATACTGATAACAGCAGGCTCTATTGTCCGCCCTATACCATTAAACATACCTTGGGTGGTAAGCTCAAACATCATAAATATCTGAACTAAGCCCATTACAAATAGATATTCAGCCCCTGCTCTCATGGCATTTTCTTCAGGAACAATAATCCCGAATATCTGAGCGCCAAACAAGACAAAACAAATACTGACTATCACACCCAAAGTTAGCATCACCCTTATAGTATAGATATATGCCTTTTTCCCCCTATCAATTTTATTGGCTGCATAGTTTTGTGCAACAAAAGCACTAAGAGCAGTAGAAAAACCTTGAGATGTGTTCCATGTCACAGCTTCTATTTGTCCACCTGTAGTCTGCGACATTAACCCAAGGTGTCCTCCATACATTGAAGCTACTCTTGCCAGATTCATATTGATAATAGCATAGAGTGAATTCATTATCGAAACCGGAGTCCCCAAAAAGAATATCCTTTTTAGGTATATGGCTTTAGGTTTTACAAAGAATGAGAAATTACCCAAAATCTTATTCCCGAATTTTATTTGATAGAAAAACAATGAGAATACAAACAGCTGTGCAGCAACAGTACCTACTGCCGCCCCATGCAATCCCATCCCCATTGTAAACATCAGGATAGGATCAAGCACCATATTCAGTATCAATCCGGCCGCGTTATTTCTGAAAGGGACAATGCTTCTCCCTGCTCCGTTATATATCCCGGTGAAATTGTAGGATAGAAACTGAAAAGGAAGGCTGATGGTAAGTATTCTCAGATATAATACAGCATCAGCAGTAATGTCAGCCTCCAGTTTGAAAAACGAGAGGATAGGATTTGCAAATATAAATAGGATAGAAATCCATATGACTGCCAGACAAATGGAAGTCGTGGTAGAATGAGAGGCATATATAGCAGCTCTCTTCATTTTCTTAGCTCCAATAGATTGGCCTACAGCCACTTCTGAACCTATCATTGCCAGATAAGCGACAGATGCTGTAAGCCATAATAGCATGCCAATAGCACCTATTGCAGCCTCCGATTTGGTGGCTATTTCTGGATGTGATGTTGTACCCAATCTACCTACCCACGACATAGCCATTAAGGTATATGCCATTTGTAAGAAACTTGTGCCCATTAAGGGAAGTGCAAGACGAATAAGGGTAGGGAAGATCTTTCCCTCTGTGAGATTGTGAATACCTGTTTTCATTTATGTTTCTGTGCCGTTTCTTTACAGGTTTTTCAGGAGCTCTTTACCAATACCTTGTTCGGTTAGTTCTCTCATTTCAATTATGGTTTCCCATTCACTCTGAAATTGAATATCTGTATCTATCATAAAATCTTCGGAACCATGACGGTCTATTCTTTCAAACATGTAGCTGACTGTTATATGCCCGATATCTATAGCCGGAACATATGCCGGAACAAGATTATCCTCCGATGGTGTTTCTACAATAAGTCCTACATCCTGAAGATGATACAATATATCTGTAGTAAGTTTTGTCGGTATTTTGTAATGTTCCGATAACTCGTCGGCAGTATACGGAGTCGATCCTTTTTCAAAGCGCTTTACTATCAAAGTCATTATCAGCAGCGTTATAAAGTCCTTAAATCGGCGGCTAATATTGGATGTCTCATGCTCAAAACTATATTTATTCACATTCTGGAAAGCAAAAGACAATTGCACCCCAAACAAAACAAAGAACCATGTTAACTGTAACCATAATAACAACAGGGGCAAAGCTGCAAAACTACCATAAATAGCATTATATTTCGATATCCATATTTGTCCATTAATATAGAGTGTTTGGAATACTTGGAAAGCGACACCCGTAAATATACCTCCCAGTAATGCACTTCTGAACTTGACTTTTGTATTTGGAATATATACATATAATATGGTGAACAAGAGTATTGTGATCAGGAATGGAATAACCTTCATTAAAGGTGTTATTACCAATCCTAAAAGGTATTGTTGTTCGGCTGTTGTATTTAATAGTACGGTTATCCCCGCATTACAGATAAGAAAGACAGGCGCAATAATAATAAGGGCAAGATAATCAGTAAACATACGGAAATATGTACGCCCTTTTTTTACCTGCCATATTGTATTAAAATTATCTTCAATAGTAGACAATAGGTTTATTACAGTGTACAACAACAGTATGATACCTATACCTAAAAATATTCCGCCTTGTGCATATTGAATCGAAGTATCAATAAAGGCTGTAGCTTTATTCAGCATCTCTTCCTGTCCCGAAAAATAGGAAAAAAGCTGGCTCTTTACTATCTTTTCGAATCCGAAACCACTTGCTATAGCAAACAATACAGCTAATAATGGAACCAATGATAATAATGTACTGTAAGTAAGGGCAGATGCACGTGTAAATAGCTGCTCTCCATTAATGTTGCGAATAGCTAAAATAAAAGCCTTAACAATATTATAGAAGCTTATCTTTCGCGACGATTTATCTTTCTTATTAATTCGCCATATATCGTATGATAAGAATCTTATTGTCTTGGTAACAAATGCTTTTATTTTCTCAATCATATATTCAATTCTTTACTGTTGATATAAGACTTAAACAAATTTTAAACAAAGATAGTTTGTTATTTGCAAGCTTGAACTACTAAAAAACGATTATCTTAAAAAATGACACAAACGACACACTTTTTTTACTGTTTTGAAAAAAGTATTTTCTGTGTCCTTTTTGCTTTTTCTGTATAGATAAAGTATATTTCATAAATGTCCTTTTTTTACACCACCATTCTAAAGAATAACTTTTACATTTGACAAAGCAAATACCTTTTAATGAAATCTTGAAACATAAGTTTATATGGAGAGCTTTCAGATCATATATCCGTCTTCGTTGCTCACTCCTTATGTAAAGCAATATTGGTTCCTGTCAGTAGATAATATCGAGCGGGGAATACAGCGAATGATTCCTTCAGGTAGTGCTTATCTTGTTTTTAATAGAGGACAAACAATTTACTCTTCTGGGAACGATTGTATGTCCTTCGGAGGCTACTTAGCCGGACAAAGAACTGCCTTTATTGATATTTATTTTGGTAAACTCGACCTGATCATGGTTATATTCCAACCAATAGCAGCCAGAATTTTTTTTAATATTCCTATAGATGAACTGGAAGAGAAAAATATCGAAATTAGTTTGTTGGGTGATTCCTTGCTTAAGGAACTGAATGAACGTTTAAAAAATGAGTATAATAATATCGAATGTATACATCTGATCGAACAATTTTTTTTTAAACGCTTACATCTGTTTAATGACTACAATTATAAAAGGTTAGCCACCGCTATACAAGATTTTCAAAAAGGAGAATCTGATATACCAAGATTAGCCGACTCCACATGTCTTGGCTATAAACAATTCAAGCGTATTTTTGCCGAATATGCAGGGATCAATCCTAAAAGCTTTATTCAGATAAATCGTTTCTCCAAAGCTCTATATTATCTTCAATCGCAACCTCTGTTAAGCTTAAACGATTTGGCTTATAAATGTGGTTATTACGATAAGTCTCACTTAATTAAAGATATAAAACAGTATTCTGGGTATACGCCTCGTGAGTTCCTACAGATTTCCGATCCCTATTCCGAATATAAATCTTTATTCCAAACATTCTTTGTCGAATTAAAACAATAGTATATATACTTTGTAACACTAGTATTCATCTAATCTTATTACTGCTTATTTATGAAAATTTTGATTTATGGTGCAGGCGTTATAGGCTGTACTTATGGCTGGCTATTATCCAAAGCAGGTTGCGATATAACGGTTTTAGTCAGACCGGAAAAGAAAGAAAATATTGAGAAGAACGGCATCAATATTCATTGTACTGATTTCAGAGGTGGAAAAAAGCATATAGACGAAATTATCTTCTTCCCGAAAGTTACTGATGCTTTATCATCGGATAATGACTTCGAATATATTATCGTTGCTACCAATAATCTATATCTAAAGAATATACTTCCGTCCTTAAAAAAAGGAGCTGGCAAAGCACATATCTTATTCTTTCAGAATGTGTGGGTAGATGAATTTGGCGAGATCGCTAAATTTTTAGCACCTCATCAATATTTCTTTGGCTTCCCTTTTATGGTAGGTGGTGGACGAGACAAAACAGGTATTAAATGTGCTATATCCGGCTTGAAAAATGCACAAACATTATTAGGTGAACTAAATGACAAATTAACCCCTCGTATACAAAAGTTATATAAATGCTTATCCGATGCCGGACTGAAACCATTTGTCTCGCCTCAAATTAAAGTATGGTTGGTAACTCATTATACACTTGCCGCAGGATTATCAGCCGGAATAATGAAAGCCGGTTCTGCTGCTAACTTCTCAAAAGATTCAAAAATTCTGAAAGAGAGCGTGAAAGCTATTCGCGAGGGTTTGAACATCTGTGCAAAACTGGGAATTGATCCAAAAGCAGAGAACGCAAATAAGCCTTACTATATACCTTTATTTATCCTTATTCCTATTCTCAAAATAGTATATCGGAATGAGGCTTTGACTATAATGTTTGACGGACATACCAAACATTCACCGGATGAAATGAAAAAGATGTTGGATGATATAATTAAAAAGGGTAAAGAAAATGGAGTAGAGATACCTTATCTGATTAATATGTACAATAGTACTTTCAGATAATCTAACGCCCCCAACGAATATGAGCTGGGAGTAAATAATAAACATCAACTTCTTTGCCATCTTGTTTTCCGGGAATCCAGCGAGGCATTTGTTTTATTATATTTATATATGAATCTGTTAGAATTGTACCTTTATAGTATTCTTTGGCAGGTTGTATATTCTTGATCTCTCCAGTCTTCGAAACTACAAATCTTATTACAGTCCTACTATTCTCCATTATCAGAGAATCTGGTATTTGTACAGACCGGATATTTTCTCTGATAAAGCGGTACATTTCGCTCTCCCCTCCCGGAAAAGAAGGCATTTGTTCTACTACTGTATAAACGGTATCGGCTTTCTGCGAATAGCAACTAATACATATAAACAGGCAACATACAACTAAAAAACTTTTCATATACGGAAGGCAATTCATTAACAACCGAACGTAAATATATAAAAAAAGAGCTACCACAAGGCAGCTCTTTCTTATATTTAGATAATTGTATATTATCCGTTAACTTTAGCCATTGCAGCGATAAGGTCAAGACATTTGTTAGAATATCCCCACTCGTTATCATACCAGCTAACAACTTTTACAAAAGTTGGGCTCAATTGGATACCAGCTTTAGCATCGAAGATAGAAGTACGAGCATCTCCTAAGAAGTCAGAAGAAACTACTTCTTCGTCAGTATATCCAAGAACACCTTTCAATGCACCTTCAGAAGCTTCTTTCATAGCTTTGCAGATTTCATCGTAAGAAGTTTCTTTAGCAAGACGAGCTGTTAAGTCTACAACAGAAACGTCCAAAGTAGGAACGCGGAATGCCATACCTGTAAGTTTTCCGTTAAGTTCAGGAATAACTTTACCTACTGCTTTAGCAGCACCAGTAGAAGAAGGGATAATGTTGCCGGCAGCAGCACGTCCACCTCTCCAGTCTTTAGCTGAAGGGCCATCTACAGTTTTTTGAGTAGCTGTAGTAGCGTGTACTGTAGTCATCAAAGCTTCAACGATACCAAATTTGTCGTTCAATACTTTAGCGATAGGAGCAAGACAGTTTGTTGTACAAGAAGCGTTAGAAACGAATTGAGTTCCTTTTACATATTTGTCAGTGTTTACTCCACAAACGAACATAGGAGTATCGTCTTTAGAAGGAGCAGACATAACTACATATTTAGCGCCAGCGTCGATGTGACCTTGAGCTTTTCCTTTTTCCAAGAAAAGACCTGTAGATTCTACAACATATTCAGCACCAACATCACTCCATTTCAAATCAGCAGGATTTTTTTCAGAAGTTACGCGGATAGCATTTCCGTTAACCACCAATTTACCATCTTTAACTTCAACAGTGCCGTCGAATCTGCCGTGCATAGTATCGTAACGCAACATGTAAGACATGTATTCTACGTCGATAAGGTCGTTAATACCTACGATCTGAATGTCGTTTCTTTTTTGTGCAGCGCGGAATACAAGACGACCGATACGTCCAAAACCGTTAATACCTACTTTAATCATCTTTGTTTAATTTTTATAGTTAAAAAATCGAGTATATCCAGTTTAAACAATTCAGAAAAAATAAAGATTTTATGTTATAAAACATGCTTTCTGAAAAGCTGTACAAAAATAATAATTTTTTTTAGATTTTGCATGCTATTCTGTCTATTATTTTAAGATAGAAATGCTTGATTTAATGCATATAATCCTGTTTTTGTGCATTTTGTAAAGTGGACTTTGCTTTTTGTGGCTTTTCGTTAAAATGGATGCCCGGGGTTTAGGGATTTTTATGAATGTAATAAGCTATTTTTACTAATCTTTATAAATCCCATGTCTGCTTTGTAAACTGACGCATAAAGTCCACATTTATAGGCTCATCTTCTATTATTCCGCCTTTTTTATCTAAGATAACCATACAACCATGTGGCAGAAATCCGGCTTTATCAAACTCCAGCTCTTTTACCTTTACAGACGAAGTTATATTGTTTATATCTCGTTCCACCTTAAAAGCTTCTCCTGTGTGTCCGTAGAAATGTACAAGAGGTTTCAACCGGTTAAGTACCGGACGCAATTCTTCCATTCCAAATCCGGGGCTGGTCATATCTTCCGAAACGTCATGTGAGATCAATATATCAAGTCGTTTTCCCAGTTTTATGGATTTGTTGATATTCCTTTTTTCGTATTCTTGGATAAAACGTTTTTCGTTTCGGTTTTTACGGTCTCCAATTCGTCCTATTCCCATAAAGTCAAGGTCTTCGCCATCTTCTGCTACAAAGCGTTGTAGCATACCACTTTTACATACATATACACGATGGTAACAGTCTATTGGGAAGCAGCTTTCTGCAGATTGGGCTTCTTTTGTATCCAGAAAATCATGATCTTCGTGATTGCCTCTTACACAAATCATATTGATATCCAATTTGTTCAAAAAAGCTTCAATTTCTCTATTGATGTATACAAACTGTTGACTGAATCCTAGTTCTTGTCTATCTCGTTTTGCGTGTTTTATAGTCGCTTTATCCATATTCTCTATATCAGGAAAAGCTCCGATATCTCCGCATTGTAATATTAAATCTATTTTTTCGCCATATTGTTTTTGATAAGCATCTACCATCTTGAAAGGCAGAAGAATTTTACCATGTATATCGGCGAATACTGCTATTTTCATAATTGTTTCAATCTTTCCATA
The DNA here is from genome assembly GCA_900556485.1 of uncultured Dysgonomonas sp. Lineage (GTDB taxonomy): Bacteria > Bacteroidota > Bacteroidia > Bacteroidales > Dysgonomonadaceae > Dysgonomonas. Next base: position 67,283 of record USOX01000011.1, read on the forward strand.
TTACTAATACTTTTTTCTCTTGCCAATATTTCTCCAGAGTCATTTTTTCATTTCCTATTACTTTTATCTGTAATGGGCTTAATCTTACACTCAGCTTGTGCGAATGTATATTTCCCCAAGTGCCAATATTCATAAGGTCAGTACCTTTTAGAGTAAGCAGATGTTCTCTTAGATATTTCATTATAGTAGGCACTTGCAAGTCTACACCTCCTGTTGCTTCTGCATGTGGATTCCTTAAAGCTTTGGCTGTATTAATCAATTCAAGCAAATCATTCGGATGGTTTTCGAAATGCTGTACATAACTGGGGTAATATATAATATCAAAAGCCTCTTCGGAAGTAATAAATTCTTCATTGATAATATAACCTACCATCCAGCTGTCTGTACCATACTTCTTGTCCCATTCTTTTTGCCTCGACAGTTGCTGTTTGGGGCTTCCGGCTCTACCTATTTTCTTTTCAACTACTTTCCATCCCATGACTTATTCTTTATTCATTCTCACAATTCTTGGCATAAACCGTCCATGTATATCTACTAATGCTTCCTGAGCCGGCATTACCCTGTCTATATCTTTATAAGCTAAAGGCATTTCCTCCACACTACCACCCAAAAGTGATACCCCTTGTTGAGACAAAAGCTTTTTCAGAGCAGATTGTGTAAATTGTTCTTTTGCCTTTTGGCGCGACATAGCTCGTCCTGCACCATGTGATGCAGAGAACAGCGACTCTTGTACTCCTTTTCCACAAACCAGATATCCTGCTGTAGCCATACTTCCCGGTATAAATCCGGCTACCCCTTTCCCTGCCGGAGTAGCACCTTTTCTGTGAACTATTGCAAACTTACCGGGTGCTATTTCTTCCTTCCATGCAAAATTGTGATGGTTGTTTACATTTGCCAGCGCTTTCAGTCCTAATGCTTTGGATAAGTTGATATGGATCCTTTCGTGACAAGCCTGAGCAAAGTCCCCGGCGAGGTTCATGCTCATCCAGTATTCTTGTCCGGCTTCGGTATCTAATCCTAGCCAGGCGAAATGTTGTGCCTGTCTTGGAAGCTTGCAGACTTCACGGGCAATATTGCTGTAATGTCTTGCAATAGCAGCTCCCATGCCACGCGAACCAGAGTGGGAGAGGAGTGCCAGGTAACTACCTACCGGAAGGTTTAATACATTATTTTCGATCAACTCTATTTCTCCAAACTCAACAAAGTGGTTTCCTCCTCCTGATGTTCCCAGTTGTCGCACTACTTTACCGTGAAGCATTTTCAATAGTGGTGTCAGTTGGAATTCGTTTCTATCCAGTATTTCATGTTTCTGAGCGAATAATAATCCTCCATCCATGCCAAAGTGTGTATATTCTTTTAGTGCTTCTTTTATCTGGTGTGAGTACCGTTTCAGATAGTCGGCTTTTGCATCAAAGACTGTCAGGCTCATTCGGCAGCCAATATCTACTCCTACTGCATAAGGTATCACAGCATTGTCTACAGCTAAAACTCCTCCAATAGGTAAGCCATATCCGGCATGAGCATCGGGCATCAAAGCGCCGGCAACAGTTACAGGCAGGCGCATTGCCAGTTCCATCTGTTGCTTTGCTAAGCTTTCTATAAACTTACCTCCGTAAGTTTTGTAGGGTAGGGCTGTTTCTGCAAGCTCATATACCGAAAATGTTTTTTCGTAAGTTGTTGGTGCGAAATGTTCGGCTAGCCTGCCCCATATTTCATTTTCCTTATACTTCTCAGGATTGTTTAATAAATCTATTAATATTGTTGTTGTCTCTTCTTTTGTATTGTGTTTGCAATGTTTACTTACAATGTTGATAGCAAGGCTACGGGCAACATTATCGGTATATCCTAATTTACTTAATTCTTTTGGTCGTATTCCCATAATTTTTCTTCTTCGTATTGTTCTTTAATTTGATAAAGTGGGATATTTGTAAGAGAATTATACCCATACTTTTTTCTATCCTCCTCTTCGTTATTACATTTTTTCCACGAATAACTATAACCTCCGCGCATTTTCGCTAACCTTCTTTGGTTTTTATCCTTATCCAAAAAGTCGCTTAATTCGTCATGATACTGTTCCAGTTCCGAATCTTTTATTTGTACTTGCGTTATCATATTCGGCACCACTCGCAATCTGAAGCGCCAGGGTTCGATAAAAACATATTTTTTGCAATGTAACTTGCTAGGTGCGTGATAGTATTCTGTTGGAAAGAAGAAGTGTTTCTCTTCTTCTGTAAATTTTTTAGTATTGTGGAAAACCCAGTCGTCGGGAGTTAGCAGAGTTTGTACGTTTTTATATCTGTACTTCCATTTACTTATTTTCCTTTTTCTTTGTCTGAATGTTTTGTGCGGACTGTACCAGACTGTGTTTATTTTATCTAACAATGTTTGGTAAAAGTCGGCTTGTTTACTGTATTTAGTTTCCTCTGTCAGAACAAACAACCTTTTATATCCTCTTTGGATTGGTGGTTTCAGTTCCTCATACCCTAAATCCCTGATTTGATTCCATACACGGGTAGATTCTTTGTCTATTTGACGCAGTTTCTTGTCGTATGCTGTACGAATACGTCTGATTTTCCATCTGCGGGATGGTAGGTTGTTTTGTATGATGAGGTCTTGCTCATTTGCAAAATTGCCCATGATAAACGTTTTTGTGATACAGCGCGGCAAGACCGGATAGAATATCCTTTCCTGTTGCCGATATATCAGCAATTAATAAAAATAAATTTTAGATTGTAGGACTAATCAACCAATACCAACTGTAGTTTGTGGTATCTCGGTTTCGAATATAAGTTGCAAAGGCTTGTCATCCCGATAAGCCAACTTAGTCCTGAATTGATTTTAGTTTTTCTCCAACATAATTTTACCCTTTCTCTTGAATTTTTTAAAGGGTTAGTATTCTAATTATCGGATGCAAAGATAATGTGGATTTTTGAATTAACAAATATTTAGAATAAAAATATTGTTTTCTGTTTAAATATTGAGAGTCATGTTGTATTGTTCTTACTATTTGCTATTTTTGAATGAAAATAATTATAAATACCAAATATATAACCTTGTAAGCCATGATATACGATATTGCAATTATCGGCGGAGGACCAGCCGGATATACTGCTGCAGAAAGAGCCGCGGCAAATGGATTGAAGACCATCCTTTTCGAAAGAAATGCTTTAGGTGGAGTTTGCCTGAATGAAGGATGTATACCAACTAAAACGCTGTTGTACTCAGCCAAAACTTTAGATAATATAAAAGGTGCAACGAAATATGGGATTACTGTTGATGGTACAGCCTCTTTCGATCTGGCTAAGATTATTGCCCGTAAACAGAAAACAGTGCGTAAACTAACTGCCGGTATTAAGCAGAAGCTGGTAGCTCACGATGTTGTTATCATTAATGGAGAGGCTTCGCTTGATGGAGAAGACGGGAATGGTAATATTCAGATAAATTGTAATGAGGAGTCGATAGTTGCTAAGAAGGTTTTACTTTGTACAGGATCAGAAACAATTATACCTCCAATAAAAGGTTTGGCGGAAGTAGGTTACTGGACGTCGAAAGAAGCGCTTGATAATAAAGAGGTGCCAGAGTCATTAGCCGTAATTGGTGGCGGTGTGATAGGGATCGAATTTGCTTCGTTTTTCAATAGCTTGGGCGTAAAGGTGACCGTTATAGAGATGCTTCCTGAAATACTAGGAGCAATGGATAAAGAATTATCCGCCTTACTTAGAGCTGAATATGCAAAGAAAGGTATTGAGTTTCATATTGATACAAAAGTTGTAGAAGTTAAGTCCGGACAGGTTATAATAGAAAAGGATGGAGAGCAATCAACTATTGATGCTTCACAAATATTGTTAAGTACAGGACGTCGCCCGATTACAACAAACTTAGGTTTGGATAGACTAAATATTGAAATGTTCAAGAATGGTGTTAAGGTAAATGAGTATATGCAGACTTCTCATCCTGATATTTATGCTTGTGGAGATATCACAGGACATTCTTTGTTGGCACATACTGCTGTGCGCGAAGGTGAGGTTGCTGTAAACCACATTTTAGGAAAAGAGGATAAGATGAGTTATCGGGCTATTCCGGGTGTTGTATATACCAATCCTGAAATTGCCGGGATAGGGCAGACGGAAGAGGAACTTGCAGCAAAAGGAATTGAATACAAAGTGATGAAATTACCAATGGCTTATTCCGGTCGTTTTGTTGCCGAAAATGAATTAGGGAATGGCGTTTGTAAACTTATTGTAAACAAAGATAATAAGATTGTTGGTTGTCATATGTTGGGCAATCCGGCGTCTGAGCTAATCGTTATTGCTGGTATTGCTATAGAAAAAGAATATACAGTTGAAGAGTTTCAGAAAATAGTATTTCCACATCCTACAGTGGGAGAGATATTGCACGAAATATTGTATTAAGGCCTCCCCAACCCCTCCAAAGGAGGGGCTAAGTCTCCCCTATGGGGAGATATAGAGGGGCTTATGGCAGTTTGATTCAAAGCCATCCATTTTCTTTATACCATTTAACAGACTCTTCAAGTCCTTTCTTAAGATTATATTTTGGTGAAAAATGTAAATCATTGACAAGAGGAGTGATATCACATTCCCAATTGCGCTGCTTCATTATTTTATATTTGTCACGATTGAGGGTGGATGGCTTTTTCGTGATTTTAGAAATATCTTCGGCTATGACAGATATTCCTTTCAGTAGCCAAAGAGGAACTTTTAGGCTTATTACAAACTTTTTACCCAAAACTTCTTTCACAAGCCTTGTGTATTCTTTGTCGGTATGTACATCTCCGTCAGCCACAAAATAATGTCTGTTTTTCACCTCGCTTTCCAATCCTAAGAAGACAGCATCAACTAAATCGCGTACATATATAAATGTAAGGTGCTGAGGTTTGAATCTTGCGCCAACATCCAACCCCGATTTTACAGTCTTTAGCATCAGGTAATAGTCTTTCTCCTTAGGTCCGTATACTCCCGTTGGTCGAAGTATGATATAAGGAAAATCCAATTGAGATTGAAGATACTGCTCAGCCTTTAATTTGCTTTTGCCATATGCCGTGTTAGGGTTTGGAATATCTGTAATCTTTATAGGAGTGTAATTAATTTCGTCTCCTTGTCCGAATGAGCTAAGGCTGCTCATTAAAATGAATTTTTCGGGAACAGCATTCGCCTCTTTCAGGCTATCAACAAAATTTGCTGTAAACTGAAAATTAACTTTGTCGAAGTCGTCAGGATTCAAGCACTTGGTAAGTCCTGCATTATGGACAATATAATCGAATTTGCCATATTCGGTTACAAATTCTTTCAACTGTTCAGTCAATTTTTCCTTGTTAGCAAAGTTGAGGTCTATAAACTGAATGCGTGAGTCCTGAAGATATTCCCGACTACTGCTTTTGCGGATACCAGCCCATGTGTCAAATCCTTTTTCGAGAGCCTTCTCTACAAGAAAACTTCCGATAAAACCACTGGCTCCTGTTATGAGTATGCGTTTAGTATTCATATTGGGAACAAATTTACGAAAATAGTTATAAGTTGCGAGCTACTGCTTACAAGTCTTTTTTGCTATGAAGTTGTCTGTGCTTTTTGTTTATTTTATCATGCTGATGATAGGAAGCATCTTTTTTAAGAGATATTTGGCTCCGCTTTGCTCTGCCGATTTTCAATTCACTCCGTTCAAAATGACAAAGAGTATATTTCCTTCAATAAATGTTGCTAATACTAAGCTAACAGCTAATGGCTAGTGGCTAATCGCTTTTTCTAATAGAAATTATTTCTTTAATATGAGAACTTTAACGATATAAATATTTGTACATTCGGAAAATATAACTACATTTGCATCCCGATTTTGCATTCGAATATAATATAAAATAAACATAAAATAAAAGATAGCGATGTCCAAGATTTGTCAAATTACAGGAAAAAAAGCTATGGTTGGCAACAACGTTTCTCACTCAAACAGAAAGACTAAGAGAAAATTTAATGTCAATCTTTTCAGAAAAAAATTCTACTGGGTAGAACAAGATTGTTGGATTAGCCTAAACGTTTCAGCTGCCGGGCTTCGCACAATCAATAAAATAGGATTGGATGCTGCACTGAAAAGAGCGGCGACAGACGGGTATTTGAACGCTTAATTATCAGGAGGATCAAGAAATGGCTAAAAAAGCAAAAGGAAACAGAATCCAAGTAATCTTGGAGTGCACAGAGCACAAAGAAAGTGGTATGCCGGGCACATCCCGTTATATTACTACTAAAAACAGAAAGAACACTACTGAAAGATTGGAATTGAAAAAATACAATCCGGTATTGAAGAAAGTAACTGTACATAAAGAAATCAAGTAAAACGATATAGACCATGGCAAAGAAAACAGTCGCAGGTTATCGTGACCCATCTTCAAAAGATGGTCGTAACTATGCAAAAGTAATCAAAATGGAAAAATCGCCTAAAACAGGTGCTTATACATTTAAAGAAGAAATGGTTCCAAACGAATCAGTAAAAGATTATTTCGCAAAATAATTTTTATTATAATAGGATAAGAAAATCCTCCCTTTTTTGAATAAAGGGAGGATTTTTTATTTGATAATATTTAAGTGGTTGCTTATACTTTCCTATTTTTGTAATATCGTTAAAAACTGAAAAAGATATGTCTCCAGAACAAAAAGAAGAGCTTCTTAATTTGTATAATAAAGAAACAGATGAAGCTTATGAAGAATTTGTCTCCCGGCTTGAAGCTATAGATTATGAAGACTGGGATACTCAGTTGGCTTTGATGTATGTAAAGGTTTTAGTCTTTACTGATCGTTTTGTCGATTTTGTAGAAGATGATTCAATGATGAGTTATGTGGAGAAGGCTTGCGATATTTTAGAGTTGGAGCATATTGCTGATGAGAATAACTCCGAATGGAATGAAACAATAGCTAATGTATATTTTAATCTTCAGGAGTATGAGGAGGCTGTGAGTCGTCAAAAGCAGGTTGTCAGATTGGATGGTAATGACCCGGATAAACTCGACCTTGAAAGATTGTATGCATCTGCAATGTCGAAAATAGAAAGTGAAGTAGATTCGGATGAGGTAGATGTGGAACTTACGAACGAAGAAATGTTGGCAATTTATGCATATGAAGCAGGTAGTTTGTAGTTGCAATCTGATGTTTATCTGTTGAAATTCATTATCTTTGGGGTTATGTGCGCTAATTGCACATTTTTTAATCATAAAAACTATAATATATATTCATGGGATTGTTTGATTTCTTTTCGAAGCAAAAAAAAGAAACACTCGATAAGGGGTTAGAGAAAACAAAAGAATCTATGTTTTCTAAATTGTCTCGTATAGTTTCGGGTAAATCGAAAGTAGACGATGATGTTCTGGATGACCTTGAGGAGGTGCTTATTACTTCTGATGTTGGGGTAAATACTACACTGAAAATCATAGAACGCATCGAAGACCGCGTAGCTAAAGATAAGTATGTTAATGCTGCTGAGCTAAATACTATTCTACGGGATGAGATAGCAAACTTATTGACAGAGAACAATACAGTAGATGCCAATGATTTTTCTATACCGGAAGATAAGAAACCATATGTAATAATGGTGGTAGGAGTAAACGGTGTGGGAAAAACAACCACAATAGGCAAACTTGCCAACCAATTTAAAAAAGCAGGAAAATCTGTATATTTAGGGGCTGCTGATACCTTTAGAGCTGCTGCGGTGGAGCAGTTGGTTATCTGGGGTGAAAGGGTAGGCGTGCCTGTAATAAAACAAGCTATGGGTTCTGATCCGGCTTCGGTTGCATTTGATACCTTGAGTTCGGCAAAGGCTAATGATGTGGATGTTGTAATAATAGACACAGCAGGCCGTTTACATAATAAGGTGGGGTTAATGAACGAGTTATCCAAAATAAAGAAAGTTATGGATAAGATAGTTCCCGGCGCGCCTCACGAAGTTTTATTGGTGTTGGATGGTTCTACAGGACAGAATGCATTCGAACAAGCTACACAGTTTACTGCTGCCACAGATGTTACAGCTTTGGCTATTACCAAATTAGATGGAACAGCTAAAGGTGGAGTTGTGATCGGGATATCCGATCAGTTTAAAATCCCTGTGAAATATATAGGATTGGGTGAAGGTATCGACGATCTTCAAGTATTCAGACGGAAGGAATTTGTGGAAAGCTTATTTGGAGAATAAGTCTATAAAAACCTTCTAAGAACGATAAAATTGTAACTTTATCTATATATTGTTAGTATTTCGGTATATGAGTATCCAAGTTTACTCGTTGTAAGGACGAAATAAGTTACAATAAAAAGTATATAAAAAGTGTCACTTTTGTCACTTTTTCTCGATTGACATTAAATGAAAAAAAATAGAATAGATGTAATAACTTTGGGCTGCTCTAAGAATTTGGTAGACTCAGAGTTATTAATGAAGCAACTTCTGGCAAACGGTTACACAGTAAAGCACGATCCGGATAAATCGGAAGGAGAGATTGTTGTAATCAATACATGTGGTTTTATTGGCGATGCGAAGGAAGAGTCGATAAATATGATTCTTGAATTTGCAGAAGCGAAGAAAGAACGTAAGCTAAATAAGCTCTTTGTAATGGGATGCCTTACAGAAAGGTATATGGAAGAGTTGAAAATGGAAATACCGGAAGTTGATAATTTTTATGGTAAATTCAACTGGAAAGCCCTGATATCCGATTTGGGTAAATCTTTTAATCAGGATTTAGCATTGGAACGGAGCATTACGACTCCCGATCATTATGCTTATCTGAAAATATCGGAAGGATGTAACCGGACTTGTTCCTATTGTTCTATTCCAATTATGACGGGTAAGCATCAATCTCGTCCGATGGAGGAAATAGAAGAGGAAGTAAAACGATTGGTTGCATCGGGAGTGAAAGAATTTCAGGTGATTGCGCAGGATTTATCATTTTATGGTTATGATAATTATAAGGAAGCTAAACTTCCTGAACTTATAGAACGTATAGCGAAGATAGAGGGAGTGGAATGGATACGCTTACATTATGCTTATCCTGCTAATTTCCCTTATGACCTGTTAAGAGTAATACGTGAGAATGAAAATGTATGTAAGTATCTGGATATTGCTCTCCAGCATGTTAGTGATAATATGCTATCTAAAATGAGACGTAATATAACTAAGGAGCAGACATATGAATTGATGAGAAGAATAAGGGAAGAAGTACCCGGTATCCACTTACGGACAACTCTAATGGTGGGTCATCCGGGCGAAACGGAAGAAGATTTTGAAGATTTATTGAAGTTTGTCAAAGATATTCGTTTCGAAAGAATGGGAGCTTTTCCATATTCTCACGAAGATGGTACATATGCCTATAAGCATTATAAAGATAGTATTCCGGATGAAGTGAAGCAGGAAAGAATGGATATTCTAATGGCTTTGCAGGAGAGGATCGCCTATGAAATAAATGAGCCTAAAGTAGATCAGGTGTTTAAAGTGATTATCGATAAGGAAGATCCGGACTATTATATTGGGCGTACGGAGTATGATTCTCCGGAAGTTGACCCGGAAGTTTTGATAAAGAAAAATAAAATGCTTAATATTGGGGAATATTATAATGTTAGAATAACAAGTATTCAGCCTTTCGATTTATATGGGGAGGTAGTTTAAATAATCTAATGCCACAAATTATGACAAACCAGGAATTGATAGCAACTTTAGCGAAACGGTTAGGGTGGACACAACGCCAGACTTCCGAGATATTGGAAGCTACGGTTTCCATTATGAATACAAATCTGGAAAATGGGAAATCTATAAATATCCAGGGATTTGGTTTGTTCGAAACAAAGAAGAAGGGAGAACGTATATCTGTTAATCCTATTACCAAGCAACGATCTTTAATTCCTCCTAAGATTTCATTATCCTTTCGCCCGGGACAAACAATAAAGGAAAATCTAAAAAAACTAAAGATAGATGAATGATCGGTTAAGCCTTCAGGATTTAGTTGATCTTCTTGCCCAGAAACAAGAGATTACGAAAAAAGATGCAGAAAGTTTTTTACGAGAACTGGTTGCTGTTATTTCAGAGAATATTGAAAGTAACGAGCCTGTAAAAGTAAAAGACTTTGGTACATTCAAGTTGGTAAAAGTAAATGCCCGCAAAAGTGTTGATGTAAATACAGGAGAGGCTATTGAAATACCTGCACACTATAAGCTTAGCTTCACGCCGGATAAGTCTCTTAAAGATGCGGTAAACCGTCCGTTTGCTCACTTCGAAAGCGTAATACTAGAGGATGGTGTTACTTTCGACAATGTAGAAAAAGTAGAGGGTGTAGAAGAGACAGAGAATGAGGTCGTTGATGAAGCAGAAATAATACCTCCTACTATTGTTCCTTTAGTAAATAATCCACAAGAGGTGGATGATACAAATAAGGAGCCGGATGAAATAGTGGAAGAAAGAATTATAGAGGAAGAAAAAATAGATGAGCCTGAGGAAGTGTTTGTTACTCCGGATAATGATACAGAACCATCTATAGATGTGGAAGCGGAGCCTATGGTAGAAGCTGAAGCGGAGACAATGGGCGAAAGCGCAGAAGCAAAAGACGATGACGAAGAGTTTGAGCAAGCTTACTATGATTATTTGAAGAAATCGAAGAGACGCAAACGAATGATTGCTCTTGGCTTTTTCATTTTTGTTATACTGGCTGGTTTCTTTGTTGGTGCTTTGTATTTTCAGGAAATTGCATCTTATCTGACAGATGGTCCGAAGAAACCAGAGAATGTTGCTGTTGCAGATACTATAGAGGCAACTATTTCTGCTGATCCGGATAGTATATCTATGGTTTTAGATGGTGCAGAAAAAGTAGATTCGATAAAGGCTGATGGAACGGTTGTAGAACAACCTCAGGTTGCTACTCCTGTAGCTCCGGCTGTGGATGTAAATAAACCTTTAGGTACAGAAACTATCAAAAGTGGACAAACCTTACGCCTTATATCATTGAAATATTATGGACATAAGTCTTTTTGGGTTCATATTTATGAAGAGAATAAGGCAGCTATAAAGAATCCAAATAATGTACCGATAGGTACTAAACTAGTTATTCCATCTCCTGCTAAATATGGTATTGATGCTAAGAATCCGGCAGTAGTGGAGAAGGCTAAAAATGCTGAGTCTAAATTGATCCGGCAATTAGGATTATAAGATAATAGAAAGTCTTCAATATAAAAGCGCGGCATATATACGAATATATGTCGCGTTTCTGTGTTTTATTTATTTAATTATGAGTGGAATAGCTTATCAAAATCTATTCTTTCAAATATCTCCAGTTTACCTCCTCGTGTTGCGTTAAAAATGGATATACCATGTTTTTCACAATATTCACGGCTTTTGGCAAATGCAGCAAAGGAGATATCTGTTTTTGGTAAGGCGTAGTGGCGATTAGGATTATACAGCTTATTGTCGAAATAACAGTCTGAGTTTATTTCAGTATTGTCTTTAGCATAATTGAAATCAACTCCAAGTAAATATATCTCGGAAAAACCCATATATACAGCAAACTGGATCATACTATAGGTAACAGTCCATCCACCATATACACCTTTTACAATGTCGTCGCTAAAGCCAACCATTTGCTTTTTTGTGGTATAATTGATGGTACCTTTTGCATGATATCTTTTATTGTAGTATGAATAAATGAATCTTGTAATATTATTTGTCTCTCTTATATATTGTATATTGTCCTTTACAACAGATGCGTCTTGAGCGAAATAATAAGTAGGGGTATATGATAGTTTATCAAGTACTTTTATAAAAGAGTTGGATACCATCACCACATCGTCCTTGAGGTGTTCTAAATCGGTATAATTAAGACTAGGGCCATTTCCGATAATGAAGCAACGCTTTCCTTGATGCTTGTTTTTAAAGGACTGTAATCTTTTTCTGTTCTTAGGACGAAGGTAGTAATATGTCTTATTCATCAATTCCCAACAACTATTCCATATTATATCTATTTCGTCTTTAATCTTTGTCATATAAGGGAATTTTTAGCGTCGGACTGGTTAATTGAGAACTTCTTTATATTTACTATTCAGGATTTTTACTAAGATATTCTGCAGCAGCTTCAGCAAAAGCGAAGTCAATAGGAGTATCAATATCAATTGCTTCAAAAGCATCAACAATACACATATAAGGTTTTTTCCCTATCCTTTGATGATAGTTTTTAAATACCTCTTTCGTGAAGATAAAGAAGCCGCTGGTTTCCATATATACTGGTTCTAGGTCTTGTGTTCGTGGAATGTCACTCAGATCGTAATTGAATGGTTTGCCTTGATACCAGCAGTAATCTTGCATTCCTATTGCACTAAATGCAGAGTCATATTCTCCGCTTTTTATTTGATTCAATCCTTCAACAATCGAAGATGCTTTTGTAAAAGGCTGGGTTGCATGTGCCAATACATAGATATCTGCATCCACACTATTTACAAAGGATTCAATTATTTCCAGTCCTTTGGTTTCATTTCTATCCAGGTTTGTATCTCTTTCTTTGAAAGTCAATCCATCTGGCATATAAGAAATAATATCCTCATTGCTGCAATAAACATATTTTTCGTCTATCTCTTCAATGTCTTTAACTGTCTCAAATATATAAGTGCAAAGAGGTTTGCCATTGAGCATTTTTAAATTCTTCCCTGGTAATCTTTGATTGTTTAGCTTTATAGGGATAAGAAGTACTACTTTCATTTATATCTTATATCTATGTTTATTCGTGCAAATAAAAAGATAATAATTCAATTACTAAAATTAATTGAGTAAATATCTTTGTCGTTTTTATATTCAGTTGCTTATAGGTGGCTTTTATTTTTTCCTAAAGAAAAATAATATCTTAAATAATTTCCATAATACTAGCAAATTATAAGAAGCAAAAGATGGAGAAAATGCCCTCTCTCTCTTCTTCTGAGAGATACAAAGTACAAACCATCTGGCCCAGAGAAATGCTATCAGATCATTTTTACTATAAACCTCTTTTTCATTATTCTGACGAATAAGTTTCGAAAACCAATTCGCTATATCATCGAAGTCTCCGACTGAAATATCAAGTTTGTTTCCCATACGATACAGATTGAATGTAATCAGATGGCAATACAATTCCTTTTCGGATGGATAAATATCTAAAGCTGTAACTAATTCATCTGTAATTATTTTTTTCTTTAACTCACCTTGTATTCTGTTATTTACAACAGACACATTGGTGTTATGCCAGCGATATCTGATTAAGTCTTTCGAAATGTTAGCTACATCTCCCAGCTTAGCTATTCTGCACCACAATTCAAAATCCTCTACATGCTTGTATGATTCATCATATTTGTTTTCCGAGAGAGTTTCCCGTTTGACCATAACACTGGGGTGTATGAATGGGGTAGTGAATAGGAGATTTATTTTTAGTAGACGATTGTTTGTGAAGTTTCGTATTTTTCCGGTTATAGTATCATCATTATCAATAACAGCGGCATCCGTGCCACACATTAGGTAAGAAGGATTGCGTTCCATAAAATCTACCTGATATTTCAATCTGTCGGGATGAGAGATGTCATCGGCATCCATGCGGGCAATATATTTCCCCTGACAAAGGTCAATTCCTTTATTTAATGTTTTAATCAGTCCTATATTCGATGAGTTTTTTAAGTAGTAGATACGGTTGTCATCGAATTGTTTGATTATCGATTCGCTTTTATCAATAGACCCGTCGTTAATGAGGATCAGCTCCCAGTCGGAGAAGCTTTGAGATAATACACTTCTGATCGCTTGGGCTACATATTGCTCTGCATTATATACAGGCATTAATATGGAAACCTTTGTCATATATTTATAGCTTTATCCACCCTTTTGGGTAAAATTGGTCAAGTAGTTTGTTCTTTGTGTTATCCTGAAACCATAAGGAAGGAGCGACTACAACTTTTTTGTTGTTATTGTTTAGCCATGCAGCCCACCAACTAAAACTACTGTTAGCAATTATGTTGTGTTTACATAAGCTCATCAATTGCATATCAATATAGCTTTCCTGGCCTCTGTTCCAATCTATATAGTGTACAGGATATTCTCTAAAATTAAGATTTTTTTCGATCCATTCAAAATCTTCCGAAAAAATATAAAATTCAGGATTTTCTACATTTTCAATAATATGCGATATAGCCTTTTCATAGTATGATTTATCGCATGTTACAAAGTTCGATACAGCACTTTTATTTGTCAGATAATCGCCGCGTCGTATATGTACAGCAACTGATTGGCCTTTGCTTATTTCATTAGCCAGAGTTTGATTCTGGCTGGTAAATGGTTTTCCAAAGGTAAATTCCTCTCTTATGGTATTCTCTATATCTCTAAAGTACCTTTCATTCTGGAAATATCCGGACATAATTATATTCTTACCGGATATGGTTTCGAAGGCGGGCTGGTATAAGATTGCATAAATATCGGTAAGTATTCCGAATCGTTGAAAAAAGCCTCTATACTTTTGAATATAAGGGCGAAATTTCGTGATCAGTTTATCTTTTATATTCGATCTTTCCTGTATATCAATATTAAATATATCAAGTTCAAAAGAACGAGTGGTAGCCTGTGTTTTCTTATTTAATGTATATAAATCAATGGCTACAGATGTATTGAGGCGATGAGCAAGAGCTTTCGCTGCTGCATACTGAAACATCTGGTTTCCTAATCCGCCCGATAATAAAACTGTTACCATAATTTTGCTCCCATATCTTTATAAAGGTACGTATTTTTATCTACATGATAAATATATTTACCATCCTGAACAGCTTTATTAATATTCCCATCCTGAACATTATATCCCATTATTTCAGACATAATATAAGTTGAATTGGAACTATTGATTTTACTCGTTTCTGTATCTATATATTTGGAGAAAATGGAGTCTGTTACAATCGTTTTATTATTTATGGTAACCAGTGGTATATCAAATAGATGCTGATCCAAAACAAATACACCATGTCCTCCATTTTCTACTAGTTCGGCATGATCGGAAAAATAATAAAGCAAAGAGGAATCTTCTTTCTTCATTATTTTGTAAATCTCCCGTAGCAATCTGTCTGTATGATGTATCGAGCGATCGTATTCCAATGTTTTACTTTTATTTCCCTGTAAGCTTTGGACATCTATTTCATCATAGCGATCGTTATATGGTACATGGCTCCCATTAATATGGATTACAAAAAACTGTTTCTTTTCAGGCTTGTAAGATTTATTGATGTATTCTAACAAGTTAAGATCATCTCTCACTATCGCCTTCTCATAGAACGATTCAGTAGAATTTGCTGCAATAAAGCCAATATAGCTATCGCTTTCTCCGACCTTATCTTGATTAGATATCCATATAGTTTCATAGCCTGCATTGTTTGCCATATCTATTAAATTATAGTTTTCAAAGAATGGCTTTATCTCTAAGGATGTCGAAAAACTAAGAGTTATTCTTAATGCATCACGAGTTATTGAGGCTGGGGCAAAGGCTTCGTACTTATCTAATTCAGATGGTCTGATTTGTGCCAGGCTATCTAAAAAAGGACTGGTCTTTTTATCATAACCATAGAGTGAATAGTGACGACTGGAGGCGCTCTCTCCTATAATAAAAAATATCTTTTGAGGACTTGGTTTATTCTTGTCAAAAGAAATACCATCAGGCAGTTTCTTCTCTAAATTTTGGAATTTTCTCAATTCCTGCATTTCGTGCTGATAGGCAATAAAAGTTGAAATGTCTATATATACCAGAGGGAAATTTGCCGCGATCACAGAGTTGATACCTATTACCGGAAAGTTGGCTATAAAGTCTTCATATTTTAAAGCTTTTATTTTCCAATATGCTATTCCGGGCATTATCGCTATCCAGTATATCAATAATAAAATAAGAGAAGCCTTTCGGGATAATTTGGAGGTTTTCAGTTCCCTTTGCGACATCAATATTAGAAATGTACTTGCAAATAATACCCCTAATGCAGGTAATATAGCTTCGGACATAACTCCTATAGCCTCTGATGTATTTGTTTCGAATATAGAGGCCATCGTTCCTATCGATACCTGATTGGAATAAACGAAGGCAAAATAAGCATCGAACGAGACAAAAAGAGAAAGGATGATTGATAACCAAAGCGAATATTTAGTCTTTGCCAGAATATTCAGTATGAGTATGAATGATAAGGCATTGATTAAAGCCGGTTTACTTACAATATATAATGCCAAAACAGAAATAGTACAGAAGTAAGAAAGGCAAAGTATCGTGAATTTATACTTATAAACGAACTTACCAAACCATTTGATATAATCTGTTATTTTTGACATTCTATTGCTTAAAAGATTGTGTTGAAATAAGATACAAAGATAGTACTAATATGCTAATTATTTAATATGCCAATGTGCCAATTGAAACAAATTAAGATTCATTGGCACACTGGCATATTTGTATATTGTTTAATTGCTAAGACTTACCTTTAACGCTTGTACAGCATCTTTTATATTCTTATTCTCTTTTAACAGGCTAATAAATTTACTGCCAATGATAGCTCCACTTGCATTTGCCTGAGCAGCTTCCAGAGTAGCTTTGTTCGATATGCCGAATCCGATTAAGCGTGGATTACGAAGATTCATCGCATTAATTTTGCGGAAATAAGCTTGTTTGCTATCATCAAAGCTCTTTTGTGCACCTGTAGTTGCAGCAGAAGATACCATATAGATAAAACTGTCCGTATGTTCATCAATCAACCGAATACGTTCGTCCGAGGTTTCGGGAGTAATTAGCATGACTACTTTAATATTATATTTGTCTGCAACAGGCTTAAAGTCATTGATATAATCATTGAATGGTAAGTCCGGAATAATAGCCCCATCTATGCCGATTTCTTTGCATTTTTTACAAAAGTTCTCAAATCCATATTGCATGATCGGATTTAGGTAACCCATCATAATCAATGGAATATTTACATCTTTACGAATGTCTTTCAACTGGTCGAAAAGAATTTTAAGAGTCATCCCATTGTTCAATGCCATTGTTCCGCTTTCTTGAATAGTAGGGCCGTCAGCCATAGGATCGGAGAACGGAATCCCTATTTCAATCAGCTCTATTCCATTTGCTTCCAACTCACGAATAATATCACATGTGTCATTCAGATGGGGATATCCTGCTGTAAAATATATAGAAAGTATATCCTTTTGTTTCTTCTCAAACAATTGTTTTATTCTATTCATCTCTTAAGTCTTTTATAAATTGCTTTAGTTGTTCAATATTTTTAAAACCGGGCTTTGTCTCAAATTTACTGTTGAGGTCTATTCCACAGAACTTTGGGTGTTGTATCAATTTTATGTTTTCAACATCTTCCGGGCCAATTCCTCCGCTTAACAGAAAAGGAGTATTTCCTTTATATGCTTCCAGTATACTCCAGTCAAATTTTTGTCCTGAACCTCCATATAGAGGGGTCTTTGTGTCGAAAAGGAAATAAGAAACTTTCCCTTCATACTCTTTTGTCTTTTCAAAGTCCGATATTTCAGAAATGCTAAAAGCTTTGATGACAGGGATAGTATCGTTCAACTCTTCTGAAAATTCAGGCGATTCATCACCATGCAATTGTATCAGGTCAAGGTATACCCTGTTTGTTATTTCCATGATCTCATCCATCTCTGCATTGACAAATACACCAACTCTTTCTATTGCCGGATGTATATTGTTCTTTATATCATTCCATGTCAGATTATCAGCATAACGGGACGATTCAGGATAGAATATCATACCCATAAAGCTAATCGGTAACTGATTTAAATCTTTGATATTATCAGGATCTGTCATCCCGCATACTTTGATTATCATAACAAAAAGAAATAATTACATGTTTGTTTTTAAGTGTTTGATTACTTTTTCATACAAATATGTCCGGGTCGCAGATCCGGGTATAGAATGATTTTTATCTGTAAATACAAACATATCGAATTGTTTGTTTGCCTTTACCAATGCAGCTGCATAGTCCATTGTATTTTGGAAGTGTACGTTATCATCAGCCGAACCATGTATCAATAAAAGATTCCCTTCTAATTTATTTGCTAAATCGATAGGTGATCCGGCACTGTATCCGCTTGCATTTTGTTGAGGCGTACGCATAAACCTTTCAGCATAAACAGCATCGTAAAACTTCCAGTCGGTAACAGGCGCTATTGCTACTCCTGCTTTGAATGTGCCATTCCCACGGCTCATACTCATCAACACATTGTAGCCACCAAAACTCCAACCCCAGATGGCCATTTTACTGGCGTCGATATACGGTAGGGTAGCAAATTGTTTTGCTGCAGCTATCTGATCGTCCGATTCGTATATTCCAAGATTCATATATGTACATTTGCGGAAATCTTCGCCCCTGGCTCCTGTGCCCCTTCCATCTACACATGCAACGATAAAGCCTTGTGTAGTGAGATAGTCGGTCCAGTCCATAGCATAGCTATCTCTTACCTGTTGCGAGTTCGGTCCGCTATATTGTACCATTACCAAAGGATATTTACGAGATGCATTAAAATCTGCCGGTTTCAGAATGTATGCGTTCAGGTCTCTGCCATCAGCTGATTTTACAGTGATAAATTCTTTTGAGGGTAAGGTCAGCGAAGCTAACGTATTTTTCAAAGCAGCATTATCTTGTAATACACGTAATTCTTTGCCTGTGGCATCATGTACAGAAGTTAGCCTTGGTGTAGAAACATTTGTAAAGCTGTTGATAAAATATTTACCGTTTTTGCTGAATGTAGCAGTATTCGTTCCTGATTTTGCTGATAGTTTGCTTTTAGTCCCTTTTACCATATCTACTTTATAAATCTCTCTGCGGAGAGGACTTTCTTCTGCAGCCTGATAAAATACGGTTTTTGATGTAGGGTCTATAGCTAGGAGTTGAGTTACATCATAGTTTCCGGATGTAAGCTGTTTAAGCAATGTTCCGGTATTTTCGTACAGATAAATATGAGAATATCCGCTTTTTTCGCTGATATATGTAAATTGATTACCAAAGAATTTGATTGAGTTTAATAGCTCAGAATCAATATATCTTTGATTTTCTTCGTGTAATATAGAGCGGCTTACAGCAGAGCGTGCATTAGCAACATACATATTGAATTTGTTCTGGTCTCTGTTTAGTGTCATTATTGCCAAATCATCACCAGTAGGAAGGAATTCTATACGAGGTATGTATTCTGTTTCCGGAATATTCATCTTACGTGTTGTTTTTGCATCTATATCAAAAACATTACAAGTCACTTTCGAATTTTGTTCTCCAGCTTTTGGATACTTGAAAGTATGGAATACCGGATACAATTCGTTGTACATCTGCATCGGATATTCAGGAACGTTCGTTTCATCGAAACGGACAAAAGCCAAAAGTCTGCTGTCGGCAGAAAAATCCATAATGCAGGTAGTCCCAAATTCTTCTTCGTATACCCAGTCAGTTCCGCCATTGATTATTTTCCCAAGTTCTCCATCTTTGGTAACCTGAGATTCGGTATCATAATCGAATTTTGCCAGCCAAATGTTGTTATTCACCATAAAGGCTAACATTCTTCCGTCTCTGGAGAATACAGGTATAGACTGTTTCTCTTTGTTCTCAGTTAGTTTACGGACAAGATTACGACGAACATCATAATAGAAGTGGTTTGCTTTGAATGAACGACGATATATTTGCTCTGATTCGTTATATAGAATCACACGTTTTTCGTCCGGGCTGATGAGGAATCCCTGAAAAGAATCGAAAGTACATTCGCGTGCTTTATCTACATTGAATAAGGTATCAGTAGGCTGACCTGTTTTGTAAGAATACTTAATAATCATTTTATTATTCTTATCAGCCTGATAATAAGATTCTCCATCTGCTGAAGATGTAACAGCTTGTACTCCTCGTGCACTATATTTACCGGAAGTTATATCTCTCAATGTTAAACTCTGCGCGTTTGCAGTTGATGATAGTAGTGTTGCTGTAAGCAACAATCCTAAAATTCGCTTCATGTCTTCTATGTTTTATTTTTTTGACACAAATATACCGAATAAAAATGATTTATAGTGATTGACTATGAATATCGTATTTTTTGAACTATTACTTAGAATCTTTTTTTACTATCTTTAGCCTCCGTACATAAAAACTACAGACTAAAACACACTAACATGGCTATCAAAGACATTTACACACATGGGGAAACACCTCAAATGATTAGTGCTTTCGAAAAGGCACAAGAAACATTCAAATATTTTTGGAGGGAACTATCGTGGGAATATCGTCGTATTGTTCCGGCACTTGACGTTGCTTATGTCAAAGTAATCTTTACTCAGGAAGTAGAAGGAGATGACCATCCTGTTGTTGAGCATATGTGGATTAACGATATCGGATTCGATGGTGAAGTAATTACAGGTACACTTATCAATGACCCTTATCAATTGACTAATGTGAAAAATGGAGATGTGGTAGAAGTGCCTTTATCACAGATTAGCGATTGGTTATTTGCTATCCGTGGGAAGACTTATGGAGGGTTTACTATACATGTCCTTAGATCTGGCATGAGTGATAAAGAGCGAAGTGAACATGATAATGCATGGGGATTGGATTTTGGGGATTATAATGATATTCTTCTAGTGTATGAACAGAAGGAACATCCCGAAAATCTTGTAGAACATCCGATGAGTAAAAATATGAAAGAAAGTTTAGTTAATTATATTGCTCAAAGTCCGGATATACTTACAGCAAAAGATGAAAAGGGATTAACTTTCCTCCATAAAGAGGTTATTGCAGGTAATCTTTCTATTGTTGAAACACTATTGGAGCACAGGGCTAACAAAGAAGATATGACAAATAATGGGAAAACATCATTAGATATTGCTAATCAGCTAGGTTGGGAACATCTTTTTTCTGTGCTTAAATAGACATTTCTTTTGTCTGGAAGATTTTAAAATGAGAACGAAATATAAAATTTATCGTTCAATATTTGTTCTTTTCATTTTTTTTATATCTTTGCAAAAACAAAAAGATAAGAAGTATGAATTTTCTATTAACAAATACATTTTGGTGGTGGCGCTCTCAACTCAAAAAGTCGTGAGCCAAATTGGTGTGTATTTATAAGTAGAAATTTATATTAAAAATACAGAAGCCTATCGTACTCACGATAGGCTTTTTTTATGATTGAATAATAATAAAACTAAATATAAAATGGAAAAATTTACTGTTGATTCAAATGGCTTTTATGGAGAATTTGGTGGAGCATACATTCCGGAGATTCTTTACGATAATGTAGAAACTCTTAAAAACAATTATCTGAAAGTTATAGATGATCCTTCTTTTCAGAAAGAATATAATCAATTGCTAAGGGATTATGTAGGACGTCCTTCACCACTTTATCTAACCAGAAGGCTATCCGAAAAATATGGCTGTAAAATATATTTGAAGCGAGAAGATTTGAATCATACGGGTTCGCATAAAATCAATAATACAATTGGTCAGATATTGATAGCTCAACGTATGGGCAAAACGCGTATAATAGCCGAAACTGGTGCCGGTCAACATGGAGTAGCAACAGCTACTGTCTGCGCGCTGATGAATATGGAGTGCGTTGTTTATATGGGGGCTACGGATGTTGAACGTCAGAAACTAAATGTTCAGAAGATGGAGATGCTAGGTGCAACTGTAATTCCTGTAACAAGTGGTAATATGACACTCAAAGATGCCACCAATGAAGCCATTCGCGACTGGTGTAGTAACCCTTCCAACACTTATTATATCATTGGTTCAACAATAGGACCTCATCCTTACCCTGATATGGTAGCACGATTGCAATCTGTTATCAGTGAAGAAATCAGAAAACAGCTATTAGAGCATGAAGGAAAGGAGACTCCTGATTATGTAATGGCTTGTGTTGGCGGTGGTAGTAATGCAGCAGGAACAATTTACCATTTTATAGATGAACCTGATGTAAGAATAGTGTTGGCTGAGGCTGCAGGAAAAGGTATCGACTCAGGAGAATCTGCTGCTACTATCCATCTTGGAAGGTTAGGTATAATTCATGGATGTAAAACATTGATTATGCAATCGGAAGACGGGCAAATAGAAGAGCCATATTCTATATCAGCAGGATTGGATTATCCTGGTATTGGCCCTATACATGCTCATTTGGCAAGCATTGGGAGATCAAGCGTTTTGGCTATAACAGATGATGAGGCAATGAAAGCAGCTTTTGAATTGACAAAGTTAGAAGGAATCATCCCTGCTATAGAATCGGCTCATGCATTAGGTGCATTGGATAAAATGACATTCAAGAAAGATGATGTGGTGGTTCTTTGCCTTTCGGGTAGAGGTGATAAGGATATGGAAACGTATATAGCAGCTTTTAGCTGATAGCCATTAGCTATTAGCTTTAAAATGAAAATATAATGAAAAATTATAGACAATTGATAGTTTGGCAGAAAGGAGTTGAGTTGGTGAAACAAGCTTATTTATTAACGAAGCAATTACCCCAAGAGGAAAAGTTTGGTATAATTAGTCAAATTAATAGAGCTTCAGTATCGATCCCTGCTAATATAGCAGAGGGTAGTAGTCGGGATAGTGATAAAGATTATTGCCGTTTTCTACAAATTGCTTTAGGTTCGGCATTTGAACTACAGACATATAGTATTTTGATAAGGAATCTGGAGTGGAAAACTTCTAGTATCAATGATTTCGATTTTTTATTAGAAGAAATCATAAAAATGTTACATAGTTTTATTAAACAGACAAAGAGTTATTAATTTAAAAAAGCTAACGGCTAAAAGCTAATAGCTATCAGCTTATAATTATGAAATATAAACTTAACGTTAAAACTAAAAATCTGCTCGCCGACTTACAAACACCGGTTGGCCTTTATCTCAAGGTGAGGGATATTTATCCCGAATCGGCATTGTTGGAAAGTTCAGATTATCATGGAGGAGAGAATAGTTATTCTTTTATAGGAATTAGTCCTATCGCACGGTTCAAGGTTGATAATGATGAAATAACTTATACATATCCGGATAATAGTATTAAACAGGAAACTTTATCAGAAAGCCAAAAATTGACGGATAAATTTCATGACTTTATTGGACAATTTGATGTGCAAGGAGAGAATAAAACCAATATAAATGGTTTTTTCGGTTACACATCGTATGACGCTATTCGTTATTTCGAATCTGTAGATCCTGTAAATGTAAAATTAAAGAATTCTGATATTCCTGAATTTTATTATATACTTTATCGTTTTATATTAGTGATCAATCACTTAAAGAACGAGTTGACAATAGTGGAGAATATTGTTGATGGAACATCAGAGAGAATGCCTGAGCTGGAAGCAATCATTTCTAATAATAATATTGCATCTTATAATTTTGAAACTTTAGGTAGTGAACAATCTATGATTACGGATGAAGAGCATGAGACTATGATAAATAGAGGAATTGCTCACTGTAAACGTGGCGATGTATTTCAAATAGTTCTTTCACGCTGTTTTACACAAAAATTCACAGGCGACGACTTTAAGGTATATCGTTCTCTTCGCTCTATTAATCCTTCTCCTTACCTTTTCTATTTCGATTATGGCTCATACCGCATATTTGGCTCATCTCCGGAGACTCATTGTAAAATTACAAAAGGGAAGGCTTATATTGATCCTATAGCAGGCACCTACTTCCGTACGGGTGATGACGAAAAAGACCGTATTCTTTCCGAGAACTTATTGAAAGATGAGAAAGAAAATGCAGAACATGTAATGCTTGTTGACTTAGCCCGTAATGATCTTAGTCGGAACTGTCATGATGTAAAAGTAGAGTTTTATAAAAATGTACAGTTTTACTCTCATGTTATTCATTTGGTTTCGCGTGTTAGTGGTATTGTGGATAAGGATA
Organism: uncultured Dysgonomonas sp.; assembly: GCA_900556485.1. Taxonomy (GTDB): domain Bacteria; phylum Bacteroidota; class Bacteroidia; order Bacteroidales; family Dysgonomonadaceae; genus Dysgonomonas. The sequence continues at coordinate 91,185 of USOX01000011.1, forward strand.
AAAATAACATATCGGTTTTTGCGGATACATTCCCAGCCGGAACTCTGTCTGGTGCTCCAAAAGTGAGGGCTATGCAATTGATAAGAGATATTGAAAAGCAAATGCGAGGAGTGTATGGTGGTTGCATTGGGTATATTGGTTTTAATGGCGATTTGAATCAGGCTATTACTATTCGTACTTTTCTCAGTCGCAACAATGTTCTTTATTATCAGGCCGGTGGAGGTATTGTTTCAAAGTCGAACCCTAAGACGGAGGTCATGGAGGTGAAGAATAAATTGGGAGCATTGACAAAAGCTGTAGGTGCGGCGGTAGAATTAAAGAATTAAATGGCTAAAAGCTTAAAAGTATGAAAATATTGATTTTTGATAACTATGATTCGTTTACATATAATCTTGTTCACTTAGTAAAAGAATTGGGTTTTACAGATGTAGATGTATATAGGAACGATAAAATTACACTGGAAGATGTGGCTCATTATGATAAAATAATTCTTTCTCCGGGGCCGGGTATTCCTTCTGAGGCAGGATTACTATTACCTTTGATAAAAGAATATGCTGGTAAAAAACCGATATTAGGCGTATGCTTAGGACATCAGGCAATAGGTGAAGCTTTTGGTGCAACTTTAGCTAATTTAGAAGATGTTTATCATGGGGTAGCTACCAAAATAAAAGTTGTACTTCCTGATTATATATTTGATGGGATCGGAAACGAATTGGAAGTAGGAAGATATCATTCATGGATTGTTAGTAATGAACATTTCTCAGATTATCTTGAGGTTACAGCTATGGATAATAATGGACAGATAATGGCTCTTAGACATAAAAACTATGATATACATGGTGTACAGTTTCATCCCGAATCGGTGCTGACACCGGAAGGGAAAATAATAGTAAGTAATTTTCTAAATCATTAACACAGAGAGTTATGAAGATTAGAATGATTAATCTAATTGCACTATTCTTCCTATTATCGGTGTCTGCCGATGCCCAATATGTTATCAGCGACAAGGATGGTTATACAAATGTGCGCGAAAGGCCGGATGTAAATTCACCTATCATAGGCCGGATTCTTAACGATCAATTATTCTATAATGCATATGATGTATGTGAGTTTGATATGAAGGACGCTTCAGGCAACGATATTGAGGAAACGGAGAAATGGTTACCTGTGTTGATACGGCAACATCCTCTTGTAGGCTACATTTATAAAAAGAATGTCAGACAAATCTCTCTATGTCCTGCTATAACTCCTCACCGAACGGGCGCAATGACAGCTCTATTTGATGATAACAATCTGAAAATAACTATCACTCTGCAAAGCATCATCGATAGCGAATTTGTTATTCGTAAAAACAGCCATTCACATACCCTGCGGGTAGGGCAACACAAGCCCTATTTTTCTTACGACGGGAATACAGTTATAAAAGAAATGTTGATAGAATGGAAAAATCAGAAGAGAAAAATCAGTGAAGTTTATTTTTACGACCTCTTTTTATACGAAAATCTATTAGAAAATTTAGATTCCTTTGGCAATGGCGAATGGAGTCCCATCCAATTGAGGAAAGGCGATCATAATACCTACTATTTATTAATACATGGTGGCGATGGTAGCGAGTCGTATAGTGTTACATTCATTATCAAAGATGGGAGAATAATTACACGCAGCCTGTTTGAAATCTGTGAGCCTCCAGCAGTTATTTTAACAAACGATGAGGATATATAATATACCAACGATTTTTCGAAAATAAGATAATTAACAACTAAATAAAATTAACCGAGTTATGAACAAAAAAATCATTTTAAGCGAAAACGACATTCCAAGAAGCTGGTATAACATTGTAGCGGATATGAAAAACAAACCGTTACCACCACTTCATCCAGGTACAAAGAAACCATTAGAAGTAAGTGACCTGGAGCCAATATTTGCAACAGAGTTGGCAAAACAAGAGCTAAATAGAGCTGACCGCTGGATCGAAATTCCCGAACCGATTCGTGAATTGTATAAAAATTACCGTCCAACACCTCTTGTACGCGCATATGGTTTGGAGAAAGCATTGGATACTCCGGCACATATCTACTTCAAAAATGAAAGTGTGAGCCCGGTAGGTTCGCATAAACTTAACTCGGCGATAGCTCAGGCATATTATTGTAAAGAACAGGGTGTGACTAATATCACTACCGAAACCGGTGCAGGGCAATGGGGAGCGGCGCTATCATATGCTGCCAATCATTTCGGACTGGATTTGGCTGTCTATATGGTAAAGATTAGTTATCACCAAAAACCTTACCGTCGTTCTATTATGCAGACTTATGGAGCCGAGGTTATAGCATCACCGAGTATGAGTACCAAAGCCGGTCGTAAGATTATTACTGACAATCCATCTTATCAAGGGAGTCTTGGGACGGCTATCTCAGAAGCTATAGAACTGGCTCAGAACACACCAAATTGTAAGTATACATTAGGTAGTGTGTTGAATCATGTTGCTCTTCATCAGACTATAATAGGCTTAGAAGCAGAAAAACAAATGGAAATAGCAGGTGAATATCCGGATGTAGTAATCGGTTGCTTCGGCGGAGGTTCAAATTTTGCAGGTATATCTTTTCCTTTCTTGCGTCATAAGTTGACAGAAGGCAGAGATGTTCGCCTTGTTGCTGCAGAACCAGCATCATGTCCGAAGCTGACACGTGGTAAATTTGAGTATGACTTTGGTGACGAAGCCGGATATACTCCACTTCTACCTATGTATACATTAGGGCATGATTTTGCACCTGCTAATATCCATGCCGGAGGACTTCGTTATCATGGAGCGGGAACTATTGTTAGCCAGTTGAAAAAAGACGGATATATAGAAGCTGTTGATGTGAAACAGCTGGATACATTCGAAGCCGGTATTCTATTTGCAAAAGCAGAGGGTATAATCCCGGCTCCTGAATCATCTCATGCTATCTATGCAGCTATTCAGGAAGCATTGAAAGCAAAAGAAGAGGGAAAACAAAAGACAATTCTATTCAACTTGTCTGGTCACGGACTTATCGATATGGCTGCTTATGACCGTTATTTTGATGGAGAATTGTCTAATCATGAGTTGTCTGATGAAGAGATTGCAAAGACAACCAGTGCATTGGAAAAATTAGTATAAACAGGAGCTGTTAACTATTAGTCGTTAGTTTAATATAAGCTAACGGCTAATGGCTAGCAGCTAATGGCTACAAATAATATGAAACAAATATTAAACAGACTTTTCGAGCATCAATATCTTAATCGAGATGAGGCTAAAGAAATATTGACGAAAATGTCGGCGGGAGATTATAACGAATCGCAGATTGCAGCTTTTATCAGCGTTTTTCTGATGCGTAGTATCAGTGTTGATGAGTTTTTAGGTTTCTCAGATGCTTTGTTAGATTTAAGGGCAAATGTGGATGCTTTAGCAGCTTATAATCCTATAGATATTGTAGGAACGGGAGGGGATAATAAAAATACTTTTAATATTTCAACATTAGCCTGTTTTGTGACAGCTGGAGCCGGATATAAGGTGGCTAAACATGGAAATTATGGAGCAACTTCAGTTAGTGGTGCTTCGAATGTAATGGAACAACATGGTGTGAAATTTACTGCGGATGTGAGTAAGCTGGAGGAATCTCTGGATAAGACAAACATTGCTTATATGCATGCTCCTTTATTTAATAATGCATTGAAAGTTGTTGCTCCTGTTCGGAAAGTATTAGGCGTTCGTACATTTTTCAATATGTTGGGTCCTGTGGTTAATCCTATAAAGCCCCAAAGGACTGTGTTAGGTGTGTTCAATCTGAAAATGGCGCGATTGTATTTTTATATGTATCAACAGACAGATGTAGATTATTCGATTGTACATAGCTTGGATGGATATGATGAAATTTCGTTGACGAGCGATTTTAAGATTATAAATAAACACGAAGAACGCATATACACTCCTGAACAACTAGGCTTAGATAAATGTACAGAAGCGGAGCTTGATGGAGGCGAGACACCAGAGGAAGCGTCCAAAATATTTGATAATGTTATCAATAATGTAGCAACAGAAGCCCAAAAGAATGCAGTGATAGCTAATGCAGCAACAGCTATCCAGACAATTAATCCTACATTATCGTTCGAAGAGTGTATTGCACAGGCTCGGGAATCTATAGATAGTGGAAAGACAAAAGAAACTTTTGTGAGATTTTTGGAATTAAATACCTGATAACGATAAAAGCATATTTAATTTATCTATAATAGAAAAAGGAAGAGAAAAAAAGTAACACTTTGAAAGTATCCAAAAAGTGTCACTTTTGTCACTTTTTGAATATAAAGTGATGAAATACAAGGTGTAGAGAACACAATCAATATTGTACTTGTTTATAGCTTGAAATAAATAGCTATAAAAATGGACAATAAAGCGAATATAAGTTCTTTAAGATATACAAGAGTCGCAGTCTCTGCATTCTTCTTTTTTCAGGGATTATGTTTTTCCAATTGGGCTACCCGTATTCCTGATGTTAAAACTAATTTAGGATTGGATGATGCTGAGTGGGGAACAGTTTTATTGATGATGCCAATAGGACAGGTTTCGGCAATGGGTATAACAACACCTCTGATAACGAAATTTGGAAGTAAGAGTATTTCGTTGATTGGCTTCTTGCTGTTCGCCATAACTTTTGTTACAGTTAGTTTGGCTCGTGACCAATATTCGCTGATGGTTATATTGGTGCTGTTAGGCTTGTTTGCAAATTTATGTAATCTGGCTGTTAATACGCAGGCTGTTAATTTGGAGAAACTATACGAAAAGCCAATAATGTCTTCTATTCATGGTAGTTGGAGTATTGCCAATGTTGTAGGAGCATTAGTCGGCATGTTATTTATAAATATCCGGCTTAGTACATTGCAGCATTTTGTTAGTGTGGCGTCGGTATCTCTTCTTCTGATCCTGTTTTTTACTAAATTTTTACTTCCGAAACTGATTGATAAAAAAATCCATGAACAAAAAATAGCAAAAGATAAGATTGCGAAGAAAAGGCCTGAGCATTTTTTATATCTGTTAGGTATTATCGGATTTTGTGGTCTTGCCATGGAGGCTACAATGGTGGATTGGGGTGCTATATATTTTAAAAGTGTGGTAGAAGCTCCGGAAAATCTTTATTCATTGGGTTTTACAGCATTTGTAATAACGATGGCTATAGGTCGTTTTGTTTCCGATAAGGTTGTCGAAAAATGGGGAGAGCGCTCTTTTTTCATAATGTGTGGATTAATTGTTATTGTGGGAGCTTTGTTGACATTCGTTAGTCCCAGTTTAATAACTTCGACTTTGGCTTTTATGATAATAGGTTTTGGCATAGCGGGAATTTCACCGGTGGTTTTTAGTGTAGCTGCTCGTAAAACAATGGTGTCTGCACAGTTGGCATTAACATTGATGTTTGGATTGTCATTTTCAGGCTTTCTTCTTATTCCACCATTTATAGGGTATTTATCTTATATATTGGATCTTCGTACAGCCTTTACTTTATTTATTGTTTTAGGAATTTGTGTTGTAACTTTGGCCTCAGTTTTGAGAATACTAAAAAAAGAAATTAGGTAATGAGTGATAATGTGGTAATTGATCAGCCACTCAAACGTATTCGTTTAGCAGTATTGATCTTTTATTTTTGTTCAGGTATTTGCTTTTCCAGTTGGGCAAGTAGAATACCGGATATAAAAAATACACTGGGGCTAGGGGATGCTGCCTGGGGAACTATTTTATTGATGATTCCGATCGGACAGATTTGTGGAATGACGATTTCCGGATTGTTGATTTCGAGGGTAGGGAGTAGGAAGATTTTGCCTATTGCTATCGTTGGATATGCTATATCATTAATCTTGGTAGGAATGTCGTCTACTGAATATGCTTTAATAATAAGCTTGATAGTATTCGGGTTTTGTGGTAACTTTTGTAACATTTCTGTTAATACACAGGCTGTAACAGTAGAGGCTGCCTATCATAAGCCTATCATGGCTTCGTTTCATGGAGGATGGAGCCTTGCCGGGTTGACAGGTGCTTCTATAGGTTTGCTTATGTCTTCGATTCGCCTCAATCCGGTATATCATTTTGGTATTATAGGATTATTGGTTGTCACAGCTTTATTATTGAACAAAAAATATTTGCAACCAGACTTGAAAAGGGAGAAAACTCCCGAAGAAGCTGCTACAAAGAAGAAAAATAAACCTGAAACTTTTTTATTCTTGTTAGGTATTGTTGCTTTTTGTGGTATGGCCGCAGAAGGGGCTATGTCTGATTGGAGCGGACTATATCTGATAGATGTGGTAGGGACTCCAGAGCATCTGGCACCTATAGGATTAGCAGCCTATATGATAACAATGGCTTCAGGGAGATTTATGATTGATAAAGCCACTCAAAAATGGGGACGAAAAAGAGTTATTCAGGCAGGAGGTACATTTATTACAATAGGACTTTTTACTGCAGTTATTTTTCCTCATTTTATTACAACAATTATTGCATTTATGATTATTGGTTTGGGTACAGCAGGTATAGTACCTACTATATATAGTGTAGCCGGACAGAAGACCAGGATATCTACAAGCATAGCCTTGACAATAGTTTCGAGTGTTAGTTTCCTTGGATTCCTGATGGGGCCACCACTGATAGGATATATATCGTCTGCAACAAATTTGAGATATTCTTATGCCTTGATCGGCTTGTTTGGAATATGTATTGTTTTGCTGGCATCTGTGATAAAGGTTTTGAAATACGACAAAAAATATTAATATGACTAATATACTAGAGAGAATAATCGAGAACAAGAAAAAAGAAGTTGAACAACAAAAAGCAGTTGTTTCTATATCTGATCTAGAAAAAAATATATCAGATATTCAGGTTAATTCATTTAAAGAAGCATTGATACAATCTTCTACAGGAATAATAGCCGAATTTAAACGCCGTTCGCCTTCTCGTGACTGGATATTTAAAGATGCGAAAATAGAGGATGTGATTCCCCTTTACTCAAAAAATGGAGCTGCTGCTATTTCTGTACTTACTGATATGGACTTCTTTGGAGGAAACTTGAACGATCTGAACCAAGCACGGGGGTTAACAACGACTCCTTTGTTAAGAAAAGACTTCGTAATAGATGAGTACCAAATTTATCAAGCTAAAAAAGCGGAAGCCAGTGCTATTCTTCTTATCGCTTCGGCTTTAACTGTTGATGAAACAAAACAGTTTGCAGCAAAGGCGAAAGAGTTAGGATTGGATGTATTATTGGAAATACATAACGAAATGGAATTGGGGCACATTAACAGCAATGTAGATGTAGTGGGTGTAAATAACCGCAATCTGGCTACATTTGTTACAGATGTTCAGGTGTCTTTCGATTTAGTAGATAAAATACCAAACGAGTTTGTAAAGATATCAGAAAGTGGGATATCTCAACCCCAGACAGTAAAGGAGCTACGACAAGCAGGGTTCAAGGGCTTTCTGATGGGTGAAAATTTTATGAAGACAAATAATCCGGGAAAGGCATTGGAAGAATTTATCGGTGAGTTGTTGTAATTCGCTGTTAAATTGATAATAGATGCTTCGTCTTGTTTGGATATAAAGCAACTATAACTTTCTTTTTGTTAATAATGAGATTTTTTAGTCAACCGATTTCTTATCTTTGTTTTATTATAAAATAGATTCACAATAAACATGGAACGTGTAAAAAAACCGGAATGGCTCAAGATAAAACTGGGAGGAGATGCTCATTTTTCTCAGACACAACATATAGTAGAATCTCATGGTTTACATACAATATGCACCAGTGGTAAATGTCCTAATCTGGGAGAATGCTGGGGTAGGGGAACAGCTACTTTTATGATAGGTGGCGATGTTTGTACCCGTTCTTGTAAGTTTTGTAATACAAAGACAGGGCGACCACTTCCTTTAAATATAAATGAACCTGGAAATGTAGCGAAATCGATTCAGCTGATGGGATTGAAGCATGCTGTAATAACATCGGTAGATAGAGACGATTTAGCGGATTTAGGCGCTCAACATTGGGTGGATACGATTATCAAGATAAGGAAAGTAAACCCAGATACAACTATAGAGGTTCTTATTCCTGATTTTCAGGGAAAAGATGAATTAGTAGATATGGTCTGTGAAGCGAGGCCGGATGTTATATCTCATAATATGGAAACAGTTCGTAGCCTTACTCCTCAGATACGAAGTGCAGCTAAGTATGACACCAGCCTTTTAGTATTGAAGAGGATAGCAGAAAACGGTCTGAAAGCTAAATCGGGACTAATGTTAGGCTTAGGAGAAACAACAGAAGAAATATTACAGACAATGAATGATTTGCTGGCTGTAGGGTGTGCAGTGCTAACAATGGGACAATATTTGCAACCTACCAGAAAACATTTGCCTGTATCGGCTTATATACATCCTGATGAATTTAAACGTTTGAAGGAGAGAGCTTTGGAAAAAGGTTTTGAATATGTGGAGAGTGGGCCTTTGGTACGCTCATCTTATCATGCAGAAAATTGCTTATAGTAATGATTGAACAGGTTGAATTTTCGTTACAGCCCCGTAAAAGAGGTTTTCACTTGGTGACAAATGAGGTTTTACAAAATTTACCTCAGTTGCCTCATGCAGGATTGCTGCATTTGTTTATAAAACATACATCAGCGGCTCTTACTATCAATGAGAATGCAGATCCTGATGTGAGAGAAGATCTGGAATCTATATTCAATAAATTAGTACCTGAGCGGGAATCTTTCTATGTTCATACACTGGAAGGTGATGATGATATATCATAGTTATATAATTATAAAGTGTATCTTTGTGTAAGAATATTAAATCTTATAACAATGTTAATACCCACAAAGATAGCCATTTGTCTTGTACGTGTATCATCTGATGCACAAGATTTGGATGAGCAATCAAGAGATTTATTTAATTATGCCATTCGTGATGGATGGGATGTAAATAATAATTGAAAAGTAGTCCACTAAAATAATTGAAAAGTATACCACCAGTTGAGTAAGATATAAGAGTCT
>USOX01000012.1 GCA_900556485.1 uncultured Dysgonomonas sp.
TAACCAATCTCAGCCGAGACACTTAGTGGTATACTTTTCAATTACTAAGTGGACTACTTTTCGATTATTATTTACACGTACATGCTGCATACAAATTCGACATTGCACCTAAAACACGTCTTGTAGTAGAAGGTGGTCCTTATGTAGCATATGGTATTGCCGGAAAAGTAAAAAGTGGAGGCGAAAAAATTAATATTTTCCATGACGACAGATTCAAACGTTTCGATTTCGGACTGGGAGCCGGTGTAGGCGTTGAGTTTAATAAAATCGTAGTAAAAACAGGTTATGACTTCGGATTGCTGGATGTATCTGATATAAAAGGTGTAAAAGCTCGCAATCATAATGGATACGTGACTGTTGGTTATCACTTCTAAATACTCATTGGTTAATTCTCAAGATTATATTCGGTTTCTTTTAATATCAAGACCAAGTGGATATGAAGGCATAAGGAAAAGGAACCTGAAATTAAACAAAACCGGATATAGTCTTCATTTATTTTCAAGGCACATCATGTATAAGTCTGATGGTGGTTATAGAGGGATCTCCATATATGGGATTCCTCTTTTTTAATTATTATTGAATCAGTAGTTGAAATATATGTTCTATTCTTTTATACATAAAGGCTATTTTATTCTGATTTTTGAGACCTTTGCTCATTACTGTCGCGCCCTCCCGGGCTTGCCCCTTCTTTTGGCATTGCCCAAAAGAAGGCAAAAGGCTAGTGCTGAGCCCCTCGGCGACCTGTCATCGGCTTGCCGGCTGAATCAAACCTACGGGCTATCGCCCCGTTTGATTCTACGCCGAACTTCACCGGACAGGTGCCCGCCTGCGGAACTCTATGCACGGGAGGCTGACGCACCACAAGAACTTCGATGCACTTCTCTTGTCGTGGCTTTGCCTTAGCGCCGTTCGTTGAGCGTACGGGGTACCCACCCATCGAAGGTGGCGTAGAATGAAGTGCGGTGGATGCTATGCAAATCTACCTAAACATCAGGAAGATTGTTTTTAGCTTCACTTCATTCAGCCGACAAGATGATGGTGGGTCGTACAGCGAGGCGCGGCGCTAAAGAGTTTTTAGTTACTTTTGGGGCTTTGGCCAAAAGTGACGCAAGCAATCTTCGATTGTGCGCAGTATAAAAGAATAGAACATATATTTCAACTACTGAATCCCATAACTCGTAATTCACAAATTAGCTGTTATATTTGTAATATGAAGAAGTACAATAAGAAAAATATTATCATAGCACTATTCTGGACACTTATAATGATAGTAGTTTGGTTTAGCGACGAGAGGGAATTATCTTTAGCGGAAAGACTTTTATGCTTCTCTTGTTTTTCTATTAGCTATATAGGTATATCCATTGCTTTTAGTAAAACACTATTCAAGAATACTTTTAGCAACAAGAAGATAATACCTTTCATAGCGAAATTTGTGCTTATGACTTCCTGCTTCCTCTTTGCCGGGATGTTGCTGCATTGGTTTTTCTATTTCCTCGAAACGAGTGGTTTCATTACCTCCAACTATTTTATAGAAGACCATGAAGATATTCTAGCATCGATGATAGAAGGCATACCGGGGCTGATATCCACTAATTTACTCTTTGGTGGAATACTCTTATATTACGAATACACCGAATTAAAAAACATAAACCTAAAATATCAGCTGCAAATATTACATTCGCAGATCAATCCGCACTTCATGTTCAATGTACTGAACCACATCTATATCCTTATGCAAAAAGATGTAGATATGGCATCATCATTATTGCTGAAATATTCGGATGCATTGCGCTACCAGTTATACAGTGGTAAAAACGAAACAGCGATATTAGAACAAGAAGTCCAGTTTCTGAAAAACTATATCGATGTCGAAAAGTTCCGATGGGAAGGCAAACTCGATGTCACCTGTAGTTGGAACATCGAAAATAATAAAACAGAGATAGCTCCCCTATTACTTATCACATTCATCGAAAATGCATTTAAACACGTCTCCCGGTCTCAGCATCAGAAGGGCTTTATAACAATTTCTTTAGTACAACAAGGAAACACTGTTACCCTGGAAGTAAAAAACTCAAAATCGAACAGCAACAAAAAGAAAGAAAAAGATTCGGGTATCGGCTTAGCCAATGTAAAAGCGCGTCTGGACATACTCTATCCCAAACGCTACACCCTCACTATAGATGATGAAGACGAAACATATTTGATTAAACTATCTATAAACGTTTAATATATGGACTCAGCAATTCAACCTAAAACCCAAGCTTTGCAATGCCTGATTGTAGATGACGAATCATTTGCTATCGAAGGGATCATTGTTCATATCAACAAGCTTAATTTTCTTGAAGTAGCCGCAACCTGTTCTTCTGCCATCGAAGCCAAAGAAATTTTAAGGCAAAAACATATAGACCTTATGTTTCTGGATATTAATATGCCCGATCTATCAGGCCTCGAATTTTTAGAATCACTCGACAAAGCTCCACTGACCATCCTGACCACTGCATATTCGGAGTATGCCCTCGATGGTTTCAGGCTCAATGTTATCGATTACCTGCTAAAACCTATCGGGTTTCAGCGTTTCTTTCAGGCAGCAGAGAAAGCTTTGGAAGCCCATAACTCAGCCAACAACCAGAAGGAAGAAACACAGCCCTCCGAAATGTATATACGCCAGGGGGATGCATTTGTAAAAATAGCATGGACCGATATCTTATATGTAGAGTCTATGCAAAATTACCTGAAACTACATTTCGAAGATAAGACATACACCATACATCAAACAATGTCTTCGCTGGAAGAACTATTACCCAAAGAGGCTTTTTTCAGAATACATAAATCCTATCTGGTAAACGTTGCTCATATTGACTTGATTAGCGGAGGACGAATTTTCATAAAAGGAAAGGAGCTGCCTTTATCCAAGCACCGCAGAGAAGAGTTGTTCAACAATGTTATTCTGAAAAAACTAATAAGTAAATAATTCGCTATATATCTATATTCTATAATTTAACTTGTATACTACTAAACTTCATTCTAAAAATAAACCACTAAGTTATTGGATAATAAAAACAAAAGCACTACCTTTGCACCGCTTTTATAAAGCCCGTACGTGTGATGGGAATAGGGAAGCAATCCTTAATTTGAGTAACACATTTTAAAATTAAAAAATGAAAACATTTGAACTAAAAGGCGTATCAAGAAACGACCTTGGCAAAAAAGCAACAAAAGCAATCCGTAACGAAAACAGTATTCCTGCAGTTATTTATGGTAGCGACGACAAAAAAGCGATCCATTTTACAGTAACAAACAGTGATGTTCGTAAACTGATCTATACTCCTGAAATTTTCCTTGTTGATTTAACTATCGACAATGCTAACTATAAAGCTATACTGAAAGATATACAAGTACATCCGGTAACTGATGCTATCCTTCACTTGGATTTCCTTCATGTATTCGAAGAAAAACCTATCGTTATCGATGTTCCTGTTGTACTTGACGGACTTGCAGAAGGTGTGAAAGCAGGGGGTAAATTGTCTCTTGACTTACGTAAGCTTAAAGTTAAAGCTCTTTACAAAAATGTACCTGAAAAATTACATATAGATGTAACAGGACTTGCATTGGGTAAATCGGTACAAGTAGGCGAACTTAGCTTCGAAAACCTTGAGCTACTTAACGCTAACAATGCAGTTGTATGCCGCGTTCAATTGACACGTGCTGCAAGAGGGCTTGCTGCTAAAAACGGCTAATAGCGCATAAAATATAGAATAAAAATTGAATGAAATATTTGATTGTCGGGCTGGGCAATATCGGATTTGAATACGAATATACCCGCCACAACATAGGATTCAGAGTATTGGACGCTTTAGCTAAGGCGTCCAATACTGTTTTTACGGACAGACGTTACGGGTTTGTAGCCGAAACAAAAATAAAGGGACGGACGTTGATACTGTTGAAACCATCAACATATATGAACCTAAGCGGAAATGCTGTTCGATACTGGATGAATCAGGAGAAAATTCCGATCGAAAATCTTCTGGTGATAGTAGACGACCTAGCCTTGCCATTCGGCACACTGCGGTTGAAGGGTAAAGGTAGCGATGCAGGGCACAATGGGCTGAAACATATCCAGAGCATCCTGAATAGCCAAAACTATGCCCGTCTACGATTCGGCATAAGCGACGATTTTCCTCGAGGGTCGCAGGTACATTATGTACTCGAAAACTTCTCTCAAGAAGAAGAGAGTGCTCTACCTGCTAAATTGGATACTTGTATAGAAATAATCAAAAGTTTCTGCCTTGCAGGATTACAACGAACAATGAATACCTTCAACAATGGAAATGGACAGTCTTCCGAAAAAGAATACGTCAAAAAACAAAGGTTGACTTTATCTGACGAAGACGGAATTATCGGCATTGCAGATGCAGATAGATACAATGGCTATATCAGCGAAGACTGGGAATTGAATGAGATTGTAGAGTTGTTTATACAACAAATGAACGACCAGAACCTGATTGTATGGAAAGCATCCGACGATGGTAATGTCTGGAATATAGACATTACAAACAAAAGATCGAAAAAGATGGCATTCCGCGAATTCGAAAAAACGATTGAAGTTACATCAAGAGGATTATATCTGATCGATTATACTGCCCTCACAATGATAGCACAGTATAAAACCAATACAGTAAAGTCGGAATGTAAAGAGAGTCAGAAAATAGAAATAGAAAACGGCACCTACAATGTAATGGTGCGCCAACTTTTCAATCCTGAAGACCTCGAAAGCGAATATTACGATAACGAGAACAAAAAGCCTCATTTCGAAATAGTATTCGAAAAAAGGGATGAAAGTAAACTGACCAAAACAGATAAAATATTCTGGTGGAATATTGATTTATTTTTATGAAAGAAGAAAAAAACGAAGTACGCATAGATAAATGGTTATGGGCTGTACGCCTCTTCAAAACCCGTACTATAGCTATAGAAGCTTGCAAAAAAGGGCGTGTAAGCATAAAAGGGATGCCTGTAAAACCATCGCGAATGATAAAAGTAGGCGATGTGCTCGAAATACGCCGTCCGCCTGTCACCTACTCTTTCGAAGTGCTTGCACTTTCGGAACGGAGAATGGGTGCAAAACTTGTACCTGAATTTATGCGTGATGTAACAGCTCCATCTCAATTAGAAATACTGGAGATGTCTAAAATGACAGGCTTTGTCGACCGCGCCCGTGGAACAGGGAGACCAACGAAAAAAGACCGCCGCGAACTGGATCAGTTTTCGGAAGACTATTCATTCTTCGACGATTGGGATTTCGATGGAGAAGATTAATAAGGAGCCCCTCTCAATCTCCCCAAAGGGGAGAATAGCCCCTCCTCCGGAGGGGTTGGGGAGGCTCTAGTAAACTAAAAAAAATGAAAATAGGCAACATAAACTTCCCTGATAATCCGGCCTTTCTTGCCCCAATGGAAGATGTTACTGACATGGGATTTCGCCTGATGTGCAAAAAATTCGGTGCAGATATGGTTTATACCGAATTTGTATCGAGCGATGCCCTGATACGTCATGTGAATAAGACCAAATCGAAGCTGACCATCAGCAACGAGGAGCGTCCTGTTGCCATTCAGATATATGGCAGGGAGGTAGAACCAATGGTGGAAGCAGCCAGAATATGCGAAGAAACTAATCCTGATATATTGGATATCAACTTTGGTTGCCCTGTGAAAAAAGTTGCGGGCAAAGGAGCCGGATCAGGTATGCTGAGAACACCCGACCTGATGGTGGAAATTACCAAAGCGGTAGTAGATGCAGTAAAAATACCTGTGACAGTAAAAACACGCCTTGGCTGGGATAACGACTCTAAAATAATAGTTGAACTTGCTGAACGATTGCAAGATACAGGAATACAGGCCTTGACTATACATGGTCGTACCCGTTCGCAGATGTATTCGGGTGAAGCAGACTGGTCTCTGATTGGTGAGGTAAAGAATAATCCACGCATGCATATCCCTATCATCGGCAACGGTGATATAACCTTCCCTCAGATATGCAAACAACGCTTCGATGAAACCGGAGTGGATGCCATTATGATAGGACGGGGCAGTATCGGTAGTCCATGGATTTTTGACGAGATAAAACATTACCTGAATACTGGAGAGTTATTACCTAAAAAAGATTTCACCTGGTATCTCGATGTACTTAAAAACCTCATTACCAAAAATGTTGAAAATTCGGGTGAACGCGGAGGTATCATACATAGCCGCCGTCATCTTGCTGCCAGTTCTTTGTTTAAAGGAATACCTGATTTTAAGAAAACAAGGGTAGCAATGCTGCGTGCAGAAACCGTTGATAGTCTTTTCGAAATATTGGATAATATTCCTAATCAATTAGAACTTAGATAATTTTCGTTAGACATTAAAATACTGTTTGTAAATAAATGATCTATATCGAAAAAATAAGAAACAGGCATATTTATCAGGAAGGTGAAGATTATCCCTATAATATTTCATCTCTGAAAAAACTGAAAGAATTATCATTCAGAAAAGCTGTCACGTTTATTATTGGAGAAAATGGATCTGGAAAATCTACTCTTATTGAAGCAATTGCAATAAATGCAGGATTTAACCCCGAAGGTGGAGGCAGAAACTTCAGCTTTAAGACTAATGAAACCCACTCTTCTTTATTCGAAGATTTATTGCTTATACGCTCACCCTACAGAAACAAAGACGGCTACTTTCTTCGTGCCGAAAGTGTATACAATCTGGCATCCAATCTCGAAGAAATGAACAGAGAAAGTGGTGGTGCTTTTGCTCCATATGGAAATAAATCTCTGCATAATCAATCTCATGGCGAAAGTTTTCTGAATATTTTTATCAATCGCCTGTATGGTACAGGATTATATGTTCTGGATGAGCCGGAAGCCGCTCTATCGCTGCAAAGTATGTTTACTTTTCTGATAAGGATGAAGCAATTGGTAGATCTAAAATCCCAGTTTATTATAGCTACCCACTCCCCCATACTATTAGCCTACCCCGATGCAGATATTTATACAGTTACAGAAAATGGGCTGCAATTGACTGCATACGAAGAAACTGAACAATATAAGCAGACAAAATATTTCCTCAATAATCATACAAAAATGATTAAGGAATTATTCAATGACCAGACCTTGCCCTAAATTAGCATTATAAATATTGTGCAATAGTATGGTTATTGCCTATATAGGTAACCACATAGGTCTTCTCTTGGATATATGTTTCAAAAAACACATACCACTGCGTTATATTATTTTTTTTGAATACAGCATAAGATAGGTCATTTCCATATTTAGAAAAATGGTCTGGTGCTTTCTTTTTCTGTTTTCTGGGTAAATCAACCTCTATTTCATCGAATAATTCGCGGGCATACCGAATTGCATTCTCCTCAAATCCAAAATAATTTTCCTGATAAAGGAGAAATGCTAATTCAGCAAAATATTCTCTTATCTCCGACAAGAATAGAACCTTCAT
The DNA here is from genome assembly GCA_900556485.1 of uncultured Dysgonomonas sp. Taxonomy (GTDB): domain Bacteria; phylum Bacteroidota; class Bacteroidia; order Bacteroidales; family Dysgonomonadaceae; genus Dysgonomonas. The sequence goes on from USOX01000012.1 coordinate 7,494, forward strand.
TTATTGTACATTTTTCTGATATCTGATTCAATGCCTTCCATTAATTCATCTTTTGATATGGCTCTATGTAGGTTGTTGACTTCTATTTTATCTTTCCTAACCAGTTCTATAACCTCGTTTGTTCCTCTTTGTGTTATTATAATTCTTTCTTTTTTCGAAAGATCAAAATATTTTTTCTGATTTTTTCGAAAATCGGAGCTTGTTACTATTCTTATATCCATTGTTGCAATATTTATGATTCAGTATCTATTTGTAAAGATAATAAATTGTACATTTAGTTGTACAACTAGAATTAAAAACTTTCCATACTCTTTCTCTCCACTACTACCTCTGCTACCGTGCGATTGCATTGCGTGGTCAATTAAGTCACGCGATACAATCGCGCGACAGCATTGGAGTTGGAATAATATCTATAATATCTTTTTACATTTATCTATATTGTATAACAAAAGATTCTTAATGAAACAAAAAGGACACAGAAAAAAATGTATAAAAAGTGTGTCATTTGTGTCATTTTTGCATTTACTACTTAATGATCACACTTCGAAAGAATGACTTAAACAAAAAATAGCTACTTTTGTATTTCTAAAAAAATCATGCTAAAAATCATGGAACAAAAACTATCAGTATATAATACACTTACACGCCAAAAAGAAGTATTTGAACCCATACATGCGCCTCACGTGGGAATGTACGTTTGTGGACCTACCGTGTACAGCGATGCACATCTGGGACATGCACGCCATGGTGTTACGTTTGATCTGTTGTTCAGATACTTGCAGCATATCGGATATAAAGTAAGATATGTAAGGAATATTACTGATGTAGGTCACCTCGAAAATGAAGAAGGAAGTGGCGAAGACCGCATTGCAAAAAAAGCACGTCTGGAACAACTTGAACCCATGGAAGTTGTGCAATACTATGCCAACAGGTACCATAAGGTAATGAACGACCTGAATACGCTTCCGCCATCGATCGAACCTCATGCGTCGGGTCATATTATAGAGCAGATAGAGACCATACAAGAAATACTAAAAAACGGCTATGCCTACGAAAGTAATGGTTCGGTCTACTTCGATGTAGTAAAATATAACAAGGACTATAACTATGGTATCCTTTCGCACCGCAACATCGAAGAGATGCTTAACACCACTCGCGAGCTTGACGGACAAGACGAAAAGCGCAGCAAAGTAGACTTTGCCCTGTGGAAAAAAGCATCACCTGAGCATATTATGCGCTGGCCTTCGCCTTGGAGTGTCGGTTTTCCGGGATGGCACCTGGAATGTTCCACAATGAGTATCAAGTATCTGGGCAAGGAATTCGATATTCATGGTGGAGGGCTTGACCTTATGTTTCCTCATCATGAGTGCGAAATAGCTCAAAATACAGCAGCAGAAAAGCATCAGGTAGTAAAATACTGGATGCATAATAATATGATAACAATCAAAGGGCAAAAAATGGCGCGTTCGTTGGGTAATTTCATTACACTGGAACAGCTTTTTTCAGGTGATCATCCTCTGTTGGAAAAAGCATATAGCCCGATGACTGTCCGTTTCTTCATCCTACAGGCACATTATCGCAGTACGGTCGATTTCAGTAACGAAGCATTGCAAGCTGCTGAGAAAAGCCTGAGCCGCTTGTTAGATTCTTATAATAATATAGGTAAAATAACTGCTTATGCCGCATCCGATACTGATACAAAGGCTTTAAGGGCAAAGTGTTATGAAGCGATGAATGATGATATAAATTCTGCTATTGTAATAGCGCATTTATGTGAAGCAAGCACCACTATCAATTCTGCTGTTGCCGGAAATATCACACTGACTCAGGAAGATATAAACGAACTGAAAGATATATTCGACATATTCCTTTTCTCTATATTGGGAATCCGTAATGATGCGGTTAGTGGGAATAACAACAACGAAGCATTTGGTAAAGCAGTAGACATGCTACTCGAAATTCGCCAAAAAGCGAAAGAAAATAAAGACTGGGCAACATCAGACCATATCCGTAACGAACTGGCCAAAGCCGGATTCGAAATAAAGGATGGAAAAGATGGAGCTGAGTGGAAACTGAAATAATGTGCCAATTTGCCAATTAGTTAATATGCCAATGAATTGATGTAATATAATAAAGAATAAAAAAATGGCATATCGCCACATTAACTCATCGGCACATCAATAAATAATGGATATAAATTATTACTCTCATACGCTGGCTAATGGTTTACGAATAGTACATAAGCCAATAGCCGGAAATGTTTCTTACTGTGGCATTATAGTAAATGCAGGTACACGCGACGAACTGCCGGATGAATATGGCATGGCTCACTTTGTGGAGCATATGCTGTTTAAAGGAACAAAAAAACGCCGTTCGTATCATATAATCAATCGGTTAGAAACCGTAGGAGGTGAACTAAACGCATACACCAATAAGGAAGAAACAGTAACATACTCTATATTCCTGGAAGAACATTTCCAAAGGGCTATAGAACTCCTTTCCGATATAACATTTCACTCCGAATTTCCTCAACGAGAGATAGAAAAAGAAGTAGAAGTTATCATCGACGAAATTCATTCATATGAAGATAATCCTTCGGAACTGATATTCGATGAGTTCGAAAATATTGTATTCCAAAATTCGCAATTAGGTCATAATATATTAGGTTCGGAAGAATCGTTGGATACCTTCGATTCTACTAAAGCAAAGAGATTTACCGACAAACATTATGTACCATCAAACGCTGTATTTTTCTCCTTAGGCAGTACCGATTTCAAAAAGGTTGTATACTTTGCCGAGAAGTACCTTTCGGACTTAAAGGGTTCTGATTACAACAACAATCGTATATCTGCCCCCATGGTAAAAGCGATCAGCAAGAGGGAGAAAAAGGAAACATCACAAGTACATGCACTTATAGGTTGTAGATCATACTCTATTCACGATCCGAAAAGAAAGGTACTACACCTGATGAACAACATTCTCGGAGGCCCCGGAATGAATAGCCGCCTGAATATCTCTTTACGTGAAAAAAGAGGCTATGTATATAATGTGGACTCTTCGCTTACATCGTATACAGATACCGGGATTCTGAATATTTACTTTGGATGCGACAAAAAGAATGCCGAAAAATGTATCAATCTGGTTCATAAAGAATTAAAAAAACTAAAAGATACCAAATTGACATCGTCCCAACTGAATACAGCCCAGAAGCAATTGATAGGACAAATAGGTGTGACAAGCGATAATCACGAGAACCTTTCTTTAGCGTTAGGAAAGAGCTTCTTACATCATAATAAATTCAATACATTAGAAGAAACATTCAATAAAATAGAATCGATAACAGCAGAACAAATATGGGATATAGCGAATGAAATATTCGACGAAAAGAATATGTTTAGTTTATTATTTCATTAATTCTCTTAACTTTGTCGTACGATATGGACTTTATGAAAACATTTTATAGAATAATATTTATATGTTGTTTGCTTGTTTGTGTTTCATCAGTAATGAAAGCACAAACAACGAAAAAGCGTTTCAGTTCCGACATCCATGTGGGATTAAATTTCGCGACGATGGATATAGAAAACGCAAATATGTTTAAGACTCCTAAAATTGGAGTGAACATAGGAGTTAATTTCAATTATAAAATACTAGGTAACATACAACTGCAATCCGGACTATTTGTTACTAAAAAAGGATTAAAGCAACATATAAAAAGTAGAACGAAAGATGAAACGACAGGGACTGTTGTTGCAAATGATACAATTACTCATATTGTTCCCAATTATATACAAGTACCATTAGCACTAGGTTACGAAGTTTATTTATCTAAAAATTTTGCATTCAATGTAAATGTTGGAGGATATGCTGCATATGGCTTCAAAGGATACCATACACGCGAAACATCTTCATGGACTGTAGAAGCAGGGCGACCACCATCAGATGTCTCATATGGTCCTGGCATAGATACAGATGTATTTGATGATAATAATGTATTGAGGCGGTTCGATTATGGAGTAATAGCATCTGTTGGATTTATATATGATATTTATATGATCAATTTCAATTATGAACACGGTTTATATAATATTTCGAACGATGCCTCACGGGTTTTAAAGACACGAAATAAATGGTTCTCAATCGGTTTCCGTTTCTAAAGAGAATAAAAAATAAGACTATATAATAAAAATGAGCCAAAATAAAATTTGGCTCATTTTTTTATAAACTTCATATGTAATATATTTGTTTATATATTAAATTAAAAAAACGAATTATGGAAAATCTTATAAAGAAACTACAGGAAGAAGTAGGACTTACTGAAACAGAAGCAATTAAATCTCTTTCGATAATAAAAGAGTATATGGATAAAGAAGGTATGGAAGTAGACTGGGAAAAATTCTTCAAAGGAAAAACTCAGGAATTTCTGGCAAAAGCAAAAGAACTATTTGCCAATGTCTCGACACGGACACAACCATACACCGAAAAATTTGCCGATACCGTAGACGATCTGATGGATAAAGCGCGTAAAAGTGCACAAGATATAAGCCAAAAAGCAGCAGATTTTTTTGATGACAAAAAATAAAAGAGAAAAGAGAGGAAAAAATCCTCTCTTTTTCGTTCTATAATATACACTACTGAGAGTAATTTCTTTCTATATCTCCGTCAGAAACTTACACAATGCTTTTACAGCCAAAGCACGGTGGCTTATATTATTCTTTACTTCGTTACCCAGTTGTGCAAAAGTCTCATTATATCCGTCAGGCATGAAAACAGGATCATATCCAAAGCCAGCTGTGCCTCTCTCATCTGTAATAATTTGTCCTTCAATTTTACCTTCGAACAAATATTCTTTTCCATCCAATATAAGGGCTATCACCGACCGGAATTGTGCTTTACGATTCGAAATGCCATCAAGTTCCTTTAATAATTTATTCATATTAGCCTTAGCATCGTGCCCATCACCGGCATAACGCGCAGAATAAACACCCGGTGCACCATTCAAAGCTTCAACTTCCAGTCCTGTATCATCTCCAAAACAGTCGTATCCGTATTTTTCTTTTACATAACGGGCTTTTATCAGGGCATTCTCCTCTAATGTCTCTCCGGGTTCTTCAATATCTTCGAAGCATTCGATATCTTTAAGCGATAGAATTTCGAAATTGTTTCCGACAACTTCCCTTACCTCTTCCAGTTTATGCGCATTGTTTGTGGCAAATACTAATTTCCGTTTCATTTTTTTTCCAATGAGTTATATGTTTCTAATGCTTTCTCTAATACAGTAAGTGCGTTAGCTAAATCTTCTTTATTAAGGACATATGCAATACGGACTTCATTTACACCGAGTCCCGGCGTGGTATAAAAGCCCGATGCAGGAGCCATAAATACGGTTTGTCCTTCATACTCAAAGTCTGACAAGCACCATTCACAGAACTTATCTGCATTGTCGACAGGTAGACGAGCTACCGTATAAAACGCGCCCATCGGTATCGGTGAATAAACACCCGGAATACGGTTGAGACGATCTATAAGGAATTTACGCCTCTCTACATACTCGTCGTAAGTATCGCGTAAATAATCCGGACTGGCATCTAATGAAGCCTCTGCTGCTATCTGCCCTATAAGGGGAGGACTAAGACGAGCCTGACAGAACTTCATCAGTGTCTTACGCAGTTCTTTATTTTTAGTGATCAATGCTCCTATGCGGATACCGCACTCACTATAACGTTTCGATACAGAGTCTATCAACACTACATTATCTTCTATACCAACCAGATGGCAAGCCGAAATATAAGGCGAGCCTGTATAAATAAACTCCCTGTACACCTCATCCGAAAAAAGATAAAGGTCGTACTTTTGTACCAGATGCTTTATTTGGTTCATCTCGGCACGCGAATATAAATAACCTGTCGGATTATTCGGATTACAGATCATAATACCTTTAGTGCGCTCATTTATCAAAGCTTCAAACTTTTCGATAGGCGGAAGAGCAAAACCTTCTTCTATAGATGACGGAACCGTGCGAATAACAGCTCCTGCCGATACCGCAAATGCCATATAGTTTGCATATGCAGGTTCGGGAACGATTATTTCATCACCCGGATTAAGACATGCAAGAAAAGCAAATAGAACAGCCTCGGAACCACCTGTAGTTATGATAATATCATCTGCCGAAACATTTATATTATACTTCGCATAATAGCCTACCAGTTTTTCGCGGTACGAACGATATCCATCACTGGGACTATATTCCAGAATAGAACGGTCTATATTACGAATGGCGTCGAGGGCTTCCTGTGGTGTAGGCAGATCCGGCTGACCTATATTCAGGTGATATACTTTCAGTCCTCTGGCCTTTGCTGAGTCTGACAACGGAGCCAATTTCCTTATCGGCGAATTTGGCATCTCTATTCCTCGCTGCGAAATATGTGGCATATTGCTATTTAATTGTATTTAATTTGAACATTAAGCCACAAAGATACAATAATAGTTAGAATTTTACAGCAATGATAATCTGTAGTTGGATAGAAAAAATAGTTCTTTAAATTTATGTATAACAACTATCTTATTTTTGATTTTGTAGCTTTAGCATATTCCTGTCGCGCCCTCCCGGGCTTGCCCCTTCTTTTGGCATTGCCCAAAAGAAGTCAAAAGGCTAGTGCTGAGCCCCTCGGCGACCTGTCAAACGGCTTGCCCGCTGAATCAAACCTACGGGCTATCGCCCCGTTTGATTCTACGCCGCCTTTACCGGACAGGTACCCACCTGTGGGACCCTATGCACAGAAGGCTAACGCACGACAAGAACTTCGATGCACTTCTCTTGTCGTGGCTTTGCCTTAGCGCCGTTAGGCGAGCGTATGGGGTACCCACTCATCGAAGGGGGCGTAGAATGAAGTGGGGTGGCTGTTTTACAAACCTCATAGAATATCAGAAAGGTTGTATTTTACATCACTTCATTTAGCCGACAAGATGATCGTGGGTCGTACGGCGAGGCATGGCGCTAAAGAGTTTTTGGTTACTTTTGGGGCTTTGTCCAAAAGTGACGCTAGCAATCTTCGATTGCGCGCAGCATACAAGAATAAAACATATATTTTAAATACTAACCCACATTAGTAAACAATAATCAATCCACTCTATTATAAACACTTTTATACATACTTCCTACAAAAGTCATGCTTACCACTTTTCCCTCCGCATCTCTATTGACTTCCATATAGTCGAATGCGTCTGGTTTCATAAAGAAAGTATTATCAGAAAATGGATGCATCGTTTCTTGCAGCTTACCTTTTCTCATCAAATCCAGCGTATTATCTCCGGCTACCAGCTGTATAGTATCCGGATATTCTTGGGCAGCATAAGTTCCGGCATATATCTCTAATAAAGCTTTGTCTATTTGCACCTCTGTATATTTAAAACGCTTGTGCGACAGCATCCAGTCATATATTTCATCATTGCTATAAGTCTGTGTCCAGCTATCATGTTTTACACCCGGATAGACAGTAAACTTAACATTCGGATTATTCAATGGCTTAAGTGCATCTATCATCTTCTGCGAATTAGATATATTTACTACATCGTCGCTATCGCCATGAAAACACCAGACAGGCATATGTTGCAACCCATACACCCTATCAGGGCTACCTCCTCCACAAATAGGAAGAATAGCTGCAAACATTTCAGGATAAGACTGGGCCGTTTGCCATGTTCCAAATCCTCCCATACTAAGACCGGTCAGATAAATCCGGTCGCTGTCTACTCTGTAATTTTCGCTCAGATTTAATATAAGCTTACGAATAAAGTCAGGTCTCCATCCTCTTTCGGGTGCTTGCGGAGAAACTACTATAAACGGGAATTTCTTACCTTGTTCTATCAATTTGGGAGGCCCATGTACTTTTATTTTATCTACGTCATCGCCACACTCTCCTACCCCATGAAGAAAAACCATCATAGGCCATTGTGTGCTATCCGCATCATAGCCATCGGGCAGATAAAGCAGATAGTTCATTTCGTTTATTACTATCTTATGTGAAGTTTGTTGGGCAAATACAACCAACGGAATAAAGAGAAGAAATGATAAAACCATTCTTCTGGCATAAAAATGATTCATAGAGCTACTTTTTTAGGTTAAACAGCCCTAATATATAGAAAAAGAATAGAACCTGGAAATAAACACCTTGAAATATAAACTAACGATACGCCATATAATCAAACACTACCATATATAAAAACACCCCTATTTAATAAGATAAACGGGAGTTTTAAATGATTATTACTATTACGGTAACTATATTTTAACTATCTGTAGCAAAAACCGCAGGCGGTCAATCCTTTCTTTTTAGCGTCCATTACAGGAACTTTTTTCAGCTCGCCTGTACAAGATTTTAAACCTCTACATTCTGGGTTTTCTACCTTATGATAGCGCTTCGAATATTTACCTGTACATATCAATACGGTAGATTGTGCTTCGTCTAATGCGTAAGAACTCTCATACGTATTTAAGGTAAACGAGGTAGCTGTAAAAAGTAAAAGGCTTAATAATAATGCTTTCATTAATAATACTATCTGTTTAACAATATTACACGGGGTAAAATTAATTATTAATTCCGATTTACAAACAAAAAAGTAACTTTTAAAGAGTTAAAAAAATGAGAAAATCATACTTACATATGCTTTTCAACCATTTATTTCACAATTTTAACCATTGTTTCACAAATTATAAGTTATGAATTATGGGTTATGAATGCTAAAAAACAATTCATAACCCATAACTTATAATTCAAAAACTCATTTCTTTACGATTCGCATGTTATAGAACGAACGATAAACAAATACCAAAGCTGCAAGCAGAAAGACTAAACCTATCCATTTGCAATAATCAGGTATTTCTATTGCTATTTCTACAGCAAGCAAGCCAAATAGTGTAGAGAATTTAATTATCGGATTCAACGATACAGATGATGTATCTTTGTATGGATCGCCTACCGTATCACCCACCACAGTAGCAGCATGAAGATCAGTATTACGCTCCTTAAGTTCTACTTCTACTATCTTCTTCGCATTATCCCATGCCCCTCCGGCATTAGCCATATATATAGCCTGGAACAATCCAAACACAGCAATTGATATCAGATAAGCTACAAAGAAGTTAGGATCGATAAAGGCAAAAGCCAAAGTAATAAACAAAAGTGCAAGGAAAATATTCCACATACCTACCTGTGCGTATTTGGTACAAATTTTTACTACAGCCTTCGAATCCGCAATATCCGCTTCTTCTTTATCCAAATTGATATGTTGCTTTATATATTCTACCGCACGATAAGCCCCTGTAGTCACGGCCTGCATAGATGCTCCAGAGAACCAGTAAATAACAGAACCTCCGCAAATAAACCCAAGCAAGACCGGTGCAGCGATAAGGTCGATATTGAGCAATCCCAATTTCTCTAATACAAGGATTATCGAGAATATCATTGTTGTAGCACCTATAACAGCTGTACCAATAAGTACAGGCTTCGCTGTTGCTTTAAATGTATTTCCTGCCGAATCATTTTCTTCAAGGTATTCTTTCCCCCCTTCAAAATCAGGTTTGAAACCAAAATCTTTTTCTACCTCTTCCGATATGCCCGGCAGATGTTCGATACGTGATAGTTCGAAAACCGATTGTGCATTATCTGTTACTGGGCCATAACTATCCACTGCGATAGTCACAGGCCCCATACCAAGTAATCCGAATGCAACGAGTCCGAAAGCAAAGATAGATGGATGCGACATCAACTGACTCAGCTCCTGCATCGATATAAAATAGGCTACAGCCATTAACAGAGCAATAATCAGTCCTTTCCAGAATGCGCTGAAATTACCTGCCACCATTCCCGAAAGTATATTTAAAGACGCTCCTCCTTCGCGCGAAGCTGTTACAACTTCTTTCACATGGCGCGAGTTGGAACTGGTAAATGCCTTTGTAAGCTCAGGGATCAATGCGGCTGCAAATGTACCGCAACTGATTATAGATGCAAGTTTCCACCACAGGCCGTTGCCCATATCTGCAAGCATAAAGTAACTAGCTATATAGGTAGCTATAATTGATACAATAGAAGTAATCCATATAAGGGCTGTCAAAGGAACTTCGAAATTAAATTTAGTAGCCTTTCCGAACTTAGCTTTTGCAATACCCTGATTGATATAATAAGACAGGATGGATGTGAACAACATCATCAACCTCATAACAAATATCCATACAATAAACTGTGCCTGAAAGTCCACATTCAATACCGCCAATACGATAAAGGATATCAAAGCAACCCCGGTTACACCATATGTTTCGAAACCATCGGCTGTAGGCCCTACACTATCTCCGGCATTATCGCCCGTACAGTCGGCAATTACCCCCGGATTGCGCGGATCATCCTCCTTGATATTAAATACAATCTTCATCAGGTCAGCGCCAATATCCGCAATTTTGGTAAAGATACCTCCTGCTATACGTAATGCAGAGGCACCTAGCGATTCACCAATTGCGAACCCGATGAGACAGGCTCCTGCCATATCGCCCGGAACAAAAAGCAAGATAACCAGCATCATTATCAATTCTACTGTTATCAGCATTACCCCCACACTCATACCTGCTTTAAGCGGAATATTCACAACATCCCACGGACGCTTCTTCAACGAAGCAAAAGCCGTACGCGAGTTTGCTAATGTGTTTATACGGATACCATACCAGGCTACTCCGTACGAGCCTAAGATACCCAGCACTGTCCAGAACAGGATGAATGCAAGGAATGTGGCCCGACTGACTTCTCCTTTTTCTACTATTTCGGGATTGGATAAGAAACCGAAGTAGACAAGCATTACTGCCGAGATAATCAGCAAAAGGTAAAACAGGAATTTACCCTGTTGCAATAAATAAGTTTTACAAGTCTCATAAATCGTTTTCGATACCTGAAGCATCGACTTATGTACAGGCAGTTTGTTAATACTGGAATACTGTACCAAGCCGAAAATGATGCCGAGCAGCAGAATTAAAAGCCCCCATAACAGGATATAATATCCGTCGCCGAGGGCAGGAACTTTTAAGTCTGCTTCACTTGCAAAAAGGCTTGCCGGAAGCAAAAACGAAGTAACAATGAATAGTCTTTTCATACACAAATGCTTTTTTCTGGGTTAACATTAATAGGTCTGTGGCCTAATTATTAAACTCTTTCCATAACAATTGGAGCTTTTTTGATTTAAAAGTGGCATTAAAATGGGTTGATTTGACAAAATTATCTGTCACAATAATTTTGATTGCCGTAAATATATAATAAAAAAATATAATTTGTGTTTTTTTATAGCATTTTTATAACATATGATTTTGAAAAATAAATTTTATAATTATATGCCTGAAGTTGATTTATTTTAGTTATATGTTCTATTTGTAATAGAACTTATCTTAACATTTAACCACAGAGTGGCACGGAGTTACACAGATTATATAATTTAATAAAAGGGTTGTTAATCTTACAGAAAATACTTATTTCTGACTATAAAAGATAGAACTCGGTAAAACTCCTTTTAGTCTGTGTAACGCTATGGTTTTAAATAAAAAGTTGAAAAAATTTCGTAAAAAAAGTACGAAGAGAACAGCCTATCCCCACAAGCAATGTCTCCCCGTACTTCAATTAAATACTAATACCTATTTAAGAAACTATGATACTATTTGATCGGCACATTAATCAGATTGAAACCTAAATCGATAAATTGGTTTCCTTCATTATTTTTACATTTTACGGCTACCAGATTCGATTTTCCGAACTGAATAGTTGCTTTTGCCTCTTTACTGATCTCTACCGATTGATAACGGTTTGTATATCCCGGAAGATTTGCTGCCAAAACTCCATTAATATATATTTCGCAATCTTCGTCATGGAAAACAAGCATACGTAAATTATCTAAGTTTGTTGCATCTATGCCTTTCAGTTCTACCCAACGGCGCATATAGATGTAATCGTTGTTCCAGGCAGTATTCATGGCTGCTCCTTGTAAACCTCCGCTACCAAATCCGGCTTTGCCTAGTTTCCAGTCTTTATCTGAGAATGATATATCTTTCCAAGTGTTTGAGGTTAGAGGTGCATCACTTCTGAAGTACTTCCATTCGCTTCCCGATTTTTTATCTCGCGATGCCGGTACCACTGTTACAGATGTATGTATATAGTTGCGTTCGATGGCTTCCTTTATCTCTGCCAATTGTTTATTGTCAACCTTCACCACTTTGCGGTCATAAGACATCAAACCATTCTCCTCATCCTCTACATCGGTAATTTGTGTATAAACTGCTGCACAAAGTCCATTCGATTGAAGGCTGAATATCTGGTTAGTGAAGTCGACAAACATATTTTTAAATTCTTCCGAAGTATTTACCTGTGTGTATTTCATCAAGCTGCCACCCTGCCAGCGGTGTCCGTCTACCATCAGGGTAATGCCGCCATACTCTCCACATACCGAAGCTCTTTTATTTACCGGATTAGGCAATACATTTGGCTCTGGATACCAGTGTGTATCTTTAATATCTCCATATTCAGAATCGTTCCAACCACTGGCGATACTCAACAGGCGATGTGGATCTGCTTTGCGTGCAATATCAAGACTCTTTCTTGATGTTGCCTCATCGGGTTGCCCCCAGCTTTCGTTGTAGATAGTCCAAAGAACAATTGACGGATGATTTTCGAGCGACTTCATAATCCTCACCATCTCATCATGGAAATTTTCTCTGATATCTAAATTCTCGCCAATGATTTTACCTTTTTCGCCAAATCCCGGATTCGGAATATCCTGCCAAACAAGTACTCCCATCTTATCGCAATGGTAATACCAACGTGCAGGTTCTACTTTGATATGCTTGCGAGACATATTCATTCCGAACTCTTTTGTTTTAACCAAATCGAATTTCAAAGCCTCATCCGTAGGGGCTGTATAGATTCCGTCAGGCCAGTAGCCTTGATCGAGTGGTCCGTATTGGAACAGGTATTTATTATTAAGGAACATTACCGGATGTCCGTTATAATAGTCTACACTTATCTTGCGCATACCAAAGTAACTGTCTACTCTGTCTATTGCTTTCTGACTATCAGTCAGCTCTACTTTAAGGTCGTACAAGAATGGAGAATCGGGACTCCAAAGCTTCATATCTTTGATGGCAATAGAATGCTCTTTATTTACATCCATGCCGTTTGTAGTAGATATCAGCTTTTTGCCATCATATATTTTTATATTCGCTTTGGTATCAGCTTTTGCATTTTCTGCTATCACTTTTATACTGATAGTCTGGTTGTCGATATTTGGAACCATCGAAAGCTTTTGAATATGCGTTTTTGCAACTGATTCGATCCAGACTGTCTGCCAGATTCCCGTAGCCGGAGTATACCATATTATTTTTTCGCCAATTTTCTGCTTGCCGTGAGGATATCCTCCAAATTCCTGATAATCCTGGACAAAGACACAGATTTCCTGTTCCTTCTTACTTTTATCTACGGCATCGGTTATATTGAAACAGAAAGGATCGAAACCTCCTTTATGCCCTCCTACTTTTTTACCATTGATATATACTTCACATTTCCAGTCCACAGCCCCGAAATGAAGCAGTATATCTTCATTTTTCATGTTACTTGGTACAGTAAACTTTTTGCGGTATGCAAATACCTTACCTTTATTTTGCTCATGGTTTGTATCCATTATTCCCGAAATGGCAGACTCCATAGGGAATGGCACAAGTATTTTTTTGTCATATGTTTGTGAAGCGTTATAGCTCATCGAACTCACTTTGGTAAAATCCCATATACCATTCAGGTTAAGCCAGTTGCTTCTCACCATTTGCGGACGAGGATATTCGTCCAGAACTTTATTGGGGTTTACCTTCGCTGCCCAAGGCGACATGATGCGAGCCTGCTTCATCTCCCATTTCTGAGCAAAAAGAGAAGGCTGGGTTAGAAAACAAAACAATAGTAGTAAAATGAAATAATTTTTCCCGGTCATGATTTAAATTTCTATCAATCTAGTTAACACATACATTTCTTTGTGTCGCAAATTTCTTACAAACCTTTTAGATTGTTGGAAAAATACTGTTCAATAAAGGAGAAAATATGACCGTTGGGAAGAAATTATGAGTTAGGGGTTATAAATTATGAGAGAAAGTAAGAGGATGTATTGTTAGTGACTTGTAGGGACGAAACAATGTCTTCTGTATTCCCACGCGATGCAATCGCGCGGTAGCCGTGGGCTAGAAAATCTAAGTGTATTCTATTTTGAGGAGTTGTATATTAAGAATTTTTTTAGAGGTTTATTTAGCTCAGATATTGAATCCACTATAGTAAGAATACTTTTAATATCATATTTATACTCAGGTTTATTAATTAATTTAGGCACATAATATACTCCCTCAATTTGATTTGATAAATCATCAGCATTTAAAGATATTAGCTTTAGCTGTTTTTGTTCTAATTTATACAACCCACGATTAATACTGTCTAAAGATTGATTTTTAATAACAAAATCGCCATAATTAATTTCCTTTACAATTTTTCCTTCCTTGTATATTGAAATTAATCCATTTTTTTCGGCAATATTAGCATCTTTATAATGTATTTCTAAAGAATCTAAAATATTAACTATATGAGGTAATTTATTCTTTTCTCCATCCTTAAAAAAGAACCAACCATAGTCTATATTAGTATTTGGGCTTCTGACAAGATAAACAAAATTATCTGTTATTTGAAAGTCCAAAGATTTGTCATCCTTAATAAATTCATAAATTAGAGAAGAGTTATTTATTCTATTCTTGATTATAAATGCTCTTGTTTTGAATTCTCCCAAGAAACCATAATCTCGATACTCACCTATAATAACATTATTACCATTAAAGATTTTTAAAGTATCGCTAAATTCCAGATTCTCTAGACTTGTGACATGTTTCAAAATAAGATAATCTCTTTTTTTACAAGCAATAAAAGAAGAAAGGCATATTGAAATAATAAGAATTTTTTTTAGCATAAATCTGATTTTTAATATAAATGAAGAATTATCTTCTATTTCTAGCCTCCTATCGAATATATATTGACTCCTCCTATTCTTCGAATTCGGTCCTTATCTCTGCAACAGGATTTTTATATCTACCAACTTCAGCAAATTTAATGAATTATATAAAATGACACAAATGATGAGTTGTAAGTTACTTCGCTCCATTTACAAATTAATTCATAATTTATAACTCATAACTTACAATTAACTATATTTCTTCTTATCTTTGTCTCACTTTGTTCTGTAATAGATGAAAAGGGAATCAGGTGTAAATCCTGAACAGACCCGCTGCTGTAAGCTCTATTAAAAGTTTTTGAACAATACCCAAAACCACTGTTTTGACAAGCTGTTAGCCATTAGCTGATAGTTGTTAGCACGGAAAGCTAACTAAAAATGGGAAGGACGTTCAAAAAAAGAGTAAGTCAGAAGACCTGCAAAGTAATATTTTCGAAAAGCTTTCGAGGAATAAGGCTTAAGAAACATCTGCAGAAGGAGCACTACTCTTTTTCCTTTGTTCTTACCGGAAGCAATTTTTATCAGTTAAAATTGTCTGTTGCAGATGAGAACTTCACTTTTTATTATTTCTTTCCTTTGTATATGCACTTCCGTATATGCCCAGAAGAATGACAGTATAAAAACACAGCTGCTGCACGAAGTAGAAGTTTCTACAAAAGCCAAACCATCAGCAACCTTATCAACCACCCCCCTACAGGTTCTCTCTAATGAAGAGCTCTTGCAAAGAGGTATTCAGTCGGTTTCGGATGCTGTACGCAATTTCAATGGAATTGTACTGAAAGATTACGGCGGGATAGGCGGACTAAAAACAATCGCCTTGCGGGGAATGGGTGCCGAACATACAGCTATCAGTTACGATGGAGTGATGGTAAGTAATGTACAATCGGGGCAAGTAGATATAGGCCGTTTTTCCCTTGATAATATCTCGATGATATCGCTCAACATCGGGCAATCTGACAATATATTCCAGACAGCCAAAGCTTTTGCTTCGGCAGGGGTACTCAGTCTGGAAACAATAACTCCACAGTTTACAACACATAATTACAAAGGGCACGGGCGGATAACTACTGGCTCTTTTGGCTTATTCAATCCTATGATAGATTATGCACAAAAGCTGAACGATACATTTATTGTTTCGGCTAATGGCAGTTGGCAAAGAGCTGACGGAAATTACCCTTTCGAAATGGAACATGAAGCTGACCGCAAGCGTAAAAACAGCGATGTGGATATTTTCCGTACAGAAGTAAACCTATACAGCAATCTGGGAAAGGCTGGGCAGTTAAATACTAAATTGTATTACTTCGATTCGGAACGAGGGCTTCCTGGAAGTGTAATCTTTGGCAACGACTATGCTGCTGAACGCCTATGGGATAAAAACTTCTTTGCGCAAATGAGCTATACAACCTCATTGAGTAAAAAGTTTAAGCTGAAATCGCAGCTCAAATATGATTATGTATATACCCGCTACGAAAATAAAACGGCAAGTATAGATACAAGAGACAAATACAAAGAACAGGAAGTTTATCTATCGAACACTGTTGGGTATTCCCTTAATAATGAGGTTACTTTCGCTTTTTCGGAAGATTTATTTTACAATAAGCTGCGGAACGAAATCCAGCTATTCGGAGACAATCTCCCCTACCCCGAACGATACAATTCTCTATCGACTCTGGCATTCAAATACAACAATAAACGTCTGACCCTTACTTCTTCTCTATTGGGTACATACATATCCGAAGAGGTAAAAAACAATCGCGAAGACAAGACTTATAAAAAACTTTCGCCATCTGTCAGTGCATCTTATAAGGTGCTGGAAGCAACCAATTTAAGAATAAGGGCATCATACAAACAGGTATACCGTGTTCCTACATTCTCAGAACTATATTATTCGTCTATAGACAAAACCCTTAACCCAGAGTCAGCCAAACAATTTAACGCAGGGGTAACCTGGACAGGAGAAATAGAAGGAAGTTCAATCAGTTTTCTAAGCTTATCTGCTGATGGCTATTACAATAAGGTGGATGATAAAATAGTAATTATCCCAAAAACATTCGGAGCTACAACAATGAATGTAGGAAAAGTAGATATAAAAGGCCTTGACTTGAAACTAGCATCCAATATAAAAATAAGCGATAAAATAAATACAGATTTATCTATTGTATATAGCTATATGCAGGCACAGGATTTGACTAACAAAGCGAATGATAACTATAAAGATCAGATACCTTATACTCCCGAACATTCAGGATCGGCAACCCTGACTTTGAACAATCCGTGGGTTAACTTTTCTTATTCGGTGATCGCTGCAAGTAAACGATATTCTTTGCCTCTGAATATTAAAGATAATGAGGTGGATGGATATACAGATCATAGTATTTCGTTGTTTCGCAGTTTCGATCTGAAAAATAATGAATGTTATATACAGGGTAATATTCTAAATCTGTGGGATAAGAATTATGATATCATCGCTTTTTATCCGATGGCAGGGAGATCGTTTAAGGTTTCGGTAGGGATGAGATTTTGAATTATGAATAGAAAAAAGTTACAATGGAAAGTTGTGTAAAAACTGTCACTTTTGTCACTTTTTTAGAGAAGAGAAATAACTTCGGCTACCGCGCGATTGCATCGCGTGGTCAATTAAGTCTCGCGATGCAATCGCGCGACAGCAACAAGAAATATTAATTATAAATCTTGAAATATAAAATTACAGCAATGAAAAAGTATTTATTAAAGGTTCTTCTACTAAGTGTATTTATAGTGCCATTCGTTTCGTGTAGTGATGACGATGATGAACCAGAAACCGGATTTACACTTCCCTCTACAGGTATTTATGTTCTTAATACA
This sequence comes from uncultured Dysgonomonas sp., assembly GCA_900556485.1. Lineage (GTDB taxonomy): Bacteria > Bacteroidota > Bacteroidia > Bacteroidales > Dysgonomonadaceae > Dysgonomonas. The sequence goes on from USOX01000012.1 coordinate 25,398, forward strand.
GGTGTAATGAATGCAAATAATGCAAAACTTGCCTTCTACGATACTGAAAAGGGTGAAGTAATATCTGATGTGTTTGGGAAAGCAAATGATGGATTGCCATTAGGTGATATAGCTCAGGATATAGCTGTTTATGGGTCGAAGGTATATACAACCGTAACCAATTCGAACAAACTGTTTGTTACCGACAGAGGTTCTAAACTCCAAAAAACATTCTCCCCTCTTAACGAATCGAGCCAACCTCTAAAACCTCGTTCTATTGCAACACATAAAGGCAAAGTATATGTAAGTACCGAAGCCGGATACGTAATGCGCATAGATACTACAAATATGAACATGGATATGGTTAAAGTTGGCGCTTTCTCTGAGGAAATGACTATTGTGAACGAAAAGCTATATGTTACCAATTCGCGCTCAAACAGCAAAATAGTGTCGGTAGTAGACTTGAATAATTTTACCGGTCAGGCTACTGAAATTACCGTTGCCGATAACCCATCTATCATCAACAGCGATAAGTATGGCAATATCTATGTTATTGCATGGGGCATTTGGGGATCAACACCTTCTACTTTCTGCAAGATAAATTCAACTACAAATGCCGTAACCGAAATAGGTACAGATGTAGCATCTATGATGGCTGTTTTGGATGACAAGGTATTACTAATGAAACTTGATTATAGTACTACTCCGGCATCTTCTACATTCTTATACTACAACATAAAAACTGAAACATTAGTGAATGAGCCATTTATAACAGATGGTACAACTATTAGTGCCGGATATTCTCTAACTGTAGATCAGAATACAAAGAACATATATATTGGTACAGGCGACTCTAATAATCTGGGTAAAATGTATCTATTTAGTTCGGATGGTAAATTGAAAGAACAATTCTCTACAGAAGGCTATTATCCGATCAAAGGTACTTATATCACACCTTCGAAATAAGAACAAAAAATGAAAAAAAACGGGCTATATATTCCTTTTTTCCTACTCCTGCTTGTCTTTGCAGCTTGCAATAATAAGGCTGATAAACAGAACAGTAAGGATAAAACACAAGGTGAATATACAATCCATTATGCAAAAGGTTTTCAGGTAAAAAAATACACTGACTATACAGAAGTATCTGTACATAATCCGTGGGATACAACCAGACTTTTGCAAAAGTATATCCTTATCGACAGGGAAAAAGAAATACCTGCTAATCTACCTGCCGGAACCATTGTTAAGATTCCGCTTAAGAGTGTAGTAGCTTATAATACCATCCATTGTTCTACCCTGAACGAGCTTGGTATGGTAGACCTGATAAAAGGTGTATGTGAACCACAATATGTGAAAACAGAAAAGATAAAAAAAGGTGTAGAAGCCGGAACAATAGTCGATTTGGGCATGGCCAGCAAGCCTGATATAGAAAAGATTATCATGCTTTCACCCGAAGCTATTCTGGCAGCTCCTATCAGTGGACAAACATATGGAAATGTAGGTAAAACCGGGATTCCTGTTATAGAAACGCCTGATTATACAGAGCCTCATCCCTTGGGGCGAGCCGAGTGGATACGGTTCTATTCCCTCTTTATTGATAAAGAGCAGTTGGCTGATTCGCTTTTCAATCGGATAGCTCACCAATATAACGAGATAAAAGAGGCTGTAGCAAATGCGACAAGCCGTCCTTCGGTCTTCCCTGATACCAAATATCAGGGTAGCTGGAATATGCCGGGAGGAAAAAGCTTCATGGCTAATATGCTGGCAGATGCTGGAGGTGCTTATGTATGGGCGGAAGATAATTCTTCTACCTTTTTGCCCTTATCTTTCGAAACCGTGCTGGATAAAGCAGGAGAGGCAGATTTATGGCTTATACGTTATTATGCGCCCGAAGATATGACTTACAAAAGTCTGGAGAAAGAGTTTAAGCCATATTCTTACTTTAAGGCTTTTAAAGAGAGGAATATCTATGGATGTAATACGTTTTATTCCAATTTTTATGAGGATTTACCTATTCATCCGGAATATATATTGATGGATTTTGCGAAGATATTTCATCCTGAGCTTTTTCCTGATTACACATTGAAATATTATATGAAAATGAATTGAATTATGAGTTTTGAATTATGAGTTATGAGTTTAAGCAAAACATTCATAACTCATAATTCAAAAATTACACCTTTTTTCAAAATAAATACATATCTTTGCCCCATAAACTTATAAAATACTCCAATGAAAATATCTAAGTAAAAATCGATGGTTACGTACCATCATGCGAACCGGAAAAATCCGGAACATTTTGGTTAATAGAATTATCAATTGAGTTGATGCACTACACTTCTTAAGCATCAGCTAAAACTTAGAGTCAATGTAATAAATAAATTTCAGTAAACAAGTAGACAAGATACAAGTAAACTAGTTTAGTTGTATCCTATTCACCTACGCCTATTACTTATCAATTCTTAATTTATTTATCATTTACGAGTAAACGCTTTGACTTGTATCTAGTCAACTTGTTCACTTGTCAACTAACGAATTCATCATGAGTATTATAATAAAGAAACTATCATATACACATTTCGACAGAGAACTACTATTTCAAGATATAAGCTTTTCTATAAACAAAGGGCAAAAGATATCTCTGATAGGGAACAATGGTGTAGGCAAATCTACCCTGTTGAAAATCGTTGCAGGACAGCTACAGCCATCCGATGGCGAAGTAATAATAAGCGACAAGCCTTATTATGTGCCTCAACATTTCGGTCAATACGATAATCTGACTGTAGCTCAGGCTTTAGGAATAGACCGAAAATTAGAAGCCTTATCCGCAATACTGGACGGAGATGCCTCAACCGAGAACTTCAATATTCTCGATGATGACTGGACAATCGAAGAACGTGCTATTACTGCACTTGCAGCATGGAATCTTCAGCATATCAGTCTCCATCAGTCTTTCGATACACTTAGTGGTGGTGAGAAGACCAAGGTCTTTCTATCAGGCATAGATATTCATTCGCCATCTATCATTCTCTTTGATGAGCCATCCAATCACTTAGATATCACAGCCAGAAACCAATTATACGACCTGATCCAAAACGGAAAATCGACAATGATTATCGTCAGCCACGACAGAACCCTATTAAACCTGATGACATCAACATATGAGCTAAGCAGCAATAATGTTGATATTTACGGAGGTAATTACGAATTTTACAAGATACAAAAAGAAGAGAAATTAAAGGCTCTGGAAGCGCAGTTCGACGAAAAAGAAAAAGCTTTACGCCAAGCTAAACAAATAGCCAGAGAAGCAGCCGAGCGCAAACAAAAGCAAGATGCAGGAGGTAAAAAGAAACAAGAAAAGGCTGGCGTTGCTCGTATTATGATGGGCAAGCTAAAAGACACAGCCGAACAAAGCTCATCACGATTGAAGGAAGTACATTCCAGTAAAATGGATAATATCAATAACGAACTAAAGCAAATAAAAGATAAGTTACCCGACCTGAAAGAGCTTAAACTCAATTTTGAGAATACCAACCTGCACACAGGAAAGATATTGATAGATGCCAATCAGGTAAACTTCGGATATACAGAACAGCATTTATGGAGCACACCTCTCACATTCCAGATACGAAGTGGAGACAGAATAGCCATAAAAGGGAATAACGGTTCGGGCAAAACAACCCTTCTCAAACTAATATTAGGACAGCTAATGCCGACAGAAGGAAAGTTGGCCAGAGCCGATTTTGAATACCTGTATATCGATCAAGAATACTCATTAATAAATGATAGGCTGACTGTTTACGAACAGGTACAACAATTCAACTCCCGTCATTTTCTCGAACACGAACTTAAAACACTGTTACATCGCTTTCTTTTTACTGTGGATATGTGGGATAAAACCTGCGATAAGCTAAGTGGCGGAGAAAAGATGAAGCTGGTATTTTGCTGCCTGAGTGTAAGTAATAATGCTCCTGATATGTTTATTCTGGATGAGCCAACCAACAATCTGGATATACAGAGCTTAGATATTATAGCTGCAACTATAAAGGATTACAAAGGTACAGTATTGGTTATTTCACACGATGAGTATTTTATAAAAGAGATTGGAGCTGAACGGGAAATCAACCTCAACTGTTAAGATAAATTGCAGGGGTGGAAGTTTATTCACCTCTGCAAACATTACCTTATTATAATATCAGTTCATAAAGTTTGAACCACTTCAGATGCTCATATGGTAAACCTAAATCAATCGTATCGACATACCGATACCCCATCTTCTCGTACAGAGCGATAGCAGGAGTATTATCTACAGATACATCCAGACGAATCGACCTTACCTTCTGATCAATAGCATATTGCTTGGCAAACGCCATCAACGAAGCAGCTACATTCCTCTTAAGGAAAGCCGGATGCACAACAAGTGTTCGCACAACTAGTATATCCTTATAATCTGCATCAATGAGCCATTTTACCCGACTATACGCATCTTCGGGTGTATGGTTCAGTATAACGCTTCCGGCAATCGTGTCATCTATTTTGGCAACAAAGAGGCTTTGCTCTTCTATGCCTTTAGCAGCAGTCTCACGTATTGGATATATATGCTTTATCCATCCCGGATAATTGAATGGAGATACTGATGCAAAATAATCGTTTAACTCATTATATAGCATCTCCAACTCATCAATATGCAATGTATTGCCTCTTTCTATAATCATAATTTCCTGACCAATAGTTATAATAGAAAACAGGCTAATCAGCCAGCCTCAACTGTCCAATTAGCCTGTTTATTCCGATATATAATTATAAATTATTTACTTTGTTCAAGTTTCAATGTAACAGTAGGTTGGTCACAAACTTCAGTTGGCCCGAAGTATTGGATAGGACCAGGATAAACAAACTCTGTACCTACAGCCCAAGCTTCGCGGTTGGCAACAAGATATTTGAATGGTGCTCCGTCAAGTTCAACAAGAGCCTTACGGATAACAGGCTTCATTTCGCCATGACGGCGTTCCATGTTCATCATCATTGTTACAGGTACACCTCCGGCAATCCATTCAGAAGCAGGAGCCGTTGTGTTACGTACCGATGACATATAACCAGTTTTGCCTGCACCGATAAGAGCAGCGGCAGTATATCCTAACGAGTAGCAATAGTCTGCATCGAAGTTAGAAGGAGCTGCACAACGTCCTTCGTATCCGAAGAAGTGTACCTGTGCTGCAAATTTACCGTTATATGTTCCTGCAGCTTTCATTTCAGCAAGTTTATTGCCTACCATTTCAGCCAATAGTTTTTCTGTTTCGATAAGCGATACCTGTACGTTACCATGAGGGTCGCGGTCTAGTGTCAACTGACGTGCAACACCATCAGGCAAGCTGGCAAATACCTTAGCATTATCAGCAGAAAGATTCTGTCTGATATAAGCTAATTGCTCATCTTTAGGTACTGCATTAAATTCATCCTGATGATGAGCAAGGAAGTCATTCAATTCCGAAATAAGAACCTTCATTGCAGGGATAAACTCGATCAGACCTTCAGGGATCAATACTGTACCGAAGTTGTTTCCATCAGCAGCACGTCTGGCTACAGCCTTCGCTATATCTGTAACGATATCGTCAAGAGATAGTTTTTTAGCTTCTACTTCTTCCGAAACAATACACATATTTGGTTGCACCTGCAGAGCACACTCAAGAGCAATATGAGAAGCCGAACGTCCCATCAGTTTGATGAAATGCCAGTATTTACGAGCCGAGTTACAGTCACGTTGAATGTTACCAATAACTTCTGAGTAAACTTTACAAGCAGTATCGAATCCGAAAGATGTTTCTATCATTTCGTTTTTCAAGTCACCGTCAATTGTTTTAGGACAACCGATTACTTGTACACCTGCATTGATAGCTTTGTAATATTCAGCTAATACACAAGCATTTGTATTAGAGTCGTCACCACCAATGATAACCAGTGCTTTGATATCTAATTTTTTAAGTATTTCAAGCCCTTTGTCAAACTGTGCCTGAGTTTCCAGTTTAGTACGTCCCGAACCTATAATATCGAAACCACCTGTATTACGGTATTCGTCGATAATATCAGCAGTCAGCTCTTTATAGTCGTGATCTACCAGACCTCCGGGTCCCATAAGGAAACCATAAAGACGGCTATCTGCATTTTGGCTTTTGATACCATCAAAGATACCTGCAATTACATTATGTCCGCCCGGAGCTTGTCCACCCGAAAGAATAACACCTACATTAACAGCAGGAGCATTTACTTTCTCTGTAGATTCTACAAATTTAAGAGTAGGCATTCCGTAAGTATTCGGGAATAATTTTTTTACTTCTTCCTGATCTGCTACCGACTGAGTTGCTGCTCCTTCTTCTATTTTTACAGAACCATACAATGCTTTTGGCATTTTAGGGCTGTATGTAGCTCTGGCTACTTGTAATGCACTTTTTTTCATTTGTTTTTTAATCTGTTTTATGTTATAATAATTCTAATAATCTCTTTTTAACTGCCCTGCGCAATTTGATATACAGGAATACCATCCTCGCGACCGGCAAATTCTAACCCTTCAAAAAAATAGTGAGGGTCTCCTTTCAGATGTTTCGATGTTTGATTATTTATCTTGAACAGGATTTCGCGAGCTGTAAAATTCTTACCATTATCAGCATTCAATACAAAAGAATTTCTTTTTAATGGCTCATTATATTGTCCATAAGTATATTTGATTTTTACAGAAGGATTGTCTATAACAACTCTAGACAGTTCGAGGCCATGTTCAGACTCTAACATGGTGAATAAAGAATCAGCTTTTTCAACAGACAACACATCCATATCCAAAGTCCATGGATAGTCCTCCATAATAAAACCTGCATGACCCATACCTTCTTGATTCGTATTTTTGAATTGACAAGAACCTAAAATAATGAAAATTAAACAAGCTAAAATATACCTCATAAGCGTCGCAAATTTCGTCATTTTTTTTGAATTATGAAAGAGATAACAAGCCCTATCCTTCTCATTTTTACAAGATATTACAAAATGCTTTCTTTTTAACGCATCACCAATAGCAACACTATCAAATTGACAGAAAACAACAAAACAGCAACAAGATAATATTCACGAAGAAAAATATCAAAAAGACACAACAACATCAATAAACAAACCTATAACAGAAAACCAAAAATGCATTTTAACCATATTTAACCACAAAATAAAAACATTTTGATACATAAATCATTTATACAATAAAGAAAGATTTATATATTTGCACCACTAAATAATACCATTATGAAAGCAAAAGCATTTTTCTCATTATTTGTAATTCTATTCTTTTCTGCAAATATTTTTGCTGCCACCCCAGAAAAGGTAATGTTCAGTAATATCGAAGAAACTGAAAGTGGAAAAGTTAAAGAAATCTTGTTTTGTGACAAAGACACCAATGCCCCTCTCACAAAGACTATCTATAAATATGATACAGAGGGTAAAATAGAACACAAGGCTTCTTACGAATGGAACAGATCTCATGGATGGGTAGGAACGCAGAAATATGAATATACATACGACGAAAATAATACACCGTCTACTCCCGTAGTTAAAAAATGGGATAAAAAAACTAAAGACTGGACAATTTAACAATTACTAGTTTCCAATCAATTATTCTTTCTTTACCAAAAAAGCTTTGTACATAATGTATGAAGCTTTTTTATTTATTTAAAATCCTGACTACTAAAAAAAATCGCATAGCCTTTTAAACCTTTCACTACTATTTTAGTCATATAAAACAAGATTGGAATTTAAAAAAAGAACTTATATGAAAAAAGCAGCATTATTATTAATCGTAGCCTTGTTTACAATAACAGGCATTTCAGCACAACAAAGACAACGTGCTACCCCGGAAGAAAGAGCAAAGAAACAAACAGAAAGTATGGTTGATTTACTGAGCCTTACTGCAGAGCAAAAAGAAAAGGTATACCAAATCAACCTGAAATATGCAAATGAAGCTCCTAAACCGGGAAACAAAGACGAAAGCAGAGAAAAGCGCAGAGAAGCCATGATGAAGAAAATGGAAGCCAGATCTGCTGATATAAAAGCTGTACTTACAGAAGAGCAACAAAAGAAATTTGACGAGCATCAAAAATCAATGCAGGACAGAATGCGTGAAAATCGTCGACAACGAAACAATTAATGTTGTAAATATAGTTATTAGGTATTAAGTGAATAAATTTGAGACAGGGGAAAACTTATTTTAGTTTTCCTCTGTTTTTTGTTCCAGAAAAGAAAGATTTTTTATTCTTTACAAAACAAAAAGACATTTATCAACGGTTTTAAAGTCGGTAAATATGTTATTGTTCATGAATACTAACACTTTAACATCATTTAAGAAAACAATTTTCACCCATTTTCCGTTATATGTTTGTGTAGTTTTGTAAAGTTTGTGTTAAGGTTTAAATGAAAGTCCTGCGATGAGATTTCGCGGGCTTTCGTCTTTTTATACCTCTCGTTTATTTACTCAGAAATACTTTCTTTCCTGTTTTGTTACTTTTGATAGCAGCCTCCAGAATTTCAACCACAGTTATATTATTTTCCAATGCTGACAAATCGGATGTAGCAATATTAATCTCACCCCTTACCGCCGCTTTCAGATAGTAAAAGGAATCATTATAAGGAGCAGTCAACGTTTGTGCTTTCAATTTTTCTTCTTTATTATCACTCATTACACGCATATCTGTTGCATTATCCTGATATATATAACCTTTATCTCCATATATATGCATATCCTTACGGCTCATCGGCCAGTTCCACGATGCCATTATTACTACTGTCACATCTTTATATTCGAGCATAATAGTAGCATCATCGTCCACCTTTGGGTACAATTGAGGCTTATGCTGTTTCAGCACCGCCGAAACACTGATTGGCTTCTCACCCTTCATCAACCATGTGCTAAGATTAGCTCCATAGCAACCAAAATCAATAACAGCGCCACCACCATTTAATACAGGATCTGTAAGCCAGTCCGTAAACTCTTTACCACACCCTATTTCTATAGGCCCCTGATGCCCGTCATATACATTTATGCGCGATAATTCTCCCACTGCACCCTCATTCACCATATTATAAGCCTTATGATTAGAAGGATACCAGGTTGTCTCATAATTAGTAAGTACCATAATATTATATCTCCGGGCAAGTTCAGCTATCCGCTTTGCCTGTTTCACTGTGGTTGCCAATGGTTTCTCTACCATCACATGTATACCTCTGGGAGCACATACCTCCACCACACGCAAATGATCATAGATACTTTCATAAACAATAACAGCTTCCGGCTTTGTTTTATCAAGCATCTCCTCCAGGTCTTCAAAAAAAAGATCTTTACTAACCTTTGCTCTCAATCTTTCATTATCCCACAGCGAAGTATTCTTTTCAGCAACACCCACCACTTCGAAATCGCCACGATCGAGACGCGAAATCACTTCCCAAAGATGCCCATGCGAAAGTCCTGCTACACCAAGGCGAAGGGGTTTCTCACTTTGGGCAAACGACACACCGGCAACGACAGATAAAGCCACCATACATAAAGTTTTAATCAATTTCATAATAATATATTTTAGAGTAATATTCTACATGGACTATAATAACGTGAATTTACTTCGCTGTTGCGCGATTGCGCGCAGAAAAAAACAATCAGTATTTTCATTCTCTATCCAAAGATATAACATCCATATATTTTTATTACATCCAATGATCTTTTTATCCTTCATAAATGTTAATTACCAACAGTAATCAAAGGGAGAAATATATTAAAATATAAATGTTGAAAACTGCCCTTTATTTTATTAGAAAAAGGGTTCTATTTATTGTAACTTTACAAGTTGAAGAAAAAGCAGTCGTATCATTATGAATAACTTTGTACACTTACACGTCCACTCACAGTACTCTCTCCTCGACGGACAGGCGAGTATTCCCAATCTGGTAGATAAAGCTATTGGCGACGGTATGAAAGCCATAGCCCTTACCGACCATGGTGCTATGTTCGGGGTGAAAGAGTTTTTCAATTATGTGAAAAAGAAAAACTCCAAATTCGATGGAGCTATAAAAGAGCTAAAAGGCGAAATAAAAAAACTGGAAGCCGAAAACGCAGAAGGAGCCACACAGCAAATCGAAGAACTGAAAACAAAAATAAAAGAGGAAGAAACAAAGAAATTCAAACCCATCATAGGCTGCGAATGTTATGTAGCACACCGTGGACGGAAGTTCAAAGAAGGCAAACCCGATATGAGCGGATGGCACCTTGTAGTACTTGCCAAAAACAAGCAAGGATACAAAAACCTCATCAAAATGGTTTCCTATGCCTGGACAGAAGGATATTACATGCGTCCGCGAATAGATAAAGAACTTTTGGAGAAATACCACGAAGGGCTTATCATTTCTACAGCCTGTCTGGGAGGCGAAGTTCCTAAAAAAATAACAGCAGGCGATCTGGACGAAGCAGAAAAATCGGTACAATGGTTCAAAGACTTGTTTGGCGATGATTTTTATCTCGAACTTCAACGCCATAAAACAAACCGCCCCGATGCCAACGCCGAAGCATACCCTTTGCAACAAAAAGTAAACGAAGAATTGCTCCGCATAGGGCAAAAGATGGGTGTAAAAGTAATAGCGACAAACGATGTACACTTTGTAGACGAAGAAGATGCCGACGCACACGACCGCCTCATCTGCCTGAGTACAGGCAAAGACTTCGACGATCCCAAGCGGATGCGTTATACCAAACAAGAATGGCTGAAAACCACAGCCGAAATGAACCAGATATTTTCCGATCACCCCGAAGTATTGGAGAATACATTAGAAATAGCTAACAAAGTAGAATACTACTCCATCGACTCCGATGCCCTGATGCCATTCTTCACCATCGACGAATCGTTTGGTACAGAAGCCGGATATAAAGAAAAATACTCGGAAGCAGACCTCATCGAAGAATTTGGAGCTAAAGAGTATCACCGCCTGGGAGGTTATGATAAAGTAATCCGTATCAAACTCGAATCGGACTACCTGCGCCACCTTACCATGATAGGTGCCGACAAACGTTATGGCAAAGACCGTGACAGCGAAACTGCTGAGCGTCTCGACTTCGAGCTCGATGTAATGAAAACAATGGGATTTCCCGGGTACTTCCTCATCGTACAAGACTTTATTGCTGCAGCGCGCAGCATGGGTGTAGCTGTAGGCCCCGGACGTGGTTCGGCTGCCGGATCAGCCGTAGCATATTGTTTGGGTATCACCGATATAGACCCGATAAAATACGACCTCCTGTTCGAGCGTTTCCTCAACCCCGACCGTATATCCATGCCCGATATCGATATCGACTTCGACGACGACGGACGTGGAAAAGTACTGAAATGGGTAACCGATAAATATGGGCAGGAACGTGTTGCACACATCATCACATATGGTACAATGGCTACCAAATCGGCCATTAAAGACGTTGCCCGTGTTCAGAAACTACCTTTAGCAGAATCGAACCGCCTGGCAAAATTTGTCCCCGACCGTATTCCTGATAAAAAGAAAGTCACTCTAAGAGATGCCATCGAATATGTTCCCGAACTAAAAGAGGCTGCTACCAGCCACGATCCTGTAATGCGCGACACATTAAAGTATGCGCAGATGCTGGAAGGGAACGTGCGAAACACAGGCGTACATGCCTGCGGTATCATCATCGGACAGCAGGCAATCTCTGATATTGTACCTGTAAGTACAGCCGAAGACAAAGAAACTGGTGAAAATATACTCGTTACCCAATATGAAGGTACGGTAATCGAAGAAACCGGACTTATCAAAATGGACTTTCTCGGATTGAAAACACTTTCGATCATCAAAGAAGCCATCGAAAATATAAAGCATACTACAGGTGAAGATATAGATATAGACACTATCTCGCTCGAAGACCCTAAAACATACGAACTGTATAGCCAGGGTAAAACCACCGGAACATTCCAGTTCGAGTCTGCTGGTATGCAAAAATACCTCAAAGAGCTTCAACCAACCAAGTTTGAAGACCTCATAGCCATGAATGCCCTTTACCGTCCGGGACCAATGGACTACATTCCATCCTTTATCGCCCGTAAACACGGCAGGGAAGAGATAAGCTACGACATACCTATTATGGAGCGTTATCTGAACGATACATATGGTATTACTGTCTATCAAGAACAGGTCATGCTTCTATCGCGTCTTTTAGCGGACTTCACACGCGGTCAGTCCGACGAGTTGCGTAAAGCTATGGGTAAGAAGCTAATAGATAAGATGAATGCCCTGAAAGAAAAATTCATTGCAGGAGGAACCAAAAACGGACATGCTAAAAAGACGCTGGACAAAATATGGGCCGACTGGGAAAAATTCGCATCCTATGCATTCAACAAATCGCACGCCACATGCTATTCGTGGGTAGCCTACCAAACAGCCTGGCTCAAAGCAAACTATCCGTCTGAGTATATGGCTGCGGTACTTTCGCGAAACTTATCGAATATAACGGAAATCACCAAGTTCATGGACGAATGTAAAGCCATGAACATGAATGTATTGGGACCCGATGTAAACGAGTCGTTCCTTAAATTCTCCGTAAATAAAGAAGGGGATATCCGTTTTGGTCTTGCCGCAGTAAAAGGTGTGGGCGAAGGCGCTGTAATGAATATCATTGAAGAACGCCAAAAAAACGGTCCGTTCAAAACAATATTCGATTTTGTAGAACGTGTCAACCTAAGTTCATGTAACAAGAAGAATATAGAATCTATGGCTCTGGCCGGTGCATTCGATGCTTTTACCGAAATAACCAGAGAACAATTCTTTGGTATGAACGGCAAAGGAGAAACATTTATCGACCAGCTTATCCGCTACGGCAATAAATACCAACTGGATAAAAATCAGGCCGCCAACTCCCTCTTCGGAAGCGATGCATCATTCGATATAGCCCATCCCGAGGTTCCAAAGGTTGAACGATGGTCCGATCTCGAACGTTTAAATAAAGAAAGGGAACTGATCGGAATTTATCTTTCGGCACACCCTCTCGACGAATACAGAATTGTACTCGACTATGTTTGCAATATGGGTATGGTAGACATAGAAGACAAAGAAGCATTCAAAAATAAAGAAGTATCGCTCGGAGGACTGGTATCAGGCGTGCGCGAAGGAATAACCAAAAACGGAAAGCCGTTTATGATCATCCGCATCGAAGACTTTACCGGTAGCGGCGAAATACCTCTTTTTGGTGACGATTATATCAACTTTGGTAAATACGGGCGTCCCGGACTTTATGTATATATCAAAGGTAGGATACAGGGACGAAGGTTCGACCCTAACCAGATGGAATTTAAGATCAACTCCATCCAACTTTTACCCGATGTAAAAGACAGATTGATAGAAAAAATTACCATTAGCTTACCATTACACGACATGAATTCGCAGATGGTAGAAGAATTGTCAATTTTAACTAAAAACAATCCGGGTAATTCGTTGTTATATTTTGAGGTAGTAGATGGTGAACGAAATATGAAAGTAGAATTGTTTTCGCGCAATTTCAAAATTAATGTACAGAAAGAACTCATTGATTATCTGACAGAAAACGAAAACATTGTATTTAAAGTAAACTGATTATTTCATTATATTAAATAGAATAATTACCTTTGTAGCAAGAACAAACAACATAAATTTAATCAATACAACAAGTAATTTAATAAACGAAAGTTATGGCTTTAGAAGTAACAGATGCAGGATTTGAAGAGTTGTTGAACTCTGGCAAACCGATGGTTTTAGATTTTTGGGCAGAATGGTGTGGACCATGCCGTATGGTAGGCCCTATCGTTGAAGAATTGGCTACTGAATACGAAGGACGTGTTCTTATCGGAAAAGTAGATGTAGACAACAACGACGATATCACTTCAAGATATGGTATCCGCAACATCCCTACTATCCTATTCATCAAAAACGGTGAAGTAGTAGACAAACAAGTAGGCGCAGCACAAAAAGCACTATTAGTAGAAAAGGTAGAAAAATTACTGTAAGAAAAACAGTAATTAAATAAAATAAGAAAATGTCTGAAAAGATGATGCAAATCACTTTTCAGACATTTTTAGTATTATAATCATCTTATTTCTCTTCCAGAGCCTCCACCCTTTTCAGCAAAGCTTCTATTACCTGTTGTTGCTTGTCGATAATTTGTTGCTGCTCTTGGACAGCCTTTACCAATACAGGTGCAAATTCGGAATAGGTTACACTCAGATATTCTTTTTTTTCCATATCCCCTTCTTTTCCGGAAACTACTTCGGGTATAATATCGCGTACCTCTTGTGCTATAAATCCGATTCGTTTTACTTCCGATTCCTTCATAGTAAAACTTACGGGTTTTAGCTGCATTACTTGTTTAAGTCCATACCCTAAATCTTTAATATCTTTCTTCAGCCTTCTGTCAGAACCGATAGCCCATGCATATACCCCTCCGGCTGACCCATTGACATAGAAGTTATAAGAACTATTAGGAATATCACCATTTATTGTAACGACCATATTATTCTGACTATTCTTTTGTCCTACAATATAATACGTTCCATCATTATGGAATGAGCCAATATAAAGCCTGTTTGATCCTGTATACCCATATCCGGCATTATATCCGATAAAAATGTTATTATCGCCTGAAACTGCAGACGTCCCCGCACCCATTCCTATACCAATATTATTACTTCCGGTTTCCAGCGATGTAAGTGTACTAGCCCCAACAGCAGTATTAAAACCTCCGGTAGTTATCTTCGTCCCTGCAAGTGATCCTATAAGTGCATTGTAACCCCCACTCTGCACCCACAAACCGGCAGATCGTCCGATTGCTGTATTATTTTGCCCTGTTGTACTCTGCAAAGCAGAAGTACCTATGGCTGTATTATTGAATCCACCGTTGGCATTCTCCATTGCCTTACTACCTATTGCAGTATTATCACTACCCGATGCATGGTTTGCCATAGCATGGTGACCAATAGCTGTATTACCATTATGGCCGCTGATTGGCAGGCTGGCTAAGGCATTTACCCCAATTGCTGTCGTTCTGTTGTCTCCACCGGCATCATAAGCTCCATATCCATAACTTGTAGAACCGATTTCTAATCTGCCGGAAGGTATATTTCTCGATTTAAACTTTAACGGAACATCTGATGTTGGCCCAAGAAAGCTGGTAGCAGTTGCATTGGCGTTACCTGTCAGTTTCCAGTTTATATCGTCCTGCCATGTAGCCGTTCCATCAGCATCGGAAGTAAGAATTTTATTAAGGCCTTGCCCATTACCGGTAATTTTCAATCCGGCTGGAGATGCATGAAGTGTCAATGTATTTATATCGCTTGAGTTAATTCTGGTAGGTTGATTCAAGGTTCCTCCTAATTGGAATAATTGAGTATTCGAAGCGCTACTACTCAGGCCATTGTTTACGTCGTAATAAGCAGGCAATTCTACCCACTTATATCCATCGTTATAGTAAAGAATATCGCTATAAACTTCATTTGGACTGGTACCGCCATAAGCCAAGTTGTAGACCATCATCCCTGCCAGTTGTGCCATAGATGTAGCGCCAGCTATAGCAGTATAATCTAATGTGGATTTCAAATTTACTCTTGGTAACAGTAATCCACGAGTTGACGAACCGTCAGTTTTTTCTTTCAGGTCGAGTATAGCAGTATTATCCGGCACCTCGCCGCTGCCTATAGTTACCTGAGACCGTATAGGTAAAACGATAAAGAGAGGTAAAAACACCAATAAAAAAATGGTCAATTGTTTCATAATAGTTTGAGTTTTATATATAATTAAGCCTTGGTTTTTGTCAAATAAAAAAGTCTTAGAGGTTGCCTCCTGTTGCATTTAGTATCGATGCAAACCTGTTATCACAACAGAAAGAAATAAGTAAAAGCGGAAGCAACCCATAAAACTTTAAAGTCTTCAAATACAAAATATATTTACAGATATATTTTTTGTCTGTTATAAAAAAGTAAAAATCTTTTATCATTTTCCTTAAAAAGGGAAAATGACAGTATTTTGTTTTTTGAAAGAAATTTATTACAATACGGGGGATAGTAAACAGGTGAGTATACGTACACAAAAATTCGCAAAATGCTAAAAAACATTTTGGATTAAAAAAGAATAGACTGATAAGACTGTCTTCCTTGCCTAGAAGATCCTTATCTAACAAAATAACCCTAACCCCCAAATAATCAGGAGTTAAAACACAGTTATTTCTGCTGCTTTTTTTGCACATTTTTACGTTACAGAATAGTTTACTTGGTTTACTTTACTTATTTTCTACGACAAATATAAGATCATATTTCTAAACAAAAAGGCTGGTTTGTTGTTTTGGAGGAAAACAAGAATCATTCGGCGGAAATAATGAATCACGATAAATATTTACATATCCTCTAACAAAGTTTACGCCATTGTTAAGTTTTCGTTACAAATGCATTACACAGATTAACATAAGGTTAAGAGTGTATATATTTGCAGCACATTAATATTGACTAATTTATTTCATAGATGCAATACACTTTTTTCGATTTTATGCTGTTCCTCGGCTCCATGGGATTGTTCTTGTATGGGATGAAAACAATGAGCGAAGGACTCCAGAAACTGGCCGGAGACAAACTTAGAAACATACTTACAGCGATGACCAAAAATCGCGTAACGGCCGTACTGACCGGTGTCTTTATCACAGCAATTATCCAATCCTCGAGTGCCACAACCGTTATGGTTGTCAGCTTTGTCAACGCAGGATTACTCACTCTCACACAATCAATTAGTGTTATATTAGGTGCCAACATCGGGACAACGCTCACAGCATGGATAATCTCCATATTCGGATTCAAAGTAGATATATCCCTCTTTGTACTCCCGATAATGGCTATAGCAATACCATTAGTCTTCTCAAAAAGGAGTTCGCGCAAATCTTTAGGTGAGTTCATCTTCGGATTTGCTCTTTTGTTTATGGGGCTGGCAAGCCTCAAAGCAAATGTCCCAGATCTGGCGCAAAATCCGGACATGCTGCAGTTTGTAACCAATTATACCGACATGGGATTTGGCTCCATCATCCTCTTTTTCTTTATAGGAGCCATACTCACAGTAGTTGTACAATCATCGAGCGCCACCATGGCAATCACCCTCATAATGTGCGCACAAGGATGGATCACTTTCGAAATAGGAGCTGCAATGGTTTTGGGCGAGAATCTGGGTACAACACTCACTGCCAACATAGCAGCACTCACCGCCAACACATCGGCAAGGCGGGCAGCACTCTCCCACTTCATCTTCAATATGTTTGGCGTAATGTGGGTATTAGCTGTATTTTATCCTTTTGCCAATGGAGTATCGTCATTCGTAGACAGTGTTGCAAGTGGAGACCAGCAAATAATGATTTCATTCAAATTGTCGGCTTTCCATACCTGCTATAATATTTGTAACACATTCATATTCGTATGGTTTGTCGGGTTCCTCGAAAAAGTGGTTACCAAACTTATTCCTAAAAAAGAGGAAGAGGAAGAATTCCGCCTCAAATTCATCCAGACAGGACTACTCTCCATATCCGAATTATCGATATTAGAGGCACGACAGGAAATAAACTTATATGCAGAACGTATTCAGAAGATGTTCTTTATGGTAAAAGAATTACTCTACGAGAAAAACGATTCTAACTTCAATAAGACATTTAGCCGGATTGAGAAATACGAAGACATAAGTGATAGCATGGAGCTGGAAATAGCTAACTACCTCAACAAAGCATCGGAAGGCCGTTTAAGCTCGGAAGGGAAAAATGAAATACGGAATATGCTTCGCGAAATAACTGAGATAGAAAGCATTGGCGATTCTTGCTTCAATATAGCAAAATCAATAAAGAGAAAAAAAGATGCAAATGTAGATTTCATAGAAGCCCAATATGCAAACATCGAGCAAATGTTCGACCTTCTGTCTTCGTCGTTTACATATATGCAGCGGATACTGGAAAAACAGGAACCACAAAAGAAAAATATAACACAGGTTTTTGAACTGGAAGATGATATCAACAATTTCCGCACACAACTGAAACTCAAAAATATTATAGACATAGACAACAAAGAATACGGATACGATCTTGGTGTCTTTTACATGGACATAATAGGAGATTGCGAAAAACTTGGCGATTACATTATAAACGTAGTGGAAGCTTATACAGAGCAAAAAGAAAAATACAAGTTAATATAACCACTCCCCAATTATAAGCAGCTATAAACGAGACTCTCCCCTGAAATAATAAATTTTCAGGGGAGAGTTATTTTATACAATCATTTACTTCTTTATCGGCATTACTTAATTGCAGAAATTTTCGATAATAGAAAAAGTTAATAGTAATAATATTACTACAATTAATTAAACTATTCTATAACTTTGCTGTTTAAAAGAAGAGAAGTTCGTAAAATTTAAGGGCTGCCTCCGGGTGAAATTTGTAAACAATGCAAGTCTGTTATCACAACAGATAAAAATAAAAAAAATGGAGACAGCCGTTAAATCTTTTATATCCTAAATAATGCGAAACAAAATAAGGGATATAGTATATAAGTTTATTTTATACAAAACAAAGAAAGCCTCTGGATTCCCAGAAGATTATAATTAAAAAAAACAATCCATAATATCATTGTACACTTGGTAGCTTTGTATTTGTATAAATATCGTTTACTCATTATCTGGGTACAAATTAAAAGATTATCTCCCAAAAAGATGCGAACATATAAGACTTTATAATTTAAGTTTTGCATATCTAATCTTTATTCACAATACACAAAATATCACATTCAGCACACAACAGAGTATACGAACACAAAACTGCATTTTGTGTCATTTTACAGAATAAAAAACCATCACAATATGACACAAACAGATAAATACAGTCTAAATTTAAGAAGTAGCTACAAGCAGAACTGACATCCTTTTCTTACAAAATCATCAGAATAGTTCCGTTTACCTGATCAGTTGAATATTAAATAAAAAAATACAATATAAAATACTTATTTACAAATACATACTACATTACTACGAATAAAAAGTACAATCAGCATTAAACGTTTTAACAAAAGTTGCGTCTATATTATCAGAAAACGAAAACAAATAGATAACATAAGGCGTTTATTTACAAAAATACCAATAATAAAAATTGACAAAATGAAAACTATTACAAAATTCTTACTGATTGCAGTAACAATGCTTTCTTTTACCGGACTAGCTAACGCTCAGGATTTCAATCCGGCACAAGATAGAGAGAAGATGCTGGCTCCATTCCCTAAAGCTGAAGAAGGAATGGTAAGATATGTGATTTATCTGGATAAGCACGAAGACGAATCGTTGTATAAAGTAGAAATTGTACCGGGCAAAGTGATGAGTGTAGATTGCAACCATCATTCACTAATGGGTAAACTGGAAGAAAAAGACCTTCAGGGATGGGGTTATACTTACTATAACTTTACCAGCAACGGACAAACCCGTTCTACAATGATGGCATGTAACAAGCCAAACGAAGAAAAATTTGTTCAGAGTATGGGCTTGATGGTTAGATATAATAGCAAACTGCCTATCGTAGTTTATGCACCTAAAGGTTACGAAATTAAATACCGAGTATGGTATGCAGGCGCATTGCAGGCATCGCCGGTTCTCTAATTGAACTAAAACATAAAAAACAGATGAGAGAGGGGGAGGATTTATTTCACCTCCTCTCTTTTGTTTGAATACTGTTTTGAGAAATAGGTACCTCTACTTAAAACAATATTAATGATAGGCTAAAATTTTTATTTCTAAAAAATAACATCTACTTTTGGGTACACAAAATAGAACGTATTTTAATATTAAAAGCATGAAAATAGTAACAGCAAGACAATTTAGAAGTAACCAGAAAGCAGTTCTGGATATGGTTGATGAAGGCGAACAAATTGTAGTAAAAAGGAGTAACAAAGCCTATCTGATAGTACCAATCACCGAAAGTGACAGAATATTTTCGAATCCGCAAATGGAGCAAAGGATCGAAGAGTCTATAGCACAGATAGAAAAGGGAGAGGTTACGAAAATAAATAAAGATGATATCTCAACATTTTTGGGCATTTGAGACTATTCTTAAATAAAAACAACTTATGAAAAGTGCAGACAACCCTATAAAAAATAAATTATATACTTTAGTCTTTACTAAAAACGCACTTGAGGATATTGAAGCGCATAAAAAAGCCGAAAAAAAACCTATACTAAGGAAAATAGCCAAACTTCTGGAAGAACTAACAGAACATCCTCAGACGGGAACAGGCAAACCAGGGCTTTTAAAATATGATTTAGCAGAATGTTGGTCGCGCAGAATAAACGACAAACACCGTTTGATATATTCTATTAAAGATGAAAGCATTGAGGTCATAAGCGCATTTACCTCCGGAGATTATAATGACAAGTAAAAGCAGGATTTTCACCGATAAATAATAGAAAAGGGATGGTAGCAACACACACTACCATCCCTTTTTCGATTAACTATGAAAAACTAATCAATATTGCTTGTATTGGCTAATGTCAATATTTATCAAGCCTTATTGTATTTAAAATTTATATTTCATACCAAACTCCACTGTAAACGGACGGATATAAGTCCCCGACAAGATTGCTCCATCCATCTTCTCCGCATCTTCCTTTGTATAAAGGTCTGCACCAGAAATAGTACCTTTAGCTCCGCGTTGATTCAGCAGATTTACAACAGTTGCATTAAATTCCAGATTTTTTCCTAATGAATAATTAGCTCCTGCAAATGTTTCCCAACGTCCTTTAAAATTCAATGAGTTAGTCAGGTTAGCATATTCCTTACTGAAATAACGTGCACTTGCCCAAACTCTTAAATCTTTCCATTGATAACTAGGGTCTATTTCTATCAATACTTTAGATACCCCTGTTACATAGTTATCATTGAAGTTATAATCAACAGATTCCCCTGTGTTGAAATTTACAGTTCCCGAATAGTTTTTATATTTAGGAGTTTGGAATGTAAATAAGAAATGCAAATTGAAATTTTTAAACGGAGTGGCAACTACATCGGTAGTCCAGCCTATTGTTTCGATATCATACGAAGCCAATGCACGCTCAACTGCCCCCGATGCACTGGAGAAATTCACTGTAGAACGATATTCATCGCGTTTGATATATGTAGCTTTCGATACTAAACTTATCAGAGGGTGATTAAAGAATACACCAAATCCGGCTCCGGGTATTTTAGACTTTTTGATATTAGGTTCATTTCCAGCCGAGTAATTTTCCAGATGACCTGCTTGCTCATTATATGTAACTTCACCTAACAATCCAAAACTTTTTGTCATCTTATAAACACCATTTATCATAAAAGCTTTATTGAACCAATCTTTATCTATATCAGTTTTCTTATTTGACAGATATGGTATATTTGCATCTATATCAGCATTATTTATATAATCTCCTCTTAAGTTTTGATATTCGAAACGTGCACCCAGATTCAATGTCAATACATCTGCGATATCCCATTTATCGGTAAGGAATATAGCCGTCTTATTTTCCGATCCATTATGATATTCATTGATTGCGCCATAAACTTCTGTACCGCTGATTACTTTCGGATTAGCTTCTACTGTCTGTGAATACAAAGCACCTTCTGTCGTAAATTTATCAATATCGTAAAGCCATTGATTCAAACCTATTTTCCATTCATGGTTGCCCGATTTCTTGCCAACTTCAAACAAGCTTGTCAAAGATTTGATTGGGGCTTTCTTAGATGCCAAAGCCATTACTCCTTGTGCAGCAATAGTTTTAGTTTCGCCATTTTCGGTATAAGTATGATCATTGATACCTGTCATAATAGGTAGATAAAGGCCAGATTTAGCTGAATGAAGACGTACAATATAATTGAAATTCAATCCATTATCAAACTTATTTTTCCCGATAAAATCTAATGTATGCGAACGCGAACCATAATCGTCTAAAGCATCGCGTTCAACAATATCCCCGGTCTTTGCATCTCTTACTCTAAACTTCTGACCAGTCAGATAGCTGTCGCTACCAATCTTGAAGCCATCTAATTCGTCAACCGAACCATCCAGATTATATTTATATGGAGCATACTGCTGCATAGTCATCGACTTCGAATCAGCATATTTATAAAAAGCCGATATGGAACCGCTACCACCATTAAATTTATAATCTTGTGTAAGAGCTATTTTATACAACTGTGTCTGATCATTATAATATCGGTCTATATCATTCTTATTCACTTTATATGTACCCGGATCGTAATTTACGAAAGCACCAACCGAATATTTCAGTCCTTTCTGATTAGCAGGGCCGCTTATATTCGCAGTTCCATTCAATAGTCCGAAGTGATTCGAATTTAGCCCTACATTTCCTCCAAACTTATCAGTACCCAGATTATCATATGTACCTACCGAGAAACCAACATCACCAATATTAATAGCAGTCTGTCCTAAGTCCAACAACTTCACGCCATTAGTCATAGCATCCATACGCCACGATTTGAATGGCATCTCAGGCCAGAAGAAATACACAACAGGCAGATCATTCTCGAGTACAGTAGTTCCTCCCACACTGGCAGGTAAGCCGATATTTACATTTCGTGGCCCTGCATTAGCCGAAGCTGCATTAAGCATCACATTACGGTCACTTTTTTGTTCTGCTGTTACCACTTTCGCTGTATCACGTTTGGCTGCATCCTGAGCATTAGCAGTAACGCCCAGTGTAGTAAATGCCAGTAGTAAGCTTATATTTTTGATTAACTTTTTCATAGTTTTTTGTTTTAGTTTTTTAGTTTACGAGTTGTTAGAGTTCTAGTTTACTAGCTTTTGTGGCGTTGTACCAATTGCACATTGGCTAATTTCCGCATCGCCACATTGGCTAATCTGCTAATTTGCTAATTCTTCACCCCATATTTTGCTGTACGGGCATCTTTAATCACACCTTTCCAGTTAAGCCCATATGCAAAATCATAAACATTACCTTCTGTGTCTTTATGGCATTCCATATCAAAAGGCATATCTTCTTTTTGTTTTTCTACAGCCGACATACTTGCAGGCATCTGCATCGGAAGCAAACCCGAAGGTTCGAATTTACCGGAGATAATATCCATTATTGGCTGTTCACCAACCGAGAAACGAACCAAAATACCATCCACCTTATCTTCGAATTCATTGAATACCATTCCACGAGATACATTAGCAACTACAATCACCGGTTTGTCTCCCATCATAGCTCTTGTGTTCAATACCGAACGTAAGTCCATTGTATTGGAAGCTGTAACAGTTTTTCCTTTGTAAGAGCGGTCTGTTATTGTTGGATCTACCACAGGGTCTCCTGCTGCAATACTATGCTCGCGGGCATCTGTAGCTGTATATGTTCCATACTGAAGAGAGATAGGCACATATCCGTTTCCTCCGGCTTTACGGTCATCTATATCGTATCCGCCACCATCGTTATTAGTATAAGGGCCTGAGATAAATACAATTGCAAAGTCTGCTTTTGCCGGATCGTCAGTTACATTATAGTATTTTTTTACCATTTCCTCATTAGCAGCTTTTTGTAAGCTTTGTTTCGACCAGTTACCCCACCAATCTTTTACCGATGGTGTATAAACTTCAGGAATGTAAACAGTCTTACGTTCTTTGATAGGCATTACATTTCCTTTGTTTTTCAGCATAACTACTGACTTCAATTGTGTAGTATAACCTTCCTGCATAAATTCAGGATTTCCTACAACTTTTGCTGTCTCTTGCGGATCCAGATATGGATTTTCGAACAAGCCTAAGCGAAAAATATTCCTCAACAAACGAACAGCCGATTGCTCGAAACGATTTCGCATAAACTTCTTACCATGCTCTTTTGCACCCATATTGTAAGCTTCGATTACTGGCCCCATTTCGTTGTTTCCTCCAAACTGATCCATACCTGCCATCAATGCTATATAATGTCTTTCGGCTACAGTTTTATCTTCTACACCCCAAGGTTTTCCGGCAAAATCGCCCGGAGTTGCACCTTCGTTACCTGTTATCAGCCAGTCGGTACATACTACGCCATCGTAGCCATATTTTTCTCTCAGCAAGTCTGTTACTATATATTTGCTGAAACCGTTCGCTAAATTGGTTCCGTCTTTTGCCTGATTGTAAGAGATAGTATAGTAAGGCATTACAGCCGAAGCCATACCTGTTTTTCCATCCAGTTTGAAAGCACCTTCGGTAAAAGGTTTCAAATGTGTTTCAAAATTATTTCCCGGATAAACCGCAAACTTACCAAATGCCCAGTGACCATCGCGCCCACCTTCTTCAGGTCCACCGCTTGGCCAGTGTTTTACCATAGCATTCACACTCTTATAACCCCAGCCGTCAGCAATCTCATCTTTACCTGTCGAAGTCTGGAATCCGTCGATATAAGCACGAGCCATATCTGTAGCCAAAGCAGGGCTTTCGCCAAATGTCATGCTCGAACGATACCAGCGAGGCTCTGTAGCTAAATCGATCTGAGGAGATAGAGCTGTACCAATACCCAAAGCACGGTATTCTATAGCTGCAATCTCTCCAAAACGCTTTACTAATGCCGGATCGAATGTAGCAGCCATACCAAGCCCGTCGGGCCACAATGATATTTCGCCACCTGCTCCGGCATTAAACTCTGCAACAGTCGATCCTGTCACTTGACCCGAATGACGAGGATCGGAACTGTTATTTGCAGGGATACCCAAACCAACACTTTCTACCCAAGCCTGTAATTCGTTATTCCATCTGGCAGCTACTTCCGGACTTTTTACACCTACCAATAATACATGGCGGAGGTTATCGTCCTTCAGAAATACTTTTTGTGCATCCGACAAATCCCATGGATTAGCTCCACTTTGCGAAAATGGCTTTCCATTATATGTACCGGCGGCAAAGCCGAATTCATTTGCCGGAACGGCCTGATGTCCGCTATATAGCATCAGTCCTGCTATTTGCTCTACAGTCATTTTACTAGCCAGGTCTTTGGCACGTTCATCTATAGGCAAACGCCAGTCTTCATATTTATCTAATTTTCCGTTTTTGTTCAGGTCTTTGAACTTAAGACCATTTACTGTCAGTATTTTAATACCCGAAGAAGGGGAATACCCTAGGGTTGCTCCGTTGCTGTTTTCAACAACTACATAGTTCTTTGCTCCTTGCGAAAAAGCAAGGTTGGCGGCTACAAATGCCAGAATGAATAAAAATGCTTTTTTCATAAAATATCTGTTAACTAATGATATGATCTTGAAGTGTATAAGGATCGACATCCTTTTAGAAGCTCCGCCTACCTTTTCTGTGCCTGGCCATGACACGAAGTGTAGTTGGCGTGTATCTTTCATCTTGATTCGCAAAAAGTATTTCACGAATGATTTCCTCAAAATTACTTGCGTCACAAAAACGCACACAAGCGTCTCTATGACGCAAATGTAATATTTATTAATTTATATGACCAAACATTTTAAGGAAAAACAATTTCAGCACACAGCCGAACCAACACATAACAACCTGTACAAAAACACATTAACCCAAATCATGTTTTAAAACATAAAAAATAAAAAGAAGTTAAAATGCCGTAATAATTCAAATTTTCGATCTGACTTCGTTAATTTTGGGGTGCTCAAAAGAATGAAATGAGAAAAGAAAAACAATCCGCAAATGTCCTTCAATATAGCGCCGACGTCTTCCATCCCGGGACTTCGGTAGACTGCGTTATATTCGGATTTCACGAAGGAACCCTTAAAATACTATTGAATAAATTTTCGTATTACAACAAATGGATGATTCCGGGAGGATTTGTACATAAAGACGAAAATGTAGACGACGCTGCATACAGGCTGCTAACGTTAAGAACCGGACTGTCTGATATCTATCTGCGACAGTTTTATCTGTTCGGAGATAAAGACAGAACCAATATTGAAGAAAATGAAGATATGCTTATCCGTTGGGGTATTACCGACAGTGAAGAACGAAAGAAGCATTGGCTCGTACAGCGCTTTGTAAGTGTAGGTTACTATGCACTTGTAGAATACTCGAAGGTAAAAATAGAAACGAACGACGATGAAGAAATAGCATGGTTCGACCTCGACGAAATTCCCGTCTTGTATACAGACCACAACAAGATAATAGAAAAAGCACTGGCAACTATACGGATGCAATTGCTGATACTTCCATTTGGCTATGAATTGCTTCCCGAAAAATTCACAATGACGGAGCTGCGCATCATATACGAAACCATCCTTCGCCAAAAATTGGATCGTCGTAATTTTCAACGTAAGATGCTCGGCACAGGGCTTATTCATAAACTGGATGAAGTGAGCAAAAAATGGGGTGTAAAATCGTCTGCCCTTTTCTCCTTCGATAAGGAAAAATATTACAATGCAGTAGAAAATGGATTTATGTCATTCGATCAAGACTAATTTAACATAAAGCAATATAAACAACTAAATACCATACGATTATACCGTATGGTATTTTTTATTATATAACATCATACAGCTATTTTTTAAGTAAAAGACGTTACCTTATAACAAAATATTTTCACACTTTTCTTTTAACAGTTATATTTAACACTATATACTGCAGAACATTTAACTTTAATTATATCTTTGCAGCCGAAAGTTAAATAAAGTCTAATTTACAAAGCTACTAACATGAGATTACTAATTTTATCCGCGTGCGTATTATTCGCATCAACCTTATTCGCTCAGAATAACACAGACTCTACAACAACAATCGTACAAAACTCGGCTTTACTTCAGGATTCTATTGTTTTTGAAACTACAGAAGCAACAGTACAGGAACTGGAATATTATCAGGGAGGGCCACTTTCGCACCTTAATGTTGCCGTACGTCTCTCTACAATGGGATTCGGTATCGAAGCCGCTACTCCATTAAACAGTTACTTAAAGCTACGTGCCGGTATCAACTACATGGGATACAAAAGCAGCGATTTTGATATCTCGCTCGACGACCCTAGCGGAATGCTCGAAGAAGCTATCGGTTACGTACCCGATTACAACATGAAAGGCGAACTTAACTTTACTAACGGACATGTATTAGTTGACTTCCACCCTGTAAAAAAAGGTATATTCCACCTTACAGCTGGAGCTTACATCGGAAAAAACCAATTGAAAGCAAAAGGTTATCTTGTGGATGGAGATGGAAACAGGGCTACCCTAATAGATCCTACCGAAAAATGGCCAAACATCGACTTCGACGGACACCAACTAGATATCAATAATGGAGACCTGAATGCTACCCTACAATTAGGACAAGTGATAAAACCATACTTTGGTTTCGGTCTGGGACGTGCTATTTCTAAAAGCCGCGTAAGCTTCAAATTCGAGATGGGCGCTATCTATCAGGGAAAATATACACTGAAACAAAATGGAAAGAAAGTTGAAACAATCAGTAATGCTGTGGAAAACTTCGAAGATATAGACAAAATCACCAATATACTAAAATGGTGGCCTATGCTTAATTTCCAATTAACATATAGAATTTTCTAATAGATAAATTTCTATATTACAATAGTTTGAACAAAAAGTTATTAAAATAATTTTAACTTTAGCATATATAAGTTTTGGTAATATCACTTAATATGAATAATTTTAACCTGTGGACTGTTCTCTCTTTCAAATTAGCCCGAAGAATAAAGTCCGGTTATTGATTTTAGAAATTGTTAAACCATAACTATATGAGCAAAGTAATCATCAATTCCTACAGCGATTTCGAGCAATATGTAGGCAAAGAACTTGGAACTTCAGACTATTTAAAAATCACGCAGGACCGTATCAACCTGTTTGCAGATGCCACACTCGACCATCAGTGGATACATGTGGATCCGGAAAAGGCGAAAGTAGAAAGTCCTTTCAAAAATACGATAGCACACGGTTATCTGTTGGTATCACTCCTTCCATACCTGTGGGATCAGGTGGTAGAAGTAAACAACATTAAGATGCTGATCAACTATGGTATCGAAAAATTGAAATTCAATCAGGCTGTTGTTGTAGACAGTGAGATAAGAATGAGAGTAAAACTTGAATCTCTTATCAACCTGAGAGGTATAGCAAAAGCTGAACTAAAACTAGTATTGGAAATAAAAGACTGTCCGAAAAACGCTTTGGAAGAAACAGTTATTTTCCTATATCATTTTAATAATTAGAATTGACTAATATACTAATGTGCCAATGTGCCGATATGCAAATAAATTTGCTTCGCACCATTGGCACATTGGCATATTAATACATTAGGTTATTAGCCTTTTCAATTCCTTACGGCTTATCTTCCCAGTCTCAGTAAGAGGTATAGCATCTATTTTTATTACCTTCTTTGGCACGTAATATTCAGGGAGGGCTTCTTTATATTCTTCACCCATAATATCTTCCTCTACAACCAGAACAACAATCTCTCCAAACCTAGCATCCGGCAACGATGCTACAGCAAAAGCCGAGGACATAAACGGCTTCAACAGACGTTCTACCTCTTCTATCTGTATCTTAACACCTCCGCTGTTTATCACATTATCCCTACGCCCGATTATACGAAAGCCTCCATCCTTGTTTATCTGTGCAATATCATTGGTATACAGCCGTTCACCGGCTACCAGAGGTGCATCAATAATCAACGCATCATCTTCCGACAACGATAGGGTAACTGACGAAAAAGGCATGTAAACCTCTGATGCATCTTTTCCATTCAGCTTCCTCAACGCAATGTGCGACAGTGTTTCAGTCATGCCATATGTAGAGTATATATTGTTAGAGAAATCCTTTATATGGTCTTCCAACTGCTTATCTATAGCACCACCGCCAATAATCAGATTTTCAATCTTTCCAAGCCGTACACTCTCAACCTCCGACTGCAAACTATTATACACCTGCATGGGTATCATTGCTGCAAAATTGAATGGTATATCCGTATCTCTCAGTGGATTACCCGAAGGTGTTACCGGATACAAATCCAGTCCGGCAATCAGAGCACGCACCACCATCATCTTACCTGCAATATAATCGAGCGACATACACAGTAAGGCCTTATCACCTTCTTTCAGTTCTAGGAACGAACAGGTAAGGCGGGCACTCTCCATCATGCGCTTTTTCTCTACAAGCATTTCTTTAGGGGCACCTGTAGAGCCTGATGTATGTACTTTCAGAAAAGGAGATTGTGAAAACCAATCCTTCAAAAACAGGTATAAGCTATAATGAAAATCAGACCTTTGGGCAAAAGCCGGAATTCCTTTACCCATAAACATATCAGGAGTATAAGCCCCCCCTTCTATAGTTATCAAATAATCTTTATCCCAAAAACTCATAATCTATATTCGTTTCTTTCTCCGGATCATACCACAAACAATCACCTTTGATACTCAATGCCGTATCCAGATTATTCGTATACAGTCCTCCCGTTCCCAAACCTTGAGGAAGCGGATTATCAAAAGTAGCACACCATTGCGCAATAGCATTAAGCCCGACATTCGACTCCAATGCCGAAGTGATCCACCAGCCTATATTCAATGATTCAGCCAGCTGTATCCATTCCTCTGCACCACAGAATCCACCATGCAATGTAGGTTTCAGTATAATATATTGAGGCTTTATAACTTCCAGTAAACGTCTTTTTTCAGTCCTGTCATTCACCCCGATCAACTCTTCATCCAATGCAATCGGCAGAGGTGTAACCGCCGATAATTCAGCCATTTCGTTCCACTGACCGGCACGGATAGGCTGTTCGATAGAATGGAGGTCAAGCTCTGCCAATCTTTTTAATTTATCTAAAGCATCATCAGGCGAAAAAGCACCATTGGCATCCACTCTCAACGTAATCTGATCAGCACTGTAATGCTTACGGATATGACGAAGCAAATCAATCTCCTCATCAAAATTAATAGCTCCTATCTTAAGTTTGATACAGCGAAAACCCTGTTCCATCTTCGCCTCTATCTGTTCGAGCATATAATCATAATCGCCCATCCAGATCAACCCATTGATAGGAATACCTTGTCCCCCCCTCGCAAATGGTGTATCCCATAAGCGGAAACTACCCTGCTCCAACTGACGCAAAGCTGTCTCCAAACCGAAAAGTATAGACGGATAAGGGCGCAGAGCCTCTACATCCAACCTTCCTTCCTCTTCCAGCTTCTTGCAAAAGTGAGCCAATGTCTGCTCATACCCTTCGCCATAGTCGCAACTAAGGTCAAACAAGGGTGCGCACTCTCCCATCCCCCACTTGTCAGGATCGGTAGCAGAGGTAACAATCACATACCATATCTTATGATCGTGATACACACCTCGCGACGTTCCGGCAGGACGTTTAAATTGCAGAGTATAGGGTATTATTCTAGTTTTTAGCATATCAGCCCCTCCTAGCCTCCCCAAAAGGGAGGAATCAAAAAGAGTATTTTTTTAGGTTAATAATTTTGTGCTTGCCAAAGTCCCCCTCCGGGGGATTTAGGGGGCTTACGGAAACTTCGGAAACTTCTTAAAGTCAGGCTTACGTTTCTCCAAAAATGCATGTTTACCTTCCTGCGCCTCATCAGTCAGGTAATAAAGTAAAGTAGCATTTCCGGCAAGTTCCTGAATACCAGCTTGTCCGTCAAGTTCGGCGTTCAACCCCATCTTAATCATACGAAGCGCCATAGGGCTGTGCTGCATCATTTCGTGTGCCCATTTCACAGTTTCGTCTTCCAGTTGGTCGAAAGGTACAACTGTATTAACAAGCCCCATATCCAAAGCCTCCTGAGCAGAATACTGACGACAAAGGAACCAAATTTCGCGAGCCTTTTTCTGCCCTACTATACGTGCAAGATACGATGAACCGAATCCGGCATCGAAACTACCTACACGAGGACCTGTCTGACCGAAAATAGCATTATCCGAAGCAATAGAAAGGTCACAAACCACCTGCAATACATGTCCACCACCAATAGCATAACCATTCACCATTGCAATCACCGGTTTAGGCAGGGAGCGAATCTGTTTCTGCACCTCCAATACCTGTAAGCGCGGCACACCATCTTTGCCGATATAACCGCCTTTTCCTTTTACATTCTGGTCGCCGCCTGCACAAAAAGCCTTGTCGCCTGCACCTGTCAGCACCACCACATAAATATCCTGATTTTCGTGACAGATACGCAATGCATCGCTGATCTCCATTGTTGTAGTAGGAGTAAATGCATTACGGTAACGCGGACGGTTGATAGTGATACGTCCAATACCTTCGAAATAATCGAAAAGGATTTCTTCGTATTCTTTAATAGTTTGCCATTCTCTTTTTGCCATGATATTTTAGTTTATAATTTATAATATATTTAGTATTCAATCACTTCAAAACTTCTCTATTTTTTCTGTATTGTGCCCTTGAAACTTTTTCTTTGTGCTCTTTGTGCTCTTTGTGGTAAGAAAATAAGGATTAACCACAAAGGTCACTAAGTTTTACACAAAGATCACAAGTATCCGTTTATAACTCTTCTCACTCGCATGCTTCAACAATACAATATTAGCGTTTATCAGCAAGCCTAACCTACAACCTCTTAACTTCATATAAGTTTATATTTCTACCATACACAAATCATTTAATGCCTTTATAGACTTTATCTCTGCTATTAATTTATCTGCTATTAATAGATTAATTTCATATCCGGCATCCAACTTTATTTTTTCATAGACCAAAGGTAATGCCTTTTGCTTTTCCACTTGTATATTTTGTCTGGAAAACTTATAATATGAACATCCTTCATATGCGCTCTTCAACAGCCCGGCCTCTAAGTATGACTTTGCGTCCTTTGTAGCTAAAGAATTATAGATAGAGGTATTGCCTCATAATTTAAAAGAGCATATATCTCAATTACTGATTCACATTATTTTAAAAAAAAATTATCCTCCACATTTATGGAATTTTCGGAAAAAGATATCTATTTTAAAAAACAGTTAAAAAATCGGAAAAACTACACGCTTATGACACACAAGACATTTTATCGCACAGTTGTACTTTTCGTTCTGCTTATTTCTTTTACTTTTCCGGCATACGCTATTCTGGTGAAGGGAACAGTTACGGATGAGACCGGAGAACCAATTGTAGGATGCAGTATAATCCTACAAGGTACTCGCCGAGGAACTATTACCGATGTAGACGGAAATTATAGTATAGAAGCTAATATAGGAGATAAACTGGATTTTATCTTTATAGGGTATCAGAAAGAAACAAAGGAAGTAAAAGGGGGACTCTTAAATGTGGTACTGAAAGAAGAGGCGCAAATACTTGAATCGGTTGTGATTGCTTATGGTGCTAGAGATTACGGATCAAGCTTTAAATCATATGACGCATCACCAGCACCCATACCAGCTAAGCCTGTCTACTTTGCTAATACGGAAAGCTATAAAGCATTTACCAGCAATAAGTTTAAAAGTGTGGATGCTGAGCCATTGTCTACTTTTTCGATAGATGTGGATAAGGCATCATATAGTAATATGCGCCGTTTCCTGAATCAGGGCGAGCTTCCTCCTGCCGATGCTATACGTGTGGAAGAATTGATCAACTATTTCGATTATGATTATACAGCTCCAAAAGACGATAAACCTGTAAATTTCGAAACAGAAGTAGGTGAATGTCCTTGGAATAAGAAAAACCGATTGGTAAAAATCGGTATTAAAGCGCAAGAAATAGATACGGATGATCTGCCTCCTGCCAACCTGGTATTCCTTATAGATGTATCGGGATCAATGTACGGGCCAACACGTTTGGACTTGGTGAAGTCGTCGATGAAGCTTCTGGTAGACCAGATGCGCCCACAAGACCGTGTCGCTATTGTGGTGTATGCCAGCGGAACGAGAGTTGTGCTACCTTCGACCAAAGGGACAGATAAAGAAACAATTCTGGATGCCCTGAATAAATTGACCGCAGGCGGATCGACTGCAGGAGCTGCAGGTATACAACTGGCTTATGGTACTGCTGAAGAAAACTTTGTAAAAGGTGGTAACAATCGTGTGATACTATGTACCGATGGAGACTTCAATGTGGGTGTATCGAGCCTCGATGCCTTGAAAACATTAATAGAAGAAAAACGCAAAGCAGGTGTATTCCTTTCTATATTAGGCTATGGAATGGGTAACTACAAAGACGACAAAATGCAAACCTTGAGCGAAGCCGGAAACGGCAATCATGCTTATATAGATAATATGCAGGAAGCTAACAGGGTGCTCGTTTCGGAGTTTGGAGGTACAATGTTTACAGTGGCTAAAGATGTTAAGTTGCAGATAGAATTTAACCCATTGAAAGTGAAAGAGTACCGTCTGGTTGGTTATGAGAGTCGATTATTGGAAAAAGAGGATTTCAATGACGACCTGAAGGATGCCGGAGAAATGGGTGTAGGGCATACAGTTACAGCTTTCTATGAGATAGCTCCGGCTAAGGGCAAAGCAACGAAGAATAAAGGGAAGGATAAGCCGGATGTAGACCCGTTGAAATATCAGGTGAGTACACCAACCGGTTCGGACGAAATGCTTACCGTAAAGCTTCGCTATAAAGATGTGGACAGCGACGAAAGTAAATTGATGAGCGTGGTAGTACATGATGATGGATTGAATAATGTATCGGAAGATTTCCGCTTTGCATCTGCTGTTGCCATGTTCGGAAAAATGCTGCACGATGAAGAACAGTATCAGCCTTCGGAATTGACAAAGGTGGTGAATATAGCATCGAAAGCTTATGGAAAAGATGAGGATGGTTATCGCCGCGAGTTTGTACGTTTAGTGAAGTTGGCGCAGAATATAGCGATGGGGAGAAAATAAGGAATGAAGAATGAAAAGTGAATAATGAAAAATGAGGAAAGTTAGGGGTTATGAGTTATAAGAAAGTGGATATTGGGATATCCATGGACTTATAGCTCATAACTTGTTGATTATCTAATATAAAGTGAAATATTTTTATTAAGTTTGCTTTGTTTAACACTGAGAAACTAAAACTATAGAAAACATGCCAAGGAACTTATTGATAGTAAAAATACTTATTGTTCATTTTTTCTTATCTATCACGAGTGCTATTACAGCGCAGAAGAAATATGGAGAAGAACATGTAGAAGAATCATATACTCTTACTACATTAGAGCAGACTATAGATCATTTTGGATTTTATTTCCCTTATAAGGAAACATTAAAGTATAAAGAAGACTGGATAACGATAACTCCGATAGAAGGACGTGAGGATTATTATAATATATCTGTAACCGAAAATGAGAGTGACCTTCCGCGCAAGGCAGAAATATTCTATAAGGCCAATTGGGGGACTATTACGATACATATTATTCAGGAGGGGCAGGATATTACTTCGAAGTTTGAGTGTAAAGAATTGAGAAGACAACTAAAAGAAATGAAGCTTATACCAGATGATAAACTAATTCGTTTTAGGGATGTAAAAGATATAGAAAATTTGGATTTGAGAAATATAAGGTCGTCTGCCGGTTTGGAATATTTTGTATCTCTAAAATCTATTAATCTAACCCACCATTCGCTTTACTCAAATAAGGATAGCCTTGAGCTTAATTTCTGGAATAATAAAAAGCTAAAATATATTGAATGCTATGGAAAGGCTATAAAAAGTATTAATGTAAATGAATGTACAGATTTGGAAGAATTGCACTGTGTAAGGACTCACCTCGATACGATAAATGTCAGCAAAAACTATAAACTTCGTAAACTAATAGCAAAGAATAATATTGATTGGGGAGTTTCCAGAAAAGGAAGGAGAAGAAAAGAAATAGAAAAAGGTTTATGTGCAATAGTATTACCTAAACTGGGTAAAGAAGAATCCCAATTAGAAGAATTGAACTGCGAATATGGATTACTAACAAGATTAGAATTATACAAATGCCCTAATCTAAAAAAAGTAAATTGTGGCAGAAACCGCATTACAGATTTAGAGTTGCAAGAATGTTCTCAATTAACAGATTTAAGGTGTTCCAATAATAAAATTGAATATTTGGATTTAAAGGACTGTGTAAATCTTGATACATTGATATGTCAAAATTCGTCTATAAAAAAAATTAGATTTGCGAAGAATAATAAGTTGAGGTATATAGATTGTTCGATAAATGAGATTTATGAGTTGGATACAGAGAAACTCAAGGATTTAGAGATTTTGGATTGCTCACTTAATCTGTTGGCATCATTGGATTTATCAGCGAATACGAGCTTGCAGGAATTATACTGTAGAGGGAGCTGGAACAAATATTCATTATTGAAAGATATAATATTTCCTGATAATAGAAGGACTGAAAAAGGGCTAACGAAAATTGTTATACAAAATCAGCCATTAGAAACGATTAATTTAAGTAAGAATCCCTACTTAGAGCAATTGAATTGTTCATATAATAAGCTTAAAGAAATTGATCTGATGAATAATCTTAACTTAGAGAAACTTGATTGCAGAGGAAACTATATCCGTAAATTAGACTTAAAGAATAATAAAAAATTGACACAGATAGAATGTGGGACTCAGGATTATTCGTGGATAGTAAAGGCAGGTAAAGTTAGAGAAAATCAGTTAACTCATTTGTTCCTTCCTGATCAGAAAGATAATGAGACTGGAACTAGGTTGAAGAGACTGGATATATCAGATTCCCGTTTGAAAACTCCAATAGATTTAAAGGCTTTACCTGAGCTGGAATATCTTGATTATTCGGATAATGGATTGAAAATGCTGGACGTAAGTCATAATCCAAACCTAATAGCTTTAGCCTGCTATAGCAATAAACTAAAAACATTGGATGTATCAAAGAATCCGAATCTCAAATTTTTGAATATAGGCTGGAATAATATAAAGGAAATAGATTTGCGTAATAATAAAGCGCTAAAGACTGTTTATTGTGTTGTATTTTTACCCCCGAAGGGTATGAATCTGACTGTATATGTACCTGTTGATTATAGAAATACCATAGAATTTCTCGATAATCAACGTCTTGAAAATGGATGGATGTATCTGACGAGATCTCCGGATGAGGACTATTTTGTTACGCCGGAATATATTATATTGAAGAAGAAATGAAAAGTAAAAAATAATAAGGACTCATAAATTATTAATAATTCTTCATTATTCACTTTTCATTATTCATTCTATTACAGTCCCGTAGGATAAAAAGCCGGCGGCTCCCATTTTATATTACGTATAAGTTTGGGGGCAATGCGGAAACGTTTTACAAAGCTGATTTGGAGCGAGCCTGTATCGAAGCTTAGTTTGTCTTTGTCTTCGAAATGGACATAAACCCTGTTGTTTACACCGGAGAGGGCAATAGACCAAGTATCGCTGTTGTATCCCATAGACATACGGGGGAAAAGTGAGGGATAAACTTCTACTTTGCGTATTTTCAGAGATTCAGTTCCCAAATTAACACCTACCGAAAATGAGCCTGAGAGATAGAAGTTTTTCTTAAAAACCCATGTGTATGCATATCCGCCACTGACGCCTATTTGGTAATTATTCAGCTTGTTGGGTATGCTTTCTACAATGGTACTATCGGAGAAGGCTTGGTTATAGTAAATGCCTCCACCAAGTAAAAAACTTCCTGCTGATTTTAATTGCTTTTCGTTCTGGCTAAAGGCTGCTTTATATGAGAATTTACGCCCGTTGAAAACATATTGCCCGAAAATGCCGTATTGTTTCAGCCTGATATCGGGAAAAAGTGTGTATACTCCATCTTTATCTTCGTCTTCGGTGAAGAATCCTTTATAATCCTGAAAAAAGAAATCCATTACAAACTTTCGGCCATAGTAATGATATTGGAAATCGATCGAACGTGTCTTTCCCTTTTTCTTATTCCGCATAAAATCAAAGCCATACCCCCCACTGAGAGATATATTTTTCCACGTTATCCCTAAGCCTATACCAAATGGATTGTTGGGACGATAAGTAACTTCCTCATCGTGGTCTCCTATTTCGTGCGAGAGGGCAGTAAATTTGTCATAGACATAAGGACGCAACGCAAGCTCCTGCTCGAAAAAGCCGATATATGTGCTATCGGTTTGTGCCGGGCAAAGGCATGGGAATAATAGGAAGAAGAAAAGTATTTTTTTCAAGATTATGAGAAATTTCAGGATTTCATAATTCCAAGATTTCAGATTTCAAGATTTTGCTGACACATGTATTTTGAAATCTTGAAATTTGAAATCTTGGAATTATATTTTTAAACTTTAAATATTTAAAGATTATTGTCTCAGCTCCAATATTTTTTTCACCACATCGGCTGTTATATTGTGACATTCGCCAAGTTTCCAGCCACGTTGAGCCATGCGGTTGGTTACCTTTTCCACAGCTTCTGCTCCAAGTTCGTAGTCGGACAGGTGAGTTTTTACTTCCATCGTTTCGAAAAAGTTTTCCACAGCCTTTATTGTTTTGTCAATAAGTTCGTTAGGCGATGAGGCTTCTACCCCGAAAACTTCCCTGCCCAGACGTGCTATCTTCTTGGTTTTTTGCTCTTTTAGTACAGTCATTACACCCGGTAATACAATAGCAAGGGTTTGTGCGTGATCGATACCGTAGAATGCTGTGATCTCGTGCCCTATCATATGTGTTGCCCAGTCTTGAGGAACTCCGCAGTTTATCCATCCGTTCAGCGCCCATGTAGAAGCCCACATCAGATTGGCTCTTACATCATAATCGGTAGGGTTTACCAAGGCTTTAGGACCTTCCGAAACTAATGTTTTCAGTATGGCTTCTGCCATGAGGTCTTGCAACAAGGAGTCGCCTTCATAATGAGTCAGGTATTGTTCCATAACGTGAACAAAGGCATCTACAACACCATTGCCAACTTGACGGATAGGGAGGGTATATGTTACAGTAGGGTCAAGCACAGAAAACAGAGGGAATGTAAGAGGCGAATTGAAAGCCAGTTTTTCTTCTGTTGCTGCTTTGGTAATTACTCCGCCGGAATTCATTTCCGAACCTGTAGCGGGCAGGGTGATAATGTCGGCAAAAGGCATGGCTTTTGTAATTTCGCTGCCTTTGGATAATATTTGCCAAGGATCGTCTCCGTCGAAGTATACTGCTGCTGCTATAAATTTGGTGGCATCGAGTACCGAGCCTCCTCCGACAGACAGGATGAAGTTTATGCCTTTTTCTTTGATCATCTCTACTGCTTTCATACAGGTTTCGTAGTGGGGATTAGGTTCGATTCCTGCAAATTCGTAAAACTCGAAGCCTGCCAGTGCTTTTACAGCCTGATCGTATACGCCGTTTCTCTTGATGCTGCCTCCGCCGTATGTCATCAGCACTTTGCTGCCTTGTGGTATTTCGTTAGCTATATTCTTGATTGTATCTTTCCCGAAAATGATTTTTACGGGATTGGAATAAGTGAAATTTTCCATATGCTACTATTTTTATAATGATTTGATGGTATATTTTAACTGTACTTTTACTGTTGTCTTTCTATTCTTAAATTAAGTTCTTCGGAAGTATAACACCAAAAGTAGACAATTATATTATCTGCACCAAAGAAATCTTTTTTCTCCTCCGAAAATTTTAAACAGCTTCTTATTTAATGTACTTTTGTAACTTACGACAATCGGTAGTTGGATAGTAGTAAAAATCGTTCTTTTAAATTATACTGCGCGCAATCGCAGATTGCTTGCCTTACTTTTGGCCAAATTCCCAAAAGTAAGCAAAAACTCTTTTGCGCCCCGCCTCGCCGTACGACCCACCATCATCTTGTCGGCTGAATGAAGTGAAGCTAGAACCAATCTTTTTGATATTTAAGAAGGTTTCTAAAACAGCATCCCCACTTCATTCTACGCCCCCTTCGATGGGTAGGTACCCCGTACGCTCTCCTAACGGCGCTAAAGCAAAGCCACGACAAGAGAAGTGCATCGAAGTTCTTGTGGTGCGTCAGCCTTCTGTGCATAAAGTCCCGCCGCTACCGCGCGAATCCTTTCGCGTGAGTAATTAAGTCACGCGATGCAATCGCGCGACAGCAAAAGGGCTCAGCACTAGCCTTTTGCCTTCTTTTGGGCAATGCCAAAAGAAGGGGCAAGCCCAGGAGGGCGCGGCAGTTATGAGCTAAAAGATTTAAATTATAGCTAAAAATGCTGCTATGCATAATTTAAAAGAACATATAACTGAACTACCGATTTGCATAACTTATTAAAATAACAACAGTTATACAAGAAATGGACTTTCATCAAAATTTTGATTATAAGATTTTTGACTCTCTGATAAGCAGTAATATACACTTCGCTATATATCGTTTTCCCGGTGGACAGGATATTCACTTTATATTGCAAGAATCTACGACCACAGAAACTATCAATTCTTTTGCAGAACTGGGAGGTAAATTAGGTTTTGTAGTAGCGCCTTTCCGTATTACGGAGAAAACGCCAATAGATGTTATTCGTCCCGAAATTGTGTTGAAGGGAGAAAAAGCTATTTTTGAGTATTTGGCTAATAAAAAGACGAATATTGTTGAGGAAAAGGTAACTCAGTTAACCAGCAGCAACGCAGATACGAAAGAGAATTATTCATCAAAATTTGATATCTTCCATTCAGCTTTGACAGAAGGACAATTTCAGAAGCTGGTTTTGTCTCGAACGGCTGATTATGAGAAAGGTACAAGCTTCTCAGCAGGTGAGTCATTTAAAAGAGCCTGTGAGAAATTTCCGTATAACTTTATATTCCTGAGCCATACGCCGAAAACCGGTACATGGATGGGTATTTCGCCCGAATTGCTAGTCTCGGAGAAAGACGGGATTGGTAAGACTGTAGCTTTGGCAGGAACAAAGGAACTGTCTGCCGAATGGGACGAAAAAAATCGCCGCGAACAGCAAATAGTGGTAGATTATATGCAGCAACAGCTCAAAAAGGCAGATTATGAGTTTTCGGAAACAGAACCTTTTACCGTGCAATCGGGAAATATCAATCATCTGAAAACGGAGTTTACATTCGATATGAGCAACAGAAGTAGGATAGGCGAATTATTGTCTTTGCTTCATCCGAGTCCGGCTGTTTGCGGCTTTCCGAAAGAAGAGGCTTTCGATTTTATCTGTCGTAATGAGGGGTATGAGCGTTCTTATTATTCCGGTTTTGTAGGGCCTTTGGGTATAGATGGAGGAAGCGACTTATATGTCAATCTGCGTTGTATGCAGATAGGGCAAGAAACCTTAAGGCTATATGCCGGAGGAGGGCTTTTGCCTTCATCAGATATGCATTTGGAATGGAACGAAACGGAGAATAAGTTGCAAACGATATTGAGTGTTTTGAGGTAGGAGGTTATTTAAACTACAATAGCACGGTAGCGAGCCAACATTCATAACTTATAATTCATAACTCATAATTCAAATCTCATGTTTTCTGTAAAAAAAAATGTACTTCAAACAGTAGCCATGCTCAAAGCT
Organism: uncultured Dysgonomonas sp.; assembly: GCA_900556485.1. Taxonomy (GTDB): domain Bacteria; phylum Bacteroidota; class Bacteroidia; order Bacteroidales; family Dysgonomonadaceae; genus Dysgonomonas. The sequence continues at coordinate 65,824 of USOX01000012.1, forward strand.
TTTGGCGTGCGGCATGTTGTTGTTTCGCCCGGATCGCGTAATGCGCCTCTGATGCAGACCTTTTCGCAGGAACCGGCTTTTGAGTGCCATGTAATTGTGGATGAGCGCAATGCAGCTTTTTATGCATTGGGAATTATTCAGCGCACACAAAAGCCTGTGGTAGTGTGTTGCACGTCAGGGACAGCCTTGCTGAATTTTGCTCCGGCAGTGGCAGAAGCATATTATCAGCAGTTGCCGCTGATTGTGGTTTCGGCAGACCGTTCACCTGAGTGGATCGGGCAGATGGATGGACAGACTTTACCTCAACCAAATGCTTTCGGAAGTATGTCGAAAAAGTCAGTTAATTTGCCGGAAATACAATCGGAACAAGATATATGGTTTTGCAACCGCCTTCTGAATGAAGCTTTTTTGGAGAGTGTGGCTAATGCGCCCGGCCCCGTGCATATAAATGTACCTATATCCGAGCCTTTGTTTGATTATTCAGTAGAGGCTTTGCCCGAAGTGAGGCTAATAAACCGTCCCCGTTCGCAGAAAAAGACGGATATAGAAACTCTTTCGCAGGAATGGAAATCATTGTGTAAAAGAATGATAATAGTAGGTCAATTACCATACAATGAAAGATTGACTGACGAATTGGAACGATTAGTGCAACGTGGTGATTGTGTTGTTATTACTGAGCAGTTGTCTAACAGCGTATCGCCTCTTTTTATTTCCAACTTTGATGCAATGCTTTACGCTATTCCGAATGAGGAGAAAGAGGGTTTTGCACCTGATTTGGTGATTACTATCGGTGGGCATATCGTATCCAAAAGACTGAAACACTTCTTGAGGGCAAATAAGCTTCAGAGACATTGGCATATATCGCAATCGGGTGAGGTGATGGATTTGTACCAATCGTTAACCGATTTGATAGAGATTGATAATAAACCGTTTCTGAATGATTTATACGGTGCTGTTGTTGTGGAAGATAATAAACCGTTTTTTGATAGGTGGAAAAATGTGTCGGATAAGATCACGAATCCATCAGCCGGTATACCTTTTTCGGATATTCAGGCAACAGGCAGTTTTTTGAAATTATTACCTGACAATTCGGCTTTGCATCTGGCAAACAGTTCAACAGTGCGCAATGTGCAGCTATATACAATCGATAAATCTGTAAAGATATATTGTAACCGGGGTACTAATGGCATCGAAAGTTCTTTGCCTTCGGCTGTGGGTTTTGCATCTGTTTACGAAGGGGTTACTTATCTGATAATAGGAGACCTCAGCTTTTTCTACGGGCTGAATTCATTATGGAATATTAATCATATCAAAAACTTACGCATCTTGCTTATCAATAATGGAGGGGGTGGCATCTTTCATCTTTTACCCGGACTGAATAGTGCGCCTTCACTGAAACAATATGTAGCTGCCACACATCATACAGAGGCTAAAGAATGGGCGCAAGCAGCAGGATTGTATTATCTTTCGGCAGAAAATAAAGAGCAGCTGGATGAGGTTCTACCTCAGTTTGTAGATGAAAGCGAAAATAAGTCTATGTTACTGGAAGTGACAACGGATATGGATATTAGTAAGGCTGTGTTTAAAGAATATTATCATAGTTTGAAAATATAAGGTGTTTTTATTACCATTCAACGACTTATTCACGGTATATATAATATTTTCACTTTATTTGTATCTGGGACACCTATAAAGCCACATTATGAAACTCACACTCTACATACTCCTTATATTGATTTCCTATTCATGTTCGGGAACAAGGAAGAATGTATCTCCGCCAGATAATACAACAGTTGATACAATCTCTGCAGCCCTCCCAGCTGACACGATAGAACGTAGAGGATATAAGATGATAGACTTTGGTAACGACTCTACATATGTTTTTCTCAACAGAGGAGGAGATCTTCTTTATAGTGTTGTATACACCTCCGAGCTGAAAAGTGGCGATGTGCATTACAAGATGTACCGAAAAGACAGTTCATTATCTCAAATTGCCCATGTGATAGATACAATGTTTTACGATACCATAGAGGTAGGATATATCTATCCCCGTGTAGATTCGTTGACAGAATTTCACCCCAATGGGAAACCATCTCGTATTGGTTATAGTCTTTATTCGGAAGAGGAGGGCTTTAAATATCCAACTTCCATCAATCGGGATGCATATATAGAATATGATACACTGGGGCGAAAAACGTACCGCATGATTCCCATTAGCCCCGGAGGATGGCTTCACTATGGTGAAACATATCATCCTAATGGCCAATTAGAATCCAGATACGAACAAGGAGATGTCTATACCTCGGGGGCATTGCTTTGGAAAAAATCGTGGGACGAAAAAGGCCGTCTTATTTCGCAATATAAAACAGAACACTTTTTCCCCGATTGGGGCGGAAGTTATAACAACCGCTTTACCATAGAAACTACCATCGATTATTATCCGGGTGGAGGCATTAAACAGATATCCAAGCACAAATCTTTTGTAGAAAGCGAAGAATGTCCTTGCGGAGAATGGGAATATTACAACCGTAAAGGTGAATTGATACGCACACAAAAGTATAAGCCTTGTTATAACTTTAAGCTGGAATGCGATTAGAAATAAATATCTGTTCTCGATATTACTTCATAAAAAAACTAATAACTAGCTGATATTTATAAAAAGATAGATAATGAAAGCCATACTTTATATACTCCTTATATTGATCTTCTATTCGTGCTCGGATACAAAAAAGAATACAATTCAGCCTAGCAATACAATAACTGATCCTGTCTCTGTGGTCTTATTAGCTGATACGATAGAACGTAGAGGACTTAAGATGATAGACTTTGGTAACGACTCTACATATGTTTTCGACAGAGTAGGAAGAGATTTTATTTATAGTGTAATCTATACTTCGGAGCTGAAAAGTGGCGATGTACATTACAAGATATTTAATAGAGACGGTTCGTTGTCGCTCATTGCTCATGTGATAGATACAATGCTTTTTGATACAGCGAAAGTAGGGTATATCTATCCCCGTGTAGATTCGTTGACGGAATTTCACCCTAATGGAAAACCGTCACTTATCGGTTATAAATATTATTGGGAAGAAGAAGACTTTAAATACAGTACTTCTAGCGGCAGCAATCTATATACAGAATATGATACACTGGGTAGAAAAACATCTCGACTGATATCAGTAGAACCCTCTGGGTGGCCGCAATATAACGAAACATACCACTCCAATGGAGAGCTGAAATCCAGATGGAAGGGAGATTTTATTTATAATTCGGGAGGATCTCTCTGGGGTAAATCGTGGGACGAAAAAGGTCGCCTTATTTCACAATATAAAACAGAACACTTTTTCCCCGATTGGGGCGACAGTTATAACAACCGCTTTACCGTAGAAACTACCATCGATTATTATCCGGGTGGAGGCATTAAGCAGATATCCAAGCACAAATCTTTCGTAGAAAGCGAAGAATGTCCCTGCGGAGAATGGGAATATTACAACCGTAAAGGTGAATTGATACACACACAAAAGTATAAGCCTTGCTATAACTTTAAGCTGGAATGCGATTAGGAATGAAAAGTGAAGAATGAAGAAAATAAGTAAGCCAATGCAAAATAATTATTCATTATTCACTTTTCATTATTCATTATTTTTATCTTTGTATACTGTAATAAAGAATGACAACAGAGGAAACCATACATAATGCTACATTCCCCAAAGAAGAAAAGCTGTGCAGTACCAAAAGTATAGACATGCTTTTTGCCAGAGCTGGCAATTCCTTTATTGCTTATCCACTAAGGGTTGTATATCTGTTGTTTGATGAGCCCGAAATTGAAAAACAGCATCCTTCGGTAATGATAAGTGTATCGAAGAAGAAGTTTAAAAGGGCTGTAAAACGAAACCGAGTAAAACGTTTGATAAGAGAAGCTTACCGACTTAATAAAAACCTGTTTCACCAAACCTTACAGATTCGGGGTAAGCGAATGGATATTGCATTTCTGTATCTCAAAAATGAATTGCCCACATTTGCAGAAATAGAAAAAGCAATGATCAAAGCAGCAACTGTTTTACATGAAAAAGAAGGAAGAGAGAAGTAAATGAAAAAGATTTTATCTAAAATATTGCTTTTACCCATTTACTTTTATCGGTACAGTATTTCGCCCATGTTGCCTCCGGCATGCCGCTACTCGCCAACCTGTTCGGAATATGCAATAGAAGCAATAAAAAAACATGGTCCGTTCAAAGGATTATGGCTGGCCATAAAACGTATTGCGCGTTGTAATCCCTGGGGTGGACATGGATACGATCCTGTGCCTTGAACGAATAAAAATAGAATGAATTAATAAAATATAATAATGCCTTATTAGTAAAACACTTACAATTATGAAAAGCTAATATAGAAAAATATAATTTCCCTTTTTTACAATTAAAAACAAGAAAAAAGCCTAATTGATGTAACTTTTTTCATCTTTTGTTCGTCATATTTACGAACACTCTTATACCGGCCACAATGCAGGTAAAGAGTAATAGTTTTTAAGTTTAAGGGAAAGTAAATGTTTAATATTAAGGTTAACTTAATATTGATTATGTTACTTGTTACCTCCACAGACGAGATGTTTGGGGAGGTAATGTTTTTTTATAATAATGAAGAGTGAATAATGAAGAATGAATAATTATTTGCATTGGTTTACCTATATTCTTCATTATTCACTCTTCATTATTCATTATTTATTATTTATTTCTGAAACATTTGCCTGAACTGGCGGCAAGTATCAGCACATTTTTTGCATACTTCTGCGCAATGTCTACAGTGGTCATTGTTATGTTTTCCACATTCGTTGGCGCAAGCTTCACATACCTGGATACATAGTTCAAGATATTTATCTACAAACTGGCTCTTATGAAGCATACCAATAGTAAACTGACATACTTCGGCACATTCTTTGTCGAGCTTGATGCAGTCTTTCATCATTTTCACATCGTCTTCTTCAAGACACGAGCTAAAACAGTGATTACAAGCCATTACACAATCGGCGAGGTGGTGAACAACCTCTTTTTTCTTTTCTAACATTTCTCCGTTCAACATGTCGTTTGTTTTTATGAAGTGAATACTAAATTGATTAACATCATGGTTTTAAACCAATTAGTCGAAGGATAGTTTGTCAGATTAACAAGATTCAGTTTTAATTAACGATTGTACTTTTAGTATGTGAGTATACTACTTACAACTTTCATTTTTTTCTGAATTTATATTTTTTGTTTATTACTAACTCGATTAAGCCACGCGATACAATCGTTAGGCAAACTAGGATTAGCAAAAGATTAAATATCAGAGCAAGATTGCCTTTATGCATAATTTAATAGAACATTTAGCTAGTACCTCATTTACTTATAACAAAACTTACATTCTCTAAGCCCCATTTTCTTAGCTTCACTCAAGTATACCTTCTTGCTTTCGCCTTTACAGGCCTTCATCCCCCTACACATTGAATTGTGGTAGCATTTAGAGAACTTTCCTGTACAAATAATTACAGTTGTTTCATCATTGCTCTTAGTTTCGTTATTATTATAATCAGACGAAAATGAAGTCAGAAATAGAGTTAATAAGATGATTGACAGTGTTCTCATGGTAGTTTATGTGTGGTTAATGATATTTTGATCGTTAATTGACATTTAACAAATTTAATAAAAAAATGGGCGAACACACCAGTTCGCCCCTACTAAATTTCTTATAATTTATAACTCATATCTCATAACTAAAAAAATCACCTCACTTCCTTATACCTGTTTACCAACGACTTATTACCCCTGATATCCATCAGTATTTTCGATATGATACGCTGTATTTTGTGTGCCGGAACAAGGGTGATCTCGGCAAGAGTATGATAATTTACAGCCGGTTTCAAACTGATATACATTTTAAACAACTCAAATTCTTGTAGTTCATAGCGATTATACACATAATCGAAAATATCTAGTTCGAGAATCAATTGATTACGTTCCCTTTCGTGCGGATTGGCATGGTGAGCCTCAAAGCAATCGTATGCAGGCATTGGTCCATAGCGGTTTTCTTTCATACGGTCTTGTATATAATTGGTATAATACGAGCGGTGAAAATACGACTTGTAATCTTCTATTTCTATTCCACTGAACAATATTTTTTCGCTGATACGCATATATGTAGTGTTAAATACATCTTCGTCGTATGTACATTTCAGGATCAGAAAGTTTGCCTCCTGCTGATAATTTTCTGCAAACCAAGCGTTAAATTGCTCTGCTTTTTTGCGGTTTTGAGCAGATGGTTCTTTGTGACTATCACGTTGGCGCATAAAATATTTTTTACCTGTATTGTTTCCGTTGCTATTTCCTAATTTCATGATTTTCTTTTTTTATTGATTTGTAAATTAGTGGCCTCCCCAACCCCTCCGAGGGAGGGGCTATTCCTCCCCTCTGGGGAGGCAAGGAGGGGCTCACCTCAGGCTTTCTCCTTCGAACAAAACTCTGTGAGTCGTTGCTTTTATACGTTCGAGGGTGCGGTCTCCGTATTGTTTGCGAATATCTTCCACCGAGAGGTTGGTGGATACAATAATTAGTTTGCCTTGTTTTTCGGCTGCATCCATAATTTCAGCAAAAGCCATTCTTTTGTTCCCATAGATATTACTAATATCCTCTGTACCAACATCATCAAGCGAAACAATGTGACGGCTAAGCACATAATCTATATTGTTGTTCATCGCCTGCACATCGAATACCGACGCTACCTTCCTGAAATACAACAACAAAATAGATGGCAGTATATACCTGCACAACAAGCTTTTGCCCCGCCCGCAACTACCAAACATAAACAAGCCTTTTCCTTGGTTGTCTGCCAGCCACTCGCATACCTGATTGTATTCGGGCAACCAAACAGTTTTTCGGTTTTCTCTCCCAAGAAAGTATGCAAAAGCTTCATGCAAAATCTGTTCGGCATGAGGCAGGTTCAGATATACCTTGTTGTCATTCAGATTAATACTACATTGTTCCATTTCGCTGATTTTACTTTCAAAACATTTCATATCGCTTATCTTTGGCATGTTTAGTAAAGGGATGTTTCACATTTCGCTGTTTTATTTCCCACGAGCGGACTGCAGCCCGCCAATCTTTCATCTTGTTTTTGCCTATCATCCAGTCTTTCGATTGGTAGAAGTCGAAAAACTGATGGGCGTCGACTTCATTTTTTCGTTCGCTACAGTAGAGGCTAATCTCTTCTATAGTTGGCTTTTCGAACCTGTTCTTTTTTACATTTTTTTCTTTGTTCTTTTTCGTTGGTTCACTCTTCTTATTTGTTTTATCCTGCTCGTATACAGGAGTTTCCTTTAGGTTGCAGATAGTATATTCTGCCGGTTTCACTTTGGTCAATCCCTCTTTAAAGTCGATCAGTCCCAGTTGTTTCAATCTCTTTCTGCGGTGGGTAAGCATATTGCGATTGATACCCAAAACCGCGCATATTATTTTGGTTGACTGACTAAAAGAATTTTTCCAATTCAGCTTGTTACACTTATGAACTAGGTAATTGAACAGATCGTGTTCGTGCATTGTAAGTATCCCCTGCTCCCTCAGTTCCCAAGCTTTGTTGATGAGGTCTATATAGTTCATTCCAGAAGTCGGTTTAATTTGTACAACTGCCTGTACACACATTTCCATTCACGAAGAGTAAGGCTACACGACAGGATAAAGTACAAACCCACAATAAAGGTTAATATTAGACTATTCCCATTATATGCAAGCATCAGAAAAGACAGCAACCAGTTGACAATGATTAGATTTGCTTTCATTCGGTTTAGCTGTTAAAATCTTCTATCGTTTATAATATGATGTGCCTGATATATAGCCTCTTTACGGTTCTTATTATAGCCATCTACAATTGAACGCAGGCGCGATGTAAATACAGCAGTATCTTCGTACAGGATTTCCCAATCGCTATCAAGAATTTCAGAAGTTTTGAGACGGATAGTATCCATATAAGTTTCGAACTCAACACATACGCGCAGGTCGTCGATCACATCATCAAAGTCGTCTATTCCATAGCGATCTGCATCCGACAAATGCTTTGTAAGCAAGCTAAGAATATTCGACATTTGATTTTCGTTGCAATAACAGTCAATTTTTAATGCTCCCATAGGTATGTAATTTTTTAATGATGAATGATGATTTTCCTTATAGATAATTATCTGCTCAAAAGCTTACGTTCTTTAAATATTTCTTTAGTTCAAAATTACACCAAATTTTACTATTTTCAAAATTATTTACCCACATAATTCAATGTTGAACTAAATTTAGAAAGTATATAAATAAGAATCTTTGTAAAAGCTTATGGGGAGCGGAATCAGGGTATTTTGCTGTTTTATCAGCCAACAAAATATCACATAAATAACTAATGAACAAGCATTTAGACAAAAAATATTTGTAAAGTATTTATTATGAGGAGATAGTAGATTTCAATTTTATTTCGAAGTTTTCATGAAGAGAAAAGAGGGCAATACGACAGGTTAACAATAGTTCAATATTTACTCAAAAAAAAAAAAAAGCCGGACTATTATAAAATAATCCGGCTCTAAATATAAGGTATATCCATTAATGGAACTTTCTTTCCTCTCGCTACCGCACAAATCCTTTCGCGTGGTCAATAAAGTCACACGATACAATCGAGCGACAGCGATAGCTAGTAGAAGAAATCATTCTCCATTCTCTATGAAATATTTTTGTAAAATGAATAACTTTCATCAATTATTTCCGGCTCATCTGCATTCAGCGCATATAATATTTCGCGACAAAATTCCAATTGTGCAGTTCCGCCGGCAGTAACTATATTACCATCGCGGACAGCTTGTTCTTCGATATAATGCGTATCACCGGTATATTTTTCGCCTGCCGTACTTTTCAGATATTCGAACGCATTGCTTGTGTGCTTTACATTATTAAGAAATCCGTGCTTACCGAGAAAAACCGAACCATTGCAAATTCCGGCCACCAACTTATTTTCCCGAAGCATTTTTTCTACCAAAGGAATTAAGGATTCCGCTTCAGGCGTGAACCAGTTATCCCCACCTACCAGCACCAATCCGGCATAATCTTCGGGCAAGGTATGGATGTCGTAATCCGGTAAAACCCTGAATCCTCCGATAGAACTTACGGGTTCTTTGGTCAGAGAAAGGGTTTTTGTGATGTATTTAACCGGTCTTCCGGGTATTACACCTGTATTTAAGCAAATGGCGGTATACGCAGCTTCCCAGTCGGCAAAACCGTTTAACAACACAAAAATGATTTCTTTTTTCATATTTAGAATCTGTTTAAATTTTACAGCAAAGATACTTTTACTAAAGAGAATATCAAAAAACAAAAAGTCAAGATGACTTCTATAAGTGCTCATCTTGACTTTTATATTTATAATCTTTCGTTAATACCACCTGGCTAATATCTCCATCTCATACTCCACCTTTCTGATGGTAGCATTTGGATATTTTTGTTTATAAGTATCAGTCAGGTCCAGAGTCCATTTTAGAGAAATTGGCCCTAAAGCTTTTTCCGATTTTATACTTTGCTCCACCATATACTTATAAGTAGCTCCATTATATGTAAGGTGATAATATTGAATAGCACCCGAAGCATTTTCTATTTCGAAAGTCCCTTCATATTTCTCAGTTGAATTGTTTTCGGGAACTACTGTAACTTTTCCTTTTTCGAAAGTTTCAAACTCCATACCAAAGCTGCCTTTTGCTTTTACTGGCTGAGTTTTTAATACATCTTCTTCTATTTCTTCCTGCAAATCTTCTCCATCTACATCAACATCAGCCCGTACTGCTTCTACATACATCGGACGGCTTTTGCTGGAGATAGTTAGAGGAATTACAATTGATTTTTCGCCATCAGTTATTGTTATTTTTGTTGAGCCCACTTTTAATGCACTAAATTCAAGCACAATATATTCTTTTCCATGTCCTTCGTGCGTATTAAGAAAATTCGCAATGGAAGGATCTTCAACAGATGCGCTGTAACTTCCTGTTCCACCTTTGGCAAAAAGGGAGAAGCCTCCGATTTTAGCTTCGTAGCTTTTTACTTTTTCGTATATAGCTCCATCAATTTCTGTTCCTACATTTTTGTAGATAGTAAATTTGTTGTCATCATCATCGCTACACGACGCAAAGCCAATTGACAATAAGATAATTGCCACTAACCATAATAGATTAATTTTCTTCATAGATGTGATATAGTTAAAGTTGTTATTAGATTTTTTCGGGAATGGGCAAAATCTATGTAAAATATTTTAAGACAATAAAGTTAGATAATTTGTATTTTATACAACGCATATTGTGTATGATTATTATAAAATAAATCATCTTAATTTTTTAACCACGGAGTCACACGGAGCATCGCTATGCCATCTGATTCATAAATAATTATACGTTTGAAAAATTCTAACTATATATATTTAAACGTATTTCAAAAAAAACTCCGAGAGACTCCCCTCACTCCGTGGTTTTATAAAAGCCTTGATAACTTCTGTAAAAAAAGCGTGAGCCCAAAATCAAATTTCGAACCCACGCTAAATACATAGTACTGTTTAGAGTAACTAAAAACTATTTCTTTGTTCCCGACATTATTCCTGCATCCGAATCATCATTATTCAGGCGTTTATTTCCGGCTTTAAATTGTCGCCCGAAGTTGAGGTTGAGCCCAAAGTTGAGAATAAGTATCTGGGCAAGGTTATCGTTGTACAGGTGCGATCTCTTAGGTGCAAGCGCCGAACGATTGTGACTTCCCTGTGTGTATGTTTTCGAGAATGGATTGAATGCCCCTATTCCCAGGCTCCATTTATCTGCATTGTAATTCAGCATTATGGCATGAAATTTTTCGCCTACGTCCTGTGTTTCCGCCCACAAATTATTCCAGCGGCTTTGCCCCTCTATACTTAGCGACCACCGCTTGTAATTAGCTGTTATCGATCCGTTCATGCGCCATTGGGTATATGTATGTGTATAGTTTTCTCCATAACTGATATACCTGTTCATACCGGGACTGAAACTCAGGGACAGATATTCGCCAAATGGTTTCAATTTGAATGTCATTTGTGTAATAATTCGGTGAAAGCCTTTTTGATTGATATTCATATGCACGAACTTACCGCCTTCGTATGTTATTTGTTCCATCACAGGTTTGTGATCATAATTGTAATGAAGATATAGCTCTACGCCAAATATACCCTTGTTATACCCTGCATTCAGCGTATTGTTATAGTACCAGACAGTTTGCAGGTTTGGGTTTCCGCGTTGTATTTGCAGAGAATCTATCGCCTGCTCCACATTGTTGAGGTCTGATAACGAAGGCGAATAGCCCGAAATATATCCGTTATACCTGATATAAGCATTCTCGTTGATATTGTATGACACCCGCAATGTTGGGCGGAATACATATTTCTCGTTATTGCTTTCTCCCTGGCTGTTATACGAACGCATAGCACCCAGTCCGAGGGTATAATTGAATTTACCTTTTCGCAACTGATATTCTACATATCCGTATGTTTCGGCAAAGTTCAATCCCACATCAGCCGTTGTATTACCAGAATACATATTATTGGTATAACTTTGTGTATGCTTCAGTCCGGCCGATATCTTACCGTTTTTCAATCCTTTTTCGTAAATACCTTCACCTATAAAGGAATATTTGTCACCCCTTACTATCGAAGATATATCGGTAGAGAGTTCTTCTTCGCGGCGTTCCTGATAGAGGCGCGACGAACGCGAATCTATATAAGTACCTACAAGGTTGACAATTATCATCTGGTCGTTTTTCAGATTGCGCTGATAATAAAGGTCTAACGAAGGAGTATTGCTTCTCCATGTAGAATGATCGTAGATAGACAGAGGTGTATTGTTGTCCGACGAACGTATAATGCTGCTTCTGTCGGTGAATTGATTAGGCGTATGCTGATAATTATTTCTAAATATAGCGTTGAACATATATTTATCCGGTTCATTCAGATTGTAACTAAAAGCCATATTCAAATTCTGATGTTTAAATTTTGTAGGTTGCCCTTCCTCTACGCGCTCAAGGGTTTTATCCGGAAATACAAATGTTTCCTCATTTTCGCGTGTCCATTCTATTCCCCTGCGCGACCAATAGGCATTTACTCCGAATTCCGACTTCTTATGGTTCAACTTTGCCGACATATAGTTTTCACCCCAGTCGATACTGTTGGTTGGTGCGTTTGCCAGATTAGCCGATACACTCCCTCCCGATTCTTTACGGCGGGTAATATAATCTATCACAGCGGCAGCATTGCCATAACGCATACCGGGTTCGTCGTGATACTCAATTCGCACAATATCGGCAGGCTGTAAAGCCACCACTTCGGCTATGGTAACTTCTATGCCATTGATACGCAGTTGCACGGCATCGCCTCCGGGCACGGTTATTTTATTGTCTATCGGGTTGATGATAATACGCGACAACTGGAGATTCCGCAACAAAGTAACTCCACTGTTCGAAGCCCTGATCTGAGCATCGGAAGGCACTATCAACTTACGGTCGGCCTTTTGCACAACAGCATTTCCGGTTACCGTAACATCTTTAAGAGCAACCTCCGACGCCCGTAGAGGAATATTACCTAAATCTACACTCGATCCTGTATTTTTTACCGGATTGAATTTCTTTTCGTAACCCACAAAAGCTACCAACAAAATATAATCTTCGCCCGATATATTATCGAAACTGAACAAGCCTTTATCATCGGAAGATGTTCCGGCCACAAATGTAGAATCTTGCTTGAGCAATGCTATATTGGCAAATTCAACAGCTTTGTGCGTGTCGTTGTCCACTATTGCTCCTTTTATATTGATCTGGGCGGTGCATATAATCGAAATAATACTAAAAACCGCTATTATAAGAAATCTATGTGTTGTCATACTTTTATTTACTAATCGTTTAAAAGTCTAAGATTTTTTGTCCATTTCCACATCTCTTACTTAAATTAGATGATGTAATGTTAATGGATACGAAATTGCAATTCATTAATATGACGAACGAGAGTAAAAAAAAGTTACATGGTTTTTAAAATTTTTTTTTCGATGAGGTGTAAGATATGTCTGGGACTAGCTTTTTGTTCTGTCATTCTGAGGAACGAAGAATCTCGCCCTTAGCTACCGTGCGAATCCTTTCGCGTGGTCAATCAAATCACGCAATGCAAAAAATACTCCTTTTTTTGGATAATAAAGAAAAACATTTACCTTTGAACTCATAATACAATTTATGACTTCTAAATTTAAGAATATATTGGTGGGGTAAATAATCTGTAAAACAATGTTTTATAGATTATCATTTCGTTTTTTACCGGACAAATTCCTTTGTTTGGTATTTTCTATTGCATCTTATTAAATAAATAATTCTGGAGCAGGCAGATGCTATGTCCCGGTGGGCACTGGCTCAGCCGGATGTAAAGGCGGTGATGGCCGAAACACTCAAAGAGAACATTGCCTCTCAGAGAGTTTTACAGAAATGCGGATTTATTCTTTACCGAGAAGAGGGTGAAAGCCTGTGGTGGAAACTATTATCAAACAACTAAATTTTGACAGAATGATTTTAAATATACGACCAGAAACAGAAAAAGACTTTTCAGAATTATATAAACTGATTCAGACTGCTTTCGAAACGGCTGATGTGAAAGATGGTGACGAACAGGATTTTGCAGAAGATTTGCGCAACAGCCAGAACTACATTCCCCAACTGGCTTTAGTGGCTGAAGATGGAGATAAGTTGATGGGACAGATTATGCTGACTAAAACCTATGTGATACAGCCTGATGGAAGTAAATACGAAGGCTTACTCATTGCACCTGTCTCAGTTTTACTCGAATACCGGAATATGGGAGTTGGCTCCGCACTTATCCGGGAAGGGATGAAAAGAGGAAAAGAAATGGGATACAAGGCGGTTTTCCTGTGTGGCTATCCGGCTTATTATCATCGTTTCGGGTTCCGTTCGTCAGCCTCGTTCAGTATAAAGCATATCCACGATATTCCCGAGCAATATGTAATGGCTTGTGAGTTGACTGAAGGAGCTTTGGATAATATTTGTGGAGTAATAGATTGTCAGTGAATATGATATTTACTGCACACAATCAAAAATTGCTTGCATTCTTGTGCTACCGCGCGATTGTATCGCGTGGGAATACAGAAGTCACGCGATACAATCGCGCGACAGCGATGTCCTTGATGATTAAACAGATTCAAAATCAGATATATGATAGCAGTCATATACAAATCAATAAAAAAAATCAAACAAAATGAACATACAAGAAATACAAATCAAAGAAACAACAGAAAAGGATCTAAACGACATCCTTAAAGTACAAAGCATCGGATTCGGCTACGACAAAGAAGCCGAACTCACAGCCCGGCTTCTTGCAGACAAGACTGCCGAACCACATTTATCCCTCCTTGCATTTTACGAGGGCGAAGCAGTTGGGCATATATTGTTTACCAAAGCTCATATCGAAGGAGATGAGGAAAACACTGTAGTCCATATCCTTGCACCATTGGCAGTTATTCCTGCATTTCAGAAGATGGGTATAGGAGGTTTGTTGATTAAGCACGGACTGGATATACTTAAAAAGAGAGGTTCTAAAATGGTCTTTGTTTTAGGGCATAAAGAATATTATCCTCGCCATGGATTCGTTCAGAATGCACAAGGAATGGGATATCCCCCTCCGCTTCCACGACCGGTACCGGCCGAACATGCCGACTATTGGATGGTATATCGTTTGACAGACGAACCTGCCGCTCAGGGGCGAATCATCTGTGCCGATACCCTCTATGAGATAGAGCATTGGAGAGAAGATGAAGGGGACAGATAAATCTATCCTGTTCTACTTATCGAAAGCCGTTCCAAAGTTTTCCCGATAATCGGATGGTGTTATCTGCATATATTTCAGAAAGACACGCCGCATATTATCGGGAGAACTTAAACCGCATAAGCCTGCTATTTCTTTCAGGCTCAACTGTGTTTCCACCAGATATCGGCATGCAGTCTCTATGCGTAGCTTGTCGATATATCTGGCAGGTGTAACCCCTGTCTCACGGAGGAAAACACGGGCAAAGTTACGGGGGCTCATCGATACCTGTTCGGCTAATGCCTCTACAGTCATATTCTGATTCAGATGTTCCATTATCCAGTTCCCTATCTCTTGTATAGGGCGATAATCGATACTTTGGTGAGTCAGTACAGAACTGTATTGCGATTGGTTTCCGGGACGTTTCAGATACAGCACCATTTGCTTTGCCACTTCCAGAGCCAACGAACGTCCGAAGTCCTCCTCCACTAAGGCTAGCGCCAGATCCATTCCTGTCGAAATCCCTGCCGAGGTGTAGATATTTCCGTCTTTTACAAAGATAGGATCATTCTGCACTTCGGTTTGTGGATAATGGCGAGTCAGTGTGTCGCACAATTCCCAATGTGTAGTTGCTTTTTTGCCGTTGAGGATTCCCGCTTCGGCAAGAAAAAACGTGCCTGTACATACCGAACAAATACGCCTGACAGCTTCGGATTGCCGGGCTATCCATTTCAATACTTTTCTGTCCATCTTATAATCAGCCTGTATCGAATTGGGTACACCGGGAATAAACAAGGTATCTATTTCATAATCAATATCTTTTGTCAGGCTATCACATTCTATTACCATCCCCGAGGCAGTGCGGACAGCCTTACTTCGCTCTGCCGAAACAGTATGCAAAATGTATGGAGGTTTCTTACCTCTGCTGTTGATACATTCTATAGCCTGCGAGAAAACTTCGTAAGGGCCTGTTATATCGAGCAGGGTAGCGTCTTTTGGTATAAGAAAAGTTATATGTTTGGTATTCATTGTTCTATTTATATTGAGTTAGTTTAAACCACAGATTAAAAGGAGTTTTACTCTGTAGTTAAAATAAAAAACCTCCTCAAATATACAAAAACCTCTGGCAGTATCCGTCTGATTATTGTCATTTCAGACAAATTATTATAGCTGTAACTTTGTACAAAACTTTTATACCAATGGCTTTAAAAAAGATGACTGCCGAAGAAGCGGCAAAACTGATCAATAATAACGACAATATAGGCTTTAGTGGATTTACACATGCCGGCTGTCCTAAAGTTGTACCCGTAGCACTGGCTAAACGTGCCGAAGAAGAGCATGCTAAAGGCAATCCTTTCAAAATAGGAATGTTCACAGGAGCATCTACCAGCGACAGCATCGATGGTGTACTGGCACGGGCACACGCTATCAAATTCCGTACTCCATACCAGACAAACAAAGACTTGCGCAATGCTATCAACAGTGGCGAAGTACCTTATTTCGACCTGCATTTATCAACCCTTGCCCAAGACCTCCGCTATGGATTTTATGGGGCGGTAGATGTGGCAATTATCGAAGCATGCGATGTAACCGAAGAGGGCGAAATAGTGCCTACATGCGGTGTAGGCATTACTCCAACTATTGCCCGTCTGGCAAAAACCGTTATCGTTGAACTGAACAGCTGGCACCCGAAAGAGCTGAAAGGAATGCACGATCTGGTGGAATTGTCCGATCCTCCGCATCGCAGAGAAATACCTATCTATACAGTACGCAACCGTATTGGCTCTGACCATATAAAGGTAGACCCTCAGAAGATTGTAGTTGTAGAAACGAATAAGCCGAACGAAGGCAGCGGATTTTCGCCTGTGGACGAAATAACAGCGCAGATAGGGCGGAATGTAGTCGATTTCTTTGTGAAGGAGATAAACGAAGGACGTATGCCGTCTTCATTTCTGCCAGTGCAGTCGGGTGTAGGCAATATTGCAAATGCAGTGCTGGCAGCACTAGGCGAGAGCAACGACATTCCCGATTTTGAAGTTTATACAGAAGTGATACAGGATGCCGTTATCGGACTCATGGAGTCGGGACGGATCAAATTTGCCAGTGGCGGAACACTTACGGTCAGTAATCCTTGCATGGAACGGATTTACAACAACCTGCCATTCTTCAAAGAGCGGATTGTATTCCGTACGGCCGAAATATCAAACAATCCGGAGATTGCCCGCCGTCTGGGAATAATAGCCATGAACACGGCTCTGGAAGCGGATATTTTCGGCAATGTAAACTCAACACATGTGGTAGGCAGCAAGATAATGAACGGAATAGGTGGTTCGGGCGATTTTGCACGTAGTTCGTATATTTCTATTTTCCTTACCCCTTCAACGGCTAAAGATGGTAAGATCAGTGCTTTTGTGCCAATGGTATCGCATCAGGACCATAGCGAACATTCTGTAAAAGTGATTATTTCGGAATATGGCGTTGCCGATCTCAGAGGAAAATCTCCCCGCGAAAGGGCAGAATGTATTATCGAAAACTGTGTTCACCCTGATTACCGTCCATTGTTGCGAAAATATCTGGAGGGAGGAACCGTTGGGCAAACACCTGTCAATCTGTACAATGCTTTCTCTTTTCATAAAGCATTTATGGAAACAGGGGATATGAAGAATGCAGAGATAGAATAGAAAGCAATTATTCCTTATTTTCAATAAATCTCAACATTTAACATTCCATCATTGTTAATAAAATAGTTATATCAACTTTTTATTTAAACCACAGAGTAAAATACATATCATATTTATTTGTATTTTGTAAATGATTCTTATACTCTGTGTTACTCTGTGCTACTCCGTGGTTAAAATACAAAAACATATAGCGCTATATTAAAAAAACAAACCGGATGGAAATTGTCATTATTTTAGCATTAATACTTATAAACGGGATATTATCCATGTCAGAAATAGCATTGGTTTCGGCTCGTAAATCGAAACTCGAAACCGATGCAAAAAGAGGAAGTAAATCTGCCCAAACTGCATTCAAACTGGCAAACGAACCCGACAAATTTCTATCTACCATACAGATAGGGATCACACTGATAGGTATTATCACAGGATTGTATTCGGGCGAAGCCTTTGCTAAAGATGCTGCCCGCTTGTTTGAAGGGATCCCTGCTTTGCAGCCCTATGCACTGGCAATATCCAAAACCATCATTGTTATTGTTGTTACCTACCTGACTCTGGTTTTCGGCGAACTTGTACCTAAACGCTTAGGCATGAGAATGGCTGAACGTATTTCGAAGCTGGTAGCCCAACCGATGAATCTGCTTTCGAAAATCGCTGCCCCTATGGTTTGGTTACTTGCCAAGAGTACTTCATTTGTTATGAGGCTGTTCGGGCAAAGTGCTGTTGAGGATAATAAAGTAACAGAAGAAGAGATTATTGCTATTGTGAGGGAGGGCTTCGACAACGGGGAGTTAGAGGAGGTAGAACACGATATTGTAGAGCGTGTTATCAATCTGGGCGACCGCAATGTAGGTTCTATAATGACACACCGCAACGAATTATTGTGGCTCGACATTCACGACGACAACGACCGTATACGTGAGAAGGTACAACAGAATTTATTCAATGCTTATCCTGTAATATCAAAAAAAGTAGATAATATACTGGGTGTTGTGTATCTCAAAGACCTGTTCGGGAATATATATAATGAAGACTTTTCGCTCGAAAAACTTTTACAACCGGCTAATTACCTCGACGAAAACCAAAGCGTATATAAAGCATTGGAACAGTTTAAAACTACCCGTTCCAAATATGGAATTGTAACCGATGAATTTGGAATAGTACAAGGTATAGTAACCCTGAAAGATATTATGGAAGCCCTTATCGGTCAACTGCCCGAAATAGGCGAAGAGGAATATATCATTCAATTGTCGGATGGTAACTGGGCAGTAGACGGGCAATGTCCGTTTTATGATTTCCTTGATTTTTTCGACAAAGAATACCTCTCCACCGAGTATAACTACAATACACTAAGCGGACTGATCCTCGAAAAGCTGGAACATATGCCCAAAACCGGAGAGAGGCTCTCGTGGCAGGGATTCAACTTCGAAATCATCGATATGGATGGCGTACGCATCGACAAAGTACTGGTCAGAGTAGATGAGGAAGAAGTAAGGAACGATTTGTTTGAATAATTTCAATCATTCATCACCTACAAGAAAGTCTATATCTATATCAAACTTTGTTACCAGCTTCAACAACCTGTTTGCCAGATAAGCCCAGATAAGAAGTACGGTCATACCTATACAGGTGAGCGAACCCACTATCAGCACCAGCGAAATGCAAATACCATAACCAATCTGAGGCGAAGTAGCCTTCATTATCATTATCACTTGTATAACAGTGCATATCCCCCACCCGATAATAACATAGTTGAGATATTGAGGATAGAAAATATGAACGATCAATCCTCCTATCAGCCCCACAATGGTTGCTACTACATAGAGGGTGTAGCTTACACTGCTCGAATTGTATTCCAGATCGGACAATAGATTCAGCAGTGATTTTAACTGATTGTAAACAAGGAAAATAAAAATAGAACCTGTAGTTACCACCATCGAAATATCCTTCATTATACTGTCCGACGGCTGGTTAAGCCCGAAGAAGTAAATCTCGTAACCATGATAGGCTATATAGCCGATGCCGATTTCGATACAACAGACCAGCATAAATACAACCATATATATCCACACCAGAAAGTCGTCGAATCCGCCCTCGCTTTTTCGTATATACCTCAGTATTGCAAGTGCTATCAGTGAGATAAGTAATGCCCACACCAGAACTTTGCTCCAAGGTGTATATTTATCTTTGTAACATGAATCCTACAAAAAAGTGATTAAATGCGAAAAAGGATGAACCCGTTGATATTTAGCCTGATATGTAGTGGTTGTCCGAACCTGTCTTAATCCCAAAAGCGCAAAAACCAGTAGTTTTCGTTGCTTTTCCGTTACCAAATCATTACCTATTTTTGGTAGCGCAGAATGCGGCAAAATACTATCTATAAGGTTGAAATTTAACTGATTGTGCAAATCGATGCGATTCATGCCAAAATAATTTCCACACTTGGCACATTGATACCTGACCGCCCATTTTTCATAACTCAAATTACTCATTTGAAAGTAATTTTAAAACTAAAAAATGAGTGTTATGGCAAAAGAGTTAAAGGTATTATTTTACCTGAAAAAGAATCAAAAGAAGAAAAATGACCTTTGTCCCGTTATGGGACGAATCCATGTAGGTAAAACAATGGCTCAATTCAGCCTGAAAATTGATGCCGACCCAAAACTATGGGATGCTAAAGCTGGAAGACTAAAAGGGAAAAGCAGTTTTGCCAATGATGTAAATAAACAGATAGAAAAAGTAAACCTACTCATCCACTCCCGCTATAACGAGGCATTACGCCTCGGACGGGATTTTACTGCTCTTGATTTGAAAACCATCGTGCAAGGAATTGCCAAGGCGCAGGAATCTCTTTGTGCCTATATGGCAAAAATGATTGATAAGTTTGCAGTCCGTGTAGGTAAAGATAGAGCCGTAAGTACATTGACAGGCTTTAGATATTACCATTCCTTATTGGTCGAATTCCTCCAGAAGAAGTACAAACTGGATGATATTTCATTCAAAGCCCTGAACTATTCCTTTATTGAAGAATATGTCCATTATCTTCGTATTACCCGAAAATTATCCGTAAGAACCACTGTCGGAGCTATCAACCGTATGCGGGAAGTTATATCAGATGCTATAGATGAAGGTATCATTGGCAAAGACCCTTTCTTCTCGTATGAGCTGGAATCCCCTGAAATAAAACACCGGAATATTAGCAGGGAAGAATTGGAAAAGATTATGGCGGAAGAATTTGACAATGAGATAAGAACAATTGTACGTGATATATTCGTATTCTCGACCTTCTGTGGGCTGGCTTATATTGATGTGAAGAATCTTACTTATGAAAATATAGTCAAACAGGAAGATGGAAGCTATTGGATTATGACTCACCGCCAAAAGACCGGAAGTGCATCAAGTATCCGTTTAATGGAAATACCTCTTTCCTTGATTGAGAAGTATCGAAATCATAAAACAGATGGGAAAGTATTTCCTGTGCCCGCTTATCCTGTTGTTCTTTATCAGCTTAAAAAGATTGATAAGCAATGTGGATTGAATAAGAATCTCTCGTATCATGTAGCCCGCCATACATTTGCCAGTTTAATTACCCTGTCTGAGGGAGTTCCGATTGAAACGGTCAGTAAAATGTTAGGGCATCAGGATATTACAACTACACAAACGTATGCAGAAGTATCCACAGACAAAATCCTAAAAGATATTCTGGTATTATCGGAGAAAATAAATGGTAAGTACATTTTAATCAACTAAAAACAGAAAATCATGCGAAGCACATTTAATATATTATTCTATATCAACAGGCTGAAAATAAAAAAGAATGGGAAATGCCCAATTATGGGGCGGATCACCATTGATGGAAAGGTTGTACAATTTAGCGTCAAAGAAGAAATTGAGCCAAAATTCTGGAACCCAAAAGAAGGTTGTTGTTCGGGAAAGGGGAACGAATGCAAACGCATCAACATCCGGCTGGAAGAACTCAAAACAGATATAGAACAATATTACCAAAGAGACATCGAACGTAGTGGATATGTCACAGCAGAGGGAATTAAAAATGCTATTCAAGGCATAGGGACGAACGAGGTTACACTTCTGAAAGAATTTGGGCTGATGAAAGAAGAAATAAAAAGCAGCATAGGCATTACCCATGCTCAAAAGACTTATTACAGGTATGGAAACGCCTATAATGTAATCCGAGATTTTCTAAAATATAAATATGGTCTTGATGATATTCCGTTTTCCCGAATCAATAAGCAATTTATGGAAGATTATCATTTTTACCTGCTAACTGTCCGTAATTTCTCAACTTATACCATTCAGAATTATGTTCGCTTTTTGAAGCATACTGTCGAACGGGCGGTCAATAAGGAAATTATCTATCGTAACCCTATCAGGCGGTTTTATGCTGATGGAAGAAAATCGTCCCGTCGTTGGATTTCAAGAGAAGACCTGAATACGATACTAACAACACCCCACCCTGTAAAAAACGTAAATAAGGTTAGGAACTTATTTATTTTTGCAACGTTCACAGGGTTGGCCTATATCGATATTTACAATCTGAAATGGTCTGATATTAGAACGGATAAAGACGGGCACACTTGGATTTTTAAAGAGAGGACAAAAACTACAACGGAATGCTATATTCCTCTGTTAGACATTCCATTGTCTATTATAGACAATTTTAAGGGGAAGAAAAATACAGATAAGGTTTTCGACTTTTTCTGTTATACGACAATGAACAAACATCTTATGACACTTCAGGAGTTCTACAAGTTTAAAAGCCCTCTTACATTCCATATGGCCCGCCATAGCTGGGCTACCACAATTTGCCTGTCGAATGGTGTTCCGATTGAGACATTGAGCCGGACTATGGGGCATAGAAGCATAAAAACCACCCAGATTTATGCAGAAGTAACCAATATGAAAATGGATGAAGATATGAGATTGCTGGAAACCCGTATCGAAAATAAATATCAACTTCCCAATGCTGAAAATAAAACGGATGAATTACTTGAATTTGAGAAAAACAACATTGACCTTAGTAAATCAAAATTAGAAGAAGTGATATGAAAAAGATAATGTAAATAATAATCGAAAAGTAGTCCACTTAGTAATTGAAAAGTATACCACTAAGTGTCTCGGCTGAGATTGGTT
>USOX01000013.1 GCA_900556485.1 uncultured Dysgonomonas sp.
AACAGAAGAGGTTCATCAATATAGAAATATAAAGATGAACCTCTTTTTTTTGATTTATCTTTTTTATTATATTAGTATAATAATTAAAACAGATTATATATGAAAAAGATAGTCTTCTTCATTACGTTATATTTGTTGCCATTATTTATTGGAGCACAGTCTGTGGAAAATAAGGAAATAAATCCATTTACAGGAGGTTCTATTTCTGCAACATCCTGGTCTAATATTGATGGTAAATATCTTTTGCCGAATAAAGGAAATTCTACTTTTTACTTTATGTTGAGAAAAGAAGATAATACTGTTTTTTTTCATTTAAAAATATATAATCGTAATATAAATAGAATAAATAAAGACTCTCAGTTACAATTGAAAATGAGGGATGGATCTTTAATTACTTTAACTGCGATAGATACTTTTATTGCAAATACGGATGTATATACAAATTTAGGGGATAGCTATAGTCGGAATATTATACATGTTGTTTATAGAGGAGATTTATCAGGTCTGATAGGTAATAATTTAATTGAAAGAATAAGTATCGATACGATTTGGGGAGTTCTAATATCAGAACTTAACGAGAAAAATGCGAAGAAAGTAAATAAGGCTTATAATTTGATTATGGAAAATTGATAAGTATATTTGTTCTTTAATTAATGAATTATTTTGTATTTTTTCGTGCGATTATAAATAAAGAATATGTCTAAAATATCAATAATAACACCTACTTACAATTCGGAAAATACAATAGAAGGAACTATTAATGCTCTTCTGAGGCAGACATTTTTTGATTTCGAATATATCATTATAGATGGAGTTTCGAAAGATAAAACATTAGATAAAATAAGAAGTTATATTCCTGCTTTTCAGGAAAAAGGTGTAACTGTAAAAATCATAAGCGAACCGGATAAAGGCGTCTATGATGCAATGAATAAAGGTATATTTCAAGCAGAAGGAGAGCTTATTGGAATTACCAATTCGGATGACTGGTATGAAGATAATGCGCTAGAAGTGATGTGGAATAGGTTTGCTGATGGAAAGGTAGATAAGAGTAATTCCATGCTCTATGGGATAGAAAGAGTATGGATGGATGACAAAATATTTAATGTACAGCGCCGGGGTGCAGCTTATATACATGAGAGTGTTTTGCCTCATTCCACATTTTTTGTATCAAAAGCCGTTTATGAGAAGTATGGAGCTTTTGATTTAGGAGTTAAAGTTTTGGCTGATTACGATTTTATTTGCAGATGTGTGAGTAAAGGAGTAAAACTGGAAGAGGTGGATGTTGTGATTTCAAACTTCCGACTAGGGGGAATTTCTTCTTCATACTTTGATTTTTATGCAGATTATTATGAAATTCAACACAAATACGGATTTATCTCCGATAAAAAATATAAAGAATATAAGTCATTGTTAAAGATCAAAAAACTAATCAATAAAGTAATGAAAAGGTGGTAGTATCCACCTTTCTTTTTCTTGTTTTTTTCGATAAAAAATCGTATATTTGTTAGATTTTTAAACGCAAAACAGATAAGGTTATCTGCCTTATAAACAATAAAATACAAAGATGACAGAAAAACAAAAGATTGCCAGTGAGTCTTATTCGGCCCAGAATATTCAAGTACTTGAAGGTCTGGAGGCTGTGAGGAAAAGACCAGCGATGTATATCGGTGATATAAGTGAAAAAGGATTGCATCATTTGGTCTATGAGGTTGTTGATAACTCTATAGATGAAGCCTTGGCAGGCTATTGTGATGATATAAAGGTTACTATTCATGAAGATAACTCTATAACCGTAAAAGATAATGGGCGTGGTATCCCTGTCGATATTATGGAAAAAGAGAATAAGTCTGCATTGGAAGTTGTATTGACGGTACTGCATGCCGGAGGTAAATTCGATAAAGGTACTTATAAAGTATCCGGGGGACTTCATGGTGTTGGGGTATCATGTGTGAATGCTCTTTCGACACACTTAAGAGCAGAAGTGCATAAACAAGGATATGTGTATATACAGGATTATTCTTGTGGTAAACCATTAACTGCTGTGGAAAAAAAGGGGCAGACATCTGATAGTGGTACTATAATCACATTCAAACCGGATGATACAATATTCACTGTTACAGAATATAAATATGATACATTAGCATCCCGTTTACGCGAATTGGCATTTTTGAATGCAGGAGTTCGTCTATCTCTTACTGATGAACGTCAAAAGAGAGAAGATGGAACCTATAAATCGGATACTTTCTATTCCGAAAAAGGATTGCAGGAATTTGTACGCTATATAGACGCTTCTAAGGAATCTTTGATACAAGATGTAATTCATATTACAACTGAAAAACAAGGTGTTCCTGTAGAGGTAGCAATGACCTATAACACTTCATATAATGAGAATGTCTATTCATATGTAAATAACATTCACACTATTGAAGGAGGTACTCACCTTACAGGTTTCAGAAGAGCATTATCCCGTACTTTAAAAAAGTATGCCGAAGATATGAAAATGCTTGAGAAAGTAAAGGTGGAGATCAGTGGAGATGACTTTCGTGAAGGTCTGACGGCTGTAGTGTCTATTAAAGTTGCTGAACCGCAATTTGAAGGACAAACAAAAACCAAATTAGGTAATAACGAGGTTATAGGAGCTGTAGATCAGGCAGTAGGAGAGGCTTTAGGACATTTCCTTGAAGAGCATCCGAAGGAAGCTAAAACTATAGTTGAAAAAGTTATACTTGCTGCAACTGCGCGTGCTGCTGCACGTAAAGCTCGCGAAATGGTGCAGCGTAAGTCTCCTCTTACGGGTGGTGGCCTTCCTGGTAAACTTGCAGACTGTTCGAGCAAAGATCCTCAGATATGCGAAATATTCCTTGTCGAAGGGGACTCAGCCGGTGGTACTGCGAAACAAGGCCGCGACCGTGGATTTCAGGCGATACTTCCTCTACGTGGTAAGATTCTGAATGTAGAGAAAGCAATGCCTCATAAGGTATTGGAAAGCGACGAAATAAAGAATATCTATACTGCACTTGGCGTATCTATTGGTACAGAAGAAGACTCGAAAGAATTGAATCTGGAGAGACTTCGTTATCAAAAAGTTGTAATTATGACCGATGCCGATGTGGATGGTAGTCATATTGCAACATTGATTCTTACTTTCTTCTTCCGTCATATGAAAGCTCTGTTGGAGAAGGGATATGTATATATAGCAACTCCTCCTCTTTATCTGTGTAAAAAAGGAAAAGTTGAAGAATATTGCTGGGATGACAGACAACGTCGTGCTTTTATTGACAAATATGGAGATGGAGATGAAAACTCAATTCATACGCAACGTTACAAAGGTCTTGGAGAAATGAATGCATCTCAGCTTTGGGATACAACCATGAATCCGGAACATAGAACGTTACGTCAGGTTACTATAGATAATGCAGCAGAGGCTGATCATATCTTCTCTATGCTGATGGGTGAAGAAGTTGCTCCTCGTCGTGAGTTTATTGAAGAAAATGCTACTTATGCTAAGATTGACGCATAATATAAATAAGTGAATATAAATGAGATTGTTTAATTTCCTCTTTTGTGGAAATTAAACAATTTCTTGTTTAGGGAGGTTATTAAATAATAACTTTATCTATGTAATAAGATTAATATCTTTGTCAAAAAAGTAACACCTAGTAAGAACTATAAAAAGTGTCACTTTTGTCACTTTTTTATTTTTATAAGATTATGCTTGTTGTACTCTTTTCGTGGATTGTAATATCTTTTGTTGTTATTTCGTTCGGCGATATTTTGATATCGTTACTGAATTATATATGCAAAAAAAATGAACAATATAATATTGTCGATTCATTTTTATTGGGGACATGTGCTATTGCTGCCATACTCTCTATGACTTCTTTGTGGTTGCCATCAAATCATTATTTGTTATTTGCATTTATTGGAATAGCATGTATTTATTGGTTGGCTAACAAAGAAAGAGTGACAGCAATCCATCAAAGAATTCAGGAGATAACTTCTGGAATTTCGAAAAAGAATTGGGTATTTATAGGTGTTTCAGTTTTTGCTCTTCTGATTTATATGAGTTGGGCTGCTCATGTTTTTGATGCAGTCTTTTATCATTATCAGAATATCAGATGGAATGAAGAGTTTGCTGTTGTGCCGGGTGTGGCTAATATAGAGAGTCGTTTTGGCTTTAATTCTAACTTTTTGTTGGTAAGCGCTGTATTTACTTTCCGTTTTCTTTTTGGTGAAGCTATTTATACTTTTCAATCTGTACCGGTTCTACTTGTATTATTATGGATTTTTGCAGAATTGATAAGAAGCAATTTTGAGTTGAAACGGATTATATTATTAGTTCTTTTCTTCTTTTTCTTTGCTGTAAATATTGATTATATAACTGACTCATCAACAGATATTATTCCAAATGTTTTTGTTTTTTATCTTGTTGCCCGTTTGGTTTTATATCCGGATATTTTCAAAAATAGTAGTTTGCTGTATTTCTTAATACCGGTTTCGCTTTTTACATTTAAGGTGTCTTCTGCACCTATTTGTATAGTAAGTTTGGGAGTATTGGTTTATTATTTGAAGAGGAAAGATTATAATACTCTATTTACATTCATTGTTTTAGCTTTTATTGTAATTGTTCCATGGATAAGCCGTACAGTTATAATTACAGGTTATTTGTTATATCCGTTATCGGCAATTGATGTTTTTTCTTTTGATTGGAAATTGGATAAAGAAGTTGTGGATTTCGAATCATTAGGTATATCTGTATTTGCCCGGGGAGGATTTAATGATTTTGTAACCTTTGGCTATTTTATGAAATGGGGATTCGGAACAAATAAATTGTTTCTAATGACAATTGTAATTATGATGATAATGTGTCTGGTTACTCTTGTTTCGCCATTTGTAATAGGATATAAAACGATAAAAAAGAAATATCTGCCACAAAGCTATTATTGGATGTATATTGCGTTACTGATATATACAATCTATTGGTATGCTTTAGCTCCGGATTTCAGATTTGCTAATGGAGCATTCTTTGGAATGACTTTTTTGATGATCTCTGTTGTTTTATCCAATAAAGAGAATTTTTATCCAAAGTTGGCAAATATAGTTATTGTTCTTTTTGCATCTGTAATGTTGTTGTCCTCGTTTAAACGTATTTTTAATTATTATTTATTATTATATCCTACTTCTGTAAAAGAGGGCCGTACACCATTCTATTCAGCTCTTTATATTCCATATAGTTCGAAAGATCAGGCTGAAGCCAGACATGTACCACAAGAGTATAGTGAATATAAAATGGGTGATATTACTTTATTTATTACGTCTGATAAAAGACAGGGAATTTGCTATGATGTATTTCCAGGAGGCTCGTCAGAGCCGCTAACAGGGCATACCAGAGGCCCGGAACTATCGACTATAGAACCTCGGGGTAAAACATTACAGGATGGTTTTAAACCTAAAAAACAACATTAAATTGTTATCTTTACCTCAAAATTATACAAGATGAATTTAAAATATAATATAATAGTATCTGTTGCTGCATTGAGCTTAGTTGCATGCTCATGTAAGAAAACTACACAAGGTCAATCTACTCCGGTAGTTTCTTCATATGAGAAAATTTCTCCAGACTTTAATGCCGACAGTGCTTACTATTTTGTTGATAAGCAGGTTGCGTTTGGCCCTCGTGTTCCTAATACAAAAGAGCATATAGCCTGTGGTGATTATCTGGTTGCTGAACTTAAAAGATTTGGTGCCGATGTACAAGAGCAAAAGATGGTAGTAACTGCATATAACGGAACAAAGCTGAATGCACGTAATATTATCGGGTCATACGGATTGGATAAGAAAAACAGGGTTTTGCTTTTTGCCCATTGGGATACCCGTCCATTTTCTGATCGTGATCCTAATCCTGCAAATCATCATAAACCTTTATTAGGAGCAAATGATGGCGCAAGTGGAATTGGTGTATTATTAGAAGTGGCGCGTGCGCTACAAGCAAAGGATCCGGCTGTAGGTGTTGATATTATTTTCTTTGATGCTGAAGATTATGGGACTCCAGAATTTGAAAAAAATCAGCCTGTGGGAGAGTGGTGGTGTCTGGGTTCTCAGTATTGGGCGAAAAATCCACATGTGAAAGATTATAAAGCTAGATTTGGTATATTACTTGATATGGTTGGTGCTCCGAACTCTATTTTTGCAAAGGAACAATTTTCACTTCATTATGCTAAAAATATAGTGGAGAAAATATGGGGCACAGCAGGACAACTTAATAATGGTAAATACTTTGTGAATATGGAAGGTAGTTCTATTATGGATGACCATATACCAGTAAATCAGGTTCGTCGTATACCAAGTGTAGATATAATTCAATATGATGAGAGTACACCTCATAACTTTGGTGCATATTGGCATACACAGAAAGATGATATGAGTAATATCAGCAAAGAAACATTAAAGGCAGTGGGACAAACTGTATTGGAGGTTGTTTATAAAGAAAAATAAAATGGCTACAATAAACGAAGTACAAGACGAAATAATAGAAGAATTTTCTATGTTTGATGATTGGATGGATCGTTATGCACTTCTGATCGAACTCGGAAATTCTTTGGAAAAACTTGATGACAAATATAAGGTCGAAAACAACCTGATAGAAGGATGCCAGAGTCGTGTGTGGCTACAGGCTGATTATGAAGATGGTAAGATCGTATTTAGGGCCGAGAGTGATGCTGTAATAGTAAAGGGTATTATAGCTTTACTAATTAAAGTGTTATCGGGGCGAACACCAGATGAAATAATAGATGCAGACTTATATTTTGTGGATCGGATAGGCCTGAGGGAGCATTTGTCGCCAACCCGTTCTAACGGACTCGTATCTATGATAAAACAGATACGCTTTTATGCTATGGCATATAAAGCAAAAATGTCATAAAAAAGCTCTATATATAATTGTTCTACCAGAAGTTTTTATTGTAAATTCATTACCTTCAGCTTCATTCAGAGTTGCTTGCCACCAGTTGGTAAACACTTTGTTCTCTATAGGGTATAGTAGGTGATATGAGGTAATAGGTGATTGGTCGATACAAAATATGGATACTTGCTGTTTAGGGCGACTTTCGAAAACAGAAGTTTTTCTTATTGGAGTAAATACACCATAGTTAGTAATCATCTCTACAGTAATATCCTCCATATATTCACATAACAGGCTTATATTGGCTATTGTATGATCTTCTCTTTTGCCTGTGGCTCCTAATATAGTGATATTATTTCGTCCTTGATTTATACAATAATGGACAGCTTTGGTCAGGTCGTTCGTTTCTTGGTCAGGTATATAATGGATAATGTTAGCAAAGCGGTTGCGGTTTTCGGTAGATAAAGAGTCACAATCACCTATAATCGCATCGGGTTGTTTGCTTATTTTATCTAAGTTGTTTACAGCTCCATCACAACAAACGAGATATTTACAATTGTTTAATATAGACAACGTAAAAGGATGGGAAGGAAACTCTCCATCAGCAAGTATTATTGTCTCGAAATCTTTATCTATAGAGGGTAGGATATACTTTTTCATGAATATATTGGTGAAAATTGGGACAAAATTAGTAAAAGGAGCTAAAAACAACGGATTAAATTATGTATATTCTGTATGTTTTTTATTAATTTTGAAAATACAAAACACAAAACTACTTTATTATGAAAATGTCTAGAAATTATTTGTTAGTATTATTCTTACTATTTTGTTCTTCTTCTCCCTTATTTTCTCAAACTGAAATTGTATCAGTATACCCTGATATGAAATATGAGATTGCATATGAGAAATTTGATATGAATTTAGTCCGAAATAAATTTAAGGGAAGTCTTCTCGAATATTCTTATGATAAGTCAGAGGGTGGAAGTATTCGTTATCTATCTTATAAGAGAGGTACAGAAGTGGAGGTTTACGAAACATTTCCAGCACCTTATGTTCATGCTTTATACAAAGAATTTTATCCAAATGGAAAACTTAAAAAGAAAGGTGTTGTTTTACCTAATCAGGTTAGGGTAGGCAAATGGATCGAATTTGATGAAGCTGGAGAAGCTTCTATCGTTGATTATGAGATGAATCGTAGCGGCTTTGGTTATAATGGAATTTTGGAATTTCTAGAATCGGAAGGCTATTATAATTCAGATGATAAAGAAAATGTATGGTCTTTGGTCTTTAGTCATTCTCCAGGTAAGTGGTCTGTAAGAGCTTCTAAAGATGGAGACCAGAAGCATTATATGTTTGATGATGCTACTGGCGAAGTTTCGGAAATGGAAATATATAGACCGAAAACTCCAATTGTAGTTTATGACTATGAACAAGAAATGGAAGATTGATATTTAATTTATTCGTAATATGGCCGGTTTATATAATCTATAAACCGGTTTTTTTATTTTAATATCTATTTAGTTGAATTATAACTATATAAATAAAATCTATAACGAGAATATCTCTACTTATTATTAACTTTTTTAGATATATTTTTTACTACATTTGCCTTTAGAAGACAAATTTTAAAAAGAAGACAAAATTACTCACAACGCTATGAATGTTCTAAAGCATTTAGTAGCTGCTTTTTTCTTATCATTTACAGGTTTCCTATTACCATTAGCAGCGCAAACTTATACCGAGGTATATCCAGGTAAAAGAATTTTAATAGGATATGAAAAATTTGATGTGAACACGATCCGTAATAAGTATAAAGGAAAAATCCTTAATTATACTTATACAAAGACTGATGGAACAAAGGTTCGTATAGCTTCATATGAAAAGAACTCAAATATAGAAGTTTTTGAATTTGCTCCGGCTCCATTTATCTATATGGTATATAAAGAATTTTATCCTAATGGAAATTTGAAACAGAAAGGAGTATGTATGCCATTACAGGTTAGAGTAGGGAAATGGTTGCAATGTGACCGAAATGGGAGACAAATGATAGTAGATTATACCCAGAAATGTCACTTATTTGATTATAATGATGTTTTGAAATATCTGGAGCAATGTGGTTACTATAACACGAATTCATATGAAGCAAGAAATCTAACTTATAGGTTTTGGTATACTCCGGAAACCGGACAATGGGGAGTGAGATTATCAAAAGATGATGTTCAATTCAAGAGATTTATTTTTGATCAGGTTACAGGATATTTGGCGCAAGAAGAAGAGCTTTATGATAATCCAATCCCTCCGAGGATTTATGAATCTTTTTTCGACAATCTTGATTATTAATAAGTAAAAACTTTATTAGAATTAATGTATAATTTTTCAGCTTAATAGTTGGATATTATTGTTAAATCTATTTACTTTGTTTTTCAAAGTTCTTTTATGAGGTTTAGGATATTAGTATTTATAATTTGTTTTCTGCTGTTTGCTTTAAGTAAATACCTGTTTCGCTTTATGGAAGTGGATGATATCCGTTTTCTTATAGCACCTACTGATGCTATTCTAGAGGTTTTCACAGGAGCAAAATCTATATATAAGAGCAATATTGGGTATTACTTCTCTCAATTGAACATAGTAATAGATAAGTCTTGTTCAGGTTTCAATTTTTTACTCATCTGTTTTTTGATGGTATCTTTTGTTTTGCTAAAATCAGGAATTGTAAGGAATTGGCTTGTGATACCTTTATCAGTATTAATTGCTTATGCTACAACTATAATAGCGAATGTTTCGCGTATTGTAGGCTATCTAACGATAATGGATAATAATATCAATATAGCTATTGACCCAAAAGATGAATGGTTGCACCAGGCCGAAGGCATATTTGTCTATCTGTTCTTTTTGATTCTATTATATTTTATGATAAATCAGGTAATTAAAAAACTACACATAAATGAAGAAACTACTTAATCCCAAATGGCTGTTTTTAATAAATACTTTGCCACTTATCATTTTTTTTGTTCTGGAATGGAATGAATATAAAGTTGTAAAAAGTTTTTTGTCAGAAGATATACTATCTATATGGCAAAAATTTTTCATTGCTTTATCTATGTTATTGATTGGAAATGTAGTGTATGCAATATATCAATTGATAAATAAACGACGCATTGATCTTATATACTGTATTGTATCCTTTGTTGTTCACCTGATATTCGTATATGTATATTATGAATATCAAGATAAGATGTGTGGCTTCGATGTTCCTAACTGGATTGTATCATCCGATCGCTTTCTCTATGGAGGTACTTTTGTTATACCTACTTTATTATACTTGCTTTTTCTGTTAGTAATACGCATAACTCCGTTAAATAAAGAAGAAAAAGCTTGGAAGAGCTTTGTTTGTGCATTAGCCATACCTATCATGTTTTACATGTTGGGGGTTATGATATCTCCACTATGGAATGGAAGTGGATCGGAGCATCCATTTTTTATAATGATGATAATAGGTATAGTCATTTTTCTGTTTTTTATCTTTAGGTTTATCTATGTGTTGATGTCTCGTAAAAATACTTATTCTGAATCATCATTGTTTTGGTTGATCCCGGTCTCTCTCCTTTTTCCTTTAACTGGGTTGGTGTTGAACTATTCTATGGATAATATTTTCGGGGATTTTTCGGATGCATATTTCTATTGTTGGACAGTGATAAACAGTATCTTTCTTTGTCTGCCTTCAAATGAAAATTATAAATACAGGTTATTTTTATTTGTCGGAAGAAGTGTAACCTTTGTATATACACTCTATTTCTTTTTTGTAATGATTCCGTATCTTCCATTATCACTGTTTGCAATAATTATATTTGGTGCAGGCTTATTAATGCTTACTCCAATAGTACTGTTGATGATTCATGTGAAGGAGTTAAATAAAGATTTCAGATTTTTGGCGAAGAAGTATAAGAAGGTATATCTATATATGATGTTTATAGTATCATTAACAGTTATTCCCCTTTTTGTTACATTTTCATATATAAGTGACAAGAAGATGTTTCACAAGACATTGGAATATCTGTATAGTCCTGATTATACAAAAGAATATAAATTGAGTTCACGCTCAGTTTTGAAGACATTGAATGTAATAGATAGTAAAACCCATAGGTCATTCTTTTCAAGCAATATTAATACAACACCATACCTATCTCGATATTATAAATGGCTGGTACTTGATAATATGAGTGTATCTACAGAGAAGAAAAAGATGATAAAGAATCTTTTTGAAGGATCGAAAATTTATTCATCTAGTCGGAATAGAGCTCAGGATGTAGAGCGAAAGGTTGATATTAGAATTTCGGATATAAAGCATACAAGTAAATATGATACAGCGAAAAAAGCATGGGTAAGCTGGATAGATATATCTATCGAAAATGGCGATACTCCTTTATGGAATGCGGAATATATCACACAATTTGATTTGCCTGTAGGATGTTGGATTAGTGATTATTATCTATATGTAGGAGATGTGAAAGAAATGGGAATCTTAGCAGAAAAAAGAGCCGCTACATGGGTTTTCAATAGTATTCGCAATGTAAATCGTGATCCGGGTCTGTTACGCTATTTATCAGGAAACAGGATAGAATTTAAAGTGTTTCCTTTTCAAAAATATGAAACAAGGTATACTGGTATAGAGTTTACTCATAAGGAGCCTGTACAAATAGAAATAGATGGCCATATACTAAATTTGGGAGATACTCAGGTACAGCTTAATTCTAATAAATCTGTAGATAAAGAGGGCGTAATGTATTTATCGGCAGAGGATAAAGAGAAGCTACCTACAGTAAAGCGTACTCCTTATTATCATTTTATAGTAGATACTTCGGGCAATAAGTCAGAGTTTGAAATGGGAGGACGTATATTTGATAATCCTAATGATGAAAATTATGCAAACGATTATATTGTAGAAATCAATAATTTGCTCGATAAGAATCTAATTGATAGAAAAGATGCCAGAATATCATATACGAATACCTATGTAAAGACATCGGCACTAGGGAGTGATTGGGAAAAGACACTGAAAGAACAATCTTTTGAAGGAGGTTTTTTCTTAGACAGAGCAGTAAAAAAAGTAATGTTTGACAGTTATTCTAAATCTGAAGATAAATATCCAGTAATAGTAATTGTTAGCTATAATATTGAGAAGGCAATCTTATTAGATGGCTTTGGAGATCTTCTGTTTACTATGCCTGAGACTAATTTATTTTATTCTCTATCGGATAGGGTGTTAAGAGGGCATCATTGGCTATCAGGTTTGAAAGTTGTACAAGATGATATTAAATATGTAGATCAACCAACAGTAAAAGCATGGCCATCACTTAGTAATCCACAGGTTTATCTCCCCGATGATAGTCAGCCTTCAGTATTTCTAAATACTAAAGATAAAACGTTAAATAACTTTTCAGATGGTATTGAAGTAGGGAGTTGGAATACGGGGTTGATGCTACAAGGGCAATGGATGTTGCAATCTCTTTATCCTGAGACTGCAGATAATGAATGGCTTAATCTGGTAAAGAATAGTTTTAAGTCTAAAATAATGACACCTTTAACGTCATATATTGTTGTTGAAACTCAATCGCAAAAGATTATGTTAAAAAGAAAACAAGAGGAAGCTTTGTCCGGAAATCGAGTTTTGGATCTTAATGATGAAACCCAACGTATGTCTGAACCGGATTTATATATATTGATATGTATATTAGCATTGATTGTGGCGTTTTATGAATATAAAAGAAGAAGAAAAGTGAAAGAATAAATTTATACTTTATCTATAATGAGGACTAGAAATTATTTTTTAGTCCTCATTTTTTTTATTGTCAAATTGAAGGCTAAGAGTAACTTATTATATCATTTTGTTTGTGATAACAAATCTCTATTAAATTTTTGTAATTTTTTATTTGGTTTATAAAATAAAATGACATATTTTTGTTCTCAAATAAATCAAAATGATTTTTGTATGGTTTATTTGCTATGAAAAAGTATAGTAAATATTAAATTTAACATCTTTAAATATTTAGATTATGTATGCTTTAGGTAAGAGAGTTTGTTTGGTTATCGCATTTATTAGTTTCTTTTCTTTGAATCGATTAAGTGCACAGTCTGATATTGAAATTGATCTTAGCGCAGATTTGGTCAGTTCGTATGTTTGGCGTGGAAATAAAACTGCAGGAGCTAGTGCTCAGCCTTCATTAAGTGCTAGTATGAAAGGTTTTACACTAGGAGTATGGGGCTCTACGGATTTAGGAAATGCAGGAACAAAGGAAGTTGATTTTAGTGCTTCCTACGAATTTAGTGGTTTTAAGATTGCTGCTACAGATTATTGGTGGGATGGAGAAGGTGCCTATCGTTACTTTAGCAGTCCGCAAGGGGACAATTCCGGACATATGCTAGAAGCTACTCTTGGGTATACATTACCCGAATCATTTCCATTGAGTGTTACATGGAATACTTTCTTTCTAGGTGAAGGGAACAAAAAAGCAAACGGAGATAATTCCTATTCCACATACATTGAGTTTGCTTACCCATTTTCGGTAAAAGGAGTAGATATGGGAATTGCAGCAGGTTTTACTCCATGGGAAAGTTCTATCTATGGTACTAATGGATTTAAATTTACATCAATAATGTTGAACGCTTCCAAAAGTATTAAGATCACAGATTCATATTCCTTACCTGTTTTTGCAACAGTAATAGGCAATACGGCTCATGAAGATATACATTTTGTATTTGGGTTTACAATTCAATAATCAAAACTATTAGATATACTATAATAATATTATTAATATGAAGAAAATTGAAGCAATTATTCGAAAATCGAAGTTTAATGAAGTCCGTTGTGCATTACACGAAGCAGATATCGATTTTTTATCATGGTGGGATGTAAAAGGACAAGGCAGTGCCCGACAAGGTTTAATTTTTAGAGGCATAGCTTATGATGTGAATGCTATAGACCGGATTTATATATCATTTGTAGTGAGAAATATAAATGTTGAAAAATCAATTGATGCCATATTAAAGTCGGCTTACACAGGAGAGAGTGGCGATGGACGTATTTTCGTTTCAAGTATCGAACAGTCGATACGTATCCGTACAGGTGATCATGGAGATGAATCGCTGTATGACAAAGATGATGAGAAATAAAGATTGTATAAAATGTTTGGTTAGGTAAAAAAAAGAAAAGGTATGAAACGAAGATTGTTTAAATATTTAGTGTTATTGTCTATCACGCTTGCTCTTCCTGTAGCCGCAATGGCTCAAGATTCACTCACAGTGAAGACGGACTCCCTAGCTCTCACGGTTACATCCCCTATGGTCGAAGAAATATCTGCTGTTGAAGAGATGCCAGCTCTGGATTCAGGAAACACAGCATGGATGATTGTAGCTACTATACTGGTAATGTTAATGACAGTTCCTGGCTTAGCCTTATTTTACGGAGGTTTAGTTCGCCAAAAGAATGTTTTAAGTATTATCATGCAATGCTTATTTATAACAGGAGTAATCAGTATACTTTGGATAGCTTTTGGATATAGTTGGGTTTTTGGTACTGACTATATGGAATCAGGTAGTTCGCTAGGAGCGATTATCGGAGGATTCGATAAAGTTTTTCTCTGTAGTTTATCTTTGGATACGCTGACTGCAGGGAATATTCCGGAAATCCTGTTTGCTGTTTTTCAATGTATGTTTGCCGTTATCACCCCGGCTCTGATTATAGGTGCTTTTGCTGAAAGAATTAAATTTTCGGGTTATGTGGTATTTATAATTCTTTGGTCGATAGTTGTCTATAATCCTATGGCTCATTGGGTCTGGGGTGGTGGCTGGCTTCAGGAAATGGGCGCAATTGATTTTGCCGGAGGCACAGTTGTACATATTAATGCTGGTATATCAGCACTGGTAATGGCTATAATGCTTGGTCGTCGCAAAGGCTACAGAACAATGGGGCACCCATTCACTCCACATAATATTCCTTTTGTCTTTATTGGAACAGCTTTGCTCTGGCTCGGATGGTTTGGTTTCAATGCCGGAAGTGGCTTGGCGGCCGACGGGCTAGCAGCAAACGCTTTCCTTGTTACTCATCTTGCCACATGCGTTGCTGCTGTCATTTGGATGGCTATGGAATGGATTATGTATAAGAAGCCTACAATTGTTGGTTTTTGTACAGGTGCAGTTGCCGGACTTGTTGCAATAACTCCGGCCGCAGGAACAGCTGATGTTTTAGGTGCCTTTGCCATTGGTGGTATATCTGCACTTGTCTGCTTCTTTATGGTAGCATATGTAAAACCTAAACTGAAATATGATGATTCGCTCGATGCTTTTGGAGTACATGGTGTTGGCGGTATTGTCGGATCTATCTTGACAGGCGTATTTGCTACTCAGGCTATTACTGGGATAGATGGTGTGCAAGGTGCATTATATGGAGACTGGAATCAGTTATGGATTCAGATAGTGGCTACTGGTGCATCGATTATATACAGTGCGGTTCTAACATTTATCCTGTTCTTCATTGTAAATAAAACAATCGGTCTTAGGGTTAGTAAAGAAGAAGAGGCTATTGGTCTTGATATCTCTCAACATGGAGAAATTGCTTATAGCGAGGACGAATAAATAACTTTCAGGCAACTATGATAGACACTGGGAAAGTGGGTAGTTTCATTTGAAACTACCCACTTTTCATTATTATTCAAATTTCTTCATTTCTTCTTGCAAGTCCTTATCCCATTGTTCAATTGGCAATGCGGCACATAATTCGATAAGGTTACCTTCTGTATCTCTAAGGTGTACAACCCGACATCCCCATCCTGGCATATCCATAGGTTTATTCACAAAAGTAACACCTCTTGCTGATAACTCTTCATAGCTTTTATCCACATTCTCCACATCCAGAATGATAGCTACTTTCTCCCTGCTTTCTCTTGGCAAAGCCAGATTATCATTTCCTATTGCCTGTGCCATAAGGTCAGAAGGGAAAATAGAGAGTCCTTCACCATTGCTGATCTCAAAACTTGCATACAATCCGCCTAGTTCACCCCAGGTGACTTTTAATCCCATTTTTTCAGAGTAGAATTTAAAGCATTCGTCGAAATTGTTTACAAGAAGTCTGATACCGTTTAGTTTCATAAGTTTTATTAATTATATAATTACTATATCTTTTACTTACAACAAAGATAAAGCTTTGAAATTTTCATTATGTGTAAAAAAACGACATAGTGAAAATCAGAAACCAAAATCATCTACAACAATATCATCTTTCTTTTCATCAACAAAAGCAGCTCTTTGTTGATGTACTTTATTTCCTTCTACAAAGATGGCCCGGTTTGGTCTTACAGGACAGATAAATTCACAGCCTCCGCAACCAACACAAATATCAGGATTTATATGTGGAATAGTAAGGCCTTCGTGTCCCTCATATGGAATCATCGTTACGGCCTGAGTAGGACAGTGTTCGGCACAGGCTCCACAGTTTGTCCCTTCGGTAAGTACAACGCAAATATCTTCAACAAAGGTTACACGTCCAATTTGTGTCATATGCTTCTCTTCCATCGATAATGGTGTAAGAGCATGATTAGGACACACATCGGCACATACAGTACAATTATAGTTGCAAAACCCTTTTTCGTAGGTCATCACAGGTTGCATAATCCCTCCAAGTCCATATTCCATAAATGCAGGTTTAATAACTCTGGACGGGCATCTACTGATGCAAAGATGACAAGATGTACAATGATGCAGTAGATGGCCTGCACTCAATGCTCCCGGAGGGCAAACCGGAGTTTGACGCACCCGAAGCTCTCCCTCATTACTAAGGTTATTTATTGTATCCTGTGCTAATACAGCAGGAGCAGCTATCGTGGTTGTAATAGCTGTAGCCAAAAATTGTCTTCTGTTAGTATCAGCTTTGTCATCTGTTACGTTTTTTACTTTTCTTTTCGAATAAGGAGCAAATTTCAACGCATTTTTAGAGCAGCTACCCAGGCAATTGAAACAATCCACACAACGACTCGAATCTATCGTCTGATTTTTACTGTCTATGCATGAAGCTTTACATTTCATAGCACAGAGCCCACAACTATTGCATTTTTCACTATCAATTCTAACTTTGAATAGAGAAAACTTACTAACAAAGCCAAGTAGTGTACCAACAGGACAAATGGTATTACAATATGTTCTCCCATATTTCCATGCCAGAAACCCTATGACAAAAAATGTAACCAAAGCGACAAAAAATGCAGATATGCTCATTATACTTACATCTACTTTATAGAAAGTATAATTACCAAAGCTGGTAAATATTGATTCTAATACATTGTTTCCAGCCATATATACAGGTTTGAACACATTGGTTACTATCCTGCCATAAGCGCTGTAAGGATCAACCAATCCCAATAATACAGGGAATCCGGCAAAAAAGGTGACAAAAGTGACAACTACTACCGACCATCGCAGTATATTTTTAGCCTTACTATATGTATATCGCTTTTTCTTTTTTGTGCTTCTCTTTGAGAGCCAGCTTACGATATCCTGATAAATGCCCATTGGACATATAGTAGAGCAGTAAACCCGTCCGAACAATAGAGTAAGTATAATAAGTATTGCCAGTATAATAAAGCTCTTCCCTAATAGAGCCGGAATAAATTGTATATGTGCCAATGCATGAAAACTATCAGGCATTAGAGCAGCAAAATCGAGAAAATAAAATGTTATCAATGCAAAAAGAAGCACTGATATTATAACCCGCAGTTTTTTTAGCATCTTATGTTGATCTTAAATTACAATTTGATTCGCTTAATATTCAGCTTATCAATGTCCATTGTTCCTAATTTTAAAGCTTGTCCATTCGCTAGATGTTTTACATGGTCGAGAGGCATATCACGCACCTGACCGAAAAATTTGGTTGCTGCAGTATCAACAGCAACTATATCTTGCGAAATAAATAAACCTTTCGGATTAACCACATCTGCCGCAGAGCGTCCTTGAGGACCATTTGTTTTTACTATACGGTAAGCATCTACAATGTTCAATACAGGCTTTTTCTGTAATGTATTAATGTCGGCAATACATTGTTGCAGGTCGGTGCTATGGAAGATGCGTCTGTCCCAAACAATCCCCATCAGATTTTTCATAGACATTGTAAGGTTTGCTCCACCATGATGCTTCAATACAGGAACATTGATCCATGCATCACAATCCAGAATAGCCTGGTGTATTTTTGCACTTTTCAGTTTTTTTCCGTTAGGTAAAGCGACTTCACGGTAATACGATTCCTCATGAGCTGGAACTACCTTAGCGCCGGCAGCTTTCGCGGCCGCTTCAATACCACTGTTTTTATAGCATTTTATCCAGTCGTCGCATGTATGGTCAAATACAGTAACCTCTTTAGCTCCTGCAGCAAAACATTGACGAACTATTTCGCTTACTAGTTTAGGGTTTGTATTTCCTGCAAGTTCAGGAGCTTTATCCCATCCTATATTTGGTTTTACTACAACCTTCTGTCCTTTCTTAATAAATTTACTCATGCCTCCCAGTTCAGTAATAGCACGTCTGAACATAACATCCGGTTCTCCACCCATTACAGCAACCATATCTACTGCTTTCCCTGATAATGTGTCATTAACAGTCTGGTTCAATATATCTATGTTTCCACTGGCCTTCAATGTAACGGCAGCACCTGTAAGAGCAATGGCTCTTAAAAAATTTCGTCTGTCCATATTTTTTATATTATAGTTGTTATTCAATTAGATATTAATAAAAAGTGACAAAAGTGACATATATTAGCTATTAGCCTTTAGCCTATGGCTGTTAGCCAACTTGTATCTCCCAAAAGGTGACAAAGGTGACACTTTTTTCGATGCTTTTTTAATGTCACTTTTCTTGATCCGTTTATTTTTCAATATTAGCATAGACATCACTATATAGATAAACTTTCAGATAACTTATTAATATAATGATCGAAAATCTTATAAAGTAAAAACTCCGTGTAACTCCGTATTTAAATAAATCTAAAATATTATGGGAAGTTGTACATAGCACTAAATATTGTTTTCGCACCATTATGTAGTTGCTTTTTGTAATCATGTTAGTAACGCCACCCATTGCGTTAAGAACATACAGAACAGACGCAGGACTATGTACAACTTTTATTTATTAGCCTTTCGTAACTATGAATAGTCAGCTAATGAATACCCATAATACTTTTATTATAGTAACCATGGAAATTTAAAGCACGACTCGTTATACAGAGAGTAGTCTGCATTTCCATTCACAGCAAAAGTCTTTATTAGTTTTGCTC
The DNA here is from genome assembly GCA_900556485.1 of uncultured Dysgonomonas sp. Taxonomy (GTDB): domain Bacteria; phylum Bacteroidota; class Bacteroidia; order Bacteroidales; family Dysgonomonadaceae; genus Dysgonomonas. The sequence continues at coordinate 19,215 of USOX01000013.1, forward strand.
CATCTAATAATTTGCATGCCATATTGAGCGATGCTCCTGTTTTTACTCTGTCCTCTACTAGTAGAATTGATCTGCCCTTGTAGTCAAAATCAATAGGAGAGAGTAATTGGGGAGTATCGTATAATGGTTTCTGGTTGCTGTCACGTAAATTAATTTTAAGCAACTGAAATTCAATGCCAAGACGTTGATTCAATATAGCCGCCGGAATTATACCTCCATTAGCGATTGCTACAATCATATCAAACTCTTCTGAAAATGAGATGGAACGGAAACGTTCAAGAGCTTCTTCAAATGTTTTAGTATACATATGCTTTCTATCGTTTAGCAATGGCTTTCAATACAGCATATCCGCCTACTATTTGTAAAATCATACCTGGAACACCTATCCTGAAATCTTGTATAGCTACAAAGAAATCTCTTTCGATCGCCCATTCAGCCAAAACTCCGATTGTTTGGTACGCTATTACAGCTCCTATTATAGCTAGAATAGATACTTTCTCAGCTTTGTGGGCAGCATAAGCAGCAGCTCCAGCTAACAAAGATGATTTTATTAGGAGGATTGGAAGTGCGTCTGCTGGAGGCATACCAAACAATACATGGTTGAGGAGTGGTGACAAAATCGCAGTCAGTAGTCCTACCCGTATACCATATTTATAAGCTGCTATTAATGTAAAGAAATAGATAGGTAGCCATGTTAAACCTCCGCCGGGTACAAGATGGCAGATTTGAGGCAATGCAATATTGCCTGCTATAAAAAGAAAGGCAAAGAGATAGGTTTTTACCTCTTTATAGTTTAATGAATACAGTTTAACTGCTGTTGTTTCCATAAATCCTAAATTAAATTAACACACTATTGATTTTTATATTCTAATTGAGGGAGAATTCCCTTTGTTGCTTTATTAATTGACCTATCGACGTTCTTAGTATATCTGAAGTGCGAAAAATTGATTAAGAATATGAGTCTTAATCTCTGTGTTTCTGATATTAACAAATGAATACAATACTAAATATTATTCTCGGATTGAACAAAAATTAAGAAGTTTTTTTTGTTTCATTAAGAATTATATCAATCACCCGGTATAAAGGTAATTATTATAATCAATAATTATTTTTCTTAGAGGCTCAAAAGTTGTTTTCTGTGAGGTTCATTTACAAAGCAAATAGAACTTATACAAGAAAGGCATAATATTTGTATCTTTGAAGGAAAGATTTATACACTTAAAATCAACAGAAATGAATATTCAAAATCTTAAGAATGATAATTTCTTCCTTTTGGCTGGTCCCTGTGTTATCGAAGGAGAAGAAATGGCACTTCGTATTGCCGATACTATTATAAATATAACATCGAAGCTAAATATCCCTTATGTATTCAAGGGCTCATATAAAAAAGCCAATCGTTCGCGTGTCGATTCTTTTACAGGAATCGGAGATGAAAAAGCATTAAAAATATTACGTAAAGTAAATGAAACGTTTGGAATTCCAACTGTAACAGATATACACGAAACTCATGAGGCTGCTATGGCTGCCGAATATGTAGATGTTTTGCAAATACCGGCGTTCCTTTGCCGTCAGACAGATTTGCTTATTGCTGCGGCTAAAACCGGAAAAATTGTCAATATTAAAAAAGGTCAATTTCTTGCTCCAAGCGGAATGAAGTTTGCAGCACAAAAAGTAGTTGACTCTGGTAATGACAATGTAATCATAACCGATAGGGGTACATCTTTCGGATACTCCGATCTTGTAGTTGATTTTAGAGGTATTCCCGAAATGAAGGAATTTGGTTTCCCTGTGGTACTGGATGCAACTCATTCTCTGCAAAAACCAAATCAGGCATCAGGCGTAACAGGTGGACAACCTCAACTTATCGAAACAATGTGTAAAGCTGGCATTGCTACAGGTGTAGATGGCCTGTTTTTGGAAACCCATTTCGATCCGGCTAATGCCCTATCCGATGGAGCTAATATGCTTCCTTTGGATCAGTTAGAAGGTCTGTTGCAAAAGTTAGTTAGGATCAAAGCTGCATTATAAATATGAAGGTAGAAGTGTGCTTTTCGCCGGCTTTATATCCATATTATAAGGAAGAGGGTAAAGATAAAATAGTAGTGGTAGTCGACATATTCAGAGCGACTACTACTATGTGTGCTGCTTTACAGAATGGAGCTGCTTCTATAATTCCCGTAGCTTCTATTGATGAGGCGAAGGAATATAAATCAAAAGGTTATTTGGTTGGTGCAGAGCGAAATGTGAAACGGTGCGATTTCGCCGATTTCGGAAATTCTCCTTTCGATTATACAGTTGATAAGATAAAAAATAAAGAAGTAGTATTCACAACTACCAATGGTACGCAGGCAATTGAAATGGCTAACGATGCCAGTGATTTGATTATTGGCGCATTTTCTAATATTAGCTCAGTCGTTGATTTCTGCATCCATAAGCAGATGGATGTGGTAGTTCTTTGTGCCGGATGGAATAATCGCTTTAATATAGAGGACAGTCTGTTTGGTGGGGCATTAGTAAGTAGACTATTAGAAAAAGGATATGAGTCGGCCTCCGATGCTGTTCAGGTTGCTCTCTCTATGTGGAATGATGCTATACCTGATATCAGGAAATATATAGACCGAACTGAACATATAAAAAGACTTGAGGCCAATAACTTGCAAGGTTCTGTAGAGTATTGCCTAACAGAAGATACAGTGAAACTAATACCTATATATAATAAGCAAACCAAGAAGATTACAATTTAATATATTGAAGTCTTGAAATCTGAAATCTTGAAACGTAATTCCAAACCCAATGGCCGAACATAACGATTTAGGAAAAAGAGGAGAAGAGGTTGCGGCCGGTTATCTTCGGCAAAAAGGATATACAATCTTAAAATGTAATTGGGTATATGCTAAATATGAAGTGGATATAATAGCCACAAACGAGGAATATATTATTTTTGCAGAAGTGAAAACCAGAGCATCTGCCCGGTGGGGAAATCCAGAAGAAGCTGTATCGAAAAATAGAATAAAAAGAATGGTTGAGGCCGCTGATTTCTATTTAAATGAGTATGATATTGATATGCCCGTCCGCTTCGATGTGTTATCTTTAGTTTGGACAGGTGGAGACTTTGAAATAACACATTTTGATGATGCTTTTCTAGCACCAGTAAATTAAATGTTGTAAACTTATTTATTGTTGAATAGCTAGGTGCTTGACAATAGCGTATTTATGTATTTAGCTGTTACTCATTATTATAAACTATGAATATTGAAGAAGCCAGAGAAGCTTGCCTTTCGATGAAAGGTGCTGTCGAATGTTTTCCGTTCGGAGACGACACATTAGTCTTTAAAGTGATGGATAAAATGTTTGCTTATATGGGGCTTGAATCCAGAGATGGCGAATTTTGGCTGAATGTAAAATGCGATCCTGAAAAAGCTGTTGAGTTAAGAGAGCATTATACCGGAATTTTACCGGGATATCATTCCAATAAAAAATACTGGAATACAATTGTGATAGACAGTGATGTTCCGGACGATCTTATTGTGGAGTTAATCCAACACTCTGTTGATGAAGTAATAAAGAAGTTGTCGAAAGTGAAACAGGTAGAATACAATAATCTACCAAACGAATAATAATTGTGCTTATTATCCACATCAAAGAAACTGGCTCTACGAGTAATTACCTGAAAGCATTATCTCTAAACAGCAGACTAGATGAAGGTACTGTTGTTGTAGCAGATTTTCAGTCTGCAGGTAAAGGACAGCAAGGAAATAGCTGGGAATCGGAGAGAGGTGAAAATCTACTGTTTAGTATTATCCTTTACCCGGAGATGGTCAAAGCTAATGAGCAGTTTATTTTATCTCAAATTGTTTCTTTGGCAGTGGCAAAAACTCTAAGCCATTATACAGATTACATATCTATAAAATGGCCAAATGATGTATATTGGCAGAATAAAAAAATATGTGGTATATTGGTCGAAAATCAATTGTTAAGTAGCACTATAAGTCAATCGGTAATTGGAATTGGAATAAATATTAATCAGGAAAACTTTAAGAGTGACGCTCCAAATCCGGTTTCTTTAAAGCAGATAACAAAAGAAGAATATTCTATAAACAAAATACTGGAGGAGGTTCACTCTCTGATCATATATTATTATGAAGAGGTAAAAAGAGGCTGTAAAAGTTCTGTGATAAATTCATATAAAGAAATGCTTTTTCGTCGAAAAGGATATCATCTTTACAATGATGGCAAAGTAAACTTTATGGCTGAGATACAGGATATAGAGCCGGGAGGTATGTTGATTTTGAAAACAGATACTGGTGAAGAGAGGCGTTTTGCTTTTAAAGAAGTAAAATATATTTTAGAATAAAACTTGGAGAAATACATAGATATATGATGGAGACAATAAATGAAGAGTTAGTCAATATCCTCAAAAGCAGGACTCCCGAAGACGGTAATACTGTTGAATTCCTGATGGATATCATTCCTTTGGGAAAAGAAGCAGCATATCGTAGACTCAGAGGTGATGTTTCTTTTACTCTGGATGAGGCGACTACCATTTGTAAGAAGCTTAATATCTCAGTAGATTTATTGTTAGGTATAAGACAAGAAGATACATATGCTTTTCATCTGGATCCGTTTTTATTTTCAGATCCGATCAATGACTATAACAAGATGCTGTATAGAATAAAAGAAAGTATGGATTTTATAGAAAGTGATCCGTCTGTTTATTTATACAGAGCACACAGAACACTACCACAAGAATTCTTATATAATTATAGATCCTTATCGAAAATATATCTGTATATCTTGTATTATCAGGTATATTCTGAAATTCAGAATAAATTGAAAAATTACTCGGAATTTAGCCTTTCTGATGATGTCTTCTCAATACAAAAAGAATCAACTATTACAGTACATGCTTGTGATTCGATGTTGATATTGGATAGGCGGATTTTTATCGACTATATTGAGATTGTCAATTATTTCAAAACATTGGAAATATTGACACAATCAGATATAGATGAGATAAAAAAAGAACTATTCTTATTAATCGATGATATGGAGAAATGTGCAACTACAGGTTTGTCCTTATGCGGAAAGAAGATGGATATGTATATCTCTCATATTTCATTCGATTGTAGTTACACATGTTTAGATAGTGCAAGCCTTAAAGTTGCATCTATTGGTTTGTATTGTTTAGATTATCTATCTTCTCAGAATAGAAGAATCCATGAAAATCAAAAGAACTGGATAAAATCACTTATGCGGTTTTCTACTCTCATATCCGTTTCGGGAGAATTACAGAGAAATAAATTTTTTCAGGAGCAAAGAGACTTTGTAGAATCCATGTAATAGCTGATTATTTGTTAAAACGCTATCTTTGTATCATAATGGAAGATGTATTTAAAACAATATCAGCTGTATCAAAAGCCATCTATACAGAGAAACGGAGTAAGTTTATAGCATATGCTATACCTGTTCAATCAGTAGATGAAGTTAAAACAGAGGTAGATAAATTAAGAAAAGAATACTATGATGCCCGCCATGTATGTTGGGCATATATGTTAGGTGCAGAAAGAAACGAATTTAGGGCAAATGATGATGGAGAACCATCGGGAACTGCAGGTAAACCCATTTTAGGGCAAATAAACTCAAACGAATTGACCAATATTCTGATTGCCGTAGTACGTTATTTTGGAGGAATAAAGCTAGGTACGAGTGGGCTAATTGTTGCATACCGTGAAGCAGCTGTCGAAGCGATATCCACTGCATATATTATTGAGAAAACTGTTGATTGTTCTGTTTCTTTTATGTTCGAATATCCTTTCATGAACGATGTGATGAAAATTGTAAAGGACCTTGAACCTAAGATTCTAAGCCAGAGTTATGAAATGGACTGTTCTATGACTTTGGAAATAAGAAAGTCCAGCTTTGATATACTTAGAAACAGGTTGGAAAAAGTAGAGACACTTCGTTTTATAGAATAAAAAGACAGCTGCTCATAACGAACAGCTGCCACACCTTAATCTATTTACTTAGAGATTATATGATACCTTGTGCCATTACTGCTCTGGCAACTTTCATAAATCCAGCGATATTAGCTCCTTTTACATAATTAACATATCCATCAGCTTCTGTGCCATATTTTACACAGTTTTCGTGGATATTAGCCATGATCCATTTCAGTTTTTCATCTACTTGTTCAGCAGACCAACTAAGACGTTCGGAGTTTTGAGTCATTTCTAATCCTGAAACAGATACTCCACCTGCATTTGCAGCTTTACCGGGAGCATAAAGAACTTTAGCTTGTTGGAACACTTCTATAGCTTCAGGAGTCGATGGCATGTTTGCTCCTTCCGATACAGCGAATATCCCGTTTGCAACAAGAGCTTTAGCGTCGTCTCCATTAAGCTCATTCTGAGTTGCCGAAGGTAAAGCTATATCAGCCTTCTCGCTCCAAGGACGGGCGTTAGCTACGTACTTACAACCATATGTATCAGCATATTCACTAATACGTCCTCTATAAAGTTCTTTGAGCTCTTTTACATATTCCAGTTTTTCCTTTGTGATACCTTCCGGATCATAAATATATCCGTTCGAATCTGATAGACTTACAGGTATTGCACCTAGCTCTATCAGCTTTTCGCAAGTATATTGAGCCACGTTTCCAGAACCGGATACAAGGCATTTTTTACCTTTTATATCTATATTTTTAGTTTTCAGCATTTCCAGAAGGAAATAAACATTTCCGTATCCGGTAGCTTCGGGACGGATAAGAGAACCTCCAAAAGTGATACCTTTTCCGGTGAATGTTCCCGTGAATTCTCTGGCAAGTTTTTTATACATACCAAACATATATCCAACTTCGCGTCCCCCTACACCTATATCACCCGCAGGAACATCAGTATCAGGGCCGATATGACGCCATAATTCAGTAATAAAAGCTTGGCAGAAACGCATTATCTCAGCAGTAGATTTTCCTTTAGGATTAAAGTCGGAACCACCTTTAGCCCCTCCCATAGGGAGCGTTGTCAGTGAGTTTTTAAATGTTTGCTCAAAAGCTAAGAATTTAAGAATAGAAGGATTAACTGATGCGTGAAGGCGAAGTCCACCTTTATATGGTCCTATGGCATTACAATGTTGTACGCGGTATCCCATATTTGTATGTGTATTTCCTTTATCGTCTACCCATGTTACACGGAATGAAAATATCCTGTCAGGAATGCATAGTCTTTCAATTAGGTTTGCTTTTTCAAATTCAGGATGTTGGTTATAAACATCTTCAATAGATTCTAATACTTCATGTACAGCCTGATGGTATTCAGGTTCGTTTGGAAATCTCCGTTTTAAATCAGCTAATACTTGTTCTGCTTTCATCTTGTTTTTTCGGGTTATGATTTATGTATGTTGCAAATATATTAAAAAATATGTCTATTTGTTAACTTTTTACTCAAAAAAGTGATATTTTCTTTTTTTTATTCGTTTTAATTAAGTATTCGTTCATATTTTCGTTGTTTTATTTTTTTATTGCAATTGATTATAAAAGTGACAAAAGTGACAGAAAATGAATGAAGAAAAATGCATTAGAAAATATTTCTTAAAAATTGGATAAACTCTTTACATATATATTGCTTCAGAAATGTTTTTAATCTCGAATTTTTCTTATTTTTGCGAATACTAAGTATTATATAAATAATAGATAAAGATAAATGACTTACTTAATTACAGGAGGAGCCGGTTTTATAGGTTCAAATTTTGTGAAACATATGCTGATTGCTCATCCTCAAGCCAGATTGATTGTGTTTGATGCACTCACTTATGCAGGAAATCTGGGTACATTAGCTGAAGAGTTAAAAGACCCTCGGGTTATTTTTATAAAAGGAGATATTTGTGATAGGGCTGCAACGGAGAAAGTGTTTTCCGATTATCAAATAGACTATGTAGTAAATTTTGCAGCAGAAAGTCATGTGGACAGAAGTATCGAAAATCCGCAGCTATTTTTACAAGTAAATGTTTTGGGTACTCAAAACTTATTAGATACTGCAAAAAAATATTGGACTATAGGTAAAGATGAAAATAACTATCCTGTTTGGCGCGAAGGAGTAAAATACCTTCAAGTATCTACAGATGAAGTTTATGGATCGTTGGGTGATGAAGGTTATTTTACCGAAACTACTTCGCTCGATCCCCGATCTCCATATAGTGCAGGAAAGGCAGGAGGTGATCTTATAGTTAAAGCATATGGTGAAACTTATAAGATGCCTATTAATATAACAAGGTGTTCTAATAATTACGGGCCTTTTCATTTTCCTGAGAAATTAATCCCACTTATTATACGTAATATACTTGAAGGTAAACAGCTACCGGTATATGGGGACGGAAGTAATGTGCGCGACTGGCTTTATGTAGAAGATCATTGTAAAGCGATTGATGCAGTTTTACATAGGGGCCGTATCGATGAAGTTTATAATGTTGGCGGGCATAATGAAAAGAAAAACATTGATATTGTAAAATTGGTGATAAGGACAATACATGATATAATGGAAAAAGAGCCAAAATATCGCGATGTATTAAAGAAAAAAGAAGTAGCTTCGGATGGCAGTATAGATATAAGCTGGATAAACAATGACCTAATTTCTTTTGTTAAAGACCGTCAGGGGCACGATCACCGTTATGCGATAGACCCTACCAAAATATCGACAGAGTTAGGGTGGCTACCCGAAACAACTTTTGATGTTGGTATTGTCAAAACTATATATTGGTATCTCGACAACCAGCAATGGGTTGAAGAAGTTACCTCCGGAGATTATATGAAGTACTACGAGCAAATGTACGGAAATAGAGGTTGTTGAGCTATAGATTATGAGTTATAAATTAGCAATTCATAACTCATAATTCATAACTTAATGAAGTGTTGAACCAATAAAACCCGAAATGGACTATTATAGGCAAACCCAATTAAAAGATTACAATTCATTTAGAACAGAAGCTTTGGCTAAAATATTTTGCCAGCCTAAAAACGTACAAGAGCTTCGCAAGTGTTTATCAGATTACCCTAACGAGAAGAAACTAGTGATAGGAGGAGGTTGCAACCTTTTCTTTACAAAAGACTTTGACGGACTTGTTATTCATCCCGAGATAAAAGGTCTTCGTGAGATATCAGATGAGGAAGAGGAAGACGAGGATATATTTATCGAGGTCAATGCTTCTGAAGATTGGGACGAGTTTGTATCTTATTGTGTAGAACGTGGATTTGCCGGAATAGAGAATCTATCTCTTATCCCCGGAACAGTAGGAGCAGCGCCTATTCAGAATATAGGAGCTTATGGAGCAGAGGTTAAAGATGTAATTCGCGAGGTTGTTGCCTTGGATATAGAAACCGGAGAGGTTGTATCTTTTTCAAATACAGAATGTGAGTTTGCATATAGAGATAGTATTTTTAAGCAGACGAATAAATATATTATAATATCTGTTGTTTTCCATTTGCGCAGGACTTTTGAATACATACCTAAGTATTTTGACTTGAACAAAGAGCTTGAAGATATATCAGAGCCTACAATTCAGGATGTACGCGATGCCGTAATTCGTGTGCGACAAAGAAAACTGCCGGACGAAAAGGTATTACCTAATGCAGGAAGCTTCTTTAAGAATCCATATATAACGCAGACTCATGCAGACAAGTTACTAATAGAATATCCCGACCTACCGGCTTACTTACAAAAAGATGGCCAGATAAAAACATCAGCTGCTTTTCTTATTGATAAAGCAGGATATAAGGGTGTAAAGGTGGGCGAAATAGGTACTTATCCTAAACAGCCCTTAATAGTCGTAAACTATGGCTCTCCGAAAGGAGTAGATGTTGTAAATTTCATGCATGAGATACAACATGCCGTGAAGGAGAAATTTAATATAGAATTAGAACCAGAAGTAAGAATATTCTGATAGCCATTAGCTTATATCCATTTTGGGATAAGCTAACAGCTAACAGTTAACAAAATTAAGAATGGCATCATTTATCATAGAAGGAGGTTGTCGCCTCAGTGGAGAAATTACACCACAAGGAGCAAAAAATGAAGCTTTGCAGGTAATCTGTGCAGTTTTACTCACGCCCGAAGAAGTAATAATAGAGAATATCCCGGATATTTTAGACGTGAACAACCTCATTGCTCTTTTAGGTGAAATGGGTGTTGAAACTCGTCGTATAAATGAAGATACTTGGTCTTTCAAAGCAGAGAATGTAAATATAGACTATCTTCAAACCCCGGAATTTCTAAAAAAGAGTGCTTCTCTTCGTGGATCAGTAATGATTATCGGTCCATTAGTAGCACGTTTCGGAAAAGCGATGTTGCCTAAACCAGGTGGAGATAAAATCGGTCGCCGCCGTTTAGATACACACTTTATTGGTATCCAAAATTTAGGTGCTAATTTTGTTTATGACGATGCTCGCCAGATATATAATATTTCGGCAGAGAAGCTAAAAGGTACATATATGCTTCTTGATGAAGCTTCGGTAACAGGTACAGCTAATATCCTTATGGCTGCTGTGTTGGCAGAAGGAGAAACAACAATATATAATGCAGCTTGTGAACCATATATTCAACAACTGAGTAAAATGCTGAATAGGATGGGTGCAAAGATATCAGGCGTAGGGTCTAACCTTCTTCGCATAGAAGGTGTAGGATCGTTAGGTGGAACAACTCACCGCATTTTGCCCGATATGATCGAAATTGGTAGTTTTATCGGGATGGCAGCAATGACTGCATCAGAACTGACTATAAAAGATGTAGCCTACGACGATCTTGGTATAATTCCGGATACATTTCGCCGCTTAGGTATTCAGTTAGAGAGGAGAGGAGATGATATTTATATTCCGGCACAGAAAGAATATACAATAGATACTTTTATAGATGGCTCTATTCTTACTATAGCTGATGCTCCGTGGCCGGGTTTAACCCCCGACTTAATAAGTGTGTTACTTGTTGTAGCAACTCAGGCTAAAGGGAGTGTGCTGATCCACCAGAAAATGTTCGAAAGCCGCTTGTTTTTTGTCGATAAGCTAATAGATATGGGAGCGCAGATTATCCTTTGCGATCCCCACCGTGCAACAGTTATCGGAACAGGAAAACGTCCGATGCGTTCTACTACGATGACATCTCCGGATATTCGTGCAGGTATAGCATTGCTTATAGCTGCTATGTGTGCCGATGGAAAGAGTACTATACATAATATAGAGCAGATAGACCGGGGATATCAGAATATTGATATTCGTCTTAGTCAATTAGGAGCTAATATTATGAGATTAGATTAATTTAATAACTTTATAATAACCTTATTATTAATGCAAATTCCTCATTGAGGATTTCAATTTTTACACTATGACAGAAAATGAAAAGTATCTCTACGATCGTTTCCTAATTAGTATAAAATCAGGATTTCAATCTGTAGAAGATATTGTAGATGACACCTTGGAAGCAGTAGAAGACGAAGGATGGGAAGATGAAATTTCCGAAGAATGGATACAGGAAAACATTCAGAAGGAATATGCCAAGAATGAAGCAGCTAGCAAAACATGGCAGCATCCTACCGATACCGAGAAGCTACATACGGCTTTTGATAACTTAGGAAGACAAAAGATTGTAGCATTGCACAATGCAGGCTATACTCTATCCGAAGCTGTATACGATTGTCAGGAAATGTGGCAAGATTTAGCGGACAATGGTACAAAACCAATAGGCTACTGCTATTACCATGGACAAGACCTGGAACGGGTGATCGAAACAGGTTCCCTGAATATTGGTTTTGATGGTGAAAAACCCAAAAATGATAAAGAAGCCATTGCTATCGGAAACAAAGTTGCTACTGCCCTTAAAGAAGCCGGACTTAACGTTAAATGGGATGGAACTGCTTCTAAAAGAATAGAATTGATCGATTTCAATTGGCAGAATACTTATACTTCAGACGATGAGGTCGAAGAAAAATGGGGCTATGATCGCATGTTCCAATTGATGGAAGAGTAATAACTGATAAATATATAATGATGTAAATGAGGCTGTTCTTAAGGATAGCCTCATTTTTGTTTTTAGAAAAAGTGACAACCAACGGTCGACGGAACGAAGTATAGCCAATAGTGACACTTTTTTACTACTTTTTATTGTTACTTTTCCAGCTAATCTTATTATGTGGATACTCCTCTCTATCATGTTTTTAGTGCATAGATAAAGATTATTTAATAAGTTCTATAAAAACAAAATGGCAGGATATACTTTGATATTCTGCCATTTCTATTATGATATTTTTTACTTACTATTTTTTTCCTTTTCCAAAAACATCTCAAATGTGGATTCAATTGAGTATGGAGAAAGCCCTCTATACATAATGCGTCCTTCACGATCCACAGTTTCATAGTGTGGTATACCATTAAACTTGAATAATTCGCGCATATATTCATATTCGCTCGATGATAGGCGATAAGTATGCTTCAACCCCTGTTCTTCAATAAAACTATTGTATTTGTCAAGAGGCGTGTCTGTACTGCAAATATATACAAAAGCAATATCCTGACTATCCTTTAACTTCTCTCTTACAGCTTGGGTTCCTTTTATTCCGCCTACACAAGGACCACACCACGACTCCCAGAAATCGACTAATATATATTTCCCTTTAAACGGCTCAATCATTTTTTTGAATAATGATGCTGTATGTGTTTCAGGTAAATCGTATGATCTTGAACCACTCTCGGGATACATATTGTTGAAGAACCGGAAAGTTTGCTTTTTCAAATATGGATTAGCATTACTTTTACTAAAGGCGGTAACAATCTTTTCAGATTTCTCACGTTCTTCGATACTCGCAATATTTGAACATATTTCTCTCATTTTCACTATATCGTATACAAGAGATGGTTGTAAACCTAAAACATTGGTGTAGATGGAGTCTCTAAGTTCGCTTAATCTTTTTTCAGATTGATCTTGAGTCTTAGCATTACCATATTTATCCTGATATGCAGGAATCAGATCTTTATATTTTTCATTAAACGCTTCTATAACTTCCTTATTATCATTATAAAATTTTTCACTTTCTTCATTTGGTTTCCTTAGATTCTCTATAATACTCAATTCTTCTGCAGTTAGTTCTGCCTCCTCTTCCAGATAGCCATAAAACGTTTTTATCGGTTTCTTTGATTCATAAAATATTCTATGAGCTTCTCTGAACGGATCGCAATATTCGAAACGATTGACAAATGAACTAAAGTAATTTGAAATTAGTAATCCCGGATCATTTAATGGAATTTGTTGAAGAAAATCATAATAATTATCATCCAGAGGTATTTTAAGTGTCATATTTGTAGAATCCTGCGAAGCAAAATAACCACGCATCGAATTATAATCAAGGAGACGCTCTCCTACTAATGTTGTGTTCGCATTGTTTAATAAAATTTTGCTTTTTGTAGAGAGTTTACCTTCTTCCTCAGCTTTGTTTATCAAAGCCTTATTATCAGCTAAAAATTGCGTGATTTTCTGCTTAAAATCGTTTGGAGACAGGCTTTTAATATCATTTTCAAATGTCCTCCAATCATATTCTTTCAGTTGTATACCATTTATTTCCTTATTTATGTCAGCCAGAGGCCCCTTGTATTCTACTTTCTGTTTATAACTTATGTTTCGCAAGCGGTCTGCTATTAGGAACTCCTGCCAGTCAAGCACTAATCCTAACGTTTGGCCCGGTTCAATATAAATATCAGTAACAGATTTGTTATTTATATTGAGGTATTGTGTAATGGGATATTGTATCCAAAGTTTTACATCAAAACGACCGCAACTATCTATCTTCATCACAGTAGGGTAGTCCTCTCTGGTTAGTTCATTACCCATATATATAACACTGGTCGAAAAACCTAATTGAGGATCATAGCCTTTGATATAACCTATTAGCCGTGCTGTATCAGGATTAAAGAAATTAGCGATTGAAAAGTCTTTCATTGGTTCTTTCTTCGAAGCTTTAGCTAACTGGTTTGTTAACCAGGATTCATGCGCAGCATATTTTTCTTGTTCACTTTTTTCTTTTTCGACTTTTAATTGGGCTAGTTTCTTTTTATTTGTTTCGAGCGATATACCGAAAATTATTGTTTTATCTTCCTCGCCATAATTTATTCTTTTTACCGATTTATCAAGAGGTGGAAAAATAAGGACAAAAGTCGAATCTGCTGATTCGGGCATAAATATTTCTTTATCAAATTCTCCTTTTTCTATACCTGTAGCCAGTATTTTAGTGTCACTACCTTCAGGCTGGATAAAAGTGGTACGCGGGAATTTGACCCACCAGTTATGCAGAAACGTTGTATGCACATGCACTCGTGTATCTTTATCAGACAGTTCTATACGGGTGATATTATCTATGCCCGAATTTTTTACTTCGAAATATGGATTTTCGATGACTTTTTGCGAAAAGATATTGGTTGCTATCGCTAAAATTAATGTTAAAACTAGTGCTTTCCTCATAATATGGCATTTTTTTGTTTTCCTAAAGATAAATATATTGCTCATATAATCAATATACTTATTTTAAGAAAATAGATTTTATTGCCATAAAAAACAAAAGGATTGTCTCAATGACAATCCTTCTTAGTTCACCTAAACCTAAATATACTAACCAAACAATCTATTAAAACATTATTTTATCTCAATTTTCTTTATCTTATCTTCAAGTGTTTTATCTTGTTTCGGTAAAGTGATGCTAAGCACACCATCCTGTTGAGATGCAACTATACTTTCAGTATCAATGTTTTCCGGAATAGTAAAGCGGCGCGAGAATGAAGATTTTCTAAATTCCTGACGCAATACTTTTTCATTTACATCTTTCTCTTCTTTCTTTTCCTCTGTTTGAGCAGATATTGTAAGTATATTCTTTTCTATTTCTACTTTTATATCTTCTTTGTTAAATCCCGGAACGGATAATTCGATATTGAAAGCTTTTTCTGTTTCAGATACATTTGTAGCAGGAAGATCTCCTTCAACGAAATTATTAAATAGATTATCATTGAAATAACTATTAAAGATTGAAGGGAAGAAACTTCCATTTCTGTCGAATTTTCTAATTTGATTTCTCATAATCTTGTCCTCCTTATTTTTATTAAGTCTTTTATTGTCGGTGTTTTACCAATCTTTATTTGTATATCATAATGCAAGAAGTGTGCAAATCTGATATAGTGTCAGTTTAAAGTTTGTGAATGATTGTAAAAGTATATTATTGTCGAACTCTACTCTTTTTATATGTGATCTTAATACTCTGTATAACTTTGTAGTAGAATCAAAATGTACTCACCTCAATGATAAAGAAGCTATTCTCCCAAGTAATAAAAATCATTACCTTCGTATCTTATTAAAATTTAGGCGCAAATTAATCTTCAATAGTTGATGGATTCCAACAAAAAATGGTATGATTCGAAAGGCTGGGCGTTAATGCCTTTACTGGTCTTTTTTATATTATATGTTCTTACATTTATTTTTACAGGTGATCTGTATAAGATGCCTGTATCTGTTGCCTTCATGACAGCATCCTTAGTTGCTATTCTATATTCTAAAGGGGGCAAACTGACTAATCGTATTGCTCAATTTTGTAGAGGAGCAGCCAACGAAACCATTATGTTGATGGTCGTCATATTTATTCTTGCCGGAGCATTTGCCGGAACGGCTAAAGCTATGGGTGCTGTAGATGCCACAGTAAATATGATGCTGTATCTCTTGCCACAAAAGACAATAATGGCAAGTGTGTTTATAGCTGGTTGTTTTATTTCCATGTCCATGGGAACATCTACTGGCACTATTGCCGCTCTCGCTCCTATTGCTGTGGGTATTTCTGCTCAAACAGGAATCGATTTACCTTTGATGTTGGGTGTTGTAATCGGAGGGGCCATGTTTGGTGACAATTTGTCATTTATTTCTGACACTACAATTGTAGCTACACGTACCCAAGGGTGTAAAATGCAGGACAAATTTAAAGTCAATATCCGTATTGTTTTACCTATAGTTTTATTGGTCTTAGGTTTTTATATATATCAGGGAATGTCTTTAGATAGTACACATAAGATACCTGTCGAAACAGTAGAGTGGATAAAAGTCCTTCCTTATCTTGCTGTTCTTATCGCAGCTTTAGCCGGAGTAAATGTAATGGCTGTATTGGCTCTAGGGATTATCCTTTCCGGAGGAATTGGCCTTGCAACAGGAAGTATTAGCGTTTGGGATTGGACGGCTTCTATGAGTAATGGTATTGTTAGTGACATGGGCGAACTTATCATAGTTTCGTTAATGGCTGGCGGTATGTTTGAACTGATCCGTTTCAATGGGGGAATTGATTGGCTGATAGGCAAGATGACCAAAAATATAAAATCGAAAAGATCTGCTGAATTTTCTATTGCGGGTCTTGTCTCTATAACAAACCTTTGTACGGCCAATAATACGATAGCTCTTATTATCAGTGGACCTATAGCAAAAAATATAAGTGATAAATTTGGACTCGATGGACGTAAAATAGCTAGTTTGCTTGATACATTCTCTTGTTTCGTACAAGGATTGATTCCTTATGGAGCTCAGTTATTAATTGCAGCAGGTTTAGCGAAGGTAAGTGCAATGGAAATAGTTCCTTATTTGTATTATCCGTTCTTGATTGGTTTAGCGGCTATTGCTTCTATTATCTTCCGTTATCCCCGGAAGTATGCATAAAGTGGTTATTTATCTAATAACTCATCATATAGGTTCTTCAATCGTTCACGCAGATGCAGAATAGCATATCTTTTTCTTGATAATAACGTATTAACAGAAATGCCTGTAGCTTCTGATATATCTTTAAACGAAAACCCTTCCATTTCGGTCAGTTCAAATACTTCTTTTTGTTCGGGAGGTAATTCAGATAATGCTATATCCAGCTCTTCCCATATCAATGTATGAAGTAGTTCAGTTTCAGGAGATGTGCCATCGTCAGCCAGTAACCCTGTAATTTCAGCAAGGAATAGGTCTTCGTTATCTTCTGTTTTTACATAAGGCATTTCCTCCTCTCTGTGTTTTCTGCTACGGTCTATTATCTGATTATTCGCAACTTTATACAACCATGCTGAAATCTGTTCGATAGGCCTTGCTATCATATCTATTTTCGAAAGCTGGTAGAAGACATTTTGTAAGATGTCTTCCCCATCTTCTTTCGAATAGACACGTTTGTTTATATATCCTTTCAGCTGCGCCTGATATTTTTTGAAAATATCTGCTACATTCTGTTCTTTCGACATCTTTTGTTTATTCTTTTTCGTTTGGTGTTTCTTCGTCGAAAGAGGTGTTTTCCAGATCCTTTCTATCGCAACAGCCTCTACCAAATCTACGTGCATCTCTCATATGTTCGCGAATGTATTCCAAACGCTCTTCTTTTGACATTTCTTTCATCTTATCTCCCATTTTATGCCAATGAAGGTGATCTGCTTTGTCGAATGGACGATGTCCTTTTCCAAATCTGCCAAAACCACCCAGTAATAAACGGCATAATATCATTAAGCCTGCCGCTTGCCAGTAAGATATGGTCGTCCAGCCGATAATAGTTGGGATTAAAGCATTCCACAATAACATGACTATAGCTATTGCTGCTGCAAATACAGCGATAAAGATCAAAACGCCTAAAGCTCTTTTTCTTCTAAAATTTCTCATGTCTGATGTTTTTTATTTCTTATTCTTCATTTATTTAATTATATCCCCTACCCAATATATCAGGTACAAAATGCTTGCCGCAGTTATCGATAATGTTCCTATCATTACTATCACAGGTATAACTGCTATATCTTTCAGTCTTTTTTTATCTTTCATATTTCTAAGCTGTAATTAATTCGATTGCTTCTAAAGGGCAAATAAAACTGCATAGAGCACAACCTGTACATCTTTCAGGAAATTCTACGGTTGCATAACTATATTTCTCTCCATATATCATTCCAAGCACGTTCCGTTCACATCTGTCTACACACCTCTCACACCCTATACATTTACGTTCGAATATTTGTAAAGATATGATCTTCCTTTTCTCCTTTCTAAACATTCTTTGGTTTATTATTCATTATACTCATTTTTACTTTGAGCGCTCTTATTATTTAAGACGAACGATGATTCCTGATATTTTAAAATCATATTATTTTTTTTGAAATAAAAATTATTTTATTGATAATCAATCTAAACTATAGTATTCTAAATATTGTTTACCTTACATTATTCTTATAACTCAACCAATATATGTACTTTTGAGGCTTAAAAAATAGATAACAGATGAGGAAAATTAATGTAGCTATTATTCTATTATTTGTAACATTATGTATATCAGCTCAGGATAAACCGGATTTATCCATAGGATATGATAGCATGAAGAACTTCTTACATAAAAATATAGAGGTCTACAAAGGACAGGAACTTTATTTAAGAGGATTGGATAAGTCATCGCAGTCGTACGGATATAGCGGGTTTATATTGAAATATAAAAATGATGACGCATTATTAAATGATGAAAAGAATATCTATAAACCTAATGACAATTACAATTCACGTTATGAAGATTTAGTCGGAAGGTATTTTAATGTACTGGATGTAATAAGACATGCAAATACAAATAATGAATATTATCTAAAGCTGCAGGAATTATCGAGTGGTGATATCGTTTATTATAAATATGATACAAATTCTGAGTTTACATTTCCTTTTATAGTGAGAGGCTTTCTTGAAAAACAGAAACAATTATTAATAGCTAAAGAATATGTAATTGCAGACGATATTTTAAAGGTCTCCCGCAATTTAGTAACCGGAAAAGGTATTGTATTTACCACAGGCGACAAATGGACATGTACAGATATTACTATAGACAATAGAGCAAATGAACTTGTATTGGTTTTACAAAATAAAGGAGGAGTTAAAATAACAGTTCCTTATTCTACATTAACAGATGAAGGCATTAAAAAGATATTTACAGCAGATGAAGCTACTACATTGACCCGTAAGTATAATGTAAATAACTTTCGCCGTATATTACAAAATAAGATCAGGGTAGGGATGACTAAAGAAATGACTCGTATGGCTTGGGGCGAACCTACTCAAATAAATCAAGCCGGAACAAATAAAGAACAATGGATTTATCCTGCCGGAACTCTTTCATTCAATGGTGATAAAATAATAAGTACAAAATAGTCTTTGATGAATAAAACGCAGACAGCCGAAAAAGCTTCATGGTTTAGTATTTTAGGGAATACAGCTTTGGCTCTGTGCAAATGGCTTGCCGGATACTTTGGTAATTCCTATGCCTTGATTGCAGATGCTATAGAGTCTACAGCCGATATTTTTTCTTCTATATTGGTGCTTTTGGGTATTCGTTATTCAAGTAAGCCTGCAGACGAAAATCATCCATATGGACATGGGCGGATAGAGCCTTTGGTCACTTTTGTTGTAGTTGGCTTTTTAATTATATCAGCCACTATCATTGCATTGGAAAGTATAGAAAATATCCGTACACCACATGAGGGGCCAAAAACTTTCACTCTTTTTGTTCTTGGTGCTATTATCCTTTGGAAGGAAGTTTCTTACCAGCTGGTGATGAGAAAAGCAAAGCAAACAGGTAGTACATCTCTAAAAGCTGATGCATGGCATCATCGTAGCGATGCAATTACCTCGGTGGCAGCATTTATAGGTATATCCATTGCTATTTATATGGGTGAAGGATATGAATCGGCTGACGATTGGGCTGCTCTTTTGGCTGCTTTTATTATTCTCTACAACAGCTATCGTATACTAAAGCCTGCATGGGGCGAAATGATGGATAAAGATGTCTATGCAGATATGGCACATGATATATCTACATTTGCAAAGAGTATCGATGGTGTTTTAGATACAGAAAAATGTCATATCCGGAAGACAGGAATGATCTATTATGTCGATCTCCATATAATTGTTGATAAAAACATCACAGTAAAGGAAGGTCACGATATAGCCCATCATCTGAAAGATAAATTGAAGGAATATCGTCCCGAAATTGCGGATGTACTGATTCATGTAGAACCTTCCGAATAAAAATTAAAAGAGCCAGCCATCACTGGCTAGCCCTTTACTCAAATTGAAATCTGATTTCTAACCCCTTATGATTATAGGTTAGAATCTTACACCTAATTTGATCATAGGTTGTGATAAGATTGAGATATTATGATTGTCTGAAGAAAGCAATCCTAATCCTACTTGAGGACGTTCACTATATTTCGAATACTGATAAGAAACCGGACGTATATCAAATCCTACATATAATGCTGAATTCATAAAATAATCAGCTCCTACAACCGGTGCTATTTTCAAAGCATATGCTTCACCAAGTGTTGCTCCGGTATATTCTTCACTGTCTTCGGCATTTACTGTAACACGTCCATAGGCATAGCCTATTTCTCCTCCAACTCTTAAAAATAGTTTGTCGCTTTTTGTGTTAAAATAATGATCCGCACCTATTCCAATATAATATTGTATATTGTTACCGCTTGGTACAGCATTGTATGTGGGTACTTCACCAGCCTCTATTTCTGAATTATTTCCTGTCTGAGTTCCTGTTATTTCGCTATAGCCGGGATTGTGGCTGTAGCTTAAGCCTCCTGTCAGTTTCAAAGCCCATCGGTCAGTAACGAACCACTTTCCTTCAATATCTAATATAGGCTTTTTATCGAACCATGCATCCATAGGTGCCGATAGTGTGTAGTTAGATAAATTAGGTTTTGGTGCAGATGTCCCGATATATGAACCTACTCCAAAGTTAAGGGAAACCATTAGGTCACCTTTTTTAGGTTCTGTATTGTTTTGGGCAAAAGCCAAAAGGTTGGAGGACAGGAGCATTGTTAAATATAATATTTTTCTCATTTTAGCTTCTGTTTTTATTAAAATGAGTTGAGGAATGGGTTTCCTCCCTCAACTCATATTTGTAAGATTAACCTTTTAGTTTATTTAGTTCTTGCGTCAATGATTGCTTTTGCAGAATCTGCTTGTTTTTGAGCAGCACTCAATAGCATTTCTAATTGAGCTATTTTTGCTTTATCTGCTGCTATTTGGTTTTCTAATACAGATATAGCATAATTGTTATTAGTTTCGAAATCAACTAAGGCTGTTTTCAAGTTGTTTATATCAATTTTAGCTTCTGCTATATCATCTTCTAATCCTTTTATTTTGCTTTCTTTTATAGCTTCCAGATTAGTACCATTAAATGCAGCATTCTCTAGGGTCTGATAATAAGATTTTAATGCATTAGCTTCTCCCATTTTTGCTGCTTTAGCTTCGTAAGCAGCAGTATATTCATTCGAAGCTTTAAGGTAAGCATCTCTTAGTATTGTTGGCGTTGATTCATCTTTATATAAAGCTTTAACGTCTTCTATATTTGCAATTTCACCTGTAATCCAATTTACTTGATAAGTCGCATTAGTAAGTGAGTATTGTGCATTAGTAAGCTTTGTTTGTCCTTCCTGATATTTATTATATTTATCAGTTTCAGCAACTTGAGCCGCATTATATTTAGTTGATGCTGTTGTAACGGCAGCATCTGCTGCATCTTTTTGAGCTTGAGTAGAGCTTGGATTGTTGTACACAGTTTGTTGATCTTCTCTTGCTTTTTCTAATTCTGTATATGCAGTCTCTCTGTTTGTTTCAGCTGTTCTGTATTCCTTATGTAATCCCTCTAGTTTAGATGTTGCATCTTTAAAATCTGCATCAGCTTTTGTTTTATTAGCATTAGCTTTTGTCAGATCAGCTTTTAAGTCTGTTAGTTTTACATTTAATTCAGCGATAGAATAAACATTCCCTGTTGTACTATTATAAGCTGCATTGCGAAAATCATCCCATATAGTCCAGGCATTATCCATTGCAATCTCAGCTTGTAATCTTTTGTTTTCAAGAGCAGGTATTTCAGTAAATAGCAGTTTAGCCTCATCTGATTTTGCTTTTTTAATTTCGTTATTGATATTTTGTAAATCAGAAGTTAATAATAAATCTTCCCAGCTTTTTAGTTCTGCAGAATAACCTTCGATAGCTGCATTTAAATCAGCAATATTACGCTCGGTTTTTCTTGTAAGTTCATCTAAAGCATCTTTTTTATTTGCTTTAAGACTAACCAAAAGCTTCTCATCTTTAAGTAACTCAATTTTCTTTCCAGCCAATTGAATTGAGTAATCATTTACTTCACTAATAGCATCCTGATATGCCAGGATTGCACCTTTTAAAGCAGGATCTTCAGCATCAGCCTTAGCCATTTCTTCTTTTAAAGCTTGTTCTGCTTGCAATAAGGCCAATTTGTGTTTTTCTAAGTCAGCTTCGGCTTGTTTAATTAGTGCAGCTGTTGTTGCCTCAAGTTCTTTCAGTTCAAGCTCAAATCTTTGTTTGTCTTGCTCTGTTTCTGCAGCTATTTTAGCAGTTTCAATCTCTATTCTTTTTGCTTCGGCATTTTTCAGAGCTGCTTCCGCAGTAGCAATAATTTTAGCTGCTTCTCCTTGAGCAATTTGATGAGCTGCTTCTGCTTTCCAATATTCGGCTTTGGCACCGCGTAATTCAACAACACTTTGCGACTCCGAATCGTCAACACATGATGTAGTAGTGAATACTATTCCTGTACATGTTAAGGCTAATACAGGAAGATAAAACTTCAATTTTCTCATAATTAAAATGCTAGTGATTAATAATTTAGTTATTCGTCATTAAATTTTTTGTGGTAACTTTATTTGTTTATAAATATTAAAATATATGAAAATCATATGTTTACATGATATTTATCTAACTTTGCTTGTTAATTTAAGATAGAAGACAATATTTTATACAATATTTCATTGCAAATATACAATTAAATATTGTAGAAAAAAGTATTTTTTGATTTTATTTATAAAAATATAAGCTAAAAATGAATGATGCTTGGGATAGACTGGAGAAGGTTATTAAATCAACAGACTTGTCAATCAATAAATTTGCAGAATCAATTGGTCTTAAAAGATCGGAAAACCTATACAGGATAAAAAAGGGGAAAAATTCAATAAGTAAGGATCTCGCAGAAATAATTACAATTAAATATTGTAATTTTAGTAAGTCATGGCTATTGACAGGCGAAGGGACAATGTATGCCAATGGACAAGAAGAAGCTAAAACCTCCATAAAAAAAATACCATTCTACGATTCCATAATATTAGATTCTGATGGAGTTGAAGAAATGACATTAAAAGAACCGCTTTATTATATAGAAGTTCCTACACTTGCCAATTGTGATTTGGCTGCATTATTTGTAGGAGAGTCTATGAAGCCCGAAATACCGTCAGGAGCCATTGTTACATTAAAGGAAATTGCATTATCTCAAGTACTTCCTGGAGAAATGTATATGATTGTTACAGATAAATATACTACCATTAAATATGTAAGGAATGTTACAAATAATGATTCACTCCTGAGATTGATTCCAAAGAATACAGAAGCATATGATGAAATGTTGTTGGATAAATCTTTTGTTCGTCGTTTGTTTTTGGTAAAGGGAGTTATCTCTACTAAGGTTATGTGATTGCTATACATTTTTAATGCATAGATAAAAGAAAAAGATAAAATTGCAGATATTAATAAATGAAGAGGGTTATTTCATCAGAAATAACCCTCTTCATTTATTATAAGGAAAAAATACTTAGTCTTTAAGCTTTGCCTTCAGGAACTCACGGTTCAAACGTGCAATATTACTGATTGAAACGTTTTTAGGACATTGCATTTCACAAGCCTGAGTGTTAGTACAGTTACCGAAACCTAGCTCATCCATTTTCGAAACCATTGCTTTTGCACGGCGAGCAGCTTCAACACGTCCTTGAGGCAACAATGCTAATTGGCTAACTTTAGCTGAAACAAATAACATTGCCGATCCGTTTTTACATGCAGCAACACAAGCTCCACATCCAATACAAGAAGCAGCATCCATAGCCTCATCCGCATCTTTCTTCGGGATTGGAATTGCATTAGCATCAGGTATACCTCCGGTGTTTACGCTTACATAACCACCAGCTTGCATAATTTTGTCAAATGCAGTGCGGTCTACCATCAAGTCGCGGATAACAGGGAAACCTGCCGAACGCCAAGGCTCTATAGTAATAGTTTCACCATCTTTGAACTTACGCATGTGTAACTGACAAGTTGTTACGTCTTCGTCCGGTCCATGAGGATGTCCGTTAATATAAAGGCTACACATACCGCAGATACCTTCGCGGCAGTCATGATCGAATACTACAGGCTCTTTACCTTCGTTGATTAATGTTTCGTTCAGTATATCAAGCATTTCAAGGAATGAGCTTTCTGTCGAAATGCCATCAAGTTTATATGTCTCATAAGCTCCTTTTACTTTAGGACCTCTTTGACGCCAAACTTTTAATGTTATATTTATTAGTTTTTCCATTGTTTTCTGAGTTACAAGTTACGCTTTATAGTTTCTTTGTTGTCTAACTACAAATTCGTAGTCAAGAGGTTCTTTAATAAGCTCAGGAGCAGAATCTTCTCCGGTGAATTTCCAACATGAAACATAAGAATAGTTTTCGTCGTCGCGCATAGCCTCACCTTCAGGAGTCTGATATTCTTCACGGAAGTGTCCACCGCACGATTCGTTACGGTTTAGTCCGTCATAAGCCATCAATAATCCTATTTCGATGAAGTCTGCTAAACGTAAAGCTTTTTCTAATTCAGTGTTCAAATCGGAAGCATCTCCCGGAATACGGACATTAGACCAGAATTCCTTTTTCACTGCCTTAAGCTCTTCTATAGCTTTCTCTAACGATTCTTTTGTACGAGCCATACCAACGAAATCCCACATAATAAGACCAAGTTGTTTGTGGATAGAATCTACCGAGCGTTTACCTTTAATACTCATCAGTTTGGCAACCTTTTCTTTCAGTTCGTTTTCAGTCTGAGTAAATTCAGGAAGATCAGTACTGAAACGTGGAACAGAAATCTGGTCAGCCAGATAATTTTGAATTGTATATGGAAGTACGAAATATCCGTCAGCCAAACCTTGCATCAACGCAGATGCACCAAGGCGGTTAGCTCCGTGATCCGAGAAGTTAGCCTCTCCAAGGGCGAATAGACCTTTGATGGAAGTCATCAACTCATAATCTACCCAGATACCACCCATTGTATAGTGGATAGCAGGATAAATCATCATTGGAGTCTCATATGGATTTTCGTCTACAATTTTATCATACATTTGAAACAGGTTACCATATTTAGCCTCTACCACATCTTTACCTAAACGGTTGATAGCATCAGCAAAATCAAGGTAAACAGCAAGCCCTGTTGATCCAACTCCGAAACCTGCATCACATCTTTCTTTTGCAGCACGTGAAGCAACGTCACGAGGTACAAGGTTACCGAAAGCAGGGTAGCGTCTTTCCAGATAGTAGTCTCTGTCTTCTTCTTTTATTTGAGTTGGTTTTAGTTTTCCTGCACGGATTGCTTCTGAGTCTTCTTTCTTTTTAGGAACCCAGATACGTCCGTCGTTACGAAGTGATTCCGACATCAAAGTAAGTTTCGATTGGAATTCTCCATGAACAGGAATACAAGTAGGGTGGATTTGAGCAAAGCAAGGGTTTGCAAAATATGCACCTTTTTTATACGCTTGGATAGCAGCAGAACCGTTCGACCCCATTGCATTAGTAGAAAGGAAGAATGTATTTCCATATCCACCGGTTGCAATTACTACAGCGTGAGCTGCGAAGCGCTCCAGTTCTCCTGTTACAAGGTTACGGGCAATAATACCACGCGCACGTTCTTCGCCGTTGTTGTCTTTTACAAGAACAACGTCAAGCATTTCGTAGCGTGTATAAAGTTTTACACTGCCTTTGTTTACCTGACGGCTTAATGCAGAGTAGGCACCTAATAATAATTGTTGTCCTGTTTGTCCTTTAGCATAGAATGTACGCGACACCTGTGCTCCACCGAACGAACGGTTATCAAGCAAACCTCCGTATTCGCGAGCAAAAGGTACTCCCTGTGCAACACATTGGTCGATGATGCTGTTTGCTACTTCAGCCAAACGGTGAACGTTTGCCTCACGTGCACGATAGTCACCACCTTTTATTGTATCGTAGAACAGACGGTAAACAGAGTCACCATCGTTTTGATAATTCTTTGCAGCATTGATACCTCCCTGTGCAGCGATAGAGTGAGCACGGCGAGGTGAGTCTTGAATACAGAAGTTCAACACATTGAAGCCCATCTCTCCAAGAGAAGCGGCAGCAGAAGCTCCTGCAAGACCTGTACCTACTACAATAACGTCCAAACGGCGTTTATTGGCAGGATTCACCAGTTTTTGGTGAGCCTTATAGTTGGTCCATTTTTCAGCTAATGGCCCTTCAGGTATTTTCGAATCTTTTTTCGGATCTAGTATAGTACTCATATCTGTTTTTCTTTTAATCTTTAACTAAAAATAATCAGTGCTCGACTTATGCTAGTGGGCATAACATAGCTCTTGCGTAGAAATAGATAGTAACAAATGCAAACGCAAGGCAGATAACTGTAGCTACCACTTGTCCAATTACTTTCCAACGGTTCATCCAAATCTGATTGTTCCATCCTATAGTTTGGATAGCACTCCAGAATCCGTGAGATAAGTGGAACCATAGTGCCACATACCATACCAAATAAGCTACAACAACCCAAGTCTGGCTGAAATAGTATTTGATAAATGCTGCTCCATCTTGAGGAGATACCACCGCATTACCAAGTTCAACTTCGTGATGTCCCATCAATTCTGTGAACATCATTTTGTACCAGAACTGGCTAAAGTGTAGAACCATAAACCCGATAACGATTACTCCCAAAACAAACATGTTCTGAGAAGCCCATTCTACATTTCGTGGACGTACACTTATTGCATAAGGGTCATTTCCGCGAGCTTTACGATTCTGTATAGTCAGAATAAGTGCATACAGGAAGTGGATTCCCACAAGACCTGCTAAAGCAACTGTTCCTGCAACGGCATACCAGTTAGCACCAAGAAGGGCACAAATCGTGTTGTAAGCCTCCTCCGAAAATACCGCAGTTACGTTCATTGCTGCGTGAAACAGCAAAAACAAGACAAGAGCGACCCCAGAGATGCTCATTATCAACTTCTTGCCAATAGAAGATTTAAGTAACCAACTCATAAAATTAAAATTGTTTTAGTTATATTGAATAGTTAATTATTTAGCTGATAATTATAGAAAATAACCATATGTAATTGCTTTTTTCTATTACCATGCAAAAGTAGATTAAATAAAGCTATTTTCAAAGGAAAACAAGGTGTTTTTCCCTGCAAAATGTTTTTCGTTTATGCTCCAGTTTTTCAATGAACTTTTTCAGGCTTACTGAATATAAAAGGTTACAAAAGTAACACCTCTTAGCAGATTAATACAATTTAATATCATCAAATTGACAATCAATCATTAAGGTATTAAACTGCGTTTGTTTTCCTTATTGAAAAAAGCAAGGAAACGCACTCTTTGGCGGAACTTCCGTTACCAGATCGTTACCACTTTTCAGTAACGAAAACTACTGCCAAAGATAGCAAAACAACATGGTTTAAAGGGTAAAAAGGTAAAGTTATTTATTCTCCGGCAATCAAATTTGACCGGAAGATTTTATAGCACCAGTCAGCCTTACATTTCATAGATTCCTGTAGCTCATTTAAAAGTAAATTCAAAAACAGAAAAATGAGCCTATGAAACAAGAATTGAAGGTTTTGTTCTACCTGAAAAAGAACCATGTGAAAAAGAATAACCTCTGCCCGGTGATGGGACGTATACGTATTGGTAAATCCATGTCCCAATTCAGCCTGAAAATAGATGCTGATTCCCAGTTATGGGATACCAAAGCAGGGCGGATGATCGGGAAAAGCAAATCAGCGCAGGAAAACAACCGTGCCATTAACCGTATCAGCCTGATTATCCATATCCGCTACAAAGAATTATGTAAAATTAGCTTGGTAGTTGATGCCAATGACCTGAAAAATGCCATTCAGGGCATAGCATCAACGCAAGAGACTGTCCTGGATTCATTCACAAAAATGAATGACGATATTGCCTTGCGTATAGGTAAAGATTATAGCCAGGCTGCCTATGGACAATACCTTCACGCCTATAAAGCCCTTGAAGGATTTATACGACAAAAACTCAAATTATACGATATACCCTTTAAAGCATTAACTTATTCCCATATCGAAGACTATTATAATTATTTACGTGTAGACCGTAAATTCTCTATCGGTACAAGCGGCTCCTATTTGATTTATTTTCGTAAGATTGTCCGCAATGCAGTAAATGAAGGAATCTTATCCCGCGATCCATTTTACGGGTTTAATGCCGAAAAGGCAGATGTAATCCATAAATCCCTGACAAAAGAAGAATTAGATAAGTTTATGTCATTTGGGCCTAAGAGTGAACGACAGAAAAAGGTCAAAGATATTTTTGTTTTCGGCGTTTTTACAGGTCTTTCATACATCGATATGAAGAATCTGAATTGTGATGAAATTAAAATAATGGAGGATGGCAGTAGATGGATTGTCTCTAAGCGGCGAAAAACGGGTGTAGAATACCGGGTGCGCTTGCTGGATGTTTCTCTAGCCATTATTGAAAAATATAAAGGACAGGTTGCGGATGGAAAAGTTCTTGATGTTCCTGATAAGATGGCAGTACACCGGGGACTTAATTCCATTGCGAAGAAATGCGGTATTGATAAGAAGCTCGGAATCCACGTAGCAAGACATAGTGAAAAATGTTATCCTTTAGCAATCAATAAATTATAGGTGATTTTTTTTTAATAGGTAACGGATAAGAAACCAGCTCGGTTATTTGATATGCTTAGTTACCACACTACATTAAAGAGCGACTTACTCGGGGATAAAGGTAAGGATTGTATCCAAAAGAACAAATAGATACCATAATATATTTCGAACTGGACACTAGATCCTTGCAAAAGTTGTTTATATACTCCTGTTTTTCACTATGGGATAGAAAATACGTTCTGGGTGTACTTCTCGTGAAATTTTAAGTATGGATGTAATTTGGTTAGTCGGCGGCGGTGAACTTATTTTAATCCTGTTAGCAGCAGATTTAATAATAATTTATATGTCTATTGTTCTTGGTTGAGGAATCTCTTTATTCCCTGAGCAGACAAGTAAATCTCAATGGAAACAGTCTCGAAATAGATTATACAAAAAATTATGTGTCTCGGGTAACTTATTAAAAAAAGTAGTAATTTCCAAAATAGGCAGCTTTGCGCAAAAAAAACTTATCTTTAAAATAGCTCCATCTTTTATTTCTTATTACCTTTGCACCCTCTTATGGAAAAAGGTATATCTTACAATTACAGACTAAAGGTTACTCCGCCTTGATTGATTAAACAATAATCAATCCTTTTTTAATTCCCCTAAAAATATCAAATTTCTATTTTTAATAAATAGACACGCTTTTATCAGAAGTGTCGCAAATATCGTGTGATTATATATGAACATATCATTATCAAAATTCTTAGGCTCATCGAAGCCTGTCAGTTACAAAACAGAAGTATTATCGGGCATAACAGTTTCACTAGCATTAGTTCCAGAAGCTATAGCCTTTGCTATGATAGCAGGTTTTTCCCCTTTAACAGGTTTATATGCAGCTTTCGTCATGGGCTTCGTAACATCCATCTTGGGTGGTCGTCCAGGTATGATTTCGGGTGCGACAGGAGCAATTGCCGTTATATTCTTAGGGCTTATATTAGAACTTAAGAATATATTTCCCGAAATTGACAGCGAACAAATACTTCAATATGTGTTTGCTGTTGTTATCTTAGGGGGAAGCATCCAAATCTTGGCAGGGGTATTTAAACTCGGTAAGTTTATCCGACTTGTTCCTCACCCTGTAATGTTTGGCTTCGTAAATGGGTTGGCTATAATCATATTTATGGCTCAATTTCCTTCTTTTACATCTATTGTGAGTAGCAATGAGGCTCTTTCATCATTCTTTTCGGGAACTACCTCAGGACTGAACAGTTCCTTGCTTAATCAAGGATTTATAGAATTAGGCACTATGTTGGGATTAGTGTTATTGACTATGGCTATTATATGGGGTTTACCTAAATTGACAAGAGCTGTTCCTTCTTCCTTAGTCGCTATTATAGTCGTTTCAGCTTTGGTTATAGGCTTTGGTATAAATACAACTACTGTTGCCGACACATTGGGTGCAGGTGAGAGTATCAAGGGTAGTTTTCCTCCTTTGTCTATTCCTCATATTCCACTCAATTGGCAAACGTTGACAATTATATTTCCTTATGCAGCTATTTTAGCAGGAGTTGGATTAATCGAAAGTTTACTTACTCTTAACCTCATTGACGAAGTTACTGAATCACGAGGAAATGCGAATAAGGAGTGTATTGCTCAAGGAACAGCAAATATATTTTCAGGTTTTTTATCGGGTATGGGAGGCTGTGCTATGATAGGACAAAGTTTGATTAACACGGGCTCGGGAGCAAGAACTCGCTTGTCGGGAATCGTGGCTTCTGTCATGTTACTTGTTTTTATCATGTTCGGTTCGGGCATCATAGAAATGTTACCGATGGCAGCTTTGGTAGGATTGATGTTTATGGTTGCAATCGGCACGTTTGAATGGGCTAGTTTAAAAACTTTCAAAAAAATGCCGACTTCTGATGTTGTGGTTATGGTAGTGGTTACACTTGTTACTGTTATTACACATAATTTGGCTTTGGCTGTTTTGTTGGGAATTGTGTTTGCTGCTCTAGTTTATTCTTGGGAAAATGCCAAGCGTATTCGTGCCAGAAAATCAATAGATGAAAATGGGGCTAAAGTATATGAAATATACGGTCCATTGTTCTTTGGTTCGGTGAAAGCCTTTTCTGAAAAGTTTGACCCTAGTGGCGACCCCGAAGAAATTGTTGTGGATTTCAAAGAAAGTCGTATTGCCGATATGTCTGCTATTGAAGCTGTAAATGTATTGACTGAACGCTATCGTAAGCAAGGAAAACGTGTAAGGCTTCGTTATTTGAGTGAAGACTGCAAACGTTTATTGGCTAATGCCGATGCCATCATTGATGTCAATGTGATGGACGATCCTACTTACAAAGTGGTTACGGACAAGATAAGTGCTGTAGAGAGATAAATAAGTATTTTATTAATATAATTCAAAAATATAGTAAGAAAACGCACCTGTTTTCTTACTATATTATTATCTTTGTTAGCATATGGTATTCAATAAACCTACATACAGTTCTACACTTACTCCGCCTTGATTGATTTACTTCAATCGACATTTTTTCATTTTTCACAATCAATAATAATGTTCTTCACTCCTTGCTATAAACGAGGGGTACTTTTATCCATCGTCTAAACAGCAGTTGGGGGAGTGTAGAATGTATGTGGTTTAATCACCTGATACTTTTACAAGCATGGATAAGATAGATATAAAACAAAAAATTCAAGAGGAAATATCCAAAACAGAACAATTGGTAACAGAATATAAAGAGAATACAAAACCAGTTGCTCCCGATGTATCTATTGGTCGTATCTCCAGAATGGATGCGATCAATAATAAAAGTGTCGCAGAAGCCGCTCTACGTCAGGCAGAGCAAAAACTGACCCGACTAAAATATGTTTTGTCTATTGCTGATACTTCGGATTTTGGGAAATGTACCCGATGTGGTGGCATGATTCCGTTGGGAAGGGTATTGGTCAGACCCGAAAGTACACTATGTGTTAATTGTGCAAGATAATTTTTTAGATATGGAAATATTATGCCCATTGTGCGAAGGCACAACAGATACTCTATATTCTGAAATTGCAGACAGAAAATACTACAAATGTCCATTGTGTGACGGAGTATTTATGGGAAGTGACTTTCTACCCAATAGAACTGAAGAGATAGACAGATACATGGAACACAATAATGATGTTTACGATGAGAGATATAGAAATTTTGTGAACCCAATAGTAGACGCTATTCTTAGGGATTTTCCTAAAAATAGTAAAGGCTTGGATTTCGGAGCCGGCACAGGCCCGGTGATTAGCCAGATACTCAGAGAGCAAGGATATGAGATCGTGCAATACGATCCATTCTTTCACCCTTATGAATCTCTGTTTAATCAAGAATATGATTATATAGTAGCGTGTGAGGTGATTGAACATTTTCACTATCCTGCGAGTGAGTTTTCTATGCTAAGAGATTCTTTAAAAGCAAATGGTAAACTTTATTGCAAAACATCTGTTCTTCAGCCCGATCAGAATTTTGAATCATGGTATTACAAGGATGACCCGACACACGTTTTCTTTTATTCATTTAAAACATTGGAAAGAATAAAAAAGGTCTTTGATTTTAAGAAATTAATAGTAAAAGAAAATCTGATAATTTTCAGCATATAAATATTTATAAAATAATTAATGTATACTTGGGGCAAATTTATAAAAAACAATAAGTTATTATTATCCTACGGATTCTTTTTCAACTTTTTCTCTTCATTCGGACAAACATTTTTCATTTCCTTATTTGTCCCATATTGGATAGCAGATATACATATATCCAAGAGTGAATTTGGAACTATGTACGGATTGATATCCGTAGCTTCGGCTCTTACACTGCCATTGATTGGAAGGTACATAGACTTCATACCCCTTCGTAAATTTAGCATAATTATCTTTATCGGATTGATAATTTCGGTTTTTATCCTTTCAGGGGCAAATTCTTTTCTTTTTTTGCTTGGAGGATTATTCTTAGTTAGACTTTTGGGGCAGGGATTAATGACTCATACATCATCAACAAGTATAGCAAAGCTATTCGATAAGAATAGAGGGAAAGCATTAGGATTTACTTCCTTAGGTCATCCTTTTGCACAGTTTATTTTGCCGTTGCTATTTGCATTTTCTTGCACCCTAGTTGATTGGCGTATTTCTTTGATTTTATTAGCAGTTTTATCACTTGCTATCATGTTACCATTGATAGCACGTATTCCCAACGAAAAAGCGGATAAAGAACTTAAAACGAGTAGATCAAAAAAAATAGGCATGAGAGATGGCAGCCATTTCTTGTTAACCTCGAAATTTTGGTTGATAGCTCTTAATATATTTGTGATGCCTTTTCTTGGTACAGCTATTATACTTTATCAGTATACAATAGCTGAAAGTCGGTTTTGGGATAGTTCATGGGTTGTATTTTCATTCTCTTTCTATGCCATATTTAGTGGATTCTCATTATTTTTTTCAGGGGCTCTAATTGACCGTTTCTCTGGAATACGTTTGTTTGCATATTACCTATTACCTGCCTTGGTGGGTTTTATCGCAATGCTAATCTTTAATGACAAATGGATATTCCCAGTGTTTTATGCACTTTTAGGTATCTCTTCTGGCTTGGGTAGTACAATAAAAACGGCAGTGCAGGCTGAAATCTATGGAACAGGGCGATTAGGTGAAGTACGAAGCTATCTATCTACTATTTTAGTTCTCGGAACTGCTGCTGGCCCTCCTGTTTTTGGATATTTGTTGGACATCGATGCGCCTATGAATTATATTATGTCAGGGGCAGCAATATTAATTTTTGTGATATTTATAACAAGTTTATTATTAAATAACAAACCAAATCATGGATGAAATTAAGAGAAGGAGAACCTTCGCTATTATAGCACATCCCGATGCAGGGAAAACAACACTTACTGAGAAATTCTTACTTTTTGGTGGACAAATACATGTTGCGGGAGCTGTTAAAAACAACAAAATAAAGAGGACTGCTACATCAGACTGGATGGAAATAGAGAAGCAACGTGGTATCTCCGTAACGACTTCTGTCATGGAGTTTGATTATAAAAACTATAAAGTAAATATATTAGATACTCCCGGTCATCAAGATTTTGCAGAAGATACATATCGGACATTAACAGCAGTAGACAGCGTTATTGTTGTGGTAGATAGCGTTAAAGGGGTGGAGCTACAAACTCGGAAGCTGATGGATGTGTGCCGTATGAGAAATACACCTGTCATTATCTTTGTCAATAAGGTGGATAGGGAAGGGAAAGATCCTTTTGATCTTATTGACGAGCTTGAAAAAGAACTAAAGATAAATGTAAAACCATTAAGTTGGCCAATAGAACAAGGTTATAGATTTAAAGGGGTTTTCAATATCTATGAGGATAAATTGGATTTGTACTCTCCTAGTAAGTCCGTTATAACGGAAAAAATTTCAATAGATGTAAATAGTATAGACTTGGATAACAAAATCGGAGCACATGAGGCAAAAAAGCTACGTGCAGATTTAGAATTAATAAATGAAGTGTACTCTCCTTTTTGTGATGATGATTATTTAAATGGAGATATTGCTCCAGTATTTTTTGGATCGGCCTTAAATAATTTTGGAGTGCAAGAACTTCTCGACTGTTTAGTTAAGATAGCTCCTAGTCCACGCCCAATTAAGGCTGAAGAAAGAGTCGTTTTGCCTGAAGAAGAGAAATTCTCAGGTTTCATCTTTAAGATAATGGCAAATATAGACCCTAAACATCGTTCTAATGTTGCTTTTTGTAAAATATGCTCCGGGAAATTCGTACGGAATGCCCCTTATTATCATGTACAACAAAATAAAACTATGCGATTTTCTTCTCCTACACAGTTTATGGCTCAAAAGAAAAGTACTATAGATGAAGCCTACCCAGGAGATATAATCGGACTTCCCAATACCGGAGATTTAAGGATAGGTGATACGCTAACCGAAGGTGAAAAACTACATTTCAAAGGTTTACCAAGCTTTTCTCCGGAAATGTTTAAATACATAGAAAATGCTGACCCTATGAAAATAAAACAACTGCAAAAAGGCATTGATCAACTTATCGGTGAAGGTGTTGCTCAGCTATTTATACATCAAAACAATGGACGAAAAATAATTGGAACAGTGGGACAGTTACAATTTGAAGTTATAGAATATCGCTTATTGCATGAATATCAGGCTTCTTGTCGTTGGGAGCCAATAAGTTTGTATAAAGCCTGTTGGATAGAAAGTGATAACAGGGATGAACTCGAAAGTTTTAAGAAAAGAAAAGTGCGATATTTAGCAAAAGATAAAGATGGCAGAGATGTGTTTCTTGCCGAAAGTAGGTATGTGCTCGATATAGCACAAAATGATTATAAGAATATAAAATTTCATTTTACAAGCGAATTGTAATACTTAAAGAATAATATATGATAAAACAAATTAAGTTTTATACTTTACAAAATTTCCGCACAATTCCACAGATGGAATCAGTGAGTGAAGAGATAAAGAGAGAGATTGAGGTTGTAGGAAGAGTTCTTCCTTTCAAGACGAATAATTATGTTGTAGACGAACTTATTGATTGGAAAAAGCCAGATACCGATCCGATATTCACATTGAATTTTCCTCGCAAAGATATGCTTTCACGGAAGCATTACAATACTATTGCCGCATTGATTGAATGTAATGCGGATAAAACAGCGATTGACAGCGCAATAGAAAAAATACGCCTTTCTTTGAATCCTAATCCTGCGGGACAAGAGCATAATGTTCCATATTTGGGCGAAATAAAGCTAAAAGGTATTCAACATAAATATCCTGAAACAGTTCTATTCTTCCCCAGTCAGGGACAGACTTGTCATGCCTATTGTACATTCTGTTTCCGCTGGCCACAGTTCTCAGGAATGAGCGGATTAAAATTCGCCATGAAAGAAGCAGATTTGCTTTTGAAATATCTGAAGCAGAAAAAAGGGGTAACCGATGTCCTATTTACAGGAGGCGACCCTATGGTAATGAGTGCATCTGTTCTCGAAAGCTATATCTTACCTCTTCTTGAACCAGAATACGACCACATTCACAGCATCCGTATAGGTAGTAAGTCATTATCATACTGGCCATATAGGTATTTGACGGATGAAGATAGTGATCGAATAATTGAGTTGTTCGAAAAAATTGTATCGTCAGGTAAAAGTCTTTCCTTTCAAGCACACTTCAATCATCCAAAGGAACTATTGACAGATGCCGTTCAGCAGGCAATTAAGCGTATCAAGCAAACAGGAGCACAAATACGCACACAATCACCGTTGCTCCGCAATATAAACGACAAACCTGAATTATGGGCGCAAATGTGGCGTAAACAGGTCGATTTGGGTTGTATACCATATTATACGTTTATAGCACGCGATACAGGTTCTAAAGAATACTTCGAAGTGCCTTTGGAAAAATGCTGGAATATATTTAGAAGAGCATACAGGCAGGTTAGCGGTCTTTGTCGCACGGTACGGGGCCCCAGTATGAGCGACCATGCGGGGAAAATTCATCTATTGGGAGTTTCAGAAGTTAAAGGCGAAAAAGTTTTTGTATTGCGTTTTTTACAAGGGCGTAATCCCAAGTGGGTAGATATTCCTTTTTTTGCCGAATACGATCCGAAAGCTACATGGTTCGATCAACTGAAACCTGCTTTTGGAGAAGAAAAATTCTTTTTTGAAGCAGAACGAGGGAAAATATCCGAAACTAAGCCGTTTTTATTTGAATAATTCATCTCTTACATCGAAAAGAAAATGACAGAAGAACAAAAAGAAAAAAAATACCTTTTAGACCTTATCGGTAAGGTTCGTAAATCTTTATTAAAAATAAATGAGTCGATAGCCCTGAAAAGCAATGAGATATATGAAATGAATCGACACATGGAAGAGCATAAACGGGATATGGATCATTTGGAGAAAAATGCTTTACGTGAAACAATCAGCAATTATGGATTATTGGGCGAACACCATGTTGATAAACGTAAACGACTTGTCCGTTTGCTTGATGTCCCTTATTTCGGAAGAATCGATTTTAGAAAACACAGTTCTGATAAGGCAGAACAAATATATGTTGGAGTTCATAACTTTCAAGATGAAGATAAGGGTTTTAATCTTGTCTATGACTGGCGTGCTCCGATATCGAGTATGTTCTATGACTTTGAATTGGGGGAAGCAAATTATCAAATTGAAGAAAAGACAGTTTATGGAGACATCCTTCTAAAAAGACAATTCCGTATTCGTGGTGGAGAGATGGAATATATGCTCGATAGCGATATTACCATTCAGGATGACGTACTACAAAAAGAGCTAAATCACGCTTCATCCAGTAAGATGAAGAATATAGTTGCCACAATTCAGCGAGAACAAAATGCGATTATTAGAAATGAAGAAGCAACCAATCTTATTATACAGGGAGTAGCCGGTTCCGG
The DNA here is from genome assembly GCA_900556485.1 of uncultured Dysgonomonas sp. Taxonomy (GTDB): domain Bacteria; phylum Bacteroidota; class Bacteroidia; order Bacteroidales; family Dysgonomonadaceae; genus Dysgonomonas. The sequence continues at coordinate 56,450 of USOX01000013.1, forward strand.
GAAGACATCGATCGCCCTCCACCGTATAGCATTTTTACTTTATAAATTTAAAGAGACTATATCGTCTGATGATATTCTAATCATATCTCCCAATAAAGTTTTTGCCAGCTACATCTCCAACGTCCTACCTGAACTTGGTGAAGAGACTATAACCGAGACAAGTATGGAAGAGATAGCGAATGAACTTTTTGAATATCAGATAAAATTTCAAACATTTTTCGAACAAGTTTCTGAACTTCTTGAAAAAACGGATGAAAGACTTATTGAAAGAATCCGTTTCAAATCATCGACAGAACTATTGAAAAAAATGGATGAGTATGCTCTTTATCTTGAAAATACTGGTTTTAAGCCAGTTGATATAACATTAAAAAGAGGCAAACTTGTTCCGGGGTGGTTTATAAAAGAATCTTTCCAAAAATACACACGTATACCTCTGCTTAGCAGGTTCAATGAGGTAGTAAGAGATATTGTAAATAATGCCTATACATACTACCAATATCAAGTAGAAGGTAAGGAGCGTACCGACCTTCATACTACCGTCAGAAAGATGTTTCCATCAACAAATTTGAGAGTGCTTTATAAAAGTTTCTATGAATGGCTTGGTAAGCCTGAGATGTTGAAAACAAAAAAAGGAAGCATATATGAATACAGCGATGTATATCCGTTGCTGTACCTAAAGATGAAACTGGAGGGATTAAAACCATTCTTGAAAGTGAAGCACTTGGTTATAGACGAGATGCAAGACTATTCGGCAGTGCAATATTCGATATTAAGCAAACTTTACCCTTGCAAAAAAACAATTTTAGGTGATATTAACCAATCGGTAAATCCTTTCAGTTCATCTAATATTGAGACCATACAATCTATATTTTCGGATGCAACTTGTATGACCATGCTCAAAAGTTATCGTTCGACTTATGAGATAACCCAGTTTACGAAGCAAATAAGTCAAAAAATTGAAGTAGAGGCCATTGAACGACATGGAGAAGAACCACAAATTACCATAGTAAAAAAAGAATCAGACGAAATAAAATTCATACAGCAGTTAATTGATATTTTCAACAATGCAAACTACAATTCGATGGGGATCATTTGTAAAACACAGCAGCAAGCTGACAGGCTGTATGAAGAGTTAAAAGAAAGAGATAATGTTAATCTATTGAATGCTTTAAGTGTCGCTTTTGGTAGTGGTATTGTAATTACTACGGCACATCTGGCTAAAGGGTTGGAATTTGATGAGGTTATTGTCCCTTTTTGTACAGAAAAGAACTATCATACCGAGCCTGACAGACAAATGTTGTATGTGGCGTGTACCAGAGCAATGCATAGACTCAATTTAACAAGTTCAGAAAAAATAACAAAATTTATATCTTATGAATAGTCTACACTTGAAACAATTTTAGAGAAAAACCATTTATGGCTTTCCGATAATTATAATGAAGAAACAAAAAGTTTAGTCCGAAACATGGTTGATTCAACGTTTAATACAGAACTATTCTATTCTTTTTATAAAAACTTTGAATTTGGCACAGGAGGTCTCAGAGAGATAATGGGAGCTGGTTCCAATAGATGCAAAAAATAGATAAAAGGAAATAACCATCAAGAAAATGACAAAAAGTTATTTGGAGAAATTACAGTCCATTGAATCTAATAAACAGCCGTTTTCGAAAACCGATACTGCTCAAAATAAAACGGGGACTACGCCAAAAAGAGTGCATTCCCCTTTTGGATTTTAATTATTAACCTAAAAATGAAAATCTATGAAAAGACTTGTTAGCACCAAACTGTTTTGTATGTTAGAGAAAATGGACGGGATGTTTAACCCTGCAGCCACAGAACTCAAGCCAATATACGATGACTTCGCACATTCGGTGATATTCATTTGCACCGCTGCACAAGGAGATGTATCTCCCTATTTTACACTACACTATACCCGCTTGGAATTGGAGGCATTCCTATCCAAACTAAGCACCGAGGGGGCGGAAAAAAAATGCGAGAATGCAATCCTGCATTGCCCGCTGCATTGCATTTATTAAAATCGCTTTGACGTGGATAAGTAATCCCAGTCCGCCCAATCATCGGCCTGGCTGCAGAGACCTTCTCTTTGTGAAACACAATCATGGGTTCAAAAAAATAGCCTCAAACACCATCCAATACATAGAAGCTTCATCCAGCTACTGTGCCGTTCATCTTACAAGCGGTACAGCAATCGTTGTATCTGTACCTTTATCAGAGGTAGTCAAACTCTTGCCTTGCGACAACTTCATCCGCATACATCGGAGTTTTAGCATCAATCTTTTGCATGTAGACAGCTTTGTGGGCAATACCCTTGTAATGGACACGGGAGCAAAATTGCCCATCGGCAGAGATTACCGCAAAGTGGTGATCGGATGCTTTACGCTTGTGGGGACAAAAGGCCGTAGATACACACTTTAACTGTTGTTTAGAAACTAAATATGCTGTTTAGAAAACAAATTTCCGGAGCTGTACGGGCTTCCGTAATTTTGGTATCGAAACTAAGCATCAACCCTGTTGATACTCTAAACAGTTAGGCGTATGAAAATGATAACCATAGAGAGCGAAGCGTATAAATCGCTGACACGGAAAATAGACCGTATTGCCCAAAACCATAAAACGGAAGGAGGCAAACCATGAGCGAGGAGTTGAAAGATTTCATGCAGGAGTGGTTCGAGCAATTCATGGGGCGTTTCGACCGACTCGATAAGTTTATGGAGCTGATGAGTGGTCGGTGCAACGTTTTAAACGGCGAACGGCTGTTGGATAATCAGGACTTGTGCCGACTGCTCAACGTCAGCAAGCGTACCTTGCAGCGTTACCGCTCTGCGGGGGAATTACATTACATAACCATTCACCACAAAATATTTTATACGGAGAAAAACGTAGCGAAATTTATGACGGAACACTTTACGGATAGCGAAGAGAAGGATGAGGACGAGATTGAAACCTAAGTCTTATCTAAATTATTGAAAACGACCGCAGGATTTATTTCTGCGGTCGTTTTCAATAATTTAGATTTTCATTCCTTTCTTATCCACTTTAGGCGGACTACTGCCTGCCGAAGCGATAACGAGCCTGTCGCCCATAGCCTCTTTGACACCCTGTAAGGTGTTAGGCATTGAAGCATCTTGGACAATAGAGGTTTCAGATTTCCCCTGCGACTGATTCTGCTGATTAGAAGCAACATTGTTATCGGGAGTATTTTTTGCCTGCCCTTCGCTCTCCTCTATGGGTTTAAGCGAAAGTTGAATTTCACGGTCTAATTTAATCAACTCATCTTTCAGCACTTTCAACTCCGGCTCTTTTCGCCAAGTGCCTTCAACTACCTCTTTGAGTACCGGAATATCCTTTTCTATCTTTTGATTATCAGCTTGGTATTTCTCCAACAATTTAGGCATCGTATCGAGTGCATTCAGAAAATTCTGTGCCGCTGTCTTCGGATCAGTCGCCATCGCCCCGTGATTGTAGTTGTAGAGAATATCGGTTTCTCCCTTGACAAAGAAGCGGTTTTGAATCACATCGAAGCCCTCTTTGTTGGTGGTTTCGGATTTAACCATCAAGTCAAAACCGTAAAGCGAACCAATTTTCTCGTGTATACCGTATGTGCGGGCGTTGTCGGCAATTTCATTTAGCTTTGTGCCGATTAGTTGTGGATTGCTGCCTTGAACACCCTCCAGCAATACAGGATTCAAGCGTGTTACGCCGTCTGACTGAAGCTGAACACGGGAGTTAAACGCCTCCATATCTTTGGATATGCGGTTAATGTATCCGTTGTTCTTCTCCACATCGGACATAATACCCTCTAACTTGTAGCGGGACGAAGATTTACCACGGGTAAAGGCCTGCCGTTCCGATTCCAACGAAGCGATTTTCTTCTCCAAGCGAGCTTTCTCCAACAATTCGGTATTACCCGAAAGAATAGCCACATATTCGGAAAAATTCATACCGCCTTTTTCGTCCATGCTGCCCTCATCAATGGTACGACTGCCCAATGAATTGTTCTTCAATTGGCGTATGAATAGTTGCTTGTTGTGCAACAACCCAAATTTGTAGGCATCCAACGATTTTTCAACGGCATAGATCACTACATCTACCTTATTATCAGCGTGTAATTTGGCTACATCGTTCCCTTTTCGGATACCCCTACCGTCTCGCTGTTCGAGGTCTGACGGCCTCCAAGGACTATCCAAATGATGAATTGCGACACATCGTTTTTGTGCGTTTACACCTGTTCCCAACATTTCGGTAGAGCCGAACAGCACACGGATTTTACCGCTATTCATATCGGCTATCATTGCTTTTCGAGCTGTGTCGGTTTTGGCTTCCTGTATAAAACGTATCTCGTGAGCAGGGATTCCATAGTCATCCACCAACTTGCGTTTTATCTCGGAGCATGGATTCCACTGCCCGGGCTTATATGTGCCTAAATCAGAGAATACAAATTGGGTAGCTTTATGGCTGTCAAACTTTTGGTAATAGTCCGATACCATTTTAGCCACATGCGATGCCTTGTTATCTACATGATCGTCGTATTTGGGGTCAATCAAACGCATATCGAGCGACATTTTACGAGCATAGTCCGTTGCAATCAACATCTTTGCCTTTTCCTCGCTTTGGCTCAAAGGCTCACGTCCCAACAATTCGGCATTGCCTGTTCTAGCGAACTCTACCAACTTTCCGATGAACTCCTGCTGGTCGGGAGTGGGCGGAATATTATGCAGTATCTCATTCTTTAGGGGTCGGTCGATACCAATATCCTCCGCAGAGCGATAATCCGTTATTTCCGCATAGAAAGCCGCCAGTTCGGGGACTTTGATGAAGTATCGAAAACGCTCTTTCTGCACAATCTCGTTGGTTACTGAAAATTCGTAGTCAATCGACTTTTTTGCAAAGATAGCTGCCCACGCATCGAAGGTGTTTATACCTTGTCGCTCTAGCTCTTTTGGGCGGAGATACTTAAACAACAGATATAACTCTGTCAACGAATTGGATATGGTTGTACCCGAAAGAAAAGTAGCCCCTAAATCCTTATCTGTCCGTTCCTGAATGGTACGCAATGCAAAGAGCATATTCAAGGCCCGTTGGCTTCCTTCGGCATTGCCCAATCCTGCAACTCGGTCATGGCGAGTGGTAAAAGTTAGGTTTTTAAATCGGTGTGATTCATCAACATACAGGTGGTCAATGCCCATGAGTTTGAAATCCACCGTATCATCCTTGCGGTTCTCAATCTGATAGGCTACATTGCTCAATTTGGCTTCAAGGTTAAGCTGTCGTTTGACTAAGCCCTTCTCCATAGCTCGTGAAATCTCTTTGCCCTGCGAACGCAATACTTCGAGATTCTCTTCCACCGAATTTAACTCCGCCTGCAATATCCGTTGCTGTATCTCGGGCGACTGAGGTATCATGCCGAACTGCTCGTGTGTTAAAATAATAGCATCCCAATTGTTGTTCTTCATTTCGTTGAAGATTTTTGCCCGTTTGGCGGGTGTAAAATCTTCCTTGCCCGGATACAATACCTTCGCATTGGGATAAGCCGTGCAAAAAGTTTGGGCTATCTCGTGCACATTGGCTTTGAGAGCCATAATAAGCGGTTTGTTTACCAATCCCAAACGCTTCTTTTCATAAGCACTGACACACATAATCAGTGTTTTACCGCCGCCCACTTCGTGGTCGATGATCGCCCCGCCATTGAGCTTATCCATCCAAACAGCATCTTTTTGGCTCTTGTACAAGTCGGGAATACCCAAACCTTTCAAGTCCAATCCGGGGAACTCTTGATGGCTTCCGTCATAATCGGGACGAACGAAGCAGTTAAAGGTGCGGTTATACTTATCCGCCAACCGATCTTTAAACTCGGGCGACTGTTCATTCAGCCACTCCGTAAAACCGTTGCGAATTTCATCAATCTTGGAGTTTGCCAACTGTATCGCTTCAGCATCACGTACTTTGACCTCTTTTATCTCTCCGTCTATCAGTTTATTGATTTTCTTGGTAATATCGGGAGAAGTATTGTGCAGGGCGTGTTTCATCAGGGCGATACCGTCGAAAGTTCGAGTTTGCGATTTCACAGCATACTGATCGTAAATCTTTATGTTCTTGCTATCGGCTTTGAGGCTATACTCGTCTATGTTGTTTGCATACACGACCGATACATTGGTGTCGAACAAATGGGACGCATATTTACTATAAATACCTGTGGGTATCCACCGTTCGCCAAAATTAAAATCCAAATCTTCAAAAGGTATCGGGCGGGGCGTAGCTTCCCGCAACACCAAAAGGGATTCTTTGGCTGCTTCGTGATCGGTGTGGTTCTCCAAATAACGCTCCACATGCTCGGCTTTGGCAATCACGTTGCCGCTTATGAACTTGTCCTTAATTTCATAGCCCCCGATCATGGGATTGAAAAATACCTGCCCTTTGAGTTCCGTAAGAATATCTTCCGAAGTACCACCTGTAAGCCCTGCCATATAGTCCAAATTGACTTGGGCATACTTATTTAGCGATGCGGTCAGAGCCTCTCGTGCGTTATCGACACGACTTATCTCATTGGGATTAAAGGCTACGGGTTGTTGGAAAATATCGGCTTTGACCGCTTTGCCATTTACATAGCGTTCGAGAGAAAGAATTTCCATTCCTCCGGCATCCATCTTAATAAGGCTCAGACTTTTCGGGTCGTTGATATTTCCGAAACGATGGGTAAAATCATCATAGAGTCGGTTGAGCATTTCCCGCAGGGCGGGATTGGCTTCTAAGCGTGTGGCTTCGTTACGATACAGATGATGATAGGTGTCCCGTATCTCAACATAAAGGGATGCCTTTGCCTGCTGTGTAGCCGTGAGTTCCAAAGGATGGAACATTGGTTGAAATCCGTTCAAGTCACGCAAATATCCGATACGGTTATGCTCATCGGCAACAAGTGAACCGTCTCTGTAATGGGGCGGTATATCTTCTAACAGATAAGGAACAGGCTTCATGCGTTCCTGCCGCTGCTGTTCGGCTTCTTCTTTGAGTCGGTCAAGTTGTTCGACAGAAGCTGAACCCGCTTGTTCTTTGCGTTTATTCGCCTCTACAATCATCTCTTCCCGCCAGTCCATAAATGGCAACTCTTTGGCTTCCTCTTTCTTCGCCTTACTGCCTTTACGCTGCTTCGGACGTTTTAACTGCGTGCGTTCTTCTTGGCTGAACCCGAATAGATCATACAGCGTGATTATCGGTTGTTGGGAGATCGATTGAGGTTTCACCTCCGTAGTCGGCTCTTTTTTAATGGTCGGAGCGTTCATATCGAACAGTGTACCAGAATAAGCGGATTGCTGTTTTGATGGTTCAGCTTGTTGCGATTTTGATTGTACTTGATTTGCTTGTGCGTAGCTTTGGTAATACTTCAAATCCAAATGTTGAGCAAAATCCTCTTTGAGCATCTGCCGCAGATCGTTGGCAATACCCTCTACACCTCCCGAATGGGTAAATTCCATTGCAGGTTTACCGTAGGGGTCTGTACCGACTTTTACATCAGTATGTATTACCCTGTCGAAGTTTTTAAACAGATTGTTGATGGATATGCCGTTCGAGAGCTTGCGTGAGTCGATAAAATCCTGCTGCCGTTGGTGCGTCCCCACACTCGGGAATTGGTCTGGCGAAAGCTCATTTCGGTGTCGCCGTAGCGACCGTTGCAGGATAATCAAATCGCTGCCAACATCCGTACCTGCATGGTCTGAAAACAGATTGTTAGGCAGACGGATAGCCGAAACTACATCGCAGGTATTCATCAGGTATTCTCGTATCGGTTTGTTTTGTTCGGAATTAAGGACACCCTGTGAGGTAATAAAGGCAATTACGCCACCCTCTCTGGCGGCTTGCACACTCTTTACAAAGAAATAGTTATGAATTGCCTGTGTCGATTGTTTGACGGCAGGTATCTCGTGGTTGGATAATAGCGGATCGAATACAGCCACGTCGCCAAAAGGAATATTGGAGGCTACTACATCGAAATGTTGTGTGTAACGTCCCTCCATTTTTTCGTAACCCTCAATCCGTACCTTATCGTTTGGATAGAGGTGCGAGAGTATCTTTCCCGTCAGCAGGTCTTTTTCAAAACCTGTAACTTCGGCATTGGATGCGGTCTCTTTGAATGAAGAGACAAAAGCACCTGTTCCGGCACTGGGTTCTAAAAAACGTGTAGGGGTTACTCCACTATCTTTCAGGGCATCCGCCAAGGCATCAATAACAGGCTTTGGCGTATAGAATGCTGTCAGTATCGAACTTTTCAACGAACCGATATAGCGTTTGTAGGTTTGTTCATCGGCTGAGTTTTCACGAAGTACCTCGTGAAGCTCACGCACCAAGGGGAACAACTCCGCTTCGGAGGCACTCCATTGCTCAATATCTTGTGGCTTGTCGGCGGGGCTAAGAATGGCTTTGATACCGCCAAAGCCCGAATACGCCCTCAATACAGCCTGCTCTTGCGGGGTGGCTGTACGGTTCTCCTTATCCAAAAGGAATGCTGTTTTTATGGCATCAATATTTACCCGCAGATGCGCTTTCTTATTGTAAGCCATCTTCGAGTAGTATTTGAATTGAGCCTGTCAGTTCTGTGTAAAACTGTTCGTACTGTGGGGTGTCGGCGAAGTCGTCCGATAAATTATATTTGGCAATGACAGCGTTAAGGCGGGGCAATAACTCCAAAGCCAATAATTCGGCTTTTTCGGGATCTATTTCTTCGGAAAATTCATTCCAAAGGATAGTAACAATAGTTCGGTAGGGAGAGAAATGCAAGCCCTCATACAGGACTTGCGAAGAAAATTCTTCTGCTTCGTTGTGGGTATGCCCTGATTGTATAGTCTCGCTGTAACCTAATGCTGCGGCATCGCCACGGGCAGCAATAAAATTGAGGTCGGTCGCTTTGGTGGGGTGTGTATCCTTGAGAAAAGATAATAGGGAGAGCCGGAAATAAGACATTTCTACGGCTGACGTTTTTGGTTTTGTTGCCATATCATTGATTTTTTAGTGGGAAAATTGAAATAGAAAAAAGGCATCCGAAGCTAAGCCCCGGATGCCACCACTAAAAAATCAATGTTAAACGACTATTCCGAATCGAAGAACAAAGAGATTTCAGTGGCAAATATACGATTAAGCGAGAACAGTGCAAAATGTATTTAGCATTGTCGAGCGTGAGTATATTATTAAAAGATAACGGTTTTTACTTAGAACGTTTCTTTTTGCTACCGTCTTTGCGTGGCGGGAACTCAAATACGGTTTTATAGTCCGCATCTAATTTGATCGCAGCATCGAAGGTATTTCCGCTCTTACTACTCACAAAGCCTTTTATAACAGCAGTTTTGCCATTCATCAAAAGGTCGGTAAGCTGTCCATCAGTCAACTCCTTTTTAGCGATGGAACGCCATAGGGTGAGTCCGCAGGATTCATTCTGACACTTGGCAACTTTCTGATAGATAATGACATTTCCGCTCTTGCATTTGGGGCAAGGGCAGGTTTGGCGGTTATCTTGTCGTTCAAAAGTCATATCCAGTAATTCGGCGGTTATCTGTGAAGCATACACCTCTATGCCTTTGTGGAATGTAGCAGCATCCATATCGCCCGAAGCTATTTTGTTGAGAGCTTCTTCCCATTGACCTGTCATGGCAACATCGGCTATCTTCTTGTCTTTTACCGCCAGATAGACCACCAATCCTTTGTTTGTCGGAACAAGGGATTTCTTCTCTCTAACAATATACTCACGAGAAAATAGCGTTTCGATAATACTTGCACGGGTGGCAGGCGTTCCGATACCGCACTCCTTCATCGCTTCCCGCTGCTGTTCGTCTTCAACCTCCTTGTTCGCATTCTCCATCGCTCCAAGCAATGAACTTTCCGTGTGTAACGGTCGGGGTTTAGTCTGCTTCTCTTGAGTTTCGCAATCACGAATAGGTAGGCTGTCGCCTTCAACCAAAATAGGTAAAGCAATAGAGTCGTCCTCATCGTTTGGCTCGTCTTTAGCATCAAATACCGCCCTCCAGCCGGGGACGAGCGTAACGCTTCCTTTGCAAGAAAAGTGTACACCGCCCGCATCAAATTTGGCAGTGGTGTTCTCTTTGATGCAAGGTTCGCCGAAGGCTTCGAGCATTCGCCCGGCAACCATATCGTAGATAAGTTGTTCATCTTTGGTTAATCCCATCGCGGGTTCTTCCGTGATAATCAAGGCATGGTGATCGGTAACTTTGGCATCATTCACACAGCGGGTCTTGAGTGTCGTATCGAACCTACTGTCTATATAACCCTTAAAATCGGGATGCGAACGAAGCATAGCGATCCGATGGGGTATTTCCTCCAGTACATCTTGGGAGATATAGCGGCTGCCTGTACGCGGATAGGATATTTTCTTCGCCTCGTACAATGCCTGTGCTATCGTCAGGGTTTTATCCGCCGAAAATCCGTGCTTGATATTAGCTTCTTTTTGAAGTGCGGTAAGGTCGTACAGCAAGGGTGGTTCTTGTTTCACCTCTTTACGCTCCACACTCATAACCTGCACCGCATCGGCAGCTTTGACCTGTGCGGTAACTTCTTCGGCTATGGTTCGGGTAACGAACTTATCTGCCGAATGAACGGCAAATGCCGTAGTATCTTTCGCTGTATGGAGTTTCAACCGGAAATAGGTTTGCGGTTTGAAATCCTTGTTTTCAAGGTAACGGCTGCAAATAATCGCCAGTGTCGGGGTCTGCACCCTGCCGAGCGACCATACTCCGTAGCCTGCGGAAATAGAGAGGGCTTGCGAAGCATTAATCCCAACGAGCCAATCTGCACAGCTTCGGGCTTTAGCCGAAGCATACAAGTTGTCGTAATCTGTTCCCGGACGAAGGGTTTTAAAACCGTCTTTGATTGCTCTGTCAGTAAGTGAGCTTATCCAAAGCCTTTCAAACGGAAGGGTGCATCCTATATATTCAAATATATAGCGGAATATGAGTTCCCCTTCGCGTCCCGCATCGGTAGCAACAATTATCGAATCTCCACGGCGGAATAACTCGCGGATTACGTTAAGTTGCTTCATTACGCCGGGATCGTTCTTGTACTCCTTGCCCTCTTTGACTTGTCGGGGCAATAGCTTAAATTCTTGGGGAAGTATCGGCAGGTTCTCACGCTGGAATCCCGTGATACCATAATGCTCAGGCATGGCAAGTCCTACCAAATGTCCGAATGCCCACGTAACGGCATAGCCGCCACCCTCCATATAGCCCTCTTTCTTATTGTTTGCTCCGACTATGGCGGCTATACTTTTAGCCACAGATGGTTTTTCTGCTATGATAATTTTCATTGTAACATTGATTTTTTAGTGGTTGAAAAAATAAATTACATCTTGCGTCCTCCGCCTTTTTTTGGAGCAGCAGGAGATTGCTTTTGTTGCTGCTTCTCGGCTTGCTTGGCGGTGGGCTGCGATTGACCTTGCTTTAGCGGCTCTTTGGAATGTTTGGTCGCTTCGTTGGTCTTGCCCTGATTGTTGACCGCAGCCTGTGTTTCAAAACCTGCGGCAGGGGTAACTTTCTGCGTATCTTTCGCCGCCTGTTTCGCTTCAATAGCCCGTATCTGATCGGGGTGTTTGGTGGAGTGTCTGACTTTGCTTTTGTTGTCGTCAATCCACACCCACGCATTGTACTTCTGCCCCTTTTGGTCGGTAGCTTCTACTTTCTGTGCTCCCGAAGCATCAGCTTGTTGTTTGGGTTTCTGTGATTCCATGTCTTTGATAAAAACAGGCTCTTTTTTGCATAGCTTATCAAAATCCTCCCGAGAGAGTTGTACGCCCCCCTGCTTGGAATAAACCCACACCTCATCCACCTTGCGGGCTTTGGGTAAGGGCTTTTCCTGCCCTTCGCCCTGTTTGACTTGTCGATTTTGGTTGTGTTGTTGGCGTTGCTCGTCGCTGAACTTAAAATCGAAGTTCTTATTCACAGCGTTGAACTGCACGAAACGGTCGATTTTCTGAGGCTCTTCACCCGGCTTTACCTTTTTATCCATTCCCTCAATCCAGACGGCTTTGCCCTCTTTCAAGCCCTGCTGTTGTTCGGGTGAGAGAGGTGCATTTTTAAGCGTTTGCGGGATATTGATTTCAGAGAGTGGTACGGCTTCCAATCGGTTGGTTAGCTTGTCGAGCGAGATAACCGAGGGAACTTGTTGACCGTTCACTTCCAACTCGAATACACGCCCGCCGTGTCCTGTCTTTTGGAACTGTTCTTTGTCCTGTTCGGTAAAGACCACGCCCATAAAAGGCTTCTCAAAATCGGGCTGTTCCTGCTTGGGGTGGGTAGCGATTTTGATACTCCCGTCAGGCTGCTTTTCTAACGATAAGCGGGCTTGCATCGGGTACTCTTGTCCGTAGATAGAGGGTTTAATGTCGACCAGACCGGGCGACTTATGCCCGTATACCATCGCCTTGAGGGCATCCTGCAAGGTTTCACCGGAAAGCCCCAGCTTTTCACCCTCTTTCCAATCAATCTTATTGAGGTCCAAGGGTTGAAACTTGCCTGTAAGCTCAATCTGTATCTTGATCTTACCGTCAAATTTGATGCGATACGGATCGAGGGCTTTGTCAGTGTGGTCGATACGAATAATTTTGTCTAAGAAAGCCGCTATTTTATCTACGGCTGATAACCCGACAGCATAAACGCCCGTGTGTGAGGGGTGGTTGAACTGTGCCGAAAACTTCTTAAAGAAATTCTCCAAGGCGTTGCCGTTGGTGTCAATCTTCATAAACTGGTCGGCATTCTCTTTGGTGGGAGCAACGGTTTTCAGCTTGCCGTCTTGTTCCCCTGCGATGGCTTTGAGTTTGCCATCTTCGCCTTGCGTCAGTAAGACTTTAGGCTCGTCTGTTTTTACTTTGTTTTCGTCCATAATAAAATGATTTTAATTCTGCATTATTAGTAATGCAGAACAAAGATAAATCGAAGTAATGGTCTGATTGCAAGGTTTAAAAGCAGTGGCAGCTTGTGTCCGGGGTTGTCTGGGGTGTTTTTTAGAAAGGACTCGTTTATCGGCTTATTTTTTATATCCGATCCGAAATAAGATAATAATTTCGGGCAGATTTATTAGTTAATGGAAAAATTCCATACCTTTGCATTACTGTAATCCGCGTTACAGTAATTCGTTTTACTTAAATGAGAAAAATATGAAATTCTATAATCGGGAAACGGAACTGGAACTATTGAACTCCATAGCCGAAAGGTCAAAGAGTGAGGCACAAATGACGGTCGTGGTTGGTCGCCGCAGGATTGGCAAGACGAGCCTGCTCAAACGAAGCGAACAGTTGCCAACGGTCTATTTTTTTGTTGCTCGCAAGAGCGAAGTGCTTTTGTGCGAAGAGTTTGTAGGGGAGATAGAGAGTAAGCTGAATGTGAAAATAATAGGTCAGATTACCCAATTTAAAGACCTGTTTCTCTACCTGATGGAACTTGCAAAGAGTCGAAATTTCACGCTTATTATTGATGAGTTTCAAGAGTTTTTTTCCATCAACCCATCGGTGTATAGCGATATGCAGAACATCTGGGACAGTAATAAGGAGCAGAGCAAGATCAACCTGATCCTTTGCGGATCTGTCTATTCATTGATGAAACGCATCTTTGAAAACTCCAAAGAGCCCCTCTTTTCGAGAGCTACCGAGCGCATACACCTCAAACCGTTCGACATTAAAACCATAAAAGAGATTCTGCACGACAATTATCCTGCGTATACCAACGACGACCTATTGGCATTTTATACGTTTACAGGCGGTGTGGCGAAATATGTAGAGTTGTTTGTGGCAAAAAAGGCGTTCACACTGGAGAAGATTCTTGATGAGATTTTCCGTCCGTACTCTCTGTTTTTGGATGAGGGGCACAACGTGCTCATTGATGAGTTCGGTAAAGATTATGCTACTTACTTCTCCATACTGTCGCTGATTGCCTCCTCTAAAACAGCCCGATCCGACATCGAGTCCATTCTTGGCATTACGGTGGGCGGTTATCTGGAACGGCTGGATAGCGATTTCAACCTGATAAAAAAGGTGCGTCCGATGTTTGCAAAACCCGGTAGCAGAAACATGAAGTACAGAATAGTGGATAATTTCCTTAGTTTTTGGTTTCGCTTTGTCTATAAATACAAAAGTGCAGTCGAAATTGGCAATTATCAATATGTTCGGACTATCATCGAGCGGGATTATAACACGTACAGCGGATTGATGCTGGAGAGATATTTTACCGATAAGATGTCTTCATCGCAACTCTACTCAGACATAGGCAACTATTGGGAAAAGGCTAATCAGAACGAAATTGACATCGTTGCCATCAATGAATTTGAGAAAACAGTGGTATTTGCCGAGGTGAAACGAAAGAAAGAGAACATCAGCACTGCTGAATTGAAGCGAAAGTCGGAAACTTTGCTTGGCCAATTCAAGGGTTATTCTGCTGAATATATGGCTTTGTCCATTGAGGATATGTAGATGGGATTTGTTTTGTGATGATAACTTTTGGAATATTCCATTATGGCTAAAAAGAAACAACGAGAACACTATTGTAGGATATGTGGGGCATCCAAGTCGAACGAAGCGTTCAGTGGTAAGGGGCATGCGAAACATATCTGTAAGGAATGTTCGGCTTTGCCGCAGGAGCGTAAAAACGAACTGCAACAGATAAATCAGATAGACCGAATTGCCGGAAAGTACCCCCGTTCAAAACAGGACTGGGAGTTTCTCGAAAAAATGGCTAATAATCAAAAATATCCCGAAGCAATGGAATTTGCTCAAATGATTCTGGGAATGAATCGGAGTCAGCCTGATATAGAAAATGACGATGATGCAATTTTTGAAGATGCAGATATAGATTGTCTTCCTGTATTTTCCGAGAAGAAGAAATTCTCTGAACTTGATAGTTATGAAAAGATGGTACTAAGGGATTATATTCGTTCTGAAATTACTGAGCATTTGGAATATGTAAATAAAACACCAACTGAGAACGATTTGATCGAGATAAGAAAACGGATGATGTCTTTTTTCGACGATGAACATAATATTTTATTGAAAAAGGATGTCCCACTCCGAAAATTCTTTGAGGATAATGCAGCAAGTATAATTAACAGATTGCAGAAAAAGAACGAGGATAGCCAATAAAAAATTGACCATCCTCGTTCTCTTCACTTTATAGGACTATTCCTCCTTCGGCAATAAATAGCAAAGCTCCGGATCATCCTTAATCCTTTGCAACTCCTCGGCAACAATCTGTTTAGCTTCTGCTTTGATGCGGTCGTAATTCTCTTTAATCATTTCTTTCATACGGTCAACGCCGTTCTCATCTACAAAGTTGGTGATAACGGGTATTTTCTTGTACTCCTTCGTTTCGGCAGCTACCCGTTCGTTATCAACCACGATCTCGCAATGAAAAATCTTTTGTTCGATACGCTCATCGAAGTTATCCGCCACCGCACCAACAAACATACCCTGTGTGAGATTGGATATTTTGGACGGAGGTATCAAACTATCCATTTGGGTAGAAATAGAAGTCGATTTATCATTGCGGTTAATGGTCATAGACTGCCGTTTTTGCAACACTTTTCCGAAACGCTCGGAAAGCGTTTTAGCCGTATCGCCAACTACCTGCCCCGAAAAGATATTACCTACTGTATTCATTACTACGGCAGCCTCCTTATCGCCATAGTCACGTTTTAGCTGCGAAAAGTCCTGAAAGCCAAGCAAAACGGCAACCTTGTTGCTTCGGGCAGTGGCTATCAGGTTATCCAAGCCTTTGAAATAAATAGTAGGCAACTCATCAATAATAACCGATGATTTGAGTTGTCCCTTTTTGTTTATTAGCTTCACAATCCTACTATTATACAACCCGAGAGCTGCCCCATAAATATTTTGGCGGTCGGGATTATTACCCACAACCAGCATTTTAGGGTCATCTGGATTGTTAATATCAAGGCTAAATTCATCTCCCGACATTACCCAATAAAGCTGTGGAGAAATCATACGGGAGAGGGGAATTTTCGCACTCGCAATTTGCCCTTGAAGCTGGTCAGCAGCTCCAGATTTCCACGCATCCATAAAGGGTGAAAGGTAGTTTTCGAGGTCGGGGTACGAGGTCAGAATCGGAAAAATATCCTCATAGCTCTTGTTCAAAAATTCTATGGCGTGAGGAAAAGTACAGTATTTCCCATCCTGATATATCCGCAAGTACCAAATTATAGCGGCGAATAGAATAATCGGAGATTCTACAAAGAAATCGCCTTGCTTCTGCACCCACGTCCGATTGAGGTTCAACATTATGGTATAAGCTGATTCATAGGCATCTGAGATGTCATCCATGAAAGAAGGGTTAATCGGATTGCAACGGTGTGAACGTGAAGGGTCGTCGAAATTTATCACATAGAATGTTGGTGTTTTCTCGTAACCTTCCCTGTTGTTTAACAGGTGGTTATAAGCAATAGTCGAAAGGTCAGGAAATTTGAAATCGTAAATATAGCCTGTATAACCCTTCTCAATTTGCTGTTTAATAAACTGGTTCACAACGGCATAAGATTTACCCGAACCCGGCGTACCCAGCACAATAGCTGCACGAAATGGATTTACTACATTTATCCAACCTTTCCATTGCTTCTTTTTGTACCAAAACTTGGTTGGCAGATTGATAGAATAATCGTTTACCATCAGTTTGGTCTCCTGCATAAACGATTCATTTTCATTATTGAAAACATCGTCCATCATCGTGTTTTTGAGCAAACGGCTCATATATAGCCCTGCCATCAGCAGACAAATATAGCCTACTGTCATTGTGAAGATATAGAGTGCGGTGTTTGCTACCAACGGTAATGGCAGGTATAGCAACCACCAGTTGAGGAAGAAAAGTACAAAGCCAACAGATAGATAGCTGTTAATTTTCGTCCACGTAATTTTCTCCTCTTTCACGCCCTTTGTTCCCAAACAGGACAAGGCAAGGAACACAACCGCAAATATTTTCGTCCACAGAATTGAGTTAAACAATCCAGCGGTGCGGTTAAAATTCATCAGAATTTTATCGATCACCCCGATATTGATTCCCCATTCGTGTATTGCCTGATAACAGAACCAATAAATATTCATTAGGACGAATAAAATACTTATGGCTCTCATAAACTCCATGACTTTGGCAAGTCCTCTTAGATCATCTTCTTGTTGCATAATTGTTCGTTTTAAATTGTTAGAATTAGAATTTCATAATTTATTGCTGCCTACCGTACCTGCGTTTTTTCTTTTTCTTCGGCTTGACAGTCGGCTGCTTGTTGTCTGTTCCCTGCTGTTCAGGAGTAAAGACAGAAAGTAAACTACCCATTGCATCATCTGCTGCTAAATGATCCGACTGCGATTGCTTGTGGGTGTTAAATTCAGCAGATTGTTGCATACCATCAGATATTTTCGGTGTAGGGGTTTGCTGATCCTCACGCTGTTCCTGTTGCGGTGAATTATCTGCGAACCGTTCATTAAATACATTCGCTGAATACTCCTTGCCCAAACGTGAGCCATTTAGAACCGCCCGTTGGTTGTGGTCAATAAACGTAGCCCCATAGATGCGTCCTTCATCGTTGCGACGTAACACAAGGTCGATACCTTTCTCCCGCAAAGCCGCTCGGAACTCGCTTTCTGTGCGGGTGCTTGCCAAGGACGCAGAAACAATAGCTTGGGTTTGTTTGGCTACACCATTGGTTTTGATTGTCTTTTTCGACTTGTCGAAGAGCTTTTCTAAGCCTTCAAAACCAAGAGCCTTTCCGAAGAGAGAAGATTTCAGTGGTGTCCCCACACGCTTGCCCTCCCCATCCAATGCTGAATAAACCAATCCCCGATATGGCTTACCCTTATTCTCCCCTTTAACTTCCTCCACACCTATATTATAAAGGGAGAGCAGGGCACGATATTCGCCCAAGGTTTGGAAACGGTACATCGTGGACAGCGGTTTGATAACATTTGCCACCTGCTTTTTGAGGTTGCCCAGCGAAGCATCCACAGGTGAAAGTTGCCATGACTCGCCCTGACTTTTCTCTTTGGCGTGCAGACCATATTTCTGCTCCAAATGGTTTGTGATTTTTTGGCTGCGTTCATAGTTTTTGCTGTCGCTGATTATCGAACCGTCGGTGCGGACTCGGGTCGAAACAATGTGTATATGCTCCCTACCAATATCCTCGTGTTTGAAAATCATGTAGGGCTGTCCGCCATATCCGAAGCGTTCCATATACTCACGCCCGATGTCGGCAAGCTGATTATCGGTCAGCTTATCGTCGGGGTGCGAGTTGAGCGAAATATGGATAACAGGCTTCGATGTGCGGATATGCGAGGGCATAAAACGCTCAAAATCCTGCATACAGGAAGCGGTATTGAACGCTCCATCGGTGGGTTCAATCACCAGATTGGTCGCCAAAACTTTACCCAAACCCTCGTCCACCTTCTCCTGATTATAAGAGAGTGCACCGTACAAGTTGCTGCCGTGAGAGATTTTCGCCACCATTTTTAGAGGTGTTTCGCCTTAAATTGTTCACACAACTGCAACACCTCACGCCCGATTCCTGCCAGTTCGATGGTCGCATTCTCCAATTTAAAGAGCAGGGCAAGTGCTTTTTTCTCTCCGAAATTGGAGTGTAACTCTTTCACAACTTGGTTGTAATTTACTCCGACACTTCGGATTTGCGCGTGTAAAGCGGTGAGCTTTGCAATAAATTCGACTGCCGAAGCATCGGTTTTTACGACACGAAACTCATCGCCAAAGATGCGGGCAGCGATAAAAGCGGATAAGGATTGTACGCTCGACTGCTCGAACAGCGACAAAAACTCGGCGTACAGGGTGTCCGTCAGATTCACCGTGAGCCTGCGTTTGGCAGGGTCATTCTTCGGGGGTCTGCCCCCTTTTCCCCGTTTGCGGGGTTCTCTTTTCTCTTCGTTCATAACATCAATTTTTTAGTGGTTTATGAACGCTACGGACGGTTCATGCCGTCTTTAATTTTCCCGACTTCGGAGAGGAAAAACCCCTCTGGAAGAGCAAGGGTTGTGTGCTGCAAAATTTATTTTGCGATGCACTCAACATACCTTGCTATTCGCCAAAATGCGAATACTTTTTGCCCGCAAGGGGCATCTTTGAATCCCGAGAAATTCGGGATATAAGACTGCCCTTTTTCGGGCATTTTTTGTTTGTCGGAACTGAATTAAAATCCGGCATAAATACCCCATAACGTTTCACGCTGCAAAGTTAAAGTCTAAATCAATCAATTGAAAACCAACAGGTATAGACAAAGCCGGACACAAGCTGCCACCCTCCGAAAAGATGGTGTAAGTATCAAAAAGAAGCGTTTTATTTGCAGAAGAAATAGATTTGAAGCTATGTTGATTTAGAAAATAAGAAAGGCGAAAAACCAACAATTTGAATTTGCATTGTCGTGCTGTTGTGCTGTCGTAAATAGTTGCTATCGTATCTGAACATTGTATAATATAATTGAAAAGTAGTCCACTAAAATAATTGAAAAGTATACCACCAGTTCAGTAAAATGTGAGAGAGCA
>USOX01000014.1 GCA_900556485.1 uncultured Dysgonomonas sp.
TAACCAATCTCAGCCGAGACACTTAGTGGTATACTTTTCAATTACTAAGTGGACTACTTTTCGATTATTATTTACAGTTTCTGGAACCTCAATTAGTATTTAGAAATACTGCAACTGACATTGAGTTTAAAGATTATCATCCCATGAGAGGTTTAGTCAATAACAGGCCCTATGATGTGAATCTGAATGGAATAATTCATTCAAAAGAAATTAACCTCTCTATTATTTGTGGTAAGCCTTATTCAAGTGTATTTCATGATTTCCTCTCCTGTTTACAATCCAGACATCAAACTGGAAATATAAATCCCGATTATTTAATTGAATATCCCGGTTTTTCAAGCATATACAATATTCCTATAAATATTCCATCTTTTGATAATAATGAGAAATGGATTGATATAGACTTTAAAGCTGATAATGAATTAGAAACACATGAGAATGCAATCAAGTTAGCAAGACTTATTACGACAAAAATAGATCAGATTGTAAATACTCAAACACAGAATACAATTGTTATATTTATACCTAAAGAATGGCTGCCTTTTGAGAGTTATATTAATCAAAATGAAACTTTCGACTTACATGACTACATCAAAGCCTTTTCTGCGTCAAGAGGTGTTTCGACACAATTAATACGTGAAGAGACATTGGATGATGACTTAAAGTGCCAAATATATTGGTGGCTTTCTCTTTCATTTTATGTAAAATCATTAAGGACGCCTTGGATATTAAATAATCAAGAAAAGAATACAGCTTATGCAGGTATAGGCTATAGCGTATCGAAGATACAAGACAAATCCGAAATAGTAATTGGATGTAGTCACATATATGATTCCAACGGTCAAGGGTTAAAATATAAATTATCCAAGATTGACAACTATCATTTTGACAAACAGAAAAATCCATATTTATCATATAAAGATGCATTTCAGTTTGGTGTTTCTATAAGAGAATTATTCTATCAATCACTAGATAAACTTCCTGAAAGGGTGGTAATACATAAAAGAACAGGATTTACAGATGATGAGATTAATGGAATCAAGACAAGCCTAAATATGGCTGGAATCAAAAAAATTGATTTGATTGAAATTAATTATGAAGCTGACGCCCGATTTGTAGCAATGACTGTTTATCAAAATACTTTGCAAGTAGATAAATTCCCTATTTCCAGAGGAACTTGTATTGTTACGAATAAACATACAGCATTGTTGTGGACACATGGTATTGTTCCATCAGTCAGACAGCCTAGTTATAAATTTTATTTAGGAGGAAGAAGTATTCCTGCACCAATTAAAATTACAAAACATTATGGCGAATCAAATATAAATACAATAGCTACAGAAATTCTGGGGCTAACAAAGATGAATTGGAACTCTCTTGATTTGTATTCAAAATTACCATCTACAATTGATTCATCCAATCAGATAGCAAGAATCGGCAAATTGTTATCTCGTTTTGAAGGGAAAACATATGATTATAGGCTATTCATCTAAATGAGGTCTGTGTTCAATTTTTTTAAAGAATATATTATGGACGCAAATTCTTCTTTATATTTTGAAAACTTTAAACCAATAAGAAATAAACTAAGAGAGCTAAATATCTTTGATACGCTCAATATTTTACGAGAATATGCACTATCGCAAGAACTCGATGTTAAACTTCGTTTCCTACATAATGTAGAGCAAGGAAAGGTTAACTATATAATGCCAAATGAATTAGATTTTCTAATTGTCAATAGTATTATATATTCATCCGAATTGCCTAGTAGCAAAAGTATCTCGCAAGTATATCTTCGAGGGAAAATCTTATCTCTTATTGAAAAGATAGAAAGTCGCATTCATAAAGAAGGTATGGACGAAGATGTTTGGCTTTGGCTAAATTCTTATTTCCATAACCAATCGAAGCAAAAATCTGGACATGTTTTTGAACAGATTTATAGATATTATACAATATTTAATCAACAAGAATTCGATAATCATTTTAAAGAGAAGCTTGGAATTTCGTATAAGATTTTTATACTTTGCTCATTTTGGTTATATAGCTGTTTTAGCAAAAAATATAGTATTCCTGTCAGTTTCATTTTAAGTATTAATGATGAATCATCTCCTTTTTTCTATAAAAATATGGAAAAAACGCTCGGTGTTTTATCATTAACATTACATGAATTAAGGGAGCGTCTTAAAAAGTCGGCCCGTTACGATAATAATATTTTTAATTTTAATAACTCTCCACATTTAAGCTATCCAATTATACAATACTCTAATTCTTTTTATTGTCCTGTTCCCAATTATCTGTTAAGGCAATTAAGTACAGGCATCTATTATATAATCGATGTACCAAATATAGGTCTATCAAAGAGATTTGGGAGTGGGTTCGAAAAGTACATTGGTAAAATCTTAGAAAGAAATAATATACAAGGTTATCAGATTATTCCTGAAATTACATATAAAAAAAAACAGAATCAATCATCTGATTGGATTGTAAAAGATCATAATTCGATTGCTTTTATTGAATGTAAAACTAAAAGACTACAAGCCATTTCAAAGGAATTATTATTAGTTGAGAATGAATTAGCTAAAGATATTGAAGATATTTCAAAAGGGGTACTCCAACTATACAAAGTTTACGAAGATTATCTGAATAACCAGATAAAAGAGTTACCTTATATTGATAATCTAACTTTTGTTCCGATTGTAGTAACTTTAGAAGAATGGTTTGCAGGATTACCAACTATTGATGATAAAGTTTACTTTAATGTAAAGAATAAAATGCAAGCAAAAGATATGAATATTGAATTGTTGGATAAATTTAAGTATAAGATTATATCAGCAGCAGCATTCGAGAGAGATTATCAAATAATGGCAAAGGAAGGAATTGCCAATTATTATAAATTATTAGAAACTGGCAAGATAGATGATAAATATATATCGGAGTTTAAATTTAATAATTTTTTTGCAGATGAATTTGAAAATGATTTCATAAAACCTTATGTGTAATTTATAGATGCATATCTATTATATATAGATCTTTGAAGTTTTAGAGACTATGCCCTTATCATTTCTTCACCAACTTGCTCAACTTCGGATCTTTCATAATCCGATCCATTTCAATCTCAACAATTTGAGTAACATCTTTCTTAATAGTGTAGTAATTATTCTCAATAACATCTTTCATTGGTTTATCATAAACCTCTTGAAAATCCATAACAACAGGTATCTGTTTGAACTCTTTCGTTTCAGCAGATACCTTTTCTGTATCTACAACAATCTGAGCATGAAATATCTTCTGTTCGATTCGTTCTTCAAAATTGTCAGAAACAGAGCCGACAAACATGCCCTGAGTGAGTGTTGAAATCTTGGATGCAGGGATTAATGAATCTAGCTGAGTATTGATCGTAGTTGATTTATCCTGTTTATTGATGGTCATCGATTGTCGTTTCTGTAATACCTTTCCAAATCGATCGGATAGATTTTTTGCAGTGTCACCAACTACCTGTCCTGAAAAGATATTTCCGACTGTATTCATTACAACATCAGCTTCTTCACGTCCATAATCACGAGTCAATTGCGATATATCCTGAAAACCAAGACAAACAGCTACTTTGTTACTTCGGGCAGTTGCTATCAGATTATCCAATCCCCGAAAGTAGATTGTAGGCAACTCATCAATAATAACAGACGATTTAAGTAAACCTTTCTTATTGATTAACTTTACGATACGGCTATTGTATAATCCTAAAGCTGCTCCATAGATGTTTTGTCTATCGGGGTTATTACCAACACATAATATTTTCGGAGCATCGGGATTATTGATATCTAACGTAAAATCATTGCCCGACATCACCCAATAGAGCTGTGGTGAAATCATTCTTGATAATGGTATCTTAGCACTGGCAATCTGTCCCTGTAATTGTTCTTGTGCATTTCCATGCCATGCATCCATGAAAGGAGAAAGATAGTTTTCTAATTGTGGATATGATGTAAGAATAGGAAATATTTCTTTGTAAGGTTTATTTAAAAATTCAATCGCATGAGGAAATGTACAATATTTACCACCATCGTATAATTTCAGATACCAGATAATTGCAGCTAACAGAATAATTGGTGACTCGACAAAGAAGTCGCCCTGCTTTTGAATCCATGTTTTATTTAAGTTCAACATAATCGTATAGGCTGATTCATAAGCATCTGATATGTCGGTCATGAATTCGGGGGCAATGGGATTACATCGGTGGCTACGTTCGGGATTATCGAAATTGATAACGTAAAACTGAGGGTCAACATCATAATTATCTGCATATTGTAACATCTTATTATAGGCAATCGTGGATAAATCGGGATATTTAAAGTCATAGCAGTACAGAGCAAAGCCTTTACTAATCTGCTGGTCAATATAATTATTGACTACAGCAAATGACTTACCACTCCCTGGAGTTCCTAGTACAATTGTTGCCCGAAAAGGATTAACCACATTAATCCATCCCTTATGTTGTTTCTTCTGATACTGAAATAATGTAGGCAAATTGACTGAATATTCATTTTCCATAAGCTCTGTTTCCTGCATAAAACTTTCGTTCTCCATATTAAAAACATCTTCCATCAGATTCGTTTTCAACAATCTACTCATCCACAATCCACCCATCAGTAGCAAAATATAGCCAACTGTCATTGTGAATATATACAAGGCTGTGTTGGCTACTAATGGCAGAGGCAAAGCCAATATCCACCAATTAAGAAAGAAAAAGATAAACCCAAAGAACAGGAATACATATATTTTGTTCCAAGTTATTTTTTCCTCTTTTACTCCTTTCGTTCCTAAACAGGATAGAGCCAGAAATACTACGGCAAAAAGCTTTGTCCAAAGGATATGTGAAAACAATCTTGCTGTATTCTGAAAGTTGAGCAGAATTTTATCTATAACACCGATATTAATGTCCATCTCCCAAATGGATTGATAACAAAACCAATATATATGGATAACAACAAATAAAATACTAATAGCTCGCATGAATTCCATTACTTTAGCGAGTCCTCTCAAGTCGTCTTCGTTTTGCATATAATTATATTTTAGTTGTTATTATAATCCTTTGAATTTTATTCGTTTTCTCTTCTTCTCTTCATTTTCCATTCTGCGAGTAAAAGCCTCTTCTGCATAGTCTGTACCATGTTGTTCCAATAGCGAAATATCTATTGTAAAATCTTCCTGTTTATTATCATATTCAGTGTTTTCAGTAAAGCTTTCTATTGGATTATCAGTTTCAGATCCTTTGGTTGTATTGTCTGCTGGATTTATAATTAGGGGATGTTTATTTGTAGTATCATCCTTAAATAGCTCATTAAAGATATTAGCAGAGAACTCTTTTCCCATTTTTGAGCCATTGAAAACACATCTGCTCTGATGATCGATAAAGGTTGCGCCATAGATACGTCCCTCTGTATTTTCGCGAAATACTGCATTGATATTATTTTTAGCCAAGTCATTCACAAAAGTCTGCTTATCGGTATAGCTACCTATTGCCGAACCAATAATCAATTTCGGGGATTCAAATACCTTGTGTTCTTTCATATACTTAGCTGAATACTCCAGTCGGCTTTGTAACACATCATATCCTACACTTTTACCAATCACAGAAGACTTTATCGGATTCCCAACCTTTTCTCCTTTCTCATCTATGGCAGAATATACCAGACCCGAATAATTCTTTCCTTTTATTTCGCCCTTAACTTCCTCTACTGTTACTCCATAAAGGGATAATAGAGCACGGAACTCATTTACGGATTGGAAACGATAATTCTTAATGAGAGCCTTTGAAATATTAGCTATCTGTTTCTTTATATCTCCTAACTGAAAATCTACCCGTCTGAGATGTGGTAGTTCTATCAACTGTTTCTTTTTCTCAGCAGGATGCAGGTTATAAGCTTTTTCCAATTCACGGGTAATATCTTTAGATCGTCTCTTTTCAAAAGAATCATCAATCTTTTTCCCGTTTTCGTCTATATTTACTGTCACTATATGGATATGCTTTCGATCCAAATCTTCGTGTTTATAAACAATATAGGGCTGTTCTCCATATCCTAATTTTTTCATATATGTTTGTGCTATTTCGTTATACACTTCATCAGAAACTTCGTCTTCAGGATGTGGGTTGATCGATATATGTGATACTATTTTTTCTGTATTCTGATTTGCATTCAGGTATGGAACAAATGATAGATTTGCCAGATACATATTTAGAGAACCATCCCGATTTAATATGATCCGATTACAGAAAAGGACCTTTGCCTGTTGCTCTTTTACCTTCTCCTGATTATACAACAATGCACCTTGAAGAGAACTACCCTTACTTATTTTTGCAACCATAGATGCCCGTATTTTCGTTCAAACTCATCTGTTAGTTCCATCATTTGTTTTTGTAAAATGACTAATTCAAGCGTAGCTTTCTCCAGTTTATAGAGAAAAGCCAACGCTTTCTTCTCTGTAAAATTCGACTTCAATGCTTTTACGATCTGATTATAATTTGTTCCGATAGCACGGTATTGTCCGAAAAAAGTTGTCATCCGCATATAGTAATCCTGTACTCCTTTATCAATTTTGACCACTTTTATGGGTCTGTTGAAAATACATGAGGTTATAAAATGTGCTTTGACTGCTTCTCCCGACTGTTCAAATAATGACAGGAATTTATTATTCTCATCTACATTCATTCGAATTGAATAGCGAAATACGGCAGGTTTCTCTTTGGGATTCCGGCCTCCTTTTCGCCTGTTTGATTGATTATCTGGTATCATAACTATATAAATATTTAATGAACAAAATCATGACTTCGGAATGATTTTCTCCCCTGTAAGGGGCAAGGGTTTTGAGCAGCCGGAAAGTATTTCGAGCAGCAAAAAAAACAGGAAGCACAAAACGAGAAAGGAAGAAAAAGAGGGTAATTGGTTGATAATGAGAAATGATTGGCTTTGAGTGTCTTCGGTTGCCGAGTGGGTAAAATGTAGTTTTTAGCGGATAAAAGCAAACATTCCGTTTCTATCCCGTTACCCATTTTAATTGAAGCAAAACACAGCAGTTGAGTGTCTTTAAGTGGCTGATTATAACGCTGTTTGTCTGCGGTTTACATTGTTCAAATAACTCACAAAGGAAGTAATTTTATTAACTTAAAATGTGAGTGTTATGAACAAAGAATTGAAAGTGTCTTTTTACCTGAAAAGGGAAAGCAGATTAGAAAAAAATGCTGTCGGAGAAAATGTAATTTACCCGATAATCGGGAAAATCATTATCGGTAACAGTATCGCTCAATTCAGTACCAAACTGAAAATAGAAGAACGCTTATGGCACGTCAAATCAGGGCGGGCAACCGGAAAGAGCCATACGGCTGTCAAACTCAACCGTGAGATTAATAAAATTAATCTCACTATACACGCGCATTATGCAGATATTCTCAAACGTACCGGAGCGGTAACGGCTATTGAGGTAAAGAACGCCTTTCAGGGTATTGCATCCTCACAGAAAACCCTGCTCGTCCTATTCGAGGAGGTAATGACGGATTTCCGGGCAAGAATCGGTATTGACCGTGCGGAAGGAACTTACGAACAGCATGAAATTCTTTACAGGCAATTAAAACTATTCCTACGTGAAAAATATAATATCGAAGATATTCCGTTGAGTGGGCTGGATATGCCTTTCATTGAAGCATTGGATTACTATTTCAGGGTAAAGCGTGGAATGAAGCCGAGAACGGTCAAAGCAAGAATAGTCCTGTTGAATAAAGTTGTCCGCCTGGCATTGCACCGGAACTATATTACCTGCCCACCGTTTGTGGGCTTTGATTTAGGTAAAACAGAACTCCCCGACAAATCGCTGACTTCGGAAGAACTCGACCGCTTAATTTCTACCCCGCTTAAATCTTCTACCCAGAGTTTCATCCGTGATATGTTTGTGTTTTCGACCTTTACAGGCCTATCCTATGTTGACTTGCAAAATCTTTCATGGAAAGATGTTATTACCGAAGATGACGGCAGCAAGTGGATTTCTGCCGACCGCCAAAAGACAAAAACAGAGTTTAATGTAAAACTATTGGATATTCCTGTCCGAATCATGGAGTATTACAGGGGCATCGTTCCCGGTGGAAAGGTTTTTCCGTACATGAATATCGGGCAGGTCAATGTCGGGCTAAAGCGGATAGCGAGGAACTGCGGGATAAACAGGATATTGACTTTCCACATGAGCAGATACTCGTTTGCCAGTCAAATCTGCCTGTCCGGGGGCGTTCCTATCGAGAGCGTAAGCCGGATGATGGGGCATAAGAATATCCATACTACCCAACGGTATGCACGACTTAATAAAGAGAAGATAGGAAACGATATGAAAGAATTGTCCCTGCGCCTTGCAGGTAAATTCAACTATACGGAATAACCGGAAAACAGAATTAATATTTAATCATCAAATAAAAAATCATCATGCAAATAAATAGAAGCACATTCAGTATATTGTTCTATCTCAATACCAGCAAGAAGAAAAAATCCGGCAAATGTCCTCTTGTAGGGCGTATTACTGTAGACGGTAAAAGTACGGCATTCAGTACAGGTCTTGAACTGCTCCCTGAACAATGGGACAGCAAACAGGGATTAGCCACCGGAAAATCCAAAGAAGAAACCGACATCAACAAACAGATAAAGCAATACAGGGCTGACCTTACCGGATACTACAAAACCCTGCTTGAAACCAAAAGCTACATTACAGCCGAAACATTAAAGAACGCTTTATTAAGAAATACGCTCCACAAAAATACACTCATGCAAGAGTTCGCCGAGCTTATTGAAGAAAAACGGCAGGCTGTCGGTATTCTGATAACATCTTCTACCTATCAGAAATACGGACAGGTTTACAGGCTATTAAAGAAATTCCTGTCCGAAAAATACGAGCTGTCGGATATTCCGTTTGAACAGGTTGATTACTCCTTTATCGAAGCATACGACTACTATATGAAAGTCAACCTGCAATATGTTCCGAAAACTGTAATGTTTTTTATGAAACCAATGCGGACGATTGTAAAACGGGCTTTAAATAAAGGTCTATTGCTTCAAAACCCGTTTTTCAATTACCGACCGGAGCGACCGATTAGTAAACGGCGGTGGCTCTCTATGGATGAAATAGAAAAACTGCTTCAGGTACGGATGAAGAAGGATTCGGCTAACTTCGTGCGGGATATGTTTTTGTTTTCAACTTTTACCGGAATTGCCCATGCAGATATGGTAAACCTCCGGCATGATAATATCCACCGTCAGGAAGACGGCAGTTTGTGGATTACCCTGAACCGTCAAAAGACCGGAAGCGTTTCGCATATACCTATGTTGGATATACCTCTGCGAATCATGGAGAAATACCGGAATACAGACTTTGCAGGTCGGGACGGGAAAGTATTCAAAATGACGACAGTAGAAAACATGGATGTGCAACTAAAGAAGATTGCCAAAGCTGCCGGAATTACCCAAAGGCTTTGCTACCATATGAGCCGGCACTCGTTTGCTACGTCAGTCTGCCTGTCGCAAGGCGTTCCTATTGAAACCCTTAGCCAGATGATGGGGCATCAGGATATTGCCACTACCCAAATCTATGCGGAAATAACCCGTACAAAAATCAATGAAGATATGAGCAAATTGGCGGAAACCATTCAGGGAAAATATGAACTGCCCGAAAATGACTGCAAAATTCATAAAATAAGAAGAAACAGACGGTTTCCTGAAAGGGAAAATAACGAGGATAATATCTAAAAAACAGAAAGCGGATCGGATGTGATTCGCTTTCTGTTTTTACAGTAAACTAACCATTTTGATATATTTTTTGATTCTTATTTAACACAGCCTCAAATTGGGCAGGAGTTCTTTTAAAGTCAAATTTTAATTTTTCTGAAGCGTGGCGACCTGCACTCTGTATCATACTTCCATATTCTTTTTTCATATCAAAACACTTGAAATAGTCTCTATTTTCTATAAAAGAAGCAAACTCTTTCTCTTTTATCTTTCCATCTTCAATTAGATTTTCATTTATGTATTGATTTACTTTTGGGTGACTAAAAATTATTTCATTTAACTTTCGCCCCTGTTCACTAGCCCATTCCGTAAATTTATTTTTGTAGTCATTTGCCCATTTTATTAAATAAACACATTCTTCAAAATCTGGTTTTTTCACATAAGAATCAGCTCCAGTAGAATCTCCCGCCCAAGTATGAACTTTAACATCGAATATTTCAGAAAATTTCTCCGTGAAAGTATTTGTATTATTACTTGAAAGTTCGAACACATCATCTCTATAATACAGGTTTAAAAGAAATAGAGCAGCAGAGGCTCGAAGTAAATGTTTGATATTTCCTTTGCTTAGATTTAGGGAACGATTATGTTTTACTGCTTGATAAGCTTTCGCCCAATCAGCCCCGCTAGTACTTCTTTTGTTTGCCTTTCTTAAAGGGTACAATATCTTATTATTATTATCCTGAAAGTAAAAATTTGCAGATGATACAATAACTTGCTTTTTACTAAGTTCCCAGATACCTTCTAACAAATTCAAGCAATCTGTATCATAATATAGAACTCTACCAGCAGGTATCGCTCCTCCATTTTTTAAATATAAATCCTTTGATATAGCTTCAATTTCAACGACGCATCTAATCAATAATTCTACTATTTTCACTGAATAAACAGATAATTGATTATCGTCAAAATGAATGTGATTTGACAGTTCTACAATCTCCTTTTCTATCTTCTTATATATAGGCCAATAAAGATTTGTCATATAGTTCGAATTAATGTATTCAACATTTGCAAAAATACTCATAAAAAAAGACTTAGAGGTCATTTTCTAAGTCTTTCTTAAAATATTCATTTAAACCAGCTTACTATCAAAGGTTCTGTTTCGCAAGCATCTGTTCCAACCACTTCAAAACCTCCGATTCCTTATACAAAATCTTCCCCTTAATCTGAATGAATGGGATTTTACCCGTATCCCGCCAATCCTGCAAGGTTCGGGATGAGATATGAAGCATCCGGCAAACATCACGGTTTGACAGAAACTTTTCACCATTCAGGTGTGGAGTCCGATTTTTAAGAGCTTGCTGTATGGTATCCAGTAGCTCATCCAATCCCGTGAAGAAAGAATTTATTTCCGTTGATTTCTTATCCAGTATTTCCACTATTGTATCCTTTTTAGTTCCGTATATAGTCACCCAATGCGGAGATAGTTAATATATCCAGTTTGGTATCATGGCTAATAGCCGTCCGTTTCAGATTGTAGTTGATAAAGAAGCCGTCTTCATCTTCCTGAATCTCGTAAGTAGCAGGGCTTGCCTGTTTGCTTGTTTCGTTCATGTGGATAACACTAAGTAAATAGCTTTCTCCGCTTCGATATATGATAACTGTCGGATTCAGGTTTATGCTCTCCCAATTACCGACCAACCTATCTAAGTTGATATTTTCTGTTTTCATTTTTGCTCTTTGCTTCTTTGTGACTGACTGATTAAATCCTCAATATCCGATACCTTGTAATAACATTTACGCCCAATCTGCGAATAAGGCAGGGTGCCGTTATCCCTGTATGATTGTAATGTTCTCGGCGATATTTGCAGAAGACTACAAACATCATCGTTGCCTAACCATTTTTCTTTGTCCTGATTCTCCCCGCATAGATTCTTTATCTGTCGGGTAAAATCTTCAAAACGCCCTTTCATCTGTTCGAACGTTTTGCTTTCGATTGCTACTATATCCATATTAAAATCTGTTTTTACTGATTACTGAAATTATTCTCATTGCAATGATTTTCAGGCAAAGGAAAACAGATTTCAGGCAGGTTTTAAGAAATGGGGTGCAATGGCTGAAAGTGGCTGTATCTGGCGCAAATACTCAATCCCTAACAATATTTTTTTCTTTTTTTTAATTGATATACATCCCATTCATGCAGGGAATAGATAAGACAACACTTTTTAGAAATTTACTCTTTTCAGCATGAAAAGGAAGAAATTTCTAAAAACCGCTTGCGGCTTGGTGTTGGCGTTCTATTCCCGGAATGTACTTTTGTAAATCAAATAAATAAAGAATTATACTATCTCCTATCTTGAAAATATGATAGGAGATTCTTCACTGATATTGCATAGTTAAAGCCGTCTATTGAGTAGAAACCCAACTTCTTGGCAAATGAACTACTTTTCTTATTGGTTGATTCAATTCCGACATACCTAAAACCGTATTTCAAGGCTATTTCTGAAAGAAAACGAACGAAATGTGTTCCATTCCCTATACGTTCTTTTCGGAAGCTGATTTGGGCTAAAATAAGGCAATCGGGTGGAAATATACTTTCTACTCTGCGGATACGCAAATACAGGTCTAACCGGCTGTTTCTTCGGGTGATTAGGATATTATCAGGCGTAAGTCTGACAAGGGATAGACGATATTTAAACCGTTTCATCAGGTATATATCTATTTCTTTTCGCATTTCTTCGTACTCGTTCATATATCTGTGATTTATGATTGCCTGAATCCTCGCTTCGGCTTCTTCTTTATTCTCTTTTTCACGGGAATTTGCTCCTCCTCTTTATTGGCATCAGGAGTAAGCAAACCCAATGCAGATGATAAACCCAAATCAGGGAGATTGAAACTTTGCTTATTTTCAATATCGTTTGAAAGGTTGTCGTCTTGTTTATATGCAACCTTGTTTTCATTCGGTTCGCCTTGCTTATCTGCATACAAGCCAGTCTGCATATCTGTATTTTTTCTTTCATTGGAAATCTGGCGTTCCTGCATATTAAGTTGTTCGGAGATACTGCCGTTCTTCATGGTGTTGTAATACTCAAAAGATTCGATTAGTTCCCGTTTGTAGCCGAATAGCTTGTCAAATCCCTGCTCTGCTTGTTGGAATAGGTTCTTTCTGTCAAAACCACCCTTAACCGTTCCTTTCTTGGTGTTTTTGTGGTTAGTTAATGGAGATAGCTTTTTCTTATTGGACTGGTCTTTCCGGCTAACAATCAAATGGCAGTGCATATTCAGCTCATTGTTTGACCTGTCCCGGCTGAAATGTATTTTACCATAGAACTTTATGTCTTCTGCTGATAGTCCTTTATTGAAGTTCCTGGCATATTCGGGAATAACCACTTCACGGATATACCGTTTCATGGCTTCGGCTTGTTCCTGTTCGGTATTGCCCATTGCCCGAAGTTCTTTTTCCGATGGGCTTACATGGATAGCGTAAAACTTGGCATCCGTCTTTAATAACTGACCGATATTACTATCTATATCTTTTACAACCTGTGATTTGTAGATATTATCGTCTGTCAGATTGAAAAAGCCCTCTGTATAGATTCCTTGCTCCATGCGTTCCATGTCCTCATGTTCACAATAGTTGCATAGCTTTCGGCTACTGCCTGCATTGTTATATGTGCCTTTGGACGGTGGCGGGAAATCTATATTCATGGGTTATTCGTTTATCAGGTCGTTTATTTCTGCTCTTAGGTTCTCTTTCCGCTTACCGTCCATTACTCCGCATGTTGCCAGTTCCGAATACAGGGAAATCAATTTCAGGAGTTTATTATTATTCCGCTCCTGCTTTTTTGATGATGCGTTTATGGATTGGGCAAGCTCGTTTATCTGTTTAGCTTGGTTGTTAATCACTCCGGCATGTTGGTTGAAAGTTTCGCTTATCTTTTTCAGAACATTATCCTGTAATTCCCGGCTTTGCTCTATTTCAGAAGTTATTAATCCTTTCTGTTCTTTCAAGGCAGTATCAAAGCGGGTAGCGATTGAATGGCTTGTTCTTATCATCGGGTTTAGCTTATCTTCCTCATAGCTGCGAATGAAACGGATAATATCATCCTGCCGTTTGTTGATTTTGGCAAGTTCCGTCTTTACCGATTCAGGCGCATCCGCAGGGTTGATATGGGCTTTATCCAGATATAGGAAAGCCAGTTTTGTAATTTCTCCTTTTTTCAGCGAATAGCGTTTACAAAGTTTTTCTATCAACTTGTCCGTTTCCGCTTCTATCGCTATTGTCGTAAATATGATATTTCTATTCTGTTTAGCCATAGTTATAACTATTTTATAGCTATTCATATATATAACTTGCTGAAATAGAATTGTATATCAATTCGAGTTATAGCAAGTGTTATAACTGTGCTTTATCCTAAAGCACTAAAGCCGAAGGCTTTGCCCCGCAGGGCAAGAGGAAGAACAGGACGAAGTCCAGTTCCCTCTTGCTCAATTTAGCGAAACGAACAGAGCCGGGAGGCGAGGTTGTTTCGGCTAAATGCGGAGCTACTTTGAAGGCGTAAACTTAAAACAAGCCTTCATCCGCTTGCGCTATTCTGCTAAGAACATAAAAAGCAGAATCATTCATCATTTTCGTCTTTCTTGTCCTCGTCTTCGGGCTTCGGATGCTTTTTCTCAAAGTCCTGATAGGTTTGAAAATCCATATGGGAACGGACAAACTCCCGGACATCAGAAGTGCGGTAATAGGTCTTATGAGCTACCATAAAGAAGGGTAGTTTTTTACTGCTTCTGTATCGTTGAAGAGTTCTATAACTCACTTTGAGAAGAAAAGCCAAATCTTGGTTATCGAGTAGTTTCTCATCAGGGTCAAATACTTCTTTGGTGTTGATGAGTGATTTCAAGTCTTGACCGATCTCACTCAATTTTTTGGATAACTTCTGCATCCATATTTCAAAATCTTCGTTATTGATATACATGATTTACTTCGTTTTACTGATTAATACTACTTGTGTCCAATGCATTGACGAAGCAAAGGACGGAAGAACGAAGCAAATAAAATAGGGGAATCCCTATGGACTCCCCTAAAGCCGTTTTGCAAACATCTATAAATTAGTGAATTATAAAATCATCTTTTTTCATCTTTGTTTGCAACCCTGTTTCGATTTTCCCGGATGACGAGATTTTTCAGGTAATCCAACGCTTTGGTAAGATTGAAAGGTTTGCGCTTGAATACTCTACCCTTAGATTTATGAACGTTCCCAAACGTGAAATTGAAGGCTTGTTCCAGAGCATGGGCAATATGGATATATGGAACGGAGATTCCTGCTTCATTAACAAATTGCCCGGAGAGTTCAAACGATACGGCTAATTCTCCCATACTGTCAATTCCCAATCCTTTTCGAGAATTGGGGATAAAATAGACTTTGGGGATATTTGATTGGTTGTTGTTGGAGAAGTGATTTGTTCGCAAGAAAGTAAATTTCAGCAAATCAATTTCAGATTCAAGCAACATCATCACTTTCCGTTGATATACTTTTTTGAGCTCATTTTTTTTTCAACTCATAAAAAGATGATGATTTCAAAGAATCAAACTCGATACGGGTAATATTCAGTTTCCGAAATATTTCATGATAGCTTTGTTCGGATTGACTGATCGCTATTATCTGTTCCGTAAAATGTTTATAGGCATTTTGCATTTCTTCTTTTGAAACTTGTGGAGTGTCAGATAATAGACTGAATAACTCCAAGCTATTTTCATTCATAACAAACTCCTTTATTTGTAACTGCTTTTTATACCATAATCAGTATCCTTATTTTCAATAGACTTACTACTTGAATTGTGAGTTTTTCCAAAACTAAAGTTCCACGTAAGAGTAGCAACAATGGTTTGGGAGGCACTACTGAAGCTTTCCCGCCTGAAAGGTGACTGATTATTTTTATTCTCTATAATAGTACGTGAAACATTCCGGAATGGATTGAACGCTCCTATGCCAAAAGAGAAATTATCGGTGTTATATTGAATGGCTAAATAGTGATAGTTACCGCTTTTAGTAAGGGTTTCACCATACAGCTTTTCGTCAAATGGTTGTATCTGACCGATAAACATCCATTTCTTATACATTGCCAAAACATTCGCACTATAATAGAAATTAGAATGTGTGTGAGAATAATTCTTCCCTTGACTGTTGAAATGACTGTACCCACCTGTAAAAGAAAATTGCAGTATGTTTTTTATCATTCCCACCTTTAGGGTCATTTCAGCATTATATTTGTTCCAGCTCTTCATATTTTCAGACATTATCAAGAATACATCGCCTTGCTCTTTAAGTGATTCCATGATGGGATTATGCTTGTGATGATGTCTCAGGTTAGCATTGAATGTAAATAATCCTTTCTTGTTTTCGTAAAAAAGATTGTTATTCAGATTATTATAGGGCTTTAATGATAAGTTGCCTTTTTCGGCAAGATAAGGGTCGATCCTAATTTCCGTGTTGGTCAATTCAGCTAAAGTCGGATTGGTCTGAGTCATCTCCACATCGTAACGGATAAAAGAATTTTCATTCAACCTATACCCCAACATGACTTTGGGCAAAAGGTTATAATAACTCTTATTGGTCGAAGTGTTAGAAAAATGCACTCGATTAATCCGCAACCCAAAAGAATAGCTGAAATTATTTTTACTATGGAGCCACTCTGAGAAAATAGAAGATTCTGATTGTTTCAAATCTGACTGAAATACTCCATTTTGCTGAATTTCCTGCTTCGTAAATGATTGTACGTGCTTTACCCCAAATTTCAAACTTCCATAAGTAAAACTCTTCTCATAAATTCCTTCTGCTATCAATGAATATTTATCGGAAGTCAAACCAAACTGCTCTCTAAAAATAGTATCAATATCATTGTATTCGATATAGTTGCGATCTGTTTCTGCTTTGATATAACTTCCGACAATGTTGACGTAAATTTTTTGCTGGTTTTTCAAACCATGCTCATAGTATAAGTCCATTGTTGGAGTATTTATTTTCTGACTGACACCATCCAATATCTGTCCTATCTCTATGCTATTTTCTTTCAGATTACTTTTGAAATCGTTATGCGGATGATCCGTCAAGGCATACTTCAACTTGGCATTAAAGAATGTCGAATCATTTTTTTGATAGTTATAACCGAAAGTAACATCGTGCATCTGATATGAGTAATCTCCGCCATCTCCGATTTCATCTCTCTGTAATGGGATAGAATTTCTGAACCGATAACTTCCTGTACGTGTCCGGTTGTTGCTGTTGATTTTTTGAAAAGCAGTTGTGTAATTCAATGCATATTCCGACTTCCCTTTATTAAACTTAGCGAAAAATACATCTCCACCCGCAAGAATATTCAGGGAGTTCATCAAGTCCATACCAATAATACCACCCTTATCATCTCTTGTAACAATATAATTAACAATTTTAGATGCTTCTCCATATCTTATTCCTGCATAATCCGAATATTCAATCCGTCTGATTTGGCGTGGCTGCAAGGTTAGAATCTCTTCTGATGTCGTATTCACTCCATTGATTTGCAACACAACTTTCCCTCCATCGGAGGATGAAATTGTATTCGTCATCGGATTAATGTTCAGTCCCGAAAGCATCATAGTATTCAATAGTTGCATTCCGTTTGCCGAGTGGTCAAGTTGCAGCTTTGTTGGAAAAACAATCCGTTGATTTATTTTACTGATTGTAGATGAAGCTGAAATGACAATTTCATCAAGCGATAACATCCGTTCACTCAAGAATACATCTATCTCAACTGATTCTAAAAAGTTTTGCAATAAGATTTTTTTAGTTTCAAAGCCCATGTAGGATATTAATAACACATAATCATCGGAAATGAGGTTTGTAAATCCAAACCTTCCAATTGTATCACTCACCGTTCCTTCTATAAATACCGAATCCTGCCTGAACAGAGTAACATTGGCGTATTCAACAGGTTCTTTTGTGCTTTGGTCAAGTATTCTTCCTGTGATATTATTTGATTGCCCAAAGGCATTTAAACTTAGAAACAAGAAGAATACAATGAGATATAATAAATGTTTTTTATTTAAGTCCATACTTGTTTTCTTATAAATGAGATATAGACACAGAATGCCATCTGTG
The DNA here is from genome assembly GCA_900556485.1 of uncultured Dysgonomonas sp. Classification (GTDB taxonomy): domain Bacteria; phylum Bacteroidota; class Bacteroidia; order Bacteroidales; family Dysgonomonadaceae; genus Dysgonomonas. The sequence continues at coordinate 17,888 of USOX01000014.1, forward strand.
CCATAATCTTGATTAATAAATGATAATAAAAAATCTGCCCTCAGAAGATTCGAAGGCTATAAGAAAACTGAGAAAGGCGTTCTCAGTATAGACTATGCGCGAATTCTAAATGTACGTGCTAATGCACAGCGTATACTTGACATGATTTGTTTATTCTAAATTCGTTGCAAAGATAAGCTTTTATTCTGAAAAAGTAATATCTTCGCACTGAGTTATTTCAAACAATGGAAAAACAAAGCAAACCAAAGCGGTTCGCTCGTTTCTATATCGTTACCCATTGTTATTTTCTTTTTCTTAAAACCTTGTAATTCAACAGGTAAAAATTCAATTTTGTACTTCTCAAAACACACCTTGCTGTATTCTGACGAATACCAAAATCCATCCTCCGATGGATTGCCCGAGAAGCTAATTTCGGAAACAACAATTAGCCAATTCAAAATCCGGAAAATTATCATCACGCTACAAAGGTAGAGTCCATTAATCAAAAGGTTATCATTAACTTATCGGACAAACAGTGACACCAGATGTCATTAGATGACAGTTCTTTTTTAACCGCTATTGGTTATCTATTTTCAATGTTCTTTTGTGTGAATCAATTAACGAATTGGAGAGTTGTGTCATTCAAAAACTATTTAATGAAAGATGTATATAATCTGCTCAGTAGTGACTTATATCGTGAGTGAATGAAGCTTTTGATTAGGGCAACAATGACAGAGCTTATGGCTTCATGAATGAATGACTTCACTAAGTCATGACGTCAAGCTATAACTCATTTGATATAGAGTTCACAAACTATCTATTTACGTCTTTCTGTAAGGAATGGTATCGCTATGTAACGAGTGAATAGCTGAACGAATTTTATGATTCCTGATTGATCGAATGAATTATTGAATTACTTATTTAAAACAGTATCACATGAAAGAGAAAACATTATTTATCGCTATCTCCACCCAAAAGGGAGGAGCAGGTAAAACAGCTTTAACCGTACTACTATCCAGTTATCTGCATTATTCACAGGGCTACAATGTAGCTATTGTGGATTGTGACTATCCGCAATACAGCATTAATGGGATGCGATTGCGGGATAAACAGTCTGTAACAGAAGATCCTTATTACAAATCACTTTTTTATAAGCAGTGCAAGAGCCTGAACAAAAAGGCTTACGCGATAGTAGTGAGCAGAACTACTGAAGCTATCGAAGCCGCAGAACGGATTATTCATGAATCAGAAGCTCCGTTGGATTTTATCTTCTTTGACTTACCCGGAACGATGAATGCCAAAGGTGTATTAAGTACCCTTGCTCAAATGGATCATATTATAACACCCATTACTGCTGATCGTATGGTTCTAGAAAGTTCACTGGAATATGCCGGACTTATCAATGAACAGATTATAACCACAGGCAAAGGAAATATCAAAAGTTTACATTTACTCTGGAATATGGTGGATGGAAGAGAAAGTAACCATCTGTATGGAGTCTACGAATTAGTGATAGCTGAATTGGGCTTGCAGGTCATGAAATCATGTGTTCCCGACACCAAACGCTTTCGTCATGAAATAACAACGGAGCATAAACCAATCTTCCGTTCTACTTTACTTCCTGCCGATAAGAGGTTGATAAAAGGCAGCCAGCTGGATCAGGTTACAGATGAATTTCTATCTATCGTGAAAGGAGGTGCTAATGGCTAAAAAGGAAAACGAATATGAAATTGATGAAGATTTTCTGCTGGCATCCATTGGAGAACGAAAGGAAGGCAAAGCTCCACCCAAGAAAGAAGAAGAGATCGCAGAAAATATCGAAGAAGCAGTGAAGCCTAAAGAGAATAGTAGTAAGCGGAATAAACGAAGCAATAGCAGTACGGATGATTATGAAGCCACTTTTTTATGCCGTAATGAAATACGACTACGTCAGGGTGCATATATCAGCAGATCGGTATATCAAACGATTATGCGGATCGTAAAACAGATAGCCGGAGATGATGTATCAGTGGGTGGCTACATCGACAATGTTCTAAAGCATCATCTTGAAAAATACAAGGATGAGATAAATACTTTGTATAAACAGGACCGAACCGATTTAATAGATTAGACAATGATAGAGTTACTTATTATTCTATGCCTTGTGGGGATCATTCTGATTAAACTGTCAGATTACAAGATAACCATAAAGAAGAATTCTTCCGACTCTAAATCAGAGGATGAAAAGCCACAGAAAAGAGAAAAAAGAGTCGGACGGGTTGGGAAAAGCATGCCCGACATCAGACAAATGATGACATTGAATGACAGTTCTTTAGATTCGGATAATGCACAGAAAAAAGAGCATATATTTGATTCGTCAAAGGATGAAAGCGAGCCTGATCCGAAGGACTTGGTGATAGACGCCGATCCTTCCGAGACAATAATTGATAATGAAGAGGAAGACGAAATTGCTGCTTATACAGGAGGTGAAGTCTACACAGCCGGAGGGATGGATTATGAGGTAATGATGAATACCGTAAAGGTTATAAACAGCAAGACCGCCACCCAAGAAGAGGAACAGAAGGCTGGACAGGTTTTGTATGATAACCGGGATACGGAACTGGTAGATAAGATGGTTTCAGCAAAGAAAGAATTATCTGTCAGAATAACATCACTCATCGGACTCCGTCTTCAACAACATGCCGAAGAGAATCCGCAGTATGTTGAGCCAGACCTCGCTTCTCATCTAAATGAATCGGACGAGTATAAAAATTTTAAAGCAGACGATTATTTCTAAGGTCAGATAATAACCATTTAAAGAAAGGAGGTTGCTTATGAGATAGAAAGTTGTAGAATATCTTTAACAAAACGGTCTGCGACCGCCACTAATTTCCAACGTTACAAGTTAAACCCGCTATGGGGACTATCCACTCCCCATAGCTTAAAATCAATTTTATGTACAAAAAAGTTTCATTTTTTGTAGCCATACTCATGGCTGCATCAGCCTCTGCATTCGCTCAGGGAAATGGTATGCAGGGTATTACGGATGCGACAAACATGGTAACCTCTTACTTCGATCCGGCCACTAAACTAATCTATGCCATCGGTGCTGTTGTCGGTCTGATCGGAGGTGTAAAGGTGTACTCCAAGTTCAGCTCAGGTGATCCCGACACGTCTAAGACTGCCGCTTCGTGGTTCGGAGCATGCATCTTCCTGATTGTTGCCGCCACCATCCTTCGCTCATTTTTCCTATAAGAGTCTCAGACTCTCTTATTTTACTTTTAACAACGAGAAGAATGGCAGAATATTCAATCAACAAAGGAATCGGAAAGCCCGCAGAATTTCGAGGGCTCAAAAGTCAGTATCTCTTCATTTTTGCAGGTGGATTGCTAAGTGTATTTATTGTCTTTGTGATTATGTATATGATCGGGATCAGTCAGGTAATCTGTATCGGATTCGGAGTAGTTACTGCCGGGACATTGGTCTGGGCAACATTCCACCTGAACGATAAATACGGAGAACATGGGCTTATGAAGTTGCAAAGCATCCGTAACCATCCCCGCTATATCATCAACCGCAAACGGATCGTACAACTGATTAGCCGTGTCAAAAGAAAGGAGGACATTGTATGAGGAATACATTAAGTGCAGCTACCCTGGAAAGCAAGTTTCCCATACTGGCAGTAGAACATGACTGTATCCTGAGTAAAGATGCGGATATCACAGTAGCCTATCGGGTAGAACTGCCGGAACTTTTTACGGTTACCTCTCCCGAGTACGAAGCAATCCATGCAGCCTGGGCAAAAGCAATGAAGGTATTACCTAACTATTCGATAGTCTGTAAGCAGGACTGGTTTATCGAAGAGGATTACACCCCCGAATTGCAGAAAGAAGACATCAGTTTTTTATCCCGCAGTTTTGAGCGTCATTTCAATGAGCGTCCTTTTCTGAATCATAGCTGTTATCTGTTTCTGACTAAGACGAACAAAGAGAGAGCCAGACAACAAAGCAGCTTTACAGCTCTTACCCGTGGCTTTATTGTTCCCAGAGAAATGCAGGATCGGGAAATGGCTCAGAAGTTTCTGGAATCAGTCAGCCAGTTTGAACGAATTATCAATGATAGCGGATTTATCAAGTTGGTACGATTGACCACTGATGAGATAGTAGGAACAGCAGCTCAGGCAGGCATTATCGAAAAGTATTTCTCCTTGTCTCAGAATGACACCACCTGCTTACAGGATATGTCACTGGGTGCAGGTGAAATGAAAATCGGAGATAAGTATTTATGTCTTCATACGCTCTCAGATGTAGATGATCTTCCGGGTAAAGTAGAAACTGATACCCGTTATGAAAGACTATCCACAGATCGAAGCGATTGCCGCCTGTCTTTTGCAGCACCTATCGGAGTATTACTTACCTGTAACCACATTGTCAATCAGTATATCTTTATTGATGATCATGCCGAAAACCTGAAACGTTTTGAAAGACAAGCAAGAAATATGCACTCTTTATCCCGTTACAGCAGAAGTAATCAGATAAACAAGCAATGGATCGAAGATTATCTGAATGATGCTCATAGTTTCGGCTTAACATCTGTTCGTTGCCATGTTAATGTAATGGCCTGGAGTGAAGATAAGGAAGAGCTTTCGCGAATTAAAAACGATGTGGGTAGCCAGTTAGCACTGATGGAATGTAAGCCACGGCACAATACTGTCGATACACCAACTCTGTTTTGGGCAGGTATTCCGGGTAATCAGGGTGATTTTCCATCGGAAGAAGCTTTCTACACTTTTATTGAACAGGCTTTATGCTTTTTTGTAGAAGAAACGAACTACAAGAGTTCGCCTTCGCCTTTCGGAATCAAGATGGTAGACAGGGTAACAGGTAAACCGCTTCATGTGGATATATCCGACTTACCCATGAAGAAAGGAATTATCACCAACCGAAACAAGTTTGTGTTAGGTCCTTCAGGTAGTGGAAAGTCTTTCTTTATGAATCATCTCGTTCGCCAGTATTGGGAACAGGGCGTGCGACGAGAAGTTGCATAAGTAATTGTTTAACAACAAGATTAAACCTATTGTTTCGTCAATAGTAGCCTAAGGATACGTGCATTATGAGTAATTGTTTTGTACGAAGCTATCCTGAGAAAGTAACCCTTCCGAAAGGAGGAGTCGGAACCGTGAGGGAAAGACAACGAGCGTAAGCATTATATGCTCTGGGGGCGAGGCTGAATGGTATGGCTAACAAATGTGAACTGTCAATAAACATCGTTACGAAAAGAACAAGCTAAAGAATGCTGATAAGCTTGAACCAAAAGGTACGCAGCCAGGATAATCCTCTCCCTTGTGGGATTACACGAATATGAGAGCTGCCGGTGGATAGACAGAGCCTAACCCGTTCGTGTTACTTATGCAGAACTCGGAAAACCCGTACTTCTCCTATTTACTTAGGAAAGTGAGCCGTAAGGCAAGCTGATAGAGGTGCGGATATGGGATAGTAGAAAAAGCGAATGCCACTTTGTAATGAAGTGGATAGAGGTTTAAACGTTACCTCACACGAAAGTGGGCAGACTTCTACATAAGGTAATTCTTTACAAGAAACTTTTAGAACTTTTTAAAGTAGAAAAGCAAATGAACGAAAGTAAAACATCGTGTGCATCAACTGACCGAACAAAATCAATCGCATGGGAATCCATTGAATGGAATAAGTGTGAACGTGAGGTTAAGAAGCTACAAGCACGTATTGTAAAGGCTCAAAAGGAAAGTAAACACAATAAGGTGAAAGCCTTACAGTGGGTGCTTACTCACTCTTTTTATGCTAAAGCATTGGCTGTAAAAAGAGTGTCTTCTAATAAAGGAAAAGCTACGGCTGGGGTAGATGGTAAAATTTTGAATACCCCAATAGCCAAGGCAAATGCGATTACTGAATTGAAAAGACGGGGATATTCTCCGCAACCATTAAGAAGAGTACATATTAAAAAGAGTAATGGAAAACTACGCCCGTTAGGAATTCCAACAATGAAAGACAGAGCAATGCAAGCATTATATCTCATGGCATTAGACCCTGTGGCTGAAACAACTGCTGATAACCATTCGTATGGTTTCCGCAAAGGAAGAAGCACGCAGGATGCTATGAAACAATGTTTTATTGATTTGGCAAAAGATTATTGTCCTAAGTGGATATTGGAAGGAGATATAAAAGGTTGTTTTGACCATATCAGCCATGAATGGCTTCTGGAAAATATCCCAATGGATAAGGTTATGCTAAAGAAATGGTTAAAAGCAGGATTTGTCTTTAATAAAATGTTGTTCCCGACAGACGAGGGTACGCCACAAGGTGGTATCATATCTCCAACACTTGCTAATATGACCTTAGATGGTCTACAAGAACTACTTGCACAGAAGTATAAAGCAAGAAGAATCAAAGGTGAAAGGAATAAAAAATATCACCCAAAGGTCAATCTTGTTCGATATGCTGATGACTTCATCATAACAAGCGAAGACAGAAGTGTATTGGAATCTGAAATCATGCCATTATTAAAAGAGTTTCTCGCAGTAAGGGGACTTACCCTATCTGAAGAGAAAACGAAGATTACTCATATTGATGATGGTTTTGATTTTCTTGGATTCAACTTCAGAAAGTATAACGGAACAATGCTTGTGAGACCATCAAAAGAAAAGGTAAAAGTCTTTTTGGATAAGGTTCGACATATTATTGAAACAAATAAAATGGCGAAACAAGAGACAATTATAAGACTTTTAAACCCGATGCTTATAGGTTGGGCTAACTATTATAAATATAGTATAGCATCAGAAATATTCGGTAGAGCAGATTTTGAAATTTTCAGAAAACTATGGAGGTGGTCGAAAAGACGACATAATGCTAAAGGAAAATATTGGGTTGCCAATAAATACTATCATAGGGTAAATGGTAGAAGCTGGACTTTTTCAGTAAGTGATAGTCGTAAAAAGAATGGTGAGTACTTCTCGTTAAAGCGACTAACCAATACAAAAACAGAATCCTATGTGAAGATTAGATCAGAGGCTAATCCATATGACTCAGAGTGGGCTGAATATTTTGATAAAAGAGAAACTTATCAGATGCTCAACACCCTTAAAGGCAGAAGGTCACTCCTATATATCTGGGAAAAACAAAACCGTATTTGTCCAATTTGCGAGAATTTAATAAACAGAGAGAAAGAATGGAGTATCATGGAACAAACCATAGAAAACCATATCAAAAGAACTCTAGTACATGATAGTTGTCGCAGAAGTGTATTACTTAAAAATAGAAGAAATGAGCCGGTTTCATAATAGAAATTTTGAATTGCTTGAGCCGTATGAGGGGAAACTCTCACGTACGGTTCTTAGAGGGGAAAGGGGCAGTAATGCCCCCGACCTACTCGACACGCATGTTGTCTTAGTCGATACAGGAAATTCCTATCAGGGTTTGTGTGAAATGATCCGCAGTAAAACCAAAGGGGAAGACGGGATTTACTTTACATATACCGAAGAAAAGCCGATCTCTTTCAATCCTTTCTATACCGATGATAACCAATTCGATGTAGAGAAAAAAGATAGCTTGAAAACTTTGCTATTAACACTTTGGAAAAGTGAGGACGATAAAATATCCAAGACGGAATCAGGTGAACTCGGTAGTGCTGTCGATGAGTATATTAAAAAAATTCAGGCTAACCGAAGTATTGTTCCGAGTTTCAACACCTTCTATGAGTTTATGCGGGATGAGTACAAGACAGCATTGGCAAAAAGAGAGATTGAAGTCAGTAAATCCGATTTCAATATCGACAATATGCTGACTACGCTACGGCAGTATTATCGGGGCGGCCGTTTTGACTTTCTGCTGAACTCGGATAAGGAACTGGACTTGCTTTCCAAACGTTTTATCGTTTTCGAAATTGATGCTATAAAGGAGAATCGAGACCTTTTCCCTGTGGTGACCATCATCATCATGGAGGCATTCATCAATAAAATGCGTCGGTTAAAAGGTATCCGAAAGCAACTGATCGTGGAAGAGGCATGGAAAGCTCTTTCGTCTCCCAATATGGCTGAGTATCTGAAGTATTTGTATAAAACCGTTCGTAAGTTCTTCGGAGAAGCGATCGTTGTTACTCAGGAAGTGGATGATATTATCTCATCACCCATTGTGAAGGAAGCTATCATCAATAACTCTGATTGCAAGATACTGCTCGACCAACGGAAGTATATGAATAAGTTCGATTCGATACAGGCTTTATTAGGCTTAACCGAAAAAGAAAAAGCCCAGATACTTTCCATTAACATGTCCAACAATCCAAGCCGTATTTACAAAGAAGTCTGGATCGGATTAGGCGGTATGCAATCGGCTGTATATGCAACAGAAGTTAGCCCGTCCGAGTATTACACCTATACAACCGAAGAGACAGAAAAATTGCAGGTGCAAAAACTATCTGAAAAGTTAGGCGGGGATATTGAACAAGCTATCAAGCTAATCACTTCAGATAAGCCTCTTTCGTAAACAGGCTTATCGACAATTTTAAATTAATCTCAAACGTAAAAAACAAATTATATGAAAAAATTCTTTTTTCTGACAGCCATTGCTGTCTCTCTATTTAGTCTTAATAGTTGCAGTAACGATGATGATCCGGTAACTCCAAGTGGCGGAGATGCCGTCTTAAAGATTCAGACCGATATCACATTAATAGATGTTGTCAGTACACGAGCATCAGTTGTATCCGCATTTCCTGAAGGAACAAACATCGGTTTGTTTCTAACATCGGGTAGTCTGGGGGATAACAATAATTCCTATAAAGAAAATGACAATGCCTTATCTGTTTTTAGGAATGGAATCTGGAATCAAACACCTGAGATAAGGCTTACAGGGGATAACGCTACAGTCTATGCCTATTATCCGTACAGTAGTAACAATACCGATGGGAGGTCAATTTTTGTGGATCACGCTACGCAACAGGATTACATGTACGGAACGCATACTCTGGGACAATCTGCCATCAACAAAGATAATCCGGACGTAGCACTAACGATGAAACATGCAATGGCTTTGGTACAGTTCAACATCAGTAAGTTCAGTTATCCCTGGCAAGGTAAACTTACCCGTATTGAAATAGCCAATGCCGATAAGAAGACTATTCTTTTCAATGAAGGATTAATGGATATTTCAACAGGAACGATTAAGAATATTGAAGGAAAGAACAGACCGGCATCTATTCAGGCGTATTCGGATATCTATCCGCTGTTGACTATTCCTGAAAAGCCATCTCAATCGGAAGCAGATTTCTTAAAAGTCTTTGTACTGCCTATTAAATCAACAGGAGGCGAAGGGGATGTTGTTTTTAACTTTACAATTGACGGACGGATCTATACATGGAAAGTTCCTGCTAACACCACTTGGAAGGGCGGCACAAAAAACACCTACGCTGTAACGATTATTGGTTCGAGCCTGAAAGTTGGCAATGTAAATATCTCGGATTGGACAGGAGGTATTTCCGCAAATCTCACTATTACCGATTAATCTCACATAGGGAGTAAGAACACTGACTCTTCTGTTCTTACTCTTTTACTTCTCTCTTTTTATTCAATTTACATCATTAAAAAGTCATTGAAATATGAAAACAAAATTCTTCATGTTGTGCATAAGCCTTGTGCTTTACACTTCAAATATATCAGCTCAGTGGACAGTCTGGGATCCGAGTAACTTTACTCAGAGTATTGTCAATACCAGCAAACAGATCGTGCAAACATCAACAACTGCCCAAAATATGGTGAACAATTTTAAAGAAGTTCAAAAGGTGTATAATCAGGGTAAACAATACTACGATGCACTAAAAGCTGTAAACGGATTAGTCAAAGATGCCAAGAAGGTACAAAGAACCATTCTGATGGTCGGCGAAATATCCGATATCTATGTACACAGTTTTCAAAAGATGCTGTCTGATCCCAATTACTCCATTGAAGAACTTAATGCCATAGCCAACGGATATACTCGTTTGTTGGAACAGAGCAATGATGTCCTAAGCGAACTAAAAGGTGTTGTGAATATCAGTACACTTTCTCTTTCGGATAAAGACCGTATCGATGTGGTTAATTCCTGTTATGATGCGATGCTCGATTACCGGAATCTGGTTCGATACTATACAAACAAGAATATCGGTGTTTCCTATTTACGAGCCAAGAAGAAAGGTGAAACAGCCCGTGTGAATGCTTTGTATGGTAATCCTTCGGATCGTTACTGGTAAAATCCTAAATAAGAAGAAATATGGATTTCGATCAATTTCATCAAACCCTGCGGACACTTTATGATCAGATGATGCCCTTATGTGGCAATATGATCGGTATCGCTAAAGGAATAGCAGGACTGGGAGCCTTGTTCTATGTGGCATACCGTGTTTGGCAATCTCTTTCCCGAGCTGAGCCTATCGATGTCTATCCTCTGCTACGTCCTTTTGCTATTGGTCTTTGTATTATGTTCTTCCCGTCTGTGGTGCTTGGAACCATTAACAGTATTATGAGTCCTGTCGTACAGGGTACAAACGGGATGCTGCAATCCGAAACATTGGATATGCAAAAGTATGCAGAGGTGAAAGACAAACTGGAATACGAAGCTATGAAGCGTAATCCCGAAACAGCCTACCTCGTAGACAATGAGATCTTTGAAGAGAAGCTGGATCAACTGGGCATTACCGATGTCGGGGAAATAGCAGGAATGTACATTGAGCGTGGATTGTATAATGCAAAGAAGTGGATACGGGAAGCTTTTCGGGAGATACTGGAAATAGTCTTTAAAGCAGCTGCATTGATTATCGATGTGATACGTACCTTCTTTCTGATTGTTCTTTCTATTCTCGGACCGCTGGCTTTTGCTATATCCGTCTGGGATGGATTTCAATCGACACTTACTCAGTGGATCACCCGATACATATCGGTTTACCTGTGGCTTCCTGTTTCCGATCTGTTCAGTACAATACTGGCAAGGCTTCAGTCCTTAATGCTCCAATCGGATATTGAACGGATGCAGACCGATCCAAACTTTTCTCTGGATAGCTCAGATGCCATTTACATAGTCTTTCTCATCATTGGTATTGTTGGGTATTTCACTATACCGACTGTTGCGGGATGGATTATATCCGCAGGTGGCATGGGTAATTTCGGTAAGAATGTAAACAATACAGCAACCAAAGCCGGAGCAATGGTTGGTGGTGCTGGAGGTGCTGCTGCCGGAAATATTGTCGGACGCTTGAAAGGAAGATAATTATTATGGAATATAGTATAATGCTTTTAATTGTCTGGTTGTGTATGAGTTTATGACATATTTCCAATCCACATGAAATACAGCACCTTGAACTGATATAGGGTGCTTGTAATCAAGATAATTTGTAGCAAAAAAAGGAGAACTGGTTCGCTCTTCAATCTCTTTTGGAGAATAGATCGGAGATAGAGTAAAGTTATAATACGATCCTATTTTAATTTTCTTATCCTCACTATAATATAGCTTAGGCATATAATCTCTTTCTAAAATATAGAAGGTTGAATCATTCCTTTGGACTTGAATAGCGTATAAAAGCAGACCTTTTTCCGTATTCTCAATCTTATCAATATTCTTTATTAAGTATGATTTAGATGGTGTAATCAAATTTGAAGATAATTCCTTTTTTGATTTACATGAACAAACTAAGACTATAATAATACCAATAAAGAATGTAAGCTTTCTCATAATCATACCGATTTTTTATAAAGATATAAAATCATATTAATCATTAAAAACAATGGAATTTAAATCATTAAAAAATATCGAATCGAGCTTTAAGCAGCTCCGCATCTTCGGCATTATCTTTCTCTGTTTGTGTGCTGCTGTTGCAGGCTACTCCGTTTGGAGTGCCTACAATTTCGCGGAAGCACAACGCCAGAAGATATATGTGCTGGATAATGGAAAGTCCCTGATGCTCGCTCTCTCGCAGGACTTATCACAGAACCGTCCTGTAGAAGCCCGGGAACATGTCAGACGTTTTCATGAACTGTTCTTTACGCTGTCTCCCGATAAATCTGCCATTGAAAGTAATATACAACGGGCATTACTCTTGTCGGATAAATCCGCTTTCAATTACTACAAAGACCTATCGGAGAAAGGATATTACAATCGGATTATCTCAGGGAATATCAACCAAACAATACAGGTCGATAGTATTTCCTGTAATCTGGATGTCTATCCTTATCAGGTTATTACCTATGCACGACAGATGATTATAAGGGAGAGTAATATTACCGAACGTAGCCTTGTGACAACCTGTAAACTCTTGAACTCTGTCCGTTCCGATAATAATCCGCATGGATTCAGTATCGAAGCTTTCGAAATACGGGAAAATAAGGATTTAAGGGTATTGGACCGATAAAATGCTGAGTTATGAAAGAGCGAATCAAAGAACTTGGTTATTGGCTGGAAGATAAGTTAAAAGACCTCTGTGGAGAGATTACTCCTGATAAGAGATTGACCGTAATTGTCATCATGCTTTTATTCTTTACGATCCTGAACCTGTATTTCACATTTACGGCAATCAGTAACTGGGGACGGGAACAGGAACGCAGGGATCAGTTAAAGATAGAGCATATCAAACAGTTGGAACTGGAAAAATCAAAGTCTCAGAAATGGGACTTTGATTATCAGAATTTAGAATCTGAAATACCCGATAGTACTAATAACAAAACAGATCAATCATATGGCAGATAAACCAAAACTAAGTGAAGAGCAAAAACAAAAGCTAAAGAAATATGCGATTTTCGCATTGATGGCAATTGTTTGTGCCGGATGTATTTGGCTGATCGTATCTCCATCGGAGAAAGAAAAAGCCAAAGAGCAGATAGGTATGGGTTTCAATTCCGATATACCTGATCCCAAAGGAGATGGTATCATTGGAGATAAGCAAGATGCCTACGAGCAGGAACAGATGAAAGAACGGCAGAAAGAGCGGATGCAATCCTTACAGGGTTATGCCGATATGTTGGAAAGTTCTAAAAGTGAACGGGTGACTATTAATCTGGATGATGAGCCTCAGCAGACAGTGAAGAAAGAAAAGGCACCAATTAATAATTCGGTATCGGCTTACAGAGACATCAATCGTACATTGGGCAATTTCTATGAGAAACCTAAAGACGATCCTGAAAAGGAAGAGATGAAAAAGAAACTGGAGGAACTTGAAGCCAAAATGCAGGATAAAGACAATAAGCAGTCGGCAGTCGATGAACAACTACTCCTGATGGAAAAATCCTACGAGATGGCAGCTAAGTATATGCCACAGACACAGTCAGAGCCTCCAACTAATAATCCCAATTCGCTGAAAAGCAAAATTGAGAGTTATGGGAAAGATAGCTCTTCTAAAAATGGAAAGACAACAATCAGTCCTGTTCGTCAAATACAAAAGAATACGGTTTCATCACTGGCTCAGAATATCAGTAACGAAGAATTGTATCAAATCTATGATCAGCCACGAAACACAGGTTTCAATACAATGGATGGGGAAATTGGGGTAAGTAGCAAGAATACAATCTCTGCAGTTATCCATGATGACCAGACCGTAATCGACGGACAGGTGGCCCGTTTGCGATTGACAGAACCATTAGTGGCTGGAACTTCCCTTATCCCTGAAAATACCATTCTGACAGGTATTGCCAAGATTCAGGGTGAACGGTTGGATATACTGATATCGTCTATTGAGTATGAAGGAACAATCATTCCTGTAGAAATGGTTACTTATGACACAGATGGGCAGAAAGGTATTCATATACCGGGATCATTGGAGATGAATGCTGCCAAAGAGATTGTCGCCAATATGGGAAACAGTGTTGGGACAAGCTTTACCCTGACTCAGAGCACTGGAGCACAATTGGCATCGGATCTCAGTAAGGGAGCCATACAGGGTATATCGGCATATATGCAGAAGAAGATACGACAGGTCAAGGTTACTCTCAAATCAGGTTATCGGATTATGCTGATGCCCAAACAGTAAAGAGTTTACAACTGAATAAAAACAAGTATTTATTAATCAAAGAAATAAAACAATGAAGAAATATATTATTGTATTAGCATTGATGCTGACAACGATTGTTGCTCATGCGCAGAATGAAACAAAGCCAAAAGATATGCAGGAAGACCTGCAACAGGTATTAAAACCGACTTATGGGGACTATTACGAAGGACTGAGTAAGAAGATCACCTTTGACAGGATGATTCCACCATATGGTCTAGAAGTAACTTTTGAGAAGACTGTGCATGTTATTTTCCCTGCTGCAATTCGGTATGTGGACTTAGGATCGAGTAATATCATTGCAGGAAAAGCGGGAAGTTCGGAGAACGTGTTACGGATAAAGGCAGCCATCCGAGGTTTTGAATCGGAAACGAATATGGCTGTAATAACCGAAGAAGGAAGTTATTACACTTTCAATATTAAATATGCAGATGAGCCGGAGAAGTTAAACATTGAAATGAAAGACTTTATGCATGATGGTATAGCGACCAACAGACCGAATAACTCGATGGAGATTTACCTGAAGGAACTCGGAAGTGAATCTCCCCGTATCGTTTACCTGATTAATCGCTCCATCTATCAGAACGATAAACGGATAGTAAAACACATCGGTTCGAAACGTTTTGGTATCCAGTATCTGCTCAAAGGTATTTATAGTCACAATGGCCTTCTGTATCTGCATACACAGATCAAAAATTCAACGAATGTTCCTTTTGATATTGATTTTATCCGATTCAAGATTGTAGACAAGAAGATGGTGAAACTAACAGCTGTTCAGGAAACGGTTATCTATCCGCTTCGAGCTTACAATTTCATTTCTCAGGTTGGAGCTAATCAGACGGAACGAACCGTCTTTACCATTGATAAGATAACGATTCCGAATGATAAGCAATTAGTCATCGAACTCTTTGAAAAGAACGGTGGACGCAATCAAACCTTTGTCATAGAGAACGATGACCTGATACGGGCAGAACAGATTAATGAATTAAAGATTAAATAGATTCAGCATCACAGACCCTATTATTAAACACGAAATACAATAATAAAATGTATAGATATAAAATAGCTTTAATAATCATATTGAGCCTTGTCCTTATCGGACAGGCTCATGCACAACGTTACTTGCCCGGACAAAAGGGTATTCAGCTAACAGGTGGTTTTGTGGATGGATTTAATCTGGAAAAGAAAGACGGACAGGCTTTCTTTGGTGGTATTGCTTTATCGACTTATACCAAGAATGGCAACCGATGGACTTTCGGTGGAGAATACTTGCAAAAGTCATATGAGTATAAGGATAAACTGATACCCTTATCCCAGATAACAGCTGAAGGAGGTTATTATCTGAAATTCTTATCTGATCCAGGTAAAACAGTATTCTTTTCCATAGGGATTTCCGCTGTTACAGGTTATGAAACGATTAATTGGGGGAAGGAATTACTGTTCGATGGAGCAAGCATCACAACAGAGGATAATTTCTTATACGGTGGTGCAGTCAGCTTTGAAATAGAAACTTACCTGACTGATAAGCTTGTATTATTACTCAATACTAGGGAACGGATATTACTCGGGTCGGACATAAATAAATTCCATACACAAATTGGTATGGGGATTAAGATAATTATAAATTAGATAAATCGTTCAAAACCATCAGCATATTTGGTCGGGAGGAATTCGATAATATCATAGGTTGCAACCTTATTGATATAGAACGGATCGGCTTTCATAATTTCCAAAGCAAGCTCTTTTGTTGCTGCTCTGCAAAGGATAACACCTCCGGTACGAGGTTCTTGTCGTCCTGAAGCAATGAAATATCCTTCTTTATAATTTATATCCAGATATGTGCGGTGCATACCCAGATATTTTTCAACCTCGCTTAGCGGTTTCTGATAGGTTAGAACGAAAATAAACATAACATTCAAATTTGAAACAAAAGTAAAAAATAGAAATCGATATGAGAAGAATAGCATCATATATAATTTACACGATACTGATTGCATGTATCGCATGTGCCTGTAGCGACGATATTGATATTCGCCAAAGTTATGAATTCAAGGTTACTCACTTACCTGTACCGAAAAAACTGAAAGTTGGAGAAACAGCTGAGATTCGGTGTCAGTTGAAGCGATCAGGCAGATATGATAATGCAAAGTATTATTTGCGGTATTTTCAACCTGATGGTAAAGGGGAATTAAGAATAGATGACGGAACGGTATTTCTACCGAATGACACTTATGAGCTGACTAAGGAAACGTTTCGGCTGTATTATACTTCTAAGTCGGAAGATCAGCAGGTAGTTGATATTTATTTCCAGGATAATTATCAGAATACTTATGAGCTTTCTTTTTCATTTAATAATGATAATGGGGAGGAAGAAAAATGATGACAATGATGGTTATTTCATATGTGTTCACTTGGATAAGTATTGTTTATTCCTTGGTGACGGCTCCGAGTGATGTAGATTTATGGTGCGAGGAAGTTGAATAGAAAAGGTAAAGAAAGTCGGATGATTATTTTGTCCGATTTTTTCTTATTTGTATTTTTAATGATTAAATAGAGCCATTAAGAAATAACGGTGTTCTATACTGTATAATGCCTGATACTTACGGCCTAACCTAACTGATAGAAGAATGCAAAAATAAAGAATGGAATTATAAAGACGCATCGTTTTTACAATCAAAAAAAGTATAATTTGGTAAGTATCGCCATTTTGAACTTTCATTGAGGAAAAGAGCAAAAAGAAGCCTGTTTTGGGGAAAATCAAAGTAGCACTGTAAAAATAGAAGAATGTATAGATTGATCGAATAATAAATTAAAAATATAAGGTATGGATTTAAAGCTAATAGTAGAACACAAGCATATATTTGGTAGTCCAACCCACAGTTTGGATTGTCTGTTAAAAGATATAGAAAAGGAACTTCTAGTACGTATAGCAAGCAATCTTATTAAAGGCTTCTATGATGACATTCACTTTTTTTGTACATCTGGAAAATTCTTTTCTACACCAAATTCTGATTTTGCTTATCATTTGCTTCTTTTATTAAGATATATGAATTCAAAAAGAACGATTACTATTTTTAACACTCATTCAAGTCTTTTCTTTTTGGAGAAGGTACTTTCTATGCCTAACGCAAATGTCGATAACCGAGAAACTCAAACAGAAATAAATTTATTAAAAGCATATTTGACTTTAAATCAAGAATTAGTAGAGAAAGAGAATAAGCTTATTGAAAAGATTGAGACTTTGAATGCCGAAGAAAAGCTTGCGGCCTATTTATTCTATCAACCTTTGGCTTATAGTGATTTTGTTAATTATGATTACGGCTTAGAAGTTATGGCACAAACCGTAAAAGCTATTTTATTTTTTAAGTTTTGTGAGACCCATCTCTCTGAACATCTAAGATTATTTTGTGAAAAGTACAATAAAGAGAATTGGAAAGAGTATTTAAAATCCTATATGTTTATTCCTTATACCATGTTCCTAAATAAAAGTAAGGAAATTTCTATTATTTCATTAAAAAAAGAAGATGCTGATTTTAACGACAACTATTCATTTCTGGACAAGTTCTGCATTAATAATGAAAATGTATTAAATGATAAGGATTTTACGAAAGTCAGAATGTATCCATTATACAAAGAGAGTGATACCAATTATATCGTATTGTTTGATCTTTTTACAGCAGAAAGAATATACCGAAGCTTATACTTTGATTTCCGTGAAATAAATGATAAAATAAATGAAACAAAAGAGGCTAAAGATCGATTAACCAACTTCAGACAATTTATAACAGACAATTTCTCTGAAAGAAGTATTTTATATGATCTTTTAGATAAAATTTTTAGTGGAGACGATTTCATTAATCTCAAAGGTTCTGATTATTTAAATGCAGAACCCAAGATTAAAGGAGAACCAGATTATTACGTGCGAAAAGACAATAATATATTTCTCTTTGAATCAAAAGATAATTTAATGAATGCTGAAATAAAATCATCTTATGATTATGATAAAATTACAGAGGACTTAGATAAAAAACTAAATCAAAAAAAAGGAATAAAACAAATATGTAATAATATTGATAAAATACTAAAAAAACAATTACCAATAGATTCTGATTACGATAAAGATAATGTAAATATTTATCCAATACTAGTTCTCCATGAAAGAATATATTCAAATATTGGACTTAACTATATATTAAATAAATGGTTTGAGGATAAAGTTAAGTCAATAAAAGATTCAATTCCTAATCCTGAAAGAATTAGACCCTTAGTCATCATTGATATCGATACATTTATATTATTACAGAATGTTGAACAAGGAGATGATTTTGATTTTAAAAAATTATTAGAGAATTATTATAATAAAACAGAAAATATCACTATTGGAGAGGACGAAATTAAAGATGAGTCCAAACTCAGAAAAGCCTTTATTTCAAAATATTATTCTTTTAAAGATTTTGTAGAACCAATAATAAAGAAGAAAATAGCAGAAAAAGGTGCAAAAACATTTTTTAAAGATCTTGGAATGGAGCTTTTCAAGTAAAAATAACTTTAGATAAGATTTCTATGAATTGTTATAATCACCCAACGCAAATTGCTGTTGCTCAATGTTCAGATTGCAGCAAAGTACTATGCTCACAATGCGCAACAACATACTCTATCCCCATTTGTAATTCTTGTAACAAATCAAGGATAAGTAATGAGAGAAGTAGAATAATAAAAGAATTGCTATTTACCTTTATATTTGGAATAGGTGTTGCTTATTTAAACGGTAAATACATTTTCTTTCAGGAAACATCGTTTTCATTAAAAACGACAATATGGTATTACATTATATTCATTTATATTTTTGCGGGAATAGTATCTGGCTGGAAAACATTGACAGCTATTACCCCTCGAATGTTTTTAGTGTTACCTATTATCGGATGGTTAATATATTTTACTATAAAATTATTTTTAGCATTTTGGGTTGGATTAATAATGTTTCCAATTAGAACCATAAAGAATATTGTAAGATTAGTGAAAATACAAAAAATAGCTATTTGATTAATTGTAGTTTGCATGTGTGACACTCTTAAGGTTAGAAAATTTGAATCGGAAATACTGGATAAATATTACAAGAATTTTGAATTTTATTCTT
This sequence comes from uncultured Dysgonomonas sp., assembly GCA_900556485.1. Classification (GTDB taxonomy): domain Bacteria; phylum Bacteroidota; class Bacteroidia; order Bacteroidales; family Dysgonomonadaceae; genus Dysgonomonas. The sequence goes on from USOX01000014.1 coordinate 37,014, forward strand.
ATTCAGAGGATATTATCATTCCCCATTTGTTACAATTTTATGGTGGTATTGAAAGGTATAGGGATAGAATTTTGAAAAATAATACTAGCGAATTCAACTTTCAAAGTTACTTGACTAATATGATGCATGGAATCAGTCATTGCATTAGATGGGCAAAGAAACAGACAAAGCCAATTTATAATGAGATTCCAGAAAGTTTGAATATATCCGAATTCCAGAATCAAATTATGGATTTTCTTAATTGGGGTATAAGTTATCACATGATTGCACAAGAATTTGTCGTATGGTCAAGAGGATTAAAAACGGTTGAGTACAATGAGATTGACAAGATTATAAGATTCATCAATCCCAGGAACTATAATTACTCTGATATCTATGAAAAACAAATTTTATATGGGGAACAATTACAAGAAGTATATGAGAATTATCCACATTATGTAATGGAAGAGGAGTTCTCCGAATGGGTTACAGAAATAGATTTTTCAAAACCGCCTATAGCCAATCAGATAAAATGGGCAAGAGGAAGGAAATCTAAGTCTTTTCCTCTTCTTTATGCTACAATGGAAAATATAATTTTGCCAGAATTATCAGATAGCACAGATTTAGGTGGGTATAATCTCTTACATCTTAGAACATTTTTCGCTTTAATATTCCTAAACTTCTATTATATTACATGTGTTGAAAAATTAATTGACTCACAACATGGAGTGCAAAATTCTTTCGGTTCAAACCCTCTTTATATTGAGCAGTCCCAAATAGACCAATTTATATCAACAATAACTGGGCTTCCTTTTTCTGTATCAAAAGCTATAGTCAAAGATTTAACATTTAATCCAGATAGTTTCCATACCAGTATTTCAATTCAACCATTTATACTTTTAAGTACTAATGTTTATTACATTTTGCCTAACCTTTTTACTCAACTTGATCCTCAAAGAATAATACAGGGAGCAATGAATAAAAGCGTGGAGAAGAAAAAAATATACGATAAACTAATTAATAAGATTGAAAAAGAAAATTTGAAAAAAATATTTAGTACTGTTTCTCAAATAAAAAGATGGGAAAATTATCAGGAAAAAACCATTAAATTCAGTAATAAGCAAATAAATCCAGATTTAATACTCGTAGATAAATTGGGGAAATTTATATGTGTTGTAGACTATAAACATTTCATTGGTCCCATAACAGCATCAGAAGTTGTATTCAAGATAAATGAGTTGGAAAAAGGTATTCTGCAAATAGAAAATTATAGAAGTGTCCTCCTTGAAAAAGGCTTATTGGGAAAAGAGAATATAAGTGGATATGAAATTTGCGGATTATTACTAACACATCGCCCATTACCGATCCCGGTAAAAAGTGATATTAATATTGCAATTACAGATATGGGTTCTTTTATTGATAAACTAAGTAGATCTTCAAGTTTAAAAACTTTTTGGAATGAATTTTACAATTATTCTGCCCAAGATAAGGATCAAAAAGATTTTTTGGAAATTGAATCGCAAATCAATGTGGCTGATTGGAAGGTTATTCGCTATCAGCTTAAAGTTGAAAATTAGCTTTTGGTTTTTTGTTTCTTTTTTATCCGCTCAGGCTCATTGAAAAAAGAAAACGGACTGAAATTCAGTCCGTCTCGTTATATTCTATTTTTTTACAGTCGGGACATACCATACATCACGATAATTAACTCCAATCAGATTGAACGTTCCACTCAATCCGCTTTTTCCTGCAAACTGTTTAGCTTCTCGAATACTATCAAATTCGCCCAAAAATCTAAATCCGACATATAATCTATACATATACTTTTCCTTTTAGATTATTAAAATTATGCAGCTAATCTTTCTTCAATGAGTGAGATATTCTGATTGACAAGATCCATTATCTGGTTGTGGTATTTCGTATTCTTATTACAAACACCCCTTGATTGGATAACCTTTAGTTGAGAGATCGACACTTCTATTGTTTCAAGTCGTTTACCATTTATACAAGCCGATAAGATCAGCGAATCTTCTTTGGAATGATAACTGCCGACACAATGATGCATGGCTTTGCCTTCGGTTATTATCTCTGCTACACTTTCCAATACCCGTACATTGATTAATCCATCTGAAAACATAAGTCCAAAGAACTTGGCTTTTGCTTCTTTATAGTCGGCTTCTTTAGCTAGTTGCTTTTCTATTTCCAACTGAGCATCTGCTTTTGTTTTCATGGCGACATAGCGGTCATGCTCTGCTTTTAAGTCTGTTGGACAAACATATTTAGAATTGTGCAGGTCTTTACCGAAAAAGCGAAGTAAGTCTATATAGTCACACCAAAGGGTAGCATCTTTGATTTTGTAGTTATTGCGAATACAAATTTTAATCGATTGCCAATAGTTATCAATGTTCTTCCATCCGCTATCCATAATACGCTTTAATAGCTTGGCTTGTTTAGCTTTTATCAACGTTTCAGCTTTGCTATCTGTTAGTAGGATACGGAATAAATCCAACGGTTTCTGATTGTATAAAGCTTTCTTGTAGCCTGTACGCTTTAGTTCGGGTATCAGTTCTTGTTCTGGATATACTGCACCTGTATAGATACGATTATAAACATCAATCTCTTGTCGTAACTCCAATGGAGTATGAAATATCCATGAATCGTAATACATTGTACCCATTGTCTGTCTAAGTTTAGCAAATGTGCAGTACTTCCCTTCGGAAGCAATCCAACGTTGCATCACTTCGGATGCACTGTATTTGGGCAATTCTCCGATTTTGCTTGTATATCCTAACATAATAGTGCGTAGTACCTGATAGCCTTTATAAGCATCGATAACTGTCATGTAATAGCTGTCACTAAATGTCCGTTTGGCTGTAGCTTTTATAGTCAGCTTTGATTTACAGTTCGGACAATCGCAACCTAAAAGAGTCGTAATCAGTTCGCCTTCTCCCTGCCATGAGTGTCCGCACTTGGAACAGGTTACAACACCTTTCTTTGATCGATAACCGAGATATTCAATTGCATTATCACATCCCCATTGTATTTGTTCTTTGGTAATAGCAGATAATGTCTTGCTTGCTTCTACAACTTGTTGTTGGAATTTATTCTTTGGTTTCATAGGTCAAAATAGGCTTAGTTGGTTTGTATTGGCTGTTTGTTTAGCTGTTGTCTTCTTCTTAGGTTGCAGCATCTTGTTATAGGCATCATTCTGTGCTTTCTGAATAGCATCCTGGCGTGCTTGTTGTTTTTCATCTTCTGTCAGTTCTACCACATGGTTTACTGCAATTCGGGCATCAATGGGTTTGCCGACTTCGATGTTTTCTTTGTCGTAATAATGTACTGCCATTGAGTAAACTTCATCATCGGTGAAGCCATTACAACCGCTTTTTTGTACTTCGTTTAAAATGTAAGTACAACAATCGTCAATGTTCTTATCGAGATTTGCGAATGATTGGGCGAACAAAGGGTCTACAGATGCCCTTTGTTCTAAATGGGTTAATATGGTTCGTGTGAAATATGCTGTTGATTTCATAGCCGTTATTTATTTAGGTTTAATACTGTTTGTAATTCTATTCTCTTGCTTTTCGAAAATATCCATCCTGCTTGTTTCTCATTGTTATGTGTCAGTCTAGGATTAAATTTTCCGACCATTGCTTTGAGTAAATCTTTGATTTCTTTGGTATCTCCGAACAGAGCGATTGCTTTTTCTGAATAATCGACGATCTCAAAAGAGAGCTTATCAGACTCGAATTGGAGGGTCGGCTCTTTCTGTTCCTGGGTAGAAGTATTATTGTCATTGCTTTTATTGATATAAATACCATCGGGACATCCTGCTACATAGGCAAATTCGTCAATCTTATTCTTTCTGTTGTATATCGGTGATTTTTCAATAATCCATCCGCTGTATTTGCTTTCTCCCAGATAATAGCCTGCACCCATCGAATACTTTTCCCTGTGTTCATACTCTTCGTTATAGCTTGCCAGATGTGCTGTTTCTGCAAAGTTTGGAGCATACTTCCGCATTTCGGAGAATATATCACGTTTGTGCTTGGAAAAACCTAAGATTACAGTGCGTGTTACCCTTGAGGCATAATAATCAGTTTGCGAGTCGGATTCATCTGCTTTTAAACGAGCCACGATGATTGCTTTAGCATCTTCAGGCAGATTTTCATTCAGCCATTTTCGACCAATCTCCCTTACAGCCTTTCTGCGTTCATTCTCTAGTCTTTCTTTTTCCTGTTCTGCATCCTCTTTAGCCTTTGCTTTGGTATAGAGTTCAATGACTTCTTTCTCGGGTATAAACTCAATATTGTTTTCATCGTAATACATACCTATTCCAAACTTTTGGCTCAATGGTTTAATAATTTCAGATTGTTGTATATCAAGTGTACGGAGGTTAATCAGATGATAGTGATAGCCGTATTTATCGTGTGTAATTTGGTGGACTACATAGCGGTCATAGGAGTATCCTTCCATTTGAATGATTTGGTTTTCTGTCACTGCTTTCACTTCTGTATCGGTAGTTGTACCACCGAACAATGAATATAATTTAGTCATGGCTGTACGGTTTAAAAGATTAGGAATAAGAAAATGGAGATAAGGATGATAAAAGCTATAATTGATAAGATCATCTTGATGAATAGCTTTACTATTTTAAATACAAGGCAGATAATTAGATAACCACCGATAAACCCCGTAATAACAGAAGTGTTTATACTCACTTGTACCACTATCCACGCACACAGAGCCACTACAGCAACCCCTAAACCCAATTTTATGATGATTCCAGAGGGGAGGGAGTTTTGTTTCATTATTTTTCTTTCGTTTCTCATAACTGCGACTTTTTTTTTCATGCGTCATCCGCCGTGTCGGTCGTTTTTTGTTTCAAGGGCAACAAGCAGGTATAGGCTTTTAGACAGGCATATTTTTTCGGATAAATACGCTCGCCTGAAAGGAAAGAGGAAGATTTCTGCGAAAACCGAAAGGCGTAAGAATATGCAGGACTAAAAGCCGTTCATACCTTTGCCCGATGAACAGAAAGACCGATCAAGTGATGACTCCGCCGAAAGAGGAGCAGATATAAAAGGAGAAATGAAAAAGAAATCAATAAAGATTAGAATAGAGAGTTGATTTTGTATTTTTATACTTTAATATAAAAGTAAATGCGAATTAAAGAGGTACTTGAATCACAATATAATCTATCTGAGAAAGATCGTGATCTGCTTATTTCTCAAATGGAACAGGTAATATATTCAAAGAAAGAAGTGATACAAAAGGCTGACACGATGGATTATTATATCTATTTCGTTGAGAGTGGTCTTATTCGCAGTTTTATTTCCAGAGATGGACGGGAAATCACTTTGTGGATTGTTCCCGAAGGAGGAACTCCGATATCATCTTCCAGATTAACAAAACCCGGTATATCTAAAATAACAATAGATGCTGTGACCGACTGTATATTATGGAGAGTATCAAGATCACAACTAGGATCTTTATGCGGAGAGTCCCTTGCTTTTGCCAATTTCACAAGAGAGATGGCAGAGAATGTCATATTTGAAACCGAGATATTTTGGTCAGACTATTATGGTCTGGATAAGAAAGAACAATACAGACGTCTTATGAAACAATACCCTGAACTTCTTCAACGGGTATCATTAGGCGAAATAGCGTCTTATCTGGATATTACACCTCAATCGTTAAGCAGAATTCGTCGCGAGATTGATTAATTACCATAAGGTAAATTCTATAAAATTCCGAATCTTTACCTTTGCTTTTCATTTATAAATATGATCAAAATGAAAGGCTTTATATTTTTATTAGTTGCTATTATTTTTGAGACACTAGGTACTTCAATGCTAAAGATGTCAGAACAGTTCACTAAACTGACACCCTCAATTGTATCTATAATATCTTACCTCATTACCTTTTATTTCCTGAGTTTATCGCTAAAAACGATGCCTGTAGGTATTGCCTATGGAATATGGGGAGGTTTGGGAATTGTATTGATAACCGTAATCGGAGCTGTTTTCTTTAAGCAAACACCAGATGTACCGGCTATCATAGGCATTGGCCTTATTGTAGCCGGAGTCGTTGTAGTGAATGTATTCTCAAAAATGGGAGTTCATTGATCGTTAATTTTTAGAATAAGTGATCTTATATGATTCTTAAAGGATATTTGAATACAGTAATTCCTCTTTATCTTTGTTGTACAAAATAATTCACTTTAAATATTAATTACAAGGGGAGATAAATAAGGATGATCAAAGTTATAGCCGAAGATTTTATTAAAGAAGAGTATTTGGAAATAGTAAAACCTCTTTATGCTGAATTGGTTGCTAAAACCAAATTGGAACAGGATTGTATAGAATACAATCTTTATGTAGATCAGGACGATAAAACTCACTTTATCTTCATTGAAGAGTGGCCGGATCATGAAGCTTTGGACAGACATTGCCGGACAGAGCATTTCAGACGGCTTGTACCCCTGATTAATAAACACCAATCCAAAGAGTGCAAATTTACGATTATGGATATTTTTCAATAGGTAACAGAATGAATAAAGAAAATATCCTGATAAAAGCGCAGGAATATATAAAAGAAACTTTTCTCAAAGAAGGAACGGGGCATGATTACTATCATATTGAACGAGTCGTAATTAATGCCAAAAAGATTTTGCAAACAGAACATGCTGATAGCTTTCTGGTTGAACTGGCAGCTTGGTTGCATGATCTAGGAGATCATAAACTCCACGACGGTGTAGATAAGTCAGAGGAGTTAATCGGTGCATTTCTTAGATCATTGGCTATTGAACAATTAATTATAGACAGAGTTGTCGAGATTGTTTCTCAGGTTTCTTTCAGTAAAGGGAATAGGCCATCTTCAATTGAAGCCGAGATAGTACAAGATGCAGACCGTTTGGATGCTATCGGAGCAATCGGTATTGCCCGCTGTTTTGCTTATGGAGGCAGTAAGAATCGAATCCTATATAGCCCTGATGAAAAAGAGAAAGAGAATTCAAGTATTCAGCACTTTTATGATAAACTGTTTAAGCTAAAAAATATGATGAATACTGAATCGGCTAAGCTGATAGCAGCAAAACGGCATTCATTTATGGAAGAATATATCGCTGAATTTTACAGGGAAGTTCAATAAGAAATCTATCTTTGCATTCCGATTTAAAAATAAGAAAGCAATGAAAAATTTAGTGGAAAATTTAAGTCAATTGTTTGCTGACTTTTCAAAAGATGCAAACACTCAGGTAGAAAGCGGAAACAAAGCAGCTGGACAACGTGCCAGAAAAGTGTCTTTGGAAATAGAAAAAGCTTTGAAAGAATTCCGAAAAGTATCTATAGAAGAGTCTAAGAAATAAAAAAGAGGAGCTATTGCTCCTCTTCTTCATTTTGTATATATCCTACACGTTTTAGTGGTTTATTTTCCTGTTCTCTGGTACTGGCCAACTCTGTCAGAGCCTGATATATCTCATTAAACTGCATATTGGTTTCAAGCATAAATGTTTCGAGCTTTTGATTCAGCTCTGCATAACCTAAAGCATACTTTCTTAATGTAACGAAGGCTCTGATTATCGAAATATTTACCTGAATAGCCAAAGGACTGTTTAGTACGCTGGATAATTGAGCTATACCCTGTTCTGTAAAAGCAAAAGGCATATACCGTGTTCCTCCCCAACTTGAGGTGCCAAAATTGCGCCTCAAGATTTCCCATTCATTGGCTGTTAATTCAAACATAAAATCGTCAGGGAATCTTTCTATATTCCGTTTGACTGCTCTTTTCAGATTTTTAGTTTCTACCTCATACAGTTCTGCCAGGTCAAAGTCAAGCATGACACGCATACCCCTTATTTCAAATATCTTATTCTGAATAATCTGTAGTTCCATGTCAGTTAGGTAGATTAAGAGTGGACTTTTTTGTATTCGTATTAAACAGTATGATTACCTCTGGCTCAGTTGGTTCTTTTCCATATTCACAGAAAGCATTCAAGGCCCATTCCCGAAAGGCTTTGGCATATAAGGATTGAATACGAAAACTCAGGAAGATAACAACCTCTAAATTATAATAGGTCCGAATATATTCTTCCTTCTTATTTAGGGCATATCTGTATTCTTTTGTTACATTCGGTTCTCTCAATAAACCTTCTTTAAATATAGCTTTAAGATGCTTATTGATTGTAGGAGTATATGTACCAAACAGATCAGCTATTTCATTTATTGTCATCCAAACCGTGCCATTAACTATTTTTACTTCAACAACCGGCTTATTGGTATCTATATCTTCGAACTTTATATATCCTGTTTCCATAATTACTTATTTTGTAATGTTAACTTATGCATTTCATTGCTAATCATATTCTCTGTTACTCGTGCATATATCTGAGTGGTCTTTATGTTTGTATGCCCTAACATTTTTGAAACTGCCTCAATAGAGACTCCTTTTGCGAGGGTAGTTGTACTTGCAAATGTGTGCCGGGCTAGGTGGAATGTTAAATTCTTCTCTATTTCACATAAATCACCTATCTCCTTCAAATAGCAGTCTTGTGAATTTTATCAACTCTTTATCAAAGAGTTATGAAAGGTGGATTTTGGTGAGGTAACGATTTAGAAACGGTTCTTTTAGCTAGTTTTTACATAATTCTGCATTCTCTCGAATAACTTGTATACAAATATATGAAATAAATTTTTATCAAAGAATTTATCGCATTAGTTACCATTAGTTACTTTCAGCTCTATGAATCCAGTCTAGATTTATAGAGTTGTTTTACTTTTATAGAACAAAATTTTAACTAAATTTACACCCTATTGTAAATAGAATCAATACTGGAACATATATACACCATATCAATCTGGATCACAATCGGAATAACATTCATATTCTGCTTGCTCTTTTTTATATTATCTATTCCAAAAACTACTTCTCTCTATAATTACCGAATAGCCCGTTATGTTATGGCGTGTGCTTATTTGAGCTTGGGTGTAATGAACATTGTAGAACTTATGGTCCAACCTGAAGTGATGAATATCCGGTCAACAAAAATGATAGCTTTGTTAGTATGTTTGTTTCAAGCTTTCCTGTTTACATATACCAATATCACACTTATCAACATCAACTTTCCTTCCAAAAGAAAAATACTATCAGAGTTGATACCAATCATAATACTTTGTATATCTACACCTGTATTTCTAACATCAAATTTCTTATCGGAATATATAGATATACTATTTTATTTTTTTATTATTTATTATGTCTCTGCTTTAATAAGATATACGATTCTATTTCATCAAAACTACCGGGATTATTTAAAAAAGATAGATAACTACTTTGCCGAACAAGAATCCAAGCGTTTTCGTTGGATATCTCTATCCTTTTATGCAGCTCTAGCTCTTGGTTCAATGGCTTTGATTGTCACATTATTTTTTTCAACAATAATAGGGGTTATCTTTTCTGTGCTTATCATTGGCTTTTATAGCTATTATGGCATTCAATTCATTAATTATGCTTTCTTATTTCAAAACATTGAATCTGTTATAATAGATAATCAGCTCATTGAAAAGGAAAACGAAGTCAATTCTTCTATCCGAAATTATTCTTTATTAGAAAAAAATATGGAACAATGGATTATGCAAAAACAGTTCCTGACACATGGAATAAATATTGAAAGTGTAGCTCTACAACTAAATACGAACCGGACATACCTGTCAGAATATGTAAATACCTACATACAAAAGACTTTTAAAGAATGGATAAATGAACTGCGGATAAATGAAGCTAAAAAATTGCTATTAGAACATCCCGATTTTTCTATTTCTGAAATTTCAGAAATAACCGGGTTTAGTGACAAAAGCAACTTTGGAAGAGTATTTACTAGGCATATGGGGATGCCCCCTAATGTTTGGAGAATATCAAAAATAAGTCTTAATCAACAAGTTTCGTAAACAGACAATGGAGTTAGAACGGATTAACTTTATCTTATCCCTTTTATTGATCGCAACAGGACTAGTGGTTGGTTGTTGTTTCTTATTATTATCAGTTCCAAAAGTAAAAGAACTGCAAAATTACCGTGTAGCCCGTATAACTATGGGAGTAGCCTACATTCTTTTGGCATTGTCAATGATAAGCGAGTTTATACTGCCTCCGACTATCAAACCGGATGTGAACATGGTCAGGATCATTATACTTACCATTTCTCCTATTCTGGCTTTATCCTTTACTTCCTCTTCCCTATCATTAATCAATATTTGTTTCTCTGTTAAACAAAGGTTGGTGCGGGAGATTATGCCGGTTTGCGTAATAAGTTGTTTAAACTGGATTGTATTTTTCACCTCCCCCATATGGGTATTGTATATATTTCAGGGGATTTTCATCCTATACTATATATTTATACTATACAGATATACTTCTTTGTTTTACAATACCTTCAAAGAATATAAGCAGCAAATGGATAACTATTTCTCCGAACAGGAATGGAAAAGGTTGAAATGGGTAAATTTTTCATTCTATTATGCTTTAGTGGTAGGCATAATGGCTCTTATATCTATCCTGAGCCCTGGCGTGATCTTTGTATTCTTTAAGGTATTTGTTATCCCATTCTATGTATATTACGGATTTCAACTTATCAATTATGGTTTCAAATACCAATCACTGAAACTGATTTGTATTCCTGTCGAAGAAGATGATAAAAGCAATGGGCATATAAATATTCGTTCAGTATCCTATAATGAGTTGGAGTTCCTCCTTGAACAATGGATTGAGCAAAAAGGATATTTAAAAGCCGGTGTAACAATAGAACAAACAGCCGGCGAATTAAACACAAACCGCACATACCTTTCCAATTATATCAATACCTATAAAAACCAGACATTCAGGGAATGGATAAACCTGTTGCGAATTGAAGAGGCAAAACGATTAATGCTGGAAAATCAGACATTCCCCGTGAGTGAAATTGGCAAGATGGTCGGGTTTAATGACAAAAGTAATTTCACACGGCAGTTTACTAAAGTCACAGGCATCTCCCCTTCGCTGTGGAAAAATAAAAATAAATAATTAATTATAAGCACCTTACCTCCCTTGTGGTCAGAACGACAACATTTTTTGTTATTCTGACCACAATCGTATTTAACATACCTTTTACTTTTAAATAAATTTTTTAGTTGAATATCCCAAAAGACATTATCGTTTCGGGAATATTAATTTATAAATCCATAATCATTAATCATAAATTATGATATGAAAGCAAAAAGAATAGTGTTTTTTTACACCTTATTTTTTGTATGCATTATCTCTTATGCACAAGAAACGAAACAATCTTCGGCAGCCTATTTGCCTAAAGGAAGTTTTAGTCTCCGCTCCAATACAGTGCCATGGCTTTTGTTAGTTCCCAATGCAGGATTTGAATACAAAGTGTCTGACAATCTAGGATTGATTGTTGATGGTGCCTTTGCCCGTTGGAGCTTGAATACGACAAACAAGTACTGGCACATATGGAACGTTGCCCCGCAGGTGCGGTATTACATGGGTAAAGCTAAGAACTCATACATGGGGGGACAATACACGATGGGCGACTATAACCTGACAGGGAGCCAAGGTAGCTATATGGGAGGAGGGCTGACGCTGGGACATCAATTCGACTGTGGACATAACCTTTTAGTCGATTTAGGTTTATCCCTCGGTTATCTGTATTTATATGACAAAGAAGAATATACCCGTATTAATGGAGAAAATGTCCGTGATGGCTCCAAAACATCCAACGGGTATTGGGGGCTGACAGGACTGAATGTCACATTTATATGGAAAATAAATTAACCTGATAATAATAAGATATGAAAACAAAATATATCCTGTTTTTAACGCTTATTGCGCTTGCATTCCTTACTTCGTCTTGTACTAAAGAGGACCTTGTAAACCCTCCAAAAGTTGTATTAAATGTAGATTGGGCGAATCGTTCCGAAAGTGTTCCTATACCTTCAAGCTACAAGGTGATTGTCGATGATCAGACAGTAACTTACCGCGAAGTTTCAAATGTATTGCCTGAACTGATTGCAGGAACATATCCGGTATCAATTTATAACCCTGTTGAGAGAATAACAGTTAATAGTTCTACAGCTACAGTTAATACCACAAACGGAATTATAGATACCAGTCCCGGATGGCTGTTCTATTCTGATTTGGATGTAACATATGAGAATGACAAGGAAATTACAGTAACCGCTGTTATGCAACAACAAGTCCGTTTGCTTAATATAGAACTGGATATTACAGAAGGTAACGCCAATGATATAACCTCAATTGCAGCTTCTATGAGTGGTGTGGCAAACATGCTGCATATGAAAAACGGAACGCATACTGGGACAGGTCTTAAGGTTATTCCTGTATTCACCCGTACCGAAAATAAATTAACCGCCTCGGTACGCCTGATAGGAATAACCTCCGAAACTCAAAACCTGACATTGGATATAACCTACAATGATGGAACTAAGCAACAGATAATATCGGATATAAGCACCAAATTGACAGACTTTAATATTGAAAAGCACAAACCAGTAACACTGAAAGGTGATACAAAAATATGGTCTCGCGTGGGCTTCGATACCATCATCACAGAGTGGCAAATACAAGACTCAATAACCGGCGATGCCGAAGAACAATAATAATTTTTTAACATTAAAATAAAAGTAAAATGAAAACAAAAAACTTATTCGCATTTGCACTTATTGCAGGATTGACATTTTCAGCTTGTTCCAACGATGATGAAATGGTAGATATGTCAAACGAGATTGTACAGATAAATGCTTCTATCAGCGAAACGACTCCAAAGTTAAAGGCCTCTATTGATCCCTATACCGGTACTGGCTTTTTTGATAACAACGACATCTGGGGATTGTATGCTACGGTAAACGGAAATCATGTGCTGAATAACAGCATATACACCGTAGGCAGTACGACCATTTATTGGAATAACCTTAGCGATGCATTTCCCGTCACTTTCGCTGCGCACTATCCACGCATGTCTACTATAGCCAATCCAGAAGCTTATGTGTTCAATGCTGCTACGGCTACAAACCCCGACTTACTGGTAACCGCCCCTGTAACAAAGAGTAAAGGCGACAATGTAGACCTGACTTTCAATCACGTTATGCATCAATTAGTGATAAATATTAGTAAAGATCCAGGAATACCCGGTGATCTATTAGATACAGAGATGACTTTGTTAAACATGAAATCTTCGGCTAAAGTAAACTTACTGACAGGTACAGTAGATGTAGCAGCGGCGTCAGGAACCGATAATTATCCTATGAAAACTGGTGGAGCTATTTGGCTTGTAGCACCACAAAGATTGACAGCAGGAGCCGAGTGGATTCAGCTTCAACTTGAAGGAAAGACTTACAAATTTAGAGTTCCAGCTGACCTCACTCAACTTGAAAGTGGAAAACGGGTAAGCATGACTCTTAATCTTAAAGCGGGCGGTGACGCTGTAATGCTAAATCGAGTGATATCAGGATGGGTTAACCAACAACCGGAAATATATGACGATGTTATAGGAAATTAAGGTTAATTGAAAATATAACATTACATGGAGAGGATGGAAAACATTCTCTCCTATAATAATCCTCTCCACAATCCCATGCCATGATAAAGAATATACTTACATATTATGCCACACAACTGAGTGAATTTCTTCAAGAAGATTTTCCCCAACCGGAAGGTATAGTAGAAGTTGGCTTCATTGGTAACAACCAGGAAGGAAAGAAGAATAAATTGTTGCTTTCGTTATTCGCCATCGAGCGTGAAACAGCAGGCGGTATCACTTCCGCGCGAGGTAGCCACTCAGGAACAGTTATACAAAGTGCCCCGCCACTGCATATCAACCTGAATATAATTCTAGCCGCCGTTTATGATGAAAAAAGATATACGGAAGCATTATCTGCACTTTCCGCTACATTATTATTCGTCCAATCGCATCCGTCTTTTTCGTATAAAGGAACAACATACCTTGTGGAAATTGTTACACTTGGGTGTCAGGAACTCAATAATATCTGGACCACGTTGGGCGGGCAATACTATCCGTCAATTATGTGCAGATTAAGGAGGCTCACATTTGATGCGGGAGAAATCAAACAAATTGGTCACGAAGTAAACAAACCCATTATAGATATGTAATTAAGAGGTTTTGCTATGGATAATTACCGTTCGATATATTATTTAAAGATAGAACATGGATATTTTCAGGAAAATATATGCCGCGCTATATCCGTCACTCCGCTCGACCTTGATTTGATGAAACGAAGAGGCATATTATTCAGGCAAACGGCAGTAAATGAATGGGATATAATTTGCGATTCCTCTAAGATAGGAGCAAACATATTATCTGAGGTATTTACATTCGGAATAAGTATATCCGACCCTGCGTTTATATTATATACTAATTGGACGGAGTTTAACCCGTCTTCATCCTACCGGCTCAAATTGCCGACAACGACAACGGATGCCGTTGCAGCTATTAAGCAAACACAAGAAAAGCGTATGATTAATTCTTGCTTTTGTACCATTGAGCTACAGTTTACAGAAAACATGCTTAAAGAAATACAGAGCGGAAAATTTCGGACAGATATATTGAGATTTTATCCAAAGGCAATGTGGTGGGAATACTTCTTCATACCTCGAAATGGAAAAGAAAACAGCGGAAGTAACTTCGTACTGAAAGAGTCTGATGGTAAGATCATTTTTTCAGACCCGCAAGCAGTCGAAATATTAGGCAAAAAAGCCCTGCGCTTTTTATCTGATAACAAAATAGCAATGAAAGAATATTACGATTATCGGATCAATCTACAGGAAATGATTCCAGATTGTACACAAGTCAAAAAAACGTTGATGAAGGATATACCTCATCCAAAACCCGGAAATTTCTTAAATGTGCAAGCAGATGTGATTCAGCACATTTGCTATTTCTAAAAAAGAATATTAATAATATAAACTCAAAAACTAATTCGTATGGGAGCAATGAAAACACCCGGAGTCTATATCGTAGAAAAGAATGCTTTTCCATCTTCTGTCGTCGAAGTGGCAACCGCTGTTCCAGCCTTCGTTGGCTATACAGAAACAGCAGTAAACGGAACAGATTCGTTGATAAATAAACCGTGGAAAATCAATTCCATGAGTGAGTTTCAAAAATATTTTGGCGGTGCCCCTGCACCGACATTCACAATTCTGTCTTCAACCGAAGCGACTAACGACAATAAACTTTTAGTTGATGATGATAAACTCGATGAAGAGAAAAAAAAGACGGCTAAAAGTAAGGAAACAGTAAAAGTCGATAAAAATGTTTTCCGGACTAATACCAGTCAGGGAATATTCACGATCGAGGCTAAGAATAACTATACCATGTATTACAATATGATGCTGTTCTTTGCTAATGGTGGAGGGAGCTGTTATATCGTTTCAATAGGAGATTATAACACTCTACAAGAAGCTAAAGGTTTTTTAACGGGCTTATCTTCTCTTTCAACAGAGATGGAGCCTACAATGATCGTTATACCCGAAGCAGTAAATCTGCCAACGGATGATTGCAATAAGGTACAGCAACAAATGCTGATGCACTGTGGTGATATGAAGAGCCGGGTGGCTATACTGGATGTACCGGTTAACAGGTATCCACAAACAGATACGATTGTAGATTATATAACCCCTTTTAGAGAAACCGCCAATAATAACTTATCTTACGGTGCAGCTTATTATCCATGGTTATTAACATCCGTTCTGTCCGATAGCGACATTACAGAAGATTTTATCAGATTCAGTTCAACTATACAAGAATTCATAAAACTTACTCTTCCCGAAGGAGACACACAAAATAATTTGATCGATTTTGTAGAAAAAAACACTACTGACAATAAGCTAACAAAAGAGATTCATCAGGTGTTGCTACAAAATGTTCCGGCTTATCAGCAAATCATCAAATCTGTCAAAGAAAACCTAAATCTATTACCGCCATCTGCAGCCATGGCAGGAATATACTCTATGACAGATGATTCTCGCGGAGTGTGGAAAGCTCCGGCAAACGTATCTGTGAATATGGTTATTAAGCCATCTGTGAACATAACTAATGCCGAACAGGAAGATTTGAATATGCCGTTAAACGGAAAAGCGGTGAATGCTATCCGCAGTTTTATAAGTGACGGCATTAAGGTATGGGGAGCCCGTACACTTGACGGCAATTCGCAGGATTGGCGATACATTAATGTCCGCCGCACCATGATCTACCTCGAAGAATCAGTTAAAAATGCTGCCCGTTCATACGTATTCGAGCCCAATGATTCCGGCACATGGATAAATATGAAATGTATGATAGAAAATTTTTTACGTAGCGTATGGAAACGGGGTGGTTTAGCCGGAGCTACACCCGAAGATGCGTATAACGTATTTGTCGGGCTAGGAGAAACTATGACTCCGGAGGATATTCTGGACGGTATTATGCGCATAACTGTGCTGGTAGCAATATCCCGTCCTGCGGAATTCATTGAAATCACATTTCAGCAACAAATGCAAAAAAGCTAATATAAAAAATCTAACAATTCAAAATAGACGATTATGGCAGGAGAAAAACAAGATGCCAGTGCATGGCCCTTACCCGAATTTTATTTCAAAGTGAGCATTGAAGATATTGGAGACATGTCCTTTAAGGAAGTATCAGGGTTGGATCTGGAATATGATGTGATTGAATACCGGGCCGGAGACAGCAAAGAGTTTTCAAAAATAAAAATGCCGGGACTAAGAAAATCCGGAGATATTACCTTAAAAAAGGGAGTCTTCATTTCGGATAAGAAATTCTGGTCTTGGATCGGCGAAATAAAGCTGAACACGATAAAACGCCGTTCTGTAACTATTAGCCTACTAGATGAAACAGACAAGGCTGCCTTCACATGGAAATTGACCAATGCATGGCCAAAGAAAATCACAGTAGAAGGCTTTAAAGCTGATGGAAACAATGTGGCTATGGAAATATTGATCCTCGTCCATGAAGGTATTACGGTCGAATAAACGGAAAGCTTATGCCTCAGAAAAAAGAGAGCTGGACTCCTCCCGTAGAATTTTACTTTCAGGTTCAATTCCATTTCAGAGACCAACGTATAAGTGCTTCTTTTATGGAAGTTGGCGGACTTGAACAAGAAATAATAACAGAGGAGTCCGGCTTAGCGGAAAATGACGGAACACGCATTAAATTATTGAAAGAAATAAGACATGGAAATATCACCTTGAAACGTTCGTTAGAACCTGTATCAGAAAAAATCACAGCATGGGTGAAAGGAAGTTTTTCGTATATCGAGAATGGCAGAATATCGCCCTGTATGCTGGTTATTTTCCTGATGGATTCGAAGCGGCATGCCGTTGCATGTTGGGCATGTAGCCATGCTTACCCTATAAAATGGAGCCTCAGCACACTTGATGCTCAAAAAAGCGGCCTAGCCATTGAAACATTAACGCTGACTTATAACCGGATAGAACGAAAAAAATAATGCCGATAGTAATCAAAGAAATACATATAAACACAACTGTTGAAAAGAAAGTCATACAGAAGACTGAAATACCTGAACATGTCTACCAGGAGATAAAAGAAGAGATAATACGGGAGTTGTCTAAAAAAACCGGAATAATTGCGGCAATGAAAAAAAACGAACGTTAGACCAGCTTACTGTATGGAAACACTAAAAATACTCTCTTATACGGATGATAAATATACCCAGGAGCATCTGGATATGATTTCGTTGTCTGTTAATCCGGCATCACTGAAGTTCGGTAAAGGAATCATATACAGGGAAGACCGGCAATTAGGAAGCATCAATGGTTCAAATACTTTCGAGCGTTATAAACCGGAAACTCTTACTTTCGATTTCATTATAGATTACACAGGAGTGATCGAAGATATAAAGGATGACAAGAAAGTGCTGGATAAAGTAAAAGATTTGGAAAACCGTTTATATGTATACAATAGCGAAGGACACCGTCCTTCTTATGTGATGATAGCATACGGCGAATTGATTTTCAAAGGACAGCTTACTTCGATGCAAACTAATTATAACTTATTCAATAATCATGGCATTCCTTTACGGGCAGAGATTAAATTGGAATTTTCCGGTTTTCGGGGAACGGAAGAAGACAAGAAAAGATTTTCTAAAATGTCTCCGGACATGTCCCGGCTGGTTGTAATAAAAGAAAGTGACACGCTGGCGTTATTATGCCACCAAATATACGGAAATTCCTTGCTGGTAAACGAAGTAGCCCGTTTTAATAACCTAAATGGATTCAGAGGTATTCCTGCCGGAACCGAAATCCTATTTCCTCCTTTAAAAAAGAATTAAAATTATGACTAATTCACCATCAAAAAATAAAGATAGAATACTATCATACACAGTCTATTGCAACGATAACAAGCTGGAAGACTGCTACGAACTGGTTTCGGCTTCTGTGCGACTGGAGTTAAATCGCATCGGAAAAGCCACGCTGACTTTCAATGCCGGAAATATGGAAAAGCAAACTTTTGATGAAACCGACGCTGACCTTTTCAAGCCGGGAAGCAGTATCCGGTTGGACGTCGGAGACTTAAATAAGGAAAAAACAATCTTCGATGGAATTATAACAGAAATTCGCATAAAAATAGGTAAAGGGCATCGCTCCCTGATGGAAATAGAGTGCCGTGATTATGCTTATCCTGCGACACAGGGGCGTAAGAACTGTATTTTTGAAAAAAAGAAAGATTCGGATATAATAGCGGATATTCTTGGCTCTTACGGGGACATAAAAGTAGATCCTACCGACTTTGAACATCCCTCTATGGTGCAATATTATTGCACCGATTGGGATTTCGCTCTATCGCGGGCAGACAGTAATGGGCTATTTGTCTTTACCAATGGAAAAAACATATCGGTTTGTAAACCCGAAATTGCAGCAGAACCCGTTCTGTCGGTTACATACGGAGTTGACATGATTAGTTTTGATGGAGGTTTGTCATGTGGAGATCAGTTTTCAGAATATGAAGCTGTTTCATGGAGCCCTTCTCAACAGAAAATGATTAAAGTGACCTCTAAGTCTCCTGATTTGAACAAGCAGGGAGACTTGCAAATATCCGCATTATCTTCCGATACAAATTTGCTTTTACAGACCGATGCACCAATAGACGAGACTGTACTTAAGCGGTGGGTAGATAGTGCAGCCTTAAAAGCCGGACTGTCCAGATATCGAGGTAAATTCAGTTTTTACGGATCGGATGAAGCGGTTCCGGGATGCCTTATCGAATTGCAAGGATTAGGCAAACGATTCAACGGAAATGTATTTATAGGTTATGTTCATCACAGCATAGAAAATAATGAATGGATAACGGAGGTCGGAATGGGCGTCCCCAATAATAACATTACCGATGAACCCGACGTGGTATCTCCTCCTGCATCGGGATTCCTTCCGGGGCTCGAGGGTATGCATATTGGAGTGGTTAAGCAATTACACGACGATCCGGCTAAAGAAGGGCGGATTTGTGTAGAATTGCCATGGATGGAAGGAATGAAAAAAGAAATATGGGCACGAATATCGACTCCATACGCATCTGATAGTTCTGGCGGTGTCTTTTTGCCCGAGAAAGGAGATGAAGTTATTGTAGGATTTATTAATCAGGATCCTTGCCATCCGGTCATATTGGGCAGCCTGTATGATAATATGCACAAGCCTCCTTATGAATATACCGCAGAAAATAATATGAAGGCGTTCGTAACCCGATCTCAACTGAAAATGGAATTTGATGAGGATAAAAAAACAATCGTTTTCTCTACTCCGGGCAAAAACAGGATAGAAATCAACGACGATGGAAAATGTATCAAATTAACCGACCTGAACAAGAATGAAATCATCATGGACAGTAACGGAATATCCCTGAGTTCAGAAAAAGATATCATTCTGAAAGCAAAGGGAAATGTAATGATGGATGCGGCGGAAAAAACAGAAATTGCCGCTAAGTCGGATATATCTCTCAATGGAGCAAATATAAAAGCCACTGCAAAAGTCGGATTCTCAGCCAAAGGCAATGCCAGTGCCGAATTGTCTGCTTCGGGGCAAACTACGGTTAAAGGTGGTATGGTAATGATTAACTAATTGATTGAAAATAGTATGCCAGCAGCAGCAAGAATAACAGACATGCATACTTGCCCTATGCAAACTCCCGGAATTCCTACGGTTCCCCATGTTGGAGGTCCTATAATTGGTCCGGGTGTAGCGAATGTATTAATCGAAAAGCTTCCGGCAGCGGTGATGGGAGACTTGGCTAGTTGCACCGGGCCGACCGACACTATTGTTAAAGGCTCTACAACTGTTCTGATAGGAGGAAAACCTGCCGCACGGATGGGCGATCCAACAGCTCATGGAGGTTGTATCGTCCAAGGTTGTCCCACCGTGAATATCGGAGGATAAATGTAAATAGTACGATTATGAAAAACAAATCATTTCTGGGTATAGGATGGCACTTCCAACCAGAATTTAAGAAAGAAGCGGGAGGAACTGTCATGGTCTCGAACGAGGAAAATATCAGACAAAGCCTGTGGATATTACTTAGTACATCACCGGCAGAACGCATACACCGTTACGATTACGGCTGCCCTATCCGAAAATACGTATTTGAACAAATGGATGTGACCACACAAACCCTTTTGAAGGAGCAGATACAAAAAGCAATCATAATGTTTGAACCTCGAATAATTCTGGATTCCATTTTATTCGATACGGAGAAACAGGCCGGTGTACTGCTTATAGATTTAAATTATACTATACGTCAGACAAACAGGCGCAGCAATATGGTTTATCCTTTTTATCTGAATGAAGGTACAGATTTGACATGCTAAGGACATGACAGAAGAACTATATAGCAGAAATGGTCTGGATCGGCTGGATTATCAACAGGATAAAGCACGATTGGAAGGTTTTGAAGCCATTGAGAGTGATTGGATAGAGCTCTTTAGATGGATAATGTCCGTAAGTTCCGGAATAAATTTTTACAATAAACAAGGTGAGAAAGACGGTTGCATATCCGGTCTGTGGAGCAACCATATTCTTACTGTATTCGTAGAGATCGTTCAAATAGATGTAGACCAATATAAAACATCATTCATACAAGGCAGAGGAACAACAAGCCAACAGCAGTATTCCGAAAATCTGGAAGAAAAAATCAGAGAATGGATTGTGCGCATAGAAAAATACCTGCTATCCGGATGGCAAATGAGGCAAGATGTAGATAAAAATCCTGCCATATTGGCGGCAAAGATGATAAAGAATAAACTGGAAGAATCATTATTATCATCTCATAAAGGGAAACATTTCAACAGGACGATGAAAATCAAAAATCACCTGTATTATAAAATGTTAAGCACTATTGACGATATAAACATTCATAGGGGCTATTATATAGAAATGATAGAAAAAGGGAATGATATGGATGCCGGATTATCCCTGCTGTTGACTTTCGTGCGCAATTATAGCTCCATTGCAAAGCAGTTTAATCAAAAATTCACAACGCTACCCCTATTTTACAAAGAGAACATATTGCATGCAACTGCACGCAAAGCAATCCCTGACCAAACTTATGTCGTAGTTACCCCTATCGCATCTTCTCCCGGTTTCAGACTTCCGAAAGGGACCGGATTCAAAGCCGGAATAACAGAAAATAAACAGGAGCTGATCTACAAAACGATGTCTTGGGAATATATCACTAAAATGAAAATAGAAAAGGTAAATGCTGTTTTTCTGAGAAAAGATAACGGAAAAGCAACTGTCCTGTATAAACAACCCATAGACTATACCAATCCTGCTACATATGCTAATCTGTTTTCAGATGATGAAAAATACAAATCCTCTGATTGTGGTTGGCTGATAGAGTCTCCTATGTTTATTTTGAACGAAGGACGGAGGAAAGTGAAAATATATTTTGTACTCACTCCCTCGTCAGCTTCCCGACTTCAGGATTTTTCTTTTTCGGAGGAGCATCTGAATGGGGCTTTTTCCGTATGGATCAGTACCGATGATGGCTGGACATACATTAATCATCACGCGAGCTGCGAAAACCTGAATGGAGAAAATCGGCTGGTATTTGAATTCACATTGTGCGAAAGTGACAGATCGCCATTTCCCTGTTCCGACAAAATACATAGCGAAACAACAATATATCCCGCTATCCGTATTCTTGCCGGCAACAATAATTGCCCTTATGACTGGGCTACTCAAATAACGTTCCAATCAACATGTATTGATATTGATGTCGAAGGCATCCGTAATTTCAGCCTCTACAACGAATTGGGTGAGATCGATTCAGTCCAGCCCCTCCATGCTTTTGGCACTCAGGGACAGCAAGGGGCTTGGTTTATGTTCGGAAATGAAGAAATAGCCCGGAAAAATATCACAGAAGTTTCTTTAACAGGAACATGGAACAAACTACCTCAAACAGAGAATGGCTATAACGATCTATATAAAGATTATACTGATATACCTCCCGTAACGAATGAGTCTTTCAAAATAAAGACCGAATGGAGAAAAAACGGGAAATGGATATCAAACAGGGATACCTGTCAAGCATTATTCCGCACTATAAACGGAAAACCTGATGAAAATGCTTTAATCAAATTTGATTTGTCACAATATGAACAGTCAAAATGCGATTGTTTTCGGGTGATGCTTCAAGAACCTGCTATTGGATTCGGAATGGAGAAATACAGAGAGTTGTTTGCAAATACGATGATATACAATAGCCGTCAGAAAGAAAAAAAGCAAAGGAATATGCCTATCCCTCCAATCGTACCTATGCTATCAGAGATGAAGCTTTCTTATAAAGCTAGTCAACAGATAGACATGAATAACTATACTGATGACTCGTGTATTCGTTTATCGCGTATCACGATATTTCCCGAAAATAAAACAATTGCTATAACGGACAATGCACCTCAGGCATTTCTTCCTGTCATAGATGCGGAATATGCGGTTTATATTGCTTTTGGCAATGCACTGGGGAGCAACCGCATAAAGATGTTCTTTGATATGGTATTCACCAAACAAAATATTTTCTCGGAAGATATATCAATTGCGTCTTATCCTCAACTGGAGTGGGACTATACGAGTAAAGAGAAATGGATGCCATTGCCATTGGAAGCAGTCCAGACAGAAAATACCTGTGGATTTACCCAAAGTGGATATATTGAAATAGAAATGCCCGAATCCATCAATCAGCAACATTTAGATGCCAATTCCTTATTTTGGCTAAGGATTCGTTTTATCGGAGATACCAGAGCATGCCTCGCTGTTCGTTGCATATATATGAATTGCCTGAATATCGTTGCGGAGAATGGTAACGGTGTATCCCTTCCGGCGATGACTATTCAGAAATTGCAAAAAGAAAATGAACAAGTCGATAGTATTATACAACCATTTTCCGGATTTGGAGGAAAACTTGCAGAAACACCGGAACAATCGTCCATCCGGCAAAGTTATCGCATATTCAATAGAAACAGAGCCGTGACCCCCGTAGATTATGAGCAGATAATATTAGAACAATTTCAGGAGATAGAAAAAGTGTGTTGCATACCTCAAACACATAATAACACAACACAAGGTGTTAACATTGTAGTATTCTCTCCTTCGGATGACAACAATCAGTACCCTCTCACCCCCTCATGGAAATTAGTGGAGATAAAAAAATACCTGTCTTCATATATTTCTCCTTTCGCTCAAATACAGGTAATAAACCCAACTTACCAAAAAGTGGATATCGAGTGTATAATAACTTTAAAACCACGCGCATCAGATAAAGGAAGGGTAATTCGCAGAATGATTAGCCGCATACAGCATTATTATGCTCAATGGTTGCGGAAGGGTACGCTTCCTGAGTTAGGGCAACAATACTCATATAAAGAACTCTATACCAAGCTGGTCAATGATATGGATATACAGGAATTGCAGAAACTTACTGTCAACGGCAAGTGGCTTGAGGATGTAGACATAGATATTAAGGACTGGTACCTTTCGGGAAATACACCATGGAGTATCATCGTACCTGGAAAAATCTCGATCATAACAGATGATAACGAAAATACAGCATCAGGAAAAATCGGTTTAAACTTTATAATTGGATAAAAATGAGTAAAAAGACAGATAGAAAAACATTGAAAGGATATTTCCAAACAGGAAAAATCCCGACTGAAGCCCAATTTGCCGAATTCATCGACTCAGTACCCAATATTGTAGACGACGGACTGACGTCAACTGACAGATATAATGTTGCCATTTATCCACAAAAAACCGGAGGCAGTTTAACAAAGATATATGAGGGAAAGCCTGAAGATGAAACGGACGTTCTTTGTTGGTCGTTATCACTCGACAAAGAAAAGAACTTGCTTCTGACAAACAAACAAGGAGAAAAAGTTTTATCGATACACCAAAACAAAATTATTTCTTTTTATGGCAACCTCAGTTTTGAAGCCGATAAGAGAGACCGAACATCAGGAACCATAAATATAGAACAGAATGTATCCGAATGTCTGACCATCCCGCCGGATGGAGAGTGGTATACTATTTTGTCCGAAACGACAATACCGGAATACCCCGCTAAATGCCAGACATACCGGATTTTTGTTTGTTACAAATATGCAAAAAAAGAGAAATACAAAACGATGGAAGTTGTCTCCAGTCATTGTAACGGCAATAACCTGAAACTTCGTTCCCGTTCAAAATTCTGTGGATTTTGGTTTAGTAAAATACTCTTCAGATGGAAGAAGGAAGAGGATAACCTGTTGCTGCAAATGCGCTGCAAATTTCCCAAAATAACTTTATCCCAGATACAATACAGAATAACAGAGTTATGGAGTTATACTGAAAACGATAACCGATAAAGAACATTGGATATATGGAGGAAAATAATTTGTTCATCAAGCAACAGGATAAAGAAGAGGATCTGTATACCCAATTACAGAAAAAGACGCTGGAAGAAATACAACGTCTTTCGGGAAAGATATGGACTGATTTCAATAGCCATGACCCGGGCATAACAACGGCAGATATTGCCAACTACGTATTAACCGAGTTTGATTATAAATTGGGATTTGATCTGCACGATTATCTGACCGATGAAAAGAATTGCTTTCTCCCCGAAAAGTACGGGATGTTTCTCCCCGAAAAAGTATATCCGACCACTCCCGTAACGCTTGATGATTACCAGAAATTATTATTAGCCGAATTTCCGAGCCTTGACAAGGTTAATGTATCCTGTGACATAAAAAAAGGAAGTTATAATATTAAAGTTGAATTATCTCCATTTGAAGCACCTAATGCCAATCTGGAGAAAGATATAAGAAAATATTTTAACGCACATCGCAATTTATGCGAAAAACTGAATTCGGTGACTATTTATACCCCACCGCTGCTTTATCTACATTCCGAACTGGAGATTTTTCCGGGTGGAGATGCCTCCGGCATATTGGCACAGGTGTACTGGGTGATTATTCAATATCTTTCGGGGTCAATCAAAGTCGAACATTCAGAAGAACGTATGTTCAGTAAATTATCGCCAGAGGAATGGTTAGAAGGAACAACCAAAGATGTACGGATAACAATTCCAAAACAGCGGAATTCAGCCTTTGAGCTATACAAGTTATTGCTTCAGATAGAAGGCGTAAAATCGTTAAAAACTTGTCACTTAGTGGAAAATGATAATGGCAGGGACGTTATCAGAACAGATTTCAGAAAAAGTTATAGTATATATATCCCCAAGCATCAAAGCGAGTTTTTTATAAAAATGAATATTGACAACTCCGAAATACCCATTAATACAGAATACTTTGTTGAAGAATTGCAGGCATTATATTTTTCAAAGAAAACATCTCGTTCTAATCCCCGGAAAGATGAAACAAGCAAAGCGGCCATCTCTCCGGTTTCTATCCCCATAGGTATTTACAGAGACGTATTCGGGCATTATTCGATAACAAAGGATTTTCCCAAATGCTATCAAGTAGATACAGAAAATCAAAATACGAAACCCAATCAATTTGAGGCTTACCTTAAATTATATGATTTATTGATATGCAGAGGACTGACGGAGCTAAACGGACTAAAAAAGCTGTGTAGTATCGAAAAAAATGAAACAGGCTTATGCGAGATGGAGATACTTAATCTTTCGGATAAAGATTTATATAAGCACAAAGATCGTTACAGAGATGTCATCAAAATAAAAAACACATACCTTGATTTTTTTGATCATTTATATAGAATTGACAGCAATCCTCCTTGGATGTCCGAATTCAGCTTTTACGGAGAGTCGGAAAATGAGCGTATAAAAAGGCGAATGAGATTTTTGACAAATGTGCCTTATTTAACACAGACACGATCAAAGGCTTGGAACATTTACGAGGAACAAAACATAAACAACATAGCCACTATCAAGGCTCATTTATCCTATTTGTTAGATTTGAATATGGATGAGAGTATTTCCGTAGGGAATATTTTGCCCAGCCATAATTTAATTTTACTGGATGGAAATAATGATAATAAACAATGGCGCGATAAGTTAAACTCTATGTTGGTTAGCGAAAAGATGATGGACAGTGCCAACATCGAAAAAATAATACCCGACAATCCGTCTCAGACAGAAGAAGAAAAATCTTTAAAATATCTCGAATTACGTCGCGACCTGCCTATATTCAATTCCAATCTGATTTGCGGCGGGCTTTTTCGTTGGGGACTCAATCTGGATAATTACAAATTGGTTCGATTAGAAAATCAGGAATATCTCCTTGCTTTTTGGAATCAGGAAGACGATGTGTGGATGAATCTCGGGCGATTGGCTGATAAACGGAAATTAAATGAATGGGCTAATACGCTGTGCCGGTATTTGATGGATTTGAACAGGCAATGCGAAGTGGTATATGTAGTAGAACATAATCTGCTTTATCCACCCTTACCTTTTACCGTCTCCTTTGTTTTTTCCAGTTGGACTACCCGCTTCCGGTCTCCACGATTGAGAGAAATATGTATGCAACTGATAAACTCTTTATTGCCAGCACACATACAAGCGCATATCTATTGGCTGGATGTGTCGGAAATGCAATATTTTGAAGAAAATTACAGGAAATGGTGCAAAGCAATGTCAGAAGATTGTCCACAAAGTGAATTGGAAGTACTTCAAAAAGGCATATTAGATATACTGGAAGCAAAAACAAGGAAGGTATAATATGATTGAGATCGGTAAAATATTATTCCGGTTCACAGCTAACAATGAATCGTTTGCACATCGACTATATGCCGGATGGGATGAATTTTGTCGTAACTGTTTCGAGAATGTGGTAGAAGAATACCTTTCAGTTTCTGATAATGAAAATCATCTGATCGAAATAAACTCTCTAACCTTGAACTTAGGAAATATCCCTGAAGAGTCTTTTTATCAGCTTTTCCCGATACGTTTACGAGAACAACTGGAGCGCTGTTTATCACTACATTTTAAAATAGAAGAAAAAAAATATCTATCCAAAAACAAGCAATATAATTTATCCGATCTGCTCTACTACCTCGAACACGGATTTTGTAAGACAGCTTCTGCATATGTTGAATTTAACCTGAATAGAAAATTAACTTCAATCATTGATGACGATGAGAATGCGATAGCCGATTTATTTCAAAAAGGGATTGAAAATAGGACTATATTAGAACGTCTTCTTTTGCAATCGGATAAAACGATTTTTTCTACAATCGTTTCTATATGGTTCGATACTAACTCTATTGACATAAACGAAAAACGAAGACAACTATTTTGGCTAGCCGTAAAATATCCCTCATTATTATGGCAAATAATAGACAAAATATGGGAAAATGAATCTATTGTATCTCAGTTTATTGATACGTTAGGAATACGCCTTTTATACGAAATGGCAATAACTTTACCACCATCTCTATCAGATACCTTCCAACAGCTTAACAGTCGCTACCCGGAGATGCTGTTCCGAAAGACTGATGCTTTGGGCGTTCATCTCGACTGGTTGTTTTCTGATTCATTTGTGACGTTATCTGAGAAGAAGCAGCATTGGTTAAGTCTTCTGGACATAATGCCACAAGATATTATAGAAATCATTTCCAACATAAATGACCAACAGTTATTAAAAATATTGGCTGAGGTCATGGATGATATAGCCATTTCTAAAATAATATCAGAATTCGGCAGACAGAAAGGAGGTATAGAAATATCCGTGTATTGGCTGCAATTTTGTGAGTGGCTTATAGAACATTATTCTACTGTTGGATTTTCATTCTGCAAAAACAAACAGATATTCCAAGAACAACTTAATATGATATTCCTGCACACTTTGCAGGAAAGAAACAGAAAGGTACTCTCTTCAAAAGAGAGGTTAACACGCTGTATACTTCAAAGCCTGAATAAAGAGGAATCAAAAAAGACAGAACCGTTAATATTAAATTATTTAGAGAGTAAACATCCTGAAATAAATTCTTTTGAGAATGAATTGTATGATATTCTACGAAATGTTGCAATTTCAATAAATAAACAGAATATACCTGATAATGAAAACGATTCGAGAAGGAATATACCGACAGAATATTCAGAAGAGAAATCGCTCCAAACTACATTTATTCATCAGTCGGAAGACAATTCTTTAGCCAGTGATATAATGCAAAATGAATCTGTTCCCCGCTCAAAGCCTGACTTACAAGATAACAGAGATATACATGACAGGAATATTCATTTGAAAGGAACAGATCGACAAACAGACTTATCATTTCAAACTCAAAAAGAACTTCAATCGGATATTAACAATAGTATAAATAACACGTTCCAGCCCCAAAGTGATTTTGATTTGCATACAGAGAAAAGTAAATATGTGGCTTTCCTGTCAGAAGAAGGATTCCAAAGTTGGGTCGAGGATAAGAATATATCAACCGAAACAAAGATAAACAGGCTGAATGACTTTGCCTTTGCTAACCCAAAACTGTTTTACCACTTTCTCGGAAGTATAGATTACAACTCAGCCACATTTAGCCATTTAGCCGGGATAGTACCGGAGAAAATGCAGCTTCAATGGCTCGCACAGCTTTCCGCCTCCAAAGCAGGACTTTTGCAGAGAACGATAGAAATGTTGACAGAGAAATACCAGTCAGAGATAAAGATACTCATTCCAGATACCGATACTTCTACAACCTTACGGAAAGCACTTTTAACCCTCTTACATGAAAAGAGTAAAGACCCCAAAAATTTCTATTGGGAAGATGATGCAAAAACAATCGAATCATTCATTAAAAATATATACCAAATGGATAAAAAAGAAAATATACATTCAGATGAAGCACGAGTTTCCAAGGAGTCAGGGAAACAAAAAGCAAAAGAGGCTTTACAAAAATTATTTACAGAACATCCAGAACAAGCAAATGAGGAAACGAACATAGAATACCTATCCATATCAAATGCCGGATTAGCTTTATTAACACCTTGGTTCCCCCGATTATTCGATATGCTGGGATTGATGAATGAAGAAAAAAAGGATTTGAAAGATACGGATGCCAGGATACGAGCCATATTCATCATACAACAGCTTGTAACTTCTGAAGATAAAGAATACGAGGAGCATGAGTTAGCCTTCAACCGCATGCTCACAGGATGTCCTTTTTCAGTTCCCCTACCGAGAAGGATGGAACTTACAGAACAGGAAACAGCGACAATAGAATCTATGCTAAACGGTGTTAAAGCAAACTGGCAGAAAATTAAAAACACTTCCATACAAGGCTTTCAGGAAGCCTTCATACAGCGGGACGGAGAGTTGGAGCAACAAGAGGATAAATGGTTGCTGACAGTTGAGCCTCGTGCGTATGATATGTTGTTGGATTCCGTGCCTTGGTCGTACAAACTGATACGATTGCCATGGCTGAAAAAACATATTCATGTCTCATGGAGAGATTGATACTAACTAAAACAGAATCTTTATGAAAGCCGAAAAAATACAGAAAGAACAAATGCAGCGTACCATCCAACCGATGCGAAAAGGTGGAGGAACAGCACAATTTGTAGATAATAGAAATGCAGTCCAGCTTACCTCTTCCGAAGATGAAGAAGAGTCTCTGCAATTGAAGAAAGATTCCACTTTGCAAAGAAAATCGAATAATACAGGCTTGCCCGACAATCTGAAAACCGGAGTGGAAAATCTTTCAGGGCTTAGTATGGATGATGTACGGGTACATTACAATTCACCAAAGCCGGCAACTGTGCAGGCTCTTGCCTATACACAGGGAGCAGATATTCATGTGGCTCCCGGACAGGAACAGTATCTGCCACACGAAACATGGCACGTAGTACAACAAATGCAGGGACGAGTACAGCCCACTACCGAAGTTGGTGGTATGCCAGTCAATAATGATGTAGGATTGGAGAGAGAGGCCGATGTGATGGGATCACAAAGTTATTCATTATCTGAACAGAAACAGACTATTCAAAATAAGAGTATAGATAGAACTGTTGTGCAATGCTTTGATACGGAGCCTATTTATAAAGATATGAAAAAGCGGTTAGATTTAAGAACAGATGTGCCAGTTTTCTATATAGATTTTGATGATGAAACTATTTCTTATGATAATGAAAGTTACAAGTCTCTGGCGGAAGAAATTGCAGGTAAATTGAAAGGTAATGATTTTCGCACACAAGTAGAGAATATGGGAGGAGGTGCATTCAATCCGGAACTAGGATATATACTCATGACAACAAATGTAAGAGAAGGGTTTGATCGAACCTTGTTACATGAAATGGGACATTTTAAGCAGCTATCTGAATTAGGAGATAAATATAACCAACCAAGCTCCCTCTTTATAGAAACGCATAATATTATCGTAAATGAAAATAAAAATCTTTCACTTTCACCGCCTCTGTCATGTCTAGATGATTATGCAAAAATTAAAGATGAAGGGATTTCCGAACCAAAATATCGTAGAATAGCATACAAAGATATCAATGCTGTTACTGTTAGCAATAAAACCCGTCCTAGATTTAACCTTCTGGCCGAAAAAATCAAAAGTACCGAAATAAATACAATGTATGAAAAAATGAAGACAGAAATTGAAGCTATTGATAAAGACGAAAAAGGTACAGTTAAAATTGGGAAGGATGAGGAGAAAAAAGAAGAAGAGATTAATACATATAATGCATCAATAAGGTTTTTTAACAATGCTATTAATAACATAAATAAAATAAATAAATTATCGTGATATTAGATACCCACTGGCTCACATCAATAATAACCCTGTCAATTAAAAATTACTTTCAACAGGATAATAATGTGGAGGATATACGTAATATAAATCTTCCACAAGACAACGTGTTGGAAAATCTGACAGGTATAGATGTTCTCTCTTTCGACGAGCAGGTCATTCTTAGGCTTGCCCTCATGCCACACCTATCTCCACAAACATTAGATATATTCTTTACATACAATAAGAACTTCAATCGACCTTACACAGAGTTTGGTGGTTGGAAAGGAGTATCTCATAATGGTTTTTTACCAACAGGCGAAACAGCTATCTTTATTCTTACCGGAGACAATTGTGAGAAACGAAAAAAAGTAATCAGGCTTTTTCAGAAAGAACATTGGTTCTATACCCGTAATATCCTCCGGTTGGAAGGTGCTGGCGAAGGAGAGCCTTTCCTTAGCGGTCAACTACGTGTTTCTGACGAATTTCTTCATAAGGTTCTTTTCGACAGGGAGTATAAACCCGATTATAGTACAGGATTTCCAGCTAAACGCATCACCACAGATCTGGAGTGGGAGGATCTTGTATTGGATTATCAGGTAATGACTGACTTGGAAGAAGTAAACACATGGATAAACTGTCACAGAACTATCATGGAAGAATGGACGTTAAACCGTTTCCTGAAAGCCGGATACCGTTCTCTTTTCTATGGCCCTCCCGGAACAGGAAAAACCTTAGCGGCGACACTGATAGGTAAACGAAACGATATGGATGTTTATCGTGTGGATTTATCAATGATTGTATCCAAATACATCGGCGAAACGGAAAAAAATCTGGCACGAGTTTTCGATATGGCAGAAAACCGGAATTGGATACTTTTCTTCGACGAAGCAGATGCTTTGTTCGGAAAACGCACATCAACCAATACATCGAATGACCGTCATGCTAATCAGGAAGTAGCTTATTTATTGCAACGAGTAGAAGATTTTCCCGGTATTGTCATTCTGGCAACAAACCTTCACTCTAATATCGACGAAGCATTTTCCAGACGCTTTCAGTCTATTATCTATTTCCCTATGCCGGATAAAGCACTTCGGATCGAATTATGGAAAAAAATGCTTCCATCTATATGGTCGGACAACAAAAGAGAGATATTTGACGAATTAATAAATATAGCTGCTGAATACGAATTATCCGGAGGTGCCATCTCAAACGTTATTCGCAGATGTGCTATACATATCGTTAGTTCCGGATCGGAGTATTTGGGAAAAGACACTTTAAAGCAGGCTATTCAAAAAGAGCTGAATAAGATTTAACCTCAAATCCCCTGAAAACTTAGATAATTCCCATTCTTATGAACAATTAATTATTACATTTTCCTTCCTCGATTTTTCTTCTGAATTGAGGAAGAATTGAACTTCTGATCTTGCTTTTCTTTTCTCTTAATTCTCGGATCGTTCCATGATTCCTGATAATCAATGTCAGCTTTATTACTTTTCCACAAATACGGATAAGCAAAACCACCACCATACCACTTGACTTTAGCTTTGGTAAAATATCCTTTTTCGATAAGGATTCTATCCCTGACACGCATCTCATACTTACCATATTTGACAAACTCATCGGGATTCTTACTACTAAAAAGAACTTTATTCTTCTCATCATTCAGGAAAACGTATAACGAGAATGACCCATTTCCGTCTTTTTTCCTCATATTCTCCAAGTAGATATGACCACCATTTTTCAATATTTCCCACTGCTTAGGAGTTAATTCAACTCCACCAATGGCTGGATTCTTAGGCTTATTCTCTGTTTGCTGTTGTACTTTTGAAGGCTGTTTTTCTTGTTGCTCTTGTGTCTTCGCTGTTTGCTCCTGTAATATTCTTATATTCTTTTCGAACTCTTTTTTCAGATTTCCGAAGCTAAATTTCCTGTCAATTTGCGAGCCTTTGAAAGCAACATTATTATAACGGAACGAAACACCTTCAATCTCATTCGTTGTTTTCTTGTGTTTATAATCAAACTCAATCCCGAATTTCTGTAGGGCAAAACGCAGGTCGGCAGGTGTTTTACATGTTGGTAAAACCGACTTTATAGCATCATAAATATAATACTTTACCTTATCGGGATTGCCCAGTTTTTCCCGTTTGACTTTCTCCTTTCCCTTACCATAAGTCAAGTTATATTTATCTTTTAGCTTCTTGCATACCTTGATATTCCGCTTATAATCATGATTGACGGATATTAGTTTGAGATCGTTGTTAATACGGTTATACACAATATGCAGGTGGGGATTTCCCGTATTATCATGCCGGACAATAATATATTGAGTGTTCTTAATTCCCATTTCCTGCATATATTCTTTGGCTAACTGGAGCATAAAATCATCCGTCATTCTTACTTTGTCTTCGGGAGAAAACGCAATCGGGATATGCCCGACAGGTTGCTTTATTTCTTTCCTGCCGGAACGTTGCATGGCAAAGCTGCGGATCATACTTTTGGTACTATCCGCAAATACGCCCTCGGCTTCTAGAAGTTGGGCTGTGTCATTCATCACATAATTGACACAGCCTTTGAATGATTTTCCCTTGATATTTTTAGCGATCATCTAGTAATTCTTTTACCTGAAAGGCAATATGTGCTATTTCCAAAGCAACCTGTCTAAATCCTGATTTGTTGGCTTGTTTAGCTGTTTGGTTCAGGTTATTAGACATACCAGCCAGCTTCCGCATCAGGTTGAGTTCTTCCAATGTAAATCGTGATTTTATACTTCCGTTGAGTGTCATTTCACGGGCATATTGCGTTGTTTTCATACCCAGTTTTTCGGCTCTCTCTTTTATGATATTATAATCTTCTTCCGTCAGTTTGAGATTTATAGAAACAGAAAGTTTCTTCTTCTCTTTCTTTGGCCTTCCTCTACGGGGAGACTTCGCTCCCAATTTATTCTCCTTTTTCTTACTTTCCATAACAATTCCTCTTATGGTTATGGAATACCTCCGAATACATTCTTGTATTCGGGCGAGCCGTAACAGAAGCGACCAACGGGAGATGAAATGAAGGATTGCCACACAGCTCTTTGGCGTTGCGACCAGCGGGAGCAACGGAAAAGGGCTGTTCAGTGACCTCAAAATCCGCGACCAGCGGGAGCGGGTTTTGAAGCGGAAGATAAATTCAAGGTACGCCAGATTTATCTTTAGCGTGGTCACAGCCCCGCAGGGCAAGGTATTTTCGGGAGTAAGTCAAAAGGATGCGTAGCAACTTTTGGGTTACCCGAAAGATTACCTTGCTCCTTTGACGACGAGAAAAAAATAAAGAGGTGGTAGTCTCTTTGTTTTTTGATTCGGTGGCAACATTTTCACTTCGAAGTGAGGACACTATCGAATACTTCGAAACCAGCAATACTGTCGGAGTATTGCCGTTTGCTCTTCAAGGGTAGGTAGAGCTGTTTAATGAGCTGATGTTAATTTGTCGTATCATATGACATTGCTATTTTGATGTATCCAACGTGGATACAAACACAAATATATACTGTAATTCTGATAGTTATACACTAAGTATATGCGTATGAATATCTTTGCATTAACTTACCTTTATTTGCCACCCATATTACCAATCTAAACCGACTTTAGTTACTTCGGTTAGTAATATTGGTAATATTACTGGTGAAATATTTATCTTTAAAGCATGTATGATTTTGACGAACATATAGAATATCCTGATGTTCCTTATGAATTCAGGGAAGTACAATGTTGTCTGGATAGTTTTGTTGAGATAAACTATCAGACGGCAAAAGGTATGCTGATAAATACAAAGCCTGCCCTGACAGATATCACACACTACAGAGGAAAAGTGTTAGATATTATCCGCAATAATCCTCCATTGGCAAGTGTATCCCGATTCTTCCATGACGGACGGGAGGATTATCTCTGGTACAGTGATTTCTATGATGATATTACAAAGAATGTCTATCACAAGTATAGGGAATTTGTTAAACCTGTAAATAATATAACTTCTTCTAACTATGCCGAAGAACTAGCAAAAATAGATTTACCTTACTTTAAAGAGTTGGTAGACCTTATCAGCCTCGAACGTCTATGTATGGGTTTTGAGGAAAAAGAACCCACTGCTGAAACCAAAGAAAAGAAGGAAGTATTGCAGATAAAAGATGAGCCTGTAAAGGTAGAGCAACCCATAACTGAAGATGCTAAACCCAAACCTACTGTCAAAGACGGGCAACAACCTAAAAAACGTTCTTACCAACCCAAACTTAATAAAGAACAATACACATTATTGGCAGACTGTATAGAAACAATCAGGTTGTTTCGTAGGAAAACCAAAATGTCGGAACTCAAGAAACTTTTATCCGGCAAGCTAACCGAACCATTACAAGTTACCAACCAAAAATCATTGGTCTATCTTTTTGACCAACTCATGAATTCCGGTTATATCAAAGACACATGGATATCCGTTGCCGATGGCAATAAAGATTTTATCTCTTTCCGCACGGAGGGTAACAAAGAAAGATACGGAGATAACACACACCACATTAATATGCAACAACTACTCAATTGCCGCAATCGCAACAAGCGGGAAAGCATTCACGGACTTGAAGATATAGATGACCTGATAGACCAAATGCGGGAAAATTTGGTTGAATAGTTAAAAAATATTATTTACCATTTTTGACCATAAATATCCCCTTTCCTTATCAGTATACTATTATCTACTGAATATCAGCTGATTGATATTTATGTACAATTTGATAATTTCTATCAAATTTGCCTTTCTTAATTATATACCTCAAATAGTATGTATTGACAATCAATATTATACTACCCTAACCTGTTAGGTAAAGCTGTTATGTAAACAGCGTGAGGCTTGGACTATTTTTATCTTGCACCCGATTTCGGAAGCCCCGATATACAATATCGTATATCCGGTTATTCTCCGGAAGTGCATAGTTATGTATAGAGCCAATAAAGCCAACCGTATCAAGGATGTTTGAGTATGCTGTATGTATATGCTTTGTGCATATATTTTTCAATTAATCAAACAAGCAAATAGTATAGTATAAACATTTAAAACAAATTCCTATGAATGAGAATTTAGAAAAAAATAAGCCGGAGAATGAAAATATAGATGTATCCGATATTTTTGATAACAGTACATGAATGCCGACTTCTGCCAAAGGGAAAGCTGGTCGTAAGAAAGATGAGGAAGACTATGCCCGTCGTTTTCTGACGGCACAGAAAGTAAAAGATTACACTCCGGTCTATATCGATGTGCGGATGAAAGAGAAGCTGCAGACACTTGTGGCATCCTTACAGCACATCGCACCGGAGATAACCCCGACTATTCTGTTGTCGAATATCCTTGCCGATCATCTATCGGTAAACCGGGAACTGATAACCCGTGCAGCCAATGAGGGCCTAAAACGTTCCTTAGCCAGTACGTTCAACACGGATAAGGAACAGAAGTAATAAGTGAAAAACTAAAGTATAAAATTAATAGATTATGGAAATAGTATGTATTGACCTGCTGGCATGGGAGAGACTTAAACAGCAGATAGGCAGATTAACATTTGAAGTAAATGCACTGAAAGAACTATATTGTCCCAATCCCCGTGACGGCTGAATAGACTCGGCGGATGTCTGCCGGGCTTTGGGTATATCCAAGCGTACTTTACAGACATGGCGTAATAATGGTAAAATACCTTATGCGATGTTGGGAGGTAAAGTGTACTTTAAAGAGTCGGATATTAATAGCTTGCTTCAAGCGGAAGCAAAACCAGTAAAGGAATAGCCTTATGGATAAGTATATCAATTTTGAGTCCGAAGAGTTCAGGGAACTCGAAGGACAAATAGAGCAGGCTCTTGATAATGTACAGGATGTCCGTGATAAACATCGCCCGACATTGGCCGACAATTGTTACCTGAGTGGGGAGGAAGTGATGGAATACCTCCATATCTCGCCCCGAACACTTCAAACCCTGCGGGACAAGCAGATGATAGGTTATACGACAATCGGTGGTAAGATACTCTATCCTGAAAAAGAATTGGAAGAAGTATTACATCAAAACTACCGCTCACCTGAACTGCCATTCTAAAACAATAAATATGCAGATTCCGAGGTGAGGGAGTTGAAGTTGCCCCACGCATAAATGAAAACAAGCATTCTTGATGTTAATCAGGGATGCTTGTTTGTTTTGATGATATGCGTCATCGTCGGGTCGGTCGTTTCGTTGCAGGGAGTTTATTTTTTACTTCGGCAGGGGGAAACAGGCAAGTCTCGGGACAAAAATACTATCTGACAAGATGGAGATTTTTGTTTCCGACCCGAAGGGCTTGGACTTGAAGTTTGTTCTGTTAGAAGTGACCTTCCCCTGCAACAAAACGGCTGACTTGACGATCATTATTTTCATCCTATTCTACTTTATCCCATTTTCGTATCATGTAAGTTGATGGATTAACTGGGTTATTTTCTCTCTTTTTCCGTATAAACATCGCTTTCTGTTTTTTACCGATACGTTTAATATTCCGATAGTCCGACTCATCTCTATCAACATCAAGCTGATATGTATCTCCAATCTTATCTGTTAGTACTGCCATATCCTTACTGATTTTTTCATTCGTGATTTTAGCATAGATTTGGGTGGTGGTAATGCAAGAATGTCCAAGCATCTGAGAGACGGTTTCTATCGGTACACCCTTTGATAAACAGACGGTTGTGGCAAATGAGTGCCTGGCCATGTGCGTGGTAATCCGCTTAGTAATTCCACATAATTTAGCGATACGTTGCAGGCATCGGTTCATACTATCGCCAAAAGTGGGAACAGGGAATATATAATTATTTTTGGCTATTAATCGGTATTGCTCAATCAGTCGTTTAGCTACGGGAAGTAGCTTTACATAAAAAGTAGCATTGGTTTTCTTGCGCTTGGCAATTAGCCATAATTCGCCATCGAAAGAAGTTTGAATATCATCGAAGGTTAGCTTCTTGACATCGGAGTATGCCAATCCGGT
>USOX01000015.1 GCA_900556485.1 uncultured Dysgonomonas sp.
CGGGAAGAACTGGAAAGTTGGCTTTTGCAGAATCCTGTAAGAAGTAAACTGCAATTAGAGGCAGAAGCTTATAAACAGGTAGCTACTCAAACTAAAAGAAAATCCAGTAAATAATTTGCCAATCACTTAAATTTAGAACATATGTCCAAGAAAAATCAATTACCCGAAGATTTCGATATAAATGAATTCCTACATGGAGAAGAAACCCTATCAGTCAATGAGGAACAGTCCACTGACTCTACACAATCAGTTGAGAAGCCGAAGGTAAGTAAGAAGACTATTCCCGCTCCAAATGAAATTGATGAAGAAGCTCTATTGGCATCCATACACGGAACAGAGCCGAGTCAGCCAATGAAGAAAACCTCAATCAGTAAACAACGCAAAGCCAGTTTACAAGAATATCAACAGACTTTTTTGTCCGTTCCAAAGATAACCGACAGGAAAACGGTTTTTATAAGTAGTTCACTTCGGGAAAAGATAGTCAGTATTAACTTAAGATTCGGTACAGAGAAATCAAGCGTATCTGGCTTTATTGAAAATCTGGTTATCCACCATCTGGAGGAATACAAAGAAGACCTCGAAAAATGGAAAAGGCTGTAAACAAACTCAGCTTGGTAGGATCACCTCTTGTGATAGTAGCAACCTTTTGTGATGTCAGCGGAGCGAGGTTATGTTTTCATTGCATGAAAACCCTCGCTTTGGCTGACCGCCAAAGGAAAAAATTGCTCCCGTTGGTCGGCAATTTGTGGAGAAAATAACAAATAGATTAACGATTGAATCCTGACAATTCAGATAATAAGAAGAAAGGCGGACGACCTAAAAAGAGTTCACTCACTCGGAAAAGCAAGACTATCGGTGTTTGTTTTTCCGAACAGGAATTCTATGCTATAAAGTATAGGTCAAAACAGGCTAATCTTCCGATAAGTATCTATTGTCATGACGCCATCTTGAATGGAGAGATAAAAGAACCCATCAAAAAGGAAGATATGGAAATTCTAAAAGGACTCGCTAATATGGGTAATAATCTCAATCAATTTGTAAAAACAGCACGATTTACCAGCATGGAAGAACTTGAAAATTCAGCTTTGATTTTATTGACTGATATACAAAATGTCATAGAAAACTTATCCGATGATTGGAAAAATAGTAAAAGGAAAAAGCTTTAAAGGTTGCGTTTCGTATGTATTAGGCAAAGAAGATGCAAAGCTTTTAGATAGTGAAGGAGTATTGAAGACCGATGCAAAAGCCATTATCAACAGCTTTTATATGCAAAGCCTGATGAATCCTAACCTGGCAAAAAGTGTAGGTCATATTCCGTTGAGCTATTCCAAAGAAGATGAACACCGACTAACCGATGCTTTTATGGTAAAATTGGCAAAAGAATATATGCAGGCTATGAAAATAGAGAATACGCAATTTATCATAGTACGCCATAACAATACCGATAATCCTCATTGTCATATAGTATTTAATCGTGTAAATAATGAAGGTAAAACCATATCTGATAAAAACGACAGATACAGGAATGAGAAAGTATGTAAACAGCTAAAGGATAAATATAATCTGACATACGGAAAAGGGAAAGACCAGACTAATATTCAGAAGCTGAAAGGTGCAGAGAAAACAAAATATGAAATATACCATACTATCAAAGCAAATTTA
Source organism: uncultured Dysgonomonas sp. (assembly GCA_900556485.1). GTDB lineage: Bacteria > Bacteroidota > Bacteroidia > Bacteroidales > Dysgonomonadaceae > Dysgonomonas. The sequence goes on from USOX01000015.1 coordinate 1,663, forward strand.
GCTAAGTCTTCTAATTGGACGCAATTTGAGCAGTTACTAAAACAACATCAAATAACCATAGCTTATAAATACAAAGGACAGACAAACGAAATACAAGGTATATCTTTTAAGAAGGGTGAATATTCCTTTAAAGGTTCAGATATTGATAGAAGATTCAGTTATTCTAAATTGAATAATCAGTTAACAGGCAATTCACAAAAACAGACTATTGATATACAATCGAAAGATACAACTCAGCAAACCAACTCTTCTAATTCAGCTTCTATTGTCGGTTCTGTTTTAGGTGCGCTGGGAGGATTATCCAACATTCAACCTCATGGAGATGATTATCAGGATGAAGCATTCAAAAACCGAAAGAAAAAGAAGAAGCGAAGAGGTTTCGGCTTATAAATATTAGTGTAAATAATTTAATAATAAATATCATGGCAAAATCTATATTAAACGATTCCATTCAGGGACAGTTATCAGATATAAAAGAAAAGATTGATGAGCTACTAAATAAAAATCAGAATATTGATGTACCTCCTCAAAATGAATCTTCTATTGAGCATGAACCACAACCAGTATTAACGAAAGAGGATATAGCAGAAATCGTTCATAAACGCAATGTTGCACTATTTTCGGCAATATTGAGAAGGTTGAATAGGATAGAGTATAAGAAACTGGATATAATCAGCCGAAAGCTCAATAAAATCAGGAAGCGACCTCATGTAAAGATTAAAGGACGCAGATTCTATCTTTCTTCATTGGCAATAACCATTTTGTCTATCATTGGAGTAATTTCTATTTGTGTAAATTTTAAACAGTGTTCTAATTACGACAAGATTAATAATAAATATTATAATCAGCTTATTACTATTGACAATCTGAAAACGGAAAATGATAGCCTGAAAGTAAAAGTTTTGTTACCTTCAACAACTGAAATCAAGAAAAAAAGAAAATGAAGGACTTGAATAGCAGTGTTTCCCTCTACAAAGCCCAATTAAAGCAAGGGGATATCCAGATAGCTTATAAAGCATTAATAAGATACACAATGAGTTTGAAATCTCATCTTGCGAGAACATTAGCGGAAACATTTTCTTTTGGGAATGTTTCTCTGGGGTATCTTGATTATACTTATTTTTATTGCATCGATAGCTATTTAAGAGAGAAGAAATTGCGATTTTGCATTGTACTCAACCATGAGAAAATGCGGTTTGAACTCTGGCTTGTAGGACAAAATTCCGAAATACAGAAGAAGTATTGGAATATATTGAAAGATACCGAATGGAATAAGCATCAAACATCCATGCCAAAATATTCAGTACTTGAATATGTATTAATGGAAAATCCTGATTTTAATAATCTGAAACTTCTAACTAATCAAATCGAGAAAGAACTAATATCAACCACAAATGAGGTAATAGAATATCTCAAAAAAGGAGAACCAAATATGTCATAACTTTTTTACAAGACAGGCTACCAAATTCTGGTAGCCTGCATCTTCACCATCCCAGACTTACATAATGCTTATCTACAATTATTCTTGCTTCCTTCCGAAATTTCTTAATTCTTTTAAATTAGAGCTATGTTCATTCACTAAATTCTCTAAAGTCATGGCAAAAAGATAATACATGGATTTGACATCTTTTTCCAACTTTTCGATTTTTCGTTTATCTGTCCCTCCTTTTTTCTTCATGTATTGAAGGTTATTCATCGCATTTGTATAATAATGGAGTATTACAAACAGATGTTTTTTAAATACAGCATTGGAATTTGCGCAATTTTTGTCTGTACTATCTTTCAGTCGTTTCTTTACTTTCTTTTCTATATCGGTAAAAGTAAAATAAGATGATTGTTTCTTTTCAAGCATATGGATGTTAGTTTTTCAAATTATTAGATTCAAAAAACATAGACTTACAGAGTATTTCTTTGTCCCTGAATAATCGGGCATCAGTACATACATCTTTATAAATTTCACATGATAAAGTAGCATCCTTTAAACGAATTTCGATAATTGAGGACGAATTTTCAATAAGACAATTTTTATGAAGTTTTTTAATCTCTTCGGTAGTTTTGCCAATGTAAAAAGAGATAAATTCGTTTTGCGGAGATTTGGTAAAAGAAAGGTAGCGGACAATCATCCGATGAATAAAGCCTGAAAGAAAGTGAGACATATTATATATAGTTTGTGGGCTTGCTTACCTCCCTTTTGCAAACCGTTATACAATAAAGAAGCGGGAGGACATTTGCCTGCGGTCTCCACAGGGAGTCGAAGCCCCGAAGCACAAACAGGAAACGCCTCCCGCCCTATATAATAAGGCGGGTTCGACGTCTGACTGTTCCAAGTGCTTCATTAAATTTCGACTTTTGCGGAGACACTGAAATCAGCTAAACGCTAAATACCGTAAACTATATCTAAATATTGCCGTAAACGACAACACAAAGATACAGTTATTCTTTTATTTCTTTTTATTATTCATTCTCATATTATTTTGATGAATAAATCAGAATCCAAATGTATGTATTGTTTAATTGAGTAAAATTACTATTTGAAATAATTTTATTACAGCCTAATTTGCAGGAGATTATCATTTTAACAAATAAGAAGATTACATCTTTATATGAATGAATTATTTGTATATTTGCATCTAAACAGTATAAATCAGATTATTTTAAAAATACAATATGAAAGCAAACGAAGAACATGCAACCCATTTAGGAAAAAATATAAAGCACCTGATGAGGGCTTTACAGATAACACAAACTCAACTGGCAGAAAAACTGGGAATGCCCGATAGCCATGTCTGTAATTTGCTTCAAAAATTGGATATAGATGATAACACTTTACAAAGATTAGCTGAAGCAATGGGATACGGTGTGAGTGCCGAAATGATTAAGAATTATAATCATGAAGATACAATTAAGTATATTTTCAATAACTATCATAATACTATCGAAAGTGGAGGAACTAACAATGGTAGTTTCCAAGACGATAAAAGTTCTACATATCAGGAGGGAAGTCAACCAACTATTAATAATTATGTAGCAGAACAGGCTTTTGAATCTATGCGAGAAATTGCAGATTTAAAAAGTGAAATCATGCGCCTTCGTATGAAGTATGAGCCTGATGCGGTTGAGAACGAATTGAAAAATAAGAAGTGATACTCGGACTACTTTAAGATTTTACAAAGGGTATTTGTGAGGAGAAAATTAAGGAGTCTGGGTAGAATGTAAATTATTAAAATATGATTACAGTTGAAGAGCTATTAAATATAGAAGAACAATATATAATTGACCACAAAGATGATCCTGTCATAGTATTCAATGAAGAGTATGGGGAATTTGAACCGTATAATACAGGGGATAATCTTAATTTTTTGTTAAAAGGATACATAAAGAAACATAATGAATCGTTAAGAAATCTTTCTAAAGAAGAAAGAAATGCTATAAAGACATATGATATAACAGAAATAGAGACTCTAGTATTAATATTATTTGAAGGTTTTTTATCTGAAATTTTCAGGATTGATTCTTATTACGGAAAAACTCCCAGATTAGTACAAGAACTTTGTGAATGTTTGGATAGCGTTTTAGATAAAGCTCCACCTTACGATGGAAAAATATTATATCGTTTTTGTCATTATTTTGATAAGACTAATTTTGAAATTGGAGATACATTTTTACCATCATATTTTTTAACTACAACAAAAGATAATTGGAACAAAGATAATAACGTCATATATGTTATTTATCCCCTACCTAAAGAACATACAAATGCCAGAAGTCTTTATTTAATAAAAAATCATGGTGGTGAAAATCAAATAACTTATAAAAGAAATAGTAAATTCCAGATTCTTAAGATTGAGGACAAAAATGAGAATAATCAGTCTTTTATTTATATGGAAGAGATAAGTTGATTTCTTCTCATAATGCTGAAAAGATTAAAATATTAACTTTGTTCTGCCAAAAATGAATTATAAAAAGAGTATCTTGCATGAGTGAGAATTTAGATTATCTGGAAAATCTAAGCCACGTTTATCGGGGTTTAATTTTAAGAAACCGAGCATTTGCCTCTTTTAAAGAAAAAGGAGAACTCGATATTATATATGGTGATATTACAAATCATATAACCCCAGATGATGTGATTTTTGATCCAATGAGTGGTTACGGTGGCGGTATGTTTTTTTGGGGACGTAAAGGATACAAAACTGATAATATAGAATTAAATCCTCCTTCCTACTATTGGCAAATCCTTATAAACCCATACAATACAGAATCAATAACTAAATCAATAATAAAACTTATAAAAAGAGAAAAGGATTTGCCTCGGTTTACCGAAAGATTTTCTTTACAAGATGATTTATTTACAGAGACAGCAATTCAACATATTAGAAATCTATTAATTTATATAAACTCTGTTGTAAAAAATAGAGAGCATGCTGTAGCCTTATTGCTTCCTTTTGTTGCTCGCTTTGCAAATTATCAAAAAAGCCAAACTAATATAACTCATATTAAGCATGGAGGTTTATGTACATATGTTGGTTGGGAAAATGATTTTATTTCATATTTGACAGATATGAAAAGAAGGCTTGAAGATAATTTTCCTTCTTATATTGAAATTAGGCATCGAAATACACAGGGGGATATAATGAATGCTAATTTTCCCAATAAATTTAAATACTTTGTCACATCTCCTCCTTATCCCAATTACAGAGATTATTCTAAACTTTTCAAAATAGAAAATTGGGTTTTAGATAATATAATTAATTCTGAAAATACAGATTTCTCTCTTATGATTGGCTCAAACAATGTGAGTGGAAAGCCATATGGAGAAATATATTCAGAAAAAGCTAATGCATTTTTAAAAACATTGGCGGAAAAATCGAAAAAATTGTCCAAGAAATCGAAAAGAGATGTTGAAACCTATTATTTGCCATATTTTTCTCAATATTTTTATAATATTCAGGAAGCCTATAAAAAAATAGATTCATTTCTTGAAGAAGGAACTATTGGTTATATAGTTGTTAATGATAATATAACAAGAGATATAATTGTTCCAGTAGGAGCATCTATCTGTGATATTTTTGATAATTTGGGCTATCAAACAAACTTTTTTGACAAGTCATTCGTCAGTCATTATGGAAATATTGGGCGTAGTGCAAAAAGAATCAATTCTCAACATATGAGACATATACTTAAAGTATGGAAAAAATAATTGCCACTAAAAAAGGTATTTATATAAAGAAACTTGAAAATTTTGGAGGAATTATTTTTTCTCCATATTCAGGACTGTTTTTTGCTATAGCTGAAGATTATATAAATGAGGTTATTGCATACTGCAATAATGAGAAGGTTAGTCTTCCTGTTGAGATTATAAACCATATAGATATTGGAATAGAGCAAAAAAAGAAAAAAACATTTGATATTAAGCATTGGTTACCACAGAAAGAAAGTTTTTCTTATGCAAAAGGATACCCAGCTACACCTATAGTGATAAACTGGTTAATGTCCTATAGATGCAATTTTCATTGTCAGTATTGTTATGCAGGGGATGTTATTGATAAAGAATTTGAAACTATTGCGGTCAAAGATATCGCTAAAAAGATATTGGATTTAAACCCTTTATCAATTGTAATATCAGGAGGAGAACCTCTTATGGAAATAGACAAGATTAAAGATGTTCTATCAGAAATTGGAGGTAAAGTTGGTATAATGCTAGATACTAATGGTTACTTATATGATGCTAAGTTGACCAAGTTATTAAAGAAACATAATATTGTTGTCCGAATTTCTTTAGATACATTATTAATTTCAGACAATAAAAAAGTTAGACAGATGAGGAATAAGAAATTAGATGATTCAAGTTTAAATACAATTATTAACAATATCCTCAAATATAGACAGGAAAATATTCCTGTATTAATTCACACGGTCGTGACACCTATTAATAAAAACAGTTTAGATGATTTATATTCAAAACTTCCATTATTAGGAGTGAATGGATGGAGAATTTTTTCAGTAGTTAATCCTAATGATAAAGAATTGCAAAATTCATTTAAGAAAATAATGAACTATGGTAATAGAAAAAAGGTAAGCATCAAAGAAACTCAAGAAGAAATACAACATAAAATGTCTATATTTAAGAGTAAATGTCCCTCAAAGTCTACTTTTTCTGTCCAAATAGTTCACTCTGATGATAAAGGAAAGAACTCTGTGATTTTAGTCCTTCCTGATGGTAGATTTGTGACTGAAAATTTATTAGCTAATGAAAAATATACAATAAATTCCAATAATGTTTTTGAAGATATAAATTCTTGGGAACATTATAACAGATATTTAGGAACTAAATAACAAATAGAATATGGCTTTATTCGACTTTTTAGGCAGAAGAAAAATAAAAGAAATACATTATTTTAGTGAAGAAAATAAGGAACTAAATCTTCCAAAGATGAAAGCACAACTGTCCAAGCTTGATTCTTCGGCAGAGGCTAGTGTCAGCTTTGGGGAGATTAATGTTCATAAGAAAATCACTATTCCAGAAGGGGGAGATGTTAATAAATTAGTACAACTAGACATGATGCAATATACTCTTGCTGGTACAATTAACACTCTTAATGGTAAAGATAAGCAAGAAAAAACAAAGGAATATGTAGACCTGTTGTTGGATATGTTTAAGTTGGTATTATCCACTATAGCTACAAATAAGGAAGAAAACAACAATTCGCAGGATAGCAATACAGAAAAAAAAAAGTTTAATGGAAAACTGTTAAAAAAATATTTAGACCAAAGAGGATTCTCAAGTGCATTTCTTCCAGATGATTTATATACAGAAAGTGGATATGTTATTTGGCCCATAACATTACAACCATCTGTGACATATATCCATACTGCACAAATACAATTGATAAAATTACTTGTTTTATCTGGTTGGAAACTACATGTAATTATTGGAGACTGTGGGAAGCATTCCACAACAGTAAAGCAACCAATAAACTTTAAAAATGCAATTGAAGCTATTCTTCTAAAAAACAATATACTAATAGACAATCAAACAGTTACATTTTTAAGTAAGTATTTCAAACGTGACCCAAATGTTATAGATGAATCACTTATTAAAAATGCAACAAGTTTGGAACTACTGAATACATTTCATACAATTAGTGAAAGCGTTGTCTGGAGTGACTATTTTGAATATATAACAAAAAATTACAATAAAGTAAAGAAGGAGGAAATTCGTAAGAGAAAAGTGTTAAATAATATTCAACCTCTATTGAATTGGACTGTAGTTACGACAATTGTCAATACTGAAATTAACATAAAAGCGATAGTTGTTGCAGGGGAGGATGAGCGAAAACAATGGCATGAAATTGTAAAGACACATGGCAATAATCGTATTGGTATGATTTATATACAAGAGCTTAAAGAGCAGAACAAGACGATGGATCAAAGCGAAATTAATATAGAGAATTTACAAGATATGCTTAATAAAATTGATAGAGGTAATATGGGAGAATGGTTGTATAATCATTTTATTGAACTCCCTAGATTTATAAGTAATTGTAAACCCGAATTTTGCAAGATTACAGAGAATGAATGCACTAAACATCAAAATAACTGTATAAAATGTCTTTTTTCAGATGCCCAAAATTTCACGAATCCAGACTTTAATAAAACAAGTTTTGCAACTAAAGTATATGAGGTTGCAAACCCTGCAAATTCAATCAATTAAAGTTTAGTCAAAATATGAATTTATACTATTATTTGCAAGATAAATAGCGAAATGAGAAAGATAAGTTCCGTTTGATATTTTGTATGTTTTATTTATATCAACACAAGCGATATTATCAAATATGGGTAATTGCACTACTTCCATTTTATTTAATGAAAATCTGTCATCTTTCCATATGATAAAAGGTATTTTATCGTATTCTAGAAGACATAACCTTGGATAAGCTTTTTTCTGTATTTTTTTTGATTCTAAAAAAAAGAATTGATTATCATTCAACCCGAACTCATATAAGGTATTCTCTGCTGTTAAATGTGATATGTTTTCTAATAAAAGCCCAATATTAAAAGACAAGTTTGGTATATCTTTTAATATAAGTTGATTATCTACTAAATCTTTGAATTGACTTTGCATTCCTTTCTCTTGTTTGAGAATATTTAGTTTCCGATCTATAAAAAAACGCTTATAGAATATACCATCCCTCAATAGATGTGCTGTATTGCCATATACAAATTCGACTAATGATATCTCATTTTTAGATAATACAGCGCCAGACCATGAAAGATTTAACATTTCCTGAACTATAATGTCATAATAATCTATTTTATAATCATTAAGTTTATTCAACATAATCTTTATTTGCCTTTCAATATCATTAACCAAACATATCTTAGATTCGTAATGAGGGTATGCTGTGTCAGAATAATTGATTCGACAAAAAACAGATGCTGAAGGCTGAAAATAACTCTTTACTTCATTTATTCGTCCAATATCTGTCAACATAACTGTAAGTGGAATATTTAGTTTCTGTTTACTTAATTCAAATAAACTTTTAGCTTTTTGAGTATTAATAATTTGATTTCCGATAAATATGAAACGAGACATAAAGATTAAAATTTGATTCAATACATAAAACTATACTTTTTCATTTTCTATACAAAATTATAATCAAGAATAAACCATCAAGACCATAGCCCTACGGTTATATCGAGAAATCTTCCTTTGCTTCCATCAAAGAGTATTTCTCTCATAAGTCTTGCTTTGTTTATTCTTTCTTTATGTAGGGTGTATATCAGATGTAAAAAGGGAGAAAATATCAACATTATTTTAGGTTATGATCTCTCATAAATGCACTGACAGTTAGCCGATGAACTCCAAGAATACGACTAATAGCACTTTTGGAAACTTTCTTATCTAACAAATTCTTTATTTCAGCTTCTTTTCCTGTTAGTTTTGTCACTTTTGATTTACTTCCTCTAGGACGACCAAGAATAACACCTTCAGCGCGTTTACGTGCTAACGCTTCTTTTGTACGTTGTGAAATAAGATTGCGCTCGATTTCGGCTGACAGACCAAAAGCAAAGGCAAGTACTTTGGAGTTTATATCGCTACCCAAACGATAATTGTCCTTAATTGTCCAAACTTGAATATCTCGATTCATACATTCGTTGAGAATCCCCATAATCATTAATAGGTTTCTTCCTAAACGTGAAAGTTCGGAGCAGATGAGGATATCATCACGTTTCATTTTTTTGAGCAGTTTGCCTAGTTTGCGTTCTTGAATAGTTCTTACTCCCGAAATGGTCTCTTCAATCCATTTATCAACTACGAGTATATTTTTTTCACAGAATTGGTTAATTTCAAAACGTTGATTCTCTACTGTTTGCCTGTCTGTGCTTACGCGAATATATCCATAAATCATCTTTTGTTTAAATTATATTATGTTAAAATTAAAATAAACAAAAATAGTATATTTTTATTATACCATATAATTATACTTTTTTTCAGCGTTTTTATTAGACAAAATAGCACAGTATTTGATTTTAGTTCAAGTAATAGTTGGACTATATTATCTACTGTAGAACAGCAAATTAAACAGAAAGTTGATGTGATTGGAACCCCATTAAAAGACTGGGGAGACATACAGATAAATTATGGTGTAAAAACAGGTTTTAATGATGCTTTCATTATTGACGGAAAAAAACGAAAAGAACTTATAGAACAAGACCCCAAAAGTGTAGAAATTATACGACCGTTACTCAGGGGACGCGATATTAAAAGGTACAACTTCCAATTTGCTGATTTATATTTAATTACAACGTTTCCGAGTCTAAAAATAGATATTGAGCAATATCCTGCTGTAAAACAGCATCTTATGGGGTTTGATTATGATAGGTTAAAACAAACAGGTGAAATAGGTGCAAGGAAAAAGACTAATAATCAGTGGTTTGAAACTCAAGATGCGATAAGTTATTGGGAGGATTTTTATAAACAAAAAATAATATGGAAAATTATAGGAAATCAAATGGCTTTTTCCATCGATTCCAAAGAATATGTTGTAAATAATGCTTGTTATATTCTAACAGGTTCTTGTTTAGAATACCTATTGTCTGTTTTAAACTCCAGAATAATAAAATGGTATAGCTATATTACTAATATGAATAAAACAGGTGTTGGAGATGTCCAAGTTGGAGGACAAAATGTAAATCTTTTTCCAATCCCATTATTATCTGATTCTGAACAAGAGCCATTCATTAAATTAGTAAAAGAAATACTAATTAAGAAAGAAAAAAATGAGAATACAATTCTCCTTGAAGCTAAAATAGATAATCTAATATATGATATGTATAAATTATCAGAAGAAGAAATATTATTTATAAGTTCTCAATAAATTCAACTTCTTCTTGAGACAATTCATATAATTGGTATATAATTTTATCTAGCTTCTTTATCTCATCAATAGAATTAGTTTTTATTATATTATCAATAATTTCTTCTATATGTATGAGTTCTGATTCTGTTGGTATCTTAACTGATAATTTTTCTAATGTATATTTTTTCCATCGATTAGTACCTACTCCTGTTGTTGTTCCGATTTGATTAAATACCCATTCTCCAAGTTTAGAGTTTAGAATAGCTAAAATATATTTCAATTTATCACCTACCATTAAAAATGATGTAGCTTCTGGAAAAAAGCCTTCTTCATCTAATGCAAATTTAGACTTATCAGAGATTTCTCCCCATATTATTTTTTGTTTATAAAAATCCTCGATATAAGCACAGTTCCGCAAATTATATGGAGTATTACCTTTATCTTGTCGTTTTTCCAACTCAGAATAAAATTTATCTAAATGATTTTTTATCGCTGGGTAATCTTCTATGAATATGGGATTTATTCCTTTTTCTTTTATGCCATTATGTGCATTTATTAGCCATAAATCGGCAAACTTATAACCATACTTCTGTATGTCTCTGCCACGTAAAATAGGTCGTATAATTTCTGCACTTTTTGAGTCTTCTCTTATTAATCTTTCCTTTGTTATATTGTCAATTATAAATGCCTCGTTGTAACCAGTCAAAACTCCTCGATAAATATTAATATTCCAATCTCTTAAAGGTGTGCCAAAAGCCTCTATTTTAGCCCTTATACTTTGTTCAATAGGACTTAAAATTACCCAACTCTCTGCATCAAAACTACATACTGTGCTATTTTGTCTAATAAAAACGCTCAAATCTTTTATACCTTCTTTTTTGACAATACAGGCTTGTGTTTGTTGTCTATTTTTATCCTTCTGATATATTAAAATATTCACATCAACAGTTGCTTCATCAAAAACATTTATGCCTGCAAAATCAACTAATAACACAGGATTTATATTTTCGGCAAAATATCTTCGCATACTTTGCCCATATCCAGCGCGCATCCATTTATTAGATGTGATAAATGATAAGAAATAGTTTGGACGTAATAAATCGTTTCCTAACTCATAAAACAAACAGTAAATATCTCCAGTACGTTCAAATGTCTGATAATTCATCTGTTTATATACATCTGTTATTTCTCCCATTGACTGAAGCTGTATATATGGAGGATTACCTATTATCGCATCAAATCCTATAAAAACACCGTCATCACTCAAGACCTCTGGAAATTCTATTCTCCATTCAAAAGCATTTTGATATATTTTATTATTCTTTATTTCGTCAATAATAGTTTTGTATTTATTTACAACTTTTTGTGTATCTGCTATTTTCTTTTGTAAGACTTTTTGTTCTTTAGATGAAAGTTCGAACAAACTGGGAGCAGTCAGGGCGGATAGTTCTTTTTGTGCTTTAAGTAAAGCTTTCGAATTTTTATCATTCCTACTGATCTCTGTTTTTAAATTTGTCTTTATTTCTTGAATAAATTGCTCTAAACGTTTTTTATCTTGTTTATTATGAGCATTCCGATATTCACTTACAGCATCTTTGTACTCTAATATTGATATATTTAATCCCCTAAGTATCGGTTTTAAATCTTCATCAAGTGAAAAACGACTAACAAGAGAGTTTCCACATTTGATATTTATATCAATATTTGGTAATGTTTCCAAATGATTGGTTTTGGAAATATAATAAGTATGTTTTAGTAATTCTATCCATAAACGCAACTGACATATTTTTACTGAATTAGGATTAACATCAACACCGAACAGGCAGTTTTCGATTATTGTTTGTTTTTCATGAAAAAGCGTTTCCTGTATACGTTGGCTTTCATGATTGTGAGGATTATATTTGAATATTCCAAATTCATTATCGCTAATAATTAACTCATCATTCTCAATACTAATTCTGTAATCTTTCAATCGTTTTCCCTCTTTGTCAACCAAAATACCTAATTCTGATTTCAGGTAAATCATTTCGTTTAAGCTGGATACAAGAAAGTGTCCTGATCCAACAGCTGGGTCGCATAAACGAATAGAATTAAAAATTTGATTAGCCTCTTGTATATCAGATATTTTATTGTGTAGGTCAATTATAGTTTTACATTCCCACCTTTTAATTTCATTGAACTTCTGTAAAACTGTACGAGTAATAGTATCGCGACACATAAACATCGTAATAAAGCTCGGCGTAAAGAAAGAGCCGTCTTTATAGCCATTTATTTTCTCGAAGATAAGTCCCAATACCGATGCCGAAATCAATGCTTTATTTTCTTCCTGTATATCTTCCGAGCCTTCACTACTAAAATCATAAGCATCTAAGAACTTTAGTAAATAATCGAGAGGGTTTAATTCTTTAATCTCTATATCTTTCGATTTTAGTATGGATTTACTATAAAGATTTATTCGCGCCTTATCTCGAAGGTTGCTTATTACAAGGGTATATGCTTCCAACTCAGTTTGTTCAAAAAGCGAACTATTAAGATAAGGAACTTGAGAAAATTTATCTTTCAAATAGCCTTCTCTTCTTTCTTCTTCTTTACGAGCTAGAATCTGAAAGAATAAACTGTTTAAATCATCATAACCTTCTATTTTATTCGTTGAAAGAAAAGAATATTTCTTATCTCCATTATGATACTTAATAATTTGTGCCTCTAATAATTTTAAAAACAAGACCCTATTAATCCATGTAATACTCAAATCCAAAGCAACATTAAATAGTCGTTCTTCATAGGAATTACCATATTGAGAAATATTAGGTAGACGAGAGAGTTTATCCATTGAGTCCAGCTCATTAATGGCATTTTCAATGATGGAACCATTATCTCTTTTTCCAGCAGGCTTTCTTACTATGAATTTTTGAGATTTCTGTTTTACTTCTTCCAGTCCTAATATGTGTAAAAGTTCAGCGTAAAATTCTTTATTCAGTTGGTTATAGTCGTTGACGAACGGAAGTTTCAACAAATGTGTGGGAGATAAGAACTTGTATAATGCTATGAGTTTTTTGTCATCTTCCTTATCCTTATTCCGTAAAATCGAGTTATAATCTCTTATGTCAAAATATATATAAGGAATTTCTGATTTAATCTTTTCTATTTCTGGTGATGCAATGTCCTTATAGAAGAAATCGGTGCTAGTTCCTGATAGAGTCTTATTCTCGAATTGTTTGAAATGCTTTAATAAAGTCTTATTCTGATAAAATAGCTTTTCAAAATCTTGTGCATCAAATACAAACCATTCATTTATGTTGGTAATAATCAAATATCGCAATTCAAAATTCTTTGCTTTACTGCGTTCTCTAAAATAGTACAGAACAAGTTCCTGAAATGATTTAGCATTTAGGTTTTCTTTGCTAACCATTTCCGATTTATTTGTTGGCTTTTTTACTTCAATAAGAACGCCGACTGGAGATTTAGCATCTTTTCCATTGTGGATAACTAAATCGGTATAACCTTTTGTATTTATATAATGATTATTCCTATAATAGACTGAATTAAAAAAATCTGTTATCAGGTTTTTATGAAACTCCTCTGTTTCAGAATCGTTTATTTTATCTAATAAAGAGATAAACTCTTTCTTAAATAATTCGATTTCTTCTCTTTCTGGTTTTTGTTTTAAAAAGGCGGGATTTAAAGCTTGTTTGGGAGTTCTTATATTGGTTTGCATAACGTATTTGATTAATTCATACGAATTAACAAAATATTAATGTCCTAGAAAAATAAATGGATAGATTTTCTATTAAAAATTTACTCTTCCAACTCGGCTTCTATTTCTTCTATTGTAGGCAAACTTCCTTTAAAATCTTTAGGAAAATGCTTAGTCAATTCATATTCTGATACTCCAATGGGTTGATTAATACCTTTAAGAGCATATTCGGCAACAAAGTGATTCTTACTTTTGCATATCATCAGCCCGATAGTCGGATTATCAGTTGAGTGAGCAAGAATATCATTTACAGCAGATAAATAAAAGCTAAGTTTTCCCGCAAATTCAGGAATAAAATCTACTGCTTTTAGCTCAATCACTACATAGCATCTTAATTTCAGATGATAGAATAGCAAATCTATGAAGAATTCCTTATCCCCAACGGTTAAAGGGACTTGTCTTCCCACATATGCAAAACCAGAACCTAATTCCAAGAGGAATCGAGTAATATTATCAGTTAAAGCATCTTCCAACTCTCGTTCTTTATAATTCTCGGATAAAGTCAGAAAATCAAAATTATAAGGGTCTTTTAGTGTCTGTTGTGCCAAATCGCTTTGTATGGATGGCAGAGTTAAGGCAAAATTAGTTGTAGAACTCCCTACTCGTTTATGTTCTCCCAATTTGATATAAGTATCCAGCATATCGCGACTCCAACCGAATTCCGTCGTTTTATTGATATAAAATAGAGCTTCATCAATTGTCTTACACTTTGAAACGATTTTTAGATTGTGTCCCCATGGGATTTGGGCAACAAGCTGTTGCACTTTTTCCTTGTCTAATTGGGCAACAGCCTGTTGCCCAATTTTATCTCTCTGATTATAAAATAAATACCACTGTCTAATGTATTTTATATTACGAACAGAAAAACCCTGCATATTGGGAAACTCTTCTTTTAAATCTTTACTAAGTTGGGTAATAAAACCATCGCCCCATTTAGCTTTTTCTTGTTTCTCAACAATATCTTCTCCCATCGACCAATATAAACTTATCAATTCTGAATTGACTTTTACGACAGCCTTTAACTGACTTTGTTTAATCCGTTTTTTCAGGTCAATCAGCCATTGTTTATAGTCTGTATTCGATTTTGTAATATCGGTCATGTTGATGCTAAATTAATAAGTTATTCAAAGGTAATTATTTAATCAAAACTGCAATAACGAATTGTATTGTAATCTGTCTTCCTTGCTATACTCCTCAATATATGAGTCTGTAACCGATTTCCGAGAGTGTCCGAGAGCAAAACCAATATAAGATTCAGGAACTCGATTGTGAGCCAATATTGTTCCATAAGAGTGTCGGGCAGTATATGTACTAACATTTTCAGGAAGATGCTCTTCTTCAGGTAAGTTCGCATTTATAAACTTTATCAGTTTTTTGATATTGCTATTAACAACATAGGTAATATTCTTAGTCAGCCTTATTTCATCCGAATAAGACTCTTCCCCTTTTAAGAAAGGGAAAACAAAGCTTTCTTTGTCCATTTTGCTACCCCATTCATCTATTATATTTTTCATTTTGGGGAACAGAGGAAAGGATATATACATATCTTCCGTTGCCGTATTCTTTGTTTTTTCACGAACAAAGGTAAATTCGTTTGTCTTTCTATTATAATCAGACCATTTTAAGCGAATCAAGTCGGCAAAGTTTATTCCGTTAGCCCAAAAAGAAAACAAAAATAAATCTCTTGACATTTTACGATTTCTTTCTTTTATAGAAGCTTCTGCAATTATTTTAATATCATCCAGTGTCAATGCAATTTTTCTGCTACCAGTCTTTTTGATGGTATATGAATTTTGAGAACCTTTCTTGAAACAGTAATCACTAGGTCTTATTATTCCATCCCTCAGTGCAACATTACAAATTGTTCGCATAGCACGCATACGCATGGCAATTGTTGTTTTAGTATAGCCATGAGCCAATGCTTCTTTTTCAAATCGTTGCATTTGTTCAGCTGTAATATCTTGAAAAGTCAATTCTACAATATCTTTACTGCATTTTTGCATATCTTTTCGTTTGCACCACTTACCACATTTAAAACAGACAAAAGCATTCAATGCTCCTTGATAAAATTCTGCAGTATTCAGTTTGTTAGCATCTGTCAATTCCTCAATTTTATTCTTAAAAGCCGTATTGACACTTTGCTTATTCCCTCTTCCAAGCAGAGTTTCTAATCGATCAAAGCTAAAAGCATTTAATTCGCAGAGTTGTTTAACAGCATTAAATATTACTTGCGAGGATGCTTCAATACTTCTTCTGTCTTCTACAAGTTTAGAATCTCTTGCTTTAGGGAGTCGTTGCCAATCTTGAATAGACATTGTTATTCCAGTTGGATAATATTTTTGTTTTTTCACTAAAGTAACTCTTGTTCTGACAAAATATAATCCATCATAATTAGCTCTTCTGGTATCTAAAAAGCTTACAATTTTTACATTATCTTTTTGCTTTTGGTTGATTGTTTCTATTTTTTCTTTCATATAGTTTTATTTACCTGATGTACATACTAACTATTAAAAATAGCATTCAAATCCTTTATTTAAACCAAAGTCATGTACATACTATGTACATACTACTCGTACAAATATAGGTAAAAAAGCATATATATCACAAAAATGAAAGCAAAAAATATTTCATTTATATAATTGATAATCAATAAATAATAAACAAAAAGCAAAAATATTAAAAATCAGAAAAGTGGTTATTTTATTATTCATAATCATGAGGTCCCGAGTTCAATTCTCGGTCCCGCTACCTAAAAATGAGAGGTTTACAAGAAATTGTAAGCCTCTTTTACTTTATAGATGAAATCATAACGAAATCAAAAAATGTTTTCTTCAAGTATTCCTCCTCTTGAACAAAAGGTTAAATCATTTTGTTTTTATTGAAAATCGTATAAATGGGGAAGAATCAATTAGATGTAGAAAAGAGACTGAATTTATCTGTACTGATAAAGATATTAAAAAATACAGTTCAGGGATTTCTAGATGACGATGTTATGCGTTTAAGTGCTTCATTGGCTTATGCAACATTGTTTTCAATAATTCCTTTCCTTTCTCTTCTGATCACTTTCGGTACATTTTTTCATACAGATCTGGTCAATCAGCTGTATGTTCAGTTACAGCCAATAATGGGTGCAGAAGTTGTTGAGCAACTCCGGGCAATTATAACAAGTGCAGAAGAAACAGATTCATCAACATTTGCTACAATTATCAGTTTGGGCGTTTCTATTTTTGGTGCAACAGCTATTTTTGCAGAAATACAAGGTTCACTAAATACAATATGGGGAATAAAAGCTATTCCTAAAAAGAGTTGGCTGAAATATATTAAGAATAGGTTACTCTCTTTCTCCATCATTCTAATATTTGCTTTTATCCTGCTGATTACATTTAGTATTTCAAATATTATCGGAGCTCTTGGCGATAGATTCATGTCTAATTACCCGGAAGTTGCAGAGTCATTAGTTAAGATTGTAGGATTAATTGTTAACATAAGTGTTACAGTTTTCATATTTGTATTAATCTTCAAGGTATTGCCTGATACACGAATTAAAAGTAAAGATGTTCTTGTAGGAGCTATTGTTACTACAATTTTGTTTTTGATAGGGCAGTGGGGAATATCTTTTTACATAGGAATTGCAGATATAGGCTCTGTATATGGAGCTGCCGCTTTTATGGCCATACTTGTCACATGGATTTATTATTCAGCTATTATTATATACATAGGTGCCGAATTTACAGAAGCTTGGGCAAACGAAATGGGCGGTAAGATTTTTCCTGATGAGTTTGCCGTGGCAACAAGAATAATAGAAATACACGAAGACAAACCATTAGAGTCTGTAAATAAAACAGAAATAACAAAATAGATGTTACCCTTTTCTAGATTGTTTGATATAACTATGCTTCATTTACTTAGCATTCTGTAACAGTGGAAATCTTAAGAATTTATTAAAGTCCATATAGTCCGTTTCATAATAAGAATAATTGAAGATTTCATCTTTTTTTATGTAATCTAGAATCTTCTTATCTGAAGTAATTTTGTATTCAAAGCCAGAATAATAATCATGTCTGGTATATCTCGGGTCATAATCCTGGACGAAAAATATGAATCGGGAGATATCTTTTGATGGTATATTTTTAAAATGGAAGTTTAAAGTATATTTGATTCCATTATCTTCTTTTTCTGAATTTTGATGCTTAAAAAAGTATTTTGGTATAAGTGTTGGGATCTGTATAGGAAGTACCGATCCTCTCATAATAATATCACAGATGATTAATGCTGTTGAATCATTAGAATTAAAACTTAATATTTTATCTTCAAAATCTTTTTTATCGATCAGGTTATATTGAACCATGGTGGACGATCTGTATCCTTTTTTTATATTAGGATAACGGTAATCTCCTTTTTCATAGTATTTCAGGAAGAGTAGATATTCTTTGTTCTCATAGGTTAGTTCTCTGAATTCATATTGGACGAAATGATCTATACCTGTGATTTTATTCTTTACCGTAGTCCATTGTCCCGTTTCTTCATCATAGATACATCCTAATGCTTCTTCCAGAACAGCTATAGGCTCTGAAACTATTGGCAAAGGTTTATTAACCCTATCTTGCGCAGATATAGTTATCAGACAAATTAATAGAAAGCTCAAATTGAAGAATATTTTTTTCATAATATTCATTTTAAGAAAGATATAAAAAATAAGCTTATCTAAAAATATACAATATCTTTTAAACTCCCAATTACTTTTCCTTTTTTAATCATCAGATCATAACTATTATGGCCTTCACTGAATAATATACATTTTACGCCCAGCGAATCAGCAACTTCAGCGTCATGAAGTGTGTCTCCTATAATAAGAGTTCTGCTCGGATTCAAAAAGTTATCAGACATTAAGCGTTTGCCTATTTCTATCTTTCCGGTTGCACAGATGTCATCTACTCCATATATTTCATTAAACTTATCAGCTATATTAAAATGATTGAGCATATTCTCCAAATCACTTCTCATTGCAGCCGATAGAATATATTGATTCATACCTTTTTTAAGCAATAAATTAAGAATGAAGATAGCATCAGGATTCAATCTGATCTCATCCTCATATATTTTATAGGTTGCATGATATTCTGCCGAAATATCTTCAATAGATTCTTTCTCAAAATCAAATCCGATTCGTTTGTGGAAAGATTGTACAGGAAAACAGAATAATTCTTTGTATGTTGTCAGGTCAAGTTGATGCAAGCCTCTTCTTGAGAGCATCTTGTTCACAACCTTTATATTCACTTCTACATCATCTAACAGCGTTCCGTTCCAATCCCATATCAGGGTGTCTATTTCATTAAAATCAATAAGGGGAAGTGTGTAGTTAACTGTGGTCATATTTTTTCTATGCAAAGGTAGATATTCGATTGTCATTACCAAATAGAAAAATGCGGATTGTAGTAAAACAATCCGCATTCTCGGTTTATATAGGGTTCATTAACTCTTATTTTCCTTTTGTATAAATTACCATCCAATTAATCCCGAATTTATCTGTAAACATGGCATATAAGTCTGCAAAAAATGTTTTTTCAAGAGGCATTGTTACCTTTCCGCCCTCCGATAGCTTATTAAAAATCCGGCGCGCTTCAGTTTCATTTTCTGCGTTTATTGTTAACGATACATTATCGCCTACTGTTGCTTCCATATTTCCGGACGAATCAGAGCCCATTAACGAAACTTGATTGCTTATAGGGAGAAGCACGTGAATAATTCGTTCCATATCCGATGCTGCAACATTTTTTTTAGCTTCTTCGGGTATGTCTTTATATTTCATTATTCCCGTAATTTTTACATCGAATACCGATTCATAAAAAGTAAATGCTTTCTCGCAATTACCATTAAATATTAAGTATGGTTCTACATTTTTCATCGTTTTTCAGTTTTAGTTATAGAATGAATTATTGTTGGAAGGCTTCCATATCCATATAAAATAGTTCCCACAGATGCCCGTCCAGGTCTTCGAAGCGTATGCCGTACATTGCTCCATCCATTTCTTCAATCTTATCTACGATAATGCCTCCGGCTTCTTTTATTTTTGTAGCTTGTTTATCTACATCATCTTTACTGATAGCAGTCAAAGCCACAATTACTTCTGATGATTTTTCTGTATTTACAATTGTTTTTTTTGAGAATGATTGAAAAAACTTTTCTGTTAATAACATCACTGATACTTTGTCGTTTACAATCATCATTGTTCCATTTTCATCAGTGAATTGTTTGTTAAAATCAAAACCGATTTTAGTAAAGAACTCTACCGAACGTTCCAGATTTTTCACGGGTAGATTAATAAATATATCTCTGCTCATAACTGAAATATTTTGGTTGTTCAGATTGAACAGATATGAAACTGTATTAGTTTATGTATTTATATTAAATAGTGTTTATGCAAATCTATTTTACAAACAAGAGTAGACATTTCTTGATGTCTACTCTGTTTCTAATGATAGCTCAATAATTATCCTTTAGCCACTTCACCTCTTCGATAAGCCTCGAAAGAGACTTCTCTTTTTTTCTCCTCTCATGCTCTGATGTAGAGAAATGTATTGTCTCGCGACGAAGTTTTAGGTAACTTTCATATACTTTGCGGTCCAGCGATCCATTATCCATGGCTTCTATAACAGCACATCCAGGTTCATTGGTATGTGTACAATCTGTAAATCTGCACAATTTGGTATAATCCGAAATATCTAATATCTCGTCAAGGATTTCGGTATTGTCTATTGCCAGCCCAAATTCTCTGACTCCGGGAGTATCTATCAATACTCCCGAATTATTCATCAGAGTCATTTCCCTTCGGGTTGATGTATGACGCCCTTTGCCTGTGGATTTACTTATGTCTGATGTAAGCAATTCAGGTTTCTCACAAAGCATATTGATTAATGTACTTTTTCCAACACCCGATGATCCCACAAATACCACAGTTTCACCTTCCGAAATAAACTCCCTTAATTGGGAGATTGATTCAGCATGATGGATACTTGTAATAAATACAGGCATTTGATGGATAATATGCTTAATAGATTCCTCAATCTTTTTTATATCAGAATTTAAATCCGCCTTATTAAGTATCAATACCGGTTTAATGCTTTCCTCCATTATCTGAACCATAAAACGTTCTATACGGCGAACGTTGAAGTTCTGATCTAGGCTCTGTACAATAAATGCTTTATCAACATATGAGGCGAGAACTTGTTTCTCCGAAATAGAATTGTTCCTTTTGCGATAAAGAGTATGTTTGCGTGGAAACAGATAAGTAATAATCCCTTTGCTTTCGTCAAATGGTTGGAAGATTACCCAGTCACCTGTACAAGGTAGTTCAAACTCTGTTTTTCCATACATCATGTTTCCTGTAAGTTCACATTGGAATATTCCATTTTCGGAGATTACTTCATAACATGTTCTATGTACGATAGATACACGGCCGTGTAAAAGATCTTTATATGCTGATTCTAATTTTAGTTGGTTCAGTTTATCATTCCAACCATATGTATATAAATTAATCATAACTATTTCTTTTTTGCAATAAAAAATGTATAGCCGTAGAATTCTTTATACTTGCGATATAAATTTTCTTCATGAGGATGAAGTGTCATGAATTCTTCGGCAGTTTTATTTCCGGCATATTTTTTTAGGAAAATTTCCTTGGCCGCAACCTTTGAAGCAAAATAATGCTCTGTCCAGCAATTTTCAGGCAGGATAAAAGTTGCAACAGGAAGATAGCCTGCTTTGTGTATCTTGGCCACTTGATTCGGAATTGTATCTATTTCGGGATACGAATCCATCCAGAAGTCATTGATTTCTGCAGGACGTTCGTCTGTAAACCACGAACTTTCAGAAACCGCAATATATCCACCTGTTTTCAAATATTTGCGCCACTCGTTTAGTCCCCGTTCAAAGCCGATATTATAGATAGCTCCTTCCGACCATATCATATCTAATTCCTCATTTTGGAAAGGAAGGTCATCCATTGAGCCTACAATACCTTTCACCCTGTCTTGCAGGCCTGACTGCTCTGCATTACGATTGAGGATATTAATGAAGTCGGGGAATAAGTCGAGCCCGGTAATATGCCCCGGCACATGCTGTGCCAATACTATTGTCTGTCCACCTGTACCACAACCCAAATCTGCGATGAGAGATTGTTCGTTTAGGTTATCAACAAAACTCAAAGCTTTCAGTGTTGCTTCAGGACTACCTGGCCCTTGTCGTTCCATACTAGAAAAAAAGTCACATATTAAATTAAAGTCGAATTCGTGAATTGTTTTATTTTCGTTACTCATTGTTTTAATGTTTATAGCATACACATGAAAAACATAACAATGCTTTCATCATTGTATACCGATTTTTTAAAATAAAATTACATGAAAATCACCCTCGAAAAGAATTATTCGAGAGTAAACGAAAGGACAATCTGTATAAGAAGCACAGATTGTTTACTAGACCAAATCCGATTTAATATAAAATGTTGTAAACATCAAATAATTTTAGTGATACAAAAGTATATTAAATATTAGAAAAAACCAAGGGTTTGTCAATGAAGTTGTATTTCAGGTAGGATTTAGCGATCCGAAATATTTTCTAAAATATTTTAAAGAAAAGTGTTTTGTCGTACCTAATGAGTATAAAAAGAATGTTTCAAAATGATATAGTAAACATATTGGCCCCATTTATGAAACATTAAGAATAGATAGTAATTGAGAATATAGTTAAATTTGCATTATCTAATAAATAACCTATTCCATGAAAAAAACAGTATTAACATTACTCTTTGTACTAACTCTAGGAAATTCCATTGCTCAAAATATTCAGAATACCTGGCAATATTATTTTGATAACCCTGCTTCTATTTGGGAAGAATCTGTACCGCTTGGTAATGGGCGTATAGGTATGATGCCTTGGGGTGGAATAGAACAAGAACGTGTTGTACTTAATGAAATATCTCTTTGGTCGGGTAATGAACAAGATGCCGACAACCCCGAAGCTTATAAATATTTAGGAGAAATAAGAAAACTCCTTTTCGAAAAGAAAAACAAGGAGGCTCAGGACCTGATGTATAGAACCTTTACCTGTAAGGGTAAAGGTAGTGAAGGTAAAGCCTATGGTCGATTCGAAAATTTAGGGAATCTGTATGTCGATTTTATTTATCCCAACCCCGAAGCTGAGATATCGGATTATAAACGCACATTGGACATAAATAACGCTATATCTACCAATACATTCAAAAAAGGTGAGATATCATACTCCCGCGAATATTTTACTTCTTTTTCTCATGATGTAGGAGTAATCCGTTACTCTGCTGATAAAAAAGGTGCACTGAATTTAAAAATATCATTCGGGCGCGACCAGAATTATAATGTATCGGCTAAAAATAATACATTATGGATAACAGGTAATACTGATGCCGAAGAAGGGCATAAGCCAATGCAATTCTTTGGGAATATCAAGTTGCTGAAGAAAGGGGGCGAGTATGTAAGTCATTTTACAGGAAAATCGCCAAAAGATATTGAGGTAAAAGAAGCCGATGAAGTTATTCTATTGGTTTCACTGGCTACAGATTATAAAGGGAATGATGCAACCGCACAGGTTTTCGATTTGTTGAAAAAGGCAGATAAGGAAAAATACGATAGTCTGAAAAAAGGACATACTAATAAATATCGCGAACTTTTCGACAGGGTAGATATTACTTTGGCAAAGAATCAAAATTCGGGATTACCAATAAATAAAAGGCTTGAAGCATTTGTTGCCGATAAAACCGATTACGATCTGGCTGCACTTTATATGCAATATGGGCGTTACCTTTTGATATCATCTACGCGTGAAGGCGGACTTCCTCCAAATTTGCAGGGGCTATGGGCTCCACAGATATATACGCCCTGGAATGGAGACTATCACCTAAATATCAATTTGCAAATGAATCTGTGGGGTGCAGAAATGTTTGATTTATCCGAATTACATCGACCGTTAGTCGATTATGTAAAATCGCTGGTATCTCCCGGAGAAAAAACAGCCCGTATTTATTATAATAGCAGGGGATGGGTTACACATATACTTGGTAATGTGTGGGGATTTACTTCACCTTCCGAAAATCCTTCATGGGGCGCAACTAATACTGCCGGTGCATGGCTTTGTCAGCATCTTTGGGAACATTATTTATATACTCAGGATAAGGAATATCTTAAATCGGTATATCCGGCAATGAAAGGTGCTGCCCAGTTTTTCGAAGATATGCTTATAGAGGACCCTAACAATGGATACTTGGTGACAGCACCAACTACTTCACCGGAAAATGTATATATAACACCGGAAAATGACAAGGTTAGTATTTGTGCCGGTTCTACAATGGACAATCAGATTATAAGGGAATTGTTTGCCAATGTGACTCTGGCTGCTCAAATACTGGATATAGATAAAGATTGGACCAATACACTTTCGTTGAAGAAGGAACAACTAGCTCCTACAACAATAGGTAAGTATGGGCAGATAATGGAGTGGCTCGAAGACTATAAGGAAGCAGACGTACATCATCGTCATGTGTCGCAGCTTTACGGATTGCATCCGGGGTATGAATTGACCTACGAAAAAACTCCTGAGCTAATGGAAGCTGCCAAAACGACATTAAATCGTCGGGGAGATGAGTCTACAGGATGGTCTATGGCATGGAAAATCAACTTTTGGGCAAGGCTTAAAGATGGTGAACGGGCATATAAGCTTATCGGTGACTTGTTGAAGCCAGCAGGTGAAGGGCGTGGAACTTATCCTAACCTGTTTAGTGCCCATCCTCCAATGCAAATAGACGGTAATTTTGGCGGATCGGCTGGGATTGGTGAAATGCTACTACAAAGCCATGAAGGGTATATAGAATTACTTCCTTCTGTTCCTTCGGGATGGAAAGAGGGCAAAGTGCGCGGAATAAAAATACGGGGAGGAGCAAAGGTAGATTTCGAATGGAAAGGCGGAAGGGTAACTGATATCCAGATAGAAGCTATAGTTTCAAATGAATTTATTTTAAAAACTCCGGAAGGAAAACTCAATATATCAGGTATCAAAGATTATAAGAATGAGAATGGCAAATTATCATTGCCAATGAAAAAAGGAAATAAAGTAAAAATAGAAATATCATTTTAGAGTATATGCAAACTTTGATGGCGAAAAATTAGGTTTTGATAACAAAAGATTGATTAACTTGTATAGTGGACAAAAAAGGATGGTATAATTATACCATCCTTTTTAATATTAATAAAGTCTGCTTATTCAGCGCTTTCTTCTTCATTTACCGGTGCGATCAGTTTGTAACCTTTACCATGTATATTGATGATTTCGATACTTGGATCCGGTTTCAATAGTTTACGCAACTTAGTAATATATACGTCCATACTACGAGCATTGAAGTAGTTGTCGTCTACCCAAATTTGTTTCAATGCATGATTTCTTTCAAGAATATCATTTGCATGGGCACAAAGAAGGGCAAGCAATTCTGCTTCTTTAGTTGTAAGTTTAGTACTATTACCATTGATAGTCAAAATTTGTTTTTGAGTATCGAAAGTCATATTGCTAAACTGGTAAACTTGTTGCTCTTTGGTTCTCTTTCCTTTAACACGACGGAAAATAGCCTCGATACGAAGAACAAGTTCTTCCATACTGAAAGGTTTAGTTATATAATCGTCTGCTCCGGCTTTAAATCCTTCCAGAATATCATCTTTCATATTCTTAGCTGTTAAGAATATAATAGGGATTTCTGTATTGATAGCACGAATTTCTTTTACAAGAGTGATTCCGTCTTTTTTAGGCATCATCACATCTAATATACATAGATCGTACTTTTCTTTAACAAAGCCTTTGTAGCCTACTTCACCGTCAATGTAAAGGTCAGTGTCATAACCTTTAGCTTGAAGATACTCTCTCAGTAGCATTCCGAGATTCTCGTCGTCTTCACATAAAAATAATTTCAATCTTTCTTCCATAACTTACTTATTTACAATTTATTTGAGTTGTTCGCTATTTTTCATAAGGGGTAAGCAAATAATAAATTTGGTACCCTTTCCTAAGTCACTCTCTGCTTTTATTGTACCTTTATGATCTTCCACTATCTTTTTAACATACGCAAGTCCAAGTCCGAATCCTTTGACATCGTGTCTGTTTCCGGTAGATACCCGGTAAAAACGATCGAAGATCTTCTTCACATATTCCTTCTTAATTCCTATACCATTGTCTTCAACTGATATATATAATTTATTATTGTTGTTCCATGTACGTATCATTAGCTCCAAAGGGACATTCTCCTGTCTGTATTTCACTGCATTGTCAAGCAGATTGAACAGTACATTCGTAAAATGCATTTTGTCTGCATTGATAGTCGATTCTGTAGCCTCCAAATCTATATCGAGATTTCCGCCAAACTTTTCAACCTTCAGCTGGAATGTATTTGCTACATGTACAACAATGTCGTTTGCATCCAGTTCTTTCATTTTCAAGGTAGCCTTTTGTTTTTCGAACAAAGACATTTGTAATACCTTTTCTACCTGAAAGCTCAGACGTTCTGTTTCGTCATTAATGACACCTGAGATATGTTTAAAGACTTCGGGCGATTTTATTATCGAGCCGTCTTTTAGCATCTGGGCTGCAAGGGATATTGTAGACACCGGAGTTTTCAGCTCGTGTGTCATATTGTTCATAAAATCATTTTTCATTTCCGATAAACGCTTTTGCCGGAAAATAGCGTATATGATAATAATGAAAGTTACTAACAGTATGAAAGTAAATAATATTGCAGGGTACAAAAATGATACCTCACTGAATAAATACTTCTCTTTGTCAGGAAAATATACTTTCAAGTATGTCACTTTTTCAGGTGGGTCGTTCGGAAATAATGGTTGAGAAAAGTCAGCTTTCTTTCCTTCCATAGCAAATAACGGTTGCCTGTATAGCGGCCTGTTATTTTTATCAACTACCTCATACTGAAATTGCAACTCTATGTCATTATACTTTAACTCATTGCGTATGTTTGTTTCTAATGCTTTCAAATTCACACGCTCATCTATAGAGACATTACTTGAGGTATTCAGTATTTGGTTTATGACTTCGTTCATCACATCGCTTTCGTAGAGGAACCTTTTCTTTTGTTCGTCTTGCATATCAAATATAGTTCTTGATATTGCATTAGTACCTTTTTTGGTTGGCGATTGAAAAACCTGATTGTTGGGTCTGCTTACTGATCTGGAAATACTATACTCCATATTAAAATCAGCCCCTTCAGCTGTCATTTTCACCCTTTCCTGATGAGTTACGGTCTCTTCCTGTAACTGTTTTTTTAAAGCTCTGTTATAAGCAGCTTCTTTTTTCTGGGTTTCTACAAAACCTTCGTTCAGGTATTTTTTAGTCTGGTCTACTTCCAGATCTCTGGATACCTTCGAAAGGCTTCTGTTTACTTTATCATTAAACAAGTCTCTTCTAAAACCAATCGACTCATTTAGATATGTTATCTGCAAATATAACAGGCTAAAAAATGCGATTGCCATTATTACAGCTAATATCCATATCGTAGATTTCTTCATTGTTTAGCCTTTCTTAATCAGTCAAAATAATGTAATACATACTTGCAATTTATTTATTTCTTTGATCTAATTAATTAACAATTAAAGCAAAGATATTGTTTAACATTTGAAAAAATAAACATAAATGAATTTTTTTTTTAATACAAACTTATAAATATTTTTTATTGCATTAAAGTAAATTTAAGACTTATTCCAAAATTACTGTTCGTTGTAGGGTATGAGGAGGCCGAAATTAGCGGTTTATTTAAGATTCTATCAAAAAATGCCCGAAGAGTTAAAGACCTGCTCATTGTGTAATCTGCTGATATTTTTAACGTGATTACAGTTGTTCCACTTGTAGCTTGCGTATAATTATCCTGAATTTTTCGCAGTAAAGCCTCTGTGGTTTTGTGCGAAATGTCCGCTTTTATGTTCAAATCGTTATTAAACTGTTTGGTACTATTTGTACCTATACCTATTAAACGGTTAAATTCGTCTATTCTGTATCCCAATCCAAAAACAAATTCTCTTTGGAGTGCTTCTATTACCTGGTAAGATGCCATATTTAAAGTCAGTGTCCGGCTATTATTGTAACGGGTACTGATTGACATATTATTATTGAGTGTTCCATCGGCGCCTATTAATGGCCTGAATATTTCAGATATACCAACTGATGATATATTGTAAGCTGAAGATGGGACAGGGTTGCCTCCTAAAACATCACGTATATACCCTAAGCCATCTTCTATTTCTTCCCAGCCTGAATGGGATGTATAGTTGCTGACCTGATACACACCTGTGTAATTATGACTTAAACGTATCGACTTGAATTTACTTTTTATAAATGGTATACTTATTAGGCCATCGTATGTGATAGACCAGTTAGGAAGCATCGAAAGTAAAGAAGGGAAGGCAGATAAAGATACACCATTCGCATCTTTTCCTGTATATGCCGATATAAAGGCCGGTATAAGTACGTCTGCTGAGTTTATATTTATATCATTTTGTAATCCTATTGGTTGATTAGATAGATTTCCGTACCTAGCGTCCAGTCTTTCTTTTATAGTATTCCTGTTTTCGAGGAACTTATTGAAGGCTTTCGAATGATAATTATTTTTTGCATTGCTACTTCTTAATGATGTTGCTAAAGTGATTGTAGTCATAGAGAAACTACCGCCCTGTGTTGATGGCGAGCCTTCGAACATATATTGCACTTCTGTTCTTTCATTGTTTTCCCTGTTTGCATTTAATTCAATACGTAGGTCCTTAATTGGTTCGACCTGTGCCCTGAATTCAAATTTTTCGGAAGTGTTGTAAATAGCAGGAGTAATATTATTATCTGTATTCATAACCAGCCAATCCCGGTCGAGCGATTTTTGTATATAATCTTCTCCTCCATCAAAGCCAAATGCAAAACCAAGTCCCGGAGCTAGTCCGTAAGGGGAGTTTTTTTGACCGAAAGCATCTCCTATACCCGGTCTGAAACCTGAAATATAAGTTTCGTTTCGTCGAGCATAATTGAAACTGATAGATCGGACGGACATCAATCCTCTGGCTGAATACTCAGCAATATCTTTTAATATCTGAGAACTTGTACCCGGCTCATTGATCTTGGTTAAGATGTTTAATTCTATGGCTACAGTATCTTTATTGGTAATCCGTATTGTATTCTCATCTATACGTTTATACTTTACTGAATATGGTTTGCCATTCTTCTTAGCTGTTACTTCCAGTTTTTTAGAGTTTAAGCCGTGGTTAATAGTAAACGTTGTATCCCTTTTCAGGTTTACTACCTGAGTATATCTTTGCACTTTTGCTCTGCTTTCCCGTTCTCGTTGTCTTTGGGTAGGGGATTGAGTTCTCCTTCGTCTGGAGTCGAAGCGATTGTTTACATTACGAAGAAACTCCCATTTGTTGTATAAACCGGTGAGATTGAATCTGTTGTTCAGTTCTATAGTAATGTTATTATTTATAGTATTACCTATCTCCACACTATCTACTCTAGCTCCACGTTCCCATTGGTACCCACTTGTATAGTTAACAGCGGAAGTTACCCAATCCATAGCCGGGATATTTTTAAATGGTAGTTGATAACTGGCCCTGACAATCTGCCTGTATGAAAGAGGATCTCCCAAACTCCATAAGCTGCGCATAACAGAATCTTTCCATATTTCGTAATCGTCTCTGTTTAATTTTTTATTGACCTGGAGATATGGTTCTTCTATTTCGGCTGTAGTTCCTGATTGGAATGCAAACTTAAAGTTTTTAGTAAAATCCCAATTGATATTGAAATCTCTTTCCCACATAAAAGATTGACTCCATGAAAGAAATTGTTTATTTGTACTTTCCCCACTACCCAATACATAATTTTCTATATCCCGTAGGGCTGTTTCAGAATAATCTCGTGTTATAAGAGAATTAAAAGATATACTTGACGGTACATAGTTAAATCCTAATGATTTCGCGAATTTGGCGGCGCCGGATTTGCTTTTTACATTCTTGAAAGGTTCCCATGTCTTAACCAGAGGAGTGTATGAATAGTTAAAGGATCCTTTATAATGTTGAGCCAGATCGTATACAGTAGTTGGATTTTTAGTTTCAGCTTTGCTATATGAGTAACCGAAGCTAAAGTTAGCCGGGTCGTATGGCATTGGAGTTTTACTCTGGATATTAACCCTTACATTATTGAGGCTTATGCTGCGAGTGGTAGTCTTTTCCTGAGCCAGTCCCTTGATCGAATCTTTCTCCGCCTTAGTAGATACAAGGCTGAGTGATTCATTTAAGGTAACATCCTGATCGAATGGATCATATTTAGGTGTGGTTGTCTCATTGGAATAAGAGTAATATAATGGTATGCTGACCTTCGCTTTTTCGGGGAGGAATTTTCCAAGTTCTACACTGGCTGCAACACTGTATGTATAATAATCGTCAGACCTTCTCTCATTCAATCTTTGGTCTATTGCACCAAAGCCTACAGTTTCTTTTCTACCTGATAAGCTAAAGGTTCCCAAATCAGATAATGCAATATTGAGGTTTCCTTGTGCAGCCCATCCTCCTTCTTCGTCAAAGTCGGTAAGCCTTAATTCATTAACCCAGACTTCTGCCGATTTTGTGACATTCGTATTATTACGTACCCCAATCATAATTACATTGATTTCAGATAAGGAAGGATTACCCATTACACTTACTTTATTGTTTTGCTTATCAGGGTCGTATTCTGAATATAATTTTGTGTAGGTAACTTGAGAACCGGCCTTTCTTTTTTCTCTGTTTCTGTTCAATTTCACATCTTTCAATAATTCTAATGGAAAATCGAACATATTCTCTACAGGCCATACAGCAGCACTTTGGTTATTGCCTGGTGCTGTTATAGATAAAGGTATTTCATATTCGTAATAGTTGTTTTTATAATCGGAACCCAAACGGAGGAATACTGTAAAGTCACCTTTGCTTAGTTCAGGGCCATTGATAAACTCTTCGGCATGAGTAAATAGTTGAAGTCGTTTGTAGCGTCTTAAATCATAATAAGTATTTTTATATGTTGCACGAGCATCTCCTGCATCCAGATCGGTTATTCTTAAAGATAAAGATTGTTCGTTATCTTGTATCATTTGAGCTTGTTGAGGGTCTATCGACCTGCTGATTCCCGGAGGGAGAACATAATTGACAGGTTGTCTCTCAGAATTTTCTTCAATATTAACTGTTGAGAGATCTAATGTGCCACTTCCGGATGGAGCATCACCTTTATTTAAAGTAGGTTCATATATACGCCAGTCACCTCTTACAAGTTGCATTGTAGCAAAACGTAAGAATGTAGTTTCTTTAAAATTATGTAAGAACATGCGCATAAAACGGATGCTCTTAAAGTCCTGAATATTTACTTTTTTGTCGTACTGGCGAACAGGTATTTTAAATTGATACCATGTTATGTCTTCACTTTTTCCATTACGAAGTTCTACAGGCAGGGTACGTTTATCAACAATATAATTGTCGCCAATCTCCATTTTGGTAGGCTTTAGTTCAATTTTATATTGATAGTATGCTTCTGTTTCATTTAAAGTATTATCCTGGTTGATGTCTTCCACATCGGGTACGGTACGGGCTGCAGTGGAATAACTTTCAGGAGAATCGTCTGTAGACCGGGAATTACCTTCTGTACCATTATAGAACTTATATCGGTCGAGTATACTTACCTGATCGCGGTCGTAATCTGAGCCTCTGTAAAAATGAAAATTATCTTTTGCCGGATCTTCCAAAACTTTATCTATCGCATCCTGATTGGTTACTTTAGCTCTGAAATCGGCAATGAATTTTTCGTATGTGGAGTATGTTCTTTCATCTTCTGAACTAAGTCCATTTAAGCCCACATCTTGCCTTCTGCGGGCATTTGCATTGTCGTCGAATGCTAAAACGGTAGATTGTCTTTTCGGCACTTTTCCCCATATTGTTTTGTCTACATAATCGTCTTCGTTATCAACATTTACAGGAAGTCCGTTTTCGTAGAATTTGCGCCCGTCTTTCAGAATATCTTCCGATATTTCTCCCAGATTGAAGTACAAGTCGCCTCCACTGGTAAACCTGTCAGCCTGATTATTGTACACAAAAGGGTCCATCAGCCAGAATTCGATATATTCGATGTTGGATGCTTCAAAATCGGTAACGCTCATCTTTTGCATCATACCACCCCATCTTTTTTCAGGGAAAAGTAAGTCGCCATTCTGGTCAATATCTGTTGCATCCAGATTGTAAGGACCTCTTTCTTTTGGGTAATATGAGAGGTTTAATGCAGATATTGTAGCTGCCCTGTCGAAAGAGATATCTTTATTTGGATAAATTTCGTGCAGTCCTATTTCTCTTACAAAGTGGTCGGATAATTGATCTTTGTCGTCTTTTATGTGTTGAGGAGTCAACGAAGATCCTTTACGGTTGAATATAGGGTCGATGGTAAACCATGAGAGCATGGCTCTGCCTTTACCGAAAGCTAAAGTATCGGTAGAGATTGGTATATCAATAACTCCGTTTGACTTGTCGATAGGCATTGATGACAGCGACCAAGCATATGCACTTTTGATGTCTATTCTCGACTCTGCTGTTTCGAAATCATCAAGATAGGAGTAACCGCCAGAATCATTTCCTTTGTAATGTCCGGGAATCATTTGGGCGAATTCGGCATTAAAACTGATTTGTGATGGAACTGTTGCTTCTACAAAAGGCAGTTTATCTACAAGATTTGTCAGCCACATCGATTCGGTGCGATATGATGTATTCAGCCCCCAGAGTGTATTTTTTAGAGATTCGTTGCCTATTTCTACTTTTGTTGTCAGAGGCTTTTCATACATATGCATGATAGTACCTCCCACATTAAAGTTTTTGGTTATGTCATAGCTAAGGTTTAATCCCAGCAATGTTCTTCTTTGCATAGATGCAGTACGCCCTTCACTCATAACCTGAACCTGAGCATTAGAGTCTATAAGGGTTTGATTGATAATAGTGACAATTCCATTCTGATAATCAACAATATAATCAACACCCTCGGTCAATGCGGTTCCATTGGCCATTAGGCGTACAGAACCCTGAGGTACGTTTTGTTGTCCCAGGTTTATCATCGAACTGTTTGACCCCGAACCTCTGTATGATCCGTATATGCGAAATTTATTCTTTTCTGCTATCTGGCGGGCTACAGTAAGGGTAGAGTCATATAACTGTTGGTATACATATTTATCAGCAATAGTACTATTTCCTATTTTTTTTCGCAAGTGGCTACCAAAAGGTTCTGCTACAGGGAAAATGATACGTCCATTTTGAGAATTTACTGTATATCCTTCTACATAGTCGAATATACCATCTCCGTTAGGCCTTTCATTTTCGCGTGAGTCTAGCCTGTCCAGATTCATGACCCTTATAAGTAACTGATCTTTTACATTGCCTTCGGTCAGGTAATTTAGATATGTACCTGTTGTATCAGACTGATATGAGATATTTAGACGGAAATTATCTTTTTGTATAGCATAGTCGCTAATCTTATACACGTTTTTCATCATCAGATTCCAAGTGTAGGAACGAGGCGACAATGATATAGGTTTTAGTAATTTGACCATCAATGCTCCGGCTCTGGAGTTAGAACCGGATGATGTATTATCTTGGTCTACAATGTCGGACGATAATTCACCTACCTGGTAAGACTCACCTTTCATTGTATATTGATATGCAACAGCCAATACTTCATCGGCTCTCAAAGCAGATGTTAATGAAATGTATCCTAATTGAGAATTGAAAGTATATTCAGTGGATGTAAGAAGACGGGCACTTTCTATTTTTTCGAAATCGAGGCCGCTTTCTAATAGATTTGCTTCTAAAACTCCATTTACCCGTGTAATATCTCTTACACCATCAAATGCAGCATTTGCGGTAACTTTCTCATATAAGTTATTTGCCGCGTTACTTGGCGCCTCGGGTTGGCTGGAGTTGGCAGTCCATAAACTGGTGTTTTTTATATTGTTACGTTCAGCAATGTCTGCGAATGCTACAATGTTGCGGGTTTGGTCAAAATCGGCGTTTTTATTGGTTATCCATACTTCAACCTTCGTAATATTGACAGGTGATTGAATATATGGGAATTTTTCCATAAACTTATCGTAATTGTCTCTAAAGTAATGAGACAGGAAGAAGTGACGATTCTCGTCGTATTGGTCAGCCTTGAATGAGAATTCATTTGTCTGTACACCACCTTTGGTATTTTGGGTACGAGATTCGGCTTCCTGTTGAGAGACAACTGTATTTACCCGAAGTTTACCAAATTGAAGTTCAGCATTGATACCAAACAAGGATGTACCTCCATTAATAAGAGAGTTTGTGGTGCTCATGCTTACATTTCCGGCTTCTATTTTTTTGATTATCTCATCTTCTTTTCCTTCGTATCCCAGTTTCAATTTTTTAGAGTCGAAATCGAACATGGCTTTTGTGTCATAATTCATGTCGAAGTTAATCTTATCTCCGACAGAAGCTTTGACACTCATTTGTATATCTTCTTTAAATTCGAAAGCTGTTTTGCTACGGTTGCGTTCCGATAATGTAGGATTTTCGCTACTTGTATGTTTAAATCCCATAGAGGCTTCTACATAGCCATATGTGGTAAGCCGTAAACCTCCCGGCCCAAATATTCTTTCGGCCGGGCCTATATTTAGTTTTATGTCTTTTAAGGAAAATTCTTCATCATTATCTCTGTTGCTATAAGCTTCTGTATTTTTTTGTTTGAAATAATTGTTCATTGATAGTTTTAGCCTATAATCCAGGTATTCTTCAGGAGTCATGGAATAGGGGATACCTATCTCTGTATCGCCCACTTTTGTCCTGAAGATATATTTGTTGGTTTTAGGATCGAACTCTACTGTTGTTTTTATATTTGCAGGATTCTTCAGGTCGGCAGGAGGATTAGCTTTTATATCCTCAATAGATGTTATCTGAGTTTTCTTTACCGGATAACGAGGTAAGGTATCTTCTGTCAAAATATATAATTCATCAAGTGGCAATACAGCTTTACTTGTCTCACCGGTAATACCGGAAAACAAGCTTATGGAAATAGCTGAAAGCGTAATGACGGATAAATATTTTATATATTTTTTCAAGATTTCAAGATTTCAAGATTTCAAGATTTCAAGATTTCAAGATTTCAAGATTTCAAGATTTTATAATATATGTGTCAATCAATCTTGAAATTTTGGAACATGAAATTATGAAACCTTCGTTATAACATCTTTAAAGCCGTTTTAATTATTTGTTCTACACTACTGTCAGGCTTATCTTTCATTATTTTCCCTACTGCTTTTTGTGATGCCTGTTGAGGAAAACCTAGCATAACTAAAGCTGCAATAGCTTCTTCTGCTGCAGGAGAAGACATTGCAAACATTTCGACTTGTTCGATACCTGTTGTTTTAATCTTATCTTTTAGGTCGACAATCACACGTTGAGCTGTTTTAAGACCTATTCCTTTCACAGTTTTTAGCATATCAGCATTGCCTGATGCTATAACACTTGAAAGTTCTTGTGGGTTCATAGAGGAAAGAATCATCCGGGCAGTTCCGGCCCCAATGCCCGAAACGCTTATCAGGAGTAGGAATAGTTCCCGTTCCTGTTTGTCAAAAAAGCCAAATAATTGATGCGCATCCTCTCTTATTGCTTCGTATATATAAAGTTTTACGTCTTTCTTCCCTGAGAGCTTGGTATAGGTATTCAACGAGATGTTTATAAAATATCCTATTCCGTAAGTCTCCACACTAACGGAAGCAGGAGTCAATTCTGCGATTTCTCCTTTTATATAGTCTATCATAACCGGTTCTAATTACTCTTAGATTTATAACGGCAAATAATCGAAAAAAGTATTCATATCTGCCTGTTAATGTAAAATTTGATGAATTTCTTTATTTGATTTGCAAAGATAAGGTTTTTGGAGGAGATTTTATACCTTTGTTTGGTCTATGTGTAATATTTGAAAATAAAAAGATAATATGCAAATAAAAAATGTAGTGAATGAGGCTAACAGCCTGTTTTTGAAACGTACATCGATCAGAAAATACGATCCGTCGGTTAAAATAAGTAGAGAAGAATTGACAAATATTTTGCAGGATGCAATGTCTGCACCATCTTCTTTTAATTTGCAGCCCTGGCGTTTTTTCATATTCGATACACCTGAAGGTAAAGAGTTTGTTAAACCATATATGATGTTCAATCAATTGCAATGGGAGACATCTTCGGCTGTAATTGCTATCTATGGAGATATGCAAAATTATGCATCCGCAGACAAGATTTTGTCTGCTAATGTAGAGTATAATTTGATTTCGCCGGAATATAAGGCCAGAATGTTGGAAGTTATATCGGGGTATGGAGCAGGATATACTGAAGATAGACTGAAAAATTCTATTATGCTCGATTGCGGTTTTGTTGCAATGCAGTTGATGCTATCGGCAAAAAACTATGGTTATGATACTAATCCTATTGGAGGCTTCCTGCGTAAAGAGCTTACAGAAGCATTGGAGTTGGATGTAAACCGTTATATACCTGTTCTTGTGCTTTCTATTGGTAAGGCCGATGAAGGGGGTAAGGATACAGTTCGTTTTTCGGTAGACGAAGTAACAACTTGGAAATAACTTCACACACCTTAAATTAAATAATTATATGAAGCGAAAATTTTTATCAGTCACACTATTATTAATAATAACAATGACAACAATTCAAGCTCAGAATCCTTTTTTTTCAACTTATAAAACTCCATATGGTACACCACCATTCGATAAAATCAAAAATGCTCATTATGAGCCGGCGGTAGATAAGGGCATCAAAGAACATATAACAGAAGTAGACAAGATCGTAAAAAATAAGGCTGTACCTACTTTTGATAATACAATACTTCCATTGGAAGAATCAGGCAGGTTGTTATCCAAAGTTACGCCTGTGTTCTTCAATCTGTTGAGCGCAGAGAGTGATGACGAAATGTTGGAAATCGCTCAACGAATACAGCCAAAATTATCTGCTCACTCAAATGAAATAAATCTGAATGAAGGCTTGTTTCAAAAAGTGAAAGCGGTGTATGACAAACGCTTTGAATCAGGTTTGAATCCGGAGCAAATCCGTTTGGTAGAAAAGACATACCGTGGATTTGAAAACAGTGGGGCTACATTAGTAGGTGCTGACAGAGATAAGTATAAAGAACTATCGCAGAAACTGAGTGGGCTAACTCTTACATTCGGGCAAAATGCATTGAAGGAAGGTAACAAGTTCGAAATGTTATTAACAAATGAGGATGATCTTGCCGGATTGCCTCAAATGGCAAGAGATGCAGCAGTCGCGAAAGCGAAAAGTAAAGGCAAAGAAGGCTATATGTTCGACTTGTCAGCTCCCAGCTATATTGCATTTATGAAGTATTCTTCTCGTCGCGATCTGCGTGAAAAACTATATATGGCTTATAATACAAAATGTGTAGCAGGAGGGGAATTCGATAATCAGCAAATAGTAAGGGATATAGCGCAAACCCGTATGCAGATAGCTAATCTCTTAGGTTATCCTGATTATGCAACATATGTATTGCGTAACAAAATGGCCAAAGATAAAGAACATGTTTACGGATTATTAAATGATTTGCTGAATGCATATGCAACAGCTGCCCGCGAAGATGTGAAGCTGGTAGAAGGTTTTGCTGTAGGAATGGAGGGCAAAGCGATAGACCTGATGCCTTGGGACTGGTCTTATTATTCGGAGAAACTGAAGGATGCTAAATATAGTGTAAGTGACGAAATGGTACGTCCATATTTCGAATTGGAGAATGTAAAGAAGGGAGTGTTCGGTTTGGCTACAGATTTATATGGTATCACATTTAAGAAGAACACAAAGATACCTGTCTATCATCCCGAAGTTGAGGCATTTGATGTATTAGACGAAAAAGGAAATTTCTTATCAGTGCTTTTTACTGATTTTCATCCGCGTGAAGGAAAAAGACAAGGCGCATGGATGACAGACTTTAAAGGACAGTATATTGAAAAAGGAAAAGATTCGCGTCCACATATTGCTATCGTAATGAATTTTACCCGTCCGACTGAAACGGAGCCAGCCCTTTTGACATTTGATGAGGTTGAGACATTCTTACACGAGTTTGGACATGCATTGCATGGTATGTTAACGAAATGTACTTATGAGTCTTTGTCAGGAACAAATGTACTGCATGACTTTGTGGAGCTTCCATCTCAGATAATGGAAAACTGGCTGACAGAAAAAGAGTATCTGGATAAATTTGCAGTGCACTATAAAACTGGAGAAAAAATTCCGGCTGAACTGGTTCAGAAATTAGTAGATGCAGCTAATTATAACGCTGGATATCTGTGCTATCGTCAATTGTCATTCGGGCTATTGGATATGGCATGGCATACATTGAATCAGTCATATACGGGAGATGTTATTTCATTTGAGCGTAAGGCTATGCAGAAAGCAGCATTGCTCCCTACAGTAGAAGGTACTTCTATGTCTACTTCATTCAGTCATATATTCTCAGGAGGTTATGCCGCCGGGTATTATGGATATAAATGGGCGGAAGTGTTGGACGCGGATGCATTTTCATTGTTTAAAGAAACCGGTATCTTTAATAAGGAAACGGCTCAATCGTTCCGTGAGAACGTTCTGGAAAAAGGGAATACAGAAGAGCCTATGAGTTTATATGTTAAATTCAGAGGTCAGGAACCTACAGTTGACGCTTTACTGAAACGTAACGGTATAAAAAGATAAGCCAAAAAATATTGAGAAATAAAAAATGGGGGCGGAGTTTTTCGCCCTCATTACATTAAATAAAATACCATGAAAAAAATTGTATTATTTACATTTCTATTTACTTTAACATTTGTAGTATATGCCCAGAAACCAGGATTGAGGTTTAATAATGATGGCAAATTCAAGATTGTACAGTTTACAGATGTACATTATAAAAAGGATGTAAAGGAGTCTGCTGTGGCAATAGAATTAATAAATGAAGTATTGGATGCCGAGAAGCCTGATTTGGTTGTATTTACAGGAGATGTGATATGGGCAAAGCCTGTAAAAGAAGGCTTGGATGAAGTTTTCGCTCCTGTTATCAGCCGTAATATCCCATGGACGTATGTTTTTGGAAATCATGATGATGAATTTGGGATGTCGCGTCAGGAGTTAATGGATTATGTGGTGGAGAAACCTTTCTGTTTGGCGCAATCGGGAGACAAAGCTTTGTTTGGAGTAGGGAACTTTATTTTAGAAGTTAAGGATAAGGAAAATAAAGATATTGAGACTTTACTGTATTTTCTCGATTCCGGGGCTTATACGCCAATAAAGGGATTGGGAACGTACAATTGGTTTCATCCTAATCAAGTAGAATGGTTTAAAAAAGAAAGTGCTGCATATACTCAGAGTAATGAGAATACACCATATCCGGCATTGGCATTTTTTCATATTCCATTTGCGGAATATCCGTTGATGACAACAGCTAAGGATGCCAAGATAATAGGAGATAAAAAGGAAGATGAATGCAACGGAAAGCTCAATACAGGTATGTTTGCAGCAATGAAACAATCAGGAGATGTAATGGGAACGTTTGTAGGACATGATCACGATAATGACTACATAGGAGACTATTATGGTATTTATCTTGCATACGGACGCTATTCGGGAGGAAATACAGTATATAATAATTTAGGGAAGAACGGTTGCAGGGTAATAGAAATGGAAGACGGAAAAAGAGAATTTACTACTTACCTGAGACTGCTGGGTGGTGAAACTCTGTATCCGGTTAAATATCCAGAAACATTTTCTCAAAAATAAGCTGAGCCGATAAAATAAAAAAGCACGGGATTGTTCTCGTGCTTTTTTATTTTATGCTTTTTCCAGAATTTTTTCTATTATATTTAATCGTCTTATGTATTCATCTTTGTATTTCCATTCTTTGTGTAGGCTTGCCCAGATTCTCAGACGATTTATAGCTACTTGAACATAATATTTATATTCAACTTCAATCAGTCCTTCATCTACTAACTGACCTAATGCCGTTGCAATAACAGAAGTATCAAGTGTGAAGATATATTGATGGTCATCGAAGTCCGGATTGTTTATCTGTTCATTAACCTTGTCTTCGTTTACGAGATTTTCTTCATCGTATTCTTCGTAATCCGTAAATTCACCAACGCTTTCAATTACCCAGGCAATGCAATAGCCTACGGATATTTTCTTATTCTTCTTGCGCCATCTTCTGAATTCACATAACGCAGTATGCCCTTCATCAGAACCAAAAGGAGATAATTCGTCAGATGCACTCCAGAGGAAATCATCTGTCATGAGTTCTATTGATCTGGGGTGGGCTTTATTTTTATCTATTCCTTCGAATTTCATGTTGTAAGATTATGTATCAATCTGTTTGAAAGTTTGTATTATTCTATGATATTCCAATATGGTTCAAATTCAATATCCTCAAATTTAGTATCATGAAAATTTAAAGTACTACCTTTTTTATATACGCCAAAACTAGATGTATCTTGTATCCAGTTGTTAAACTTCCATGTTTCACTTTCATCATACTTTCCTCGTCCCCAAGTTCGAATATTGAATACAGTTCTTTTGGCGTTGAAATTTTTTGATAAATTTTTGATTATTTCAGTGTTATCAGTTTTAAGGTCTTCAGCTATAGCTATTACAATAAATGAGTCGAACTGGTAATGTTTATTCTCTCCTAAATAATGTTCGTTCCAAATAGAAATGTATATGTCTGGTGCAGTATTATTCTTTTCGCAAACAGTCCAAATGGGGGTCCAAGATTCGAAGTGAGTAAATTCTCTATTATCATTACTTAGAAGTGTCCATTTATCATGAGACTTTTTATCCCATTTCAACCTGCCAAGTTTTACATTAGATTGAGAACCATCCACTTCTTTTTTATACTCCAAGACTCTGATTCCTGTCTTTTCAAACCCAGAGGATTGTTGTAATAGTTTGGAGAATAATGGTTCGAATGAATTATACCATTCTGATTGAGTCCAAGGCCCTTTACCTTTTTCAATATTCCCGAAAATCAGGTAAAATTGATATTTCCTTCCATTAAAGCTCATAAACAATTGTATTCGGATGGAAATATTATAAAACAGGCATTATTTGCTCCGCTGTATTAATTCTCTCCTCAACATCTTCTTTTGTTCCATTGAAAGGTCCCGAAGCTTCTATTTTGATAGTAGCCATTGCAGCAGCAAATTTTCCGGCTTCTTCTATACTTGCTCCTTTTGCTCGTTTGTATAAATAGCCTGTAACATACGTATCGCCACAGCCTGTAGCATCTACAACTTCTGTAGGTTTGTATGCTGGGATTTTATAGAAATCTTTACCATCGTATATAACAGAACCTAGGCTACCCAATGTAACAAGTACTTCTTTTACACCCCAATCGTATAATTGTTGTGCTGCTTGTTTTATGTCTTTTATTCCTGTAAGGACTTCCATTTCCAGATCATTTACTTTCAGGAATTGAACATATTTCAGTGTTTCCAGTTTATTGTTCCAATCGATAGGATAAACATTTTGATCTCTTACTTCGCGTAAATAGCCTTGACAGTCTATAGCTATTTGTCCTTTTGTGGATAGGTATTCTACCAGTTCGATGGGGAAATCATCAGCCAGTAAAGCTCCCAGCAAATATATTTTTGCATTGGTATCTTTTAGCCCGTCAACAGAAAATGGATCGGCTTTGGCTAATACCCTTTGAGTACGATTGTTTTGATTTTCGCCATATATATTTTCGAAGTAGACCGAATGTCGGCTTGGGATTACACTAACTTCTACATTTTTAGAACGCAGATCGTCTACAACAGCCATTTCTGATTCGGCTAAAGAAGTGACAAGAGTATAATCTATATCGTTGAAATGGCGGATGGCATGCGAAAAATAAAAAGCGGTGCCGCCCGGCATATGTACAGTTTTTTTCGGAGTTACTACCTTATCTAAGGTGATGTGACCAACGCAACAAAGATCGTGTGTATACATTTCTATTTTTTTTGACATGCAAAAGTAATAAAATAAGTTTATTTCACTAGCTCTAACATTGCTTCATATGTGAAACCTTCGAAATTTGGAATAACTTTTACACCTTTTTCTGCTATTTTATCAGCAGGGTGTGTCGTTGAGAGACCGATAACTATCATACCAGCCGATTGCCCTGCTTCGATACCAGCAAATGAATCTTCGAAGACAATGCAATCTTTAGGATCTACCTCAAGATCCTTTGCTGCTAACAGGTAGCAGTCGGGAGCAGGTTTACCATTTACTACTCTTGCTGCAGAAACAATAGTATCGAACAGTGTATCTAAATGTTTCTCTCTGTATACTCCAATTAACTTAGTATCAGTAGAGCTGGTTACTAAACCAACTTTGAGTCCTTTATTTTTTAGCTTTTCTACAAAGTGTACCGATCCTGGTATTTCGGGGTACTGCATTTGTGATTCGAATTTGTCCAGATCGGCAACCAGATTATCTAATTCTTCTTTAGTACATTCTGAAAAATATTTTTTGAGTATATTTGGAAGAGTAGTTCCTTTAATAACCTTTTCGAAATTAGGGATACTGATGTTATATCTTTCTCCGGCACGTTTCCAGAATATGTCATATTGGGCTTCTGTATCAATCATTACACCATCCATATCGAAAAGTACGCAAGTAATATTTTTCATTGTAGCTACTTTTTATTTTATACCTAAAAGAAGAGAATCAGTAATAATTGGGTGAATATTATCCGGGCAAACATAGATACCGGATAAACTGTAGCATATGCTACTGCCGGTTCGTCATCGTCTGTGATGGAATTTATATAATTGAGTGCTATTGGATTTGCCATACTGCCGCAAAGCATACCCACTGCTCTTTCGTAGCTGATTTTATATAATTTCATTGCTAGTATGGCAACAATAATAACAGGTACGAAGGTTAATATAAAGCCTAACCCAACCCAAAGTAATCCTTCTGTTTGGAGTACGGTTTCGAAGAAGTGCTCTCCTGCGTTGATACCCAGACAAGCGAGATAGACTGTAAGACCAAATTCGCGCATTAGCAGGTTCGAACTTTGAGTAGTATATGTTGTAAAACGGAATCTGGGACCAAAAGCTCCCATTAATATTCCTACAATAATAGGGCCTCCTGCAATACCAAGCTTCACGGGAAAACTCATGCCGGGGAAGGGTAGAGGAACTGCTCCCAGAATAAGCCCTAATGCCACGCCTGCAAATATAGCTATAAGATTAGGACGGTTCAGGCGTTTTTCTTCATCACCAAGTATTTTGGCTACATTGTCGATTGAAACTTTTTCGCCGACAACGGTCAATTTATCTCCTATTTGGAGTGAGAGGTTTGGTGAAGGTAATAGATCTATTCCGGCACGATTGACACGGGTGATATTGATACCATAATTATTTCTAAGTCTGAGTACGCCTAGTTTTACTCCGTTTACCTTGCTGCGAGTTACAATGATACGGCGCGAAACCAACTGACTGTTGTCTATATGGTTCCAATCTATATCTTCTTTGTTCCAGTCTACATTTTCTTGTTCTCCGAAAAGTATTCTTATATTTTCGACATCTGACTTTATAGAGATAA
Organism: uncultured Dysgonomonas sp.; assembly: GCA_900556485.1. Lineage (GTDB taxonomy): Bacteria > Bacteroidota > Bacteroidia > Bacteroidales > Dysgonomonadaceae > Dysgonomonas. The sequence continues at coordinate 45,477 of USOX01000015.1, forward strand.
TAAGTAAGTGATCGTCTTTTTCTAGAATGCATTCAGAAGTGGGTATAGTCACTTTTCCTTCGCGCCAGATACGAGATATAACAAATTTTTTAGGGGATAACTGCATTACATCGCGGATGCTCTTGCCTGCAATAGCCGGGTTTGTAATATGAAACTCACCTACATAAGTGTCATGGTTTCTTTTTTCATGACTTCGGACGCCGGCATCTTTTGATGTGAAAAATGATCTTAAGAAAATGATAGCCAATATAACGCCAACTACACCTAACGGATAGGCTACAGCAGTAGCTAATGCCATATCTGCTACGGCTTTGGTGTCGCCTCCGGTAATCTGAGAAAGGGTTTGCTGTGCAGCTCCTAGTGCAGGTGTATTGGTTACTGCTCCACAGAGTATCCCAATCATATTGGGTAATGAGACTTTGCTGGTATAGCTGAATATAAGGGCTAGTATCAGCCCAATAAAAACAATGCCTAAGCCCAGCATATTAAGTTGTAATCCTCCTTTTTTCAGGGAGGAGAAAAAACCGGGACCTACTTGGAGACCTAAAGCATAAATAAAGATGATAAGCCCGAAATTCTGTGCAAAGTCGAGCATATCTTTATTCAGGTCTAATCTAAGGTGCCCTAAGAGTATACCAACAAAGAAAACAAATGTTATTCCTAACGAAACATTGAAGATTCTCAGTTTGCCTAGTTGCAGGCCGATTGCCGATACTACTGAGATAATGATAATCGACTGAACCGTAGAGGGTTCAAAAATGGTTTCCATTAACCAATCCATGACATTTTTCTACATTTATAAATGCGGCACAAAGGTAAGACATTCGCATCGAGATACAAACTGTATGATATATGTTTTTACTATTTTGGCAGAACATATTTTTTTCTTTTAGCTGTTAGCCTTTAGTTTATAGCTATTAGTAGAAAAACTTGTATATAATTAGAGATTCTTCACTTTGTTCAGAATGGCAAAGAGAGCATTAGTTTTATAGAAGGAAAGATAGCTGTGGAAGAAAATAAAAAAGAGAAATCTTTTTCAAAATTTCTCTTTCTTTGGGTGAAAGACGGGTCTCGAACCCGCGACCTTCGGAACCACAATCCGACGCTCTAACCAACTGAGCTACAATCACCGTTTTTTTGCTTTCGCGGTGCAAATATATGCATTTTTATTATAATAGCAAGAGGTATCTGAAAAAATCTTTTTCTTTTTTTATTCGTCTAGAGAAAACATATCTCAGAATGAAAATGTATTTTTGTCAGTAACTAGCCGTTAGCTAATAATTTTTTAGCCAGTAGCAGGTAAATTTAAAAAACGTGTAAACTAAAAAATGAATATATTAAAGAATTATGCCTTTACTATATTACTGCTTCTCGGAATCCTTGCAGGAGGTATTAGTGGTATTGTTTTTGGCAAAGATGCTTCGATAGTAAAGCCAATAGGTGATATTTTCCTTAATATGATGTTTGTACTGATTGTGCCTTTGGTGTTTTTCAGTGTTTCGTCGTCTATCTGTAATATGAAACATTCTAATATGGTGGGGAAAGTTATCCGTAATATCATATTGGTTTTCTTATTTACTGCATTGGTTGCGGCTTTAGTTGCTTACTTTTTTACTTTACTCTACAATCCTCTTGAAGGGATTAACCTGAATGATATCTTGGCTACAATGCCGGAGCAGACAGCCAAAAAACTTACTTCGGCGGAGGTATTGGTAAATACTTTTACTGTATCAGACTTTCAATTATTATTTACTAAAGCTAATCTTTTACCATTAATTATATTTTCGGTGTTTTTTGGTGTGGCAACAGCTATGGCGGGAGAAAAAGGAAAGGTTGTGGGCGATTTTCTGAATGCTGCTAATCATGTAATTCTGAAAATGATGGGTATAATTATGTTGGTTGCACCTATTGGTTTGGGATGTTATTTTGCAGATACAGTGGGACAGTTGGGTAGCCAGATCCTGAATGGATATCTACATGTATTTATTCTTTATTTGATATTGACAGCAATTTCTTTTTTCGGCTTAAATTCTGTATATATTTTTATATCGGGAGGAAAGAAAGCTTTGATCCTCTTCTGGAAAAATATATTGACTCCTTCATTAATGGCTATTGCAACTTCGTCGAGCGCAGCATGTATGCCAGTGAATATAGAGGCTGCAAAAAGGATGGGTGTGCCAAATGAGATTGCCGAAACGGTGATCCCGTTGGGAACGAATACGCATAAGGACGGTTCGGTAATGGCCGGGGTACTCAAAATTATATTTTTGTTTTCTATATTTGGTTATCAGTTATCGTTTTCGTCGGATATGTTTATGATTGTTGGTGTGGCAATGCTTGTAGGTGTTGTGATGGGAGCGATACCTAGCGGAGGTATGACCGGTGAACTGCTGATCTGTGCTGCTTTTGGCTTCTCTCCAGAATTGGCAGGGGCATTGATGATTATTAGTACTATTGTAGATATACCGGCTACATTGCTGAACTCGACAGGAAATGTGGTTTGTTCAGTGATGGTTACAAGGTTGAGTGGAATTCGTAAGTAGAGAGTTATAAGTTATGAATTATGAGTTATAATTTTATCTATATAATGTTATTGAATTTACTAGTAATAGAGAGAAAAAGTTACAATTAAAAAGTATACAAAAAGTGTCACTTTTGTCACTTTTTTAATTTTGAGTTTGATTATAAGTTAATTATATAATATGAAAAAGTGACAAGTGTTACTTTTGGTTGAAATGAAATAATGAAAATGAAAAAGATAATATCAGCTATACTAGCTTCTTTTTTACTGATAGGTAATTATACAAAAGCTCAGGATATGAGTATCCCTGATTTAGCTAAACTATATGAATATACAGACTCGGAATTCGTGAAGCTGAGAGCAAAACATGCTCCTCTGATTGGAGTATCTGCCAGCCGGACTAAGTATGGAGGATCGAGCGTTCCTGTAAATTATATAGATGCAGTATTGAAAGCTGGGGGACGACCTGTGATTATTCCTGTAATGACTGATGGCGTCACCTTGAGGCAGATAGTTGCGGACTTGGATGGCTTGCTAATGACAGGAGGGGATGATGTAGATCCACGTTATTATAAGGAGAAGCCAATACCAAAAGTGAATGAAATAGATTCGGTTCGGGATATTTTCGATTTGGTCTTGATTAAACTGGCAACTGATCGTAATATTCCTGTTTTAGGTATTTGCAGAGGCGAACAGGTTATGAATGTGGCTTTTGGAGGAACGCTTTATCAGGATATTCCTTTGCAGCATGCGAATAAATCGATAAAGCATAAGCTGATGCAATCGGGAGAATACCCTACCCATAATGTTGCTGTTGTACCTGATACAGAGCTTGCTTCTATAGTGGGAACGGATGAATTAATAACAAATTCGAATCATCATCAAGCGGTGAGAAAAGTAGCCCCCAATTTTAGAGTTTCTGCAAAATCATCAGATGGTATAATAGAGGCTATAGAGGCTTATCCTAATCGTTCGATAATGGGAGTGCAGTGGCATCCTGAGTCACAAATTACTAAAGGCGATTCTGTAATGCTGAAAGTTGTAGAACATATTGTAAAACAGGCTGAAATTTATCGTCAGGCAAAGGAAATTCACAAAAATATATTTACTGTAGATACGCATTGTGATACTCCTTTAGAATTTAAGCGCCCGGGATTTGATATTGGCAAGAGGGAGAATAATCAGGTGAATATACCTAAGATGCAGGAAGGAATGCTTGATGCTATTTTCTTTGCAGCGTATACAGCTCAAGGATCACGAGACAAAGCCTCTTCTGAAAAGACTGTAAAGAAAATAGATGGCCTGATAGACGGGATATACCAACAGGTGGAAAAGAACAAAGACCTATGCGGCATTGCTTATACTGTAAACGATCTGGAACGTTTGAAAAATGAGGGAAAGAAAGCAATTTTTATTGGAATTGAAAATGGGTATGGTATCGGCAAAGATATTTCGAATATAGAGTACTTCAAAAAGCGTGGGGTAAATTATATAACTCTTTGTCATACAAAAGATAATGATATTTGCGATACATCTAGTAATAGTAATCACGAATGGAATGGATTGAGTCCCTTTGGTAAGGAGGTGATTAAAGAGATGAATCGTCAGGGGGTAATGATAGATGTTTCGCATGCCGGAGAGAAAACTTTCTGGGATGTGATAGCTTTGTCTACTCAGCCAATTATTGCTTCGCATTCGTCGGTACAGGCATTATGTTATCATGATCGTAACCTGACAGATAAACAAATGCGAGCTATTGCAAATAATGGAGGTGTAATACAAATCTGCCTTGTAGACCTGTTTGTAAATAAAGACCGTAAAAAAGCAAGCCTGATGGATGCAATAGATCATATCGACTATGCAGTAAAGATAGCAGGTATAGACCATGTGGGGATAGCCTCCGATTTTGATGGAGGAGGAGGTCTTATTGGCTGTCAGGGTAGTAACGATATGATAAATATTACGGTAAAACTAATAGAAAGAGGTTACTCCGAAGATGATATTACAAAAATATGGGGCAGCAATTTTCTGCGGGTAATGATGCAGGTACAGGCTGGTGCCCAGAAGTAATATATATTCAGAATGTTGGTAATGATTTGCGCCAATTAAGAGCTTTCAAGGAAAGGTCTTTGGTTATGTCCGGGTATTTTTCTGTTATATTCTGTTTCTCAGACGGATCGTGCCATAGGTCGAATAGCATAACGTTTGATCCATCTGTATCGATCAGTAGTTTCCATTGACCATCTCTGACTGCAACTGCGGGGCTTTTATCTTTATCCATTGGTTGAGGGAATGACTTGCTATTGTTGCGTCTGTATTCCCAAAATAAGGGTTTGGTTCTGATCTGTGGGTTTCCTTTCAGGGCTTTGCTCATATCTATTCCATTGTCGTTATAGCCTGATGGAATAGGTACATTTGCCAGCTGGCACAGGCTTCTGTTCAGGTCGAGAGCAGAAACGATGGATGTTTCGTCTGTAAGCCCTTTTGGTATTATGTGTTCCGGTCCCCATATGATGAAAGGCATGCGTATACCACCTTCATATAAAGAAGCTTTACAGCCTCTCATATTTCCGGCTCTGCTTCCTCTGAAACTTGGTGCAGGGCCATTATCACTGGTGAAGATTACTATTGTATTGTCGGCTAATCCCAATATTTTTATTTCATCTAAGAGCCTGCCTATTTGCTTGTCGTATTCAGCCAGTACGGTCTTGAAGTTCTTCTCGCTTTCTTGTCCATCCGGGAATACTTGCAGTTCTTCGATATTACCTACCCATGGGGTATGCATATCGTCGGGCCAAAGGTTAATGAAGCAAGGTTGGCCTTTGTGGCGTTTTAGAAAATCGATAGTCTTATCTACGAAGTAGGCTGTTCTGTCCCAGCGTTTGATACTATCTTTAGCTGACCATATCCAATTGGTGGCTGTGAGTAACGGATCAGGATCAGGACTTTCGTATGTGCTTATGTACTCATCATATCCATATTCTTTTATGGATGGAGCATTTTTTACATCTCTGCCACCTCCTAAGTGCCATTTTCCGAAATGTCCGGTCTTATATCCCGCTGATTGTAATATATGAGGTAAAGTAGGAGCTTCGGGTGAAAGATAGTCTGCCATTTCAGCACTTTTATTGCCTGCACGTGTTTGAAGGTAACTTGTAATATGCCATTGACCGGGATGCATGCCTGTAAGCAATCCTGCACGTGAGGGGGAGCTGATCGGAGAGGCACTGTAGTATTGTGTAAATTTAATGCCTTCTGATGCCATCTTATCAATATAGGGGGTAGGAATAAAGTCGCCTCCATAGGTGCCGATATCTCCATATCCCATGTCGTCTGTTAATATAACAATGATATTCGGGTGGGTAGTAGTATATTCTTTCTGAGGTTTTGTACTATTGCAAGATATCATAGGAATAGCAGTCAATAGAATTGGTAGGTATTGAGATTGGGCTTTCATAGGGTATTATATATTTAGTTAAAAAGGGCATTTTAAATATATAACTTTTTTAAGGAATTGTATCTATATCAAGGGCTAAAAATGAAAAAGGCTATCCATCCCGGACAACCTCTTTCCCTTCCTAATAAAACTTTAACTTTATTGTTCGGATGCTTCTTTAAAACTGAATAATCCTTTATTACCAGGAAATTGAAATACTACCTGTTTCTGTTATTTGATTTTCCGTGGTTTTGGCTATTATTGCCATTTCCGTTATTATTCTTGTAATTCTTCTTATTATTATTTTCCGTGTTTATTTGTTGATTCAAAAGTATAGTTATGTAATTACTCAAACAACAAAAATCGACAGAAAGTATTATTTAGTCGACAAAATTCCCATCTTATCTTAGAAGCTGTTTAATTTATAGCGGAATCAATTATTTAGCTATTTAACTTTCCTTTACCAGCCTCTGTTTGGCTATTTTAAGCGTCTTTTTAATCTTAAATAGCTCAAAACAGGCTAACAATATAACTCAAACAGCTTCTAAAAAACGAAAGGAATGTCTTTAATATGACATTCCTTATTATATTTATTGGATTATAGACTATTATTTCCTCAATGTAAAGAAAAATTCTAAGCCTCCACCGACTCTGTTCTTTACTTCTATCTCTCCCTTGTGAAATATTACAGCATTCCGGACAATGGAGAGTCCAAGTCCGGAACCGCCAGTATCACGAGTTCTCCCTTCGTTTACCCGATAGAAGCGCTCAAAAAGCCGGGGTAAGTACTGCTCGTCGACACCTACACCTGTATCACAATAAGTGAAGTATACATAGTCGTTATCTTCCTTGTAGTTGGTTATATTAATACTGATATGCTGACCGGCATAACTGATAGAGTTGTCAATAAGATTACGAAAAATGGAGTAGAGTAGGGTATAGTTCCCTCTAATAATGAGGTTATCCTTTATAGAAACATTTAGTTTTATATCATTTATGGCTAACCCATTAGCCAGATCTATCCTCACTTCTTCTACAAGCATACCAAGGTTTACTTTTTCGAGGGTAAACTGAGAGGCTGCTTCCTCCATCTTGCTGATAAGGCTGACATCTTCGATAAGGACAGACAAACGGATAGATTGCTGGTAAGCCCTGTCTATAAACTGCTGTTGTTTATCAGAGGATAATTTTTGCTCATGCAACGTTTCCAGATAACCACGAAGGCTGGTAACAGGAGTCCTTAATTCGTGAGCAATATTGTTGGTCATTTCCTGTTTCAGTAGCCGGGTCTTCTCTGTTTTTGTTATATCCTTAATAATGATTTCAAAGGTGTCATCTTCAAATACTATTGTCTGAATGAGGAATGTTTTACCGCTTTTCTTTATCTGATAAGTATGGTAGTTCTCGTTCTGATGCCTTCTATCTATAAATTCTATAACAGGTTCAAATATAGCTTCTTTAATTATAGCTTCTAGATAGAATACAGGTTGATCAATGATAATATTTGAGTACTGAAAGAAATTTGTATTAGCATATATATCTTTAAAATTTTTATCAAGAATACAGATACCTTCTTGAGAGTAATGAAAATGTTGAATAAGCTTTTCTCTTTCAATTTCTATTTCATGCTTGCTCTTTTCTTTCTGTTTGAGAATGTCTACCAGCTGTTTTCCGATTTCGCCCAATTCGTCATCTGGAAAATCATTTTTACCTACCAGAGGTTTATCTTCTTTTATACGGGTAGTCAGGTGTTTAAGCTTTGAGATTGATTCACCAAATCGTCCTGCAACATAATTTAGTAATAACAGAACGACAATAAACATAGCCCCAACAATGTATATAAAGAAATTGTCGGCTTTGAGCAAGCTCTGTGTTTTTATATTATATGGTAGGGCTACCCGCACATATTGATTATTATAATGCTTGGCATAGTATAAATATTCCTGTTGAGTAGATGCTGACATGCGGATATTTGATCCTGTCGTAAGATATAGGGCATTTCTGATCTCAGGGCGGTTTAAGTGATTATCAAGTTCACTAATATCTTGTATGTCTTTGTCGAATAATACAACACCTTCATTGTTGATAATTGAGATACGGATATCATTAGGTAGTACCGAGACCAACTTTTTGATGTTGGACATTGTACTGTCTGTTAGGCGATATACATTAATATATGAATGAATCATGTCGGCATAGCCATCCAGGCGCTCTTCCAAGGCCTTGGTTCGTTGATTCTTTTCCTCTTTTTGTTCGAATATAATTATGCCTACTGCAAACAGGGCAAAAATGATAAAGAAGTATGAGAATATTCTTTGTTTGTAGGTTAGTTTCATAATTATGGTCTTTTAATTATGCATTATGTGTCTGAAATGTATAACCATATCCTGTACGGTTAATAATACAGTCACCATAATTTCCTATCTTCTTTCTAAGGCGGGCAATATGTACATCTACAGTTCTTTCTAGCACTATACCATCATCTTTCCATGCTTTATCTAAAATATCTGTACGAGAGAATATTTTACCAAGATTTTCAACAAGTAATGTTAGTATATTGAATTCGGTTTTTGTAAGTTCTATCTTTTTCCCATCAACACTAACAGTCTTTGTTTCAAAATCTATTATTAGATTATCCACTTTCAGTACTTTCTTCTCATCTTCCATACTGATAGGTTTATTTGTCCTTTTAAGAATACTCTTTACGCGGGCAATAACCTCTTTGATAGAGAATGGCTTCGATATATAATCGTCACCACCTATAGAAAACCCCGTTAACATATCGTTTTCGGTATTTTTAGCTGTTAGAAATATGATAGGAGTTGAAATATCTTCTCTTCTTAGTTGATCTGCAAATTTGAATCCGGACATGCCTCCCATCATCACATCCAATAATATAAGTTTATGCTTTGGAGATAATATTGTTGCAGCCTCTTCTGCCGATTCAGCCAGATCAATATTATACCCTTCGTTTTGTAAATTGAATTGAAGAATCTCGCGGATATCAGGTTCGTCGTCAACAATGAGTATGCTAATGTCTTTATTGTTTATTTCCATGTCTTATATCTTTTCCTTCTGTTAAATAGATTGCTGCTTCAGCTATATTTGTGGCACTGTCGCCGATTCTTTCAAGGTTGTAGGATATGGCATTTGCATTTATAATATTCTTAACTTCGGCTTTGCTCAGCTTTCTGTCGGAGAACGCTTCTTGTAAAGATACAGTTATTTGGTGAAATAAACTATCAACTTTGTCATCTTCTGCTATTACATTGTATGCCATACGGCTGTCTTCGTTCGAAAAAGATAGTATTGCATTCCGAAGCATTTCGCTTGCATATTCCATCATTTTGGTGAGTTGCTTTTTTACAGCTTCGAATTCAGGCACTGATAAATTAGTTTCTTTCATAAAATGAATGATGTTCAGTAAAATATCGCCAACACGTTCCAGATTGGTTGTTACATCCTGATAAGTAATGATCTTTCGTAAATCAGCGGCTATAGGATTAAATTGGAAGATTGTAAATACAACTTCTTCACGTACTTTTACTTCCAGACGGTCTAATATAATCTCGTTCGATTCAGCTTCTTCGTAAAGCGAATCTATTGAATTGTCTTGTAATAGCTTAGTTGCTATCTGCATTTGTATCATGGCGGTTTTCGACAGTAGTTCGAAATCGTTAAGAAGTAATTCCAATTGCTTAAGTTTTATTTTTGTTGTCATGTTTTTTAGCTTTTAGCTATTGGCTTTTAGCCGATAGCTCTGAGGTTATAATATTTATCTATTGATGCTAACAGCTAAAGGCTATTAGCTAAAGGTTCTAACTGAATACCCCTGTCAGATAATCTTCTGTTCGTTTATCTTTGGGTTTGGTAAACATTTGTTTCGTTGTTCCATATTCTACGAGCTCGCCCATATACATAAACATGGAATTGTCGGACAAGCGAGCTGCCTGCGACATGTTATGGGTAACAATTATAATGGTATAGTCTTTTTTAAGTTCGAAGATAAGTTCTTCTATGCGGTTAGTCGATATAGGATCGAGGGCCGAAGTTGGTTCGTCCATTAACAGCAGTTCTGGCTTTAATGCCAATGCTCTTGCTATACATAATCGTTGTTGTTGCCCACCGGAAAGGAAAGTTCCTTTTTTAGTCATTGAATCTTTAACTTCATCCCAAAGGGCTACACTTCGTAAACTATTTTCTACTATCTCGTCTTTCTCGCTCTTACTGAGTTTTATATTATTTAGTTTGTATCCGGCGATTACATTATCATAGATGCTCATCGTAGGAAACGGGTTTGGTCGTTGAAATACCATTCCGGCAAGGCGGCGTACTTTCATAGGGTTCATGTCGAAGATATTTTCTCCTTTTAGGAGTATCTCTCCGGTAGTAACTATATCCGGATAAAGTTCGTGCATCCGGTTTATAGCACGCAACAGTGTACTTTTTCCACAACCCGAAGGTCCCATGATTGCTGTTACCGTATTTGGCTTAATATCAGCATTTACCTTATTCACAGCATTTTTACCGGGAGTATAGGATACTGATACGTCTTTTAGTTCTAATATATATTTCTCGTTCAAGTTTACTGTATTTTCCATTTTTTAGCTATACTTTTTGCAAATAGATTAAGACCCAAAACAAATAACAGAAGGAGTAGTGATGAAGACCATACCAGATCAGCTAAGTTAGGGTCGTTATAGAATTCCCAGATTAGGAGGGATATTGCACTGGTTGGATTTGTTGGATCCCAGTTTACTGTAGATGCTCCTAATGCTGTAACCAGAAGTGGGGCAGTCTCTCCCATTACACGGGAAATAGCAAGTAACGATCCTGTAAATAATCCACTGAAAGCCGAAGGAACCAATATTCTTAGCACTACGGAAGAATAAGAACCGCCTAATGCAAGTCCGGCCTCTTTTAAAGATGTAGGGAGCATTTTTATACTCTCTTCCGTTGAGCGGATTATCATGGGTAACATCATAACGGCTAAGGCAACGCTTCCGGCAATGGCAGAATAACCGGACATAGGAATCACTACCCAGATATAAACAACCATGCCAATCACAATAGAAGGTACTCCCTGCAGAAGATCACTAAGATTTCTAACAATGTTAGCTAGGGGTTTCTTAGAATTCTCTGCCAGATATACTCCTGCCATTATACCAATTGGAATAGCTATAACTATTGCTATAGCAAGTATAAGTAACGTACCTGTAATACCATTGAGTATACCTCCAGGAATAGGGCTATTGCTGATGCGTGCGAGCATAGCTTCCATTGAGGTTGGTGCCACTTCGGTAAACAAGCTTATATTGAATTGTTTGTATCCCTTTTTTATTAATTCCCATATGATAATAAAGAGAGGAATCATCGTGAGGGCTGATAATGAGCAAACAGCCAAGAAGAATATTTTATTTTTCGCAAGCCTTAATTTTGTACTCGATCTTTTCATTTGCTTACCATTTTCATTATATACTTAGCTACAAAGTTGATTGAAGCCGTGATAAGGAAGAGTAATAATCCAATAGCCATCAATGAACTTAATTTTAGCCCACTAGCTTCTCCAAACTGATTCGCAATGATGCTGGCCATTGAATTTCCTGTGTCGGATAATGCAGCAGGTATATTAATAGTGTTACCTATCAGCATTGTAACAGCCATCGTTTCGCCCAGTGCTCGTCCAAAGGCAAGAACATATGAAGCGAAAATACCTGAGCCTGCTACGGGTAAATTAACAGCGGTTATTACTTCCAGATTGGTTGCACCTAGACTATAAGCTCCTTCTTTCAGCTCATTCGGAACCATGCCTATAAATTCGGCACTAAGTGAAGATGCATATGGAATAATCATTATGGCTAAAACGATGGAAGCCAGCAGTACTCCAAATCCTTGGTCGCTGACTCCAATATTAATGAGAATAGGTCGTAAGGTATAAAAACCCCACAACCCGTATACTATAGAAGGTATCCCGGCAAGCAGGTCGACGACCGAACTGACAAATGTCGATATCTTCTTATTTCTGAAATACTCCCCATTGAATAAGGCTACTGACAAGGAGAACGGTATACAGAAGAGTAGAGCCAGTATGGATGTCAGTAATGTACCAGCTATAAAGGAGAGTGCGCCATATTGATCGTTTCGTGAATCCCATTCGGAGGAAGTAATGAACTTGAAAAATCCGAATTCAGAGAAAGCCCCGATACTTTTACTCACCAGAGCATATACAATGCCAGCTGTGAGTAGTATGATAAAGCACGAGGCTGTAAGTAATATGGCTTTGAAGATTTTATCTTTCATTAATTTATTAGCATTTAGCCGTTTATTTTACCCTTATTTTGCATTTATACTTTTACCATCGAAGGTCATCGATTGAATGATGGCTTCTGTCTTTTCTTTAGCAATTGCCGGAAGTGGAGCATAATGCGTTTTGGTTGCAATGGCTTGTCCTTCTTCACTGATAATATATCTGAATAAGCTAACCAATGCTTGTGCCTGCGCTTCTGTTCTGTTGTTATAACTTTGTTCTTTATAGGCGATAATCCAAGTAAATGTACTTATCGGATAAGCTTCAGGATTGGAAGAATTTGTTATTACTACCCTTGTATCATTTGGTATATCTACGTTAGCTGAGGCTGATATACTTTTGCTGTCGGCTGCTATAAAGTTTCCTGCACTGTTTTGTAATAGAGCAGAAGACATATTCAGAGCCAATGCATATTCAGAGCCTATATATCCGATTGCACCATCTGTTTCTACCACAACTCCGGCTACTCCGGGATTTCCTTTGGCTGCAATCCCTGCAGGAAATTTTAGTGATTTTCCTTCTCCTATTTCTGTTTTCCATGGCTCATTCACTTTCGACATATATTCGGAGAATACAGAGGTGGTGCCGCTACCATCAGAACGGTAAACAGGTGTAATATTTTTGTCAGGTAAATTAAGAGAAGGATTTAATTCCTTTATCTTGGTGTCATTCCATTTTGTAATCTTTCCTCTATATATATCAGAGATTATATCCGCTGTTAATTTTAGGTCTTTGATATCTTTTAGATTATATGAGAGTACTACTGCACCTAAAGCAGTAGGTATATGTACAATATCGGCTCCCATCTCTTTCAACTCAGTATCTGACAGAAATACATCGGTTGCGCCGAAATCCACAGTCTTATCTTTCAGGCTTCTTATTCCGCCTCCGCTGCCAATAGCTCCATATGTAACATTGTTACCGTTTTTAGCAAATTCTTTGAATACAATATTATAATAAGGAGCAGGAAATGTAGCTCCTGCACCGGAAAGATTTCCTTCTTTTTTTCCGCATGAGCTAAATACAATTGCAAAGGTGGTAATAGCTAATAATAATGTTTTCTTCATCTTTTATTCTTATTTTTATTTCGATACAATGTTATTTAGTTATTATAACAATTACCCTAAGGATTTGTTACGAAGTGGTTAAGATTGAAATTCTTTTTATACTTTTGTCCCCGTTTTAATTAATTAACCAGCGTTATTGTAATGTTTTTCGATACATATAAATCACACTATAAAGCTCTATTGTATTTAGGTATTCCTATTGTTATCGGACAGATAGGAATGATTATTCTTGGTTTTGCCGATACCTTGATGATAGGACATCATAGTACAGAAGAATTATCTGCTGCATCATTTGTTAATAATGTATTCAATCTGGCTATTATATTTGGTACAGGGTTTTCGTATGGACTAACACCTATAGTAGGAGGGCTGTTTGGTAATAAAAACCTGATTGCTGCAGGAGGAGTTCTTCGAAACAGTCTGTTTGCCAATCTCCTTATTGCAATACTACTTACATTGATAATGGTAGTCCTGTATTTCAATATAGAAAATCTGGGACAGCCCGAGGAATTAATGCCTTTGATAAAGCCATATTATATTGTTTTACTTATATCTATTGTTTTTGTAATGATATTCAATAGTTTTAAGCAATTTGCTGATGGTGTAACAGATACGCGTGTGGCAATGTGGTTGCTGTTGTATGGGAATATTTTAAACATCCTAGGCAATTATATCCTGATATATGGCAAATTCGGGATGCCGGAACTTGGATTGCTTGGAGCAGGAATAAGTACCTTATTTTCGAGAATAGTTGTGGTCATAGCATTTATCTGTATCTTCTTTTTCTCTAAGCAATATGATCAGTACAGAGCAGGATTTCGTCGTGCTATTCTGAATATGGCTGATTTTTTGAAGCTCAATAAACTAGGGTGGCCTATTGCTCTTCAGATGGGAATGGAAGCTGCATCATTTAGTCTGAGCGCTATTATGGTTGGCTGGCTTGGTTCTATTGCTTTAGCTGCACACCAGATCATGGTAACGGTATCTACTGTTAGCTTCATGATGTTTTATGGTATGGGAGCAGCAATAGCTGTGCGGGTAAGTAACTTTAAAGGAACGAATGATATCCGGAATATTCGATATTCGGCTTTTGCTGGGGCACATATTATTATACTGATGGCAGTCGTGACTTCCACATTTATTTTTCTAAGTAGGAACTATATCGGAGGATGGTTTACGGATGATGTAGATGTAAGCCTTATGATTGTTACTCTGGTATTTCCAATGTTGTTGTATCAGTTTGGTGATGGTATGCAAATTGCTTTTGCGAATGCTCTTCGGGGTATTGCAGATGTAAAGGCAATGATGATCATTGCCTTCATATCATATTTTATAGTTGCTTTACCCATCGGGTATATTTGTGGGTTCGTTTTAGATTGGGGCGTTTCCGGTGTTTGGATGACATTCCCTTCGGGACTCAGTTGTGCGGCGTTACTAATGTTTTTGCGCTTTCAGAAGCAAACAAAGCCTGCTCTTACAAATTAAACTCGCAACTGATAAAGAAGTATTGCTCAGCCTTTTTTCTATCAGGATTAATATTCCGGAAGTTAGGTGCTATTTTCAACTGCTTTACAGGTTGAAATTCTATTCCTGCCATTATTAGCTGACCATCCAGACTATTCCAGGGTTCTCCAAACGATGAAGGAGTTGTAGAGTCCATCAGGTCGTAACGGGCATAGGCTCTCCATTTAGGAGCTACTTTTACCGATGTGTAAAATGAATAACCATAATAATCTTTACTTTCAATAAAGCCTTTGTTATATACTCTGTTATATTCGGCACCACCTGATATCCGCTCGTCCTGATAACCTGCAAATAAGGATAAGGAGTATTGATTCTTGTACTTACTTTCTATATCTTCCGAAGGCAAAGCATCTCTCAGATTTTCATCATCATTATATATGTCAGCATATATTCTGAATATTGTATTTTTGATTGGATGTAAACTGACTCCTGCGGCATATCGCATATTATCATCCTTTTTTACTTTTTTGTATCCTTCGCCGTTCGTAAGGCTTAAGTCGGCCGATATATATTCATTGAGTTTATATTCTGCAGTAATACCTAAATCCACACTTGGAGCCATCTTATTTAGGTCCTGAAATGATTTCATGATATAACGGTGCATCCAGTATTTCTCTTGTATGCTAAACTGCATCAACCCAATCTGACCAACGTTGATATTAAATCCTTGATCGTTCCAGTTGATAAATGCATTACGCAGATAAACCTCTAGTCCATCTGATGATGTTTTTCCCGCAGCGCCGTCAATAATAACCTGTCCTTGTAATGTTTTTGTAAACTTATAGTTATATCCCAAGAATGCGCGTGTAATATCAAATCCGGTTTCGTCATTCACTTTACCAAATCCTGTACTATAGTCAAAAAAGCTTCTGGCTATAATCTTTCCCGAAGGTTTGAATGCAGTAGTATCTGTTTGGGCATTTGTGGATATTGCCATAAAAAGCAATGTGATAAAAGCGATATAAAGTTTTCTCATATGATTCCTTTTCATTGGTGCAAAGGAAGATGTAAATTTTCAAATAATGAATTTATACCTTATTAAGGTTCTGTTAAGAATTCGCTACAAATATATGAAACAATCGTTATTAGTAAAGAAAAAAGCTGTCCAAAACATTTTCTGGACAGCTTTTTGTTTGATTTTCTAAGAAATTATTTCTTTGGATTCATTACAACATTAATGATGTTATCTTGCGAAATCAACTCTTTAGTTATATTCTTAATATCATCTCTAGTTAAGGCAGTAACTGTCTCTAAATAATTAGAATGATTATCTTCATTGTAGAAATGATATGTATTCAATATATTCAACCAATAGCCGTTTTGCTTAATATCCTCCTGATTTTTCTTAAGCATATATTCTTTTACCTTTTGGAAATCTTCTTCCTCAGGACCATTTTCAGCTATATTCTTAAGGTCGCGGGTGATAATTGGTGATATGATAGCTACCCTTTCAGGATCTGTATCGAAAGACATTTGTAACTTTGTTTGTCCTGCAGGTATACGGTTTATATCATATTGTGTACGAACACCATAAGTTCCTCCAGCCTCTTCTCTCACTGTACGTACAAATACAATATCAAGTATTTGTTTAAGGAAAGATAGGCTTATTTGTGTTTTTTGGTCGCGTTTTAATGTTCCACTATAGAGTTCGAATACAGAGCTTTTAGGTGTTTGCATCTCCTGATCAAAGATGTTTTCAATCTTGCCTTTTTGTATATTGGCATTTACATCTTTGTATGTAGCATCCTTATTTCCGGCAGGAAGTGAAGCCAGATATTGTTCTACAAGAGGCTTCATTGCAGCTTCGTCAATTGTTCCTACAAAAGTGAAAGTGAATGATCCTGGATTAGCGAAAGCTTCTTTGTATATTTCGATAATACGGTCATAATTCATGTTTTCAGCATCTTCAAGAGTCATGCTTTTCATACGAGGATTATTGCCGTATACAGTTTCCGATATTTTCATACTATAGATGAAAGAAGGGTCATTTGCCAGGTTCTTCAATTGATTTTTGATCATATCCATCAATGTCGAATATGCACCTTCATCTTTTCGTGGAGCTGTAAAGTGCAGATATGTTAATTGAAGTAGAGTTTCAACATCTTTGATAGTAGATGAACCTCCAAGTCCTTGAGTATAAGAAGAGATTGAAGGTCTTACATTTGCCGATTTACCGGCAAGCACTTTCTTGAGGTCTGTAGCACTAAAGTTACCGATGCCTCCAACAGATGGAACACTTGAAGCCATACTTGCATTATATACATCTTTGTCAGAAACTAGAGATGTACCACCATAAGCTACTGAAGTCATCATTATTTGATCGTCTTTGAAGTCTGTTTTCTTTAACACAACCTTCATTCCGTTCGAAAGCGTCCACACTGTAGCACCTAGTTTTGCATCTTGTACAGAGTTTACTACTTTACCAGGTGTTGGTAATTGAGGGATTAAAGGCTCGTTAGAAACAGTTTCTTCATAAGGAGTGATATCCTCAGCTTCTACAGTTTTGAATAGATTCAATATCTCTTCATTAGTAGGATATACCAGTCCTTCTTTTTCCGGTCCGGTAATAGTGATAATATTATTTTTTTCGGTGATGATCTGTTGCAACATTCCGTTTATAGCCTGAGCATTAAGCATAGGTGCGAATTGCTTCAAGAGATTGTATTCGAATTCTATTCCCGGAATAGCTTCATCATCTGTAAAACTGCTTACATATTCCTGAACATATCTTCTGTTCAGTTCTTTATTCCTGTTGTTATACATGTTTTCGTATCGTTGAAGCAAGTTTGCTTTTGCTCTTTCAACTTCCGATTCTGTAAATCCATATTTTTTCAGGCGAAGATTCTCCCTGATAAGGCTGGCTAATGATTCGTTTATTTTACCTTCTTTACTTAGAGCAATAGAAGTCCATGCATCTTTTGTTTTAGAAACAAAGAAGTTGCCATCATAAGCATACGATGCAGCGAAAGGAGCATCTGCCTTTTGAGAAATTTCACTCAAACGATCCGATAACATCGAAGAAGTAAGGCTCTTTATCATACCTACAATCAGTCCGGCTTGAGTTTGTTTTACTTCAGCAGGTATAACATCGTGTTTAATATACAGGTTCACCTGTGTACGGGTAGCTTCCGGATCTGTTACCACAGAAATAATAGGTTCGTCATTGTCTGGCACAGGATAATATATTCTCTCAGCCGGATTTACAGGTTTAGCTATATCAGCAAACATCGATTTGATCTTTGCTTCAACTTCGTCCGGATTGATATCCCCTACGATGATAATCCCTTGTAGGTCTGGTCTGTACCATTTGTGGTAATAATCTCTGAGCGTTTGATATGGGAAATGTTCAACAACCTCCATTGTTCCGATAGGCATGCGGTTTGCATATTTGCTATCTTTAAATATAACAGGTAATTGTTGATCCCATATGCGTGTCTGTGCACCGCTGCGGGTACGCCATTCCTCTTTGATTACTTTACGTTCTTCATCTATTTGTTCTTCTTTCAAAGCAATGAAGCCCGACCAGTCATGTAGAACAAGTAAACATGAGTCGATAATACTTTGGCGAATAACAGGTACATCCGACAGATTATATACTGTTTCGTCAAAAGATGTATAAGCATTAACATTAGCTCCAAACTTCACCCCGATAGTTTCCAGATAGTTTAGCATGGTCTTTTTGCCAGGGAAATTTTTAGTTCCGTTAAATGCCATATGCTCAAGGAAGTGGGCTAATCCCATTTGATTATCCTCTTCCTGCATAGAACCTACCTTCTGAGCGATATAGAAGTCAGCTCTTTTTTCGGGATATGCATTGTGCCTGATATAGTACGTGAGCCCGTTCTCCAGTTTTCCGAATCTAACGTCCGGATCCACAGGTAGTTTTTGTGGTGCCTGAGCTTTAATCATGCCCACAAGCATTATAAAAGCCATAAAAGCAAAGAGTTTTTTCATAAAAAGGTTATTTAAATTATGGATTGTTTTGTTGTGTATATTTAATCAATAGTAATTTTAGCAACAACTGCTTTATGGTCAGAGGTATATACCTCATTCACCATATCTTCTAAAACAATATATTCAGAAACTTTTATTTGCTTGCTTACAAATATATAGTCCAAAAGAGGTCTTTCTTCAAGAGATAATCTTCCAAAGTCGTGAAAAGTCCAGTCAGTACCACTTTTTTTAGCAGCTATATCCTTGCTGTCCGACAGGTGATTTTCTTTTGTAGGAGCTATTATATTTTTTATAACATCTGATTCAGGTGTTGCATTGAAGTCTCCTGTTAGGATTACAGGCAAGCCTTTTCCCAGCTCTTCTGCTTTTCTAAGTAGAAGGTTTCCGCCTTCGAGTCTTGCTGTAGCACCATCATTGTCTAAGTGCGTATTGATGGCAAAAAATTCTTTTCCTGTAGTCTTTTCTTTTAATATAGCCCAGGTAGCTACTCGCAGATAAGATGCATCCCAACCTTTCGATCCCGGAACATCAGGAGTTTCGCTAAGCCAGAAATTACCGGATTCAATTTCTGTGAATTTATCCTTTTTGTAGAAAAGGGCACAAAATTCACCTTTTTCTTTGCCATCCTCACGTCCTACACCAATACCAACATATTCAGGTAAACGCTCTTTCAGGTCGTTTAATTGATTTGGTAATACTTCTTGTGTCCCAAGTATATCTATATTATTGTTTCGTATCATCTCGGCTGCAATATCCTTTCTGTATTGCCAGTTGTTGAGGCTGTCACCTGCGTGATCGAGGCGGATATTAAAAGTCATTACATTTAAATCCAGAGGCTTGTTCGTTTCGCAAGCACAAACGAAGAAAATAATCGCTAGTAAACAGAATAGTTTGTTCATCTTAATTTATGTATTAATAGACTACATTTAACATTAGTCTCCATTTGGTAATAAAAAATCACATATTTTGGGTATAAAAATAATCAATCCGCAGATAACAGAAATCAACGCAGCAACAAAAACTCCGGCTGCCGACAGGTCTTTTACCTTTTTTATTTTGCTATGCCATTCGGGAGATATATAATCAGCCAGATTTTCGATGGCCGAATTGATGATTTCCATACAAAAGACAAGTGCGATCAAGAGTAGAATAATAAGCCATTCACTAATAGAAATATTAAAATATATTCCCATTACAACTACTATTATTGTTATTGTAATGTGGATACGAGAATTATGCTCTTCGGTAAATAAAAGCCTTAAGCCATTGAAGGCGTATTTAAAAGATAAGAGCCTTTCCTTTATAGAAAATTTATTCTTTTTGTTTCTTGTCATTGCCTTATTGACAATTTTTGCAACTGCTAAAGTATAAAATTATAATTGGAATCTATCAATATGTCAAAGGAAATATTTTAGGTTTCCGCTTACTTATGCTAATCCCTGAGTTATGTAATATGAATAGTAACTCTCAAAAAAGTGACAAAAGTGACACTTTTTAATATATTTTTTATTGTTACTTTTTTTCATTACTATCTCGTTGGTTATTTACTATAATTGCGAAATCCAGTTGTACACATTTGCAAAACCAAAAGTACATAAAAAACACAAATAAAGAAGCCCCGTGAGGGGCTATATTGCGCACTACTTCCCTATATTATTCATATGTTGAACATCAGGCAGCATCTCCTTAAGTAAGATGTATATACGATTGTGGCATTCTTCGCGAGTCTCCATGCACTCTAATAGGTCAAGCAAGGCTTTCTGTGTCTCTAAATATGCTTCTATTGGTTCTGTCCGGGCTTTTACCTCAATAATAAAGCTGTCCTTTGT
>USOX01000016.1 GCA_900556485.1 uncultured Dysgonomonas sp.
TTTTTCTATGCCCCGTTCTTAACCAAAGCGGGTGCAAAAGTAAAAAACTTTTTATTACAAAACAAATGTTAGAGGAAAAATATCTAAATAAAAAAGATAAAATTTTCAAACATTAAACTACTATTCTAACCTGCAAGATATTATAAAGATTAATCTTCTATTCTAAAAAGAGAAAGTTCTGAACCTCTTACTTAGTCATCAAGGGTTCTTGAAATCTTATCGATATTCAAACTACGGGCCATTGCATCAAAAATTTCTCGATATGTTCCATTCATATGATAAATTTCATCATGTGTTCCTGATTCTACAACCCGACCATTTTTCATCACATAAATACAATCAGAATCTATTATTTGAGAAATACTATGAGATATAATGATCACAGTGCGATCTTTTTTGATTGCGTCCAAGCTATTCTTTATTTGTTCGGTAGAAATAGCATCTAGACTAGCTGTAGGCTCATCTAAAAATATAATTGGAGGATTTTTCAAAAACATTCTTGCGATAGCTATTTTTTGTTGCTGACCTCCGGAAAGAGACAGAGCCGATGTTTCGTATCCTTGTGGCAAAGACATAATTTGATCGTGTATATATGTTTTCTTTGCTGCGTCCACTACTGCTTCATATGTTGCCTCTGGATTACCATATCTTATATTTTCTTCTATTGTACCATTGAATATATGATTCTTTTGAAGGACTAAACCTATATTGTTGCGAAGATAATTAGTATCATAGTCATTCAGAGATACCCCATCTAAAAGAATCTCACCTGAATCTGGTTTATAGAACTTATCAAGCAGGTTTATCAGTGTGCTTTTACCTGCCCCAGACAAACCAACTAATGCAGTTATCTTGCCTGGCAGTATCTTCATATTGATATTATGTAGTGTTGGTTCCTTATTATCCGGATAGGTAAAATTCAAATTCTTTATTTCAAATTTACCTTTGATTACAACAGGCTTATATCCTCCCGAACTTTCAATCTGATGATCTGCCTTAAGAATTTCAAAGAAGCCTTCTGAATAAATGAGAGCATCATTCATCTGATCATATATCCTATGTAGTTGACGGATAGGCGCCGAAACATTATTAAATAACATAATGTGAAACATAATTGCTCCTATTGTCATTTCTCCTATAAGTACAAAATAGGCTGTGAGTATTATTATTATAACAACCCCAATCTGTTCTACGAAGCTTTTCAATCCATCAAACAGGAAACTCATCTTTCGGGTTTTCATTTGAGCATCAGTCAAGTCGTTCTGTAATCCCAATTGTTTTTCGCTCTCAATATTCTCCCTTATAAATGATTTTATAACCATAATAGACTCCAGAATGCCCAAGATACCTTGACTTTTGTTTTCCCGTAACTCTTTTATTTGCCGTCTGGTTCCTCTCATTTTCTTAGCTTGCTGCTGACTTACATAATAGTATATAGGAATGATGCAAAGACCAACCACACCTACATAGAAGTTGGCATTAAACATCATTATAAGAGCTACTATGGAGTTAGCAAATAGGGGTAAAATATCAATAAAGAAGTTCTGTACCAAACGGGTTAAACTTTCAACTCCTCTATCAATACGTGCTTGCAATTTTCCGGGCTGATTACCACCTGAGCTATAAAACGCCAGTTGGTATGTAAGAATTTTGACAATAACTGCTTGTGCTAAGTCCTTAGAAATAAATATTCTTAATTTCTCTCCATAAAACTTTTGACCAAATTGAATGAAAGAGTTGATAATTTCCTTACCTATTAATATAACAGATATAGTAATAAGAATGGACATGCCTTCTTTCAAGGCTTTGTGACCTTCGACCATACCATTTATCTCATCTACTGTATAGCGCAGCACCCACGCATTAACCTGTGCAGTAAGAGAACCTACAAATGTAAGTATGAGAGTAAAAACCACTAACCATCGATAGGGGCGAACATAAGGCCAAATATTTTTGAATAATTGAAACAGGTTCATTTTGGGGGTTATTAATATTCCTTTCTACTTGATATTCAAACAAAAGTCTAAAGAAATATTAACCACTAGTCAATTGACAATGTTCACTTAATAGCTTTAAAGATTTATCTTCCAATACCAAATTCAAAACTCAGCCTTAAAGCTAATCCACTATAATTAACATTAGCTTTTTCTCGTTCTGTTGGCTTTTTCTCTGACCATCTATAATAACTTACTCTTTGAAATGAATAAACTATTCCTAAATTGAATGCATTCTTCCCTTTTCTCGTAAAGCTTACCCCAGAACCAATACTTCCAAAGATCCCCTTCCCTTCTGCAACTGAATACCCAAACCGAAGATCTAAAAAAGGAGTTGTATTCTCATCAATAAAATTTATGCGAGGGTTTAGAAAAACAGGTAACGACGCGTGCTTTTTATCACTCAGGTTCATTGAGTAGGCAGTACCGACTCCAACATAGAAAATAGGGTTGAACTGAAAACCTAAAGAAGTAGAATATTCCATACGATGATTCTTCTCCAATCCTATTCCCTGTACATAAGCATAATCCACAAATCCTCTAAATCCACGGATATCCCGATTCCAAATCCGTTCTCTTCGTTTTGGTCTGGGAACACTATAAGGATCAAAATAATCAACAGCACTCCCTTTCATATTGCCTTGTATTTGTACAGGCTCTGAAAATACAGGCTCTGCTAGTTGATTTCCTGGTTGAATGATTGGATTTAAAGTATTCAAGGGAGATTGTTCCGGTATTATCATATCCTGAATATTCTCTGTAGGCATATTTTTAGAGGATATATTTCTTTGCTGACCTGAAACAATACCCATCTCTTGATGTACTTTTATTGTATCAGATTGAATTGTAGTTTGCACCCTTTCTTTTATATTTGCTATTTCTCTTTGTTGAAATATTATCGTCTTTTTCTTTTGAGTTAAACTGTCAATCACTTCAATACTCACAGTCCCAAATTGACGTTTCACAATAATACCTCTTATGCTTTTACCATTTTTCAATTGTATAACATCTTCTTTCTCAGATGCAGTTTGAGCATATAAAGCAACACAACCAAAGAAAATTATAAGGAAGGATATCATTTTTTTCATAATTCGGGCAGTTAACATTTTTATAAAAATAGGAGAAAAAGGATAAGTATACAAGCTAGATTTTAAAACTATTAATATCTTTGCCTATATGAAACACTTTATAGTCACAGTCCTTTTATTATTTTTGTACACTAACTATATAACGACATACCAAACTCTTTTATTTTAAACATATTTACATGAAAACATCTTTTTGGTCAAAATTTATAATAATCTCCCTAGCAATCCTTGCTTTTATATCTTGTAAAGACAGTAAGCCTCAGTTTGTGGTAGAAGGAAAAATCAATAATGCTGACACACTAATGCTTTATCTGGAAAAAAGAGGTCTTACCGAAACTACCATACTTGATTCTGTCAAACTAGACAAAGATGGGAACTTCAAATTTACAGAGGCTAGTATCGGTTATCCAGAATTCTTTCTTCTACGTCTCAACGGGCAAACAATCAATTTAGCAATTGATTCGACAGAGACGATAACCGTAAACTCTGCAAAAGACAGCTTTGCAACAGACTATATTGTAGAAGGGTCTCCAGCTTCAACCCAAATAAAGGACATTCTCTTTGCTCAACAAAAACTAAGTAATAGCATCGCTGACCTAACAAAGAAATATGATAGTAAAGAACTTGCTCAGGAAGAATATGTAGTTAAAATACAAGAAGCTATCAACGAGTATAAAACTCAGGCCAAAAATCTTATATACTCAGACTACAATAGCTTAGCTAGCTATTTCGCTCTTTTCCAGAAAGTAGATAATTTTCTAATATTCGATCCCTTTGATAAAAAAGACCTAAGTACATTTCAAGCTGTGGCTACAGTGTGGGATCAATACAAATCAAATTCTCCCCGAGCTGCCCACTTAAAAACATTTACATTGGCAGCACTAGCCGAAGTAAGAAAAATGGCCAGTCAGGAAGAAGCTCTCAAAAATATTGAAACAAAGGAAGTAACCGACAATACCGCATTTTATAATATATCATTACCTGATATAAACAATAAAGAAATAAGCCTTTCTTCATTACAAGGCAAAGTTGTAATCCTTGATTTTACAGCTTATCAAACCGACTTTTCTCCTGCCCACAATATACTGATCAACAACGTATATAGTAAACATAAGGGAGCAATTGAAGTTTATCAGGTTTCTTTCGATTCAGATACTCATGCCTGGCAAAACAGTGTAGTGAATTTACCTTGGATATGTGTAAGAGACAACAAATCTTTAAATTCGAATCTAATTACTAAATTCAATATACAAGGATTTCCTACTATGTTCTTACTCAATAAAAAAGGAGATATTGTCAAAAGAATATTACCAAATGATGATTTAGAAATGGAAGTTCAAA
The DNA here is from genome assembly GCA_900556485.1 of uncultured Dysgonomonas sp. Lineage (GTDB taxonomy): Bacteria > Bacteroidota > Bacteroidia > Bacteroidales > Dysgonomonadaceae > Dysgonomonas. The sequence continues at coordinate 4,424 of USOX01000016.1, forward strand.
AATTATTATAAAAGTATTTGCTTTTATTTTGACAATACGAAAATAATAACTTATCTTTGTTTACAAGATAATGAAAAGAAAAGGAGTTCTGGCCTATACGGCAAGGATTCTTTTTCTTTTTATCGCATAAAAAACAATATTATAGTCAATAACTAATTTAATTTCTTAAATACCATGGCTATCTCTTACATGACCGAAGACGGTTACAAAAAACTTAAAGAGGAAATCAACTCACTGGAAACAGTAGAAAGACCTGCAATATCGAAACAGATTGCAGAAGCCCGCGATAAGGGGGATTTGTCAGAAAATGCAGAATATGATGCTGCTAAAGAAGCACAAGGTCTGCTCGAAGCAAAAATCGCTCAGTTGAAAAACTTGATGGCAAATGCACGTCTGATCAACGAAGATGCAATAGGCACCGACTTTGTACAGATACTTAATAAGGTTACTATACGGAATACAAAGAACGACCAGAAGATGACCTATACTCTTGTTGCCGAAAGCGAAGCAAATCTGAAAGAAAACAAGATCGCTGTAAGCACACCAGTAGCACAAGGACTTATGGGCAAGAAGGTCGGAGACGTTGTAGATATTAAAGTACCTTCTGGTATAATGTCTTTCGAAATTGTTGATATTTCACTTTAATAGAATATGGCAAGCATTTTCAGCAAAATAGCAGCAGGCGAAATACCCTCTTATAAGATAGCAGAAGACGATAAGTTTTTCGCATTTCTTGATATCAATCCTATGTCCAAAGGTCATACATTGGTTATACCTAAGCAGGAAGTAGATTACATATTCGACCTGAATGATGATACTTTAGCTGAGATGAGCATCTTTGCGAAAAAGATTGCAAAAGCTATAGAACAAGCTGTTCCTTGCAAGCGCATCGGGATGATGGTTGTAGGAATGGAAGTTCCCCATGTACATATACATCTGATTCCAATCAATAAAGAATCGGACATGCTCTTATCTAATCCTAGAATCAGGCTTAATGAAGAAGAATTCAAGCTACTAGCCGATAAAATTAAAGAAAACATAGAATAACTACATTCTATAGTAAGGTATCCCTGTTAGGATACCTTTTTTAATCCGCATACACCAACAAAATCAGTTTTTAGGCGAATCCTTAATCTTTTCAGTACCAGGACTCGGATTTATTTCCTTATGTAATTCATCCGGCAATTCATGCTCTTTTATTTCCGGCATTTCTTTTACCTTCTCATCTGGTACTTCCTGAGGTTTCTTTTCTTCTTTATCCATCTTTTATCATTTAGTTTTAAACACTAATACCTTAACTATCAATATAAACAAATAAAAAAGATAGTATGTTTCCGATCATTAAGACTTAAACAAAAAATAGCCTCCATACGTTGTATAAGCTATATAAATAACAAATAATAATGGACGGAAGAGAATTAAGAAAGGGTAATATTGTCAGACGACTAGTACATTTGCCAATAGGCTACCATACTCCTACCCTACCATTTGCCGAAATAACAGAAGTTAGGGAAGAATATGTCGAAACATCAATGGGTACCGATAAATACAGCGAAATAGCCCCCATTCCCTTATCTATGGACATACTTTCCAGATCAGGCGGAACAAAGCATTCCGAAAAATGTATCATTTTCAATACAGAAATTGCAAGTCTTCCTCATCTATATGTTATACAAGACTCCAACGAATTCTATCTAAGCAATAGTAATGAGGAGAAATATAGTATTCCAATAGAGTATCTTCATCACTTCCAAAATATTTATTTCGATTTGACTGGAACTGAACTCAGAATTATCTTATAATATCTTTACTTCTTACTATATTTCTTAATCCAATCTAAGAGTAAAAGGCATCCCGGGCCACATACTGCTCCGTGGTCAAACCCTTGTACTTCATATAGCTTTACTTCACTATTACCCATCGCACGGAGAATAGCATCAAGATGAGCATTTTCTTCATACCGGGCTGTCATTTCTAATCGACGATCACCTGAAACCAACAAAGTCGGAGGTATACCCTTTCGTGCCTGATTCAAAGGTGAGTAAGAATCCACAATTGGAACATCCATCGCTATCCCTCTCTCCTTACGAATTGTATAATGAGTGTTTGTTTGCCCACTGATAGGTGCTAATCCCTTTATTTTATCGGCATCTACTCCATACTTCGCCATATAACTTTTATCAAGCCCTACCATCAGAGTAAGATATCCCCCTGCCGAATGTCCCGAAACATAAATATTGTCCACACTGCCTCCATATTGTGCAATATATTTAAAAGTCCAGGCAACCGATTCTGCCGCATCTACTATATAAGCCGGGTTTGTAGCTTTAGGGCTCAGGCGATAATTCACAGCTACTACAGCTATACCTTTTTCTTTCAATTCATTGGGTATAAATTTACCTCCACCTTCCAAACCTCCACCATGAAACCATACCACCACCGGAAAATCTTTCTTATCTGTTGGGTAATATATATCCAGCTTACAACGCTCTTTTCGGTAAGCATCTGTTTCAGAAGCATCGATATATGAAATATCTTGCTTCAATTCATAATTATTCTGTGCCGATAATATTACAGTACAAAATAATAAAATTGTAAATAGGCTTTTCTTCATAGCTGTAGTTTAATATGTTATTTTATATAATTGATAAAAAAGTGACAAAAGTGACAGCTTTTTTACATGTTTTTAGATGTTACTTTTTATTTTATTATTTTTCTTTATTTGGCTAATCTCATGCTCCCGTGTACCCGATTAAGTTTTTTCGTCCTCTTTGTCATCCTGACATTAGGAAGGATCTCTTGCACCTAAGGCTATAATTGCAAAATAAACAAGAGATGTTTCGTTCCTCAACATGACAAATTTTCCCTTAACTTAATGGTATCGCCCGCGCGAATCCTTTCGCGTGGTCTAAAAAAGTTATACAACAACGAAACAGAGGTATAAAAGGTGACAAAAGTAACAACTATTATATACTTTTTTGTATTACTTTTTTCCGCCTTGTTAACTCGCTTGTTAATTATTACATAGATAAAGTTATTGAGTTTCGTTCTTTCAGATTTACAAATCAATAGGGACAATAAAAACAAAGGTAAACATTTTCCACTGTTTACCTTAAAATCCTAACTCATATAAATAGAAATTATTCTACTAATCCACCACCCAACGCTTTATATAAAATAACTACAGATACAAGCTCATTTAGTATTGCTGTATTCAATGCTATTTCGGCATCAAATAACTGACGCTGAGCATCCAGCACTTCAATATAGCTTACTATACCATTCACATACTGAAAATTAGCCAATTCGTGATATGATTTTGCCGACTTATAAAGAGCTTCCTGCGAACGATATACTTCTTTCATTTTATTGAAAGTATTAATAGCATTATTTACCTCTTTAAATGCCCCCAACACTGATTTTTCGTAAGTATAGACCTCTTGTTCATAAGCCGCTTTAGCCGCATTATGTTTTGCCTTATTTTTACCCATATTAAAGATCGGGCCGGTTAATGCCCCTGCAATATACCATGTAGGGCTTTTCAGGAAATTACTCAATTCATCATTTTCCCCTCCTAAACGGCCGGTCAGCTTCAACGAAGGAAACATTTCTGTATACGCTATCCCAACCTGAGCATTAGCCTCTATCAATTTTTGCTCTGCCTGTATCATATCCGGACGGCGTTTCAATAAAGAAGAAGGTAAATCTACAGGAAGACTTTGAGGCACCTGTTGGTGTGTTATATCATCCCCTCTCGTAATATTACCTGTAGGAAACTCTCCAACCAAGACAAAAAGGTCATTTTCTTTTAGCTTTATTTCATTTTCCAGATTTGGTATCATCGTCTCTGTCCTTGCCAGCTCCACCAAACTCTGACGGTAAGGTATTTCAGAAGTTAACCCTCCTTCGAAACGTAGCTTTGCAAAATTAACTCCTTCGCGACGAGCTTCCAATGTCTGTCTGACTATTTCGAGTTCCCTATCCAACGACTTTAATTCAAAATAAGCCTGGGCAACCTGGGCTACAATAGTTAGCTGCAATGCTTTCTGAGCCTCTACAGTCTGCATATAAGCAGCTACTCCTGCCTCATTAGCCCAACGAAGTTTACCCCAGATATCCAACTCCCACGACATATTCAAATTTGCCCTGACTTCTGGATCATATACCTTCTTATCTCCGCCATAGTTAGTATATTCCTTTTGCCCGGCTACCTCTCCCCCTATTTCAGGAAACATATCAGCAAAGCTTATTCTCTTATTGGCTGCCATCTCTTTTATACGGGCAGTAGCCACTAGCATATCTTTATTATGTTCCAATGCTTTCGAAATCAACCCATGCAATACCGTATCCGAATATAAAGTGCTCCATCCAATATCAGCAACATTTCCATTTCCTGCCACCATACCTTCATTATCGAACGACTGGGGCATATTCATTTCGGGTTGCTTATATTTTTGTCCAATCTTACACGAAGAAAAAAGGATAAAAAATACAGCTAAAATATATTTAATCTTACCCATTATTATTTCTTTTTTAATTTATTACGAAGCTTCGTAAACCGAGGAAACTTTAACTCAGGTATTTTAAACTTTGCTTTTGCCTTATATACCATTACAAAGAAAAACGGCACCAAGATAATACCCAGAGTAATAGCCACAATCATACCGAAAAACACACCTGTACCAATAGAATGTCTGCTTGCCGATCCCGGACCTGTAGCTAAAACCATTGGTAACATACCAAGTACAAAAGCTAACGATGTCATCAAAATAGGACGAAAACGAAGTTTTGCAGCTTGCATTGCAGCAAATATAGGTTGCATACCCGAATCCACTTGTATCTTAGCAAACTCAACTATCAATATTGCATTCTTAGCTGCAAGACCAATCAATGTAACCAAACCAATCTGAAAATAGATATCATTTTCTAAACCAATCACCCATATTCCAAGGAAAGCGCCTAAGGCAGCGATAGGTAAGGATAATAAAACCGAAATCGGCACTGTCCAACTTTCGTACAAAGCTGCAAGAAATAAGAATACAAATAGAAATACCAAGCCTAACACAACTCCTGTTTGCCCACTTGCTTTCTGTTCCTGAAAAGATAAACCACTCCATGTTACACCTATATTTTCAGGTAAATGCTCTTTTGTTATCTTTTCTATTTCTTCCATTGCCTGACCCGAACTATATCCGGACGAAGGTGTAACCTGCATTGATGCTGATGTATACATATTAAAGCGGGTTATATTCCCGGGGCCTGTAGTATAGCTTGTCTTACCCAAAGCCGTAAGAGGAACCATAGTTCCATTAGCTGCTTTTACGAAAAACAGATTTATATCATCAGCTGTTGCCCTATATGATTGGTCGGCCTGAATATAAACTTTATATATACGGTTAAACATATTAAAATCATTCACATAAACAGATCCTAGATACGCCTTCATTGTAGAAAATATATCAGACATAGGGACACCTAAAAGCATAGCTTGGTCACGGTCTACATCAAAGTATAATTGAGGAATTTCGGGCTGTAACGATGATGACACGTTAGATATCACCTTCGACTGATTAGCATAATACATAAATGTATCAGTAGCAGCAACAAGATCATCCCACTTTGCATCCGAACGGGCTTGAAGCTTCATTTCTACACCTCCTGCCGATCCCAAACCGGGTATAGCAGGCGGACGGCTCACAATAGCTCTAGCCTCCGGATAATTATAAAATTCTTTCTGTACATCTCGCATCACCTCATCAACACCAACACTACGTTTTTCCCACGATTTCAGTATAACGGTCAAAGTTGTACGCCCTTGATTAGTACCAACTCGAGGACTCGATCCTGTTACATTCTGAACAAACTCCACAGCATCATGATGATCTAGATACTCTACAGCTCTATCCGTAACTGTACGCATACGGCTAAGCGTAGTTCCTTCCGGCATCTCAAGCTCTACAGTAAAATAGCCCTGATCTTCCTGAGGGATAAAACTTGTTGGAACTACTTTATTTAATACAAATATAAAAACCAATACCATTCCAAATCCGGCTAATACACGCCTCGGATTGTTTATAACCTTCATCAGGATATTACCATATTTAGTATTTCCTGTCTCCAACAGGGAATTTATCTTACGAAAAATAGCATGTCTGTCTTCATTTTTCTTCGAAGGTCTCAATATTAAAGCACACATAGCCGGGCTTAGAGTCAACGCTACAACAGCCGAAATAAGTACAGAAACTACAATCGTAACCGAAAATTGCCTATACAATGAGCCGGTTATACCATCCAAAAAACTTACAGGTACAAATACTGCTGCCAAAACTAAAGATGTTGCAATCAGCGCACCAGCCAGTTCATTCATTGCCTTATGTGTTGCCTCGCGCGCACTTACACCCTTCTCCTCCATTATACGCTCCACATTCTCCACTACCACAATGGCATCATCCACCACTATACCAATGGCCAGAACTAGTCCTAACAAAGTCAACATATTAAGGGAGAATCCCATCATAAGCATAAACCCGAATGTACCCACCAACGAGATAGGAACGGCCACAATAGGAATCAGTGCAGCCCTCCAGTTTTGCAATGAAAGAAATACAACGATTATAACCAAAACAAGCGCTTCGAACAATGTTTTATAAACTTCATGTATCGACTCACCAATGTATTCAGTCATATCAAATGGAATCAGATAATCCAATCCTTCGGGAAAATCGCTTTTAATCTGTGTCATTGCAGTCTTTACTTCCTCTGCAACTTCCATTGCATTGGCTCCCGGTAGCATATATACACTCAACATAGTAGCATATTTTCCATTCAATCCACTCTCAGTACTATAAGAAGAAGCTTCGAGCGAAACCCTTGCTACATCACGCATACGTATAAAAGAACCGTCATTATCAGCTTTCACTACTATATCTTCAAATTCGCCAACTGTAGACAAACGTCCTTGTGCAGTGATGGGCATCGCTACATCCACATCTATTATTGGTTGTTTTCCTAGCTCGCCCGCTGCCGATTCCCTGTTCTGATCTTTCAAAGCATTTTGCAAATCCTTGATAGTCAAACCAAAACTAGCCAACCTATCAGGATATACCCATATCTGCATCCCATAGTAACGGCTACCAACGTTAGATACCCGTCCAACACCCGGAATGCGCCGTATAACATCCAGTATATTTATAGTTGCATAGTTACTCAGATATATTTCATCATATTTAGGATCATTCGAAGTCAGAGCAATAGTCATTAACTGTCCCGGAGCCTGTTTCTCTACCGAAATACCATTTTGTAGTACTTCCGCAGGAAGGCGAGACTCAGCTAATTTTACCCTGTTTTGGATTTCTACTGCTGCCAGATCAGCATTTGTATTTACATCAAAAGTCACAGTAATGGACAAACCTCCGGAATTGGAACTGCTCGACTCCATGTAAATCATACCCGGAGTACCGTTCAACTCTTGTTCTATCGGAGTAGCCACTGCCTGCGAAACAGTTGTAGCATTCGCTCCGGAATAAGAAGCACTGATTTTAACTACAGGAGGTGTTATCTGTGGATATTGCTCTATAGGTAAAAGGAATAAGCCAATAATACCTAAAATAACAATCAACAGGGATAAAACTGTAGATAGAACAGGCCTTTCTATAAAAAATCCAGATTTCATTTTTTATCTTCTTTATTTGTTTCCTCTACTCTCTCCTGTTCTTCAATTTTACTTTCTTCTCCAACGGTTCTGGCTACAACTTTCTGCCCGTGTGTCAGCTTCTGATAACCTTCCACTACTATATTTTCTCCTTGTGTAAGTCCTCTGGTTATCACTATTTTGTTATCCTGTTCAGGACCTGTTTCTACAAATCTTTTCTCTACAACATTATCCGGTAAAACCACAAAAATAAAAGCTCCGCCTTTTTCTATCGATATAGCTTTACGAGGTACAACCACAACATTATCAAGCACATCCAACAACAGCTTTACACGAGTGAACTGTCCCGGAAGAAGTACCTGATTAGGATTAGGTAACTGAGCACTTACACCAAAAGTTCCTGTTTTAGGATCAACCTGTGGCGAAGCAAAATCAACAATACCTTTCTCTCCATATATCGAATTATCAGCAAGTGTAACTCTTACAGATGGTTGCCACGAACGGGTTGTATCTAATTCTCCCAGATGCACATTCCTTCGTTGGCTTCTCAGATAATCTAACGATGTCATCTTAAACTCTACCAATACTGTATCGCGGTTTACAACTGTTGCAAGCAATGAAGTCCCTGATTTACCTACCAGGTTACCTATATCAACATATGGTTCACTAATATAACCCGATAAAGGTGAACTAACAACCGTGTAGCTCAACTCAAGATTTGCCTGATCCAGATCAGCTTTACTCATTGCTACATTTGCCACTGCCACATCCAAAGCAGCTTGCGCATTATCCAAATCTAACTGACTGGCTGCATTCAGCTTACGCAAAGGTTCTATTCGTTCTAAGTCTCGTTTGGCTTTCAGTTCCTGCGCTTCGTCCCGTTTCAATTGAGCCTTAGCTTTTTCCACCCGTGCTTTATAAGGGGCATTATTGATATAGAATAATGGCTCTCCAACGGCAATTCGTTTACCTCCGCTAAAAGTTACTTTTTCGAGAAAACCCTCAACACGGGCATTAATCTGTACCCTTCGGGAGGCTTCTATCAATCCTACATAGTCTCCGAAAATTTCGATATTGTCCGTAGCCACAGGCTCTACTTCTACCACAGGTGGTGTAGTCGTGGTTTTCTTACAGGCATTAAACAATGTTATAAAAGAAACTGTTAATATTATAAAAAGATATTTCTTTTTCATATTGAGATAGATTGTAATTACACTATAAGTTAAGATCATTAAACAAGACACCTCATTCTGATGTCAAATAATTAACACTTTCTTATGTGAAAATGTTTTATTACTTCATACTTGTTTATAATGACCATGTAAGAAATTTCATTTTTTAACTTTTAATTCAAAAACAAGATTATTCAAAATGCAACTAAAGTAGGGTTGAATTTGTTTACTAACATTAATCAGGTATCAAAAGGCAATTTATTCGCAATCGTTTGCATAACAAAAAGGTAATAATTATAAAATATTTTAATACAAAAATTAATAGTACTTCTCATATTTGTACATAGAAAGCAAATACCATAGAGAAAAAAACGAGTCATATAATAACATAATAATCCGGACTTATGTGTACGTAAAAGATTTCCTATTCGAGGAAAAATCAAAAATAAAGTAACAGTAACTAATCAATATTAACGTTAATCTTAATATTATTTCGCATGAAAAGAAAGATTAAGAACAGATGTGTGAAAATATTCCTCACATTTATGTTGGGTATATTTTGTTTCTCATCAAGTGTACTTGCCCAGACAGGTACAATCACAGTAAAAGGTAATGTAATGGACAACAATAACGAGCCTATCATTAGTGGTAGCGTTGTTGTTAAGGGAACAACTAATGGCACAGTAACTGATTTAGATGGTAATTACCAAATCAATGCTTCTGCCAATAGTACGCTCGTTTTTTCATTTATAGGTTTCAAGACGCAAGAAATTCTTGTTGGAAATAAAACTACTATAAATGTAATCTTAGAAGAAGATGCTGAACTATTAAAGGAAGTTATAGTAATTGGATATGGTAGCGTAAGGAAAGAAGATGCAACCGGCTCAGTAACAGCAATAAAGATTGACGAACAAAACAAAGGTCTATCCACTTCGGCTCAGGATCTATTGTCTGGTAAAATTGCTGGAGTATCAGTTATGTCAAGCGGGGGACGTCCGGGGGATGGAGCTACAATCCGTATCCGTGGAGGCTCTTCACTTTCAGCAACCAACGATCCTCTGGTCATTATCGATGGAGTAATTATCAGTAACGACTTACCGGGAACATCCAACTTTTTAAGTTCGGTAAACCCTAGCGATATCGAGACTTTTACAGTACTAAAAGATGCATCTGCTACTGCTATTTACGGATCGAGGGCATCTAATGGTGTAATCATCATTACTACTAAAAAAGGTAAAAGTGGAAAACCAAGTGTAGCATATAATGGTAGTGTTACCCTAAGCACAAAAAGGAACAGTATAGATCTAATGAATGGCGATGAGTACCGCGAGTTTATCAACAAAACATTCGCCGGGTCAAGCAATAAAGATAAAGTTCTTTCTATGTTAGGAACTGCTAATACAAACTGGCAGGATGAAGTGTTCCAAACTGCAGTCAGCACAGACCATAATGCAAGTGTATATGGTTCTATTGGCGAGTCTCTGCCTTATAGAGCATCCTTCGGGTACACCAATGAAGAAGGTATTGTAAAAACCTCGAAAATGGAAAGATTTACGACAAGTATCTCTCTTACACCGTCTTTATTCGATAACCATTTGAAATTGAATATCAATGGAAAAGGTATGTTTGCTAAAAACCGTTTTGCCGATACTGGTGCAATTGGTTCTGCTATATCTTTCGATCCATCACAGCCTGTTATGAATGATAGCAAATGGGAAGGATATTTCACCTGGACTGACGCTTCTGGAGAACTAGCATCCATTGCTGGAAAAAACCCTGTAGCTATGCTTGAATTACAAAAAAATCAAGCGTTTGCACGCAATTTCATTGGAAATTTGCAAGCAGATTATAAACTTCATTTCTTCCCTGATATAAGATTGAATGTGAATCTGGGATTAGATTATGCAACAACTACCGGACAGGATTACAAAAATCCATTCAATCCGACAGCCTATAGTCAAAGTGATGATAGAAGTGGCTCTAGAAAACGATTCAACAATTTCAAGAACAATCAATTGTTCGAAATTTATGCACAATACGTAAAAGATGTAGAATCTATCAAAAGCCGTTTCGATGTAATGGGTGGATATTCTTGGCAACATTACAAGAAGACAAGTGACGACTATACTCACTGGGTATCAAAAACCGATTTTTCGGATTTAGAACTTACCGGAACTACTGACAATTATAGATTCTACGAATATTATTTATTATCGTATTTCGGACGTTTCAACTATACTTTCAACGATAAATATCTATTCACTTTCACTTTGCGTAACGATGGCTCTTCTCGTTTTGCTAAAGGTAACAGATGGGGGTTATTCCCTTCATTAGCCTTTGCTTGGAAAATGAAAGAAGAAACATTCCTAAGAGATGTAAATGTATTAAGCGACCTGAAACTTCGACTTGGTTGGGGAAAAACAGGACAGCAAGAAATTTTGGGTGACGAATATTATTATCCATCTACTCCATCTTACCAAACTGGTGGAGACTACGGTTATTACCCAATGGGCGTAAACCCTGACGGTACTATCAATTGGGTTGCTCTAATGAGACCAACAGGGTACAACCCTAACCTGAAATGGGAAACAACTATAACATGGAATGCCGGTATTGATTATGGCTTCTTGAATAACCGTATAAATGGTGCTGTAGATGTATATTTCCGTAAAACACAAGATTTGATTAATAAAGAAGCTCCAACTGTAGCTGGTATCAGTGCATCCGAACGAATGGTTCGCAATATTGGTACACTTGAAAATAACGGTATCGAATTCTCTATTAATGCTCGCCCGATAGTAACAAGTGATTTGGACTGGTCGGTAGGATTCAATCTATCTTATAACAAAGGTAAAATTACCAAACTATTGGATAACGAAGCTGCCGGATATACAGGGCAGGCTATAGGCGATACCGGTGGTGACGGAGGTCAACCTCTTCAACGATATATAACAGGATATGCACCTCGAACATTCTATGTATACCAACAAATATATGATAGTAATGGTAAACCTATTGAAGGCGCATATGTTGACCGTGATGGGAATGGAACTGTTGATGAAAACGACTTGTATCTTCACAAAAAGCCGGCAGCTGATGTGCTAATGGGATTCAATTCGAAAGTAATATATAAAAACTGGGATTTTGGATTCAATGGTCGTGTTTCACTAGGAAACTATGCATACAATGCAATGGCTGCTAACAATGCAGAATTAGCTCCTAGCAGCATTTTTGCAAACAGTGCATTCTTAGTAAACAAGCCAAAATCAGCATTCAAAACCAACTTCCAGTCTAAACAAGCTTTGTCTGACTATTATGTACAAAATGCATCGTTCCTGAAAATAGATAATATAACTCTCGGATATACACTTGACGATTTATTTAAAAATAAATTGAAAGCCAGAGTATATGCAACTGTACAAAATCCAATAGTTATTACAAAATATGACGGACTTGACCCTGAAGTTACTGATGGTATAGACTATAACTTCTACCCAAGACCATTGATGTTTATGTTAGGTGTTAACTTAAACTTTTAAAATTTACGCTTTATGAAGAAGATTATTAATAACTCGAAAAGACTATTATATATCGCTGCAGTAATGGTATTTGCTACATTTGCATCTACCTCATGTACGAGCGACCTCGATACTGTCCCTAAAGGACCAAATGTGCAGTTAGACCCTTATGCCGATCCGGCAAATTACCCTCTATTAGTGGCTAAAGTTTATGCAGGATTTAGTAAACTTGGATTGAAAGGTCCTGATGGTGATGGTGATATCCCTTCATCTTCTGATCAGGGAAAAACTAACTTTCTACGTATCTATTTCAATATTCAGGAATTGACTGCAGACCAGGCAAAATGCGCATGGAATGATAATGATGAAAAAAACTATTCTCAGACATTGTTAGCTCCTGACAACAATATTGGCTATATGCTATATCAACGTTGTATGCTTAATATTGTATTTACTAATGAATTTCTGAGAAATACAGATCCTCCTGTTGTGGAAGTTGCGGACATAAACCGTTTGCGTGCCGAAGTAAAGGTACTTAGAGCTATGAATTATTATTTTCTGATGGACGTATTTGGAAATCCAGGATGGGTGACAGAAGAACATCCGGTAGATGGCTCTTACTATCCTCAGCAATTGGGACGTGAAGGGATGTTCAACTGGATCGAAGGTGAGTTAAAAGGAGTTTTGGCAGAAGGTAGCTTGAAAGACAAGTCAGCTTCAACTTATGGACTGGTAACAAATCAGGTAGTTCAAACAATTCTGGCTAAGATGTATATCAATGCCGAGGTTTATACAGGAAAAGCCAGATGGAGTGATGCGCTAACTTATGCAAAAATGGTAACCTCTTATTCTGGTCTGGCTTTAGACGATAATTATCAAAATATTTTCTGTGCAGATAACGACAGGTCAAATGAGATAATATTTGCACTTCCTTACGATTTTGATTATGCTACCGACTGGGGTGGAATGACTGCTATTATGGCTGCGTCTACAGGTGGTGATATGACAGGAGATTTATTGAACTTCACCGCATCATGGAGTGGAAACAGAGCAACTCAACAGTTAACCAATCTTTTCAGTAGTACCGATAAAAGAGCTTTATTTTTTACAACAGGCAGAACTAAAGATATGACTGAACTAGGTAACTTCAATAGTGGATGGTCTGTTAAGAAATATACTAACAGAGGCTGGAACGATGCTGCAAATACACATGGGAATGACCAATGGGTAGATACAGATTTCCCAATGTTCCGCCTTGCAGATGTAATACTGATACAAGCAGAAGCAGAATTAAGAACGAATGACAGCAATGCTGTGGGTACTTTCAACAAAGTACATGCTCATGCAAGAACTGGTTTAAGTACAGTATCATCAATCACATTACAGGATATATTGGATGAAAGAGGCCGCGAATTATATTGGGAAGCTCAAAGAAGAACTGACCTTATACGTTTCGGTAAATTTGCATCAGGATATAACTGGGCCTGGAAAGGTGGTGTACAAAACGGAAAAGATATAGATAATAAATATATTGTATTCCCTATAAGTACAAGACACCTTACAGGAAATCCTGATCTGAAACAAAATGAAGGATATAATTGATGTTAATTATAAACCGATAAAATATATCAGAATATGAAAAAACTAAATATATTATTTATACTGGCAATCAGTTTATTTTCCTTCATTTCGTGTAATAATGATGAAGTAAAATTAAATGACGCTGATCTGGTTGCCCCAACTCTTAGCGAGTTCGAATCTCAGGAGGATTTTGTAGTACTTCCTTCTACTAATCAGAAGCAGGTTATAGGACTTATTAACTGGACCGAAGCTTCATTCGGCGTTAAGTCTCCTATTACATATGCTATTGTAGCTGATACATTGGAATCATTCGCAACAGCTGTAGAAGTTGCCAAATATTCTACGTTCAATGAAAGACAAGACATTACTATCGAAATGTTGAACAAAGCTGCCTCAACTCTGACGCAAGAATCTAAAGAAGTTACATTATATCTTATGGTAAAAGCGTATCTTGGTTCAACTGGTGCTGTAGGCGCTTTAAACACGGAAGTTAAGTCTGTCTCATTTACATGTTATTTCTTTAATCCAAAAGATCCTTTATATATTATTGGAGATGGATTAGTTGGCTGGGATAACAACGCTGAAAGCATTGGTACAGATCTGCAATTATTCTTTGCTGATAATAGCGGGCGTGCTGATCTCATTTATACATATACAGGTGAATTCAAAGGTGATAAAGGATTGAAATTCCCTACTATCGCCGGAGACTGGGATACAGCTTATGGATATGATGGAACATTATTAGTACCGAATGGTGGTGGCGACTTCACTACTCCTGCAACAGGTGGTATTTATACATTAAAAGTAGACCTAAATACTCTGGCTATTACCATGACTCCATATACAGAGGCAGTGACAAAATATAACTCTATCGGTGTTATCGGCGACTTCAATGGCTGGGCAGGAGACGAAGAAATGACCGAAGTAGTACCTCACGTATGGGTTACATCTGGTGTAAAAATGGAGGCCGGACAAGGATTCAAATTCAGAGTCGATGGAGGCTGGGATGTAGAATGGGGTGGCAAAGATACTGCAGAGCAGGAGCTCCCTTATTCTATAGGAGTATTCAAAGGAGCAAATATAGGTGTATCGAAAACAGCTGAATATTATATCGCATTCAACGATATTACAAAACAATACATTGCTATATCCTTGGACGATTTGCCGAAAAAAGATTAATAATCAATATTTTATATAGACGAAAAACGTGAAGAGTAATTTCTTCACGTTTTTTGTTTTTATAGGCTCTTTCTTGCAAACGTTTGCAGGCTTTTTATACCTGTTTGTTAAAACTATATTAAACAACTCCCCTATTATTGTTGTTCCTTTGTATATAAGATAATATCATTATAAGAAAACATGAAAAGAACAATTTGTACCTCTATTTTAATTGGCTTTTGTTTAATATTTAGTACGATGAAAGCTCAGGAACTTAAATCACCAAACGGGAATCTAACACTTAATTTCTCGATAGGAAATGCAGGAGTTCCTACATACAGCCTTAAATATAAAGGTAAAGATGTAATAAAACCTAGTACGCTAGGTTTGGAATTGAAAGACGACAGCGATGCTATAACCGATTTTAACGACTTCTCTGTAAAAAGAATCAATCCTGAAAAAGAAGACAAAGTATCATTGCTTAATGGATTTGAACTTACAGACTCTAAAATATCAACATTCGACGAAACATGGCAACCGGTTTGGGGCGAAGCCAAAAATATTCGTAACCATTACAATGAACTGGCTGTTACATTAAACCAGAAATCTACAGACAGACATATAATCATACGATTCCGTTTATTTGACGACGGATTAGGATTCCGTTACGAATTCCCTGAACAAAAGAATCTGATCTATTTCGTTATTAAAGAAGAAAAAACGCAGTTTGCAATGGCTGGAGACCACAAAGCATTCTGGATACCCGGCGATTACGATACTCAAGAATATGACTATACCACATCAAAGCTTTCTGAAATCAGAGGATTAATGTCCAAAGCAATTACGCCAAATTCATCTCAAACGCCTTTCTCTCCTACAGGTGTTCAAACATCCCTGATGATGAAAACCGATGATGGTTTATATATAAACTTACATGAAGCTGCATTAATAGATTATTCTTGTATGCACCTAAACCTGGATGATAAGAACATGGTTTTCGAATCGTGGCTTACACCAGATGCTCAAGGCAACAAAGGATATATGCAAGCTCCATGCAGCACACCTTGGCGAACTGTTATCGTTAGCGATGACGCCCGCGATGTATTGGCTTCACACATCACACTCAATCTGAACGAACCTTGTAAAATTTCGGACACATCGTGGATCAAACCTGTAAAATACATCGGTGTATGGTGGGAAATGATCACTGGAAAAAGCTCATGGGCATACACCGATCTGCCAAGTGTGAAATTAGACGAAACAGATTACTCTAAAACGAAGCCAAATGGCAAACATGCTGCAAACACTGCTCATGTAAAAGAATATATTGACTTTGCAGCACAACATGGATTTGATGCAGTGTTGGTAGAAGGATGGAATGTTGGTTGGGAAGACTGGTTCGGAAAATCGAAGGATTATGTATTCGATTTTGTAACTCCATACCCTGATTTTAATGTGAAAGAATTACATGCCTATGCCAAAGATAAAGGTATAAAAATGACGATGCATCACGAAACTTCTTCTTCGGTACGCAACTACGAACGTCATATGGATAAAGCATACCAATTTATGGTAGATAATGGATACAATTCTGTTAAAAGTGGTTATGTAGGCGATATCATTCCTCGTGGGGAACATCACTACGGACAATGGATGGTAAACCATTATCAATATGCACTGGAAAAAGCTGCTGATTATAAAATTATGGTAAATGCACATGAGGCTGTACGCCCTACAGGTGTATACCGTACATGGCCTAACCTGATAGGAAATGAATCGGCTCGTGGCACTGAATATCAGGCATTTGGTGGAAATA
This sequence comes from uncultured Dysgonomonas sp., assembly GCA_900556485.1. GTDB lineage: Bacteria > Bacteroidota > Bacteroidia > Bacteroidales > Dysgonomonadaceae > Dysgonomonas. Next base: position 21,320 of record USOX01000016.1, read on the forward strand.
ATCCTGATCATGTAACAATTCTTCCATTTACACGCCTTATAGGAGGCCCAATGGATTATACTCCGGGAATATTCCAAATGGATGTTAGCAAATACAATCCGGAAAATAACTCTCATGTTAATAGTACTCTTGCTAATCAGTTAGCACTATATATAACAATGTACAGCCCGTTACAAATGGCTGCAGACCTACCCGAAACATATAATCAATATCTGGATGCTTTCCAATTTATTAAGGATGTAGCTATAGATTGGGACGAAAGTAAGATATTGGAAGCTGAACCTGGAGACTATATTACTATTGCCCGCAAAGCGAAAGGAACAAATAACTGGTTTGTAGGTAGTGTATGTGACGAAAACGGACATACTTCGAACATTACATTCGACTACCTGGATTCTACAAAAACATACATAGCAACTATATATAGTGATGCTAAAGATGCTCACTTCAAAACCAATCCACAGGCGTACAATATTCGCAAAGTCGTAGTGAACAACAAATCGAAATTATCTCAATTTTGTGCGCCGGCGGGAGGTTATGCAATTAGTATTATAGAGGTAGATAAGGCTGAGACGAAAGGATTGAAAAGATTGTAAAAAGGGTAAGATTAAAAATTGGTTATCGATTGGTTAAAAACCGTTCCGAATTTCGGAACGGCTTTTTTATTTACCTATATATAAATACGAAAAAAAGTAAAGAATGAGGCAAAGAAGAAACATATCATTTATATCTTTTTTATATTTCGTACAAATGCAACTTTTATCGACAATTAACAAAATAATAAAAAAAGAACCCATATCTTTGCAAAAACAACACTTTATAATCTAAATATCTATGCTAACTCCATGTGAAAAAGAGCAAATTATCAGTTTAGTAAAAAAAGAAGTAGTTCCTGCTATAGGTTGTACTGAACCTACCGCAGTGTCTTTATGTGTAGCTAAAGCAACTGAAGTACTAGGGTCTAAACCCGAAAAAATAAAAGTATATCTAAGTGCTAACATTCTCAAAAATGCTATGGGAGTGGGTATACCGGGTACTAAGATGGTAGGATTACCTATTGCTATTGCTCTTGGAGCTTTAATTGGAAAAAGCGAATACTGTCTGGAAGTTCTTAGAGACCTCAAACCAGAGAATGTAGAAGAAGGTAAACAATATATTGCTGAGAAGCGTATAGAAATAGCTCTTAGAGAAAATATAAAAGATAATTTATATATTGAAGTACACTGTTTTTCCGGGAAGGATGAAGCTATTGCTATAATACAAGGCACACATACCAACTTTTCATATATTGCGAAAAACGGAGAAATCTTGTGCGATAAGGAATGCTGCGATAGTAAAGAGGAAGAATGTAATGACGTTCCATTATGTTTTACTAAAGTATATGAATTTTCGACAACAGCACCTCTGGAAGATATCCATTTTATACTGAAAGCGGCTGAACTTAACAGAGCAGCATCCAACCTCTCTGCCCAGGGTAATTATGGACATAACGTAGCTAAAACAGTTACTGGACCTTTAGGTAAACGCATTTTAGGCGATTCTATGTTATCACATATGATGTCTTACACTGCTGCGGCTTGTGATGCCCGTATGGATGGAGCTATGATTCCGGTAATGAGTAACTCAGGGAGTGGTAACCAGGGAATTACAGCAACACTACCTGTACTTACCTATGCAGAAGACAATAATTGTAGCGAAGAACAATTAATCAGGGCATTAATGCTTAGCCACCTGACTGTTGTATATATAAAACAAAAATTAGGACGTTTATCCGCTCTTTGTGGTTGTGTAGTAGCCGCAACAGGTGCCAGTTGTGGTATTACGTATCTGATGGGAGGCGATTACAATCAGTTGACATTTGCTGTTAAAAACATGGTAGGTAATATTACAGGTATGATATGTGACGGAGCAAAACCTAGTTGTGCGCTTAAAATATCAAGTGGCGTTTCTACAGCAGTCTTATCTGCAATAATGGCTATGGAGCATAAGGTTGTTTCCTCTCTGGAAGGTATTGTGGACGAAGATGTTGATAAGACAATAGAGAATCTTACCAGTATCGGAGCTGTAGGTATGAAAGAAACAGATAAGTTGGTGCTAAAAATTATGACTAGTAAATAATATAATTTTCAAAAAGAATAAGCTTATTTTAAATAAGCTTATTCTTTTTATATGAATTAAATATTGTATCAGCTTTTTCAAAGCTATCATCTTTGAACATAAACAAAGTGAATTCGAAAGGCATATAATCATTTCTCAATACGATATTACGCGTATATTTATATGCCATAGAAAGTAATTTTTCCGGTGATGCATGAAATGTATGTTCCAAAGGATAATCAACCTTATCTGAAAGAAAATCAAAAGCAATACCAACCCGACAAATTGACATCGCTTTCTTCATTGTATTCTCTATAAAGGAATAACTGTCTTCATTTTCTAATTTCAGATTAAAAATACCCGAAGCAACAGCATAATCAAACTCTCCCAAATCTTCCTGAAGAAAATCACCACATTTGAATTTTGCATTATGCGGATGTCTTGAGGTAGCTTCATTAATTGATGTTTCAACCATATCTACACCATAATAGGTATAATTTGTCAGCTTGGTAGATAAATATTTATTCAAATCTCCAAAACCGCAGCCTATATCTAATATTGACTTGTTCTCGAGATTAATCTGTGAGGTCAGTATTTCAAAGCGTACATTCTGTTTTCCTTTATCCCACCCTAATGCTTTCGGGCTATATCCGTGTTCATTATACTTTTCGGTATATATCTTTACTAAGTTATCCCTATCTTTTTTATTCAATTCCATTATTATAATATTATAAATTAATTCTCATAAACGACATTTATAGGCGATGTCTCCGATTGATAAATATAATAGCCGGATCTATCTGCACTAGAGAAGACTTCCTTTAATGAACCATCCAGTATTTCTTTTTTTACTATGTTCTTACTATGTTTTTTTGAATCAATAGCAGATAATAGTTTCTCTGTCTCTTTACAAATAAAAAAAATACCGGAATATTGCATTTTATTTATTACTGGTTGATCAAATTGCCCTAAAGAGATATTAATAATAGCTTTTAGATAATCATATCCTGTAGATAAAGGAACTAAGTGTGATCCTATAAAATCCCCACCCATACGAGCACCAATTTCGATTAAGAAGACATTTCCTTCATTATCTATTTTTAGTTCAACATGCCCTGCACCATATTCTATATTCAAAGCACCTAAAGCTTTAATTGTTTCTTGTCTTATTTTCTGTTGAATAATTTCATCCAATTGACTTGGCTGATGATGTTCTATTTCTACAAAATAAGGGGCGCCTGTAGTAACTTTATCTGTAATAGTAAGAATATAATGTTCTCCCTCCCATGAAATCGTTTCAACACTTACTTCTATTCCTTCAATATATTCTTCTACAATATATTGTTTTGAAAAAGATTCCTCCTCTGCCCGCTTAATTGCCATTAACAGTTCCGTCCTATTATTTACCATAGTAACACCTCTACTTCCTGAACGGTCTGTAGGTTTCACTATTAAAGGAAAAGAAACTATAGATAATATTGGGTCTCCGTTTGAATAGAAGAGAGGAGAAGAGACACCATTAGCTTTAAAACACTTACGCATCAAATATTTGTCTGTTGCGTTTTGAGCAACTGCATATGAATTCGATATCAACTCCATATGTTCTGCTACATAACAAATTGTTGGAACCGCAATATCTGAAGCAATAGAAGTTATAGCATCTATCTGGACTTTTTTGCAAATCTCCAAAATAGATTCTTTATCTGTTACTGATATTGGATAAAAATAGTCTGCAATATTTTCACATACAGCATCGTCCTTCCAAGCAAAACAGTGTGTTTCTATCCCCATTTCTTTTGCTTTTTCGACAAGTGGAAGTTGTAAATAGCTTGCTCCGATAATTGCTACTTTCTTACTCATCTTATGAGTAAGAAATTTGTTTTCTTCATTCACTGTTATGAAGTTATAATAAAGCTTGTTCTAGGCTGTAGAGTAGCTTGTTTGTTAGTCTTGTTTAATTAAAGTACAAATATAATAATATTCAAAGGAGAGTTCATCATATATTAAACTTTTTTTAAACCTTTATTATACAAGCTATCTAATAATGTTATGATATAAATTTGTTCTATAACTGTTAAAAACGTATTTTTGTATAGCAACAAACACTATACAATTCATCATGAATAGCAAGAAAAAAGTATATGTCATAATCAATCCCGTATCTGGAACATCATCGAAGCAGAATCTACCGCACAAAATAGCCGAAGCCCTAGATGCTCATAAATTTGACGTACATATCTTTATCACAGGTTATGCAGGGCATGGATCTGAGATAGCTAAGAATGCTATTAAAGACAAAGTGGATTATGTTATTGCTGTAGGTGGCGATGGCACAGTAAATGAAGTCGCTACAGCCTTAATTGGCTCCAGATCTACTTTAGGTATTATACCTATGGGATCGGGAAATGGATTGGGGCGTGACCTAAATATACCTACTGATGCTAAAAAAGCATTAGCGATAATCTCTGAAGAAAATGTAGTATCTATCGATTACGGAAAAGTAAATGACCGTATATTCTTCTGTACTTGTGGTGTCGGGTTCGATGCCGAAGTTGCCGCAAAAGCTTCAGGAAAAAAGAGTAGAGGTTCGTTGATGTATATAAAAAACATGTTAGAAACATTTATTCAGCAAAAGCCTCAAACCTACGAAATCATCTGTCCGGAAGGAACTATTAAAGATAAAGCTTTTGTAGTCACATGCGCCAATGCCTCTCAGTACGGATACAATGCACATATAGCACCTCATGCCGATATACAGGATGGATTAATGAATATTGCTATATTGAAGCCTCTCTCTATATTGGATGTGCCTCAAACATCATTACAACTATTTACGAAAAAAATAGATGAGAACAGCAAAATGATAGAACTAATTACCAATAAAGTTACTATCAAACGTGAAAAAGAAGGTGTAATGCATATTGACGGAGATCCTGTAAAAATGGGAAAAGAAATCAATGTGGAGATCATTCCGAAAGGGCTAAAAGTTTTAGTTCCAACAAACCCTCCAAAGAAAAATCCTTTGGATCCTCAAGAGATATTGCTCCGTATAGTCAGTTCATTTTAAGCTATAGCAACCAATCTTTTTTATTAGAAAGCTAAGTCAAATGTTATCCTGAAGCCATCTTTATCAATTCCGGGATGATCCAGATAGTTTATACGACGAACATAATCGATACGGAATAATTTGAATATATTCTCAATACCAATATTATATTCCATATAAGGGGCACTACGTGTAGTATATGTCCGTTGTGGAAATAATAATAGGTCATTATTATAAGTAGGATTGTTTCGTCTGCTCAACTCTCCCCAAAAACCACGGAAACCAAAAACCTCACGCAACTTAAGTGATTTTATCAATGGAATTCTATTGAACAACCAACCATTCAGATGATGATATACCTCCCAAGACACCTGTGAATCGTGGACAAATTCTAAAGGCTCAATCAAATAATAATTTCCCTTTTGAATAGTATATGAATTATTTGCACTAGGGGTTATCAGCAATGGGAATGATACACTCCCCCATATCTTCTCAGCTTGAGCTGAAACGGATAGTTTACCAAATGGTGCAACCCAAAATTGCTTGTAAACAGAAAACGATGTTTTATTATAATGATGCTGTCCTCCTAATACATCATCCAACCCTATAGTATGAGATAGATTAAATATTAAGCGGGGAGATGGCATTGAATGCCGTTTGCGTCGTTGTTGAAAGAATTTCTCATTTGGAGCATACCTTAAAGCCAACATAGCCTCTGTGGTTCTGATTTTATGCAAACTATAAAGGTTACCATTATCATCTATTTTCTCAAAAGTAAGTGTACCGGCCGGAGTTTCTTCAAAAGTCTGAGCAGATAACTTATAAGAAAAACCATTATAATGTTCTCGATGATAAGCAACCTGAGTTTGACGGTTATAAGTCATTTTATCATTATTAGAAGAACGCAAAGACAACAAAATATTATCTCTCTCTGCTTGTGTAAAACGCTGGCCTAAGCTATTCATATCATACTTATATGCTACAATCAGATTATTCTTAGGGAATTCATCCTTATGATTCTGAACTTTATTGAATGCCCATGTGGCTTCAGCATAATATTTAAATCGTTCATCGCGTGTTCCGTAGGCACCATAACCATACAAAAACAAATGTGGATGAAGCTGCTTTGTTGTAGAACCCGTTAATCTGAATCGATTTCCTTCTACCGAATTATAGCTATAAAAGGTAGGAACTGTACCTATCTCCAGCTTATTTTTTTCCGGATCTCGGGATGTCGGAAAATATCCTGATGATATAATTGTACCAACATTAAGTAATGCTTTGAATATAAAAACATCATTTATATCCTTCATCATTTGATCCATCTTATAATCCTTTTGATGCTCCGGTGGTCTGTTCTGTGCCCAATAGTCACTTGGCCTTTTCAGATAATCCTTTTCAAAGACCTCCGGCGCACTAAGAATGAAAATAGGATCCATTGGATTATCTATGACAAATTTCTCGTATGTCCGAGTCTTATCTATATAAAATTTTACAGCATCTACCATCGAAACATCAATAGCCATTCTCTCTTCTAATGGAATCCATTTATTTCCATCAACTTTTTTGAAATCATGCTGAATAACAAGTTCTTCAACAAAGTTGATATTCATTTTTTTAGGAGTCCGTAGGATAGCTCTCTTTACAGCATACATACTATCCAATGAAATAAGTAATGTTCCGGTAAAACCGATATCCCTTGAATTGAATGGAGCAAAATCAAGCTTTACATACCTGTCATCATCAATATTAACAGTATCTGACAAGTACCAACGATAGAAATTTATCGACTGATGTTCGCTAAGCGGGCTCACAAATTGCTGGAATAATAAAGAGACAGAATTATCAAAAATCGAAACGTCTTTGAATATTTCTTTAATCATTGCATCTAATCCCTCAGTTTCGAATGCTTGATCCAACCCCTGTATATGATATCCTTTTACAATCTGTTTTTTTGCTTTTGGCTCCTTCCTATAATATATATCGGATATTTTTTCTCTTATAGAAAAAGGCAGGATAGGTTTATTATCGATAAGTGATGTATCGATATAATTAGGTAAGAATTTATATCTTCTAAATTGTGGCTGATCAGGTTTAAAGTCATTCAAAGCAAAAAAAATCCGCTCATATTCTTTATACTGATAATAGTCGCTTGCAGTTATATTATTCTCTTTTTTATGTGCTATTACCTTCTTAATAAGCTCTACTGCCGGATTGTTCTTCTTCGAATATTTTTCTTTTTTAGGACGAATTACAACTTCATCCAATTGTTTATCTTCCGATTCCAGAAATATTTCTTTTGTAGTAGTTGTTCCGGGAACAACCTCAAATTTCTGGGGTTTATAACCAATTAATGAAACTGTAACAGCAGTCTGACGCCCTCTGTTAGTCACTCTAAAATCACCATCTTCGTCTGAGAAAACGCCAATAGTAGTATTATCAAAAGTAACAGTAACAAAAGGAAGCTTTTCTTTGGTTGTTGCATCCTTTACAGTTCCCCTCACTACAGTCAATCCTTGAGCGTATGAAGATGTGCATACAATCAAATATAGTAAAAATGATAAGACTATTCTGATTGTTATATATGATATATTATTTATATTTTTTCTTACTGACATTTACTTTCTTGAGGTAATAACCTTTTTAATCATCATCCCAATTCCAACTTCTATTTGTAGATTCGATCTTCTCGTATATAAAATTGCTTTTTGTAGCAAGAATAAACTAACACTCCAATAGTAGCATTAACTAAACCACTACATAGAATTAAGATTTTCATCCTTCAAATATTCGCATATTTAAAAAAATCAAGAGTAAATATCAGAATTTACTCCCGATTTTCATTTTATTAGATAAAGCAGCTTAATAAAAGCTGCATTATTTTAAGCTTTTTTAATTAACTAATTTGCGATAACGAATTCTTTTAGGCTCTACATTACCTAATCGCATCTTTTTATTCTCTTCATATTCACTATAGCCTCCCTCAAAGAAGAATACTTCCGAATTTCCTTCGAAAGCTAGGATATGTGTACAAATACGATCGAGGAACCAACGGTCATGAGATATAACAACTGCGCAGCCGGCAAAGTTCTCTAATCCTTCTTCCAATGCACGTAAAGTATTCACATCAATATCATTGGTAGGCTCATCCAGCAGCAATACATTTGCTTCTGATTTGAGTGTTAATGCCAGATGTAAACGGTTTCTTTCCCCTCCGGACAAAACTCCGGTTAACTTTTCCTGATCTCCTCCTGAGAAGTTAAAGCGAGAAAGGTATGCTCGTGCATTTATTTCTTTTCCTCCAACTCGTACGAATTCGCTTCCGCCCGAAATAGTTTGATATACCGATTTATTAGGATCTATATCAGTATGAGATTGGTCTACATAACCTATTTTTACAGTTTCTCCAACTTCGAATGTTCCTTTATCTGCAGTTTCCAACCCTTGAATCAAACGGAAAAGAGTTGTCTTACCTGCACCATTTGGCCCAATAATACCAACAATACCTGATGGAGGCAACATAAACTCAAGATTATCAAACAACAGTTTATCGCCAAAAGCTTTACTTACTCCATGAGCTTCGATCACTTTATTACCAAGACGAGGCCCATTAGGTATAAATATTTCGAGTTTTTCTTCTCTTTCTTTCTCATCCGAATTCAATAACTTTTCGTAATCATTCAAACGAGCTTTACCTTTTGCATGGCGAGCCTTAGGTGCCATCTTTACCCATTCCAATTCTCTTTCGAGAGTCTTACGGCGTTTGCTGGCTTGTTTTTCTTCCTGTTCCATACGTTTGGTCTTCTGTTCCAACCAAGAAGTATAGTTTCCTTTCCATGGAATTCCTTCGCCACGGTCAAGTTCGAGTATCCATCCAGCCACATGGTCGAGGAAGTAACGGTCGTGAGTGATACAGATAACTGTTCCTTGATATTGTTGTAGATGTTGCTCCAACCAGTCGATAGATTCTGCATCCAAATGGTTGGTAGGCTCATCGAGCAATAATACATCGGGTTCTTGTAATAATAAACGGCAAAGAGCTACACGGCGAGCTTCTCCTCCTGAAAGGTTTTCACAAAGCTGATCTTCCGGTGGACAACGTAATGCATCCATAGCACGTTCTAGTTTATTATCAATATTCCATGCATCTGTTGCATCTATTTTATCTTGCAACTCTGCCTGACGTGCAAAAAGAGAATCCATTTTATCCTGATCCTCATAATATTCCGGCAAACCGAATTTTTCATTTATTTCTTCATACTCTTTCAGTATGTCCAAAATTGGCTGTACTCCTTCTTGTACAACTTCTTTTACTGTTTTGGTAGGATCAAGCTTAGGGTCTTGTTCCAAATATCCTACCGAGAAAGCCTTATCAGATACAACTTCTCCTTGATATTCTTTATCTATTCCTGCAATAATCTTCAATAAGCTTGACTTACCGGAACCATTAAGACCGATAATACCAATTTTTGCACCATAGAAAAAAGATAGATAAATGTTTTTTAATACTTGTTTTTGTGGTGGGTATATCTTGCTTACCCCTACCATCGAAAAAATAATTTTCTTATCGTCCGACATGAGTATGTATTAGTTATGAATTATAAGTTATGAATTACTTACCTCTATTTTTTTTTTAAAATTATAGGTTATAATTCTTTTTTGTTGTAATAATGGCACTTCTAATCATTTTCAATAATTCGAGTGCATTGTTATATATTGATTCAAATTCTATATCATTCAAATAATCTGTTTCTTTTAATAATTCAAGCCAATACAACGATTCGTCACATTCTTTTTGAGATACAGCCATTTTATGAACAAAGTCTGCTTTGCTTTCTGCATTTTGAGATTCTCTTATTAATGCCCCTACTGCAGTTCCGCTCCTTAAAAGTTGTTTGCTTAAAATATATTCCTTTTTTCTTTAGTTAAATATTTATATAAATGAGTTATTCTTATTGTAAAGGAAAAGCTTTTTTCTCTAATTACGCTCATAATTCATAACTCATAATTTATAACGATAAAACCTATTTTTGATACAAGAAGCGTTTTATACTGCGTTTTGGTGTTTTTTCGAACTCCTGATCCTGCAATCTAAAATTGATTATCTGGCTGTATTTTGGTAAACGCTTATTATTCGTTTTCATTAAGGATACAAAAATACTAGAATAATCCTTTTCTTTTACTTCTTGCCTCTGTAAATAATCTTTATCTGGATAAATTAGAGCTATTAATTTTCCATTCTCCTCTATAATAAGGGATTCTGCTACATATGGCGAATTATTATATAGGTCTTCGATCTCTTCCGGATAGATATTTTGTCCGGATCCTCCCAAAATCATTGTCTTACTTCGTCCCTTTATAAATAAGAAGCCAGCCCTATCCATTGTTCCAAGGTCTCCGGTCTTGAGCCAGCCCGACTCATCCAGTACATGCCTGGTCGCTTCCTCATTCTTATAATAACCAAGCATAACATTTTCTCCCTTTACTATAATTTCACCAATTTCAGTTTCAGGGTTAGAGGAATCAATTTTTACTGTCATCCGGTCTACAGGACGCCCACATGAACCGGCTTTGTACGTTTCCCAATATTCGTATGAAATAAGAGGACCACACTCTGTCATACCATAACCAACAGTGTAAGGGAATTTAATTTCTGATAAGAAAGTTCCTACTTCCTTATTCAGAGCTGCCCCACCTATAACGACTTCGACAAGTTTGTTCCCGAAAACAGGTAAAAGTTTTTCGGATACTTTTTTATATATTTTCTTTCTGGTAAAAGGAAGTTTTAATAATGTTTTTACTGGTTGCTTTTTAAATTGAGGAAAAACTCTGGTCTGGATAATCTTCTCTATAATCAAAGGTACAGCAAGAACCAGTGTCGGATTTACTTTTGCAAAAGCGTCCATAATAATCTGTGGAGACGGAATCCGCGTCAGGTAATGAATATGACATCCTTTTGCTATAGATAACAATACTTCGAATGCAAGCCCATACATATGAGCCATAGGCAGCATACAAACGATACCATCGCCTGCTTTCACAAATTGTATATTATCGATGGCGAAACGTGTATTAGACCATAAGCTTCTATAAGGAATCATTACACCTTTAGGGTTGCTTGTTGTACCCGATGTATAATTCAAAACAGCCAGTTCTTCAGGCTTCTCATCATATATCCTCATATCTTCTTTGTTGAAGCCATTCGGAAATTTGATATTAAAAGCCTGCTCAAGATTTGAACAAGATTCCAAAAGCTTTGCCGAACGAGACTTCTGTACCGAGAAATCATCGATAAGAAGAATTGTTTCCAATCCCGGCATTTGCATCGGATTTATTTTAGACCAAACAAATTCATCTGCAAATAATATTTTTACATCTGAATGATTTACTAAAGAATGGATATTCTCATCCGTAAAATCATGTAGTATTGTAGTAATTACAGCGCCATAGGTTATTGTTGCAAAGAAACATACAGCCCAATTAGAAGAATTTCGTCCACATATGGCTACCTTATCCCCCGGCTGAATTTCTAAATCGTCGAATAAGATATGAAGTTGAGCCATCTTTTTGGCAAAATCTTTATACAGATATGTTTCACCATTATAATCTGTAAGTGCAGGACGTTCCCAATTATCACAAATACCATCCCTTATCAGTGTCAGAAATTTATTATTACTTTCCATATCATTATTCTATTTTCATTTACATAAAATTATAAACAAACTTAAAGGTGAGAAGGATTACATCTTTATCACCTTTAAGTTTGTTTATGTTATTAATCAATATTTTGCGGAGTTGTTGTTGGTCCATGAACCACCAACTTTCCATCAGGTAATATCTCCATTTTATCTATAAAGACAACTCTATCGTCACCAGTTTCGGCTGTACGCCCATGATAAACAGTGTACATCTGACCATTGTGAGTAAACATCATATTATGACCTGTTCCGGTAACTTTGCCTCCTTCTTCAACATTCTTTTGTAATACAGGATTATTTTCAGCTTTTGCAAATGGTCCTAAAGGATTTTTAGATGTGGCATATCCTACAGCATAATTTTTGCCACCAAAATAATTAGCCGAATACATCATATAATAAGTATCGCCTTGCTTGAAGATAAATGAACCCTCTGTCCAACGGCGGTTTACCTCCTTCGATGTTACAGAACGACTTTCCCACTCAGCTTGTTTATCATCCATTGATACAGGCGGACGAAGTAATAATTGTGGTTCTCCAATAATTCCCGAAAAATCGGGCTTCATTTCTACCCCGTATATCCAGCTTTCTTCAACCTCGTCGAACAAACCTTCTTTTTTAGCCCAATCGGCAACTTCACTTTTTACCGGATTCTTATAGCAACAACGGGAGTAATATAGATAAACTTTACCATTCTCGAAAAGTAAGTTACCATCGATTACAGGATAGCCCGGATCGAAAATCGGCCTGTCCATCATTTCTTTGAAAGGTCCTGCCGGACTATCTGAGACAGCAACACCTATGCGAAAGTTCTCTAGTTCATTAGTAGGATTTTGTTTCCAATCGGCACTGAAAAGCAAATAATACTTCCCATCTATTTCGTAGACTTCCGGTGCCCAAAAATTAGCTACAGCCCATGATTCGGGTGTATTCCCCTGATATATTCGTCCTAAATTTTCCCAATGAACAAGATCAGAAGAAACACTAACCTGAAATCCATTTTCTACTCCCCCAGTACCATACATATAGAATTTACCATCCGATGCCTTTAAAATATACGGATCGCCGAAAGATACAGGTAGCGGATTTTGGTAACTAACTACAGATGCCGATGTAGCATCTTCTTTTTTCTTATTGTTACAAGAACATAACAAGCCCAGCAAAATACATGAAATTAAAAGTAGCCTTCCCATAGATTGAATTTAAATTATTCCTATTAACTATTTTAAGTCAGTAAATATAGGATATTATTTGCGAATTTGATATATAATCAAAACTTCAATTTACTTTTTTCTATATTAAAATTATAGTTGTGCTTATCAATAAAAATATAATTTGATAGCTTAAAATTAAATACACAATTATGCTAATTATTTATCTATACCTTATAGATAATAAGCAAGTTAAAGAATAGAAAAGTGACAATATAAAAATATTGAAAAAGTGTCACTTTTGTCACTTTTTTATAAAACGGATACTGATTATAAATAGAATAAAGAGTTATAAACAATAATCAGAATGTCACTTTTTCGAATTCTTTATTTAAGCACTGCTTATCATATCTAATTCTTAATCGATATTAGAATGAGTACTAAACAATAAAATGCTTATTTTTGTGTTTTATTATATAAAATCAGCTGTATATAAATTCGTGTATAAAAGCAAAATAATTTATGCACTAATCTTTTGTGTTAGTGTATTATCTTTCCTAATAATATCGTCGTGTTCTAATCAGAAGAACACCGCCTTGACACGCTTTTACCATTCTACTAATACACGATACAATATCCATTTTAATGCTAATGAAGCATATAAAGAAGGAGTAAAATCGAAATATGACACTAAGGAGGATAACCTATCGCAAATGCTATATATCTTCCCAGATAATTCGGACTCTACTGCAATGCAATCTCCCGGCGGCAATTTTTCGACAACCATTGAGAAATCTGCCAAAGCAATAAAATTACATTCCATAAAAACAAGACCAAAACGTGACCCTAAAAGAAGGAACGATAAGGATTATCAGGCATGGCTTCAACAAAGAGAATACACACCTTTTATGGATCAGGTATGGTTATTACTGGCAAAGGCTGAATTTCAAGAAGCTAATTATCTACGAGCAATTACTACATTTATGTATATTACAAAAATATATAGTAGTAACCCGAATATTGTTGCTGAATGCCAGTTGTGGATAGCACGCGCATATACAGAAATGGGCTGGATGTACGAAGCAGGAAATATACTTCACAAGATGGAATTGGCCGGAGGAGCACCTAAAAGCCAACAAACTTTATTCGCCGAAGTCAAAGGAAATTATCTGATAAGAAATAATGAGTATGAAGCAGCAATACCTTTTGTTGAATATGCAATAAAAAGAGGTAAGGATAAGCAACAAAAGCTTAGGATGAAGTATCTATTAGGGCAATTATATCTTGAAACAGGTGATAAAACAAAAGCAGAAAAAGCATTCGGAGCTGTTCAGGGGATGAACACACCTTATAATTATACTTTCAATGCTAAGCTACAACAGGCTCAATTGAAATCGTCTGAGGATGCAGTCCGTACCCTGACCAAAATGGCAAAAAGTTCTAAGAATAAAGAATATCAAGACCAATTATATACAGCTATAGGCAATATCTACTTAAACAAAACAGATACACTAAAAGCTATTGACAATTATAGAGCAGCAATAAAGGAAAGTACCCGTAATGGTTACGATAAAGCAATGGCACAAGTTAAGCTAGGAGATATTTACTTTAACAAGAAAGAATTTATCCCGGCTCAGCCTAATTATTCGGAAGCTTTACCCCAATTGAAAAGATCGCATGAAGATTACCCCAGAGTTGCCTTCCGGTCTGCCATTCTGGATGAATTGGTTATACATGCTAAAGTTGTAGTAGAACAAGATAGTTTACAGCATTTAGCCCAATTACCTGAAGCTGAACGCTTGGTTATCATCAATAAAAAGATAGAAGAGCTTAAAAAAGAAGAGAAAGAAAAGCAAAGAGCAGAAGAAAGACTAAAGTTAGAAGAAGAAAGAACCAACAGAGTTTCATCCTGGTCTGATTTAGAGTCCTTATCGTCAAGGCCTCAAACTACAGCAACAATAGGTCAGCAAGTTCCTGAAACACCTGCTTTCTACTTCTATAACAACCAAGCTGTTGCTCAAGGAAAGACTGCCTTCCAAAAACAATGGGGAACCCGAAAACTGGAAGATGATTGGAGAAGAAGTGATAAATCGTCTTTTGCCAGCTTCGATAGTTGGGGTGACGATGATACAGATGCTTCTAATATAATAGACTCTCTTACTTTAGCTGATGGGAATAAAGCTACACCAGATAGCTTAGCTAATGATATATATTCTGTTGAATACTACCTGCAACAACTTCCCCTTACCGAAGAAGCATTAAAAGCATCCAATGTACTTGTAGAGAATGCGTTATTCAATATGGGTAAAATCTATAAGGATAAACTAGGAGATATGCCTCTTGCAATAGAGACCTTCGAAAAAGACATGCAACGTTATCCTCAAACTCCTAATCTGGAAGAGATATATTATCAGTTATTCCTGATTTATATGCAATCGGGTAACCATAACATGATGGTTAGTTACAGGAATAAGCTTTTAACTGAGTTCTCACAGGGACAATATGCAACACCGCTATCTGATCCTAATTATGAATGGAATTTCAGACACTTTCCTTTACTGCAGGATTCATTATACACAAAGGCATATAATGCTTATAAAAGTGCCGATGTGCAAACAATAAGGGAGAACTACAGTGAAATGAAGAATAAATACCCATTCACAGACCTTATGCCTAAGTTTACATTCCTGAATGCTCTTAGTTATGCACAAACACGAGATATTTCCGGTTTAGAAAAAGGACTAAAAGAGGTAACAACAGAGTATCCTAAGGCTGATGTAACACCATTAGCTACAGAAATATTGGAAAGAATAAAAGAGGGTAAAGTTATCCTTTCGGATGGAACTCTAACAGATTTTGACTGGAGTAAAGCTTATGTAAACGATAGTATTTTATCTGGAGAAAACGGGGATTCCCTTGCCTATATGGATAACATGGAAACTGAACATTTATTATTGTTTATGTTCAGACCGAAAACAATAGACAGGAATGATCTATTATTCAATGTAGCTGATTATAATTTCTCAAACTATGTGGTTCAGACATTTGACCTAAGCTACGATTCCGATCCTCCATATGATATTCTGCAAATGAAAGGATTTAGTTCATTTACTACTGTTAAGTCGTATATGAATAAGGCATTTGCTGAGAATGGGCTTATGCATAAGATAGATACAACAATATTAGTGGTGCCTATTTCTATCGAAAACTATACTAAAGTATTCCCTCGCTTAGGCTTAGAGCAATATATATCTTTTGTTAAGGATACATATAAAGACCAGTTACCTCAACTCATCGCTTACTGGAATAGAGAAGATATTGAAGCTACTATCGATGCAGAAATAGGAACATCAGATATAGAAAACATTGAAGCTGAGCAACAAGAACAAATCACTCCTGAAATTAAGCAAGAAATAGTTCAACCAGAAGAGCCTAAGAAAGAACCTGAGAAAATAGTAAATGAGAAAGAGATAAATGCAGACGAACTACTAACTAAAGATCAGTTAGAAAAAGCTGGAAAAGTAAATGATGCCATTGAGAAAGTAGAGGATATATTTAATAATCCGGTAGATGGTATAAAGAATATCTTCAAAAAGAATAATTATCAGGATAATCTGACTAAAGAAGAAAAAGAGGCAATTAAGCAGGAACAGAAATTAGAAAAAGAACGTCAGAAAGAACAGAAAGCAATTGAAAAAGCGAGGTTAGATTCAATAAATAAAATTGAGAAAGCTAAAACCGATTCTATAGCTAAAGCTGAAAAAGCAGTTCAAGACTCTATTAAATCGGCTGAAAAACAGAGACAATTACAACTAAAATTAGAGGAAGAACAAAAGAAAAATGCTGCCAAAGCAGCAATAAAAGAAAAAGAAGAAGCCCGCAAGCAAAAAGAACAACAACGTAAAGAAAAAGAACGCCTCCAAAAAGAGAGGTTGCGTCAGAAAGAAAAAGAGAGAAAAGAGAAGGAAAAAGCTAGAGAGAAAGAACGACAAGAAAAAGAGAAACAAGCGGAGCAAAGACGCAAAGAGAAACAGAAAAGCCAAGATTGATTGCAATTTATTAGCAAATATCAAAAAAGCCAGATAGAGATAGTTGCTATAATAAAAAAAATTATTAATTTGCCGTGTGAAAAACATAAGGCTTAGCCTTTCATCATTAAAAAACTAACTATATGAACGAGATCCTAGAACCCGAATTGCCAGCAGAAAATCTGCCAGTAGAATCTAAAACAGAAGAAGTTAAGGAAGAAGATGTAAACGTAGAAAACGTAACATCACCTGAACCAATAACTGAACCAGTGGAAGAAGAAGCTGTGCAAGCGGAAGTAACTACAGAGTCTCCTACGTTGAAGCATGTATCTTTGACTAAGGATGAAATAATAGAGAAGCTTAAAAACTTAGCTACTCAGGAAGAAATACCTCCACGAGCAGAAGTTGAGGCTCTAAAACAGGCTTTTTATCGGCTTCGGGCAGCCAATGTAGAAGAACAAAAGACTAAATTTATAGAAGATGGAAATGAGGCTGAAAACTTTGTTCCAACCCCTGATCCAAGTGAAGATGTTATTAAAACATTCTTGAATGACATCAAAGAAAAAAGAGCCGTTCAAGCGACAAAAGAAGAGCATCAAAAAGAGGAAAATTACAATAAGAAACTCCAAATAATTGATTCAATTAAGGCTTTGACAGAAAGCTCTGATGATTTCAATAAACTATATAAAGAATTTAAAGATCTTCAACAAGAGTGGAACGAAATAACTTTAGTACCTCAAGCTAAAGTGAAAGAACTTTGGAAATCGTATCAGATTTATACAGAGAAATTCTATGATCTGATTAAGATTAACAATGAGTTTCGTGATTATGATTTCAAAAAGAATCTGGAACTAAAAACAGCGATATGTGAATCTGTAGAGAAATTGATAGAAGATACAGATGCTGTTTCATCGTTCCATCAGCTACAGAATTTCCATCAACAATGGCGCGAAATAGGCCCTGTTGCAAGAGAATTACGTGAAGAGATCTGGAACCGATTTAAGGATGCTTCTACCGCTATAAACAAAAAATATCAGACTCACTTCGAATCACTAAAAGGGAAAGAAGAAGAGAACCTTGCTGAAAAAACAGCAATCTGTGAAACGTTGAAAACGATAGATTATTCTACTTTAGTAACTTTTAAAGACTGGGACGAAAAGAGTAAAGAAGTTATAGAATTACAAGCTAAATGGAAAACTATTGGCTTTGTTCCTAAAAAGGTTAATACTCAGATATTTGAAGAATTCAGAGCGTTATGTGATACTTTCTTTGAGAAGAAGAGCGCATTCTTCAAAGGTGTAAGAGACGAAATGGATGTTAATCTTGAGAAGAAAAAAGCATTGTGCGAACAAGCTAAAGCTTTAAAAGACAGTACAGACTGGAAAGCTACAGCTGACAAG
This sequence comes from uncultured Dysgonomonas sp., assembly GCA_900556485.1. Taxonomy (GTDB): domain Bacteria; phylum Bacteroidota; class Bacteroidia; order Bacteroidales; family Dysgonomonadaceae; genus Dysgonomonas. The sequence goes on from USOX01000016.1 coordinate 39,737, forward strand.
TTGATCACAATCCAAAAAGAATGGAAGACAATAGGGCCTGTTCCTCGTAAATATTCTGATGCTATATGGAAAGAATTTGTTACAGCATGTGACTACTTCTTTGAGCAAAAGAAGAAGAACGAGTCTTCTCAAAAAACGGAAGAGATTGAAAATCTTGCTGCTAAAAAAGCTATTATAGAGCAAATCAATAATATAGATCAGTCTCTAGATCCATCCGATATTATCAACCAAGTAAGAACTTTGGCTGACGAATGGCATAAGATTGGCTTTGTTCCATTCAAAGAAAAGGACAAAATATATAGGGAGTTTCATCAGGCTGTAGATGCTCATTACGACAGATTGAAGGTAGATAAAACTGAGCGCCGTTTCGAAGCGTTCAAATCTTCAATGAAAGACAATATGTCTAAGGATAATCCTAAAAGAGCATTATACAAAGAAAGAGATCATTTGATGCATCAATATAATAAGGTGAAAGCTGATCTTCAAACTTATGAAAACAATATGAACTTCTTATCCATCTCTTCGAAAGGTGCCAGTGGCTTATTGAAAGATGTAAATCACAAGATAGAGAATCTTAAAAGTGAACTAGACCTTTTAGTTAAGAAAATCGAAGCAATAGACGAAAACCTAAATGAATTAGAAAAATAAGGACTAATTAATAAGTAATAGAAAAAGACACTCAATTTTGGGTGTCTTTTTTAGTATGTAAAATCAGTTTCTCAAATTCCTCCCTACTCCCCCAAAAAGCATTCAGATCCACGACAGTATCAATACCGTCTAAACGACCCCGATTTGTAAACTGCCAAAAGGTCCATTTACGTCCATCCGGTAAGTTTGGCTCAGAGAGAATATCTCGTATCCAAACAGGATTATCAGGGAACTGGTTTTGTAGATAATTCCTATAAAACTCGTTGGTAGTATATATTATAACCTTACGTTGATAATGGTCTTCTATTATCTCAAAATACTTTGTTATTTCAAATATAAGGTCTTCTTTTCGATTTGACTCCTGGCAGTTCCCTCCATACTCTAAATCGATAATAGGTGGCAAATCTATACTATCCTTAGGAACATAGTGAATATAATTCCTTGCTTGTTCTTCACCATCTTTGCAGAAAGTAAAAAAATGATAAGCTCCAGATAAGATATTATTTTTCCGAGCTTCCCGCCAATTTTCCTGAAACATGGAATCTTTATGATTTCCTCCTTCAGTAGCTTTAATAAAGGCAAACTGAACAGACTTCTTATCCAGTTTTGCCCAATCTATCTTTTTTTGATGATGCGATACGTCAATACCCTGAACAGGATATTTTTCGAAAGAAGGGTAATTCATTCGAATATATCCATTAGTAAAAGAAACATAAATTGCTCCAGCTAATAAAACAGCAATAACAGTTCCTATAAAGAAAATCAATAAATATTTTACTTTCATTCAGGGTGCTTCAACTAAATCAAAGTTACAAAACTTTTTTGAAACGCATCAAAAATTCATCAGCTTGTTCTTTCGTTAAGCACAAAGGCGGCAACAATCTAAAAACATGTGTTCCTGTAGCACCTGTAAACACCTTCTCGTCAAATAATAATTGCTTCCGTTTATCTTTTATCGGCTCATCAAACTCCATACCTATCATAAGCCCGCGCCCACGAACCTCTTTTATCTGAGGTACTTTCTTTAGCTCGTTCATTAGATATTCGCCGATATTATATGCATTATCAACTAACTTTTCATTTTTCATAATATCCAATACCGCAATAGCGGCCGCACAAGCTAAATGATTTCCGCCAAAAGTAGTTCCTAGTTGTCCATATATAGCTTTAAACATCGGATTTATCAATACTCCCGCCATAGGAAAGCCATTGCCAATTCCTTTTGCTACTGTTATTATATCAGCCTGAACATCTGTATATTGATGTGCAAAGAATTTTCCACTACGCCCATAACCGGATTGTATCTCATCTACTATCAGAATAGTACCTGTTTCAGTACAAATATCGCGAAGTTCCTTTATAAAGTTATCATCAGGAATAATTATACCGGCTACCCCTTGTATACCTTCAATAATTACCGAACAATACTCCTTGGTTTCAAGTTCTTTCTTTACGAATTCAATATCATTGAAAGGTGCAAATGTTATATTCGAATTTTCATTTACAGGAGCCGAATACGCAGGTATATCAGTTGTTGCTACTGTTACGGAAGTACGTCCATGAAACGCCTTTTTAAAAGCCAGCACTTTCTTTCGTCCATTATGAAACGAAGCTAGTTTTATAGCGTTCTCATTAGCTTCAGCACCCGAATTTATCAGAAATAAATGATAATCAGGATAACCACATTGTTCACCCAGTTTTTCCGCAACCTCTTGTTGCAATTTGTTAATTACTGAATTTGAATAAAAGCCTAGTTTATTCAATTGATTCGTTAGTTTTTCCACATAGTAAGGATGAGTATGACCTACAGAAATAACCGCATGTCCTCCATAAAGGTCCAAATATTCTTGTCCTTTCTCATCATACACATAACAACCCTTACCTTTCACAACATTTATGTCAAACAGTGGAAATACATCAAATAGTGTCATTGTCTCTCTACTTTATTTATGTTATTTATTAGTTCTATCAGTCCTTCTCTTCTTATAATATACATACCTAACCTATCAGTCGAAACTCCATTCTTCAATTTATATGTATAGGCTGGATGTCCATTCTCCTCCTTTATCTCAAAATAGCCAAATTGGATATTATCTTTTGATTTTAGTTCGTCTGCAACCTCAACAATATGAGTAGAAATAACAAAGAAAGAATCTTTGATCTGAGAAAAAGCCGAAACTACAGCTAATGTTCCATCAAAAGCATCTTTTACATTAGTCCCTCTAAATAGTTCATCAAAAATGACCAGCATATTAGGGTTAGTTTGTAAACGTTCTGCAACGTTCTTTATACGCATAACCTCTGCATAAAAGTGGCTATACCCCGAACTTAAATCATCTGATATATTTATTGTTGTACATAATCCTGATAGTAAACTCATCCTCATTGCTTTTGCAGGCACAGGAAAGCCCACATGTGCCAGATATACGGCAACACCTAAAGCTTTCAGGAAGGTAGACTTTCCCGCCATGTTGGGACCTGATATAAACAGAAGGTTAGAAGCCCTGTCAAAACTTACATCATTAGATACTGCATCATCAATAAACGGATGAAAAAGTCCTTCAAGCTGCAATTCATTATCCGATGCTGGTAAAACCTCCGGATACGATAATTTATGTAGTTGAGCACCTTTGGCTATAGCAAAAAATGCATCATACTCATATATAATATTTACCAGAAAGAATATATCATCCTTATTTGTATATCGGAATAAGTAATCGAAACGAGCTGTATCATATGCCTTTACCCTTTTTATATCAATAACATCTTTAAACTCCGGTTTAGAGAATATTTCTTGTATTTTCTGATCATTTTCGAACAGTAACTTTGGCGGATTAGCTACCTTTAATTTATCTGCTAGTTTCAACGCAAAACGATAAAACATTTTCAACAAATCGACAGTCGAACTTACTCCTTTCTCAACCAAATAATACTCATGTCCCGGGCTTATCTTATCCATAAACTTACGTTCAATGGCTCCAAACCATGAAGGTGCCCTTGTGGGATAATTACCCTGACGAAAATAATACTCAGTAAAATCTAAGGCGTTTTTATCCAAATTAAAACCGGAAGGAAATGCTTGTTGCAAAAATTCAATAGCATCTTTCCGTTCATTTATTTTGTTCAGATCACTTAATGGTGTAGACAAAAATTTGTATAGCTTTTGCTTCCCTCCTACACATTCTGTATGGTTGAAGAGTCCTAAGACTGACCTTTTGGTTTTGTAGGTATCAAAAATTTCGAGGTCTTTTTTAGTTTGATTATCTATTTCAAATTTCATTTCGTTGTTTTTTATGGTTATCAGTATAAAGTATTAGAATCCGCTGTAAAAGCCAGCTTCCTTATACTATAGAGTGAAAACAAAGTATAAACTCCATAAATATGAAAGCTTTTTATCTCTTTAAATTTCTTTCATATACTTAACCACCTTATCCATAGCTACATCCCAGTTCAAGCGTCTTACAAAATCATCATAAGCAGATAAGGCTATTTCATTATACAGATTACTATCTGCAAATGTCTCATAAATTGCCTTAGCGTATTCTATAGCTGTTGCCTCAATATCTAAAATAATACCATTCAGCCCATTCTTTATAATAGTTGGTATTCCTCCGGTCATTGTAGATACACAAGGTACCCCAAAAGCCATTGCTTCACAGAAAACAACACCATAAGCCTCTGCTCTCGATGGAACAAATAAAAAATGACTCTCAGACATAAGAACTTCCATTTTTTTTCGTCCTTCCGCTGTTCCTTTATTTATAAAGCCATGATTGATTACAAATGAAGGTATTTCCGCCATCGGAATTTTAGGAATACCAACAATATGTACTTCAACATCCAGCCCCATATCAATCAAGCTTTCAGCCGCTTTTATAACAATATCCGCACCTTTTCGCTCCCACTCTACACCTAAAAACAGTAACTTACACTTAGTTCTATTTCTATGATTTAAAGAATACCTTATATCGTCTAACGAAGGAGCTTTATCCAGATTAGCCCCAAAAGGAACAACCCTTACTTTTTCAGGATCTATATCATAATCTCGTATTGCACTTTCAGCAGCCCAATCTGATGCATAAATAGCCAGATTGCTATTTTCTAATGCCATTCGCTCGGTTCTCATACCTTCTTTGATATACTGGCTACTAAAGTCCGAATAATAATGATAATAATCTACTATCGCAGCAAACGTCGCATCTGTATAAAAAGCCATCGGTTTATTAGTATTCAGATAGGCCAAGGGTATAGATGTATGCGACAGTATTGCATCTGTAGCTGAATTTAATCTCTTCTGTATTTGCCTGGCATATCCTTTACTTATTTCGGGCGACCTATCAGTCCAATATTTTTTCACCCGTCCATACAACTTTCTTTTTATCTTTAATGAAAGATTATCCGGAGCCTCCAGATCTGTGATATAATCCACAGAAACTTTCTTTGCCAAAGATTCGGCCATAAAATGGATTGTACCTGACCAATATTTTACATCTATCGATGGAAAGTTTGTAATATAAGTAATATTCATAGACAGAACAGATTCTTTAATTTTACAAAAAGTGACAAAAGTGACATCTTATATATATTTTCATGTCACTTTTTCAATCTCTACACCTTTACAAATATAGATAAATTAAAATGCACTTGCTTTTAATTTTAAACCTTCTGTTTCGTCCAATCCAAAAATTAAATTCATATTGTGTACTGCTTGTCCCGAAGCCCCTTTAACTAAATTATCAATACAAGATAAAATCAGTAGCTTATTTCCATGTTTCTCTAAATGAATAGCACATTTATTAGTATTAACAACTTGTTTAAGATCTATATTTTTTTCCGTAACTATCACAAACGGGCTCTCCTTATAAAATTCCTTGTATAAACCTTCAGCCTCTTCTAAGGTACCGGAATAGTTAAGATAGGTAGTCACAAATATGCCTCTGGTAAAGTTACCCCGAACAGGAATAAAGTTTATCTCTTCCGAAAAATCAGCCTGTAATTGAGATAAAGACTGCTTGATTTCAGTCAAATGCTGATGTCCAAAAGCCTTATAAACTGATATATTATTCTCCCTCCAACTAAAATGAGAAGTAGCCGAAGGCTTTACCCCTGCTCCGGTAGATCCAGTTATTGCATTTACATGAATCTCAGAACTGAGCAATCCGGATTTTGCCAATGGTAATAACCCCAATTGAATTGCTGTAGCAAAACAGCCCGGATTGGCAATATGGGATGACTTCACAATCTCATCTTTATTCAGTTCCGGTAATCCGTAGATAAAATTGTTTTTCTCTGATTTATGGCGGTAATCTGTTGAGAGGTCTATTATTTTAAGATGCTCTGGCACATCATTAGCTTCCATAAACTTTTTTGTATCACCATGAGGCGTACAGAAAAAAAGCACATCTATCTTATCATATGGTAATTGGTCAGTAAAGCTCATATCTATTTCACCAAACAAGCCTCCATGCACATCTGTGAGCTTATTTCCTGCATTACTGTTACTATTTACAAATACCAAATCCACCTTAGGATGGTTGAGTAATATTCTGATCAGTTCGCCAGCCGTATAGCCCGCTCCACCTATTATTCCTGCTTTTATCATAGTTATCTCAACGTTTTCAGAATTTATTTCCCATTCTTATTCTGCACACTATGATAAATCTTATTTGTCATAGCATATATTTTAGTAAAGCCTTTAGCATCATCCGATGTCCACGCTTTATTGATCTCTCCATATTCACCAAAATCTGCCTTCATCAAATCGAAATCACTTTCCACTCCAACAAGCGTATAGCGATATGGATGCAATTCGATAATCACTTGCCCATTTACATTGCGTTGCGAACTTTCGAGCATTGCTTCTATATCACGCATCACAGGTTCTAGATATTGAGCCTCATGCAAAAACATACCATACCAGTTACCAACCTGATCTTTCCAGTATTGTTGCCATTTGGTTAGCGTATGCTTTTCCAACATTTTATGAGCATTAATTATAACTAAAGGAGCAGCAGCCTCAAACCCTACACGTCCTTTGATACCTATAATTGTATCCCCTATATGCATATCACGCCCAATAGCATATGCAGATGTTATTGCTTCTATTTTTTGAATAGCTTTTACCTTATCAGCATATTTTTCTCCATTGACAGCAGCGATTTCTCCTTCTTCAAAATCTATTGTCAAAGTTTCTTGTCCTTGTTTTTCTAATTGTGAAGGATATGCATCTTCCGGAAGAGTCTGATCCGACTTTAAAGTTTCTTTGCCTCCGATACTTGTACCCCAAAGCCCTTTATTGATAGAATACTCCATCTTGGCAAAATCGGCCTCATAGCCATGCTCTTTCAAATAATTGATCTCATACTCACGGGTAAGTATCATATCGCGTGTAGGAGTTATTATTTCGATACCCGGAGCAAGCACATCAAAAGTCAAATCGAAGCGAACCTGATCATTTCCTGCACCCGTACTTCCGTGTGCCACAGCATCAGCCCCAATTTCCTTTGCATAATTGATAATTGCAATTGCCTGAAAAATACGTTCCGAACTTACTGAAATGGGATATGTTCCATTACGAAGCACATTTCCGAAAATCATATACTTAATACTCTTTTCGTAATATTCTTGTGTAATATCAAGGCTTATATGTTTTACTGCACCCAGTTTATAAGCTTTCTCCTCAATCACTTTTAGTTCTTCGGGAGTAAATCCACCTGTGTTTGCTATCGCTGTATAAACATCATAGCCCATATCAGCCGATAAATATTTTGCACAAAACGATGTATCCAATCCTCCACTAAAGGCTAAAACGACTTTCTTTTTCATTTCAATTGCTTTTTTAGGTCTTTTATTATGTTCTTTATTTCTTTCTTATCTTTTTGCTTCTCAGGATCGAAGAGCATAGCTGTACAAATACAGTACTTACGGTCGGTACGGGTCAATATATCATAATTGACACACCCCTGACAACCACGCCAGAAGGCTTCATCATCAGTCAACTGTGCAAAAGTTACAGGCACATAACCCAGCTCTGTATTAATTTTCATCACAGCAGCTCCCGATGTCAGTCCAAATACTTTTGCATCCGGAAACATTGCCCTAGCCAAAGAAAAAGCATGTTGCTTTACTTTTTTTGCCAATCCATGTTGTCTGAATTTCTCCACAACAATAAGTCCCGAGTTAGCCACAAATTTCTTATTTCCCCACGATTCAATATAGCAAAATCCGGCAAATTCATCACCACTAAGGGCTATAATAGCTTTCCCCTCTTTTATCTTTAATTCAAGGTATTCGGGCGAACGTTTCGCAATACCTGTACCACGCACTTTTGCAGCAGCTTCTATTGTTTCTAATATAATTGGTACATAGCTTAAATGACCTTCATTAGCTATCTGTATAGTCAATTGATCTTGCTCCATTTCTTTTTCGACCACAAGTTCTTCTATATTCATTTTTGTTCTAAATAATAAATGTTAGGAATAAATAGAGAAAGCGACTCTATCACCTCTTCTCTGCTTTTACTTTCTTTGGGTATTATCAAAATTGTATCATCTCCGGCAACCGTACCTAATATACATTCCGAAGCCTTGCTGTCAATTTCTCCGGCAATAGCCATTGCATATCCCGGACGGGTCTTTATTACAGCTAATTGTCCTGAGAATTCAATGCTTACAAAACCAAAAGATGACAAAGCCGGAGCTTCTTCTTGTACAACTGATATTTCAGAAAACTGATAAGCATAGCTCCCCTCTTCTGTAGGAACTTTTACTATCTTAAGCTCCTTTATATCACGCGATAATGTAGCTTGCGTAAGCCCAAATCCTTTATCTACTAATATTTTGAGAAGCATATCCTGACTATTGATCTCATTAGCCTGTAACACTTCTTTTATTACTTTATGTCTGTATTTTTTCGTCATACATGTATAAATATACAAATAAGATGCAAAAATATACATTATATTGTATATTTAAAACATTTGAACTAAAAAATAGTTGAGTATGGAGTTAATTATGCAAAAAAAGAGGCACCCTTTTGGGGTACCTCTCTGTTATACATAAATATACAAAAACTAAAAAATAAGATTTAATCCTAATTGAACTTGACTTAAATCAAAGTCGAAACCAAAAGAATTTGTCTTTCTATCACCAAACTTTTCATACTGATAACCTAAAAACCCAAATTTACCTGTCAGAGCAAGCTTATCCGAAACATTAATTGCAACACCCGGCTTTAATCCAACTTCAAAATCGCGAACCTTCATATCTATTGTTTTAACTTTACTATAAGTATAACCGACTCCACCATCAACAAACAATCCTCCTATACTACCTTTTAGGAACGAATAGCGTGCGAACGGATTCAATGTAAAACCATTGGATTTAGCTTTATCATCTGTTATTTCATACTCTTTATGTGCATATCCAAACTTAATACCTACACCTAGGTCATCCGATACCATATAACCTATTTCAGGAGTAATATTAAAGTTCGTTAGCCTTTCTCCATCTTTTACTTTGGTTGTATTTAGTCCAGTACTACCTCCTACCCATATTTTTCCAGTTTGAGCATTAACAACTGTTGTCAGACTAAACATTATGGCTAATGTGAGTAATAATCTTTTCATAACATTTTACTTTTAATTAATAATCCTTTTAATTATTTATCTTGACCATACTGGCAAAGTTCGGACAAAACAGATAAATACAAATGCCCAAAAGCACAACAAATATGTTCCATTTATCCCTATATTTAAAGAGAATTATTTAAAAACGATTATTAGATGTTCTATTACACCACTTTTATGTCCCAAAATTCTTATATAAAAAATATGAAGTACAGGAATATTAATCAAAGTAATATACTCGCAACTTCCGACAATTGACTTCTCTCTCCTTTTACTAAATTAACATGTGCAAACAAATCTTGTCCGGTCATTTTATCAATCATATATGCCAGTCCATTCGATTGTGCATCAAGATAAGGAGAGTCTATTTGTTGCAGATCTCCGGTAAATATCATTTTAGTACCCTCGCCTGCACGTGTTATTATTGTTTTTATTTCATGTGGAGTTAGATTCTGAGATTCATCTATGATACAAATCATTTCAGATAAACTACGTCCTCTAATATATGCAAGGGCTTCTATTTCCAGTTTATTATTTTTCTGCAATTCTTCAATATTTCTCGATTCTGCTCCTCCATATGGAATATGAGTTTTAATTACAGCCAGGTTATCAAACAATGGTTGCATATATGGAGCTATCTTCTGCTTTTCATCTCCAGGAAGAAATCCCAGTTCTTTATTTCCTAATGCTACAATAGGGCGGGCAAGCAATATCTGTTCAAAGTTTTCACTTTGTTTCAGAGCACAAGCTAATGCCAGTAAAGTTTTACCTGTTCCTGCTTTTCCTGTAAGAGCAACCAATTTTACATCAGGATCCAGCAGCACCTCCATAGCAAAGGTTTGCTCAGCATTGCGTGGCTGTATACCATAGCTCACCTGTTTCTCTATTCGTTGTACTTTTCTTGTAAATGGATTATATCGTGCCAAAACACTCTTTTTACCATTTTTCATGACGAAACATTCATTAGGATTAACAGGTGAATCCAAATTCAATTCATCTATACTTATACCATCAGGTAAAGAATATAAACTATCTATCACCGAAGATTCGAAGTCCTTAAATGTTTTATGCTGCTTTTCAAACATAAAGACATCAGCAACCTTATCATTTATATAATCTTCAGCCATTAGCCCTATTGCACGGGCTTTCATCCTGAGATTAATATCTTTGGTCACAAAAATTGTCTTTATTTTCGGATTCCTTTCCGCAATATCAACAACTGCCGAAAGAATACGATGATCGGGTATATTTTCCGGAAAAATTTCTAATATCCGATGTTGGGATTTTATCCCTGTTTCAACAAACAAATTTCCCATACCACTTCCTAACGGAGTACCTTTTGTAAACAAATCATCATCTGTTATAGTATCCAATTGTCGTAGAAACTCTCTGGCATTGTAGTTTATCTGATCATTTCCTTTTTTAAACTTATCCAATTCTTCGAGAACAGTTATCGGAATATATATGTCATTCTCTTCAAAATTGTCTAAACATCTAAAGTCGTGCAAGATAACATTTGTGTCGAGTACGAAGTTTTTTTTCTTAGTTTTTGCCATATCATTACATTTTAACTATATAACATCATATACACACAATTTAGTTCAGCTAATTTGAACTTTTTTTTTAAATATTTGCTATCTTTCGGCTATAAAAGATAAGACAAGAATCCAAAATTACTTTTCTATAATAAAGACACATGAAAACAAAACTACTTTTACTTAGTTGTATACTAAGTGTTAGTCTGCAATTAGTATCACAGGATAGACATCAGAATATTGTTTTCGAACACAATAAAAAAGATGTTTTTGTTAATGCCCTTCTCAATGTTGAAAACTACTATGTTCCAACAGGAGACTCTCTGACTATTACCCCTTACATAAAATCTGGTACTAATCAAGTGTATCTACCCCACATTGTTATTACAGAAAAAAACAAAAAGCAAATTTCGAATAACAATAACAGAATTGCCTATAAAACGAAAGTTCCTTATCAAAGTTGGATGGATAATGCTAATTTAGGAATAACAATCAGCCTTAGTCGGATAGGTGGCGACCAGTTATATTCATACACCGAAGCCCTTACAAACAGAATTACGCATATAGATAAATTAGAAGTAAATGAGCTGCGAGCTGAAAATAAAGTACAGTCTCAAACTGGTATACGTCCAAAAGCAACCATACAACCCCAGTCGAAGATAGGAAAAAACTATACAGAATCTATAGCTATAGTCGAATCGACTCAAGGTAACTTAAAATCAAAAACATTTTCAATCCCATTATCCAGAAAAAATTCTATGACAGTAGAAAACCATGCTGCTGTGCAAGAAATACAGAATCTGGTTAATCAGGTAAAAGGCAATCTTGTTGGAATACAGATTACTTCATATACTTCTATAGATGGCATATATTACGACAATGAGCAACTGACTAAAAAACAAGCTCATAAACTCAAAGAACATCTACAACAAAGGCTCAGTTGTCCATCCTCTATTTATCGCATAGAATGGAAAGGTGAGGATTGGGATGGTTTAAGCAAGATATTGGACGAAGAATATATCCCCTACAATTTTGAAATACAGCAAATAATAGATAATTATGGCATCTTCAAAGGTAGGGAACGTAAAATGATGGAACTGGCAAATGGCGATCCATACAGATATTTAAAGAAAAATGTATTTCCCCGGCTTTGCAGAATAGAATGTAAAATCACATATAAATAAAAGAAAAACTCCGCCAGACTTATCTGACGGAGTTTTTTTAGTATAAAAGGGGGCTTAATTACCAAATATCAGCACGTTTCTCTTTTGGAATATATAGCGAATCTCCTTCTTGGATATTAAATGCATCATACCATGCATTAATATGAGGCAGAGTACCATTTACACGCCATTTACCTAACGAGTGCGGATCAGTCTTAGTACGACGAAAGATTTCTTCATCGCGTATATTTCCGGCCCATACACCAGCATATGACAGGAAGAAACGTTGTGCCGGAGTAAATCCGTCTATCTTCTCTCCTTTTTTAGCTTCTTCGGTCTTTTCAAATGCATTATAAGCTATTTGTAATCCACCAAAGTCACCTATATTTTCACCTAAAGTGAATTCGCCATTAGCAAATGTTCCCGGAAGAACTTCTATCTTATTGAAATGGTCAACCAACACCTGAGCTCTTTCTTTAAATTTGTTTTCATCATCAGATGTCCACCAATTAGACAGATTACCAATCTTATCATATTGGCTTCCCTGATCATCAAATCCATGTGACATTTCGTGCCCTATCACTACACCTATAGCACCATAATTCACTGCGTCATCCGCATCCAGATAGAAGAATGGAGGTTGCAATATTCCTGCAGGGAAACAGATTTCATTTGTAGTAGGATTATAATAAGCATTCACCATTTGTGGAGGCATATGCCATTCCGACTGATCAACGGGTTTTCCTACTTTCGCCTTCATTTCGTTATAAGAGAAAAGATTAGCACGAACTATATTTTCCCAATACGAATCTTTTTTAATTTCCAGACTTGAATAATCTTTCCACTTGTCAGGATAGCCTATCTTTACATTAAAGCTATTTAGTTTTTCCTGAGCTTTCTCCTTGGTTACCTCACTCATCCATGTCAGATTATTGATACGCTCACCTAATGTCACTTGCAAATTCTTCACCAACTTAAGCATTCTTTCTTTAGCCTCAGCAGGGAAATATTTAGCAACATACATCTGTCCTACAGCTTCGCTTAACGCACCATCAACTGTAGATACTGTACGTTTCCAACGAGGTTGTAATACCTGACGGCCACTCATTTGCTTGCCATAAAAATCAAAATTAGCTTCTACAAAATTATCGCTCAGATATCCTGCTGCTGCATTTATTACACACCACGACAAATAAGCTTTACTGTCTTCCAAAGGAAGAGACTGTATCATTTTTACGGCTGTTGCAACTGGTTTGACTTGAGCAACATTTAACTCTGTAAAGCCTTTCAATTCAGCCGCATCAAAAAATACATTCCAGTCAAAGTTCCCAACTTTTTTATTCAGGTCCTCAACTGACATTTTATTATAATTCAGCTCAGGCTTTCTTGTATCTTCTTTCTTGAAATGATCTTGAGCTAATGCTGTTTCTATTTTAAGAACTGCATCTGCTGCTTTCGTAGCATCAGCTTCTGAATAACCGGCATTAACGAATTGAATCTTTATCAGATTACGATATCCGTCACGAAGCGAGACAGAAGTTGTATCTGTTGCAACATAATATTCACGTTCACCTAATCCCAATCCATCCTGAAAAAGGTGTATTATATTCATTGAGCTATTCTTATCATCAGCACCTACATATAAGCCAAAGAATGGAGCACTTGCATATTTTCTCAGTTCTCCTGTCAGCTTTATTATATCTTCTACATTTGCTGCTTTCTGTATAGCTTCTAATTGCCCTAAAATAGGCTTAGCACCATTCTCATTCAATGTTACGCTATCCATACCCATTGCATACAAGTCTCCGATTTTTTGCTCAACAGAACCTTCGGAATGAGGAGATTCTCCCAGATCTTCAATAATTCCTTTAACCTGCTCTTGGTTTTGTTCTGCCAACTGATCAAAAGACCCATAACGGGCATATTCAGGTTTCATCGGATTAGCTTTAGCCCAACCACCGGTAGCATAAAGATAAAAATCATTGCCAGGAATAGCTGTTGTATCCAAATTCGCTACATCAAATTTTTTCACGTTTTCTCCATTTTGTGAAGTTGTCTTGTCTTTGCAACTATAGGAAGCAAAGGCGAGAACAGCCAGAGGTAAATAATAAATTGTTCTCATTCTATAACTATTTTGAATTATTAGAGTCTGCTTAAATTTTATAGCAAATCTTTTTTACAGCTATTTTTAGAGAGCATAAAAAAGTTGCTAAGAACTATTAATCCGAGCCTATAAGTAAAATTTTCGCTAAAATTTAAACAGGCTCTTATATTCTCATTGATTTCTCGATAAATTCTCTAATTGAACAGTCAACTCTTCCCATCGGTTCATATCATCCTGCAATTCTTTATTCAATTGTCCATGTCGTTCAAATAAAGCAGAGTCAGATACACCTTCCGGCGTTGCCAATTTTGCTTCAATATTTCCTATTTCAGTTTCTTTATCCGATATAGCCTGCTCTATTTCTGCAATTTGCTTTTCTATACGTTTTACTTGTCTACTAAGCTCTTTTCTTTCTTCATAGGTCAGTTTACTCGAAGGTTCTATATTCTCTTCTTTTTTTGAATCTGACTTACTTTGAGTATTAGTTGGCATTTCCAGCTCTTTGAGAGAATCCATTTTCTTCTTTTCCAAGAATTCATAAATGCCTCCAAGATGTTCTTTTACCTGTTGGTTACCAAACTCATAAACCTTATCTACCAAACCATTCAGAAAATCACGGTCATGCGAAACAACAATCACTGTACCATCAAATTCTTTCAATGCTTCTTTCAATACATCTTTCGAACGCATATCAAGGTGATTGGTAGGCTCATCCAGAATCAATAAATTGACAGGTTCTAACAGAAGCTTTATCATTGCCAAACGACTACGTTCACCACCCGACAATACTTTCACTTTTTTATCCGAAGCTTCTCCTCCAAACATAAAAGCCCCTAGTATATCCCTTATTTTTGTCCTGATATCCCCAACTGCCACATAATCTATTGTTTCGAAAACTGTTAGATTTTCATCAAGAAGTTGAGCCTGATTCTGAGCAAAGTATCCAATCTTTACATTATGACCTAGTTCCAGTTTTCCTTTGTAATCAATCTCATTCATTATACATTTGACGAGGGTTGACTTACCCTCTCCATTTTTTCCTACAAAGGCTACTGTATCTCCTCTATTTATTGTCAAAGTCACATCTTTAAATACAAGATGAGAGCCATAGCTTTTCTCTACATTCTCTGCTATCACAGGATATGAACCCGAACGTGGAGCAGGTGGGAATTTAAGGCGAAGCATAGCATTATCTTCATCATCAACCTCTAAACGCTCCAATCTATCCAATTGCTTTATACGCGATTGCACCTGAACAGCCTTGGTCGCTTTATACCGGAAACGTTCGATAAATTCTTCGGTCTTTTGTATCTGTTTCTGCTGATTTTCATAAGCCCGTTGTTGATGCTCCCTATGTTCTTTACGCAGTTCCACATATTTTGAGTAAGAAGCCTTATAGTCATAAATCCGACCTAACGAAATCTCGATAGTACGCATAGTAACCGCATCAAGAAAAGCCCTGTCGTGCGACACCAAAATAACAGCATTCGCCCTTGTTGCCAAGAATGTTTCCAACCATTGAATAGACTCGATATCCAAATGGTTAGTAGGTTCATCAAGCAACAATACATCCGGACGTTGGAGCAGCAATTTAGCCAATTCTATACGCATACGCCATCCCCCGCTAAATTCACTGGTTTGACGTTCAAAATCCGTACGAACAAAACCTAATCCAAGTAGAGTTTTCTCTATCTCAGCCTGAAAATTATTCCCTCCGGCCATCAAGAACTGCTCCGTAAGGTATGTTGACCTATCTATCAATTTATGATAGACTTCCGACTCATAATCTGTCCTCTCTGCCAGTTGCTCATTTACATCCTCTAGTTCAAGTTCCATCTTATGGATATGCTCAAATGCTAAAGATGCCTCCTGAAATACTGTATTACCTTCCTTCAATGTCATATGCTGCGGAAGATAACCTATAGTTACATCTTTAGGCAACGAAACCGAACCTTTTGTAGGAGCTTGTATCCCTGCGAATATCTTAAGCATCGTAGATTTACCTGCTCCATTTTTCCCTACCAGCGCAATCCGATCTTTTTTGTTTACAACAAAAGATATATCATCAAAAAGTGTAAAACCGCCAAATTCGACAGTTAATCCTTCTACTGAAACCACAATTAATTAGAGTCTATTTAAATTTTATAGCAAATCTTTTTTATAGCTATTTTTAGATGGATTTTATCATTTTTCTCTTGCACGTTTAGCGAGCTAAATCAAAAGGGAAAAGGGTAAAATACGCTGAAAAGAGTAGAAAAAAGTTGCTAAGAATTAATTATTGGAGCCTAAAATAAAAATTTTTACTAAAATTTAAACAGGCTCTTAGTTTAAAATCTGAACAAAAGTAGGCATTTTAAGCGATATTAACAGTGATTTGTCTTTTTATTTGTAAATTGCGCAACTTTAAAATTAACATAATATGGAGGTTATATTAAGAAAATGGAAAATGACAGATCTGGAAAATCTGGTCAAACATGCCAACAATTACAATATCGCCAAAAATCTTACAGATAGGTTTCCTTATCCATATACAGAGAAAGACGGAAGAGAATATATCGAAATGGCATTAATTCAAAATCCGATCCAGATGTTTGCAATAGATGTAGATGGCAATGCCGTTGGTTCTATCGGCATTTTCCCTCAGTCTGATATTCATGCTAAGAATGCAGAAATGGGCTACTGGCTATCCGAAGAGTATTGGGGCAAAGGCATCATGCCCAAAGCAATAAATCAAATTGTGGAATATGGATTCAACACATTCGACATTACCCGTATTTTTGCAGGGCCTTTTGGCACTAATCAACAATCTCAAAGAGTATTGGAAAAAGCAGGCTTTACTCTTGAGGCCAAATTTGAAAAAGCCCTCTATAAAAATGGAGAATATATAGACGAACTAATATATGCAATAAGAAAGGATGGCAGGCACTAAAAATTTGAAAGAACTTTTATCTTCTATGAAGCCTAATCTCCATGAGGATGAATTCGTCTTCTGTACTATTAAAAATATGCTCCTTACAGAAGTAATCCATTTTAATCCTATTGGATATTTCATTGAAGAAGAAGGCACAACTCTTATAGTAACAAAAGATTGTGCTGAGTCAAACAATATTCCTTTCGATTGCACATTCGGGCTAATATCACTAACTATTCACTCCAGCCTTGAGGCTGTAGGTTTAACTGCTGCCATTGCTCAGAGATTAGCAGATAATAATATCAGTGCTAATGTAGTTGCAGCGTATTATCACGATCATATCTTTGTACCCCTAAAAGACTCAAGTAGAGCCATGATAGTTTTACATGAGCTTCAGAAAGAAAATAGTGATCAAGAGTAAATCAGTCATTACATAGATAAACAAATCACCAATTCATTAATAAAAAAGTTGCAGACTAGTAAAATACTAATCTGCAACCACGCATCGATTAATTTTGCTGTTATATCTTCTTAACAGCCTACCTAAAAGAACCTCACTATAAAAATTAATCTGAGCTTCAAATTAATAGTTATCTCTTATGTTTAAATAGCCATGAGGCTAAAGTCTTTTCCTGAAACACATTATCCCAGCTATTATGATTAACACCTTTATACTCTGTATATTCCACATCGCAACCTAATTCTTTCAATTCTTTATATATATTTCTGGAATTTTCTACAGGAACAACAGAGTCCGAATCACCATGGAATATCCAAACCGCTGTGTTTTTTGCATAAAAAGGCAGTTTATTCATATCAGCACCGCCACAGACCGGAAAAGCGGCTACAAATGTCTGAGGCATACGCCAAAGCAATTCTAAAGTACCCATACCTCCCATAGAAAGGCCTCCTACATAAACTCTGGTTACATCGACTTTACCCGAAGACAACCAGTTACGAATAAGATTCATCAAAGTACTCATTGCTGGAGTTGCCTCATCTGTTACACCAAAAGTCAATACCATTTTATCTAATTGGTGACGTTCCACATTCGACCAATAGTTATCCGCAGGACATTGTGGGGCTATCACTATTGCCTGATTCTGAGAATAGAAATTATCTATCAAAAACTGCTTCCCATGCACCAATTGCTTTTCGTTATCTTCCCCTCTTTCCCCTGCTCCATGCAGAAAAACAACCAAAGGATATTTCTTTGTTTCATCATAATTTTCAGGAAACATCACCTGATAAGGTAATGTATACCCTTTTATCATATACGAAGCGCCTTTAAACTGGGCAAAAGCCGTGCCTGTAAAAAGTAATAATAAAATGAAAAGACTTTTTCTCATAGTGTCATTATATTAGATATTATTGTACTTCTGCTCTAACCCATTCTGAGGTTCCATTTTCATTAATAGCCTCTATTGCAAAATAATAAGGTTTTGTCTTATCCATACCCGGATAGTAATACTCATTTACATTATGCACCATCACACAATTATAAAGCTTA
>USOX01000017.1 GCA_900556485.1 uncultured Dysgonomonas sp.
GACTCTTATATCTTACTCAACTGGTGGTATACTTTTCAATTATTTTAGTGGACTACTTTTCAATTATTATTTACAATACACTGGAAAATTCACCTCCAATTATACTTAAATTATATCAAATGTACGCTTCGTTTTACTTTGCATCTAGTACCGTTTTGCTCTCAATCCTTTTATACAAAACAGTTTCAAGTGTTTTTCGTTCCTCTCTTTTTCTGTCCTCTTCGTTTAGAGGGGGGTATTACCTTGTATAGATAAAATAATTCTGTAATGTTTTTCTTTTTACTATTCTTTATTTGCGACAGCTAATAGGATTCCGTATTTTTGAGATGTTCTAAATATATGAACAAACCGAATAACATTGAGGTTTATAAATTAGGGAATAATAAAATAAAAATGATATGAAAAAATTCATGTTCTTATTACTGACAAGCGTCTTTTTTACCTCCTGTACATCTTATCAGCAAGATTTAGATAAAATGGGACAGGCCGTAAAAAGCCATTTTAAATATAGAGATGCCGACAATGGTACTATTACCAAGATCACTTATCTTGAGCCTCTTTCATATGAAACAATACCGGAAGATAAACGGAAAAAAGAAGATGAAGCCTATCTCTTTAAGGCTTATGTAAAAGGAACATGGAAATATCCGGAAAGCTCTCTTATATATAACATTGACGATACAGTGAAATGTTATTTTAGCAGTAAGAAAGTATTTTTAAGAATGGAGGAGAAAAAATAAGATGGAAACACAAGAAATTCAGGCAGAATTTGATTCGCTGGCATTAACAATAACAAGTTGGATGCAAAGTTTTCTCTCAGGTATCGGAGTCTCCGATCAATGGATAAGATATACAAACCTAATCATCCTTTTACTTATAGTTGTAATAGGAGTTTATCTCTTACAATTTATAGTAAGGCGAATATTAGTATTTATATTTCAAAAAATAACCAAGGTTACTAATTTATCCATATTCAGTCATGCTATAAGTAATCGGTTACCTCATTTCTTAGCATTAGTAGTTCCATATTCTTTCGTAAGAGGAGCTATTCCTATTGTTTTCTTCAATTTCAAATCACTAATTGCTCCATTGATCAAGCTTACCGATATTTATATGGTATTCATGGTTATATGGACCATCATGGCATTGATAAAGTCATTTGCTGATGTATTACAAGAGAAGCCAGCGTTTCAGAATAAACCGATGAGGAGTTACCTACAGGTAATTCAAATTATCATGTTTATTTTTGGAGCGGTCATTGTTTACTCTATACTAACAGGGAAGTCAGCTACAGCCTTTTTCGCAGCCATGGGGGCAGCTTCTGCTGTCTTAATGTTGATGTTTAAAGATACCATTATGGGTTTTGTAGGTAGTATTCAGATTACTACAAACAATATGGTGCAAATAGGAGACTGGATCACAATGAATAAATATGGTGCTGATGGCGATGTTGAAGAAATTACACTAACAACAGTCAAAGTACGGAATTTCGATAAAACGATTACCACTATTCCAACCTATGCTCTTATATCAGATTCTTTTCAAAACTGGCGGGGCATGAAAGATGCTGGTGGCCGTCGTTTTAAACGGGCTATAAACATCAAACACGATTGCATCCGTTTTGTAACAGATGATGAGCTGGAAAAATATAAACAGTATGATGGTTTAAAGGAATATATTGAAACAAAAAAAGCCGAATATGCTCAATATAATAAGCAGGCTGGAAACAATCTGCCTATAAATCAACATCGTATAACCAACAATGACTTGTTTATGCAATATGGGATTTATTACCTGCGTAATCATCCAAAAATTAGTCAGAATATGACATTATTGGTAAGGCAATTGGCTCCTACCCCACAAGGTCTTCCTATAGAACTATATACATTTACCAACACTACAGTTTGGGCAGAATATGAAACTATTCTTGCCGAAATTATAAACCATTTACTAAGTGTTGTAAAATTCTTTGACCTGAAAGTTTACGAGGAGTCTTCGGGTTCTGATATTTATGATGTATATATAAAAGAGAATGTGAAATAATAAAGAACTATTTAGGTCATTTTATAAATTAAGCCCTTGAAATGTAAATTTCAAGGGCTTATTCTTTATTTCTTCATATCTTCTACTTCTTTGGGTGTACGGGCTTTTCCATCAGAATGAAAAACATAATCACCATCAATAATGCACTGCTCTATTGTCCTGTTTGAAATCTGATAACCTAATAGTTGGGCTATAATATATATACTATTAGTTGTATTTGCTAAAAGGGTTTCTTTATTAGTAAATCTTTCAATGATAGAATCTGTACGCAAGGTTGAATTATTATTGATTATAAAAATAGGTACTTCATATTGCTCCAATCCACCATGCACAAATCCATGGGCTTTACCTATAATTTCACCATGGTCAGAAAAGTAGAAAATGGCAGAAGGTTCATTTTTTAGAGAAATATTATTAACCTCTCTAAAGAAACGGTCTGTATGATAAATTGATTGATCATACTGGTCTGTTATACTATTTCCAGAGATATAATTAATATCCTCAGATGTAACTCTATCTTTATAATGCTCGTGACTACCATTTGTATGGATAAAGAAACATTGCTTCTTTTCGGGTTCCAAATATTTATTAATAATAGGAATTAAGTCGAGATCTTTTACTCCTAAATTTAATTTGTATTCAGATGTATCGGCCGTTGATGCAATATGACTGACATAGTTTTCATTCATTCTTATTGTTTCTTGTACCGAGATCCATATGGTTTGATAACCTGCATTTTTTGCAAGCTCTACAGCATTCATTTCTTCATAGAAAGGTTTTTTGTTTTTGGAAGTCGCAAAGCTTAAAGCCAATGGTATTGCATCTCTTGTGATAGGGGCGGCAGAAATACCTTTGGCATACGAAAGATTGGAATTAGGAATACTGGACAGGCTATCTAGGAATGGAGTTGTTTTCCTGTTATACCCATATAGGGAATAATTTCCTCTATATGAACTTTCTCCAATAATTATGAATATTTTAGAAGGAATAGAATCATTATTATCACTCAAAATTAGACCATTAGGGAGTAGTCTTTCACCATTAGAATAATCTTTCATTGCTTTAATTTCATAATAATATAAAAGCAGAGCACCCCAATTACTAAAAACTAAAGGCATTCTCGAACTTATATAACTGTGAATGATAGAAGGTATTCCAGCACTATTATGAAAATCATCTCTGTTTATGTCTTTTTTTACTCTTCCATAAATAGAAATAGGAAGAATAATTAGAAAGAATATTCCGGCTATAGATAAAGATAGCCATCTTGGAATTATTGATTTTTTTAATTCCTTTTCTGTTTTATATATAATAAAGATAGTAAAAGCAATAATTACAGTAGCAATTGGTATAATACCTTTTAGCATACTGATTGCTTCATTCGTATTAGTCTCAATAATAGATGCAGCAATTGCTGGAGACATTAATTCTGAATATACGAAGGCAAAGTATCCATCAATGCATAAGGAAATGATAAGCAATACATTAAAAATTAATGCAAATTTAAACTTTGTCTTTGCCAGAGCATTTACTATTAATAATAAGCATATAATATTTAATATACTTTTCATTCTGAAATGTTCTATCAATATCCAATTTATAACAAAAAGATAGAGAAAGCATATAAGTGTATATTTATAGTTAATACAAAAGTTTTTGAAGCTGAAATTTTCAGCTTTCTCTTTAAGGCTCATTAAAAAGGGCATCTCTATAACTTATTAAGTTAATTAATTATTAGGCTTTAATTGGTTTTATTAGACTTTAATTAAACGAGTAGCTTTATTCTTTACTTTTTCAAAGTGATTTCAACAATCTCAGGTGCAGCAAAAAAGCGGAAAGGAAAATCACCCATTCCTATTCCTGATGTAATATATAATGATGTATCATCTTTTTTAATCCAATCATATCTGTATTTTTGATCTGTTTGAGGATATTCGGGATGCATCATTCCCGGCATTACAGGAGCCCATAGTCCAAAGAAGGTTACTTGTCCGGCATGAGTGTGTCCCGATAACATAAGGTCTACTTTATTAGTGTTCATATCCTCCATATAATCGGGGTTATGAGATAGAAGAATACAGAAGTCAGAGGCCAATATATCACCAATTGTATTATTCAGTATTTGCACATCCTCCCAATATTCACCTACACCTCCGATTTTTATGCTGTCATTACCCTCCTTTATCCAGTATGATTTATTATCGCACACATTGAATCCACAATTGATTATGTTTTGTTGTATCAGGTCCCTTCCTTCCCAATGATCGTGATTTCCCAATACGGAAAAAATACCATGTTTACTTTGCAGCTTGCCTATTTCGTCGAAGAACGGTTTATAATAAGTAGAATCTTTACCTACATTATCACCACCAATCAATATAATATCAGGTTTTCGTTTGTTTATGTCAGATACAAGTTTACGCACATCTTCCGGAGCGAAATATTTATTACAATGTATATCAGATATGAAAATAATTTTCTTACCAACAAACGCATCAGGTATATCGTTGCTGGTATAAGTTATTTCCTTCCAAATAATATTCCGTGCTTCGAAGTATCCATATATGGCACACAAACAAGCTACAGAAAATAATAGAAGTATAAATACCGAAAATTTTTTCTTCTTATTTGACATTGTTTCTAAAGTGCGTATTATAGTCTTCTATCGACCGGCGAATGACCTCGTGGGCTGTTCTCACCCCATATCTGTCAGTCAGAATGCAGCGTGGAGATTTATCATTCGGCAAGTCTTTGTATGTTGTAAAGTAATGCTTAAGCCGTTCAATAACCATATGTGGAACATCATTAATATCGCGGAACGACCCATAGATAGCATCATTTTCGAGAACAGCAATCAATTTGTCGTCTGCTTTATTATGGTCTAAAAGACGAAAGCCTCCAATAGGTCTGGCTTTTACAATAATATCGCCATGTGTAATATCCTTTTCGGTTAATACACAAATGTCAACAGGGTCGTTATCTCCTTCTATATCGGTTCGTTTCAGATGATTGTTGGTAACTTCGGCTACTCGCTCAGCGCTATATGTTTGTGGTATAAAACCATAAAGAGCCGGAATAATATTGGAATATTTCTGTGGACGGTCAATGCTTAGATAGCCGGTTTCTTTATCTACTTCATACTTAACTGTATCAGTAGGTACAATTTCGATAAAACATGTCACTACTTCAGGGGCATTATCGCCTATATTGATTCCATGCCATGGATGGGCCTTAAATTTACTCATGATAAATAATTTGTTATAATTTTGTTAGTCTGTAGAGCTTGTCTTACGAATAGGTTTTCAATCTCACTTATTAGGAAGAAAAATCTCACATCTTTCGACTACAAAGTTACGTCAATAATTTTATATCTCCATATTTACGGATAAAAAACAGGCTTGTAATTACATATAGTGAACTTTTCATTATATTTGTGCTTCAAAAAAATGAGATAAAAAGATGACTCAGGATAAACAACGGTTATTGGATGAACGTTATATGCGTATGGCTGCTATCTGGGCCGAAAACTCATATTGCAAACGCCGGCAGGTAGGTGCTCTTATCGTTAAAGATAAGATGATTATCTCCGATGGATATAATGGAACTCCATCCGGTTTCGAAAATATATGTGAGGACGAAAATGGAGAAACAAAGCCGTATGTTTTACATGCTGAGGCTAATGCGATAACCAAAGTTGCTTGCTCACATAATAGTAGTATGGGTGCTACAATGTATGTAACAACATCACCTTGTATTGAATGTGCTAAACTTATAATTCAGGCGGGAATAAAGAGAGTTGTCTACAATCAGAAATACAGGCGTACCGATGGAGCAACATTACTGGAGCGTGCCGGAATAGAAGTCGTATATATAGAATTGGACGAAATAAAAAACGATAAATCAGAAGATTAAATTAAATGAAAAAAATATACATCTGGTTGCCTTTGTGCATCGCATTAAGTATTGCCGCCGGTATTTTTATCGGGAATATGTTTTCGGTATTTACTCCTGTGCGAGGATGGAGCAGTGCTGGTAGCAGCAATAATAAATTAGATGGTGTATTCGAATACATCAAGAAGGCATATGTAGATACTGTAAATGTAAACGAACTGGTAGAAGAAGCTATTCCAACACTTATCTCAGGATTAGACCCTCATTCTGTTTATATTTCAGCTAAAGATATGGAAATATCAGGAAGTGATCTCGACGGTCATTTCAGTGGTATCGGGGTAGAATTTATGATACAGTATGATACTGTAACTATTGTAAATGCTACCTATGGAGGTCCTTCGGAAGCTGTTGGTATAATGGCGGGAGATAGAATAGTTTTTGTAGACGATAGCCTTTTTGTCGGAAAATCGTTGACAAACGATAAAGTTGTCCGTACGCTGAAAGGGAAAAAAGATACAAAGGTAAAACTAGGTATAAAGAGAACAACCAGCCCCGATATTCTCGACTTCGTTGTTACACGTGCCGATATTCCGGTAAAGACAGTAGATGTGTCTTATAAGCTGGATGATAAGATCGGTTATATAAAAGTAAGTAAATTCGGCGGTACTACATATAGCGAATTTATATCGGCTGTCGCTAAATTGAAAAGCCAGGGCTGTGAGTCGTTTGTTATCGATTTACAACAAAATACAGGTGGATATATGGCTGCAGCAATTGCTATGTCGAATGAATTTTTAGGAAAAAGTGATCTGGTTGTTTATACAGAAGGACGTTCATATCCTCGCGAGAATTATTTTGCAGATGGTACTGGTACTTGCAAAGAGAATCCGATGGTAGTCCTGATAGACGAAGGCAGTGCTTCGGCCAGTGAAATATTTGCAGGTGCAATGCAAGATAACGATAGAGGTTTGATTGTTGGAAGACGCTCTTTTGGAAAAGGCCTGGTACAAAACCGTTTTGTTTTTAAAGATGGTTCGGCATTACAACTCACAATAGCCCGTTATCATACACCATCAGGTAGATGCATTCAAAAGGCTTACGAAAAGGGTAAACGCCAGTCATACGATTTGGATTTGTTAAACAGGTACAATCGGGGAGAGTTCGATCATAGAGATAGTATAAAATTGGAAGGACTTCCTTTATTCCATACTCTGGCCGGACGGCCGGTGTATGGTGATGATGGTATATTGGCTGATGTTTTTGTCCCAAGGGATACTGCCGGTGTTAATTCTTATTATTTGAGAGTAGTTAATAGTGGTCTGCTCAGAGAATATTCATTCTCTTTTACAGAGGCAAACAGAGCGAAACTCAAAGAATTGAAAACATGGGAAGAAGCCTCTAAATGGCTGTTTAATCAGCCTTTAGTGGATAATTTGGCTAATTATGTGGTAAATAAAGGTATTCGTCGTCAACCCTACCTTATAGAAGATTCTCGTAAATTATTGCAAACGCAACTGGTTTCTCTGATTGTACGTAATATATATGGAGAAGATGGATTTTATCCAATCTATCAGAAGGATGATACAATGATAAAAGAAGCGGTAAAGCTTATTAAGGCGAATAAAGCGACCCCGCAAGGAATTAGAGAAGAAAAGTACAATAAATAGTTTTTTAGTTATGGTAGAGTTTTTTATAAATTCTACCATAATAATTTGGAAATGAGTAAAACTAAAGATACAAAGGACAAGCTACGTGCCGAAATTTCATTAAAGAAGAAACAATATACATCCGAAGATTTAAAAGCACGATCAGAAGAGGTGTTATCTGTTGTGGAAATTACGGGTATGTTTCAGGAAGCTAAAACTGTATTAATTTATAATAGTTTGGCCGATGAAGTACAGACTACAGACTTTATTCGTAGGTGGTCGGACAAAAAAGAGTTTTATCTACCTGTGGTGGTGAGCGATGACTTAGTCTTTCGCAGATACCATGAAAGTACTGAGTTTAAACAATCCTCGATAGGTATAAAAGAACCTCTGGGCGTAGACTTTAAAGATTATAAAAAAATCGATTTAATAATTGTACCCGGAGTTGCCTTCGACAGAAAGAAAAACCGCATGGGGAGAGGTAAAGGGTATTATGATCGTTTTCTACAAAATATATCAGCCCCTAAAATGGGTATTTGTTTCGATTTTCAGTTATTGAATGATATTCCTGTTGATAAAAATGATATAAAAATGGACTATATTATATCAGAAAATGACCTGATATGGTAGTAATGCTTATTAAACTTTATATATTTACGCTCCGAAAATAGAATTTCAAAAGTATGTCTGAAGTAATAATAAAAGAAGTAAATAATAATGATAAAGCTTTGAAAAAGGCTTTCGTTAAATTCCCTATAAATCTCTATAAAGATTGTCCCTATTATGTGCCCTCATTGGTTCTTGATGAACTGAATACTTTGAATATAGATAAAAATCCGGCATTTGATTTTTGTGATATGCAGTTGTTTCTGGCATACAGAAATGGTCAGATTGTAGGTCGTATCGCAGTAATAATAAATCGCAATGCAAATGAAATATGGAACAAAAAACAGGCTCGTTTTGGATTTGTCGATTTCATAGATGATAAAGAGGTTGTGGATACTCTTTTCGATGCTGCACAAAAGTGGGCAAAAGATAAAGGAATGGAATCAATCATTGGTCCTATGGGCTTTACTGATCTCGATCACGAAGGACTATTAATCAAAGGATACGATAAGATTTCCACAATGGGCACAACATATAGCTATCCTTATTACAGAGAGCATATAGAGCGGATGGGATTTGAGAAAGATGCCGACTGGAACGAATATTATATACCCGTACCCGACTCTGTACCGGAAAGACATCAGCGTATAGCTAACATGGTTATGCAACGATACGGATTGAGAGTCTTGAAATTTAAAAACCTAAAGCAAATCACCCCGTATATAAGTAAACTGTTTTCATTAT
The DNA here is from genome assembly GCA_900556485.1 of uncultured Dysgonomonas sp. GTDB lineage: Bacteria > Bacteroidota > Bacteroidia > Bacteroidales > Dysgonomonadaceae > Dysgonomonas. The sequence goes on from USOX01000017.1 coordinate 8,931, forward strand.
TGAATGATGCATATAAACCTTTATATGGTTTTGCTCCATTAACCCAACGGCAGATTGACCATTATGTAAAGATGTATGTTCCACTTCTTCGCTGGGATTTGGTTTCTATAATTATAAAAGAAGATACTGATGAGGTTTTAGGATTTGGTATAGGTATGCCAAGCATGTCGAGGGGGCTAATCAAGTCTCGGGGAAAATTGTTTCCTTTTGGTTGGTATCACCTCTTAAAGGACATGAAAAGCAAAAAGAATCCGGTGGTTGATCTTCTTTTAATTGGTATATCTCCCGAATATCAAGGTAAAGGGGTGAATGCGATAATCTTTAACGATTTTATTCCATCTGCTTATAGGTGTGGTTTCAAATTTGCCGAATCGAATCCTGAACTGGAAATGAATAATAAGGTTGCTTCTCTTTGGGATGGTTTCAACGCCGAAAATCATAAATTAAGAAGGGCATATATAAAATACCTTAAATAAAGGTAGCTATAATATTCGGGTTTTCTTCTCCAATTTTTTTTTATAATTTTACATCGCGTTTCAAAAAAGAGGCTTGAAAGTTTTTATGGAAGAAGAGAAAAATGAGTTACCCGAAGTAAATTATTCCGATGATGATATAAAAACCCTTGATTGGCAAGAGCATATTCGCCGCCGTCCGGGGATGTATATAGGTAAATTAGGAGATGGTACATCTGCCGACGATGGTATCTATGTCTTATTAAAAGAGGTATTGGACAACTCTATCGATGAGTACATGATGGGCTTTGGTAAAACCATTGAGGTTACAATCGAAGATGGAGTTGTAAAAGTCCGAGACCATGGACGTGGAGTTCCTTTAGGCAAAGTAAAGGATGTATCGTCGAAAATGAATACCGGTGCAAAATACGACTCCAAAGCATTTAAAAAATCGGTAGGATTAAATGGTGTGGGTATTAAGGCAGTAAATGCTTTATCTTCATTCTTTTTAATTCAGAGTTTTCGCGATGGTCAGACTACTTCTGTAGAATATAGCAAGGCTATAGTTACTAATGAGAAAAAAGTACAGTCTACTACTGAAGAAAACGGAACACAGATCGAGTTTATTCCGGATAATACAATATTCACAAATTACAATTTCAGGGATGATTATGTAGAAAGCCTGCTGAAAAATTATGTTTTTCTCAACACAGGTCTTACCATAAATTATAACGGGAAGAAGTTTTTTTCAAAAAATGGTCTGGTAGACTTATTGAACGAAAATATGACTTCCGATGCTCTGTATCCGATCATTCATCTGAAAGATACAGATATTGAGGTTGTAATTACCCATACCGATCAATATGGGGAGGAATATTATTCGTTCGTAAACGGACAACATACCACACAGGGAGGGACTCATCAGTCTGCTTTTCGCGAATCATTATCGCGTGTAATAAAAGAGTATTATACAAAAAATTTCGATTATGCAGATATTCGTAGCGGAATAGTTGCGGCTATCAGTGTAAAAGTAGAAGAGCCGGTATTCGAATCGCAGACAAAAACTAAATTAGGTTCAAAAGATATGGGGCCTGGAGGCCCATCTGTACAGAAGTTTATCGGTGATTTTTTGAAAAAAGAGCTGGATAATTATTTGCACAAGAATGCCGAAACATCCGAAATCTTATTAAAAAAGATATTAGATTCGGAGAAAGAGCGTAAAGCAATAGCCGGAGTTACCAAACTGGCTAGAGAACGGGCAAAAAAAGCAAACCTTCATAATAAGAAGTTGCGCGATTGCCGTCTCCATTATACTGACTCGAAAGGAGACAATCTTGATGATACATGTATCTTTATTACGGAGGGGGACTCAGCAAGTGGTTCAATAACCAAAAGCCGTAATCCTAACTTGCAGGCTGTGTTTAGTCTTAGAGGAAAACCTTTGAATAGTTTTGGGCTGACTAAAAAGATTGTATATGAGAATGAAGAGTTCAATCTCTTACAAGCGGCTTTGAACATCGAAGATGGACTGGACGGGCTTCGGTACAATAAAATAATAATAGCAACCGATGCAGATACTGATGGTATGCATATTCGTCTGTTATTGTTGACTTTCTTTCTACAATTCTTTCCTGATCTGATCAAAAAGAATCATGTATATATATTGCAAACTCCTCTTTTCCGCGTTAGGAATAAAAAAGAGACTATATATTGTTATACAGAAGAAGAACGTTTGAATGCTATAAGTAAACTCGGTCATAACCCTGAAATAACTCGTTTTAAAGGTCTAGGGGAAATTTCGCCGGATGAGTTTCGTCATTTTATTGGTAAGGATATACGGTTAGATCGTGTATCGATGAAGAAAGAAGATTCTGTAAGTAATATGCTGAACTTTTACATGGGTAAAAATACACCTGAGCGTCAGGAGTTTATTATAGATAATCTGGTAATAGAAGAAGATGATGTATAATAATATTTGAATGCCTATTTTATTGGTAATATTTACTTTTGTAAGTAAAAATAAAGAAATTTACTACTTTTGTCTTTGTAAAATAAATATTATCGATAATTTGAGAAACTGAATACTAGGAAATGAACAACGCTCATGCAATTATTTTAATATCATCGCCGGATCAACCCGGATTAGTAGCAGCTGTAACTGACTTTATAAATGTTAACGGAGGTAATATTATAAATCTGGAACAGCATGTTGATAAAGATGAAAAAGCATTCTTTATGCGTATAGAATGGGATTTAGCTAACTTTCTTATTCCCCGGGAAAAGATAAGTGACTATTTTCAGACTATGTACGCTAACAAATATGACATGACATTCCGCTTATACTTCAACGACTATACTCCACGTATGGCCGTTTTTGTATCTAAGATGTCGCATTGTCTGTTTGATATTCTTGCACGATATACTGCCGGGGAATGGAATGTAGAGATTCCGGTTATAATAAGCAATCATGAAGATTTGCGCTGGGTTGCTGATAAGTTTGGAATAGAATATCATGTATTGAAACTAAATAAGAGCAATAAAGAAGAAATTGAAGCTCAACAGATGGCATTATTGGCGGAAAAAAAGATAGACTTTATCGTTCTTGCACGTTATATGCAAATATTGACAGATAACTTTATTGAAGCCTATCCTAATAAAATTATAAATATTCACCATTCCTTTTTACCTGCATTTGTCGGTGCGAAACCATATCATGCTGCATACGAAAGAGGTGTAAAGATTATAGGTGCTACAAGCCACTATGTAACTGCAGAATTGGATGCTGGTCCAATTATAGAGCAGGATATCACACGTATTTCGCATCGTGATAGTGTCGCAAATCTTGTACAAAAAGGTCAGGATTTGGAAAAAATAGTTTTATCCCACGCAGTAGATTATCATCTAAGCCGTAGGGTATTGGTATATAAGAATAAAACAATCTTATTTTCGTAAATAATGAATCAAAAGATTATTCGGGATATTATCATCACAGCCTCGATAACAGTATTGTTTTTCTTTATTTTTATCTTTCTGATTGAACGTCTCGAATGGCAGGATATCACTGATCATGCGAAGTTTTCATTAGATATGATGACAGGAAAAGCTCCTATTGAAGGAAATTTATTACTGTATCTATTAGTTCATTTATTTACATTATGTAGTACAAATCTGGAAAGCCATGTTATTAGTATATGTGCTTTAATAGCGATAGGTATATCCATACGGTATGTTTGGGTGCAACATAATATTTATGCTTTAAATTTGATTTCAGATAGTGCTAATAAACAATATTGGCTTTCTGTACTTATTGCTTTAAGTTTATTGTTTGTATATGCAATTCCTATTCCTAATTATTTTTTACGTGGATATTTTCAATATGGTGCATTTGTGCCTAATTTATGGAATAATTCAACAACAATATTTTTATTTCCTTTTGCTATAGTGCTGTTTTATAAAGGATACCAACAAATTGAAGGATATAAATGGAAGCGGGATCTGGTCTTATTTTTATTAATACTCTTAAATGTATTTATTAAGCCAAGCTTTTTCTTTGTATTTATAATTGTATATCCATTATTTATGCTCTATAAATATAAATTTAATAAAACGTTTTGGCTTTCATTATTGCCTCTATTTTTAGGTGGATTGTGCGTATTATTAGAATATTATACAATATATATACAAGGTAATAAACTTGATTCAGAACCATCATTTGTTGTATTTAGCCCTTTGGATATGTATAATCATTTTGCACAGATAAGGACATTGCCTTTTTCTCTAATCTTTTCTATGTTATTCCCATTGACATATTATCTTCTTAATTTCAAAGAAGTAAAGAATAATCTTTTAGCAGGATTTGTATTTGTGTCAATGGTCGTAGCCATCCTTATTTTCTTATTAATAAATGAGTCCGGACCTAGAGGATTGCATAGTAACTTTTATTGGCAAATTGTAATTTGTGTCTGGCTATTTTTTTATCAGTCACTTATTTTTTTATTGACGGACATCAAAAAGCAAGGTTGGACTATAAAGAATAAATTATTACTGTCATTATATTCAATACATGTGATTATAGGAGTAATATATCTGATCCGAATGTATATTACAGGAACGTTTTTTTGAATAAACTTTATAAAACTTACATAGCATGACTGGATCTTTAAATTCTCTTAGAATACAGCGTGTGGCCATATTTGTTTTTGTATTCATTCTTTTTCTCATATTGTATAGTTTAGTCTTCAGAATGTGGGATCAGGATTTTAATGCTCATTGCATCTTTGCATTAGAAATGGTACAAGGCCAAAAAGCTTGGTCGGGTAATTTTCTCTTTTATTGGTTGATAGGTTTGTTCTCTTTTTTCGGTACGGATATATCAATATATAAAATGAGTTTGGTCATATTATTGGCTTTAGCATCTACTGTTCGTTTTGGTTGGAGTCAATTTCAGATTGAAAAAATCGGATTATTCCCTTCAAATAAAGGAAAAAGTATATTTTATACAGCAATTATTGGCTTGAGTTTACTTTTTATCTTTGCGATACCTGTGGCCACATATTTGGAATATGGAAAATATTATATTGGAAACTTTGTCCCTAATGTTTGGCACAACTCATCCATTATCATGCTTTTTCCTTTTGCAGTTATTCTTTTTTATGAAAGTTTCAAACAGATAGAACAGTTTCAAACTAAAAGGAATTTGATAATATTAGCTTTGATAATAGTTAGTGTTTTTATAAAACCGAGTTTCTTTTTTGTATTTGGAGCCGTTTATCCTCTCTTTCTATTGATCCGTTATAAATTTTCTAAGGAATTCTGGTATTCTATTATACCTGTATTCCTAGGAGGGGTTTGTGTTCTGTTACAATATTATATAATCTATATTTCGGCAGAAAGTTCAGGGAGCGATTCTTCTGTAATTATTGCACCTTTTTTGGCATATACTGAATATACAGAATTGAAATACTTACCATTTACTCTTCTATGTTCCTTCTTATTTCCTATAGTTTATTTTATTATGAATTATAAAAAAATGATAAAGAATAGGTTATGGTGGTATGTGATAGTGTCATTATTTGTTGCGATGTCTATATATTTCACATTGGCAGAAACTGGAGAAAGAGCTGCTCATGGAAATTTTTTCTGGCAAATTGTTATCTGTGTATGGTTACTTTTTTTTCAATCATTGATCTTTTTATTGAAAGATATCAAGGCGGAAGGCATGAATAAAAAAAATATATGGCTTGTAAGTCTTTATGCTCTGCATGTGATAGCTGGTGGCGGATATTTATTGAATATGTGTATAACCGGCGTTTATTATTAAGGTTGAAAAATATCTTATTTATATAAAAAGTTGAAAAATATCGATTTTATGTTCTTTAATATATTTGAAATAGTCGATTTTTGGCTATGTTTTCTTACTTTTGTACAGCTTGCGAAAAAATAACAACTTATAATATTAATTTAACTATAACCTTATGTTTAAAAACCATCCTAAAGGCTTAATAGCCGCTTCATTATCAAATATGGGAGAACGATTTGGCTTCTATATAATGATGGCTATTCTTTCACTGTTTTTGATGTCTAAGTTTGGCTTGGACAAATCAAATGCAGGTATCATTTATTCTGTTTTTTATTTTTCTATTTATGCTTTGGCTCTTGTTGGAGGACTTATTGCCGATAAAACCAAAAAGTATAAGAGTACAATTCAGGCAGGTATTGTCCTGATGGGAATAGGTTATTTGCTTATTGCTATCCCCACTCCAACTCCTGTTCCTAACTTAGCATTATATCTGACGTTGACATGTTTAGGACTATTTGTTATAGCTTTTGGTAATGGTTTGTTTAAAGGTAACTTACAGGCTCTTGTAGGTCAAATGTATGATAACGAAGAATACGGAAAAATGCGTGATTCCGGTTTCTCTTTATTCTATATGTTTATAAACGTAGGGGCTATATTTGCACCAATGATCGCTGTTGCTGTTCGTAACTGGTGGTTGAAAATAAACGGATTTGTTTATAATCCGGATCTTCCGGCTCTTTGTCATCAACATTTGGGTGGTACATTAACTGGCGATGCAGCTCAGCGTTTCAATGAACTTGCTCCTGCTGTAAGTTTGAATGGTGCCCCTGCTGATCTGACTTTATTTGCAAATGAATACTTAGGTGTATTTAATACAGGATTCCATTATGCATTTGGTGTTGCTATTATCGCAATGATTATATCATTCATTATTTACTCTGTAAATAAGAAACGTTTCCCAGACCCAGCTAACAAAAAAGCTGCACAGGCTGCAAATACAAATGCTCCGGTTGTAGAAGAGAAAGTAATGCCAGCAAATGAAGTTAAACAACGTCTTTATGCTCTGTTTGCGGTATTTGCAGTTGTAATATTCTTCTGGTTCTCTTTCCATCAAAATGGGTTGACATTGACTTTCTTTGCTAATGACTATACATTACTGAAAATAGGTTCATGGGAGTTTTCTGCAGAATTATTCCAGTCATTTAATCCTCTGTTTGTAGTATTGCTTACTCCTATAGTTTTGGCCGTATTTGGTTGGTTGAGAGCTAAAGGTAAAGAACCATCTGCGCCAAAGAAGATTGCTATAGGTATGGGTATTGCCGCGCTTGCTTATGTTGTAATGGCGCTTGGATCATTAGGATTGCCAGGATCTGCAGAAGTAAAAGAAATGGGTGGTTTGGCAGACGCAGCTCGTGTAACTCCATTCCTTCTTATTGGTACATATTTGATATTGACTATAGCTGAATTATTTATCAGTCCACTTGGTATCTCATTTGTATCAAAAGTTGCTCCTCCTCAATATCAAGGTATTATGCAAGGATGTTGGTTAGGTGCTACCGCTATAGGAAACCAATTATTGTTTATTGGTGCTATCCTGTACGAAAGTATTCCAATCTGGGCTACATGGGTAGTATTTGTAGCTGCCTGCTGTATTTCGATGTTTACAATGCTGTTTATGTTGAAGTGGCTAGAAAAGATTACAAAATAGAAGAAAAGAATAATTACTATATAAAAAAACCGACTGAATTTCAGTCGGTTTTTTTTATTCTATAATATCAGGATCAGGTGAATTAGGTGGAGTCTCAATTGGCCCTGTTTCAACTTTCTTTTTACGCCGGAAAACTATAATTAAATATATTATGCTTAATATAGATGTGGCACATAGTAAATACACTCCGCTGCCGGCTTTAGGCAATTTGTAAAATAGGTTTAGTGAAACAATAAACCCGAAAATACCAGTTATCATTAATACTACACGTCCGGCTTTTTGCTTCAATAAAATCCAGAGGGATATAACTACTATACTCAGTAAAGGTATCAGGTAGACTACATAAGCAAAATAGAGAGATTCTTTATTTTTAGAAAAGATTTTGAAAATGTTGGTTACCTGTGCCATCTTCTTTTGTATGCCGGGAATATCCCAGCCTACAGCCTTTATCAGTCCCATATCGAGCCAAGGAAGAGAAAAGGCTACAATGAACAGCAAAGCAAACAGCAGTTCGAAAGATAAGTACCTGTTTAGTTTTTCCATATTTGTTAGTTTAGATAGTGTCGTATTATGTTATGAGGGAAAGTGCTAGAGTTCTATTTCATCTGTAGATATATAACCATGTGTAATACAATAGAATATTAGTCCTGATACGGTTTTTATTCCAAGCTTTGCAGTGATATTTTTTCGATGAGAGAGAACAGTATTAAGGCTTATATTCAATTTATCAGCAATCTCCTTATTAAGTAAACCTAAGGCAACCAGACGCAGTACATCCAATTCCCTTTGAGACAATGGCTGATCTCTGTTTTCTTTTAGAGAATGGCTTACTGCTATTAATTCTTGCCAATCTGCAATTTCAGATTCGCTAAGGTTATCTATCATCGGTTTCAGAACTTTCTCCCTGATCCGGTTGTTCTTTTCCAAGTCTTTCTGAAAGCTGTCTATTGTAAATATGACAGCGTAGCACATATTTTCATTGAAGTTCCCGGATATATGCTTGATGATAATGCTTTTAAGGTCGGTTAAAGATGCTAAAGGGGCATCTCCTTTAACCATACCTTGTTCTATTTGACCAATCAACTCTTGCTTAAATTCTGAAAACAACCTCTTTATTAATTTCAATTGAGGACTATTTACATCACTCATCGAAATAAAAGCATTTAGGTGTTTCTCCAGATTATGCAATTGACTATTAACCAGATAAGCATCTGTTTGTCTCAGGTATGTTATAACAAGTTCTATATCAAAATTTTGCAGTTTTTTCTCAGGAAAATAATCTTCATTAAGGAAGGTATTTAATATGACGAGAAAGAAATCTAAATTTATATTGGCATTTTTACAGATTTCCCCTATATTTTTATCTCCGAGCCCAAGCTTTATACCGAATCTGTTGATTACAGGTATCAACTGGTGATTCTCTTTTACAGCTTCGGATAAGACAGATGATGCATCTAAAAATACCATAATAAATATAAATAATTGTTCTTAATATTAGCGACACAAAAATACATATTAATTCTGAAATGTTCTTTTATTCGATCCCTAATAAAGGTTATTATATCTTTCTATAGATAATGGTTATAGATATAAGTTATGATTGGTTAAAAACTATTTATATAAATTATATGATGGAATTAAACAATTTGATGAATACAATTGTTAATTTTGTAACAACTATAAAAAGAAAAAATATGAGAAAGATCACAGCAGTTTGTATAATGCTTTCAGCATTAATAATAAATGTAGCAAATGCTCAGAATATAACTCAAAGTAATAATAATCAAAAAACAAGAACTATGAAATTTGAATTACCAAAATTACCGTACGCAACAAATGCACTAGAACCAGTTATAAGCCAGCAAACAGTAGAATTGCATTATGGCAAACACCTTCAAACTTATATTACAAATCTGAATAAGCTTATTGAAGGAACTAAATTCGAAAATGCTGAACTTGAAACAATAGTAAAAGAAAGCGATGGTCCTATTTTTAATAACGCAGGTCAAACCTTAAACCATAACATTTATTTCCTATCTTTCAGCCCTAATGGTGGGGGAGAGCCTAAAGGAAAACTAGCTGAAGCTATTAACAAACAATGGGGTTCTTTCGAAAATTTCAAAAAAGAATTTAATACAGAAGCTACAGGATTGTTTGGTGCAGGATGGGCATGGCTATCAAAAGATAAAGAAGGTAAACTATATATAACAAAAGAATCAAATGCAGGAAACCCTATAACAAAAGGATATACTCCTCTATTGGGATTCGATGTGTGGGAGCATGCTTACTATTTGGATTATCAAAACCGCCGTGCAGACCACTTAGCTGAACTGTGGAAGATAATCGATTGGAACGCTGTTAGTGCACGCTACTAATCTGTCAGTGATTAAAATAATTAATTTTCTAAGCAACTCTCCTGAGGGTTGCTTTTTTTATTAAATTTGTTACTGCAAATTACATTATTATGAAAAAGAGAGCAATATTAGGAATAGACCTTCAGAATGACTTTACTTCGCCATCGGGTTCCCTCTATGTAAATGGGGCGAGTGACGATGTGATCAGAATTGCAGATTTTATTGTCCGTAATCAAAGTAAGATTGAATATGTAGCATTGACTCTGGATTCGCATCAGCCTATTCATGTAGCACATCAGATATACTGGAAGGATAAGGATGGTAAAGTTCCGCCACTTTTTTCGATAATAAAGGCTGCTGATGTAAAAGAAGGAAGATGGAATGCTCAATATAATAAAGAATTAGCGCTGACATATCTCGAACAACTTGAACAAAAGGGAGAAGTTTGTACTATATGGCCTATGCATTGCATACTAGGGACATCAGGATGGGCTATAGATAAAGAAATAACGGATACTCTTTCCACATGGGCTATTAATAATGACAGATCATACGAACTTTTTTATAAGGGTTATTCTCAGTCTACTGAGCATTATAGTATTTTCAGAGCAGCAGTAGAGTGGGAGACACAACCCGAAACATTTTTGAATACAACTTTACTTACTAAGTTGAATACTTATGATGAAGTATTGCTGATAGGAGAGGCTGCCGATTATTGTGTAGCAAATTCACTGAACGATATTTTGGATGAATGTGACGAATTAGCGAAAAAGATAGTTGTGCTTACCGATTGTATGTCGTGGATCAACCCTGATAATGAAAGGGCTAAAATTATTTTTGATAAAGCTAAAAAGCAAGGCGTCAGGTTTGAAGATTCGTGCAACTGTGTGTTCTGAGGTATTTTATTAGTCCTCGCTTTTAGCTTTACCAAGAATCTGTTTAAATTCTATTCAGATTCTATAAATATTTTTTTAGCAACTTTTCCTACTACTCTAGTCGATACGCCATCATATGCGCCGCCTACTGCACCACCTAGCAGAGGCATGGCTTTGGCTAAAGAAGTTACACTTTTTTGTCCTGCATTGGTTGCTAATTTGGTTGCTACATTTTCTATCACCTTTGTAAGTAGTTTCTCTCCGGATTTGATACTCATATCTTTGAGTAGTTCTTTCGCACCATTGCCTACCATACTGATATAAACCAGTGATTTGACCCTATCGTCGCGAATATCGTGTCCGCCCATATAGGCTATGGCAGCTATCATTCTTATTTGTACATAGATCACACTGGCAATATTAGCGGGTACAGTCAAGGGCATCACCATAATGCCTCCCAGACCTGTAACAAATCCGCTGGTTGCTGCTTTGGTTACCTGCCATTTGATGAGAGAGTCCACCTGTTGCTCTAATGTTCCTTTTTGATTTAGATAGCTGTTTCCCAAGTCGTATGCAGAATCGACACCTGTGAAGCCAGTAACAGCTTTAGAATAAGCCCAGTCTAATGTTTTAGCTATTATTCCTTTTGTTGGTCGTGTATCTTGTTGTTGGGTCATTTTTAGTTGTCTCTAATTGGAGACCGCAAAGTTATAAATAAAAAAATAAAGCGTCTCATCTACAAGAGTTGAAACGCTTTAATAATAAATAAAATAAATTAATTCTCGTTCAAAATCCGATTTAAGTCATTAGGCGTAAGGTTCATGCCTATTACTACTCCGTTCTCGTCAAGTAGGTAATTCTTAAATCCTCTTTTCAATTGGTAACGCTCCGATAAATCGGTATAAGCATTCTCTTCGGCCATAAACTGATACTTTGTATCAATTTTATCCATTGCTAACGTTCTTTCGAAGACTGATTCACTCTTATCGAATGAAACTGACACCATTTGCACCGGGTATTTTTTGTTCTCAATTGTGCGCGCGAGGAGAACATTGTCTTTGTGCGAATGGGCATCATATGCAGCCCAGAAATTTACCAATACTTTTTGACCTTTTAGGTCTGATAAGTCCATTTTTGTCCCTGATACGTTTTCCAAATTTTTAATATCAGGAAACAGGTTTCCCGGATAAATACCTTCCGAAAGCCTAGAAGTTCTTGACATGTTTGATGATAAGCTTGTAAATGCTACACCAGCAATCAAGAAGTACTTCAAATACTTCATAAAATAATCATTAGGTTACCACTAAGGCCTGTTCCCAACCTCTTAGAGAGGAACAGAACCCTCCCAACTTTTGGGAAACAAAATAGTATCCTACGCTTAGGAGTACAGAATTTGTCTTTTCGGGCGCAAAGTTAACACATTTCCGGATAATGTGAAACCCCGCCCTTGATTTTTCTATTAACAGTTAAAAGAGTCATTAAGTTCAAAACATAGTGCAATCAGTTTCTCCATTTGGGATACGGAGGATGTATTTTGTTTTGAATTTTAACATAGTTACTCTCTATTTTTAACAATAATAGGAGTATTTATGAATAGATAAACGAAAAGTGAAAAAATGCTGATTAAGGTAATAATGAAGCTTGCTTTTTGAATGGTTGTTCCTGTATACCAGACTTTTATGTGTCCGGATTTATTTACAGGAATTGCTACTAATCCGTTATCGCTTTGCTCTACAGATATTGATTCGGAGTCTAAAGTCGCTTTATATCCTTTATAATAGGTAAGAGGAAGCTCTATAACATCTTTATTTGTTGTAATGTCTGCGGTTATAGTTCCTTTTTCTTTCGAAAAATTATTGATTAAAGTTTCTTCATTTAAGGAGGTTACAATAACGCCTCTTTCGAATGGGTAATTTTGGGACGGCATTTTGGACGGTAAATACTCAGCACCTCCTCCTAAGGTTACAGTTTCTTTTATCGTTTTTTCGGTTGTACTATCCAGTTTTACTCTTTGTCCGGTCATTGCCTGATAGTCGTTCGAGTCGAGAATAAACATAAAGGATATAAGGAGGGAGAGAAATGCAGTGAAAGCTATTTTATAATTATAATTTATAATCAAACGAGATATATAAAATCCTCCGGCAATAGCAAAAAATAAAGAAGCATATTTATAAAGTCTCCAAGGGAATTGGATAAAGATAAATTTATTGAAAGGGAAAATGTGCCAAGGGAAATATTCTATATTTAATATGATTAAGAATATACCAAGTATGACCATTATATCAATGCTTCGTATCTGTTGAGATTTTTCGCGGATAAATATTCTCAGACAAATGAAAAATATAAAGAAACCTCCTAAACGGGGAATATAATCTGCATGGTCGGTATGCGATAGAGGGTTGATAATGCCTGACATAAAATTGCTTAAAGATGGCCTGAAAAATATGGATGTAAAAAGTGGTTTATCCTTATAATAAAAAGAATTAGACATCATTTGTTCCAACATGGGGAAAACAAAATAGGCGCAAATCAGAATACAGCAAATTGCTGATATCAGTAGAAATTTTATTCTTACAGGTTCTTTGTAAAATCTTTTACAGTAGATGAGCAGAAATACAATTGTTATGATTGATACTAAGGTAAAAGTCATTACATGGGTCAATATTATTGCGGCAAAACCAATAGTAAGAATATACCATTTTTTGTAATTGCCAGCAATGATTTCGTATAGTCCCCATACAACTATTGGTAGGAAGATGAATGTAATTATCTCTTGTATAACTGAAAAATAAAATGTCTGGTATAGTTTATATGCGGAGAATGTATATAATAAAGAAGCAATTATTGCGCAGAATGAGCTTTTGTACACTTTTTTTACTGCAACGAAAGTGGTGACCCCACAAAGAAATGTTGTAGAGAAGATAATAAATTTATATACAAAGGCGATGTCTGTAAATAACCCTAATATGGCAAATGGTAATAACATAAAATCGGGATAGAAAGCTTTGGTGAAATACCCATAACCGTCTATAGAATTATAATCGATATATGTAGGGTAATCGCCGCTTTTGATCGCATCAATCAATACAACCAGCCTGTTTATATGGAATATGGAATCACTATCAAGATTGATGGGGCTATATGCCAGCATCATTATGGTGCATAAAACTATATTAAGCCCAATGCATAACCATAAATGACTTCTCTTATTCTGGTATATTTTATATGCGATGTTGCTGAGGTAATTCATTTTAGCAGTTTTGAAAAACAAAGATAATTGAAATTATATAGATATTATTTAACTGGTCATTTATAAAATTGATAAACATTTTTTAAGATTTAAATCGAAAAGCTTCTCTATTTTCATACCTTTATTAGCTCTTGTATAAGTGTTTCTAAGGTAATGATAAAATATTTGTATATAGTATTAGGATTAATATCCTTAGGGTTGGGGTTACTGGGTATAATTACTCCGGGATTGCCCACTACACCTTTTATACTGCTGACAGCATTTCTATTTGCAAGAAGTTCCCCTAAGTTATATAACAAATTACTAAATAATAAGTTAACCGGTCGATATCTGAGGAAAGTGAATGAAGGGCTTGGACTGAAAGGTATGTTGATATCTATCGGCTTTATGTGGTGTATGGTTTGCTTTACAGCTTTTGTTGTTTTTGATGGAACTATGAGGTATGTGATGTTAGGATTAGGTGTTGTAGGAACATTTTCCCAAATAATTGTGTTAAGTAAAAGAAGGCGACAGGCTAAAGTCTTGAAACTAGAAAGTGATTGTGAAGGCGAAAATGAGTTGAAAGCTTCATAAACACAGATTATGTGTTTTAAAATATATGTGTTATATATTGTTATTTTGCCACAAATTTCTTACTTTGTGTAAGAAATTAATATTGAATTAACTAATTAATCAAGAAAGAAATGGAAAATAGTAAAAATGAGCAAGACAATCAAATCCAGATAGAACTTCCGGAAGATGTAGCTCAGGGCACATATTCAAATTTAGCTATTATAGCACATTCGTCTTCGGAGTTTGTAATCGACTTTGTCCGTATATTGCCGGGCTTACCTAAAGCAAAGGTACAGTCGAGAATAATACTTACTCCCGAACATGCAAAAAGGTTACTTTATGCTCTGAATGAAAACATAAATCGATTCGAATCCCAAAATGGACCTGTAAGTGCAGAAAATCCGCCGGGATTTTTACCTCCATTGGATGGATCGATAGGAGAGGCATAAAGAAATATTTAAGGATTTAATGTTTGAATAATAAATCCCTAAATTTTAAAGTATAAACCAAATCAAAAAATAATACCTTATGAAAATTGGATTACCTAAAGAAATAAAAGCATTTGAAAACCGGGTAGCTTTAACACCCGGAGGTACTCTCGAATTAGTAGCAAACAAGCACGAAGTTTTTGTACAGGCTGGTGCCGGAGTTGGTAGTGGTTTTTCAGATCAGGACTATATTGATGCCGGAGCGTCGGTAGTATCTACAATTGAAGAAGTGTATGCTATTGCTGATATGATAGTAAAGGTAAAAGAACCGATTAAACAAGAGTATGATTTGGTAAAAGAAAATCAGGTTGTCTTTACTTATTTTCATTTTGCTTCGAGCCGCGAGCTTACTGAGGCAATGATAAAGAGTAGAGCAATCTGTATAGCATACGAAACTGTTGAACTTCCGGATAGGTCGTTGCCTCTATTGGTGCCTATGAGTGAGGTTGCCGGAAGGATGGCTACTCAGGAAGGTGCCAGATTTTTGGAAAAACCACATTTGGGAAAAGGTGTACTTTTAGGTGGTGTGCCCGGGGTTAAGCCTGCTCATGTATTGGTGATAGGTGGTGGAGTCGTTGGTTCACAGGCGGCACGGATAGCTGCAGGAATGGGAGCCAGAGTGACCATACTGGATAAAAGCTTGCCACGATTACGTTATTTGAGTGATGTGATGCCGGCAAATGTAACCACACGCTATTCTGATACACATACGATTAAGGAATTGTCTAAGGATGCCGATCTGATTGTGGGAGCTGTATTGATTGCCGGTGATAAAGCGCCTCAGGTAATTACCAGAAGTATGCTGAAAGATATGCAACCGGGAACAGTGCTGGTTGACGTAGCTATCGATCAAGGAGGTTGTTTCGAAACATCCAGACCAACAACACACCTTGATCCTGTATTTGTTATTGATGAAGTAGTGCATTATTGTGTAGCAAATATACCGGGAGCTGTGCCTATGACTTCTACATTGGCTCTGACAAATGCGACATTGCCATATGTACTAAGTCTGGCAAATCTTGGTTGGGAGGCTGCTTGTGAAAAATATAAGGATTTGCGAAAAGGCTTGAACATTATAAAGGGAAATGTTGTTTACCAAGCGGTGGCCCATACATTCGGGCTGGAATATACCGAATATTAAGTATTGTTTTATTTAGCACTTAAACTAATTGTTATGGAAGAAACTATGCCTAAATTCAATTTCTTTACCATGTTTAGAGATGGATTTAAAAGTATGACTTTGGGTAAAACATTGTGGGCGATTGTTATTATAAAACTTATAATAATGTTCCTTATATTACGCCCGTTCTTTTTCCCTAATTTTTTGAGTTCGAAATTTGATGATAGTCAGAGTAAGTCTGATTATGTAAGTGAAGAACTGGTAAAAACATCAACTGTTAATGACAATAAATAGAAGAAAGTATTTAATGATACGTTATTTCTACTCAACTGTTTGTCGTTTTTATGCTTTGCAAAGTAATAAAGAGGTCTGTGACCTTAGATCGACTCCTCATATATTTATTTACTAATATAAAACTATTTTATGGAATTACTTAGTACATCATTAATTGACTGGTCTAGAGCCCAGTTTGCAATGACTGCCATGTATCACTGGCTGTTTGTTCCCCTCACTTTGGGATTGGGGATCATTATGTCGGTGATGGAGACAATGTACGTGCGCACAGGGAACGAACAATGGAAAAAAACAGCGAAATTCTGGATGATAATCTTTGGTATCAACTTCGCCATCGGGGTTGCCACAGGTCTTATTCTCGAATTCCAGTTTGGTACCAACTGGTCTAATTATAGCTGGTTTGTTGGGGATATCTTTGGTGCACCATTGGCTATAGAGGCTACACTGGCTTTCTTCCTGGAGGCTACATTTATATCCATCATGTTTTTCGGTTGGAAGCGTGTAAGTAAAAAAGTGCATTTGGCTGCTACATGGTTGACTGTAGTGGGCGCAACTTTATCAGCTCTTTGGATTCTGATTGCTAATGCATGGATGCAATATCCTGTGGGCATGGAATTTAATCCTGATACTACACGTAACGAAATGATTGATTTCTGGTCTATCGCCTTGTCGCCAGTGGCTATCAACAAGTTTTTCCACACGGTACTTGCCGGATGGGTGCTGGGTGCTGTATTTGTAGCCGGAGTTGCTGCCTGGTATATGATAAAGAAAAGGGATATGGAATTTGCCCGTCAGAGTATGAAAATTGCTGCTGTATTCGGTTTGGTTTCATCCTTGCTTATCCTTTGGACAGGTCATGGATCGGCTCAACAGGTTGCAGAAAAACAACCTATGAAGCTGGCAGTAATGGAAGGCCTCTACGAAGGTGGTGAAGGTGTAGGGTTGATTGCTTTCGCTATTCCTAATCCAGCAAAAGAGTCGTATAAGGACGATGTAGATCCATATTTATTAAATATAAGCATACCAAAAGGTTTGTCGTGGCTTAGCTTTGGCGAACTGGATGCGTATGTACCCGGAATAAAAGATATTATAGATGGAGGGTATAAAGAACCGGATGGTTCGACAGCTCTTTCGTTCGCCGAGAAACAGGAGAAAGGAAAAACTGCAATTCAGGCTTTGGCTGAGTATAAAAAAGCTAAGAAAGACGGGAACGAAGTACTTGCAACACAGCACAAAGATGTATTAAAAGCTAATTATGCTTACTTTGGGTATGGATATTTGGATACACCGGAACAATTGATACCAAATATTCCGCTGGTATATTGGCCATTCCATATAATGGTTTATCTGGGAGGTTACTTTATACTATTGTTTGTTGTGCTTACTTTCCTTATTTTCCGTAAGAAGGAAATAGAGAATATGAAATGGTTGCTATGGGCATGTGTATGGACTATTCCTTTGGCTTATGTTGCCGGGCAAGCCGGATGGATGGTAGCCGAGATAGGACGTCAGCCGTGGGCTATACAGGATGTATTACCGCTTCAGGCGGCTGTATCGGCGATATCAGCTAAATCTGTGATAATTACATTCTTCTTGTTCCTTGCCCTGTTTACAGCATTGCTTATTGCAGAGATTCGTATTATGCTGAATCAGATTAAGAAAGGTCCGGAGGATTCTCACTAATTATATTTCAAGATTTCAAAATAGCAAAGATTTGAAATTTTAATTGTACAAATATTCATTATAGCCTATATAATAAAAAATATACAACTATGTTTGATTATTCATTTTTACAACATTATTGGTGGTTCCTTATAAGTCTTATCGGTGGACTTTTGGCTTTTCTCTTGTTTGTTCAGGGTGGGCAATCGATGCTTTTCTCGCTTACGAAAGATGAGAAGGAACGTATGATATTGGTTAATGCATTGGGACGTAAGTGGGAATATACATTCACTACTTTGGTTACTTTTGGTGGAGCATTATTCGCATCTTTCCCTTTGTTTTATTCAACCAGCTTTGGTGGAGCATATTGGGTTTGGATGGCTATACTGTTTTGTTTTGTTATTCAGGCAGTTTCTTATGAATTCCAGTCGAAGCCGGGCAATGTATTCGGACGTAATACGTACCGTGCATTTTTGTTTATAAATGGTTTGCTGGGTACATTTCTGTTGGGAGTAGCTATCGCTACATTTTTTACAGGATCGGATTTTACGGTGAATAAAGAAAATATGACAGATGTAATAAATCCGATTATCAGCCGCTGGGGTAGCGAATGGCACGGTTTGGAAGCTTTGGCTAATCCTCGTAACTGGATGCTGGGACTTGCTGTTTTCTTCCTGGCTCGTACATTGGCTTGCCTCTTTTTTATAAACCGTTTACAAGATGAAAACCTTGTAAAGAAGTCCCGCAAATTCTTATTATATAATGGATTGCCGTTTGTAGTATTCTTCCTGATTTTTGTAATCTGGACATTTATTGCTGATGGGTTTGCTGTGGCTGCTGATGGAAAAGTGTTTTTAGAGGCTCACAAGTATTTCAATAACCTGATAGAAATGCCAATAGTGGGTATTGTATTTGTTGTTGGCGTATTACTTGTACTGTTTGGTATAGGAAAAACTTTGATGGATAAATCGTTTACTAAGGGTGTTTGGTTTGCCGGATTGGGTACAGTACTAACTGTGTGTATGCTGCTGTTGATAACAGGATTTAATGGTACTGCTTATTATCCTTCTGCTACAGACCCGCAAAGTTCGTTGACTATCCAGAATTCGTCTTCAAGTGAATTTACTTTGACAGTGATGAGCTTTGTTTCTATACTGGTTCCTTTTGTTGTAGCGTATATTATTTATGCTTGGAATTCGTTGGAGAAGAAACGTTTCGATGTGAAGGACTTTAAGGATGATGGACATATTTACTAAAGAGTAATGATATAAAAAGAAAATCCCGGTTATTTTAATCGGGATTTTTTTATAATATTGCATTTATCATTTTTGTAAATATATAATGTTAGATAATGTAAAGGCATATTTTGAAAAGAACCCGGCTTATTTTGGGATTGTGATTATTGCTTTGGGAATCGTTCTGTTTATTTCGGCAATAAAGGGTGCTAAATGGTTATTCGACAATGAGGTAAGCGGTTCTACTTATAGCCTTGGTAAAATTGATGGCTGGATAAATATGTTTGGTAAGAAGACTGCACGTGTGATTGTGGCTATTTTATCCGTAGTACTTGTTGTTGCCGGTGTTGTTTGGATTTGGGCATATTTATAAGTTTTTTTGTTTTAATTAAAACCACGGAGGAGTAGGAGTTGCAGGGAGTATTTTAATTGGTATTATTTGTTATGAATAATACCCTTTTTTATTTATCTATGGTATAAGGGCAAGAGTGTTCTGTATAAAGAAAAAAGACACAGATAAGGATACAAAAAAAAATATGCAAAAAGTGTGTCATTTGTGTCATTTTCAATCCGCTTATTTTTCAATCTATTTTTACTGATTATAAATCCTTATAGTAAATAGTAGATGATTACAAATCCCCTGCGACGGGTAAGGCTGTTAAGTTCTCTACTTCATTCTTTTATTTTCTATTGTCATCCTGAGTGGAAACGAAGGATCTCTTTCTATTGAAGAGATGTTTCACTATCGTTCAACATGACAAAGAGTATATAAAAATAGAAATTAACAGCCCTGTAGAAACGGGGGAGGTATTATAGTTCTAAAGCCAGAATCCAATAGCAAGCTGCAACAATGAGGGATAAGGGGGCCATAAGCATCTTTTCTTTTTTACTTTTTGAAGCAATATTCATTAATACATTCAGGGATAAGTAAACAGCAAAAACGTAGCATGCTATCCTGATAACATTTGTAGACAGGCATGTATTGATGATTCCGCCTCCTTGAAGTAATACTACTATTCCAAATAGTTGTATTATAAGGGCTATCGTGGTTATGATCCGATTTTTAGTAGGTAAGATCCGATGTTGTCCACCCATAGCATATTCGCCAAGGGGAGCGCCAAAGATAAGTAGGATGTATAAAATTACTGTTAGGGCGAAGAGGATGGTTCCGATTAATGCAACTATTGTCATAATATTAAGGTTTAGGTATTACAAATATAAGGTATTATTGTCACTTTTGTATCTTTTGTCATAGAGAATGATTAGAACCACAAAGGACATTAAGTTTTGCACAAAGGGCACAATGTATAGAATAGAATGAAAGGTGACAAATAAAATATATAGATATGTGTCACTTTTTGCATGTGACAATATAAAGTCTGCTGTTTAACTGAAATAAATTTTGTATTTTTGACGGACTTTTTTGAAAATAAAAAAACTAATATATGAATATTTCTTACAATTGGTTGAAAGACTATCTAGATTTCGATTTATCACCGGAAGAAGTTTCTGCCGCTCTTACTTCGATTGGACTCGAAACAGGAGGCGTAGAGGAAGTAGAAACAGTGAAAGGCGGACTTGAAGGCATTGTTATTGGCGAGGTGCTAACATGTGTAGATCATCCTGATTCTGATCACCTGCATATAACAACTGTAAATGTAGGTCAGGAAGAGCCATTACAGATTGTGTGTGGTGCGCCTAATGTTGCTGCCGGACAAAAGGTGGTGGTAGCACTTATAGGAACAAAGCTATATTCGGGAGAAGAGTCGTTTACGATAAAGAAAACCAAGATAAGAGGAACAGAGTCTTTTGGTATGATCTGTGCCGAGGACGAAATAGGTATAGGAACTAGTCATGATGGTATTATTGTATTACCTGCAGATGCAAAGGTGGGTACTCCTGCTAAAGAGTATTATAATATCCAGAGTGAATATATATTAGAGGTAGATATTACGCCTAATCGTATCGATGGAGCTTCGCACTATGGTGTAGCCCGCGATTTGGCCGCTTATATTAAACAGAATAAGCTAAAAGGAACGCTTACAATGCCATCTGTCGAAAACTTTAAGATAGATGAGGCTAATGGAGGTGTGACTGTTACCGTAGAAAATACAGAAGCATGTCCACGTTATGCAGGTGTGACAATCAAAGGAGTAAAAGTAGAAGAGAGCCCGGAGTGGCTTAAAAACAGGCTTACGCTTATTGGTTTGCGCCCTATTAATAATGTAGTGGATATAACGAACTATATGTTGCATGGAATGGGGCATCCGCTTCATGCGTTTGATGTAGCAGATATTACAGGAGGACAGGTAATTGTAAAAACATTACCGGAAGGGACTAAGTTTATTACCCTTGACGAACAAGAACGCACATTGAGCAACCGTGACCTGATGATATGCAATACTGTAGAAGGTATGTGTATCGGAGGTGTATTCGGGGGATTGAAGTCGGGTGTAACAGAAAGCACTACTGATGTATTTCTTGAGTGTGCTTATTTTAATCCTACATGGATACGCAAAACGGCACGCCGTCACGGATTGAATACAGATTCGTCTTTCCGTTTCGAGCGTGGTTGCGACCCGAATGATACAATGTATATATTGAAATATGCAGCGATGATGATACAGGAGGTTGCCGGAGGTAAGATAGTTGGCCCTATTCAGGATGTATATCCTACACATATTGAAAAACCTGTTGTAGAATTGTCTTACGTTAAGGTAAATAATCTGATAGGAAAAGAGATAGAAAGAGAGACTGTTAAGTCGATACTAGCTAGCCTTGAGATAGAAATAAAGAATGAGACAGCAAACGATCTGACATTGGCTATACCGACTTACAGGGTAGATGTATTGCGTGATGTGGATGTGATTGAAGACATACTTCGTATCTACGGATATAATAATGTGGAAATAGGGGATAGTCTTAAATCAAACTTGTCTTACGAAACGCCGACTGATAAGAGCTATGATCTTCAAAACCTGATATCTGAGCAATTAACAGGTTGCGGTTTCAACGAGATTATGAATAACTCACAGACTAAGGAGGCTTATTATACTGACTCGGAAGTGTATTCTGTGTCGCATTCTGTTTATATTATCAATCCATTGAGTACGGATTTGAATGTGATGCGTCAGACACTTATTTATGGAGGTTTAGAGAGTATTGCTTATAACCGTAATCGTCAGAATCCGGATATAAAATTCTATGAGTTCGGTAATTGCTATTTCTATGATGCTTCTAAAAAGGTAGAAGGTGAAACATTAAGGGAATATAGCGAAGAATTTCATCTTGGTTTGTGGCTGAGTGGGAACAATATAGATAATAACTGGGCGGCAGCAGATGAGAAAACATCTGTATATCAGATGAAGGCTTATGTTGAGAATATATTAAGCCGTTTGGGTATCCCGGCTAGTAGATATGACTATGTTCAGTTCTCTAACGAGGTATATAGTACAGCGATTGATATACAGCCAAAAGGAAAAGGAAAATCGCTTGGTACTCTAGGTATTGTGAATAAAAAACTATTGAAAGCTCAGTATATAAATACAGATGTGTATTATGCTGAATTGAGTTGGGATCTTTTGATGAAAGAGATAAAGAAGAATAGTATAACTTATTCCGAAATATCTAAATTTCCTGCTGTTAAGCGCGATTTGGCTTTGTTGCTTGATAAGAGTGTCCTGTTCGACCAGATAGAAAAGATAGCTTATAAGGCAGAGCGTAAATTGTTGAAGGAGGTTTCTCTGTTTGATGTTTATGAGGGTAAAAATTTACCTGAGGGTAAAAAATCATATGCAGTGAATTTTGTTCTTCGTGATGATGAAAAAACGTTGAATGACAAGCAGATAGAGTCTATAATGATGAGGATTCAGACTTCATTAGAGAAGGAATTAGGTGCTCAGTTGAGATAATAGTCTGATTAATTGATATATAGAAGGGTTTCGGGTTCGGAACCCTTTTTTATTTGGAGAGGACTAGTCTTCTTCCACAAATTCGCTGTCGGTCATTCTATCAGGATTGGCAAAGAATACCATTCCTGTTTTCATCTTCTTGAAGTTCAACTTCTTATAGAACCCTTCCTTGCCGGGAGAAGCATATAGGATAAAGTTGCAAGCCGGAGTAGAAGCCATGAGTCTTTTTACAATCTCTAAGCCTATGCCTTTTCCCTGATAGGCGGGATTGACAGCTATATCATAAAGTGCCGATTGGCGGACACCATCAGAGATGATTCTTCCTGTACCTATCAGCTCACCATTATCGAATACGAAGATAACTGCAAAGCTGGCTTCAAAGGAAATTTGATGTATATCGGCTGAGGTAAAGGACATACCTACCATTTCGAGAAGAAGGGGTACTTTTTCCCAAGGTATATTCTGGCAACTGTCCTGATACCTGATGTTCATAGTTTTATTCGAAGTTAAATACGAGCGTAATCATACGGCTTTTACCAGATGATATAGCTTCCGTATATTTCACAAGGTCTTTGTCTGTTAAATCTGAGCGGTCTTTATTTATGAGATCGGTAAGGCCGAAAGAGAATCTTAGTTCAGGGCTAAGTTTGAACATAGGTAGATAAAAACTGCAACCTAAGCCAAATTCCAAGCCATAATCCATTTTTTTGAACCGGAGGGCTTCGTTCTTGTTGGAGGCTATGTCCATTGCTACATAAGGCCCTGCTAGAATATATGGACGATAGTTCTTTATTCGCCCTGCGTTGAATTTGAGATGCAGAGGAATAGTTATATAGCTATTCTTTATTGTGAAGTCGTATTCTTCTTCGGTAGTCTGTTCTTTGAACTCAAACTTTTTCTCGCCAAAATGGAATGTGGGGGAGATTCGTAAATTCAGATATTCGTTTATATAGCGGTCGCCGATTATTCCTACACTGAAACCGACAGAATAAGATGGGATTTCGGCAAACCAGGCTTCGCCATTACTACCTACATATCCACTATGCGATAATATCATATCCTGTCCGTGAATTCCTAATAAAAAGCCTAGGTGATACATTTTCTGATCGGCAAATGGTAGGTTTATCGGCTTTCTCACCTGGGCATATCCTTCGATAGCAAAAAATGGAGCTATGATGAATAAAATAAGTATAAAAATTCTATGTGGTTTCAATTTTCTTCTCCTTTATTTATCTATGAATTATAACGTAAAAATCGCATTAATAGTATATTTCCCTTTTTAATTGTAACTTAGAAAGAATACAAATAAGTACTGTTATGTTTCTAATATAAAATATTAAAAAACAGATTATTAAACAATCGTGATAGATAGATGTTATAATGACATTAATAATATCTAACTATAACTATTTTGGTTGAAAAGAAAAACTCTTTATATTTGCTGCATCAAAGTTAGTAATTAATCTTATAAAAAACAGAAATCATGGCTTACGTAATTAACGAAGACTGTATTGCTTGTGGTACTTGTATTGATGAGTGCCCTGTGAGTGCAATATCAGAAGGAGATATCTATAAAATTGATCCGGATACATGTACTGATTGTGGTACTTGTGCTGATGCTTGTCCTACAGAAGCAATTCATCCTGCATAATATAAAACAGGAGTATAAAATATAAAAGGAAGCTATAAGCTTCCTTTTTTTGTTAGATGGCATAGATTATTTTGATAATAATCTGAATATTATATCATAATTCAAAAACTTATCCCTATCTTTGCAGCCGCTAATAACAATTATGTATAATTAAAATTAACTAAGAAAGAAAATGGCTACAAAGATCCGTTTACAAAGACGAGGACGTAAAGGTTATCCTTTTTACCACATCGTCATTGCAGATAGCAGAGCTCCACGTGATGGAAAGTTTATTGAAAAGGTTGGTACTTATAACCCTAATACTGATCCTGCTACAATATCTATTAATTTCGACAGGGCTTTGTACTGGTTACAAGTTGGTGCTCAACCTACTGACACTACTCGTAACATCCTTTCTGAACAAGGTGTACTTTTGAAGAAACACCTTTTAGGTGGTGTTGCTAAAGGTGCTTTTACAGAAGCTGATGCAGAAAAGAAATTTGAAGCATGGAAATCTGAAAAAGAAAAAGGTACTTTGGCTATCATGAACAAAAATGAAGCTAAAGCTAAAGCTGACGCAAAGGCTCGCCTAGAAGCAGAACAAGCTGCTAATAAAGCAAAAGCAGAAGCAGTAGCTCAGAAAAAAGCAGAAGCTAATGCTGCACAAGCAGAAGCTGAATCAGCTCCTGAGGCAGAAGTTCCGGCTGAAGAAACACCTAGTGCTGAATAAATATTAATCAATAATATTTAAGCAAAAGGCCTGCAATTACAAATTGCAGGCTTTTATTTTATCTATACACTGAAGATTTAACATTGTGATGAAATAAAGGGCTTTGAAGGAATCTTTAAAAAATGTATATTTGTGTTCTTAATTTTTAAAACACTATTATACACAAAACCAAGAACACATGAAAAAATTATTTTTTACTTTACTTTCATTAAGTATCCTACTCGTATCTTGCGGTGGTAGCGCAAACAAAGGCTCAGAAAATGTAGATTCAAAAGCGGAAGCTAATCAGATTATTTCTTATACAAATGATGTGATTGATTACCTAAATGGATCAGGTGGTTGGACACGTAGTAATACAAGTCGTATAAACGATATGATTAAGTTTATGAGGACAGGTCGTAAACCAACCGTTGTTTTGCCTTTGATGCCTAATACAGCAATGAATGTTGCTTCTAAGAAGAAAGATCTCACTGTGCCCCCTACTGTAATGAGTGAAGAGGAAAAAACTTACTTTAAAGAAAATATGACTACTTATAAAGAGGCATACGAATCTTTTACAGCTAATTGTTCTACATTGTATAAATACATCCAGAACCAGGATTATAAAGATGACAAATTTGAAAAAGGTAAAATGCTGGCTGATAGTATCGAATACAGAGACAGCATTCTGAATACAATCAGAGGAAACATGTATGATAAGATTGAGGTTGTTACAGAGAAAGCAGAAGCTATTATTTTGTCCGACTCTCCTTTGAAAGACCCTATCTTAACATTAAAAGCAGAGCTTAAAGCTTTCGAAGAATTGAATAGCTTGTATTCAGATTATACTGAGAATGCTGCTACTCCAGAGCAAGTAGATGCTGCATATCAAGCTCTTGCTACAACTGTAGAGAAGAATAAAGATATGTATAAAGAAACATTGGAAGCTCAAAAGAAACAATCTGCTTACGACTCTTTCTATAAAGAATGTGATGATGCTTTAGCAACATATCGTAAGGCACTTAGAGAAGTTAAAGCTAAGAAGAGACTTTCGGAAAGAGATTTTAAATCGTTCAGTTCAGATTATAACTCTTTAATTAATGCATACAATCGTTTCATTAAATAAAAGTATATAATAGATAAGATAATTAAAAAAGGTATCCATTTTGGATGCCTTTTTTAGTTATTGAACCATTCTGAATATTGTTTTTTGTGATCGTTATTTCTTTTCTTTATACTCATCTGTATAAGCAATATTAGTCATGTCAATATTCATGCGTCAAATCATATTATTGTTCAAGCTTAAAGATACTGAAAAACGAAGGGTTATTTCATTTCGAAACAACCCTTCGTTTATTGAGTAGTTATAATTCGAATCTATTATTCATATTCATTCCATGCCTTAATCTCAATTTCATCCACATTCATTTTGCAGAATGCTTGTATAAATGCTGAAGCTAATCGGGAATTTGTAAGCAATGGCACATTGAAATCGATTGCAGCACGACGAATTTTGTATCCATTATCCAGCTCACTTGTAGTAAAGTTTTTAGGGATATTAACTACTAGGTCAATTTGCTTGTTCTGTATCATTTCCAGTGCACTTGGTTTCTGATCGTCAGTTGGCCAGAATACTTGTGTAGCGGGGATACCATTGTCTATAAGGAATTTCTGAGAACCGCCCGTTGCATACAATTCATATCCTTTTTGATGTAATAATCTTGCAGCTTGCAGTAATTCAACTTTCGATTTAGCCGGTCCTGTAGAGAAAAGCACAGTTTTCTTAGGTATTTTATAACCTACAGATAGCATTGATTTCAACATTGCATCATGGAAGTCATCCCCTATACATCCTACTTCACCTGTAGAAGCCATATCCACACCTAATACAGGGTCGGCTTTTTGTAGACGTGAGAACGAGAATTGAGAAGCTTTGATTCCTACATAATCCAGATCAAAATCGTTCTTATTTGGTTTCTCTACATCTTTTCCAAGCATTACCTGAGTAGCAAGGTCGATGAAGTTTATTTTCAAAACTTTCGATACAAATGGGAATGATCGAGAAGCACGCAAATTACATTCTATAACCTTTATATCATTATCTTTAGCAAGGAATTGCATGTTGAAAGGACCTGAAATCTGTAATTCGTGTGCAACCTTGCGCGCTACCTTTTTGATGCGTCTAACAGTTTCTATATATAAGCGTTGTGCCGGGAATTGTATTGTTGCGTCTCCAGAGTGAACACCTGCAAATTCTACGTGTTCAGAGATGGCATACATAACTATCTCTCCGTTTTTGGCAACTGCATCTATTTCTATTTCTTTTGCATTTTCTACAAACTCGCTTACAACTACAGGGTGTTTCTTAGATACTTCGGCAGCTAATCCAAGGAAGTTTTCTAATTCCTGATCATTTGAGCAGACGTTCATAGCAGCTCCGGAAAGCACATAAGAAGGACGGATCAAAACCGGATAACCAACTTCATCAACAAAGCCTTTAATGTCTTGTAGTGAGGTTAATTCTTTCCAGCGAGGTTGATCTACACCTATACGGTCGAGCATGCTGGAGAACTTGTGACGGTCTTCTGCATTATCTATATTTTTAGCTGTTGTTCCTAATATATTTACCTTAGCAGCATCAAGACGCATTGCCAGGTTGTTAGGGATCTGTCCGCCTACCGAAAGTATAACTCCATGAGGATTTTCCAGTTCGATGATATCCATCACACGTTCATATGTCAACTCGTCGAAGTATAAGCGGTCACACATATCATAGTCTGTAGAAACCGTTTCTGGATTGTAGTTGATCATAACTGAACGGTAACCTTCTTTACGGATGGTTTGAAGTGCATTAACTGAACACCAGTCGAATTCAACCGAAGAACCAATACGATATGCACCCGATCCAAGTACAATAACCGATTTATGGTCTCCCAGATATTTTACATCATTTTCTCTACCATTGTATGTGATGTACAGATAGTTTGTCTGTGCAGGGTATTCTGCAGCCAAAGTATCTATTTGTTTTACACATGGAACAATATTGTTCTCTTTACGGATACGGCGTACATCATGTTGTATTGTTTCTACCAAACTAGGCTCTTTACATACAATCTTAGCTATCTGGAAGTCAGAGAATCCCATTTGCTTAGCCGAACGAAGTAGAGTAAGCGGTAGAGATTGTATGTCATCATATTTCTCTAGTTCCTTAGAGCATTCGTGTATGTATTTCAGCTTCTGTAGGAACCATCTGTCTATCTTTGTAAGATCGTAAATCTGATCTACAGTATAGCCTCTCTTAAACGCTTCTTCGATACAGAAGATGCGTTTATCGGTAGGATTGCTTAAAGCTTCATCCAGATCATCCACCTGAAGAGGTTTGTTCGCTGCGAATCCATGCATACCAATGTTTATCATACGAAGCCCTTTCTGAATAGTTTCTTCGAAAGTACGGCCTATAGCCATAATTTCACCTACAGACTTCATACTAGAACCAATCTCTTTAGATACTCCATGGAATTTACCTAAGTCCCAACGAGGTATTTTTACGACTACATAGTCTAGAGCAGGTTCAAAGAATGCACAAGTTGATTTGGTTACAGAGTTTTTTAGTTCAAACAAGCCATATCCCAATCCAAGTTTAGCCGCAACGAAGGCCAAAGGATAGCCTGTTGCTTTAGAAGCTAGTGCAGAAGAGCGGCTTAGACGGGCATTTACTTCAATCACGCGATAGTCTTCCGATTCGGTATCGAAAGCAAACTGTACATTACATTCCCCAACAATGCCAATATGTTTTACAATGCGGATTGATAGTTCACGTAACTTATGAAATTCGTCATTTGTAAGTGTTTGTGATGGAGCAACTACGATACTTTCCCCAGTATGGATACCAAGTGGGTCGAAATTTTCCATATTACAAACAGTCATACAGTTGCCGTATTTATCGCGTACAACTTCATATTCTATTTCTTTCCATCCTTTCAGTGATTTTTCCACCAAAAGCTGAGAAGAGTAGGAGAGTGCTTTCTCGGCTAGGATACGTAGTTCTTGCTCATTATCACAAAAACCCGAACCTAGTCCTCCTAAGGCATAAGCTGCACGTATAATAATCGGATAGCCAAGCTCAGCAGCAGCTGTAACTGCATCTTCAATTGTCCCTACAGCCGTGCTTTTGATTGTTCTTACATCAATTTCATCTAGTTTTTTGACAAACAATTCACGGTCTTCTGTATCCATTATTGCTTGTACAGGAGTACCTAGTACATGTAGGTTATATTTCTCCAAAATACCTGCTTGGTATAATTGAACACCGCAATTTAGCGCTGTCTGTCCACCAAAAGCTAGTAATATACCATCAGGTTTTTCTTTCTGAATAACCTTTTCTACAAAATATGGAGTAATTGGTAAGAAATATATTTTGTCGGCACTGCCTTCCGATGTTTGCACTGTCGCAATATTCGGATTGATTAATACAGTTTCAATCCCTTCCTCTTTTAAGGCTTTTAGTGCCTGAGATCCAGAGTAGTCGAATTCTCCGGCTTCTCCGATTTTCAATGCTCCTGAACCGAGGACTAATACTTTTTTTACATCTATATTGATATCCATTTAAGCTACTTTTATATAATGTGGATTATAATTTTTCTACAAATAAATCGAAGATAAAACCTGTATCTGTTGGTCCGCTCGAAGCTTCAGGGTGAAACTGAGCTGAGAAAAATGGTTTGGTTTTATGTTTGATACCCTCATTAGTTCCATCATTTAAGTTTATAAATAATGGTTCCCATTCCGAACCTAAAGAAGCATTTGCAACAGCAAAACCGTGATTCTGAGAAGTGATAAAGCATTGAGTAGAGTCAACCATTTTTACTGGCTGGTTATGGCTACGGTGTCCATATTTTAATTTGTATATGGTAGCACCACCAGCTTTAGATAAAAGTTGATTCCCCATACATATACCACAGATTGGTTTACTACCCTCCATTGCTTTACGTATATTTTTTACGGTTTCTTCACAGAAGTCAGGGTTACCGGGTCCATTTGATATAAATAAACCATCCCATTCTATTTGATTGAAATCGTAATCCCAAGGCACACGTATTACAGTGACATTTCTTTTTAGTAAGCTACGTATGATGTTGTGTTTTACTCCGCAGTCAATAAGGAGTACCTTTTTTTCTCCATTGCCATATGTAAGAACTTCTTTGCAGCTCGCTTTAGCTACCTGGTTTTCTTGGTTAGGATCATAAAAGTCTATTTCATTTGCATCTTTAAATACAATCTTTCCCTTCATCGACCCTTTTTCTCGCAAGATTTTTGTTAGTTCACGTGTATCGATACCATAGATGCCGGGAACATCATGCTCTTTCAACCAGTCTCCAAGGCTCTTTTTTGCATTCCAGTGAGAATATTCGTGTGAATAGTCAGAAACGATTAATCCGCTTACTTGAACTTTTTCTGATTCGTAAAAATCAGAAACGCCGTTAGTAAACGTATCATCAGGAACTCCATAATTACCTACAAGTGGAAACGTAACCACGAGAATTTGTCCCAGATAAGAAGGGTCGGTAAGGCTTTCTGTATAACCTACCATTGCGGTACTAAACACAACTTCGCCGGCTTTTGCAGTTTCCGATCCAAAAGATTTTCCTTCGAAAACTGTTCCGTCGTCAAGAATTAGTTGAACTGGTTTGTCTGAATACATGCTTATTTTATATAAATAAATGGTTAATATGCTAATTAAAAATGTAAAAAAAAAGGAACGGGATATTTAATATATCGTTCCTTTTCGTTTTATAATAATAAATTCTGTATTTTCTTCTTTCTCATTCTTTCAAATACTCAGGTTTGTTAATGAATATCTGAGGTGCAAATATAGAAATAAAAAATGAAATATCAGATGTAAATCTTCTGTTAAATAATAGAATTTATATTTTTTCAGTATTTAGGTTACTTATTGACAATTAAACTATATTCTAATCTCTACTGTTATAAAGTAAAAAGATACAATTATGGAAACTTTCAAAGATATAATTACTGGAGATAAACCTGTATTAGTTGATTTTTATGCTACCTGGTGTGGTCCATGTAAGGCGATGAGCCCTATTATTGATTCATTAGCAAAAGAACTTAAAGAGCATCTTCGAGTAATAAAAGTAGATATCGACAAAAATCAACCAACTGCTGCTCATTATAGGGTTCAAGCCGTACCAACCTTTGTTTTATTTAAGAAAGGTGAAATTGTATGGCGGAATTCAGGAGGAATGGACAAAGCTACTTTGTTACAGCATATTCGGAACTATATTTAATGACAAACAGCCAGAATATTGAATTCTGGCTGCTTATATTACTGCAATTTATTTATTCCACTATTATCTCGTCAATCATCAAATAAGCTTTATCGCCTTTCTTTTCATGCCAGCTAGGCAGTGTTTTAATATTCTCCATAACTATTTTTACATACCTGGCCTTTGCTCCATCAATGTTTGTTGCTCTGGTAACTATCTCCGGCGATATGTGTTGTTCTACATCTTTAAAGTCATTGCGATAGAATTGCTTGAAATTTACATTGTCAGGCGAAATATAAACAGTATAACTTTTCGGAGGGAAAAGATTACCTCTGGTGTTAACGAAAATATTTATTTCCACTTTCCTTATGCCTGTTAATTTCTTAAGGTCAATAGTTGCTTCAAAGTCTGTCCCTAAAAAGCCCAACCACGTACCTGTTCTGTAACTAGAAATGGCACCTAATTGTCCATCAACCAATGTTTCAGCACCTTTAAAAGTATAGCGTTTATCAGGCTGATATTTTAAAGTAATAGGTTTGGCTGTAGCCAGATTAAAAATGAAATTCTTTTCATATTTTCCATTTTCACTTTCAATTACAATTGATTTAGGTTCTTTTATCAAAATTGGCAATTGAGGCACTCTTTCCTTGCCATCAATAGTAGCAAAGATAGGTCTTTTATCAAATGTAGATAGATGTACTTTCAACTCTCCTTTTTCTGTATTTATTTCAATAGAGTCTTGTACATTGTAGGCTTCCTTACAATTTTTATATCCAAGCTTATCAAAATGTTTGGAAAGTTTATAAAGACGGGTTACAAAGTTATTATAATCTTTGTTCTCAGGATTTGTCCATACAGTTTCGGCTAAAGCACACATACGAGGAAGTAACATATACTCTACATTTTCACTTTCGGGCATATATTCAGCCCAAATGTTTACTTGTGCACCCAGGATATGCTTCTTTTTGTCTGCTTCTAAATCTTTTGGCATTGGATCGAAAGAATATGTTTTCTTCAAATCTGTCAGCCAACCATATGTAAATGGTTCTTTATCTACATCAGGTGATTGATAATAGTCAAGATAAACATATTGTTCAGGTGTCATTATTACATCATGTCCACTATTTGCGGCAAAAATTCCACCTTCGGTCCCTCGCCATGACATAATAGTAGCATTCGGAGCAATTCCACCTTCCAAAATTTCATCCCAGCCAATGATACTTTTTCCTTTTGCATTTACCATCTTTTCTACACGAGTAATAAAATAGCTTTGCAGTTCTTCTTCTATTGTATGCCCTTCTTTTCCTTTAAGCCCAAGATCTTTAATTCTTTTTTGGCATTTAGGACATGCTTTCCATCTGTTTTTCAGACATTCATCCCCACCAATATGAATGTATCTGGAAGGAAATAATGAGTTTACTTCATCGAATACATTTTCAAGAAAAGTAAACACATCTTCGTTTCCGGCACATAATACATCTTCATAAATACCCCACTCACATCCTACTTTGTAAGGTCCACCTGTGCATCCCAGTTCGGGATAAGAAGCCAATACTGCAAGTGTATGGCCGGGAATATCTATTTCCGGGATAATCGCAACATGCCGGTCGGCTGCGTATTGTACAATCTCCTTTATCTCTTCCTGTGTGTAAAAACCTCCATGAGGTACATTGTTAAAAGTGTTTGTGTGGCGTCCTATTATTGTTTTCTCACGTTGTGATCCTATTTCTGTCAGTTTGGGATATCTTTTTATTTCTATCCTCCATCCTTGATCATCGGTAAGATGCCAGTGCAATACATTCATGTTACACAAAGCCAATATATCTATATATTTTTTTACAAAATCGGCAGAAAAAAAGTGGCGCGAAACATCAAGAGAAGCACCTCTATGCTTATATGCTGGATAATCAGTTATTTCAACCTGAGCAAATTTAATATCTCCAGAAGCACTTGCCGGAATAGTTTTTCTAAGAGTTTGTATACCATAAAATATGCCGGCTTCAGACGCTCCATTTATAGTAATATTATTGTTGCTTACCGCTAGTAAATATGCCTCCTTGTTTTTATTTACGTAATTGGCATTCAATAATATAATGTTATTAGCGTCTATGTCATTAGTTATCGAAAGTTCATAACCGGTTATTTGTTTTATATAATCAGATAAAAACTGAGCATGCTTTTTCAGATTTTCCTGTTCTTTAGGATATGCTATCTTTGTAGAGTTCTTCAGAGTGAAATTAGTGCCTGTATACTCTTTTATATCTTTAGGTAACGGAACTATATTATAGTCAGCTATAGATGTAGGATTATTATTAGTACAAGCGATTAATAAGATAAGGAGAGTTAAAATCAAGTAACTTTTTCTAAACATAAATGTAGGATTTAGTGTTTATTTTGATATAGCAGATTTGTAAAAATAGAGTTTTGTTTATAATAGCCTTAAATTGGAGCTTTTAGCATTATACACAGTCATTCTATTCGTAAATTATTAACAAAAATCAAATATATACTTTAATTCTTAAATTAGTGCTCGAATTTTTTTTTATTTTTGTGCCTGAATTTTGGACAAATATAAAGCAAAAAAACAGATAAGATGAAGGTTCTAAAATTTGGAAGTGCATCTATTGCGACTTCAGAAAAGATAAAGAATGTTGCCTCCATTGCTTCTACAGCAGGGAAGGGAAACATTATTGTATTGTCCTCAATTCAGGGTACAGCCGAAGCTTTGACTGAAATATCCGATTACTTATATAAAAAAAATCAAGAAGGAGCAACTGAGATAATCAATCAGTTAGAAAAATACTATCAAAACTTAGTTGTGGAACTTTTTACTGATATGGAGTTAAAAACCAAAGCTTCAGAATTAGTAACAGAGAAAATAGATTATATAAGAACCTTTACTAAAGATTTGTTTACTTTATTCGAACAACGGGTAGTAATGGCTCAGGGAGAGCTTCTGAGCTCAGAGTTGTTTCACTTGTATCTGATTGAACAAAAGGTAAATGCTTCATTAATTTCTGCTCTGGAGTTTATGCGTACAGATAAAAAATCAGCTCCAGATCCTGTATATATAAAGGAAAAACTATCCTCTTTATTGGCAGATTCAGGCGACTCAGATTTGTATATTACACAAGGATATATTTGCCGTAATGCTTATGGAGAAATAGATGATTTACGAAAAGGTGGTAGCGACTTTACGGCTTCTCTGGTTGGAGTTGCAGTAAATGCAGACGAAATACAAATATGGGCAGATGTAGATGTTATGCAGAATAATGATCCCCGTTATGTGAAAGGTACTTCTGCTATCCCTCGTCTAAATTTTGAAGAAGCTGCAGAATTAGCTTATTTCGGAACAAAAATATTGCATCCATCAAGTATATTACCCGCAAAGCTTGCTGATATACCTGTATGCTTGAAGAATATAGAACAGCCCAAAGCTACCGGAACATTAATATCGAACGAAACAGAAACCAAAACGATAAAAGCAGTTGCGGCTAAAGATAATATAACTGCAATAAAAATTAAGTCGGGCAAGATGCTATTAGCTCATGGTTTTTTACGCAGGGTAGCAGAGGTCTTCGAAAATTATCAAGCTCCGATAGATATGTTGGCTACTTCGGAAATAGGGGTATCACTGACAATAGATGATGATCGGAATTTACAATTGATATTGGACGATTTGAAAAAATACGGAACAGTATCTGTAGATACCAATATGGTCATTATATCTGTGATTGGGGATTTGGTACTAAGCGATGCAAGCTTTGCTTCTGCAATTCTTGAAGCTATGGAAGGTATTCCTATCAGAATGATTTCTTATGGAGGAAGTAAATTTAATTTTTCGTTCCTGATAGAGCATAAAGATAAGGCGAAAACTTTGCAGACATTAAATGATAAATTGTTTAATTAATTTTATACATACCAGATGACAAAAGGAAATTTTCCTGTTGAAAAACTGAAAGGTATTGAAACCCCTTTCTATTACTACGACATGGACTTGTTAAAGAAGACATTGAAGACCGTAAGGGAAGAGACAAAAAAATACGGGTTTCATCAACACTATGCTGTAAAAGCAAACGCAAACCGCAGAATATTAGAAGTTATAGCATCGGAAGGTTTCGGTGCAGATTGTGTTAGTGGTAATGAAGTGAAGGCTGCTGTAAATGCAGGATTCCCAGCTTCGAAAATTGTATTTGCAGGAGTAGGAAAGACAGATAAAGAGATAAACCTTGCACTAGACTTAAACATTTTCTGTTTTAATGTGGAGTCGCTTCCTGAATTGGAGGTTATTAATGAATTAGCTGCTAAAAAAGGAAAATTGGCACAAGTAGCACTTCGCATAAATCCGAATGTTGATGCTCATACACACGAATATATTACTACCGGACTAAATGAAAATAAGTTTGGTTTCAGTATGGCTCATTTGGAAAATGTAGTAGAAAAGCTTAAAGAATTAAAAAGTATAAGCCTGATTGGTATTCATTTTCATATAGGCTCTCAAATTGAAGATATAAATACTTTCGAACCTCTTTGTGAGCGTGTAAACGAATTACAGGTGTTTTTCGAAGAGAAAAATATTAAATTAGACCATATTAATCTAGGTGGAGGATTAGGAATCGATTATGATGATCCTAATGGTCATCCAATGTCTGATTTTAGTAAATATTTTGATGTATTTCATAAGAATCTGAAATTGAGAGAAGGTCAGGTTGTTCATTTCGAATTAGGTCGTTCTATTGTTGCTCAATGTGGTTCGTTAATAACACGTACCACCTATGTTAAGCATGGCGAAAGTAAAATATTTGTTATAGTAGATGCCGGTATGACAGATCTGATACGTCCTGCATTATATCAGGCATATCACAAGATAGAAAATATATCATCAGACCTTCCTGTAGAGAAATATGATGTTGTAGGTCCTATATGTGAGTCTTCGGATGTGTTTGCTAAAGCTTATGAGCTGAACGAAACTAAACGTGGCGATTTGTTAGCATTACGCTCAGCCGGAGCATACGGAGAGATAATGGCATCACAGTATAATTGCAGGGAAATTCCTAAAGCATATTATTCAGATAAAATATAATCATACTCGATAAAAGTTAGGTACAAGGGTCGTATATGAAACAATATGACTCTTGTATTTTTATAGTAGATATACTAAAAAACTATGATGGAACATATTCTTTCCTCTTTCGTATTTTCATGGTCAGAGATTGTGGTTTTGTCTCTGTTTTTCCTGTTTTTTGTAATACAATTGTATTTTTATTTTGGCTATTATAAAAAAACATATTCATATCTGAGAGAACAAAGTGGCTATATACCTGCAATATCTCGTCCGAAAGTATCGGTGATCATAGCATCTGAGAATGAAGCCATAGAGTTGTCAAAAAATCTACCGCTGATATTGGATCAGGATTATCCGGATTTTGAAGTCATAGTTGTAAATAATGGTTCTACAGACGAAAGTGATGAAATATTATCGGCTTTAAATCTTCAATATCCTAATCTATACCATACATATTTACCATACTCGAACGATAAAAAGTTTGGAAGACGTAAATTAGCTTTAACATTAGGTGTCAAAGCAGCAAAAGGAGATGTGCTATTATTTACAGAGCCATATTCAAAACCTGTGTCTAATAGATGGATTTCTTCTATGATGGATCAGATGAAAGAAGGGAAAGAGGTTGTCCTTGGCTATTCTTTTTTTAGTAAAGTAAATAAGTTTTTTAATAGAGTAGCGCGTTTTGATAATCATCTTTTCAGTATGCAATACTTTTCTATGGCAATCAAAGGTAAGCCATATACCGGAGTGTACCGGAATGTAGCATTCAAAAAGCACTTGTTTTTTGATAATAAAGGATTTGCATCTTTTCTTAATTTAGAGAATGGTGAAGATGTCTTTATAAATCAGATTGTTACACCTGAAAATGTAGCATTAGCTTTATCTCAAGATAGTTTTGTAGAAACCAGTGGGGATAGTTATTCTTTGTGGAAGCAGATAAAAAAATCCTACTCTATAGCTAAAGGATATTTTAAAAGCAAAGTATCCAATTTATTTAGTCTCGAAGGCTTTAGTAGATACCTCTTTTACATTCTTCTGATTGGATTATTTGTTTATAGTATAGTATACCAGCATTGGGCTTTACTGGGTATTTCAGCTCTTTTATTTATAGTGCGTTTGATCATCCAGTTAGCGATTATAAATAAATCTGCTAAATATTTTCATTCCGGAAAATTTTATTTCTCTCTGATTCTTTTAGATATTTTGCAACCGATTTATAATTTTCGGTTTAGAGCAGCAGCGAACAAGAGAGTAAAATATCATTGATTTTCTTCTTTCTTTTTGTTTCTAAGTCTCATAAAAGGCTTATTTATCTTCTCTTCCCATATTAGCCAGAGTACGAAGATAACCCCATCGTAATATAGCCAAACGAATATATCTTTGTGGAATACATTAAACCAATCTTCGTAAAACTGAAGATATTTTTCTCTTGTATTTATCCATACTCTGTCATTATACCATTCATTCATAGATATAAACCATTCGGGGAAAGGATCTTTTATGATAATTAGTATAACAGAAAGCCTTACTACATTTATTAATAGAAGAATTGCCAAAGAGAGAGGAATATACCATAATTTCTTTTTATATGGGCCAAAATAGAAAGTCAGTATAAAAGTAAACATGAAGAGTTGCTTCAATCCCGTACAGCCCCAGATTATATCAATAGGGATCGAGTCCTCAAAGCACAAAGTAATTCCATTGATATAGATATTCTCATAACCTAGCAGATCATGAACAAGCCAATATATAGCATTAGCTGTCCATAGGTTCATCCCTTCGGTATAGGCTGTTAGATCCTTGCCCAATACGAGCAATATCCTTTCACTCTCACCTTGATGTACGCAGATTTTCCAGATAAGTTCGAAAAATAAGAACAGGCATAAGAACCAGATAATATCCTTGAATGGAGCTAGTTTCTTTATTATTGGGTTAAGGAGATGTATGAAGTTTTTATTCATTGTTTTCAATATCGACTACAAAATTACTCAAAATAAGGATAATTAACCTTTTTAAGGCAAAAAAAATATGACATTTTATGCAAATACTCGGTTTAGTGAGTTTTTTTAATTTACTTTGCACAAATTTCATCTGTTTTTAAGTGAATTTAGTAATAGATCAAGGTTGTAAGATAGTAGAAATAACTGTAATTTAGGATAATACAAATTAATTGATACAATCTTATACAAGACTTTAGTGTTGGATATACATCATATTTTATGTCTTGATTGATACTTCAGAAAAGTAAATTTTAATATTTATCAGAAGAAGTTTTGGAGAACCTTGAATAATAATTTGATGATTTTTGTGTTTATAGATGAGGAACTATCTTATCTGGTTTTATAGATTCATATTTAACTGTTGGATACAAAAGTTAGGTTGATAAATTTAGAATAGAAAGCAAAAAGACTAACTGTATATTAAATTATAATGTTAAAGAGTAAAAATCTTCTTTTGATAGCCTTTGTGGCTTGTATTACAGGCTCATTATGGGCTCAGACCGATTCACCTTATAGTAGATATGGCTATGGAGTACTAAGAGAACAGGCCGTAGGTCCTTCTAAAGCAATGGGAGGTATCGGATATGGTCTTCGCAACAGTCAGAGTGCCAATCCTTTAAATCCGGCTTCATATTCCAGAGTAGACTCTCTAACATTCTTGTTCGATATAGGAGTATCAGCTACAAGGGGAAAATTGAGCGATGGTACAAATTCAGATACTAAAAACAGCGGAAGGTTGGATTATATAACTATGTTATTTCCAATAAAAAAGAATATTGGTGTAAGTTTAGGAGTATTGCCTTATTCTTCTGTAGGGTATGAATTTGGAGGATCTGTAACAAATGGATCTATATCATATACAAACTCTTATTCTGGTACAGGTGGGCTTAGTCAGGTTTATTTAGGATTAGGATATCTAACTCCGATTAAAGGATTATCTGTTGGAGCTAATGTTTCATATTTATTCGGAGTACAAGAGTATAATAAAGGAATTGCATTTCATGATAATGTGTCTAATAATTCATCTGATAATACAGAAATTAGTTTGAAAACATTCAAATTTG
Organism: uncultured Dysgonomonas sp.; assembly: GCA_900556485.1. GTDB lineage: Bacteria > Bacteroidota > Bacteroidia > Bacteroidales > Dysgonomonadaceae > Dysgonomonas. The sequence continues at coordinate 48,883 of USOX01000017.1, forward strand.
ATTTGGGAGCGCAATATGAATACCAATTGTCTAAAAAATATTTATTGACAGTTGGAGCAGTATTCTCTCCTAAAATAAATTCTACAGCAGACTATGAAAATAAGCATTACGATTTAAATTCAGGAGGTTATATGATTAATGGAGATACAACATCAATTAAAGGGATTGATGCTGGTATACCATCTACTTTTGGGTTAGGATTCACATTGAATAAAGAAAATAAACTTATATTTGGTGCGGATGTAACTTATCAGAAATGGAAAGATGTAAAATATTCAGATAAGATGAATGATGGCTTGTCTCAATCTAACAGATTTGATGATCGTTGGAAATATAATGTTGGAGCGGAATATATGATTGATCCATATGACCGGAGTTTTTTCAAAAAGATGAAATTCAGAGGTGGTCTTAATTATAGTAACTCTTATCAAAAAGTGAAAGATATAAATGGTAAGATTGATGGTTATAAAGAATATGGAGCAACAGTCGGATTTGGTTTTCCATTTAAAGACAACTTTGGTGGGCGCACATCGTATATAAATTTGAACTTTGAATATAAAAAATTCAATCCGAATACTAAGACAATGATAAAGGAAGAATACTTTGGAGTTTCAGTTAGTGTAAATATCAATGAATTCTGGTTCTTCCGTAATAAGATACAGTAAACAAAAATAGAATATACTATAGCCTCAATTTCACTATTGGGGCTAGTTTGTTTTTTAGAAATATTTTAAACCTAATGATTTTGCAGCAGAGAAAAATAATATTATTTGCCTTAGTCGCTTTAATGTTTTCTGTACCATTCGTTTTTGCCTCGTGTAAAAAGGAACAAAAATCATCAATCGATTTTAAGTATGATCCGGAGACTATCCCTACATTAAGCACAGATAGTGTAACTGAGTTAATCTCAGATTCGGGTATTATCCGTTATAAGATTATTACTCCTTTATGGAATATGTACGATCAGGCTAAAGAAAAATATTGGGATTTTCCAAAGGGTGTTTATCTCGAACAATTTGATACTACATTAACTGTAGTCCTTACATTGAAAGCAGATTCTGCATGGAATTATGTAAACAAGAAACTTTGGTACTTGAAAGGCAATGTCTTTGTTAAAAATAAAGATGGGGTAACATTTACAAGTGAGGAATTATATTGGGATTCAAACCCTCCGCACCCTAAAATCTATTCTAACAAACTTGTTACAATAGATGAGCCTGGCAGGAGGTTGCTGATAGCTGAAGACTTTATATCGAACCAGCAAATGACAGCTTGGGAGTTTTCAAATGTACACAATTCTATGATTTCGGTCGAAGAAGCGGACGAAAACGGAGGAGGAGAGGAAGAAAAGTTAGAATAGTTTTTTCAAAAATGAATGAAATTCAATCTCAATTTATTATCTTCGCGAGCTGAAACATATTTTAAACAGAAATAAAAATAAACAAAATAAAAATAATAATTTATTAAATGGCTGCATTACAGAAAATTAGAAGCAAGTCAGGTCTGTTAGTCGGTATTATTGCCGTTGGTCTGTTAGCATTTGTTTTTCCATGGGGTGAAGTAACAACATTTGTCAATAAATTGAGAGATAAGGCATTTGTTGTTGATGGAGAAGTTATTACAACTAAGGCATATTCTGACAGAATAGCTGAATATGAAAATTTTCAAAAGCTTATGTCTGGGCAAAATTCATTGGATGAATTTACATCTTCGCAGATCCGTGAATTTGTTTATAATCAGATGACCAAAGAAATCCTTTTGGATGAACAAGCTAAGAAGCTTGGTTTGGAAGTAACAAATGAAGAATTAAAAGATATGGTCTATGGGGTTAATATGGCACCTATTCTATATCAAATACCAATGTTTGCAAATCCTCAGACAGGACAATTTGATAAAGCTTTCATGATGCAGTTTTTGGAAGTTATCAATCAGGATATAAATGCTCTGCCAGAAGAACAACGCCCTGAAATTATGGCAAGAAGACAAATCTGGTCATTTGTTCAAAATATGATGAAATATCAGCGTCTAGAAGAAAAATATGCTTCATTGGTTGCTGGTTCTATTCTTGTAAATAATACAGAAGCTAAGGCGATGTATGATGGATCTAAAAATGTTGCAGATATTGCTTATGTTATGCAACCATATTCATCAGTAGCCGATTCTACAGTAACAGTTTCTGATAAAGATATAAAAGCATTATATGATCTTCGCAAGAATAACTTCAAATTAAATTCAGAGCTTCGTAAAATATCATACTTTATCAAAGATGTTCTTCCTAGTGATGAAGATTATGCTGTTATAGAAAAGACAATGGAGGATGTTCATGAAAAACTTTTGACTACAGATAATCCTGCAGCATTGGTAAGTGAATATTCTTCGAGTCAATATGTTGATGCATTTATTTCTGTTTCAAGTTTACCTGTTGATGCCAGAGATTTTGTAAATTCTGCGTCTGTAGGGAATGTTTCAGTTCCAGAGCGTGTAGAACAATCTTATATTCAATATAAGTTAGTTGATCGTACTGTTGCAGCTGATTCAGTTAAACTACAAATGATATCGATACCTCAATCAATAGATCCTAAAATTTCAGCTCACTTAACAGATAGTTTAATGGCTGTAATAAAAGGAGGAAAATCGTTTGGAACTGTAGCAGAAGAATTATATCCTGGTTCTAATGGAGGTTCTTTAGGATGGGCTACAGAAATGATGTTAGCAAGTACTGGTATTGCAAAAGAATGCTTTGCAGCATCGAAAGGAGAAATCTTAAGATTGCCTATAAATGGACAAACTCAATTGATTCATATTGAGGATAAAACAAATCCTGTATCAAAAGTGAAATTAGCAGTGGTACAAATGCCGGTTATCATTAGTGACAAGACTCAGAATGCATTGGATAATGAATTGAATCAATTTGTTACAGAGAATGGTAATATGGAGAATTTTGACAATGCCGCATTGACAAAAGGATACACTATTATATCTAATGCAACTATCAATCCGGCAGAAATCGCTTTAGGACAAGCGACAGGGTCGCGTCAGGTTATACATTGGGCATTTAACGAAAAAGTTGGTTCAGTGAAAAAATTTGATATGGCTGATAAACGTATTATTGCTATTATAAAAGGTGAGATAAAAGGGGATTATATGCCAGTGTCAGAAGTATCTACTGTATTGAAAGCAGAACTTGTGAATGATAAAAAAGCAGAAAAGATTATTTCAGACTTGAAGGCTAAGAATCTTGCATCATTGCCAGCATATGCTGAAGCCGTATCAGGGAAAGTCGATACTATTAATTTTGTAACTTTCCAAGCAAATAATTTAACTGGGATAGGTTTTGAGCCAATAATGAATGTTGTGGCTAGCTCAGCCCCAGTAAATACATTGCAAGAACCTTTAAAAGGCCGTTCAGGAGTTTATATTGCTAATGTAACAAACAGAACAGAAGATACAAAGGCTTTTGATGAGGAACAAACAAAACAGACAATACGTCAAGGTAATTTTTATCAACTAATGTCTCAATCGTATAATGTACTTCGGGATAAGATGAAAGTTGAAGATAACCGTGTGAAATTCTGGTAATAATTTTTTTATTATATTTATAGTCCCTTATGGTTTTCTGTAAGGGACTTTTATTTTCTATTATTATGACTAAAAAAGAACGTTATACAGGAGTTATTAATTGGTTTGAGGAACATATGTCAATTGCAGAAACAGAATTGCATTATGATACTCCATATCATCTACTGATAGCAGTTATATTGTCGGCTCAATGTACCGATAAAAGAGTTAATATGGTAACACCTGCTTTATTTGAAGCCTTTCCAACACCAGAGGTTATGGCAGTGTCATCTCCGGAAGTTGTTTATGAATATATTAAGAGTATCTCTTACCCGAATAATAAGGCTAAAAACCTCGTAGGAATGGCCAAAAAGTTAGTCTCAGATTTCGGAGGGCAAGTTCCCGATACGTTAGAAGAGCTAGAATCAATTCCGGGGGTAGGGCGAAAGACTGCAAACGTAATGCTTATAGTTGCTTTTAACAAACCAGCTATGCCTGTTGATACACATGTTTTTCGCGTATCTAATAGGATTGGACTAACTAATAATTCCAAAAATCCTGCAGAGACAGAGAAAGAATTAGTAAGAAATATACCTGCAAAATTTTTATCAAAAGCTCATCATTGGTTGATTTTACATGGACGTTATATCTGTTTAGCTCGTAAACCAAAATGTGACGAATGTGGATTAATTCCTTACTGCAAATACTTTTCTTCTAAAAAGGATTAAATTATTTATTTTTGCAAAATACTCATTATAATGTAATTAGAAAATAAATGAATTTTTATTTCAAAAAAAACCCCATAAAATTTGGATAAATATAAATTAAATACATATCTTTGCACCCGCTAAGCCGCTAGAGAA
>USOX01000018.1 GCA_900556485.1 uncultured Dysgonomonas sp.
ACCTCTACCCATCACTTGACGGGGAATTATGGTCAAGGCTAGAGTTCCCCCTAAGGCCTTTATGAATTTACGTCTGTCTAAGCTCATAATTATAATTTTAATATTCTGTAGACTATTATAATTACAGAATGCTTCAATTGCTATCCGTCAATAATAATCTACAGAATCTTTATATACTTTAATATTAAGAAGAACAATCGTATTAAGAGAATTTAATCATTCAAGTTTCTCAATATACGTTCTGCATCTAATCTGCCTTTTTCTAAAACAGCTTCCATTAATACAGGTGCTCCGTTTTGAAGTTTGCTTTCATTTGATGCTTCCATAAAAGTAAATATTTCGATTGTCTCTTCCGGATCGATAGGTACTTCTTTTGTTCTGAAAAACTTAAGTATTTGATCTAGTAATACTTTATAGCCATTATAACCTCCGGCTTGTACAACTTTACTGCTACAAAATACGCTGCCACCAAAATAGTTATGACCTGTGCGAATAGCCCTGAATGTTCCGATTCTTCCGTCGTTCCAGATACCTGTAACTACACTATAATCCTTGGTTGTAGAACGACTAACCTGTGTACATCCCTTTCCCATTACAGTATAAAGAGTTTCTACACCATGTATACCATACCATGTAAAGTCAGCATGGCTAGGCTCATAAGCATCAGGAGAGTAACAATCTGCGCCCAATACTTTTCCATGATCTCCATTTCGTATTTCCTGATTTATGGGAGAATAACGAAGAACAGAGGAAGAGAAAATAGGTACATTGTATTTTTTAGCGAGCTTGAATATAGCTATTGTTTCCGCCAGATTTGCAGCCACAGGTTTATCTATAAACATTGGTTTACCAGATTTAAAAACTTCTAGGGCCTGTTCTAAATGCAGATTGCCATCATTTGTTTCTAATAATACACAGTCTACAAGCTTTAGCATTTCCGCGATAGAAGATGTTATTTTAACTCCATGGTTTTTAGCTTCTTCGATATAACCTGGAATACGTTTGTAGCTGCTTTCTATAGTCTTTGAGCCGTAAGGATAGGCCGCTACAATTTTAAATCCTTTATACTGTTCGTGTTCCGGGGCATTTTCATCATTCAATAATTTGATAAATGCCGGAGAGTGGGAAGTATCCAATCCTATTATTCCAAGCTTGATAACACTTTGAGAATATAGGGATACTGATATAAGTGATGCAATAAGTGTTATAGCAATAATTCTTATTTTCATAATATGAATAGATTTAAAGGTTTTTTATTTTCTGTCTTTTCAGATATCTAATAACTCAACATAGACGAGCTTTCTTTATCTAAATATAAAACGGCATTATCTTTTGTCCGTAAAGCTGATGCCGGACATATTTCGGATATTCTTCCGTTTATTGTATTGAATACCGCCTGAGCTTTAGTTCTGAATGGTACTATACAAAATAGATATTGAGCAAGCAGTAATGTCGGAATTGTAAGGGTAAGCGCTTCTGTTGGCACATCTTCTATTTTGTCGAAGCATTTATCATTAACCTGTTGTTGCCTGCACATTTCATCCAATACCACTACCTTAACTACTTCTTCATCGTCGAACCGAGCCACATGAGGATCATTGAATGCAATATGCCCATTTTCTCCTATACCCAAACATACAATATTGGGTGGGTATTTCTTCAATAAATCAGCATACCGCTTACATTCTTCTTGTATCGGCTTATTTCCGTCAAGATAGTAAATTTTTCGGAAAGGCAGCAACCCGAAAATTTCTTTTTTTAGAAAATTTCCAAATCTCTGGGGCGCATCTTCACTCAAGTTGATATATTCATCCAGATGAAAAGCATTTATCCTGCTCCAATCTATTTCGGTATGAGAAATAAGTTCCTTAAGAAAGTCTGATTGGGAAGGTGCTGCAGCAAAAATCATATTTATATATTCATTCTGACTGAGAAGTTCCTTTATCTGATCTGATACATCCTTAGCAGCATTTACAGACATCTCTCTAGTCGTAGTATATATTTTTACTGTAAGTTTGTCTTTCTTTAATATCATAGCATTATTAATTTTTAGTATAAATAATTTTACCTTTCACTATTGTTGTCTGAACTGAAATCTTTGAATCGAATATGATGATGTCTGCGTCTTTTCCTATCTCTAACGAACCTTTATTATTATCGATACCAAGAATACGTGCCGGATTTTGAGTTATCATCTTTATTGCATCATGCAAAGGAATTTCTGCTACTTCCATCATTGTACGTACCAAACGATCGGCAGTGGCAACACTACCTGCGAAGGCTGAGCGATCTAATAACTTGGCTACACCATCTTCCACCATTACTTTTTGCCCTTTATCATTGCTACCTAGCATATATTCACCATCGGGCATACCGGCAGCCCTCATCGAATCGGTACATAAAGCAATAGTATGAGGTGCTTTGAATTTGCATACATATTGCAATAGCGATTTAGGTAAGTGTATTCCGTCGGCTATAATCTCAACACTCATTTCATCAATCATATATGCGGCCTCAAGAGCTCCGGCATAACGGTAAGCATTGCGTCGGGTAATAGAAGACATACAAGAATATAAATGCGTTACATGAGTAAAACCATGTTTGTATGCTTCAATTACTTCTTCATAAAGAGCATCTGTATGTCCTAACGAAGCTAATATGCCTTTAGATTGTAACAACTCTCCTAATTCGAGCGCACCATCCAATTCGGGAGCCATGCTCCATCGGATAATATGCTTTCCACCTATTGCCAATATTTCATTATATTCTTCCGGTTCGGGATTACGTAAATATTTAGGATCTTGCGCCCCCCGCTGACTATATGCAAAATAAGGACCTTCCAGATGCAATCCTAAAAACTCTGCTCCATTGGTATTTAATTCCTTTGCTTGTTCGTAAACAGAAAATGTTTTTAGCAATTCATCTGTGGTGCTTGTTAATGTCGTAGGAACAAGGCTTGTAGTACCGTATTTTGTATGAGTAGCAGCTGCACCCAGATAGGCCTCTACCGTATTATCCATAAAATCGTAGCCTCCGGCACCATGTGTGTGCATATCGATAAATCCGGGAGAAACATAATTACCTTCTGCATCTATTATGATATCCGATTCATTATACTCCCTATAATGTCCTTCCCCTATTTGGGAAATAACACCTTCGGAAAATATAATAAAGCCATTGTTCAATATTTTGTCCGGAAGGATAAGAGTCGCATTTTTTATAATTGTTCTCATTCTAATTTCAGTTATAAGGTATCAGTCAGTACATCCATCTAGTAATTGCTCAAAATTAATCTTTTAAATTTTCAGAATAAGGAATGTAATGCGAATGACTGTTGTCATAAGACGTCAAAATTTATTTTTTAAGAAAAGTGTATTATATATAGAATAAACAACAAACTTGCAATTTGTTTTCAATATTATGGACGTGTTTATCTTCTTCCTATTAAAGATATGGGAAGAATCAGTTTTTTCTGATAATATTATTTAAAGTTTATTTGAAATATCTTTTAATAAACTGGATGTTTCTTCTTTTTTGTATAGTTTACGGTATTCGGCGGGTGATATAGATTTGTATTTACGGAAGATACGCGATACATTCTTATAATCATCGAATCCGGCTTGGATAGCAGCATCGGGCAAATGTAAATCGGTAGTAAGTAATAATTTTATAAAATGATTTATTCTATGATCCAGAACGCATTGATATATAGATGTACCTATCAGATCTTTAAATTTTTTCTCTAATACTCTCCTCGATAAAGGTACTAAGTCGACCAAATCATTGACGGATATTTTATTATTATAGTTATTGCCAATATAATCTAATATGAATTTGATGTGAGGATCCGAAACCGCATATTTATCTGTTGATGACCGATTTTCTATATATAAAGGTTTTACAACAATATTAAAGGCTTCGTTTATTTCATGCTTTATATATTGGTCTAATAATTTAGCAGCCTGATATCCACCATTTTCTACATCCAGCACTATGGATGATAATGTAGGAGTAGACAGATTGCATAACAAAGCATCGTTGTCAACACCAAGAATGGCTACTTCGTCGGGAATAGCTATATTATAAATGTTGCATGTTTCGGATATTTGTAAGGCATAATAATCGTCGCAAGCAAAAAGTGCTGTAGGTTTAGGCAAAGATTGCAGCCATTTTCCCATGTATTCTGTATTGTAGAGCCATTCTTTATTATCGGGATTTTTATTTTCGAGAATATTACATTCATAACCAAGCTTTTCTATCTTCTCTTTATATCCTAATCCTCTTTCTCTCGACCAAACAGCTTTTTGGTATCCGTAATATGCAAAATTCTTAAACCCTTTAGCTATGAAGAAATCAGCAGCCATAACTCCAGTTTCGTAATAATCTCCGGTAAGGTTGGAAATGGATTTGTTTCTTTCTCGGTAATTCTGCACAATAATAGGAATATCCAGTTCTTTGAATAAATCAAGATTCACATCGCGAAGCTGCGCAATAATGGCATCCGCTTTCCATCTTTTTGCAAAATTCACAACTCCTGTTTCTCCATACATCATTTGATAATATAGAGGCATACGCAAGAAAGACCATGGTCCGACTTCTCTCGAGTAGCGGATAATCCCTTCTAATAAACGGCGGCTGTATCCGCTCGAAAAATCAGTTAATACAAGAATCTTTAGCATAATTTTTCAGGGAGTTAATTGTAATATTCAATTTGCGTCTAAAATACAATGTATAGATTAAAAAAACATCAATTATATTTTAAAATAATCTTAATCATTGTTTAATGTAATGAATTTTCAGATTTTATTTATATATTTAGAATCAAAGTAAGTTTGATGGATTAGCTACGCATTTTAAACTATATCAAAACAAATTGATGGTAAATATTTATAAAAATTATTTTTATGATACAAAATAAAGTGTAATCATATATAATTTCTATTTTTACAAAAATAACTAATTATTTCTATTTTATATTTAGGGGAAAGACTGCCCTGTAATGCTATTACAACTAAAGACCTATTATCACCAGGTTACAAAATGCCTCCGAAATCCGCATTATATCAAACATTATAATTATTTGTTTTAAAATCATATTTCTTCAAGCTACGGATAGATGTTGACGTTTTTTGAGAATAGTAAGGCGTCATTTGAGTTTAGTTTTGATTCAAATAAGAGTTTCTTTGTGTTAGTTATACTATGTTAGACAAAATTTAATTACCATAAAAATATTACCATGAGTACACGACGTGATTTTTTAAAGAAAGCAGTTCTTGGAACTTCAGCTCTTTCATTCGGAGGAGTAATTAACGAAATGAGTGCTAAAAGTTATTTCAATGTCAATGGTGCAAACGATAAAATTAGAGTTGCCGCTATTGGTGTCAATTCCCGGGGTGGAGCTTTAGCCGCTAATTTTGCAAAGCAAAAAGGCTGTGAAATAACTTATATATGTGATGTGGACAGTCGTGCCATAGCTAAATGTGCGGAAGCTGTTGGAAAGGTTCAAAACAATAAGCCGAAGACTGAAAAAGATATCAGAAAAGTTCTTGAGTCGAAAGATGTAGATGCAGTTATAATAGCAACACCAGACCACTGGCATGCACCAGGTGCATTGATGGCAATGCAGGCAGGTAAAGATGTTTATTTGGAAAAACCTTGTAGCTATTGTCCTGAAGAAGGAGAGGTGCTCATTAATGGTGTAGCCAAATATAACAGAGTGTTGCAAATGGGTAACCAGAGACGTTCGTGGCCAAATGTACAGGAAGGAATTCAGGCTTTGAAAGAAGGGATTATCGGAAATGTGCATTTCGGTAAGGCGTGGTATACTAACAACCGACCTTCGATAGGTATAGGCAACGAAGTAGCCGTTCCTCAATGGCTTGACTGGGATTTGTGGCAAGGACCTGCTCCACGTGTAGCATATAAAGATAATATTGTACATTACAACTGGCACTGGATGTGGAGATGGGGAACAGCCGAATCGTTGAACAACGGTACGCATATGGTTGACATATTGCGTTGGGGAATGGAAGTTGATTTTCCTACAATGGTTAGTTCTGCAGGTGGCCGTTATTTCTTCAAGGATGATTGGGAAACACCGGATACACAAGTTATAAATATGGAATTCGGAAAATCTAAATCGATGACATGGGAAGGCCGAAGTTGTAATGGCAGAACTATCGAAGGTAGTAGTGTGGGTTCTATGTTCTATGGCGATAAAGGTAGTATGCTGATAACCGGAAGTGACGGATACCGCATTTTTGATATGGATAATAAAGTTGTGAAGCAACAGTACAGCAAATTGGAAATTGATCCGCGTAACCTTATGAATCCGGCAGAAAGTCTGGATGCATTACATATCAATAATTTCTTCGACGGAATCAGAAAAGGTTCGAAATTAAATTCTGATATAGTATCGGGACATAAGAGTACATTGTTGATGCAGATAGGAAATATTTCGCAACGTGTTGGACATTCTCTTGATATCGACTCTGCTAATGGCCGTATAATCAATGATAAAGATGCCATGAAATATTGGAGCCGCGACTACGAAAAAGGATGGGAAATGAAACTGTAAAACTACAGATGAACAAAGTATACAAAAACAATTTTAAATCTGATGCCCCATGAAACCAATAGAAAATCAACCATTAAACAAACGTAATACAACGATTGCGATAATCATAGTAGGCGCAATGTTTTTTATTTTCGGCTTGGTTTCATGGGTTAATGCAATCCTGATTCCATACTTCAAAATAGCATGCGAACTAACACACTTTGAATCTTACTTTGTTGCTTTTGCGTTCTATATAGCATATTTGTGTTTATCTCTTCCTTCCGCTTATATACTGAATAAAGTTGGTTATAAGAGAGGTATTATGTATGGTTTTATATGTATGGCTATAGGAGCAGCTTTGTTTATTCCTGCTGCCCTAACCCGAACATATGGGATTTTCCTTGCCGGATTGTTTGTTATAGGAGCCGGCCTCACCATACTTCAATCGGCAGCAAACCCCTATATCACTATTGTAGGACCTATAGAAAGCGCAGCTAAGAGGATTAGCTTTATGGGCATTTGTAACAAGTTTGCCGGAATTATATCTCCTCTGATTTTCGCTGCAGTAGTATTGAAAGTGACAGATAGCAGTTTATTTACCTTGCTGGAATCGGGAACACTAGACGAGGCTTCAAAAAATATGATGCTTGATGACCTGATCCGACGTGTGATAAAACCATATGCAATCTTGTCAGTAGCTCTGCTTCTGTTTGGAATATTTGTCCGCTATTCTGTGCTTCCGGAAATTGATCCGACAGAGAATAATAAGGAAGAAGAAAACAGCACGCACAAAAGGACTTCTATTTTTCAGTTTCCATATCTGATCTTAGGTGCAATAGCTCTATTTATACATGTAGGAACACAAATCGTTGCGATAGATACTATTATCAGCTATGCCGGTTCGATGGGTATGAACTTACTGGAAGCTAAAGCTTTCCCGTCTTATACATTGACTGCAACTATAGTAGGGTATACAATCGGAATTGTACTGATACCAAAATATTTGTCGCAAACAAGGGCGTTACAAATCTGTTGTTCCCTTGGACTGTTGTTGTCTATAGCTATTATCCTTGTAAGTAAGGAAGTTATAATATTGGGACATGAAAGCAATCTTTCTATTTGGTTTCTTTGTGCGCTAGGGTTACCTAATGCTTTGATATATGCAGGTATCTGGCCATTATCGATAAAAGGTTTGGGACGTTTTACTAAAATAGGATCTTCCCTATTGATTATGGGATTGAGTGGAAATGCTATCATGCCTATTGTATATGGATATTTTGCGGATATACAAGGCTTACAGAATGCTTATTGGATACTTATTCCATGTTATATATACCTGATATTCTTTGCTGTATATGGGCATAAGATTCAATCATGGTCTTTCAAATCAACAAAGAATTAAATCCGATTGATATGAAATATTTTAAATACCTTTTCTGTTTTCTATCAGCTCTGATTCTTATGACAGCTTGTGATATGCAACCAAAAAATAAGAAGTTCAACGGATCTGAAGGTGAAGTACGGCTTATAACCGTTGCTCCGGGCCATTTCCATGCAGCATTGATACAGAAATCAATGTTGAAACAACTGAATTACAATGTAAATGTCTATGCCCCCGAAGGCCCTGAATTAAATAATTATCTGGATCTTATTAATTCATTTAATACAAGAGAACATAATCCTACATATTGGAACCTGAACGTGTATAAAGGAAATGATTTCTTTGATAAAATGCTTTCGGAAAAGAATGGTAATGTTGTTGTGCTGGCAGGTAATAACCAATTGAAGACTGATTATATACTAAAGTCGGTGGATGCCGGACTAAATGTATTATCTGACAAGCCAATGGCGATTGACCAAGCATCTTTTGAGCAACTGAAAAATGCGTTTACCCTTTCGGCTAAAAGAGATGTATTGCTCTATGATATCATGACCGAACGATACAATTTTATAAATATACTGAACAGGGTGCTTATGCAGGATAAAGAGTTTTTCGGAACCATAACAAAAGGAACTCCCGAAAACCCTGCTGTGGTAATGGAAAGTGTGCATCATTTTTATAAAATTGTATCAGGAAATCCTCTTACACGTCCTGCATGGTATTATGATGTGGAACAGCAAGGTGAAGGCATAGTAGACGTTACAACACACTTAATAGATATTGTTAACTGGAAATGTTTTCCAGAAGTAGCACTTGATTATAAAAAAGACATAAAAGTAACTGATGCTAATCACTGGGCAACTCCTATAACTCTTGAGCAGTTTCGTTTATCTACAAAGGTTGAAGAATTCCCAGACTATTTGCAGAAATATGTAAAAGATTCGGTTTTGCATGTATATTCAAATGGTAATATAAACTATCAGGTAAAAGATGTAAATGTAGGTATAAATGTTGTCTGGAATTATGAAGCTCCTAATGGGACGGGCGATACTCATCGCACTGTAATAAATGGTACTAAAGCGATTCTTCTGGTACTACAAGGTGAGGAGCAAGGTTATAAATCGAAATTATATGTGAAGAAAGGCACAGAAGCAACAGAAAGTGAGTTTAGGAAAAATATAGAAAGAGCTATAAATGAACTGAAAACGATTTATCCTATATCTCTAAAAGAGGCGTATGATGATATGTTGGAGATAGAAATATCGCCAAGCATGGACGATGGACACGAAGCTCATTTCTCTAAAGTTGCTGAAAAGTATTTCAATTTTCTGATTACCCGTGAGATGCCAGAATGGGAAGTGCCAAATATGTTGGTAAAATATTATATAACCACAACAGCCTTGGAAATGGCTAAAGGAAAATAATAGTTACTTCCTGATTTTCAAAGATAGAATAACTCAAATATGACAATATAAAAGAAAAAGAACCATGAAAACACAGAATCTATCTCGTAGAGATTTCCTAAAGAATATGGGAGCAGCCGGAGGAGGACTGATGTTATCTTCTCTACCTCTACTACATATGTTTGCCCAAAACAACCACAAAGATGCAGAAGGAGGGAAAGCAAGGCTTGCGCTTATAGGAACAGGGTCGAGAGGTATGTACCATGTTAATCACCTATTACAAATACCTCAGGCAGAAGTAGTAGCAATATGCGATATTTATCAGCCGCATCTTGATAATGCTGCCAAAGCATTCCCTAAAGCAAAACAGTACAAAGACTATAATGATGCTATTGCTGACCCGAATGTAGACGGAATTTTGATCTCTACACCTTTGCATATGCATGCTCCTATTTCGATTGCCGGACTAAAAGCGGGCAAGCATGTATTTTGTGAAAAATCGATGGCTCATACTTTAGATCAATGTAAAGAGATGTATGAAACATATAAAGAATCGGGTAAGGTTCTCTATATAGGAATGCAACGTTTATTCGATCCGAAATACCTTAAAGCCATAGAGCTGATAAAAGATGGAACCATAGGGCAAATTGTAGCCTTGCGAAATTTCTGGTACAGAAATAACGACTGGCGCAGACCTGTCCCTGAGCCATCTTTGGAGAGACAAATAAACTGGCGTCTGTATAAGGAATATTCAGGTGGATTGATGACGGAACTTGCTTCTCATCAATTACAAATGGGTACATGGGTAAATAAATCTTTGCCTGATTATATTACAGGTTTTGGGGATAATATCTTCTGGAAAGACAGCCGCGATGTTTATGATAGTGTAAGTGTGATTTACCATTATTCTAATGGTCTTCGCATGACTTTTGAGTCTATCATATCAAATAAGCGCTATGGTATGGACGAACAGGTATTGGGTCATAAGGGAACACTTGAGCTTGCTCAGGGGTTACTGTATATGGAGAATCCAAAACCTGCTCCGGGAATTCAGCAATTGATAAATCAAATAGAGCATAAGGTATTTGATAGTATTCCGTTTGCAGGGCCTAGTTGGGTGCCTGAAACAGCTTCAAATACGAAGGGTGAACCTATTCTGGATAATCTTCAAACGCATGACGGATCGAATACTACGGGTGCAGCCGTTGATGACGGATCGAAAGCACTTGTTGCTGCCTTCTGTTCGTCTGTAATCACAGGCAAGGCTATGCCAATGTTGGTAGAAGAAGCATATTATTCATCTGTACTGGCACTGCTTGGAAATAAAGCAATGGAAGAACGTGCTGTAATAGAATTCCCTCAAGAATATGTGATACCTTATCTATAAAAAAAGAAGATCATGAAAGATATAAAATTCAAGTTAACAGCTAAAAGGCAAAAAACTGAGCTTATCATATTCGGAGCTTGTTTTCTATTCGCCTTTTTATTAAATGTCTATTCTATCATTGCATTCGAAACGGAATGGAAAGAACTATATACTCAGTTGCTATGGGTTCTTAGTTTGAGTATAGGATTTTACTTCTTAATACTTTTCTTACGACTATTATATTGGCTAATAACCAGTGCATTCCGTAAGAAATCAACAGATAAAACGGAAGAAAAATGAAACGTATATTATCCGTACTTTTAATCTTCGCTCTCCAGCTAGGAATTTTATATGCAGTAGAGCCTGTAAACTCTGAGAAAGAGAGGGGTTCGGTCTGTGTCAAGCCAGAAGATTTTGAAGGTGTAAATATATCCAAAAAAATAGCTAATGCTCTCAGCTTTCTGAAAGAGTGTAATGGCGGAACAATAATATTCAAAGACAATCCGCTTTACCTTATCTCCGAAGCTATATCATTACCATCTAATACGAAGATGATAGTGGATGGCTGTAAGATAAAGCTGGCAGATAATATTTTTGATAACATTATTCGTTCGGGGAATCTTGATATTGATGAGGAAAATCCGAATGGATATGTAAAACAGTTGTTGCCTGCTCAAAACATTAAAATAGTAGGGATAAACGGTGCTGAGATAGAAGGTGCAGAGAACTTTTATGAAGGAATCAATCCGAAGACAGGAGTCAAAGAAAAATGGCTTGGAGATTACTGGGGATGGCGTAACTATACTATTTTACTCTCTTTTGTAGATGGTTTTGAAATATCTGGCTTGAAAGTAAGTAAAACACATAGCTGGGGTATTGTACTGACTAATGGTTGTAAAAATGGACATGTGAATAAGCTTGATTTGCATACTACAGTAAAGAATGGGGATGGGGTAAGTATTATTCAGGGTGGATCGAATATCGTAATAGAAAATATTACAGGTGAGACATCTGATGATACTATAATTCTAGCTGCCTTTGACGAAACCAGATGGAGTAACAATAAATATGTATTTCCATTATTACCGGTGAGATATTCTGATTATTCTTATGGAGGAGATATTCATGATATTACATGCCGTAACATAGAAACATCGGGTATTCATCATGTAATGATACTTCTACCTTCCCAACCTAAGATATATAACATTTACTGTTCTAATATCAGTGACGGACCTAAAGGTGGTAAACGAAAGGTAGTGCGCATTTATGGGAATGGACAGTATGGACAAGGCTTCAAGCCCGGAAATATGTATAACATTTATATGAATGATATACGTTCTTATAAAGCAGACATAGCTCTTGAATTCCTTGCGCCTGTACATAATGCTCACTTTAATAAAATTACCCAACTTAATCCGAAGGGGTTAGAAGTTCAAGACAACCCTGAAAATGTGAATGTAAGGATAACGAATATTGTGAAGAAATAGCAAACGGTTTAACTCCCAAAGACAAATACCATGATAAAAATACCAATAAATGAGCAGGAGCTGAATGACCTTATTTCTCAGCCCTGGCAGGAGCTAATTACCTTTTTCGAAAAGTTACCCGGTGATATTTCTATATTGGGAGCAAACGGAAAGATAGGATTATCATTATCTCTGATGGCTAAAAAGGCTATAGAAATGGCCAATGTGGCTAAAAAAGTTTATGCTATTTCCCGATTTTCTTCCGAGGAAGGACGCTTATTATTAGAAGACCATGGAATTGAAACCATTGCTTGTGATTTGAGTGATGCTGAGGAAGTTAAAAAACTGCCTAAAACGGAGAATGTAATCTTTATGGCCGGGCGCAAATTTGGAACAGAAGGAGCGGAACCTTATACATGGGCCATGAATGTACTTGTTCCTGCTATTTGTGCAGAGCATTACAAAGGATCGAAAATTGTAGCGTTTTCTACAGGATGTGTTTATCCATTAGTATCGAAAGAAACCGGAGGTTCTATAGAGTCTGATCATCCAGAACCAATTGGTGAATATGCACAATCGTGCTTGGGTAGGGAACGTGTATTTGAATATTATTCGCTTGTTCAAAAAACTCCGGTATTATTATTGAGGCTCAATTACTCTACAGATTTGCGATATGGTGTTCTCTGCGACATAGCAAAAAAAATATGGAATGACGAACCTGTTATCACCGACTGCGAATACTTTAATATATCGTGGCAGGGAGATGTAAATAACTACACATTATTAGCATTGGGTGAATGTACATTTCCGGCAAATTATTTGAATATAACAGGCCCTGAAATGTTATCAGTAAAAGAAGTAGCTGATGAAATGGCTGAAATAATGGGTAAGAAAGCTATTGTAAAATTTACTGGTACAGATAGATCATACCTCAATAATGCTGAAAAATCTTTCAAACTATTTGGCAGTCCATCCGTAAACGCGAAAGAACTAATCCGTATGCAAGCCGAATGGACTATGCAAGGGGGTAAAGAACTAAATATACCTACTCATTTTGAGGTGGGTGATGGCAAATTTTAGCTTATAGCTTTATCTATGTGTTTTTAGCTTGCTGGTTATTAGTGTACGAATTTAACTAGTTATAAAGAGGAAAAGGTTACAATAAAAAAATATGAAAAAAGTGTCACTTTTGTCACCTTTTTTTGCCCCCTCAATCCCCCTAGGGGGACTTCCAACGAGATGGAAAAGAGGGAATCAATAAAATTGTAGAGTTAAGAGTCACTTTTGTCACTTTTTGAGAAATCTGGTGTTTCGTCTTCTAATTGCTAACCGACATCATTAATATACTTTTCTATGAAAATAACAGATATAGACAGTGATTTATTACAAATATTCCGTAAAGGAACTGTGATACCGGCAACGCCTCTGGCTTTGACTGAATCACGTACTGTAGACGAAAAATATCAGAAAGCACTTGTTCGCTATCATATAGATTGTGGGGTAGGGGGAATCGCTATCGGAGTTCACTCTACTCAGTTCGAGATACGTGAACATGGCTTGTTTGAGGGCTTGTTAAGTCTCGTCTCTAAAGAAATAGACAGCTGGTCAGAATTTCGAGGCAAAAAGATATTGAAAGTAGCAGGTGTTTGTGGAAAGACAGAGCAGGCTTTAAGAGAAGCATCTTTTGCTTTGTCAGCCGGATATCATGCTGCTCTTGTAAGCCTTTCGGCGTTAAAGGAGAGTAGCCTTGATGAGCTTATTACACATTGCACGAAGGTAGCAGAGATAATGCCTATTATAGGTTTTTATATGCAAACATCTGTAGGAGGTATTAATCTGCCTTATGAATTTTGGAAAGAGTTTGCAGCTATTCCTAACGTGCTGGGCATAAAGATAGCTCCTTTTGACAGATATAAAACGTTTGATGTTGTAAGAGCTATCTGTGATGCAGGAAAAGAAGAAGACATAGCACTATATACAGGGAACGATGATAATATTGTTGCAGATCTTTTGTCTGAATATAAGGTAGAGACTTCTGCAGGTACAAAAAATATAAGAATAAAGGGAGGGCTACTTGGTCACTGGTGCGTATGGACAAAAAAAGCTGTTGATCTTTTGAATGAAATTCATTCCATTACAGACTCAGAGAAGGATATACCTCAAGATTTATTGACTCGTGCAATTCAGATTACAGATTCGAATGCTGCATTCTTCGACTCTAAAAATAGATTTGCGGGTTGTATTCCGGGATTACATGAGGTTCTGTTCAGGCAGGGATTAATGACAAATATATTATGTCTGAATTCTGAAGAGGTATTGTCGGAAGGGCAGAAAGAAGAAATTTCGAGAGTTTATAAAGCTTATCCGCATCTGAATGACGACGATTTTGTTCGTTCTAATCTTTCCATATGGTTAAAATAAACAATACAAAACGATATGAATACTAAAACTCCTTTCTTTCAGCAACTATTGTCATCATTTGGACCAGGTCTTATTACTGCTGCTCTCGTATTAGGACCTGGTACAATTACTGTATGCAGTAATGTTGGGGCAACCACAGGCTACACTATGTTATGGGTTGTTGTTGTTTCGTGCATATTTATGATATGTATGACAAGAGTTGCTGCAAAGATGGGATGTGTATCTCCTCTATCATTGCTGACAAATGTTGAAAATAACTATGGTAGAGTAGTATCCATACTTGTTGGCCTTAGTGTATGCTTTAGCTGCGCCGGATTTCAGACAGGTAATACTGTTGGAGTTGGCATATCGATGAATGAACTTTTTGGAGGAAGTATACCGATATGGACTATTTTGTTTCTAACAGTTACACTCATTTTCATCTGGACTTCCAATAACTTCTACTCATTATTGGAAAAGACCATGATATTTTTGGTTCTAATAATGATTGTTGCTTTTGTTGGCAATCTGTTTTTTATAGAAATAGATGGGGTTGATCTGGTTAAAGGTTTAGTCCCTTCCGCTCCTTCTAATAAAGCATTATGGATAGCTGTAGCATCTACATCTTTCAGTGTGGCTGGAGCTGCAGGACAAGCTTATATGGTGCAAGGAAAAAACTGGAAGGTTGGAGACCTGAAAAAAGGACTTAGAGATGCTACTGTAGGTATACTTATTTTGAGTTCGTTGGGTATTATAATAATCATAACGTCTGCGGCTATTCTTCATCCTCAAGGTATTACGATAAAAAGTGCTGTAGATATGGGTTTACAACTAGAGCCTTTTCTTGGTTCTTTAGGTAAGTGGCTCTTTCTGATAGGTTTGTTTGCAACTTCTCTTTCATCATACGTTTCTAATGCAGCTTTGGGGGGAATGTTCCTCTGTGAGGCACTACATTTAGGAAAATCTATAAATGATCGTTGGGTGAAGGTGTTTGCATCAGGCATATTGGTATTTGGTACTATTATAGCAATCATCTTTGGTTCTAACCCTATCCAGCTAATCGTTTTCGCTCAATCGATGACAATATTTGGGGCACCTATAGTTGCTGTTGTTATACTATTCTTATCCAATAATAAGAAAGTGATGGGACAATATAGAAATCCCCTTATCTTGAATATCATATTGGTGATAGCAACAGCATGGGCTATCTATATATCTATAAATCAACTTATCTCTTTAATACAATAATGCTATGGAAATAATTAAAGATACAGTTGAAAGGATTATTGACCGATATTCGGAAGAGGTTATCAGTCTTGTAAAAGGTATTGAACTTCATCCCGAATTGGGATTTCAGGAACACCGGACATCGAAGGTTGTAGCTGATTATCTCAAGGAATGTTCATATGATGTAGAACAAGAATTGGCAATAACAGGACTGAAAGCAACACTTAAAGGTAAAGAAGATAAATATACTATAGCCTTTATTGGGGAGCTGGATGGGGTAGTATGTAAAGAGAGCCCAAAAGCATCACCCAAAGATGGAGCATCTCATACCTGCGGACATAATTTGCAATTAGGTATATTAATGCTTGTAGCAAAAGCATTGATGGAGGCAGGTATATCTGATGAGTTGAAGGGAAATATTTCTTTTATAGCTGTTCCTGCAGAAGAGTATATACAACTTGAATACAGACGACAACTTCAGAAAGAAGGGATAATAAAATATCTGAGCGGTAAACAGGAATTTATCCGTCTTGGTTTATTTGACAATATAGATGCTGCAATACTACTTCATGCAGAGCCAAATAATGAAGAGGCTTCCATACATATGTATAATACAGGTAGCGGCTTTAAATTTAAAGAAGTAGTATGCAAGGGGAAAACAGCTCATGCTGCTGCGGCTCCTCACGAAGGCATTAATGCTCTTCATGCACTGATTCAAGGAATAAACAATATAAATGCCATACGGGACACCTTTTTAGATGAAAATCATAGCCGTGTTCACTATATTATAACCAATGGAGGTGATAATGTGAACAGTGTGCCCTCCGAAACAAGACTGCAAGGTTATGTGCGTTCTTCAACAATTGAATCGATTGATACTGTTTCAAGAAGATTTGATAAAGCTTTCTATAGTGCAGGAGAGAATTTTGATGCTACAATGGAAATATATACCTCAGCCGGATATCTGCCTCTTATCTGCAATCGCATACTAAATAATGTTTTTGAAGATAATGCAAGAAGGTTTCTGCCTGAAACAAGCATTTACCAGAAAGGGCATTTTATGGCATCGACCGATCTGGGAGATTTGTCCCATATAATGCCTGTTATACAGCCAATGATGGGAGGAATAAGAGGTGGATTGCATGCGCCTGATTTTGAAGTTACAGATTATAATGCAGCGATTGTAATTCCAGCTAAAATTGTTGCAAATACGCTTATTGACTTATTAAAGGATAATAAGATAGAAGACGTTATCAGGAACTATAAACCTGAGTTGAGTAAAGAAGAATACCTGGAATTGTTAGAAAAAGACTATTTATTGCCGG
Source organism: uncultured Dysgonomonas sp. (assembly GCA_900556485.1). Classification (GTDB taxonomy): domain Bacteria; phylum Bacteroidota; class Bacteroidia; order Bacteroidales; family Dysgonomonadaceae; genus Dysgonomonas. The sequence goes on from USOX01000018.1 coordinate 17,128, forward strand.
AGTAATATTGCCCTATTATAAAAAATATACTATGAATAAATATAAAGACAACATATTATATATCAAGAGCTTCATTGTATGCATATTATTGCTGTCTGTGATTCCTGTGTTTGCCCAAAAACCATTGTCAGATGATGTAAAATACAATGCTACTTTATATGCATATAAAGCCATTATAAATAAAAAGACTACTAAAACGATTGGCAAATCAGGAGCATCTAAAGTAAAACTTGTTACGCTGAAAGATAATATAACAGAGAGAGTAAGTAATGATACAGAAAGCGAACCGGATATAATATATCAGATAAAATTACCAGCTGCTAATAAATATAGAATATATGCTGATGTAGTAAGAGAAGACGAGATTAAACCCGGAATGAAAGTTGAAACACGTCTTGTCAAACTTAAAATAGGAGACCAAAGAGTTACAAGAAGGATAGTTTCTAATCTTCATGAATATTCGGGGCACGATTTGGGGATTTTCGATCTTAATATGGAGCAAGAATTGAAACTATGGTTACCGGAGAAAATATCTTTAGAGGCCATACGAATAGAAAAATATATACCAATTGCTGTACCTGATGAGGCTGAAAGCTATGTTCCATATATTACTCCGCCTGCGAACAGGCCCCGGTTATGGGCTAATAAAGATAATCTGCCTATAATAAGAGAACGGCTGACAAAAGGAGAAAATCTTCCTATCTGGCAAGAAGTACAGGAAAAAGCAAAGAAGCCATTTCTTTTCGAATTTGATATGGAAAAAGAAATGTTTCATAGTAATGAAGTTGAGGATATTGTACTTATAAAAGCTTTTTATTACCTGATGACTCGTGATCGTGTAGTTGGGCAAGAGGTTGTTAACTTAATGTTGAATTATTTGTCAGTACTTGAATTTGGTAATGTCAGACATGGAGATATCACACGGGAACTGGGACAATCTATTTACACCGCTGCAATTACATATGATTGGTGTTATGACCTGTTGAATGAAAAGGATAAACAAGCTTTCTATAATCATATGATGCGCCTTGCTCCTGAAATGGAAATAGGATGGCCTCCATTTAAGGAACATGTTGTTAATGGGCATGCCAGTGAGGCGCAAGTTAATAGGGATTTGTTGGCTATGAGTATTGCTATTTATGATATAGACCCTCAGCCATATCGCTATACATCCTACTTATTACTTGAACACTTATTACCTATGAGGGCTTTTGAGTATCAATCGCCACGACACAATCAAGGGTTTGATTACGGAGCATACAGACATGCTTGGGAAATGCATGCAGCATGGATGTTTTATAGAATGACAGGAGTACATATATTTAATGATAACATTACTAGCCTCGGCAAATATTGGATATACATGCAGCTTCCCGGAGGTAAACGTTTTGCTGATGGAGATAAGTTTACCAAAACTCATGTGTCGTTTCCAGAAACATTATTGTTGGACTATGCATATGCCAACGATGCCATAGTGAAAGGTGAGTTTGAACGACGTGGTGGATTGAAAAGAGCTAAGACCAATCCGGTACTTTTCTTGTTGGTAAATAATCCTGATTTAAAAACAAACTCGAACCTCAATGCTTTGCCTTTATCAATAGATTATGGTACAATCTTAGGGGGATTATCAGCCAGAACCGGTTGGAATATGGATGAAAAGAGTAATGATGTTGCTGCAGAAATACGAGGTGGAGGCTATCATTTTGGGAACCACCAACATTGCAATGCTGGATCTTTCCAAATTTATTATAGAGGAGAACAAGTTTTTAATGCAGGTATATACAGAGCATATGGTACACCTTACGACTTCAATTTTTATAAAAGATCAGTAGCTCACAATACAATATTGGTTAAAGATCTGGATGAAAAACTGGCGCACAGAACGAAAGTCAATGATGGCGGAAGTAGGTTTAATCAAAGGAATCCAAAGACACCTGATGAGGCTAAAAACGACCCATGGTTCGACTATGGAACAGTTCTTTCTGCTGATTTCGAAGCGAATACATTAAAACCATCATATAGCTATTTCAAAGCTGATCTGACAGCCGCTTATTATAGTAAAATAAGTAATTATACACGTAGTTTTTGTTTTCTTAATTTGAATAGGGATGATATTCCTGCTGCAATTATATTGGCTGATGATCTTATTACATCAAAAGATGATTTTGAGAAATATTGGAAGATAAACACGTTTAACGAGCCTTCTTTTTCGGATCAGAATGTTGTTATACATAATAGTAATGGAGGACAGATAGGTAAGACTCACATGAATATGTTGCTTCCGCTACCAAAAGATAGAGAAATAGAAATATCAAGCTTAAAGGATTCGACAAGTATTCTGGGGCCTCAGTATCAAATAAAATATCCATTGCCCGAAGTTAATGCATATCAGGTAGTGGTGTATCCTAAGGAAAATAAGAAGCATAATCGCTTTCTTACTGTATTTCAGACAGCAGCTGATGGAATAGAGCCTTTACCTATTAATTTTTATGAGACAGATAATAAATATATTATCTCTATACAAGACCGTATAGTGTGTATGAGTGCAAGCTATGAACAAGTACAGGACTCCTTTTCTTTCGATGTAGATCAGGATTCTGAATTTCAAATTCTTTTAGCTGATCTAAAACCCGGATTTTGGAATGTAAGGAATAACGAAAAAAATATAGATATGAACTTTAAAGTTGAGGCTGGGAAAAACACTATTTTCTTCAAAGGAGGAAAGGGAAAATATGTAATTACTCCCGGGCGATCTTATACTATAGGTAAATAATATTTATCCTTAAAAACATTAATATCATGACTCAAAACACTAATAGCAGACTACTTTCTCTTGATGTATTGCGGGGGATAACTATCGCCGGAATGATAATGGTGACTAATGCCGGATCGTGGAGTTATGTATATGAGCCATTAAACCATGCTTCATGGAACGGGCTTACACCTACAGATTTGGTATTCCCGTTTTTTATGTTCATAATGGGAATATCCACATTTATATCGCTTCGCAAATTCAACTTTGAATTTAATAAGCCTACATTGTTTAAAATATTGAAACGAACAGTGGTTATATTTCTTATCGGGCTTGGTTTAGGTTGGCTTTATTTATCTATCAGGACTTACCAAAGTTTGTCAGCTGAGGAAATAGGATTTTTTGAACGCTTTATAAAAAGTATTACGAACTTCGAACGTATCCGCATATTGGGAGTAATGCAAAGATTGGCTATTACATATGGAGCTACTGCCCTGATTGCTATTCTTGTGAAACATAAATATATTCCTTATATCATAATAACTACATTAATCGGATACTTTTTGTTGCTTTTTTTCGGAAACGGATTTGAGCTTAGCGAAAATAATATAATCTCCATCCTGGATAAGGCTATTTTAGGTGCTAACCATATGTATAAGGATAGTGGATTAGCTTTAGATCCAGAAGGATTACTAAGTACAATACCAGCTATTAGCCATGTATTAATTGGATTTTACTGTGGTAAAATTTTGTTAGGAACCAAAGATAATAATGAACGAATTAAATATCTCTTTATTATAGGTGCTATAATGACATTCCTTGGATTCCTTTTGAGCTATGGATGTCCAATAAATAAGAAAATATGGTCTCCGACATTTGTTCTGGTTACTTGTGGAATGGCTTCTACATTATTGGCATTATTGATATGGATTGTAGATATGAAAGGATATAAAAAGTGGAGTGTATTCTTCGAATCATTTGGCGTGAATCCATTATTTATATATGTAGCAGCAGGTGTACTCTCTATTCTATTTGCGAATATATCATTTATATATGATGGGGACTCTATCAGCATCAGGGACTTTATATATCAAGTCTGTATACAGCCATATCTAGGTAATTATTTCGGTTCACTTGTATATGCTTTGCTGTTTGTCGGCTTTAATTGGATAATAGGAAATATGCTATACAAAAGGAAAATCTATATAAAGATATGATAATGACGAAGATACTTTTAACAAACTCATAAATTCAAAATGACGGAAATTGAGGATTCTTTAGCTTGAATATAGTACTAAAGAGGTAAAAGAATCAATATTTTTGTTTATAGAGTAACCGAAATACTAAGAGCCTGTTTAAATTTTAGCGAAAAACTTTACTATAAAATTAAAACAGACTCTAAAAAAACACCAATAGCTGCTATTTAAAAATTCTTAAGTATTTAACCATCCTCTAAACTTTGAAAATATGAATATAACAAAATGAGGTATCTGGACTAAAAAAGAAAATCTAGTAATTAATTAAAATGCCATTCACGAAACACATTGTCTAATTGTCTTTTGGAAAATAAAAAAAGTTTTAAGGCTATAAACCAATGTAAATTGTAAAAATCTAATAATATGAAAAACTTCAAGAAGCTTATTTTAGGAGTACTTACCTGCTCCGTAATGTTGGGGTTATCCAATATTACCGCATATGCTTACACGCATGATGAAGCGCGGAACAGTAGTAATACTGAGGCATTATCACCTGCTTCGACGCAACAGCAAAAGAAGATACAAGGTAGTGTAAAAGATGAGGCCGGGGAACCACTTGCCGGTGCAAGTGTTACCGTTAAAGGCACAACAAATGCTACGATGACTGATATTGATGGAAAATTCTCTTTGACAGTAAATACTGGTTCTGTAATAGTTGTTACATATCTTGGATACCATTCGAAAGAAATTACAATCGGTTCAAGAAATGATTATGATATAGAACTGATAGAAGACTCTCATATGATGGAGGATGTTGTAGTTGTAGGTTACGGCACAATGAAGAAACAAAATGTGACAGGTGCAGTTTCGTCTGTTAAGTTTGATGAAGCAATAGCTAGTCGTCCTACGATGAACCTATCTTCTGCCCTTACAGGATTAAGTGCAGGCCTTAATATTTCTCAATTGTCGGGGACTCCAGGTGCTGAAGATGTCAATATTCTGGTTAGAGGTAGAGGAACAATGAATGACTCTTCACCTTTGGTGGTGATAGATGGTGTGCCCGGAGCACTGAATGATGTGAACCCAAATGATGTAGAAAGTGTATCAGTACTTAAAGATGCAGCATCTTCGGCAATATATGGTTCGCGAGCTGCTAATGGAGTTATCCTTGTTACTACCAAAAGAGGAAGTGAAGGTAAGGTATCTGTCAATTATAATGGTTATGTGGGCTGGCAGAGTACAGCTAAAAAGATTGACTTCATAAACGATATGCCAACTCATATGGAGATGGTAAATGCTGCATATGGCAAAGAACAATTTGCAAATAGCCTCATTGAAGAATGGAGACAGGAGTCAGCTAAAGGAAATCCACTTTATCCGAATACTGACTGGTATGACGAAATGCTCAATACTTCTGTTCTTACAGAGCATAATTTGACAGTAAGAGGAGGAAACAGTAAGAATAATTTTTCATTATCTCTTGGTTACCTTGATAATAAAGGTATTATAGATAATTCCGGTTATAAAAAATATTCTTTCCGATTGAGTGCTGATTCTAAAGTAACTAAATGGCTTGATATGGGAGCGAATGTATTCGGCTCGTGGTCAGATAGAGATCCGATTGATGTTACTAGTTTTTTCAACTTGATAAAAAATACAACACCCGGGGTAACTCCAAAATCTGAGGATGGCCGATATGGTAGAGAAATGTTTCCTGGTTTAGCCATAGGGAAAAATACACGGGCTTATGTTGATAATATACGAGGAAACTATGAGAGGCAAAAGTTAGGACTGAAAGTTTACAAAAAGGTCAAATTCTTTAACTTTTTGGAATGGGAAAGCAGTTTTGGCTTTAACTATGACAATAGACGTAACTGGGAATATTACAGACCTTATGATGTCTGGAATTTTCAAACAGAAACAAAAGAACCTGGAGGCCTGACTGATGATAAATTATTTAATGGCAGCCAAAGGAATTATACAACCATTTTAAATACGTTATTAAGATTCAATTATTCGTTGAATCAAGAACATAACTTTGCAGCATTAGTAGGCTTCGACCAACAATATAACCGCATGGATAAATTTAATGCAACGAAGGAAGATATTTTGGGAGACGATGCTATATATATAATGGATGCCGGTGTGCTTATGAATGCTATAACTGGTTCTGGAACCGATGATGCTCTTAGATCTTATTTCGGACGTATTAACTATGATTATAAAGGTAAATACTTATTCGAAGCTAATGCACGTTATGATGGCTCTTCTAGATTTTCTAAAGATCATAGATGGGGATTTTTCCCTTCTTTCTCAGCAGGATGGAGAGTTACCGAAGAATCTTTTGCTCAGCCATTAAAAGCTGTTTTCGATGATTTTAAAATAAGAGGATCATGGGGTAAACTTGGAAATAATAGAATCGGAGATTACGCATATCAAGCTATATATAACTCTTTGCAATATCCATTCGGAGGAAGTTTGCAACAAGGTGTTGCTCCTACTGCATTGGCAAATAGTAAGATAAAATGGGAAACTACTACTATGACTAATATTGGTGTTGATCTGGTTCTGTTACAGAACAGATTATCTTTAAGTGCTGAATATTATAATAAAACAACCAATGATATATTAGCAAAAATTCCTGTTCCATATGTATTAGGTAATCTTACAGCTCCTTGGCAAAATATTGCAGAAATGAGAAACAAAGGTATGGAGTTGCAGTTAACATACCATGGAAATGTTGGAAAGGATTTCTCATATAGTATTAGCGGAAATTTATCTACAATAAGCAATAAAGTTGTTAAATATGGAGATGAGTCAATAAATGGAGCAACTATCATAAAAGAAGGTAGTCCTTACGGAGCTTTCTATGTGCTTGAATTTGACCGCATCATACAAGATCAAGCAGAAATAGATCAGTTGGTAGCAGACGGGTACACCTTTAGCACTGACTTATATAATAAAGGCATTCCTGTACCAGGCGATATACTTTATAAGAATACAAATGGAGATAAGATTTTTGATAAAGATGATCGCGTAATCAAAGATTACTCAACTCTTCCGAAAATGACTTATGGCTTGAACATCAATGCTGCATATAAAGATTTTGATTTCAATGTTGTTGGACAGGGAGTTAGTGGAGCAAAAGGATATTGGGCACAAGATGGAATTAATAGCTTTAATATAAATGAAGGCTTCTTGTTAAGAACTAATGTTTTAAACCATTGGACTCCGGAAAATAAATCGACCAAATACCCACGCTTACAAATAGCAGGTGTTTCCAATACTTATTATAGTGACTACTGGTTGTATAACACATCTTATTTCAGGATAAAATCAATACAAGTGGGATATACTTTACCAAGAAAACTTACATCTAAGTTTCAGGTTGAGAGATTAAGAGTATATACAAATTTGGAAAACTATTTCACATTTACCGACTTTGAAGGGTATAATCCGGAAAATACGACAATGGCTTATCCTCTTATGAAACAATGGGTTATTGGCTTAAATCTAACATTTTAAATTGAAAGAGAGATGAAAAACAAAATAATAACAATTTTACTATCGCTTTGTCTTCTATCTTCTTGTAGCGATGACTTTCTAGACCGCAACTCACTGGTCGGATTATCAGATGGAGGTTTTTGGACAACTCAGGAAAATGCAATATTGGGTATTAATCCCCTTTATCATGCAAACCGTGAATTTACAAATTCCATTGTGACACAAGGAATGCTGGATGATTTTTCAGATATTTCCTATCATTCGCTTAATACCGGGCTTACAACAGGATCATATCCTACGAATGCAAGTTTCTTTTTAAACTCTTGGGGAATATTTTATAAAGGTATTTACAGGGCAAATACTGCTCTTAAATATGTTCCGGATATTGCGATGGATGCTCAGATTAAAGATCGCTGTTTAGGTGAAGCTAAGTTCTTCAGAGGTTACTTTTATTTCAAATTATGGGATTATTTCGGTGGTGTTCCTATTTACGATTTCCCCATGGATCCAAGCGAAGCATATAAGCCACGAAATACAGAAAGAGAAGTATATGAATTCATTGTGCAAGATATGACAGATGCATATGCACTGTTACCGGGAAAATATGAAGGACCGAATGTCGGTCGTGCAACTAAATGGGCGGCACTGGCAATGCGAGGCAAGGCTCACCTTTGGGCTAAGGAATATGCAAAAGCTGCAGCTGACTTTAAAGAACTAATGGAGAAAAGCGACCGTAAATTGCTTGATGACTATCATACTCTGTTCCGTGTGGCAGGAAATAATAATAGTGAGGTAATTTTTGATGTACAATATATAGAGGAAACAGGGCATGGCGTACAAACCGACAGAGCTTATGGATCAAGTACTTCGTCTCTTGCTATATCAGCTTCACAGTATACTCGTCCTACAAATGAGTTAGTCAATTCATACGAAATGATAGATGGTTCTCCATTCGATTTCAGCAATTTCACAAACAAAAATGGCGATCCATTTGATCCTAATGTTGCCGAGAACTGGCATGATGAAGCTTCTGTTAAAAAGTTATTCGAAAACAGAGATCCGCGCTTACAACAATCGATATTGGTTCCATGGTCAACAATTGTAGGTAAGGGTGATGTAACATATACTTACAGATTTCCTATAACAAGTGCTGCAGATTCATATCAAATTGTTTGGCAAAATGGCAGTTATGGTTGGAGAAAATTTGTAGAAACTGGAACTAAGTATACTTTACGTATGTATGCGCCACAGAATTATCCTCTTATTCGTTTAGCTGATGTGATGTTGATGTATGCCGAGGCACAGAATGAGGCACTAGCATCTCCAGATCAATCTGTTTATGATGCAGTAAATGATGTCCGTGACAGAGCTGGTATGCCTGACCTTCCAACAGGGTTGAATAAAGATCAGATGCGAGAAAGAATACGTCATGAGAGAAAAGTTGAACTTTGTGGAGAAGGAATGCGATATTCAGATATTCGCAGATGGAAAATAGCCAAAGGATTACTTGATGGTGTCTGGATGAGAGAATTTACTGGTGCAGAAGGTCGCCATTTAAGAGGCTTCCCTGATCACTTCTACTTGTGGGCAATACCTCAACAGGAAATTACATTGAATCCAACATTGGAACAAAATCCAGGCTGGGATTAAATATTTGAAAATAGAAATTATGGTTGCCTAAATAGGGTTTAGTGGTAGCAATAAAAGAGGAACAAGGGTAGTTTATCCATTCCTCTTTTATTATTTTTTACTATTGAATCTTTTTACTATTTTTAATTTGTTCAATAAACTGATAACCATGGATACATCAAACTCTTTTTCAGAATTTTACGAATCGTCAAATTTATTTCATGGCTCATTGATGCATGCAATGGGTACCAGGCTGGATGTTATAATAGTAGGACCTGATAAAAATATATCGATGATCTGTTGGGAGAAGATCGAAAATGAAATCTGCCGCTTGTCCCACTTATTCAACAAATTTGATGAGAGGAGTGAATTATATAAAATAAATCAAAAGGCTGGTCACTCTCCGGTTCGTGTGGGTAATGAATTATGGACTGTACTGATGGATTGTAAGCAATATTTCAATATGACTTCTGGTTATTTTGATATCAGCCTTAAAGACTATAATCAGGTTATTTTAGATATAAAAAAACAAACTGTTTTCTTTCAGGACGGACAAATTCAATTAGATTTAGGTGCATATGCCAAGGGCTATGCATTGGAGAAAATCCGAGATATTCTGAACGACCAAAAGGTCGATTGTGCACTAGTTAATTTTGGAAATAGTTCTGTTTTAGCATTAGGCTCCCATCCTCATGGTGATTATTGGCCTATTGGAATAGAAGATCCATATAATCCTCAAAATACACTTGGAATAGTGGAACTGGTGGACAACACCCTTTCCACATCGGGCAACATGCCTAGCCATGCAAAGCATATCTTCGATCCTCATACCGGAACCTATACTGAAGCTAAGAAAATAGTATCAGTTAAGGCTGTAAATGCAATTGATGCAGAAGCACTTTCTACTACATTGATGATAATTCCTGATGAGCTGGTAAAATCGGTATTATCAAATTTCATATTAGATGAATATTTATCATTTGATATTCAGTGATAGATTGTTATTGAACAATTACTTCATCTACAAAAATAAATCCTATTTTCTTATTCTCTTTATCAGGGTTTGCAATATAGCGGATATAACGTCCGGTAGTCTTTCCATTCCATCCGAATTTCTTTAGAAAGAAACCTGTTTGATTAAAAGGAATATCATTTTTCACAGTTGAAAGTAGGGTAAAATCTTTATTATCTGAAGATACATATATTTCTACTTCTTTAGGCATCCAGTACCAGCCAAAACCATCTTGCATAAATGTAGCTTCTATGGAGTGTATTTCTTGCATGGTCTCCATGTCTATAAGTATATCCATGCTATTGCTTATGAATCCTTGCCAGCGATTGTCATCTGGTGCCCAACCACCTTGCAATCCGTCTGTTAATGCCATTTTACCTCCTGCCGGATACTCATATGTATACATCTGTTTATATTCAACAGGCTTCTGATAAGCTAGGTGGCGTATCGTATCAGTATATTCTTTACGCTGTCCGACCTCATTTTTAAGATCAAACGGACTATAACCTTTAGATTGCATAAATTCAACGGCCTTTAGTGTATTCTCCCTGAATCTTTTATATGATTTTCTTTCAGGCAATGACCAACCTGTTTCTGCTATTGCCAGAGCTCTTGGCCAAATCATCATTTCTTCATTCTCCTCTGTAGGAATATATTCAGCCCATACATTACCTTGTATACCCAGAATGTGTTGCCGAGCTTCAATATCTAGCGAATCTGGAACGGGATTGTATGCATAAACCTTCTCTAAAGGAGTATAGCCGGCCCAAGATAAGGCATGTGCATCTGGTGCATCTTGGTAAAAGTTAAAGTAACAATAATTGATTGGTGTCATAATCGCGTCATGTCCCTTTTGTGCAGCATTAATGCCATATTCTTCTCCTTGCCAAGACATAACAGTAGCATTCGGAGCTAATCCTCCCTGCATTATTTCATCCCAGCCTAAAAGTCTTCGTCCATGAGTATTCAGAAAAGCCTCAATGCGATGAATCATATAACTTTGAAGCTCATCCACATCTTTCAATGCTTCCTGTCTCATCAGTCGATTACATTTAGGACAAGTTCTCCATCCGTTTTTTTCAGCTTCATCGCCTCCTATATGGATAAATTCGGAAGGGAAAAGCTCCATTACTTCGCTTAATACATTTTCGAGGAAAACAAACGTTTGAGGATTACCTATACAAAAATCTGAATTTACGTATGCCTCTCCTGCACATGATAATTCAGGGAAAGCAGCAAGGACTTCTTCGCTATGTCCCGGCATTTCTATTTCAGGTATAATTGTAATATGCTTTTTCGTAGCATATTCAACAACCTCTTTTATATCTTCTTGCGTATAATAGCCACCATAAGCACCTTCTTTGTCTTTATTACAGTATTTCTTACCATTATCCGACCATTCTACAAGGTTTTCATAAGGACGCCATGCAGTTTTATCTGTTAGTGCCGGATATTTTTTAATTTCAATTCTCCAGCCTGCACCATCTACTAAATGCCAATGTAGGCGATTCATTTTATAGTAAGCCATCATATCAATTTGCTTTTTAATGAATTCTTTTGAGAAGAAATGTCTGGATACATCAATAAGAAGTCCCCGATGCCTGAGATATGGATAATCATTAATTGATATTGCTGGAATTTTTTCCATGCCGTACTGTTGTACGAGTTGTAATAATGTCTGTATGCCGTAAAATATACCGGCTCCATCTGTTGCTTCTATTTTGATTCCTGACGAATTAACTTGTAAATGATAAGATTCAGGACTTTTTTTATTTGTATTTTCTACCAAAAGTAATCGAAGGCCTCCTATACTTTCTCTTTGTCCCTCTTTGTAAAGCTGTAGAGATGATAACTTCAGATACTCTAAAATAGTGTTTTTTTCATCACCTGTCATATTTGTATAAACTGGGGTATTTACATCCAATGTGAATGTTCCTGTTCCAATAGCTATCTCCTGTGGTATAGGTATAATCTGTATCGATTCTATATTTTCTATTCTGTTTCCATTACAAGAAAAAAGAAAAAGACCTATTCCTATTAAAAACAGAGATAATAAGGTTCCTTTGTGAAGTATATTCATAGTTATAGATTAAAAAGATGAAAGTATTAATCAAGGCTTACATATAATCTGATATTTTCCACTTTCTAGCTGTATTGTTTCAGAATTATTTATATTATGGTTTATATAGATTTTTCCTCCAATAGGAAGTATAACAGTAGCGCTACAACCAACAGGAATATCTGCATCCAGTATATATTCACTATCTGCAAATTTCCATTCAATAGACAAGTTTCCAAAAGGCGTGTCTATTGAAGCTTTTGTCCATTCAATACCTTTTATTAATTGAGGCTGAATGAGTATATGTTTGTAGCCGGCCTGTTCTTCGTTGGGAATGATACCACCTAATGCCTGATAAAACCACGATCCAATACCATTATAACAATTGTGTATATGGCTTCTTTCTCCATTCCAGTGTTCCCAGGTGGTAGTGGCTCCATTATCTATCATATAAAGATATCCGGGATATTCCCTTTTTTTCAACATGTTATACATATAGTCTGCAGAACCTGTTTGGGTAACCCATTGGGTAATAATAGGTACGCCAACTAGTCCTGCAGACAAATGACCATTAAACCGTTTTTCTGTTTCTCTATATAAAGTATTTATTACGTCTGGTATTATATTCTTAGGCGTTGCCCCCACTAATAATGGATATATTAGATCTATTTGTGTACCTGTTGAATAGCTCTTTTGTTCCTGATTGTAGAAAGCTGAATGTATTCGTTTATTCAGCTCTTCACGCTTTCTTATAAATTCATTTTTATCTTTATTATAACCTAAAGTATTTGCTATTTTTTCCATTGTATTATAACAATCACTGATAAAACAGTTGGAAACCAGGTCTACAGACTGGATGTTTGTCTGGTCTATACCTTCCGGTGTAGCCCAATCGCCTAAATACCAATTCCTGTAATCTGTATCGGGCCATTGTTGCAGCAATCCGTCTTTTGTGTATAATTTCACATATTCAAACCATTTTTTCATTACCGGATAATATTTTTCTATTAGCCGTTTATCTCCATAGTTGATATAGGTTTGCCATGAACCTGTTATTATAAAACCACACCAATAAGGACCTCCGCCTGCAGAACAAGGACAAGGTGCTATATGCGGCATGCTACCATCTTCTCTGATACAATCTGCCCATGCCTGCATCCAATTGCTATATAATGGTGCAAAATCATACATAGTTTGTCCAGTAAGCGTAGATGCGTTACCATCACCTCCATAACCCAAACGTTCAAGATGTGGACAATCTACCATATATCCACCAATGGTCAGACAACGTAGTGTATATTGTACCATGTCATGAATCGCGTTCAAATCTGTATCAGAACAACTAAAGGAAGAATTTCCGCTATAGTCTGTATGGATCAGATAAGAAGATATATCCGATAACGGAGGGCATTCTCTGAGGTTTGTAATCCTGATATATCGATATGCATGGTAGTTAAATTTGTTTATAAATATTTCATTTCCCTCTCCCGAAGCAATATAATAATCATAATCATTCTTTTCTCTGAAACTGTTGTCATCATTCAAAAAATCACAATAACTAATCTTTATTTTCTGGTTTACGTTTAACTGAGGGAATTTAATTTCTGTCCACCCGGTTATATTAGTACCAATATCAAACAACCAGGTTGAATCATTTAATTGCCTAACAGAAATCGGATTCTTCTTTTCTTGTATTTTGTTCAGTTCTACCATTTGCGGAGAAGCTATATGTTGTGGTATTTCTACACATCTGACTGCATCCCACTCTACACTATTTAATGAACCGGAAGTAAGATCCGGTAACAATTCAGTTGCATTTATTACTTCTCCTTCAAATTGCCATGCTGTCCATTTTCCCGGGTCAGAATAGCCACTTCTTCTTGTTAGCCAAGTTTCATCTGTATTAATTAGTTTTATCCATTCTCCTTTAGAATATGTTTCTAACTGAGCTCTCACATAAGGGCCTCCACTTACAACGCCTTGGTTTCTGTACCATCCTTTCCCTAACCATAAAACCAAATCATTTTCACCTTTTTTGAGGAAGGAAGATATATCATAGGTTATGATCAAAGAACGTTTATCAAATTGTGATACCGCCGGAGTAAGAACAGCGTCGCCTACTTTTTTACCATTTACATATATATCATGATAACCTAATGAATTTACGTGTAATAAGGATATTTGCTTCTTACCTGAATAATTAAATGTTTTTCTTAATAATGGAGACTCTGCTTTTACATCATCTGTTGTTGCTCCGATAAAGTTTGCCTTCCAATCATTTGCAGATAATAAACCTATGGAAAAATTAGCACTGGTACTCCAATCTGTAGCATTTCCTTTCTCATCCCAGACTCTTACTTTCCAATAAACCAGGCTTCTAGATTCTAAGGTCTTCCCTGAATATGTGACCCATACAGACTTATCAGATTTTACTTTTCCCGAATTCCATAAATCACCTATGTTTTTTGACAATAATTTTTCATCAGATGCTGCAAGTATTTGATAATACATTTGTTTAAAACCGTTTCTTTCTGATTTAATTTTCCAGCTGAGATTTGGTGATACATTATCTATACCCAATGGATTTTTAAGAGCTTCGCATCGCAGATCATATAATCCTGTCTGAGCTGAAATTATAGAAGAGAGTAATAATCCCAATAATCCTATAGAGAATTTTAATGATAGGTTATGAATGTGATACATATAGTCTTATTTATGTTTATTAATTAACCTCAAGTTCTTCCCATCCTGGTAATTTCGGAAATGAAGAGTGAGGTTCTGTTTGATACCAAAAAGCAACAGATGCCATATCTGATTTCTGAGGAAGATATCTTCCGCCATGTCTCCAACCTAAATCCTGAATAGTAATTCTCAGGTCTTTCTCGAAACGTATAGGGTCTGTTATATGCCAGCGATACATCCCAAAACGTTGTTGAGACCTATATGTCCCATCCGGACGAATTACTTGATGCAACCCACTATAAGGTGTATGAAACTCTTTATATTGTCCTCCTCTGTCAAAATTGTATGATCCACAAAAGTAATCTTCAGCACCTGTACCACATATTGTAGGAAACTTGGTATCGCCATCCATGAAGAATTTAATTTCACCTTCTCCCCACCATCCATTGTTATTTACACCTTGTGCTAGATACAAGCCTACGAAGTGACCTTTTCCTTTAATTCCCTCTACAATAGTATAATCTGAAGTTACATTTGGATTTATTCTTTTCCATTGAGCATGAAAGTATGCGGCGTTATCCGGTACTTCAGTCAATGTATAGTCAATCTGATAATACAAATTCATAGCTTCGGCATCATTTATATTCTCCATTGTTATCCGGCATTTTTTTCTGAATGGCATTGTCCAATAGCAATTGAAAGCACTTCCGGGATTTACACAAACAGCCAATGAGGATAAAGGAGCATACTCTCCCCAGCCCATGCAAAAGAAATCCCCAACCGGACATTCTACCGATGGCTCTTTCTCATCATCCCAATAAACACGGATAATAGAAAATCGCCAGTTTCCAGTTGGTGTCATCCATATATGTTGAATTGCTCCCGGACCTTCTATCTCAGCTAATGTAAATATTTCTTTAGGCTGAATACGGATATATGGATTTACTTTCCAGCCTTGTCCTAAATCCCGGGCTTGAAATGCTGAATTCGCTTGATTAGGCTTATCTTTATCGGCTATAGGATCTGCCATACCACCTTTTCCCTTTCCCCCTGTAAAATTTTCGGGACTAATCGATCGCGACTTGGCATTTGACAACATATATAAATTACCCATATTTGAGTCTAAGCCGTTGTATTGAATTTGTGCAGCCAATCCATTTGAAACTATTAGTAGAAAGTATAAAATAGTTTTTTTCATAATATCATTTTTAGTTAAGCTTAAAATTATGAATTAGATAAAAAACTCAGAGAGTAGCGCTCTACTCTCTGATTCCCTTAAATTTAAAAAACTATCATTCGGATTTAGGCCTGAAAATCCAAAGATATACGGTGTCTGACCATTCCCTTGGTTCAATCCAATAACCTAATACTAATCTATCTTCTGTAAGTTCTATGATCTCAAATTCATATACATCATAAATATACCAAAACTCATAATGAGGAACACGTCCTGCAAGAATGGAAGTTCCGCCATTGATTCGTAATTTTCCATGCGACCATACTTCATCAGGTTCCCATACACTCATTAATTTTTGTGACATATCGAAGGTAAAAGTACCTGTCTCAGTTTTTGTTTCGGAAGCATTTGTTTTTGAAAATCCAGCTCCACGTATAGAGAAGGACATGCTGGCACCCCGTCCCCATCCGGCTTGATTCCACCATCCACCTTCGAGATTTGAAAGATCTGTTGGATCCCATGGGTAATGGCTTCCCTGCCATCCACCAGCTCCGAAACAGGCTTCATCTGTTTGCCATTCCCAAACTTTAGTTCCATCGCCACAGAATAATCCCCACTCAGGAGGAACCGGAAAGTATAAATCTTCAACATCTACCTGAAAGCTTTTGGTTACAACAGATCCGCTAGGATTTAATCCTTTAAAAGTAACAGATACAGGACCAGCAATTACAATTATAGCTGTGTCTACAACTTGTTGGTTAGTTACGCCAAAAGAGTAGTCCCATTCTCCTAATATTGGAGAATGATTCTCAAAAATAAGTTTGTTAGTGTTTTTCCCATCTATTACTACAGCTCTGACCGAAATATCAAGTTCATCAGCAGTATAATCTCTTCCCATAGAATAATCTTTTTCGATGGGGGAGCAAGCGATCAACAACGTTAATGCCAATATTGTAAGTATTATATTTTTCATAGTTTTTTCTTTTTATTAATCGAATAATAGAATTACCATCCGCGATATTCAGCGTCAGCAGTTCCCCAGCCTTTGTTTTGAACCAAAACTCCTGCAGACCGTGTTATCTGTGTCTGAGGTATAGGCCAGAATCCTCCTGTAGCAGCATAGCGTGCAGACCATCCACCTCCATATACAGCCATTTGTACAGGATCTCCACCCATATTCCTTACCATTACGTCCCCTTGTTTATCCAGTGCGGTTGAAGCTTCTCCCCAACGCATCAAATCATACCAGCGTACTCCCTCAAAAGCCAATTCAAGTCTACGTTCTTTCTTTAATGCATCAAAAGTATAAGCTCCAACACCAGTTAATCCGGCACGTTCACGTACTTTGTTGATTCCATCAGAAGTTTGAGTCAGTTCTGAATGCATTAATAAAACATCGGCAAATCTGATAAGAACAAGATCTTGTGTACTAGCCAATTCTACCGGGGCCCTAGGTGTGCCATACATAAGGTGAGAATAAGACGTAACGAATTCCCTACCTCCATCTGTATAATCATAGGCAGTGATTGCCAGATACTTCTTTTGAAAATAGCCTGTTTCTTCCATTTGTAAATCTGCCCCCCACTCAAATCCGGGTAGATCATTTTCGACATCAATAATTGATCCCCATAAACGAATATCATTGGGTTCTACAGATTTCCAATATTCTACTAACTGAGGATTAACTGTTCCAGCTCCATAACCTTCGCCAAACGGGAAAGTAGATGTATTACCATTCGGAGTACGTATTCCGAAGTGTGTTGCATGCATATTGGTATAACCTGTCTGATCCCAGTTACCAAAATTATTATATCTGATAGCAAATACAGTTTCCTTATTGCCATCTCCTACCCATTTTACTTTTTTGTCTTGTGCCCACTGATAGTCCACTGCTGTATATTCGTTAGAATATGGCCAAAGGTTATAAAATCCATTTCCTGGATTTACATTGTCTATTATTAGTTCATGTCCACTATTATTGATACAATCGCTTAACCAGTTTGTTACTTCTGTTTTTGTTACATTTCCTCCTTCAACAAGAGGTAATGATTCTTTTTTGTAATATCCTGTATAAAATAAAAATACTCGAGCCATTAGAGCTTCTGCTGACCATTTAGTAGCATGACCTGCAAGATCAGGATCATATTTGGCATCGTCCATCATTTCTATTGCATTTTTCAGGTCAGATGTAATTTGGGCATATACCTCTTCTGCCGAAGATTTAGGTAAGTTCAATGCTTCTGTTGTCAGCATCAGAGGAACTTCTCCATACACCTGCATCAACTCGAAATAGAACATAGCACGTAGATAATAGGCTTCACCTACTACCTGATTCTTTTGTTGTTCATTTTTCCAACCACTTACACGGTCTATATTTTCGAACAATAAATTCGCTCTTTCTATACCTCTATAGCGTGCCCACCATAAGCCGCTAAAGCGATCTGGATAATCTGTCATCAGGCGATCAATAGCATGCATAAATTTATCACCTTCACCACCACCACCAAAACGGTCGTCAGAAGCTAACTCAGCAATATAAAAGCCTGATAATATGTCAACATTCATTGAAGCGTAAATACCAGTTAGCATTTGGTTGGCATCTTCTACTGTTTCCGGAAAGTTGGTCAGATCCTTTTCACTATAATTTTTTGTGTCAAGAAAGTCGTCGCAACTTATTAAAGACAAAACAGCAATTATTGATATAAAATATATTATTCGTTTCATGTCTTTATAATTTAAAATTTAAGATTAGCACCAAACATTAATACTCTTGCTGCGGGATAATAGCCAAGATCAACTCCTTTGGACCATGGAACACCTGCCGAATATCCAATCTCAGGATCCATACCCGAATATTTGGTGAATGTGAATAGATTTTGAGCTGTTACATACAATCTGGCTTGACCAAGCGGAAGTTTTGGTATAAGATTTTTAAAATCATACCCAAATGTAACATTCTGTATTTTCAGATAATCTGCGTCTTCTACATGAATTTCTGAAAAATAATTCCAGTTAGGATGACTAATATTTGTCAGACGAGGTAGATAGTTTGAAGTTCCTTCTCCATGCCAGCGTTCAAATATCTGTTGTGTATTGAAAGCTCGAATAGAACGTGCAACCTGATGCCCGAAAGCTCCATATGTTGTTATAGATAAATCTGCGCCTCTCCATGCAAAATTTAAGCTGAAACCCATCGTCAGTTTCGGATGCGGATTGCCTATTTTGGTTTTATCACCTTCATCAATTACTCCATTCCCGTCATGATCTACAAAAATAACATCACCTACTTTTGCATTATTTAATTTTACAGGTGTATTAGCCAGTTGCTCGGCATTTTGAAATACTCCAGCTGTTTTATATCCGTAGAAGTAGCCTATCGGATATCCTACTTCGGCACGGAATATTTCTGATGTCCCATCAATTAATACATTTTCTGGACCGTAAATGATACGTTCATCATTATCTATAGACAAGACTTTATTGCTATTGGTTGCAAAATTCAATTTGACGCCATAGTTGAAGTCCTGAATTCTGTCATTCCAATTAAAATCGACTTCAACTCCTTGATTTCTAACACTACCACCATTTATCATTGGTGGATTTGTTCCCCATGTATCAAGTCCGGGAGCTTCTACTAACCAATCTGTAGTTTTTTTTCTATACCAATCTAAGGACACACCTAACCGAGAATTAAGAAAACGTGAATCGAATCCAATATCTATTTGGTCTGAGGTTTCCCATATTAAATCAGGATTTGCCAGTCGTTTAAGATAAGCTCCCACGTAGTTCGCATCTTTATCTAATCCGAATCCATAAGGTGCATTAAGGCTTATTTGAGAGGAGTATAAAAAAGATCCGATATTACAATTACCATTTCGTCCCCAACTTGCTCTCAGCTTAAAGAAATCCATAAAATCTGTAGTAGATTTCATAAACTCTTCGTTCGTTATTACCCAACCAGCTGAAACGGAAGGGTAATATCTCCATCGATTACCTTTGGCAAAGTTTGAAGAACCATCAGTACGTAGTATAAATGAAGCCATATAGGTTTCTTTCAGGTTATAATTTGCACGTCCGAAGAAAGAAGCTAACGCACCTTCACTCCATCTGGAACCTGTTACAGACTTCATATTTCCTGTAGTGTTTTTGGTATTATCAATCCAGGCATAATCGAAATTTCCCGGGAACAAAGACTCAGCATTTGATCCCCCTACAGACTCACCATTTCCTGATTTCTCTAATGATTGACCTAGCATAATATCAAAATTATGAACATCTTTTAGTTTGAAAATATAGGAAAGCGTGTTATCTAATGTCCAGCTCGAACCATTCCATGCAGATTGATTTACTTGATCTACTGCATTGCTATTAGTTGAAGATAGTTGGAATGCAGGTACGTATTGACGATATGTGCCATCTTCCTTTTTATAACCATAACTACTTCTGAATTTCAGATTCTTAATAGGTTGTATTTCTATGTATACATTTGCTAATAAAGAGTTTGATTTATTCTTATTCATACCTCTTTGATAGACCATTGCAGCTATAGGATTATATGTACTTGCTTCAATATTCCATCCATCTTCTAGTTTATTGGACTGGTCGTAAAATCCTCCATCTTTGTTGTATGCAGGCATCAAGGGCGAGGTTGTTAACATATTTCGGATATCATTCCAGTAAATATCATCAATTCCGATACCACTCTTGAGTTTCTGTGTAAATGTCACATTTTCTCCGATTTTAATTGCATCAAAATCTTTTACTTTCAGGATGACATAGTCTGAATTTATACGTGCAGTATATCTCTCATAACTAGGATCTGCTTGCTTTCCCAATGTTCCATCTTGCGATGTATAGGAAAAGCCTAACGAATATGTGGATGCATCTGTTCCTCCTGTTAAATTAAGGGAATGGCTATATGTAAGAGCATTTTTATTTCGAATCTCTTCCATCCAGTTGGTTCCGTTAAACGTTCCATCCATTATCTGTTGATAGATAACTGGTAGCCTTGTGGCATAATCGAACGCTGGTGCCCCTTCATTAAAGTTCACTTCATTCTGAATGGCCATATATTGTTGCGCATTTAGTGGGGTCAGCATTTTGTATACATTCTGAAATCCGTAATAGGTATCATATGATAGTGTGGGTTTGCCATGCTTCCCTTTCTTTGTAGTAATAAGTATAACCCCATTACCGGCTCGAGCTCCATATATTGCTGCTGTTGCCGCATCTTTCAGTATATCTACTGACTCAATATCCGATTGATTCAAATTATTGATGTCTGCTCCGGCCACACCATCTATAACATATAAAGGTGTTGCATCTCTGGTTGTGCCCAGTCCACGAATATTTACTTTATAACCTTCACCTGGCATTCCAGAGTTTGGTGTTATATTAACTCCTGGCGACTGGCTTTGTAGTGCACCTAATACATCTGTGAAGTTTAATCTTTCTATATCTTGACCAGATATCTGAACGGTAGCTCCTGTTATTAGTTTCTTTTTTTGAACTCCATATCCCATGACAACAACTTCTTCTAAAGATAAACTGTTCTCTAACAGAGTTACATTAACTATTTTTTGTGAACCTACGACTACTTCTTGAGAAAGAAAGCCTATAAATGAAAATACCAATATATCACCAGATTTTGTATTAATCTCATATTTTCCATCAATATCTGTCATTGTAGCTTTGGTGGTACCTTTAACAGTAACAGTCACACCAGGTAAAGGAAATCCCTCTTTATCGATGATTGTTCCTGATATAATATCATTTTGTACAGAAACAGAGTGCCTTGCATTTCCATCATTTTTGTTTTCATTAACACTGGCCTCGGCATTGATAGAATATCCAAGCATACCGAAGAGACAGCACAAGATTAGAATGGTTTGTGATCTCATGTGTTTAAAATTTAAAAGGTTAGATCTTTTCCAGACGCTTCTGGAAATACGCATATTAGATTTAGTTTGTTTTTTTAGAGTCTATCAGAATTGTCTATTCTAATTGCTAGGTCATTCAAGATGTTTTGTTTGTACAGGCTTGTCAGAATATATTATATAATCCCAGGTCCTGAGACGATAATCATCATTGGGAGCATATTCTATTTTTACCTTATACTTACCCAGTGGTAACTGGTATTTCCAAAACAAATCGTGGCGACGGTATTTGTAGCTTAGAGGAAATTCTGCAGTTTCTACTTCTTCATCATTAATATATAATTTTGCGGTTAACTCACCATATGGAGCTTTCTCATGTTTTCTTTGTGCATCACCTCTTAGGACAAATCCTGTTCCTTCAAATTCAAATTCAATAGGATTCTTATCTGTGCTATAGAACTCTACTTTTTTGACAGGATACATACCTTCAAAATTTTGTTCGAGACGTACTGTTATAGGTTTTTGTGTTTTGATAGTAATATTGTCGCCATCTATTTTTCCTTCATTTTTTTCTATCATATATAAAGCATGCTTCAAGCTCATCTCATATACTTTATTTAAGGAAATGTCAGTATATTTAAAATTGATATCTTCGGCATCTTTAAGTCCCTTCATCCAATATTCAGGGATATTACTATAGCCTAAGATAGTCCCTAAGATACCTCCTGCTGTAGCCGGATTACAATCAGAATCGTATCCTGCACGAGTCGAAATATCTATAGTTTTGGTGTAATTACCTCTGCCATATAATAATCCTAATACAACATATGCTGCGTTTACTGTAGCATCAATGTTAAATGCTTCAAATACGCCATCGGGACAGCCAATATCTTCAGAATGTTTTTTCTGAATTTCAAACCAAGTCTGGTGCCAGTCATCAGGATATTGTTTATGCCATTTTATTACATCAGAAATACACTTGTGAAATTTGCTCTCTTGAGGAATTGTTTTTAATGCCTCATTAACAACAAACTCTATGTCGTCAGAGATAAACGCCAGGCTGTACATGGCTCCAACATATACTCCTCCATACCATCCGTCTCCCGAATTCATGATATGACCAATTTTATCACTTATCTCTGACGCTGAGTTTGGCATGCCTGGAGTCATCAACCCTGCATAATCAGCCTCTATCTGATAGTCGATGTCATCTGCATGTGGATTATTGAGCCAATGCCCGGGATCTTTCACTCCTTTTACAATATTGTAGCGTGCTACCTGATTAGCATGCCATAATTCATAGTCAGCATGAGCAAAAGCCAAAGCAAAAGAATCGACAGGGGCATCCATACCTACTCTTTCGAATACTTCCACAAAGGTCAAATCCATATAGATGTCATCATATATGCCAGGTCTTTCTATCATCACATCTTTTACATAACCTTCATACCATTCTATTGGTTGATAATCCTGTATAAAGGTTCCATTGAATTTAAATTCTGTAGAACTTCCATAAGTTACGCCTAAAGCTTGTCCGGCCCATCCTCCTTTTATCTTATCCAGAAGACGTTCTTTAGTTAATGTTACTTCGGAAGGAAACTCTTCAGTCTGTTTACAAGAGAATAATGCAAACAAGGCAAGAATAATCATTACAACTTTTTCATTCTTCATTATATACTAGATTTATTTATGGTTTGATAGTTTATTAATTCCTTCTCTAAATTATATTGAGAGTTTAAAAATTCCATTACTTCTTCTTTACGTGGGATTGAAGGCTGTGCTCCAAGTTTAGTAACAGATATCGCTGCAGCTGCTGTAGCATATCTTACCGAATCAATAATATTATCAGTATCCATTAAATGCGCAATGAAAGCACCACAAAATGTATCACCTGCTGCTGTAGTATCAACAGATATAACATTATGAGCTTTAATGTATTCCTTGATATTTTTAGTATAGATATAAGCTCCTTTTGCGCCCATTGTCAATATGACTACATCAGGTCCTTTTTCAAATAAGTTTTCAGCTATAATTGGAGGTGTAGAATCAGTAAATTTAATTCCCGAAATTATTTCTGCTTCGGTTTCATTTAGTATGAGGATATCTATTTGACTTAAGATTTCAGCCTCTATCGGTCTTGCTGGAGCAGGATTAAGAACAACCTTCACTCTTGCTTGTTTTGCATATTTTATCAATTCGGTGACAGACTGGTAAGGAATTTCAAGTTGTAAAAGTAAAACTTTGTATTGTCCTATTTTATTTAGAACTATATTCAGTTTTTTATCTTTGAAAACTCCATTTGCTCCTGGTGCTACAGCAATACAATTTTCCCCATTATCTGCAACAAAGATGAAAGCAATTCCTGTCTGGCATTCTTTTTCTAAAAAAACATAATCTGTATTTATACCGTTTCCCTCAAAATATGGAATCAAGTTATTAGCATAGGAGTCTTCACCTAAATTGGTTGCAAATGTTACATAACCTCCCGATCGTGCTGATGCAATAGCCTGATTGGCTCCTTTTCCGCCATAGGCTGTTGTATAGATAGCCTGACCAACAGTTTCACCCGGTGCTGGGAGATGAGAAACTCTGATTATTGTATCGATATTGGTGCTACCTACTACAAGTATTTTCGCTTTAATATCTTTCATAGTTCATTATATTTTATTTCCCCGCATAAACGATTAACCCCAAGCCCAATAAAAAGAAAATTATCATTAAGGTAAGTAGTGTGTTATTAATTTTAGGTCCACCTTTAAACTCTTTCCAGATAAATATTCCCCAAAGGGCAGCAATCATAGGTGCACCTTGTCCTAAAGCATAGGATATTGCAGCTCCGGCTTTTCCAGCAGCTATATAGCTAAATAGTGTACCAATGCCCCAAATAATTCCTCCGAAAATTCCGACTAAATGTGTTTTGAAATTTCCCGAAAAATATTCCTTATATGCAACAGGTTCACCAACAAAAGGTTTTTTCATAACAAAAGTGTTGAAGATGAAGTTACTTGCAAGAATTCCTAAAGAGAAAATAAAAAAAGCGGAGTAAGGTGTAGCCATGCCGGGTGTTGGAGACTCAAAATTTTCCAAATCCATCGACGCTGCTACAAAACGATAAAACAAGGACATAAGTATACCCGCGCATATAGCTAATAGCAGACCCTTTCTTCCTGAACTTTTCTTTTCCCCTGTACTAATCATTTTTCCGGATGCAATACTATTGAGAATAATAGCAATAGCAACCAAAGCAACACCTCCAAACAGTGTAATAGGATCTCCTTTAGGTAGAGCAAAATAGTTGACAAATACTCCTATAATAAGGGCTAGACCTACTCCCACAGGAAAAGCGACAGACATCCCGGCTAACGAAACTGCAGCAGCTAACAAGATATTGGCAGCATTAAAAATTATACCTCCAATAAAAGCACTCCAAAAATTGGAGCTTTCTATCTGTAGTATATCTTCCGTAAAACTGCGCCCGTACTCACCATAGCTACCCAACGTAAATCCAAGTATGAGAGCCAGAATTACAATTCCAATTACATAATCCCAGTAAAACAATTCATAACGCCAATTTTTTGCTGCCATTTTTTGTGTATTCCCCCAAGAACCCCAACACAGCATCGTTATGATGCAAAATAGAATAGCAATGGAATATTTTTCTACAATAAACATAATATCCAGTTTTTGTTGATAAATGAAATGATCGATCAATTTATGTCTACTTCATAACGAAATGGAATAGCACTTTGTGCACCAATACGGGTTACAGCAATTGATGCTGCAGCGTTCGCAAAAGTTACAGATTCCATTAATGAATATCCTTCAGACAGATAAACACTCAATGCCCCACAGAAAACATCTCCAGATCCGGTAGTATCAATTGTTTCTACATCTTTGGCTGGTAACCACTGACACGCTTCGCCTTCTTTTACGAAAGCCCCGTTTTTTCCCATTGTAACAACGACATTTCCAACGCCTTTCCGACTAATTATTTGTGCAGCTTTATAGGCACTCTTTTCGTTTGAAACTTTTATTCCTGTAAGTATTTCGGCCTCAATACGATTCGGAACGATTGCATAAAGTTTTTTTATTAATTTATCGCTCAAAGGGCTGGCCGGAGCCGGCTTAAGTATGACTTTTTTTCCTAAACCATATGCCATATCTACAGCATATTCTACAGTATCTAATGGTATTTCTAATTGAATAAGTATAGCATCAGCTTCTTTTATAGAATCAAAAGCTTTATTTATATCTTGTGGAGATAATGACATGTTGGCTCCTGCCGCAACGATTATACAATTCTCGCCAAATGAATCGATCGAGATTAAGGCAACTCCTGATGGATTTTGGTTGTCTGTAAATATATATTCGGTATTTATCATTTCAGATTTGTATGCTTCTAAAGCTTGTATACCGAATAAGTCATTACCTTTCCACCTGGGTTCATTATAAATGTACCTCCCAAAATCGTTTCTCCTGGCATTGGCAATCTTTGTGCTTTCACTGTCATATCAGTATTAGAGCTGCCAATGACTACAATCTTTTTCCGCTGATTGTATATTGTGTTCATAGTACTAGTTTTTGATGAGTGCAAGATAGTGGGGAATATAATGTCTTTTTTTTCTGTTTTATACTATATATATAATTTCAAATTTGTTATTTTTATATAAATATCTGTAAATAAGTTTGTTGTATGTTGTGTATTTGTATTTTTGTATAAATTCAATGAATAAAATGAGCTGTAAAACATGAAAAACACATTAATTTTATGAAGAAATTTGACTCATTGGTTTATTTAATAAGTACATTATCTAAAGCCGAAAAGAAACAATTTGCTGTCTCATCCTCAAAAAGTGAAAGCTCTAAAGACTATCTCACGTTATATCATTTAATAATTAAATCTAATTTCGCAAACGAAGAGTCAATAATAAAAGAATTCCGAAAAACCGAAAAAATGGCATCTTTCGACATTGCAGTTCATTATCTCTATGAAAAAATTTTGGATTCATTGGTGTTATTACGCAAAAAGAAAGATATATATTACTCTTTATTTCAGAAACTATCAAAAGCGGAGTTGTTATATGAGCGCTCTATGTTTCGAGAGTCTTTCGATATACTAAAAGATGTTATAGAAAAGGCCAGAGAAAATCAAGTTTATGAAATACTTCTTATGGCTACAAAACTGGAACTTGAATATTTGTTGCATTTGGACTTTCCTAACATATCCGAAAAGGAATTAACCAAAAAGCATTATCAGCAAGCAGAATCTATTAAATATATCCGGAAAATTACAGAACAGGCTTCGCTCTATAACTTGCTTAAATACAGACTTACATATAAAGGCGATATAAGGTCTAAGAAACAAGAACAAGAACTTAATGATTTGATGATTAGTGAAATGTATATAGCAGCCTCATCAGGAAATGAGGAGAATATTTTTGAAATAACTAAAAAACATAAACTATTTCAAGCGAATTATTTAATGGGAATCGGAGATTCCTCTTCTGCTTTGCGTTCATTCCGGGAATTATCTGAATTGTTCGAAAGTAATACACAGTTTTGGGCAAATCCTCCTATCTATTATGTATCTGTATTAGAAGGTATTCTTCGAAGTCTTCGTACTACAGGGAATTATGCGGAAATGCCATATTTTGTAGAAAAACTTAAACAACTGATGGGTAATTATTCTTTAGAATTCAAGATTAATACTCTTTGTATAGCTTTTCAGTATGAATTATTCCCCTTTTTTGATA
Organism: uncultured Dysgonomonas sp.; assembly: GCA_900556485.1. Taxonomy (GTDB): domain Bacteria; phylum Bacteroidota; class Bacteroidia; order Bacteroidales; family Dysgonomonadaceae; genus Dysgonomonas. The sequence continues at coordinate 44,768 of USOX01000018.1, forward strand.
GGGGAGATTATTCAAAGTGCAGAGAGATAGTAATATCATACAAAGATGATCTGTTTAATAAAGACTCTTGGCTGAATCCTATCAGAAAAAGTGAATTATTACTGTACACCACTTTGGTTTATATAGGACTCGAGGACTATAATCTGGCAAAAAAAACAATTAATTCGATAATGCTTGAACATAATATGGAATATTTGCCTATTATGAAAACTATACGCCTTGTTAAATTGATTATATATTATGAATTAGGTGATTATGATTTTGTAAGGCATCAATCTCAATCAATTCGGAGAGGAATTTCGTTAAAAAAAGAGCAATCATTTCAGACTGAACATCTTATATTATGGTATTTAAATAAAGTTAATCTACCCATATTGTCAGACGAACGAAAAAAAATGCTGGAGAAATTGTATAAAAGATTTGAAGGACTCCATAGTGATAAATATGAAAAACAATTACTAAATATCTTTGACTTCACTGCATGGATAGAATCTAAATTGTTAAGAACAAAAATGTCACATATATTAGATGCTAGAGGATAATTATAATTATTAAATATGAGCTAAAAATATAATATAATAATTTAATATACAGTTATATGTGAAAATATATTCCTAATTAATCTATTTTGTAATTATTAATTATTATATTATTTTTGAAATTATCCAATATATTATTGTTTATCTTAGTCAAACATTTAATATAATCTAATAAATTAGATTTGTACAAATCTAATTGAAAAAGCTATGAAAAACTATAAGATTTTCAGTTATGCCATAGGCATAATAATTGTGCTACTTACAGCATGTAAAAAAGAGACTGTAAACAGTAATAACTATATTGTTCTTGCTTATGTTACTTCTTGGTCGAATGTTATGCCTGACCCTAGTTGCTTAACACATATTAATTATGCATTTGGACATATAACTGAAACATTTTGTGAAATACGGGTCGACAATGAGGAACGCTTAAAGGCGATAACCGACTTAAAACAAATACATCCTAATTTAAAGATTTTCTTGTCTATAGGTGGATGGGGAAGTGGGCACTTTAGTGAGATGGCAGCAGATGATAATCTTCGGAGACTGTTTGCCATAGATTGTAAACGTGTGGTTGATCAGTTCAATTTGGATGGTATTGATATAGACTGGGAATATCCAACAGATAATGCGGCAGGAATTTCAGCATCAGAGACTGATACTGATAATTTTACTCTGTTGATGAAAGATATTCGACAATCAATCGGAAGCGAAAAGTTATTAACTCTTGCTAGCTCGGCTAATGCTAAATATATCAATTTTAAGGAAATTGACCCATATATCGACTTCATAAATATTATGTCATATGATATGGGATCCCCACCTTATCACCATTCTGGATTATACAAGTCTGAAAATACAAAATTTTCTGTTGATGAAGCGGTAAAAGCTCATATAGAAAAAGGAATGCCGATAAACAAACTAGTGATGGGAATTCCTTTTTATGGACGTGCAAGCGAAAAAATTAAAAATGCTGACTATGGAAGTCTGGTAAAATTAAATGATTTTGAAGAAAGATGGGATGATATCTCTTTTGTTCCTTATCTGGTAGATGCAAATGGAGAATTTATTTGCGGATTTGACAATCCTAAGTCCATTGATATAAAATGCCAATATATTAAAGATCATGGTATGTTAGGTGCTATGTATTGGGAATATAATGGGGATGATGATAATGGAACTTTGCGGAAAGTCTTATATAAGGGATTAAATAATTGATTTATATTTTAGTTTTAAAACAATGATATTATGATAGCAAAACCATCCAGCATATTTTCTGTCCGGAATAACTCTATTGATATATTTAGAGCATTAACTATGTTATTGATGATATTTGTCAACGATATTTGGTCTGTAAGCGGTTTGCCTGAATGGTTGGGGCATGCCGAGTGGGGACAAGATATGTTAGGGTTGGCGGATATTGTATTTCCTTGTTTCTTATTTGTTGTAGGAATGTCTATACCATATGCTATTGAATCCAGATTTGCAAAAGGAATAGATGCAACTGATACTATTGGGCATATACTAACTCGTTCATTAGCACTCCTTATTATGGGTGTTTATATTGTAAATACAGAATCAGGCCTTTCTCCTGAATCCGGGATGAGTTTTAATCTATATCGTATATTGATGGTTGCGGCATTCTTTTTGATATGGAATGTATACCCAAAGACAGAAAAGCTATATCTTAAATATACTTTTTCGGCATTGAAAATAGCGGGTTTATTATTACTCCTTTTTCTTGGTATAATATTCCGTGATACAAATGGGGGAATATTGTCTCCTCGTTGGTGGGGAATACTTGGTATTATTGGATGGACATATTTGATTTGTGCATTCATTTATCTTTTTACACGAGATCGCTTAAGATATCTTATTCCAATTTTGGTATTTCTTATTGTAATTTGTATACTACAAACACCAATGAAGGAAGGAGGATCAATCCTAAACCTACCTGGGGATAACTTTTTTAATGCTATGCTCAATATATTACATATAAATAATGGCGCTCTTCCTGCTTTCACAATGGGTGGTATTATTTTATCTTTAATAAGTGCCAGATATAAAGGTGTGACGAGATTAAAGAGACTTTTGTCAGCTTTTGTAGTCGCTTTTTTATTTATAATTGCAGGATATATAACCAACAATTACTGGATAATTTCTAAACTTGGAGAAACTCCTCCATGGGTGTTTTATTGTATTGGAATTGGTATTTTTACGTATTCTATTATCTATTGGCTCGATTCGATAGGCAAAACAGCCTGGGCAAAAATTATAGAACCGGCAGGAACCGCAACCTTAACCTGTTATTTGGTGCCATATATTTTATATGCAATACGATTTATTGAATCTCCGGAATGGTTTAGAAATGGATTCCCTGGACTTATGAATTGTATTCTCTTCTCATTCTTTACAATAGGTGTAACATACCTGTTGGGGCGCATTCATATAAAGCTTAAGATATAAAACGAAATATAATTATGAATCAGAAACAATCTTCAAGGCTATTGTCACTGGACGTTTTACGGGGAATAACCATTGCAGGTATGCTTCTTGTAAACAATCCTGGAACATGGAGTAGTATATATGCTCCTCTCAGACATGCTGATTGGAATGGATTAACTCCAACTGATCTTGTTTTCCCATTTTTTATGTTTATCATGGGAGTATCAACTTATATATCTTTACGCAAAACAGAATTTAAATTTACTTCTGAAGCTCTATTCAAGATAATGAAAAGGACCTTTGTTATATTCTCCATTGGTATTGCCCTATCATGGATTGGAGTTTTTATTGGGACATATAACAATTTGGAGGTAGCGAATATAAGCATATGGAAGAAACTATTGGAATCGGTCACTAATTTCGAACATATTCGCATACTGGGAGTGATGCAACGGTTGGCATTTACATACTGCGCTGCATCTTTAATCGCTATTCTTATTAAACATAAATATATACCAGCTATAGTTGTTTCATTATTATTGGGCTATTCTATATTTATCCTTGTTGGTAACGGATATGCTCAGGATGGTAGTAGCTGGCTGGCTATCGTAGATCAAAATGTTCTTGGATTAAATCATATGTATAGCGAATATGGCGTAGATCCGGAAGGAATATTAAGCACTATTCCAGCTATTGCACATGTTTTAATTGGTTTTTGCATGGGTAATATTCTAATGAATATAAAAGATAACAGAGAGCGAATGCTTCAACTGTTTATCTATGGAGCTATCTTCACGTTCTTGGGATTCCTGCTCAGTTATGCTTTTCCTATCAATAAGAAAATATGGTCTCCCAGCTTTGTTCTTGTCACATGCGGAATGGGAGCAACATTACTATCTTTACTAATATGGATAATTGATGTCAATAATAAAAAGAAATGGAGTATATTTTTTGAGTCGTTTGGTGCAAACCCACTTTTTTTATATGTTTTTGGTGCATTTTTAGGAACCTTAATTGATACGGTCAATGTAAATAATACAACCCTTAAGTCTTGGATGTTTAATGGAATGCTCTCACTAAACATGAATGTATATTTTACTTCATGTTTATTTGCTATATTATTTGTTGTAGCCTGTTGGATAATGGGATATCCGTTATATAAACGTGGTATTTATATTAAAATATAATTATAAAGAAGCTTATATTCTCTTATCTTTAAGTAAAACAATTATATCTTTTTGATTTTATTAAGAGAATGAATGTTATTATGTCCTTAATGACCCACTATGTCATAATAAATATTTTATTATTGAATTTTGATAAGGAAAATCACTATCTTTGTCTCTGAATATTGATGGATATACTTTTTTCATTTTTTGTAACAAGTTTATTATCCAATATTACAAGTTTGATTATATGATCTTAAGATCAAGCAATAAAAAACAAACGGGGCTGACTGGCTTTGACAGCGAGATGAAGTGGTTTGTAAGCATGCAGTGCATAGTCGGCTGGCACTATAATCTTAGACGTCAAAAATTTAACTGGCAATAATAATTACGCTCTTGCTGCTTAATCGAAGTATAGTAGATATAGCTTAATCTCTGCACAGGTGTAGAGACAAGACATCACCCGGAAGCTGTGGCTTCGAAGCGTACCGATAAGGTGGTGCAGGCAAATCGGAGATAGGATAGAGGTGGCTTTGACCTTTATCTGAAAATTAAAAAGCTAAGGTTTGAGTTGGTGGCTTTGGTCTTGCTCATTCTCGACAATTAAAGCAAAGATAAGCATGTAGAAAGCAAATTAGTTCCTTGTTTGGACCGGGGTTCAATTCCCCGCAGCTCCACTTTTTAATTAGGAAAATCGAAGTAGAACTCTGTAAATGAAACGTTTACAGGGTTCTTTTTTTTAGGTCTACTATCAGAATATAGCGGTTTATAGCGTTTATCACGGGGTAATTGGGTGGTAAAAATATCACCCCTGAAATTACCACCGATTTGCCACCATGACCGTTTTCATTGCGTTGAATATCTGCGTTTTGCTTCTTCTTTACTTACAGTGTAAACAGTAACTTTATAACCTAAAATTAAGAAGAAAATGGAACAAAAAAGAACATCTTTTGGGGTCGTTTTTATATCAGACAGACCCGTTTGAACAAACATGGAGAAACTCCTATTAATGTAAGGATCACAGTAAACTGACGTAGAGCGGAAACAACAATAAAAAAAACGATCCAGCCAAAGTTCTGGGACTTTTCACAAGGTAGGGCCTTAGCTAGAAATTCTATAGCAAAAGAAATAAATTTGTTTATTGATTGTAAATAATAATTGAAAAGTAGTCCACTAAAATAATTGAAAAGTATACCACCAGTTGAGTAAGATATAAGAGTC
>USOX01000019.1 GCA_900556485.1 uncultured Dysgonomonas sp.
TGGTGGAATGGTAGACACGCAAGACTTAAAATCTTGTGACCATTAGGTTGTGCGGGTTCAAGTCCCGCTCCGAGTACAAACTGATAATAAGGCGATTACTAATAAAAAGTGATCGCTTTTTTGTGTCTATTTAGTAAATAGGATATTGAAATTTCCATTCTCTTCCTGTCAGTTTGACATGATTATATTATTGGTATGATGCTTGCCTTATAATTTACATGGATAAAAAAATAGAAGTATTAGAGAATGATAAAAATCAACATATTGATGATTTTTATTTGAAGTTTAAAGAGAAACTTGAAGAAACTCATTCATTCCCTACACATTATATGTTTAAGTATATTGTGCCATCTGAACAGAGTGTAATGGCTAGATTATATTCGATCTTTAATGATCCAAATATGAGCATTTCTACAAGGAACAGTAAAAATGGAAATTATATAAGCGTTACAATAAAGGCACCTGTGAATGATGCTGATGATATAATTATTTATTATAGGCAGGCAGCTGATATAGACGGAATTGTTATGTTATAGTATTTATCAAAATCAATCTAATTTATCTTTACATAAAATGAGCCTTCTGGAATGAAGGCTTATTTATTTTGTCCGGGTGCATAAGGTTTGGCTGATTTACTCCCTGTTATTTTCTTTGCTTGTCCGGGTGGTATTCCATTTTTATTTGTATGTATTGTCCTACATGATGTAATAAATAATAACCCCAATATTAACAGTACAAATAGTGCTATTTTTTTCATAATTTTTTATTTTTATTAGTATAGGTATAACATTGGGTTGATTGTAATTGTTTTAGAAATGTATAAAATATAGAAAGCCCCAGAATTTTCACTCTGAGACTTTCTATTGTTAATTATAATTCGGAAGAAGATTAATCTTCGTCTTTTTGACTTGCTTCGTATTCTTTCAATAGCTTATCCTGAACATCGGATGGAACAAGTTCGTAACTTGCAAACTTCATGGTGAATGAAGCTCGTCCTCCAGTCAGTGAGCTGAGAGAAATAGAATAATTTGACATCTCTTTCAATGGTACTTTAGCGTTTAGTATTTCGATACCTCTGTCACTTTCCATACCCATAATCATTGCACGGCGGTTTTGCAGGTCACCCATTACATCACCCATTCTATCTGATGGAACAGAAACAACAACATCATAGATTGGCTCCAAAATCTTAGGTCCTGCATTTTTGAAGGCTTCGCTGAATGCATTACGTCCGGCAAGCATAAATGAGATTTCGTTAGAGTCTACCGGGTGCATCTTACCATCATAAACAATAACACGTACATCACGAGCATATGAACCTGTTAAAGGACCTTGCTCCAAGCGAGACATGATCCCTTTTACTATAGCCGGTAAGAAGCGAGAATCGATAGATCCTCCCACAATACTGCTTACGAATACAAGTTTGCCACCCCATTCAAGGTTATATTCCTGTACATCGCGTGCTTGTATTTTAAATTCCTGTCCGTTAAACTTATATGTTTCCGGCATAGGCATTCCTTCTGAATAAGGTTCTACTATTAAGTGAACTTCTCCGAATTGTCCGGCTCCTCCCGATTGTTTTTTATGACGGTAATCTGCTCGGGCGGATTTGGTTATCGTTTCCCTGTACGGTATTTTAGGTTCGGAGTATATGATTGGAATTTTATCATTCTTTTCAATTCTCCATTTTAGAGTCTTTAAGTGGAATTCTCCTTGTCCTGAAACTATCATCTGTTTCAATTCCTTTGAATTTTCGATTATCCACGTAGGATCCTCTTCGTGCATTCGTTGAAGTATTTCACTTAGTTTTTCCGAATCTTTTTCGTTTTCGGCTTTTATTGCACGGCGGTATTTAGAATCAGGATATTTAATAAAGTCGAATTTATTATCAACACCTTTAGCATTCAGGGTATTACCTGTACGCACATCTTTTAGTTTTACAGCAGCACCTATATCACCAGCTACTAATTCCTCTATCTTTGTACGTTGCTGGCCTGCCGGGCAGAATATTTGCCCTATGCGCTCTTTTGAACCTCTATCAGTATTTAATAGGTCATCTCCCTCGCGTACTTTACCACTCATTACTTTGAAGTATGAAACTTCGCCTACATGTGGCTCAACCATTGTTTTGAAGAAAAATAAGCTGGTAGGAGCGTCCGAATCAGGTTTTATCTCTACACCTTCTGTATTCACTGGAGCAGGTAAGTCACGTACGTAAGGAACTACGTTACCGAGAAACTCCATAGTACGGCGCACACACATGTCTTTTTCAGCAGATACACAGAACACAGGGAAAAGGTCTCTGTGAACCAATCCCCAACGGATACCCATACGCATCTCGTCTTCTGTAAGTGTTCCCTGATCGAAGAATTTCTCCATTAGCGATTCTTCGTTTTCGGCAGCAGCCTCAATTAGTTTTTGGTGTAATTCTGCTGCTTTTTCTTTTTCCTCTTCGGGTATATCGAGAACCTCAGGAACACCGCCTTCGGGTTTCCATCGGTACATTTTATTCGTCAAAACATCAACAACCGCATTAAAGCCTTCTCCACAGTTGACAGGATATTGAACCAGGACAGCTTTTTCGCCATAGTCGGCTTTTAGTTGTGAAATTACATTGTCCCAGTCTGCTTTCGGATGGTCGAGCTGGTTGACAATAAAAATAACAGGTTTTTGTAATTTTTGAGTGTATCTTAATTGGTTTATGGTACCTACTTCCATGCCATATTGGGCATTTAGTACCATCAGGGCAGTATCAGTTACATTCAGCGAAGTAACTACGTTTCCGACAAAATCGTCTGATCCCGGACAATCGATAAAATTTAGTTTTCTGTTCATCCATTCCACAGAGAAAATGCTGGAAAAAACGGAGTATCCGTATTCTTTTTCCACGGGGAAATAGTCCGAGACAGTATTTCCGTCCTTCACACTTCCTCTGCGTTTTATGACACCCGCTTCATAGAGCATGGCTTCGGCGAGAGTGGTTTTGCCCGCTCCCGAACTACCAAGAATAGCAATGTTCTTGATTTCTTGTGTTTGGTAAGTTCTCATGGCTAAAATGTTTTTACATGGTTAATAATCTTTTACCTTTTTACCAAAATTGCCTCTTTCGGAGGCGACATTTCCAAATTTAATGAAATGTTTTGGTGTAATTGCAAAAAATATATATGTTATTTAGTTATAAAAATTTAACAAGTAGGATAAGGAATGTATTTATCTTTGTTTTGAAGGGGCTTTTTATATAATAAGGATTTTGTTTTTAACCACAGAGTAACTCAGAGTTTCACGGAGTATAAAAATTAGCGCTAAGAGGATTGTTCTGAAATTATTTGAAAATTGACAGAATATTTTTTTCTTTGTATTTCTAATTGATAATACCCGCCGGTTTTTCTATTTCTTTATTTTGTTTTTTAGCTAGATTTATTAAATACTTTATCTATGTATTTGATCTAGACTATTTATTTCTCTTTCATTCTGTCATGTTAAGGTACTAAACATTTTTTTTATCAAGAGATTCTTCACTCCGTTCAGAATGACAAAGAGGATGTACGTATTGTATATTTTTAAATCTAAAAAGTCTAGGTGAGTTTTATGTAACAGCTAGAAGTAACAAGAGAAAAAGTTACATCAAAAAAAGTACAAAGAAAGTGTCACTTTTGTTACTTTTTTGTAAGATGTCGGCTGATAATGAATAGTATATGATTTTACATTGTCACTTTATTAAAAACAAAATATCATGAGCAAAGTCCATTTTTTATTGATTCTTAGTCTATTGTTTTTGTCTAATCTACAAAGCCAGAATAAAACATTTAGTAATCCGGTAATTCATGGCGATGTAGCTGATCCTTCTATTATCAGGATAGCTGATACGTATTATGCAACGGGTACCTCTTCGGAGTGGGCACCGTTTTATCCGATGTTTATGTCGAAAGATCTGGTTAACTGGACGCAGACCGGGCACGTTTTTAATAAACAACCGGAATGGACCTCTTCTTCATTTTGGGCACCTGAATTATATGTTCATAATAATAAGGTATATTGCTATTATACAGCGCGTAGGAAGTCTGATAATATTTCATATATCGGAGTTGCAGTTGCTGATAGTCCTACAGACGAATTTACTGATCATGGTTTGTTAATTGAATTTGGAACAGAGGCTATTGATGCATTTGTATATAATGATAACGGACAATTATATATAAGTTGGAAAGCATATGGTTTAGATAAGAGACCTATAGAATTGATTGGTAGTAAACTATCTGATGATGGATTGAAGTTGGTAGGAGAACCGTTTTCGATGCTGAAAGATGATGATAATATTGGTATGGAGGGGCAATATCACTTCAAAAAAGGGGACTATTATTATATTGTATATGCTGCACATGGATGCTGTGGCCCCGGTAGCGACTATGATGTATATGTGGCACGTTCGAAAAACTTTGTTGGTCCTTACGAAAAATATGAAGGAAATCCTATATTGTATGGGGGGAACAACGATTTTCAATCATGTGGACATGGGACGGCTGTAGAAACGCTTGATGGACGTATGTTCTATATGTGCCATGCTTATATGAAAGGTGATGGCTTCTACATGGGACGTCAACCTATTTTACAGGAAATGTATGTTGGTGATGATAATTGGGTACGTTTTCGTTCGGGGAAGATAGCAAAAATAGAACAACCTATGCCTTTTAAAGGTATTAAGCAAAAAGGTATCAGTAATTTCGAAGACAAATTTGATAGTAAAACCTTAAAAGTAGATTGGACTTGGAATTATATATTTACAGATATTCAAACGAGGATAGAGAAGGGTAATCTGTACTTAAGCGGTACTCCTAAGCAAGGAAATAGCTTCGGTACAGTTTTGTGCTTGCGTACTCAAACGCCAAACTATTCGTTCGAAACTCAGGTGATAAATAATAATTCGAGTATGAAAGGGCTTACCATATATGGAGATAATAATAATCTTGTGGCTTGGGGTATAGCTGATAATAAACTTACTTTAAAGTTTATAAAGGATGGGAAAGAGAATATCTTGTATCAATCAGAGGAAAATATTCCGTCTGTTTACCTGAAAGTGGAGATTACGAAAGCAACTGATCGCAGTTTTTATTGGAGTAAGAATGGTAAACAGTGGACGAAAGTAGATGATTCATTATTGGATATGTCCGGGCTTGTTCGTTGGGATCGGGTGGCACGTCCCGGAATGATACATATAGGAGACGAAAATAATCCGGCAGGCTTTTCTTATTTTAAATTGATAAATAAATAAGGGGAGTCAGGTAAATTTAGAATAATGGGCTTTGGCTATTTCCTCTGATAAGGATCTTCCAAGCCTGTTATTTTTTGTTTCTAAGCATACTTTTCTCAGGATTTTAATATAACTTAGAACAAAAATTTATCTAATTAACAATAATTGGACACCATGGAAAAGATCACAACTACGGAAGTCCTCGAATGGGCAAAACAATTCTTAGACAAAGCGGAAAAAGAGTTAACCCCAGATGAGGTGAAAGAACAAAAGAAATTTGCATCACTTATTCAAACTCCAGCCAACAAAACTTTATTGTCGAAAATGCTTGATGAATCGTCTCAGGTGAGAGATAATGATAAGCTGGCAAGACGTATGAAGTTATTGATAGAGGAATACGGAGTTCCCGACTTTTTCAATTCGTTTGACCAATTTCAGTTAAAATTGTTTACCTCTGTTGGCTATTTGTTTTCAGGAATTTCGATGCCTTTATTCAAAAAGAGGTTGCGCAAGGAGACAAATAAAATAATTATATCGGAGGAGCGTCCTGCTCTTACCGGACACTTAGCAGGAAGATGGAACAATAAAATAGGACAAAATGTAAACTTGCTTGGAGAAGTTGTTCTTGGCGATGGAGAAGCATATCATCGTTATTTACATTATCTGGAAGCATTGAAAGAACCGGATATCAATTATATATCGATTAAACTATCGGGTATTTATGCTCAGATACATCCATTGAGCTATGAACAGAATAAGAAAGAGCTTTGTAAGCTGGTTGCTACTATCTATCAGCAGGCTATAGATAATCCATATACTGATCAGGATGGTGTGACTAAGCCTAAGTTTGTAAATCTCGATATGGAGGAATATAAAGATACAGAGTTAACTCTCGATGTATTCGAAGAAGTTTTGAGTATGCCTCAGTTCAAAGATTATACAGCAGGCATTGTTGTACAAGCTTATTTACCGGATGCAGGCCTGTTTCAGGAACGACTATTGAAGTTTGCAAAGAAACGTTATGCAGAAGGTGGTGCACCTCTAAAAATGCGTTTAGTAAAAGGTGCGAACTTACAAATGGAAAGCATTATATCTTCGCTGAGAGGATGGGCAAATCCGGTATTACCAACCAAGGTAGATGTGGATGCAAATTATATGTATATCCTCGACACTGCTCTTCAGCCTGAAAATGCAGAAGCAATGCATGTGGGAGTAGCATCGCACAACTTCTTTAGTATTGCTTATGCTTATTTGTTGAGTGAAAAGCTGGGAACTTCGGAATATGTGACCTTCGAAATGCTAGAGGGTATGGCAAACAATCTTCCTCGCGTAATGAGGAATTTTGGGAAACAGATTATCCTATATACTCCTGTTGTGAAAGAAGAGCATTTCCTTAATGCTGTATCTTACTTGGTTCGTCGTTTGGATGAAAATACTGGAAAGGATAACTTCCTTAGTTATTCATTTAACTTGAAACTGGATAGCCCACAATGGAATTTCTTAGCCGAGCAGTTTCTTGAAGCATATAGGTTGAAAGATAGTGTTGTTCCAAAGTCGTTCCGCACACAAAACAGGAAAGAAAAACCGATTCCTGTAGAAGATATAAATGTATTCCATAATGAACCAGATACAGACTTAGATTTGCATCAGAACCGTGAATGGGCACTAGAGTCGTTGCGTAAATGGGGAACATTAGTAAATGATAAAAACTTTGTTGTACCAGTTCAGATTGGAGATAAGGAAGTGATTACAGAAAACAAAAAGAAATGCTATGATCGTAGCCGTAATGATGAAGTATGTTTCTGTGAAGCAAATCTATCATCGTTAGAGCAAATAAAAGAGATAATAGCTGTAGCAGAAGAAGATAAGTCGGAATGGCGCAAGACAGAGCTGAACAAACGTAATGAAATACTTCATAAGGTGGCAGATAATTTGTCGGCTAAAAGAGGTGACCTGATAGGTTGTATGGCAGCCATCACAGGAAAGACATTTACGGAAGGTGATGTGGAAGTTTCGGAGGCTATAGATTTCTGTCGTTTCTATCCTGTTACAATGAAACAGTTTGCGGATTTAAATACAGTATCATATGCTCCGAAAGGCATTATATTGGTTATTCCACCATGGAACTTCCCTTTGGCTATACCAGTCGGTGGTGTAGCTGCTTCATTAGCAGGAGGTAACACTGTGATACTGAAACCTGCAACGGTAGCATTGCCTATTGCATGGGAGTTTGCTAAATGTTTCTGGGATGCAGGTGTTCCTAAAGATGCGCTACAGGTTGTATGTAGTGCTGACCGTTCGTCTTTGAATTATATGACGGCCCATCCTTCGGTCAAGCATATTATCCTTACAGGTGGTACCGATACTGCTTTCCGTTTATTAGAGAATAGTCCCAGAACCCCACTTTCAGCTGAAACAGGAGGAAAGAATGCAATTATACTGACAGGCAATGGCGATCAGGATCATGCGATATTGAATGTTGTTTCTTCTGCTTTTGGTAATGCTGGGCAAAAATGCTCGGCTTGTTCGTTGTTATTAGTAGATAAGAAGACTTACAATGATAAGAGCTTCCAATCGAAGCTAAAGGATGCTGTAACAAGTATGCGTACAGGTAGTGTATGGGATACAATGAATATGGTGGGTCCTATGATTACCAATGGTAATGATAAATTGTTGCATGCTATAGAGCATTTGGAAGAAGGAGAATCGTGGCTTGTAGCCCCTGAGTTTGTAGATGAGAAGAAATATATATTGAAGCCTACTGTAAAATGGGGAGTAAAACCAAGTAGTTTTACTTTCAAAAATGAATTGTTTGCTCCATTATTATCGGTTGTTTGTATTGATGACCTGAAACAAGGTATTGAGTTTGCTAATTCGTCTGAGTATGGACTTACAGCCGGGCTTCAAAGTCTTGATGAAGAGGAGCAAGAATTATGGAAAAACAAAATTGAAGCAGGTAACTTATATATTAATAGAGGTATAACAGGCGCTATCGTGAACCGTCAGCCTTTTGGAGGAATGAAACGTTCTGCATTTGGTGGAGGTATTAAAGCCGGAGGTGTAAATTATGTATCCTGTTTTGTAGAGTTTACAGAAAAAGTTGTTCCTGCACCGGATTTAGAGTTGCCGTTGAATGAATTAATAACAGACGAAAAGGCTAAAGTCCGGATTAATTATGCATTCGATAGCTATAAAAAGATGTGGGAGACGGAGTTTTCGAAAGAAAGGGATGTGAATCATCTTTATGGAGAAACAAATGTATTCCGTTATTTGCCTTTAAAGAATGTAGGCTTCCGTGTTCAGGAAAATGATGACTTGTGTGATATTGTACTTGTTTTCTCTGCAGCTCATGCAGCTAAGACTCCATTGATAGTAAGTATATCCGGTGGAGATAAGAAGTTACCTCTATTAGAAAAAGCAGCAGCTATATTATCAGGTGTACATATAAAGGTACAGGATGAGGACAAATTTATAGAAGAGATGGATCAATACGAACGTGTTCGTACTTGTACAGCGGATCTATCAGATGCTATTTATAATAAAGCAGCCAAGTTAGGTAAGCATATTGCATCTAATAAGCCGTTGATTGAGGGTCGTCTGGAACTATTACACTATTTGAAGGAACAAAGTATTGCTAATGAGTATCATCGTTATGGTAGTATTTTTGGAGAGGATAAATAGAGGTATAAGTATATAAATAGAAAAGCTGCTCATGATATATAAGCAGCTTTTCTATTCTATCGTTTCTGATGTTTAATTTAGGTCAAAAGCTAAACGAACTTTTACTCCGAAAGCCACTGGAATGATTTTGTTAGTAAAGCTATCAGTCTTTGTATCTGTAATATACTGTGATGTTAAAATGCTATGTTGGTAAAAATCCCTTGGGCTTGCCGGATTATATTCAACAAATTGATTAACTCTATCTTCTTTTCCGATATCATTTAGACCATAATCAAAATAAATACCTGTATACAGGCCTAATTTCTCCTGAAGTTTCCATTTAATACCAGTTTCTAGTGAAAGTATAATAGCAGTACTCAGATCAAAATCTTCATTCGTCTCGTTGGCTTGGAAAGTTCCGAAACCTAGTTCTTCCGGTCTGTCATACTCATAGTCTTCGAATTTGTAATAACCTGTGTTTTTGATTGTACCTTTCTTTACTTTATATGTTCCACTTATTGGTAAGCCTATTTTTATACCTCCTGCAGCATAGAATTTAGACTCTTTTTCTAAAGGAAGCTGTATATGAAGCATTATTGGAATGTTTAATAGGCATGCATTCTGGGTTTCTTCATAATTGCTGATGGTCGATTTAAATAAGAAATCTTTTCCTTCCCAGTCTGTTGTTTCATAGCTGTTCTTTATTTCGTTCAATTTAGCTGTTCCTTTGTAGAAACCAAATTCGAGGCCTGTATTTAAGCCGATCATATTGGATACAAAATAGGTGTATCCTACTCCAAATCCGCCACTGGCACCACCACTAGCACTACCAACCTTAAGGTCATATTTGAGCGAAGATGAACCTCCCATTCCCCAAACAGAGACTTCATGTTTTGTTTGTTTTTGGCAAAATGCGCTGTTATAGGAAAATAGTCCGATAATGACTAATATTATAGCTTTCTTTATCATAGTTCTAATTAGTTATTTCTTAATTACTTTCAACTCCTTTGTGAAACCTTGCTCTCCTCTGAGTTTAAATATATATGTACCGGAAGAAGTCTCAAGGACAATAGGGGTCAATCGTCCTGTTACTTTTACTTCTTTTATCCTAGAACCCGATGTACTGTACACTTCTATTACAGCATTCTGGAGCAGATATTCATCAACATCAGCATCAACATATACAGTCTCTGTTCCTGATACCGGATTAGGATATGCTTTTACTGTAAGGCTTCGTAATGTTGGAGTAACTTCGCATGTGCGGAGTACAATATTGTGATCGGTAGTAAGCTCTACATAATATTTATCTCCATTGTTATGTCCGTCTCCAGCATAGTATGATTGATCCTGGCTGATTTCAGTATTATTGCGATACCATTTGTAAGATACGAATTTATATCCGCCATTATTAGTGGGATTATTGATCACAGTCATAGTGCTACCCCAGCGGGTTATAACGATATCGTCAAAGACAAAATACTTCTCAACAATAACATTGAACTCTTCTTTCGTTTTTCCATC
Organism: uncultured Dysgonomonas sp.; assembly: GCA_900556485.1. Classification (GTDB taxonomy): domain Bacteria; phylum Bacteroidota; class Bacteroidia; order Bacteroidales; family Dysgonomonadaceae; genus Dysgonomonas. The sequence goes on from USOX01000019.1 coordinate 10,430, forward strand.
GTGTGCAATAATAGCGAAAGTAATATTTTCTTTGTTTGGCTTTTTCAGATCAACAGTGATCGTATTTTCAAATAAGACAATATTTGAGTTATTCGACAATAATTCTATTGTTGCTTTCGGATCGTTTGGTGTTACCTCTATGATCACTTTGTCTGTCATATTCTGACAGTCAATTGTATATAGTTCCGGTAATTCATTTACTGTAATTCCATTGATTTTTACATTTTTCAATGTAGCGTCAGTACAGTATGGCTTTTCAACAAAGAGGCTGAATTCCTGTCTTGTTTTTCCATCATGCGCGATAATGGCAAAAGCAACTTTCTCTTTCGAAGGGCCTTCAAATCTTACTGTAATTGTATTGCCTAGAAGAACTATAGATGGATTGTTGGATAGTAGCTCTATTGTCGCTTTCGGGTCATTTGGTGTTATCTCAATTTTGGTCTCTTTAGCTTCACTATCACAGTCTATAGTATACAATTCTGGTACATTCGAGAAACTTTGATTGTCTATTAACAGAGAACTTAAAGATGCATCACTTTCCAGAGGTTTGATTCTTAAATTTCCATTTTTATATACGAATCTGTATTTATTAGCATTATCTTCTGCTCCGTTTATTTCTATAGCATTTTCATAAAGTCCGGCTTGAAGGAATTTATAATATACTAATGGGTCAATGGATACTACCGGCTTTTTAGATAAAACAGCGTCAGTATCATTGTTTAGAAAACCACTAATTGTATATTTTCCTGTAACATCAGGATTATCTTCACCATAATATCTTTCTGCATTGTTTGCTGTTACAGACAATAATTGTTTTAGAGTAACAAATGCCTGATTTGATTTGGATGATTCCAGATTTGAGCCACTATTTTGTGTTGCTGTTACTGTATAGCAAATATTTCCGCTGATAGGTATATCTTCATCTTTATAGAAAGGAATGTTTGTTGTCGCTATTTTTTCGCCTTGGCGATAAATATTGTAAGTTACGTCGGCTTTCTTATCTATTTTATTTAATACACCTGTTATTATCCAATTGCCTTTCGTAACACTTGCGTCAGTGAGATTTACCCAGTTTTGACCAGTTTTAATTAATGCGCCTCTATTCCTTACATTAGCAGTTTTATCTATTGCAGAAGGGGTTCCCGAATAGTTTGAAACTTCGTAAGCAATCAGCAATTCATCGAAAGAGGTATCGATGGTTATCGGTTTAATCAAATCGACACGGAAAGTTTGACCTACTTGTATGTTATTGATTGGTTGATATGCTATAACATTGCCATTTTTATAGATTTTCAGTACATATGTACCTGCTGTTGCAACATGCATATCTACAGATGCTAATTGATAGTCGAGATGCAAGGCTAGGTCTTCCGCATTAAATCTTATGGCTGCTTCATATGTACTTCCTCCAATACCATAAGTAGAATAGACCTCTTCGTTATGCCACTTGATGAATCGTGTAGATGGGTCTATTGGTAATGATGCTTTAGCTGTTTTTAAACTGGATACTTGTTTCAGTTGAACATTGGTTATTGTCTTACTTTTCTTGGTGACAATTGTAGGCTTATCAATAACAGTTTCACTTTCAAATTTTCCAGAGAAATCTTTGTTTATTTTTTGCTGATTGTTTATATGTTCTAATATATCTATTATCTGATACTTATCTTTATTTGTATACTGTCTTTCATATGATATTTCTTCTGATACAGCTAATGTCTTTGTCTGTATACTGGCGCTTGCCGGAGTATTTCCCTGTCCTATGAAAACATCATCTATCATAAATATATATTTGCTATCAGAGACACAATTGATCGCTACATAGCGGGTACCTGCGGGTACAATGTATTCGTATCTGGTCCATGATGCCGGAGCTTCGATAATATTATCACTTAATTGAACGAAATCTCCTTCGTGAGAGGTGGAGTACATAACTCTGAAACTATCAAGGTAGATGGATCCTGATTTTGCCCAAAATGAAAACCTGAATTCGCCTTCAAAATTAAGCTCCGGACTTACAAACCAGTCATTTACTTTACCATAAGGGGAGGAAAAACAAACTAAAGACTTGGTTCCGCTATGAGCCTGTGCATTTAATATTGGATTTGGGCTAGAAATAGGAGGAGTGGTTTTATCAGGATCAAATATCATAAAAGCCATTGGACTTTCACTATTCGGAAAATCTATATTCGCTATAGAGTAGGTTTGGAGTCCGTCCCCATCGATATAGTACCAATTACTGCTTCCTGATGGATTGATAGTGAATGGTGTGTATGATTCGAAGTCATCGTAAAGGTCTTCTGATAATACAAAGTTTTTGTTCCATTTTAGTTTTACATTGTGGTCGCCATCATTTACAGCAGTTAGATTAAGTGGTACAGCCATGGCTTGTTCTACATTTATTATTCTGCGTAGTCCTCCTCCTGTCAGAGTAATATATCCGCTTTTGTATGCATGTTTGTTATTATCAAGACTTACTTTAAAGCTGTTCTGGGTAATGTCAGTCAATCTTATCCATGGTGCAGAAGGTATTGCTTTCCATGATGTGTTAGAAGATACTGTAAGAGTTTGGCTTTGGGAATTTTTGTCATCAAATATAAGATGTTTTCTGTCTACATCTAGTTCGTTGTATTGAAATGTAGGAACGATATTTAGGCAGAGGTTCAGACCCATACCTTCATTCATTGCATACCATTCGTTATTTAACAGATAATATGCACTATTATTGTTGATGTTCTGTGTCGACGAACCTATGGCAATCGTATTATTTTGTGAGGCAGTAACTACAATGAAGAAATCGTCATTTATAACTACTGGCTCGTCGAAAGTAACAGTTGTATATCGGTCACTAATGATGTAGTCGATATCCAACTTTGTAGAGGCTATTTGGGTCAAAGGTTTTTTATTATCGCCAACAGAGTAAACAGAAACAATAAGATCTTCGGTATTGTAAGTATTTCTTGCAAAAAAGATTTTAACTTCGGATATTTCTCCTACTGCAGCAGGTGCACTAAACTTTTCGGCAAAAGCAATTATTCCATTGTTGTTAGTACCAGTGAGATAACCTCCATCACCACTCAATTTATAGAAATTTTCTCCGGTTTCTCCTTTTGGCATATTCCAGATTGAAGCTTCGTTACCTACTTGCACAAAATCGGGAATAGAGAGGGTGCTTGTACCAATTGCATTTGTGGCGTTTAGAGTGACATCATATTTACCTTTAGTAGAGTATGATATATTTACTACACTTTTGTCTGAAGTTGTAGGGTTTCCTCCTTCAAAAGCCCAGGTAACACCAATCGGATTATTAGTTGTAGCATCGGTAAATGTTACGCTACTATTGAGTGGTATGAAAGTACCTTGATTCGTTTGTGTTGTATATCCGCCTGTGGCATTAAATGCGACAAGAGGAAGTACTTCATTGCTTGTTTGGGAGCGTACTTTATTGTTCCAATAGGATAGTGAAGAGAATAATATTAAAAATAAGAGTAACTTCTTAATTTTTTGCATGATGTAGAAATATTATTAGTATTGTCCTTTTTCTTAATTATGATTGAAATACTTATTTAACGATACTTTTGTTTAATTATGATACCTATCAAAATCTTTCTTTTGATATATTTTAATTAATTAGGCTTATGCTTGTAATGGAAAAAATATAGTATCTATCCTCAAATGTTAATTTAGTTTTTCTAGTTTTCCAAAACAGGAATATAATGTCACATAAGTTAGCTAGTTAGCTAACACAGCCTTAGTACTTTTGATACAGCGTGTAAAAGTATTAAAGTAAACCAAAATACACAAATTAAAATATATTTTTCGAATGATAAAACAAAAAACGTAAATATGAAAAAATAAACTATGCAATTCTAAATTATCGTTATAGATGAAAAAGTGTTAAAAAAAACAAATAGTGTAACTTTTTTGTTTTTTTTGCGACATATAAGTATAAATTGCTTTAAAAAAGGAATAAAAAATAATTTAGTGCGTTAAAATACCAATAAATAACTTTATACGGGTGTGATTAAAATAACGAATCTGAACAAATCTTATAATAATGGAACTCCACAAGCTCTGCACGTACTGAAAGGTATTAACATGGAAGTAAAGAAAGGAGAGTTAGTATCCATTATGGGAGCTTCGGGCTCAGGAAAATCAACATTGCTCAATATATTGGGTATACTTGATAATTATGATACTGGAGAATATTATCTGGATAACGTACTGATAAAAAATCAGAGCGAAACAAAAGCTGCCGAACTTAGAAACAAGATGATAGGTTTTATTTTTCAATCATTCAACCTTATTTCTTTTAAGAATGCTTTAGAAAATGTAGCCTTACCCCTTTATTATCAGGGAGTGAACCGAAAAAAGCGGAATGCTTTGGCAATGGAGTATCTGGATAAAATGGGATTGGCTTCTCATGCAAACCATATGCCAAATGAGCTATCGGGAGGACAAAAGCAACGTGTGGCTATTGCACGTGCATTGATATCGCAGCCCCAGATCATTTTGGCGGATGAGCCTACAGGTGCCCTTGATAGTAAGACATCGAGAGAAGTGATGCAATTGCTTCGTCAGATAAATGCAGAAGATGGTATTACTATGTTGATAGTGACTCACGAACAGGCTGTAGCTAATGCAACTGACCGCGTAATACATATAAGGGATGGTATTATCGGGGCTATTGAAATAAATGAAAATCCTGTAATAGAGATGTAATTCCCCTATAACTTATGTTTGATTTCGATTCGCTTCGGGAAATTTTTTCCACTATACGTAAAAATAAACTTCGTACGGCTCTTACTGGTTGTGCTGTGGCATGGGGTATTTTCATGTTGATAATACTGTTGGCTTCTGGTAATGGACTAAAAAATGGAGTCACTTCTAATTTTTCGAATAGGGCGCAAAATACCATTACTTTATGGCCAGGATGGGTGTCTATGCCATATAAAGGATTGCCTGCGAACAGAAGTGTCCGTTTTGACCATAAAGATTATGACCTGATTAGAAATAAAACACCGGAAGTAGAATATGTATCGGCCAGAGTGTCTCAGAGTGTGACTATGTCGTACGAAAAAGAATATGGAGCATGGCGTCTGGAAGGTGTTTCGCAGGATGTAGCCTATATCAATAATATAAAAGTAAAGGGCAATGATGGGCGTTTTTTAAATAAGCTGGATGTGGATAACAGACGTAAAGTTGTGGTTATAAGTCCGGAAATGAAACGCATTCTTTTTAAGGATGAAGACCCTCTTGGTAAATATGTAACAGCCAATGGAATTGCTTTTCAGGTAATTGGAGTTTATGATGATTCTGATATGTTTAGTAATAGCCCTCCGGCATATGTGCCTTTTACTACTGCTCAAATGCTTTACAATAAAGGCTGGGGATTCCGGCAGATTGATTTTACAGTGAAAGGTTTGAAAAACGTAGAGGAAAGCAAAGCTTTTGTAGAACGTATACGTAAACAAATGGCACAATTGCATTCATTCGATCCTGAAGATCGGTCGGCTCTTTACATACGTGATACGGCAGAAGAGGTTGCCGAAACTAATCAAATATTTAATGGTATTAACTTTTTTATCTGGATTATAGGTATAGCATCTTTGATGGCAGGGATAGTCGGCGTTGGTAATATAATGCTTATAACAGTAAAAGAAAGAACAAAAGAAATAGGAATACGGAAAGCAATAGGGGCTTCGCCTGCATCAGTACTAAGGTTAATTATATTTGAATCGATATTAATAACAACAGCCGCAGGATATATAGGAATGGTAGTAGGAATAGCCATTACTGAGGCTATTAGCACAGCTATGGCAATGGGAGGTGGTGGCGGAAATCGTATGGATGACGGACCTACGGTTTTTAAAGACCCTACAGTTGATTTGGGTACTGTTGTTCTGGCCACATTAGTGCTTATAATTGCCGGAGTATTAGCAGGTTTGATACCTGCATTGAAAGCGACAAAGGTAAGGCCGATAGAAGCTATGAGAGCGGAGTGAAAATTATGAGTTATAGGTTATGAATTATGAATTGCAGTTGACTGTGAATTGTTGATTGCTAACTGAAAATAGGATGTTTGATTTAGATAACTGGCAGGAAATATGGGTCACGATTACCCGTAATAAGCTTCGAAGTTTTTTGACCGGATTCGGAGTGTTTTGGGGTATATTTATGCTGATCATTCTTATCGGAGCAGGAAATTCTCTTCAAGGCGGTATATTAAGTAACTTCGAAGGGTTTGCTTCAAACTCTTGTTTCTTTTGGACGGGACGTACTAGCGAAGCTTATAAGGGTTATAGGAAAGGACGTATGTGGTCTATGAACCTGAATGATATAAAACTAATAAGACAAAAAGCGCAATCGGTAGAATATATATCTCCTGTTTTGTTTATTGGAGGAGGTGATAAAAATGTGGTAAGGGGACAGAAAACAGGGACTTATGATGTTAGAGGAGTATATCCGGATCATTTTAAAATAGAAGGACAGCACATTTTATCAGGCCGATTATTTAATGAACTGGATATAAACGGCAGCCGCAAAGTTTGTGTTATAGGAAAAGAAGTTTATGAAACTCTTTTTCAAAAAGGAGAAATAGCAGAAGGGAACTATATAAGAGTCAATGGTATTTATTTTCAGGTGATTGGAGTTATTCGTCCTAAGTCGAGAGCTTCGATTGGGGGCGATGTGGAAACTTCTATCTTTTTACCATTCTCTACTACGCAACGAGCCTTCAATCAAGGAAGGGATATCTGGTTTATGGCTTGTACGGCTAAACCCGGCTATCCGGCATCTATGGTAGAAGATGAAGTAAAAGCGATAATAAAAGCTTCACATGATATATCTCCTACTGATGAAAAAGCAATGGGGAGTGTGAATATAGAAAAACAATTTCAGATATTTCAGAATCTGTTTCTGGGTATAGACTTCCTTATCTGGATTGTCGGTCTTGGAGCATTATTTTCAGGTATAATTGGTATTAGTAATATTATGCTGGTAACGGTAAAGGAACGTACCAGAGAGATTGGAGTACGTCGGGCAATTGGAGCCAAACCTATATCGATACTAATACAAATACTGAGTGAGAGTTTTGTACTCACGGCAGTAGCAGGTTTATCCGGTTTTATGTTTGGTGTAGGCATTCTCGAAATAGCAAATCAGGTAATGACAAATGCCATGGGAGGAGAAGATAATATATTTATACCTCCATTTGTATCGTTTTCGACAGCAATGGTGTCTTTGGGTATTATAATCTTTTCGGGTGTAATAGCCGGATTGATGCCAGCAATGAGAGCTATGAGTATTAAAGCAATAGATGCTATTAGGGATGAATAAGTTTATCTATGTAGTATTAGTTACAAGTTACAAGAAATAAAAGGTTACAGTAAAAAAAGTATACAAAAAGTGTCACTTTTGTTACTTTCTTGAAGAAAAGTTCTGAAATATAGTGTTTTATATAAAGTGGAAAAGTAACAATTACAGAAAATAATTATAAACTAAATAATATGAAAAAAATTCTAAGAACAATTCTATTTGTGGTATTGGGACTTATTGTCTTAGGGACTTTTTTCTTTCTTTGGAATAAGTCTAAGCCTAAAGAGGTTCTGTATGAAATAGCTACAGTAGAAGATGGAGATATTGAAAATACTTCTGTAGCTACAGGAAAGGTTTCGCCTCGCGATGAAATTTTAATAAAACCTCAGATTTCAGGAATCATATCGGAGGTGAAAAAAGAGGCCGGTGACTTTGTTAATGTTGGTGATATAATTGCAACAGTAAAGGTGATCCCGGAAGTAGCACAACTCAATTCGGCTGAATCGAGAGTAAATGTAGCACAGATTAACCTAACTCAGGTAAAGGCTGAGTATGAACGCCAAAAGCAACTCTATGAAAAAGGGGTGATAGCTAAAGAAGAGATGGATAAATCTGAAGCTGATTATAAAAAGGCTATTGAAGAGCTTCAGAACTCGAAAGATAATCTCGATATTGTAAAAACAGGTATTTCGAAGAAGACAGCTCAGTATAGTAATACACAGATTCGTTCTACTATCAAAGGTATGATTCTGGATATCCCTATCAAGGCCGGAAACTCAGTGATTCAGGCTAATACTTTTAATGATGGTACTACTATTGCTACTATTGCTGATATGAATGATATGATTTTTATTGGTAAGTTGGATGAGACTGAAGTGGGACGTGTGCATACAGGAATGCCAATAAAATTATCTATCGGAGCTATTGAAAATGTCAAATTTGATGCGACATTAGAATATATCGCACCCAAAGGAGTGGAGGAGAATGGGGCTATCCTTTTTGAAATAAAGGCTGCTGCCCGAATTCCTGATACGGTAACTGTACGTGCCGGTTATAGTGCTAATGCTGAAATTGTATTGGCAAAGGCGGAGAAAGTGTTAACCATACCAGAGAGTACTGTTAGCTTTGAGAACGATTCGTCATTTGTTTATGTGTTGAAAGATACTATCGATACTAAGCAGCAAATATTTGATAAGAGAAATATAAAAGTAGGTTTGTCTGATGGGATAAAGGTAGAAGTGAAAAATGGCTTGACTAAGGGTGAAAAGATCAGAGGAAACGAGGTATCTAATAAACCGGGTCCTGCTAATACAAATCATTGATTATGAAAAAATATATAATATCGTGTGGTTTGCTTCTTGTTGCCCTTTGTATGCAGGCACAGGGCAAATGGACATTGCGCCAATGTGTTGATTATGCTGTGCAGAATAATATATCATTAAAACAGAAGGAGCTTGAAGTAAAGAATGCGGAAATAAATGTTAGTACGAGTAAAAATAGCCGTCTTCCGGATTTGAGTGGAAGTGCCAGCCAGAATTTCAACTTTGGACGTTCTCCCTCGATGGCTACGGGGGTATATGAAGATAATAAAGCTTCGAGTACTAGCTTCGGGCTTTCGGTAGGTATGCCGTTATTTACAGGGTTTCGTATACCTAACCAGATAAAGGTAGATGAACTGAACCTGAAAGCATCGGTAGAAGGACTAAAGAAAGCAAAAGAAAATCTTGAACTGCAAGTTGTCTCTCTTTATCTGGATGTATTATTCAATAAAGAGATACTGAAAGCATATAAAGAGCAACGTGAACTTAGTGAGCAACAGGTTGAAAAAACACAAATGCTTGTGGATGCGGGAAAAGTGCCAATGTCTCAATTGTATGATATTAAAGCTCAATTGGCTAAGGATGAACTCAATGTAACAATGGCACAGAATAAGGAAGATTTGTCTTTGCTTGATTTGTCTCAGGCTTTGAATATTACTTCTTCGGATAAGTTTGATATTGAAGAACCTAATGTTGACAGACTTCTAAATGCTTCTATCTCCAGCGTTATACCTCCCGATCAGGTTTATCAGATGGCTTTGGGTATTAAACCCCATGTAAAGGAAGCCGAATTGAATTTGGAAAGCAGCAAGAAAAATTTGAAGGTGGCACAGTCTGGTTACTGGCCAACATTGAGTTTAGGCCTTTCTTATAGCAATGGCTTTAACCATGTATATAATAGCGGCTATGATAATATTGCTATCTCGAAGCAGTTGAAAAATAATCAACGTCAGGCTATTGGATTCAGCTTGAGCATCCCAATCTTTGACAGGTTTTCGACACGTAATAAGATTCGGGCTGCACGTTTAAATATTGAGAACCAGAACCTGGCTTTAGATAATGTGAAATTAGCTCTATATAAAGAGATTCAACAAGCGTTTCAAAGTGCTACAGCTGCTCAATCTAAGTTTACATCTACGGAAAAAGCTTTGGACGCAGCAACAGAATCATTCAAATATGCACAGGAGCGTTATAATATTGGTAAGTCTACTGTATTTGAACTAAATGAGGCGCAAATTAAATTGCTGACAAGCAAATCGGAGCAGATACAAGCTAAATATGACTTTATATTCCGGTCTAAAATCCTGGATTTCTATCAGGGTAAAGAGATTAATATTGATTGAGGTTTAGTGATCCTTATATAAATAATTAAGCCCTGTAGATATTGAATTACTACAGGGCTTTGTCTTTTAGTTGCTATTTATCTTTTAAAGACCAATCATGATTCCTATTGTATATGTTTTTAGGTCAGGACCTTTATCTTTTTCAAACATAGAAAATGGCGAATAATATCCATAAAGGGCTACATCGTCGAATCCTATTTGTAAGCGAAGCTTTAAGTCTACAGAACGCATATTCAGATCACGTCCCATATTTTTCACATGTTTCTTCCCATCCTCATAATATTTGACCTGAGACTTTGAGTAAAACTTGAAGAATCCTACCGCACCTCCTGATATATGGAAGTTGGAAACCTGATATTCAAGTAATAGGGGAACGGTAAGGTAATAAGCTAGTAATTTCGTAGACTTATAATTAATACCTTCAGCAGCAGGTTGGAATACTGTTTTACCATCAATTTTGGTCAGGGCAGCATTATCATCGAAATGATAACGTGACCATTCGGTACCGACACCACTTACCAGAAGCCAATTGGAATTTTGTATATGCTGTTGGAATTCCATGAAGTTGAGAGTAAAATTATGAGAACGGCTTCCCTTTAAGTCGCCATATGGAACATCGTCATAATTCATGAATCCCATACCGATTCCTGTCCAGTGAGGATTCAGGTGCTTTTTCTTTTTCCAACTGAATATGAAATTGTAAGAAGAACCATCATAAATGACACTACTGTTTGAGGTGGCTTCGGTCGGGATAACTTTAGTTGATTCAGTCTTGACTGTTTTGGTTGTTCCTGTAATAGAGTCTGTAACAGATTCTATTATTACAGTTTTGACGATTGTATCCTGTACAGCTTTTACATTATCAGCTAAGGCTGACAGAGAGAAGAGGCATAATGATGCCAGAATAAGTAGATGTTTCATAATATATTGGGTTATTGTAATTTTATACGTTTATTATTTACATAAATGAAGAGGTCTTTAAGTTTCTTCAATTCATAGTCTAATTTTTCAGGTGGGAATTTACCTTCCAGATATACCAAGGTTATCTTGTTCGATTTATTCTTATACAAAATGTATTTGTGGATGTTGTTATTTTTGCCAAGATGATATGTTCCTGATTCTATTCTCCCACCTTTCTTGATTTCGGATATGATTAGATTCCCTTTAATATCTTCTTTTAAGGCTCTTTGAACATCTTGTTCTTTTATTGAATTAGTATCAGTAATCATGCTTTTGTAGAAAACTATCCGGCTATTTCCCTGCGAGAGTACATCAGAAGATAATTGAACTAATACGGATCCTTCCTGTTTTCCATATTTCTCGAAAACATCATTTACTCTGAGATTATTCTGAGTATATGCCAGAATGGGAAAAAGGAGTAAGCAGGCTAATATGAGTGTTTTATTTTTCATAATCTTTATCTTTATTCAGTGAATGAGTCTAAAATCCCGATTTGAGAGCTAACTATATCTTCTTCCATATCGGAGATGTTTTCTAAAGAATGTAGGGCTTCGGAATTTATTATTTGTTTATTGGTTACTTTCTTACCATCAATGTATACTATCGATTTTGTTGCCTTATAGTCTAAGTTGGTATAGATGGATTTTACTGTTATGAGTAATAATAGACTAGCTGCAATACTTATCCAGATATATATAGGAAGTTTTTTCTTCTTTCTGTCTGTAAGTTTTGTCACTTTTGTCACTTTTTCTCTTTCTTCGGTAAAGAAATCGAACATTGGAGCATATATTCTATGGCGTTCTTCAATTGTCCCATGTAGAAAATAGTTGCGAAGTATATTTTCTTCTTCCAGAGAGGTTTCTCCTTCAAAGTATTTATTTAATATCTTATCTATATCTTTCATCGTTATTGTACTTTGCTTATACTTATAAATTTATCGCGGACAGTTTTTCTTGCCCTTGAGAGATTTACCCTAACTGCAGTAGGTTCGGCTCCCATTATATCGGCAATTTCATCCAACTCATATCCTTCTACATCTCTCATAAGAATCACCATGCGTTGAGTTTCGGGTAGAGCGTCTATAATTTTCCGGACGATTGTTACACTATCATTCTGCTCTGTGTATGTGTATGGAGTTTCAGAACTTTCTCTGATAGTAATATGATCCAGCGAAATATTGTAGCGTTCGCCTCGTAATCTGTCTATACATATATTTTTAAGTGTTTGCATAGCAAATCCTCCAACATTAGGATGAGAGGTTAGCTTTGATCTTACATTCCAGAGTTTTAAATATGCTTCCTGGACTGCATCTTCTGCATCACTCTCATTTGTTAGCATGCTTCTTGCGAAATTCTGCAGCTTTTCGCGCAGAGGCATCATTGTTGATTTAAATCTTTCTAACTCCATCTTAATTAGGTAACGAAGTTGGTTGAATTTTGTAACATTATAAATTGATTTTTTTCGGAATTATTTATCTATAAAGAAAATAATATTTCTATGTTTCTACGGCTTCAAAATAAAAGCTTTTTTTTCATACCGTTAGATATTTTCATATATTTGCACTATGAGACCAAAACAACTATTTACTTTAACGCTATTGTTGTTTGCCAATTTCTTTTTATTGGCACATGCTGTTTTGCCTCATTCTCATCACGATGGTATAGTTTGTTTCTCTTTGGAAGAAATAGCTCATCACGGTCATTGTACCGATTGTCACCATAGTGATATTGCAGACTATGGCTGTTCTCATCATGCAGAAAATCACCATCAACATAGCTTGGATGATTGTAATCTCAAAGATTTAGTGCTTCGTCAGAGTAACGATACACATGATGACATCTTGCCTTGTGCTAATTGTTTGTCGTTGCTGTATACGATTTACTCACTTAATGATCTATACTTCGAAGCTCCTGAATTTGGACAATGGCTACAACTAAAGCCATATTTAGAAACTTATATTCCTCCATATCTAGGCTCAACCCGAAGCCTGCGTGCACCTCCGGTATCTTATTTTTTAGGTTAACGTTTAATCGAGCGTTTTAATTATTATTCTGAATGGAATAATGAATCCATTTAGTCTATTCTATTTTTAAATCTAAGAAATAAGAAATGAAAAATTATATTATCTATTTCGCTTGTCTGTTGGCGATGATGTGGGGCTGTAACTCGGCTCAGAAAACAGATGCTCATGCCGGACATGATCATAGTCAAGAGTCACATGAAGGGCATAATCATGACCATGCTCATGTAGACGGAGAAAAGTGTGATCATGACCACGATCATTCTCATGACAATGAAGAAGCCCATAATCATGCTGAAGGTGAAGAATGTACCCATGATCATGGTGCTGAAGAACATTCTCACGATACAAAACAAGACGCGCACTCCGATGAGATTGTTTTTACTCCGGAGCAAGCTAAATCAGTAGGATTGGAGATTGTAACTGTAAAACCGGATAAATTTCACCAGGTAATAAAAACCAGTGGACAGATTCTCTCGGCTCAAGGGGATGAAGTGACTATATCAGCAACATCTAGTGGCATTGTTTCATTCAATAAAGCATCTCTGAATGAAGGTGCAGCAGTAAAAGGTGGAGAATCTTTGGTTAGTATATCTTCGAAGAATTTAGTAGATGGAGATCCGGCTATAAGAGCCAGGTCGGCATATGATATAGCAAAGCGTGAATATGACAGGGCAGAGTCTTTAATTGGTGATAAGTTGATTTCACAAAAAGAATATAATGAGATAAAGCTAAGTTACGAAAATGCAAGAGTCTCTTATCAGGCAATCGGCGCTCGCTCAGGAGCTAGAGGTGTGAGTGTTTCTACTCCAATAGGTGGCTTTATTAAAACAAAGCTGGTTGCAGAAGGACAATATGTAGATGTTGGTCAGGCTTTAATGACTGTGACCCAAAACAAGAAGCTGCAATTACGTGCTGATGTTTCGGAACGTTATTATAAGGATTTAGGGAATATTACTTCTGCTAACTTTAAAACTTCGTATGATAAGACTGTTTATCGTTTATCCGATTTGAATGGGCGTCTTATGTCTTATGGGCGTGCTACAAATAGCCAGGAGTATTACCTGCCTGCTAATTTTGAGTTCGATAATATAGGTCAGGTTGTATCAGGTTCTTATGTTGAAGTTTATCTTTTGGGGCAGCCAAGAGATAATGTATTATCCATTCCTGTTAGTTCTCTTACCGAAGAGCAGGGAATCTATTATGTCTATTTACAGATTCATCCTGATGCGTATAAAAAGCAGGAAGTTTTGTTGGGAGCAAATGATGGTAATACAGTGGAAATAAAGTCAGGGATAAAGCCCGGAGATAAAGTTGTAAGTAAAGGTGCATATCATGTGAAGCTGGCATCAGCATCTTCTGCTATTCCACATGCACACGAACATTAAGAAGGGAGGATAGATTATGTTAAATAAAATAATACAATTCTCTCTTAATAATCGTTTGGTTGTATTGATCGGGGCTGTGCTTCTGCTTATTGGTGGATTTTATACAGCAAAAAATATGGAGATAGATGTGTTTCCCGATCTGAATGCACCTACAGTTGTTATTATGACAGAAGCGAATGGAATGGCACCGGAGGAAGTGGAACGGCTAGTCTCATTTCCTATAGAGACAGCTGTGAATGGAGCCACTGATGTCCGTCGTGTGCGATCTTCTTCAACTACAGGCTTTTCTGTGGTGTGGGTTGAATTTGACTGGGGTACTGATATATATAAAGCACGTCAGATTGTTACCGAAAAGTTAGCTGCGCTGGGTGATGCTTTGCCCGAAAATGTGGGGCAACCTACATTAGGACCTCAATCTTCTATTCTGGGTGAGGTAATGATTATCGGGATGACAGCCGATTCTACATCTTTGCTCGATTTGCGGACTATTGCGGACTGGACTGTTCGCCCTCGTTTGCTTTCTACAGGAGGAGTAGCTCAAGTAACAGTGATAGGTGGCGAAATTGAAGAGTATCAGATATTGCTCGATCCGGGAAGAATGAAGCATTATGGAGTTTCGCTAGATGAAGTGTTGCAGGTAACCCGAAATATGAATCAAAATGCATCAGGTGGAATTTTATATGAATATGGGAGCGAATATATTGTTCGTGGAATGTTGCAAAGTACCAATGCTGAAGAAATAGGAAAATCTGTTGTTAAGAAAGTTGGAGAAAGCCCTATTCTATTGAGTGATATTGCGGAAATAATGATAGGTCCGAAAACTCCCAAATTGGGTATCGCATCAGAAAAAACGAAACCTGCTGTGTTAGTAACTGTAACAAAGCAGCCGAATAGCAATACAATTGAACTAACCGAAAAATTAGATGCTTCGATAGTAGAGTTAGAGAAAAGTATTCCATCTGATATAAAGATATCTACAGATATATTTAGACAGGAACGGTTTATAAACAACTCGATTGATAACGTACAGAAATCTTTGTACGAAGGTGCAATATTTGTTGTTATCATTTTGTTTCTGTTCTTAATGAACGGACGTACTACTTTTATTTCGTTACTGGCATTACCATTGTCATTGTTGACCTCTATTCTTGCTCTGAAAATGATGGGTCTGACCATTAATACAATGAGTTTAGGAGGTATGGCTATTGCTATTGGCTCGCTTGTTGATGATGCTATTATCGATGTGGAAAATGTGTTCAAACGTTTACGAGAGAACAGGCAGAAACCGAAAGAAGAACAGCAAAGTATAATAACTGTAGTTTTCGAAGCCTCGAAAGAGGTTCGTATGCCAATACTTAATTCTACGTTGATTATTGTAACCAGCTTTATTCCGTTATTCTTTCTGAGTGGTATGGAGGGACGTATGCTTGTACCTCTTGGTATAGCATTTATTGTTGCCCTGTTTGCTTCTACAGTAGTTGCCCTGACTGTAACACCTGTTTTGTGTAGCTATCTGTTAGGGAAGAACAAGAAGGATAAAGAGGAGAAAGAACCTGTATTTGTAGAAAAACTGAAAGCTGTTTATGAGAAGAGCTTACATTGGGCTTTGGAACGTCAGAAAATTGTTTTAGGAATAACAGGAGCATTATTAGTGTCGGCAATCATTATCTTTTTTACATTCGGACGTAATTTTCTGCCACCGTTTAATGAAGGTTCATTTACAATAACAATTAATACTTTGCCGGGGATATCCTTAGAGGAATCTGATAAGATAGGAGTTTTGGCAGAACAGGCGATACTGTGTGTACCTGAGATACAAACAGTGGGCCGCAAAACCGGACGAGCTGAGCTTGATGAACATTCGTTTGGTGTAAATACATCCGAAATAGAGGCACCTTTCATGCTTAAAGACCGTTCGCAAGATGAAATGTTGGCGGAACTTCGGGATAAACTGAATGCTATTCCCGGGATTAGTGTGGAGATAGGGCAACCTATTTCTCACCGGATAGACCATATGCTTTCGGGTACAAAAGCGAATATTGCAATTAAACTGTTTGGTACGGATCTGAACCGGCTTTATTCGTTGGGGAATGAAATAAAATCTTCGGTTGAAGGTATAGACGGTGTAGCAGACCTTACGGTTGAGCAACAGGTAGAACGACCTCAATTGAAAATAATTCCAAGACGTGAAATGTTAGCTAAGTATGGTATTACATTACCTCAATTTTCGGATTTCGTAAGTGTGATGCTCTCCGGTGAGGTTGTATCGCAGGTATATCGGGATGGAAAGAATTTCGACCTGACATTGAAAGCAAATGACAGCTATAAAGATCAAGCAGATAAAATACGTAACTTAATGATAGATGCAGGAGATAAGAAGATACCTTTCGAATATGTTGCGGAAATAGTATCATCTACCGGACCTAACACTGTCAATCGTGAAAATGCACAGCGTAAAATAGTTGTTTCTGCGAATGTGGCTGAGCGTGATTTACGTAGTGTAGTGAATGATATAAGGGAAAAGATAGATACAGATGTTTCTTTACCAGAAGGTTATCATATTGAGTATGGTGGTCAGTTTGAAAGTGAACAGGCTGCATCACGTACATTGTTGATAGCCTCTGTATTTGCGATTATGATAATCTTCCTGTTGCTATTCAATCAGTTTAGGAATGCTACACAATCGGCTGTTATCTTACTTAACTTGCCGTTGGCATTGATTGGAGGGGTATATGCGATATTGTTTACTACCGGAGAAATAAGTATTCCGGCTATTATCGGTTTTATCTCCTTGTTTGGTATAGCAACACGTAACGGTATTTTATTGATGGCTCACTATAATGATCTGGGTGAAAGAGGATATTCTGTAAATAAGAGCGTTTTACAAGGGTCATTAGATCGGTTGAATCCTATTCTTATGACTGCCTTGTCTTCAGGGTTGGCGTTGATCCCTTTGGCTGTACAAGGTGATTTGCCAGGAAATGAAATACAAAGCCCGATGGCTAAGGTAATATTAGGGGGATTGCTTACTTCAACTTTATTGAATATGTATGTGATTCCTATCATTTACAGAATGTTGAAAAAGCGTAAGAGTGTAAAAGAAGAACTTGTATAATTCATTTGTCATTGACTCGCCTTTGCTTCGTCGAACGGTGTTTCTGGATGTAATGAAGAATTTTTTACATAAGAGATGTTTCGTTACACTCAACATGACAGTCTGAAATAAATTAAAATATGAAACGAATACTATTTATAATAATTACAGTATCATATGCTGTTTTTATGAATGCTCAAAGTACTTTCGATAATATATTGCAAAGTATAGAAGCAAACAATACCACACTTAAAGCCTATATGGAACAGGCTAAAGCAGATAAAATAGCCAATAAGACAGGCATTAATATGGAAAATCCAGAAGTAGAATTTGCTTACTTATGGGGAAGTCCGTCTGAGGAGGGGAAAAGAAAAGATTTAAGTATAACACAGTCTTTTGATTTTCCTACAGCATATCGCTATAAGTCGCAATTGTCGGATGGAAAAAATGTGCAGGTAGATTTGGTATATGAGCAGCAACGAAGAGTGGTATTGCAACAAGCAAGGCTCTTGTGCGTGGAACTGGCTTATCAAATGAAAATAAACCAGCAACTGACAGAGCGTGCAAATTATGCAAAAGAATTGTCTGATGCATATCAGAAACGTTTTGATCAGGGGGATATCGATATTCTGGAACGTAATAAAACAAAACTGGATTTACTGAATTCCGAAAAAGCATTGCAAGTGAATGAAGTAGAAATTAATACGCTGAAAGCTGAACTTCAGAGATTGAATGGGGAACAACCTATTGTTATAGCTTCTATGGAATATCCGGGTTTTATCTTTCCTCTCAGTTTTATAGAATGGTTTGATAAGGTCAAAGATAATAATCCGTCTCTTCGTATTGCTGAACAGGAGATTGCTCTAAGCAAAAAGCAAGAACAACTGACGAAAGCTCTAAACTTACCGAAATTTTCGGCAGGATATACAAGTGAACGTGTTGCAGGTACCACTTTTCAAGGTGTTTCGGTAGGTATATCAATCCCTTTGTGGGAAGGAAAGAATACAGTTAAGCATCAAAAAGCACAAACAGTGGCTTCGCAGATGCAGTATGATGATACTAAAATCCAATTCCGAAATGCACTTAAAAATCAACATGATAAAGCTTCGAAACTAGGCATTTTATTAAAGGAATATCAAAATGCTCTGGATGTGACTAATAATCGTGACCTTTTGAAAAAAGCGTTAGATAAAGGACAGCTTTCGCTGATAAATTATTTGCTTGAATTATCTGTTTATTACGAAACTGTAGATAAATATCTGGAAACTGAACGGGATTACCAGCTTGCTATAGCAGATTTGAGCCAATGGGAGAGGTGAATAATAGTTATAAGTTATGAATTATGAGTTATTATAATTCATAACTTGCATTTTATATCATGTAACTAATTTTTTATGATAAAAAGTTTGTTTTATTCAAAAAAGTATTACATTTGTACTCATAAATAAACAACAAGTGTTGAAATGAAGAATTTTACTACATACTTTTTCTTTTTTTACTTTTACTTTTGGAGCAAGGTGAAACAGGATTTTGTGTGACTAAAATTGGAATGTAAATAACAATAAAAATATATAGAATCCTGTCGAGAACGACGGGATTTTTTTTTGATAACACTGTAGCAAATGAAAAGAGTAGCAATACAAGGGGGACTTGGAGCATATCACGGTATAGCCGCGGAAAATTTTTTTGGTGAAGAAGTAGAAATAGTGCCATGTGCAACATTCAGAGATATTTTTACGACTATCAAAAAGGAGCCGAACACAATAGGTATTATGGCTATAGAAAACACTATTGCGGGTAGTTTACTAGGAAATTATGAGTTGTTAAAAGAAAATAAACTGCCGATAGCAGGTGAGTTTAAACAACGTATTTCTCATTGCTTTGCTGCTTTACCCGGGCAATCTATTCATGATATTAAAGAAGTGGAATCACATCCGATTGCATTGATGCAGTGTACCAGTTTTTTAGATACACTTCCGGGGGTGAGAATTATTGAACATGAGGACACCGCTTTGGCTGCAAAGGATGTAGCAGAGAAACAATTGTTGAATACAGCAGCAATATGTAGTGTAAGAGCCGCAGAAATTTACGGACTGGATATACTAGCGAGGGGAATTGAGACAAATAAACACAATTTTACTCGCTTTCTTATTTTTGGAAATAAATGGATTGTGGAAGAAATACAGGCAAGTGAGGTGTTGAATAAGTCTTCAATTGTTTTCACTTTACCCCATGTAGAGGGTAGTTTGTCGAAAGTATTGTCTGTTTTCTCTTTTTATGGAATAAACTTAACTAAGATACAGTCTTTGCCTATAATTGGCCGGGAGTGGGAATATCAATTTTATGCTGATCTTAAGTTCTCTGATCCGGAGCGTTATCATCAGTCATTAGATGCTATACGTCCGTTATTGAGTGAATTGAAAACATTAGGGGAGTATCCGGAAGGAAGACAGAGCGAGATATAATAATGATAAAAATAGCCTGGAGTTTTTTATTTGATATGTGAGGCATATCTAGAAATATTTAAACCACAGAGTAAAAGGAGTAACACGGAGTTCTTCCTTTATATACAAATAGACTTTGTTATTTTTCAATCATTATATAATTAAAAACTCTGAAGATATTTATCTATAATGTATATTCTAAGAGTGGATTAAAGAAGATAAAAAGTTACAATGAAAAAGTATACAAAAAGTGTCACTTTTGTCACTTTTTTGAAATAAACAAATTTTTGAATAAAATGAATATTATACCAGCCGATCGCTTAAATACAGTACAGGAGTATTATTTTTCCAGAAAGCTGAAGGAAGTAGCCGAAATGAATGCTGCGGGTAAGAATGTCATAAGTTTAGGGATTGGCAGCCCGGATTTGCCACCATCGGAAGAAACGATTGAAACCCTTGGCGAAACAGTTAAAGATGCGAATGCACATGGCTATCAGACTCATATAGGTTTGCCTGAATTCAGGAAGGCTTTTGCAGAATGGTATAGGCGTTGGTATAATGTAACTTTAGATCCGGCTAAGGAAATTCAACCTTTAATTGGATCGAAAGAAGGTATATTACATATTTCGTTGGCTTTTTTGAATCCGGGAGATGGAGTGTTGGTACCTAATCCGGGATACCCGACTTATACATCGGTGAGTAAGATGATAGGTGCAAAGATACAGGCATACGATCTGGATGAGGATAACAACTGGCAGCCTGATTTTGAGGCCTTGGAAAAGATGGACTTATCCAACACAAAGCTAATGTGGGTTAACTATCCGAATATGCCAACGGGAGCAAATGGTAGTTTAGAGTTGTTCGAAAAACTGGTTGCTTTCGGTAAAAAACATGGAATAGTTATTGTTCATGATAATCCATATAGTCTTATATTAAACGAAAATCCACTTAGCATTATGCAAGTGGATGGAGCAAAAGATATATGTATTGAATTGAATTCGATGAGTAAATCGCATAATATGCCGGGCTGGCGCATTGGTTTGGTTGTTGCTAATGCCCAGTTTATACAATGGATATTGAAGGTGTTGAGTAATATAGAAAGTGGAATATTAAAACCCATGCAACTGGCTACTATTGCTGCTTTGAGTAATTCTGATGAATGGCATCGCCGAAATAATATAGAATTATATGCTGCCCGTCGCCAATATGCGCAAGATATAATGGATGAATTGGGTTGCACTTATGATAAAGATCAAGTAGGTATGTTCCTTTGGGGTAAAATACCGGAAGATTGTATTGGGAGTGAAGCGTTGGCAGATAAGATATTGTACGAAGCAAATGTATTTCTTACACCTGGATTTATATTTGGAAACAAGGGTGAGAGGTATATCCGTATATCGCTATGTTGCAACGAAACTATGTTACAAGAAGCATTAAGGAGAATAAAAGAACTAAAATTATAACACTATACTATCATGGAAATAATAAACTACGACACTCTACTAGAGAAATATGCAGGCATTGCATTTGAAAAGCAATATAGTCTTTCGGAGGTTATAGGAGAAAATGACTGGAATGTGGATTTGAATACCGGACTGATCTCTTTTGGAGCTGGACTTTCTTTCCCTATGCAGATATTGGGTACTTATTCGTTTGAGTCGGCTACATGGCTATGGGCATGGGCTAACGAAGCATCAAATATCCCAGAAAACTTATTAGATGAAGCCAAAGCATTGAAACAACTAGGGGAAGAATATAACATTGAATTTCTGACTATGCCTGAGTATAAGATGGAATCGGTAGATGTTCATGCATTGGGTTTTATCGCATCAGGAAAATTTGAGTCGAGTGCCTATTATGCAGGCAATTATGGAAGTGGTATTATACTTGTTACTATAAAAAGCGAGGAGGTTGAAAATGTAGCATATAATGAGCAGGCTCGTATATTAAGTATTTTTCCTCAACTGATTTCTACTTTTGCTGTTAATCATAAAAGAACATTAAAAAACTATGTTGAGGCAAAAGGGTATATAGTAACAGATAATGAAAATGAATTGATAGCTGATAAGGGACAAAATGTTTTAAAAGCTGAATTTGATGAGTTAGATAGGTTAACAAACTTGAATGGTGAAATAAAAGCATAAGTTATGAAGTTTACACCAATAAATATTTGCTTGAAGAATGGTAAGACAGCTACTATAAGGGAAGCTGCATTGGAGGATGCTGAAGCGCTAATTAGGGCTGCTAAATTATATCTGAGAACAAGTGAATACTTATGTTCTTACGAAGATGAATTCAATCCGACAGAGGAAGAAGAAGTAGCCTGGATAGAAGCACATCAGCCGGAAAATAGTTTGCTGCTTGTCGCAACATATAATGATGAAATTTTGTCCACATTTAATGCCACAGGCTTTCCAAATAGAAGAATGAGCCATGTTGCGGTTTTGGGCATAAGTATTTTGGAAGAATGGCGAGGAATAGGTTTGGGTAAAGCTTTATTTGATTCACTTATAGGTTGGGCAAGAAAGTCCTCATTAGAATTGCTGGTGCTGGAAGTTTTTGCTGCAAATACAAATGCTATTCATTTATATGAAAAATATGGTTTTGGTGTAGATGGAGTCCGTAAAAACTACTTTAAAGATCGGGATGAGACTTATTCTGATAATGTATTAATGTCATTGAATGTAAAATAATTAAAAATAGAATAATAGAAAATGAAACTGGAATCAATTTTATTACCGGGTATCGACCCTAAACGACCTTTAGTTATTGCAGGTCCATGTAGTGCCGAGACAGAAGAACAAGTGATGAATACAGCAAAGCAATTGGCTGCAGATGGCATAAAAATTCTCCGTGCCGGAATCTGGAAACCGCGCACTAAGCCGGGAGGATTCGAAGGTGTAGGAAGTGAAGGTCTGGCTTGGTTGAAAAAAGTAAAGCAAGAAACAGGTATGTATGTTTCTACTGAGGTAGCTACACAAAAACATGTATATGAAGCGTTGAAGTATGGAGTTGATATGCTTTGGATAGGGGCACGTACAACTGCAAATCCATTTGCTGTGCAGGAAATAGCAGAAGCATTGCAGGGTGTGGATATTCCTGTGTTGGTGAAAAATCCGGTAAACCCAGACTTGGAACTTTGGATTGGAGCTTTGGAGCGTTTGAGCAATGTTGGCTTAACTAAGTTGGGGGCTATACATAGAGGTTTCAGTTCATATGATAAAAAGATATACCGTAACCTTCCTCAATGGCATATACCTATCGAGTTGAAACGCCGTTACCCTGATCTTCCTGTTATTTGTGATCCCAGTCATATAGGAGGTAAACGCGATCTGATTCAAGTACTTTCGCAACAGGCAATGGATTTAAGCTTCGAGGGGCTAATTATCGAAACCCATTGTAATCCGGACGAGGCTTGGAGTGATGCAGCTCAACAGGTAACTCCTGCGAGGCTGAAAGAGATTCTTGAAAATATCGTAATTCGTGATGGAAAGCAATCGACAGAAGATTTGTCTGTCTTGCGTAGGCAAATAGATGAAATAGATGATCAGTTACTAGAGCTTTTGGCAAAGCGTATGCGTGTATCTTGTGAAATAGGAACATTCAAGAAAGAACATAATATGACTGTAGTACAAACAGACCGGTATGATGAAATCTTGCAAAAACGTATTGCTCAGGCGGAAAGTATGGGAATGAACCCGGAGTTTATGCGTATAGTATTAGAGGCTATTCATGAAGAATCTGTAAGAAAGCAGGTTGATATTCTGAATAAGTAATATAGATTGATTGATATAATAAAGGTCTGTTATTATAATACAGACCTTTGTTTTTTTATTAAATACAGTTCACTCTGAAATATTACCTCTTACTTTAGTAAGAAAATCTTTCATGGCCTGACTGTCCTTCTTTTCTATTATTTCCAATAGGTTTTTCAATTCTTTGCGTATTCCTTCTACTTGTGCAGGAGTATAGGGGTTGAAAAGAATTTCGGTCAATAGATAATCGTCTTCAGATAAGAGTCCTTTTGCGATGTCCATATGACGTTTAAATGTTGTTCCCGGTGCTTCCTGATGTTTCATTACAGCAGTGAAAATAAGTGTTGACGCGAATGGTATTGAAAGGGAATAAGCTATTGTTTCATCATGTTCTTCGAAAGTGTATTCAAATACCCGAAGATTGAGACTGTTGTATAAATCCAGAAAGAACTTTTTTCCCTGCTCACTTGACTCGGAAATGACTATTGCACTTTGCGTATTCAGGTTTCGCAGGTCTGCAAAGGTGGGGCCAAACATTGGGTGTGAAGAAGCAAACGGCTGTTCTATACTGGCATAGAACTCTTTTAGCCCGGTTTTTACCGAAGCGATATCGGAGATAATACAATCTTTACTTATATAAGGTAAAATGAGCTTGAAAGCATCGATAGTATATTTCACTGTTACAGCATTGATTACTAATTCAGGATTGAAATCAGTAATTTCTTTTGGGTCACTCATGCGGACAGTATTATAAATAAACCGCAGCTTTTTAGGGTCTGTATCAAATACAGCAAGTTCGTGATCGAAGCTTAGCACATCTCCAAAAAAAGAGCCCATTTTCCCGGCTCCAAGTATTAGGATTCTCATTCTATTGTATTCTTTTAAAATTCTTGCAAAGATAATAGTTTTATGACAATTTGATGTGATAATAGTTTATATAATATCATTCTGTTTTTCTGTAAAATGGCTGTTTATCGGATTCTTTGTTTTAAACAAAAATGTGCTATTTTTGTTAAAGTGTTAATCTTCTACTCAGCGACTATTTGGCTTATGGAGCACTTTTTTAAGTATGCAGTTTTAACCGCAATTTTATTATTTGCGGTTCCTCTTTATTCGAATAAACCTCATATTATCAATTTAAATAGAGATAAGTATCAGGCAGATAATAAAAACTGGTCTATAGGACAAGATAAAAGAGGTTTTATGTATTTTGGCAATGATATTGGTTTGCTTGAATTTGATGGAATAAAGTGGAATCTTAACCGGTTGCCTAATTCCCTAACTGTCCGTTCGGTCGCAGTATTGTCTCATGAAACTATTTTCACTGGGAGCTATGAAGAGTTTGGACGATGGGACAGAGATGTTTCCGGTAAACTTGTCTATACTTCTATAAGTGACCTTCTGGATAAAGCTCTTTTTAAGAATGATGATTTCTGGAAAATATGGATTGGTGAAGGGTGCGTGTATTTTCAATCCTTTTCGTCGATTTATGTCTATGATTATGAGTCTGTAAAAAGAGTTCCTGCTGAACATGGTTTTTTGTTTTTAACTAAAGTCAGAGACGAATTTATTGTTCAACAGATGTTAGGCCCTTTATTTAAACTGAAAGGTAAGGAACTCGTTAAGATAGAAAATAGCGACATATTTAAAGGTACTGATGCCCGGGTTATATTACCATATGGTGATGATAAATATTTGATTGGTACATCCACAGCAGGTATTTATATATATGATGGAAAGACTTTTGAGGAATGGAATAATGGTTTGTCAAAGGAATTGAACTCGAAAGAGCTGAACTGTGGCGTTTTAACTTCGGAGGGAACATATTTATTAGGAACAATATTGGACGGTATATATGAAGTTGATTTGCAAGGAAGGATTCTTGATAAAATATCTACTCAAAGCAATTTGCAAAATAATACGGTCTTAGCATTGTATGAGGATAATGTAAATAATATATGGGTTGCATTAGATAAAGGAATAGCGTATATTCAATATAACGGAAACTTAAGTTATTATACTGACCTGACAGGGAATACCGGAGCAGTATATTGTGCCGCTAGATGGAACGGCAAATTATTTATAGGTACTAACCAAGGCGTTTTTTATATTCCAGAAAGTGAACTGTCTTATCCCAATGCACTTTCGAGAATGATTTTTTTGGCAGGGACACAGGGACAGGTTTGGGATTTGAGGGTTATTGATAACAAACTATATTGTTGTCATAATAAAGGATTGAAAGAAATATTACCTAATTTATCTATAACAGAACCTTTTTCTATCGGAACAGGGATTTATA
The DNA here is from genome assembly GCA_900556485.1 of uncultured Dysgonomonas sp. GTDB lineage: Bacteria > Bacteroidota > Bacteroidia > Bacteroidales > Dysgonomonadaceae > Dysgonomonas. The sequence continues at coordinate 36,366 of USOX01000019.1, forward strand.
ATATAACAGAAGCTAATATCACGGATCGTAATTTATTGGTTTTGTCGACCTATCAATCTATAAAAATTATAGATAAGGAAACAGGAGAAATATTCTCGCCAGGGCAGATATCAGAGCCTATAAATAAGGCTGAAGTTGATCACTTGGGCAATGTCTGGTTAGAACATTTTAATCGGGGAATTTATCGTTGTAAACTCGATGAGAATATGTCAGGATTCCGAAATTTTTCTTATTATGGAGGTAATAATAAAGATGGACTTTCCTATAAGATGAAATTGTTTAAAGTCGGGGGTAGGGTAGTGTTATTAGGAAATAGTCGTTTTTATACATATGACGATATTGCAAATCAGATAGTCCCTAATGCTATACTTGATGAATGTTTTAAATCGATAATTAGTATCAAGCAGATTATAAGTATTAATAAGAATACATTCTGGGCTTTAACGCCTACATCTATTTATAAATTCTTTTATGATGGTTATGAAGCTTCCATTTTAGAAGCATATGGTTTAGGCCTAAATCTGTCTTTAGTGAATACTTATGAAAATATATCGGTTTTAGATGATTCTTCCAGCCTTGTTTGTTTAGACAATGGTTTTATATTATATAATAAAATAGGTGAAGGTAATAATGTGTTAAATAGAACTTTATATTCGCCTTTATTAGAATCTATGGGTACATTCTCTACGGATGGAAGTGTAGAGTATAAGAATCTGTCGGAAGAAGCAAAAGTTTCATATAATTATAATTCAATAACATTTTGGTTTTCAGTAAGCAATGCCTTTTCTCAAAATTTGTCCTTTCAATATATGTTGGAAGGTGTAGACCCAGTCTGGTCTGTACCTCAAAAAATAAATAGTGTATCGTATGCACGTTTGCCGAAAGGAAAGTATATATTTCATGTTCGTACTGTAGATGAATTAGGCACATATTCTGAAATAACGAGTTATGAATTTCAGATCATGGCGCCATGGTACCAGACACCTTGGGCATATATTTTATATATAGTAGTAATTCTTGTTCTTTTTTATGTTATCTGGATGCTTGTATTGCGTCGTTATAGAAACCTGCATCTACAGAAGATAAGGCAACGCGAGACTCGTCGCTTGAGGACATTGAATGGAGAATTGCAGAATAAGGTGGAGCAAAAGAATGCAGAGTTGCTGACTCAAACTTCTTTTATCATTCATAAGAATGAATTAATAATGAAGATAAAAGATATTTTGGATGATTTTTATGCACATCATAAAAGTAATACGATTAATCCTCTCTATCAGAAAATAAATTCGTTGTTAAATAATAATATGAATTCTGAAGATGATTGGAAAATGTTTCTTATCAAATTTGAAGAAAAGCATACAGGCTTCTTCAAAAAAATGAAATCGCTATACCCTCAATTGACTAATAACGACCTTAGACTTTGTGCATGCTTAAAGCTTAATTTGGAGACAAAAGAAATAGCTGCTTTAATGAATTTATCTGTTAGGGCAGTTGAAAATAGTCGTTACAGACTACGAAAAAAATTAAATATTCAGCCTTCTCAAAACTTGAATGAATTTTTTCTTACCATAGATTAATGTATGCTAATTTATTTATTATTAGCTTTTTATTTTTATTTGAGAGGTAATAGTGAGGTATGAGTATTGTTAAAAAATTAAGAGATGTATTCGGGGTGTACCAGTATTTCTACTCTCATTATTTGTTATTTCTACATTTGACAGAAATCTAATATCACACGACCATGAAAAAGAGTGGTAGTCTTGGCTGTTTGCAGTTAGGGCAAGGTGTATCTACCTTGAAAGATATGTTAACCATTCTCCATTCTGTCGTTCATAGTAGATTTATTTGAGAAATGTGTGTTTAAATAAAAAGTAAAACTATGAAAATTAAGCCTAAAAGAACATTAATTACAAAAGGGAAAAACTCATTCCTCTTAAAAGGTTTTGTTTTTCTTGCTTGCTTCCTATTAGCAAGTACTGTAAGTATTTATGCTCAGACGAAATCTATTTCCGGTTTGGTTACTGATGCAGCGAAAGAACCTTTAATCGGCGTTAGTGTACGCGTACAGGGTACAACAGCAGGAACAGTAACTGATATAGATGGAAATTATACTATTTCTGCGAAATCAGGTGACGTACTTGAGTATAGTTATGTGGGAATGAAACCACAGCTAGTAACAGTTGGTTCTCAGACAACGATAGATATTGTATTACAAGATGATGCAACAATGTTGAACGAAACAGTTGTTATTGGTTACGGTACTGCAAAGAAGGCTGACCTGACAGGGTCGATTGGTAGTGTTGGCGCAGATATTATTTCCAAACAACCGGCACTCAATGCAGTACAATCGGTACAAGGAAAATTATCGGGAGTGAATATTATTAATAATGATGCTCCGGGTTCTAGCCCTACAATCATTATACGTGGTTTAGGTACAGCACAAGGGGGACGTGATCCTCTTTATATCGTAGATGGTTTCCCTGCTGACAACATCAAAAATATTAGCCCTGCTGATATTGTATCAATGGATGTGTTGAAAGATGCCTCTTCTGCTTCTATATATGGAGTAAGAGCTGCGAATGGTGTTGTTATTGTGACTACTAAAAAAGGACAGACTGGTTCGGCTAAAATTGGTGTAGAGTCATATGTCGGATTTAAAGGAACGTTAAATAAAGTAGACATGGCTAATGCCTCTCAGTATATAGAGTATTTCAATCAGAATCAGAATATGCTGAAATTATATGCTACACCAGCAGAAATAGCTGAAAATAAGTATTATAACCTTGCTTCGGCTGGCGAACAGGCCTATAATACCGATTGGTATGATGAACTTTTGCGTACAGGTTTGTTTACAAATAATGCTGTATCATTGTCAGGTGGTAGTAAAAATGTGGACTATTATCTAAGCTATAATTATTATAGTGAAGATGGTATTCTCGAAGGTCAGAATTATCAGCGTAGTACAATCAGAAACAATAACGTTTATAAATTTTTCGATGATCGCCTCAAATTCAGTCAGAATTTAAGTGTTTCATTTGATAAAGAAAATCCTAAACCATACGGAGCTTTCAACGAAGCATATCGCCAATCTCCTTTGGTGCCGGTTAAATTTCCGAACGGACGTTGGGGTACTTCTAGTGTAAATAAAACTACAGGCATTGCTGGGATAGAAGGTAGTGCAACAGACAAAATGGGTAAATTGAACTCTATTGGTAATCCATTATTCAATGTTGATAATAAAGCTCAAAGAAGAAAAACATTAACATTACAAGGTGGTTTAGAGGCAGAGTTTAAGGTTACAGATTTTCTGAAATTAAACAGTCGATTTGGAGCAACTAAATATTACTATAAAGACAGACAGTTTACTAATAATAAAGAATCATGGCTTGCTTCAAATCCAACGAAGACGGCTACCGATTTTGAGGCAGAAAAAGCATCAAAACCTACAAGTCTCACTTGGGTAAATAATACATTGAGATTTGAAGATATTGAAACTTATCGTTGGACGTGGGAAGGGTTTGCTACATTCCAGAAAAGTTTTGATAAACATAATGTAGAGGCTGTATTAGGATTATCCAGAGAAAAATCAGGAATAGGTACTACTTCTGTATTGACGGGATATGATGTTCCTTCAAAATCTCAATATTGGAGTATAAATCATGCTTCAGGAGCTTATCCGAGCCAGATTAACAATATGTATCATTATACACCTACAGCTTTATCCTCTTATTTTGCTCGTTTGCAATATAATTATGATAATAAATACTATTTCTCAGGAACAGTAAGACGAGATGGTTCAAGTACTTTTAAATATAACGAAGACTATTGGGGTACTTTCCCTTCTATCGGTTTAGGTTGGACTATTTCCAGAGAAAGTTTTATGCAGGATGTAGAATTTTTGAATTATCTGAAACTAAGAGGTACTTGGGGTGAATTAGGTAATCAGAGTGTCCCTATTAATGTGAATCAGATATATACATCTGCAGGTAGCGATAATTATAATTATGTTTTCGGACCCGGTCAAAATTTAGTATATGGATCAGCATATGGTTCTCCTGTTTATCCATTGAGTTGGGAGGTTACCAGAGAGTGGGGATTAGGATTTGATTTCGCTATGCTTGACGATCGGTTGACCGGAGGTTTTGACTACTATAAAAAACTGAATACAAATACTATTTTGGATGTAAAACCAGTTGCAAATGTTTGGTATGAAAAGAATTTCTTTGCACACGGAGCAGAAGTGGAGAATAGTGGAGTGGAATTTCTTTTAGGTTGGAGTGATAAATTAGCTAATGGTTTGACATACGAAATTAGTGCTAACTATTCCTATAATAAGAATGAAGTTAAAAATGTAACACCAACATTTGCTGGACAGACTGGGGGGAGCTTAGGTGACGGACAGATAACAAAACGTTTGGCAGAAGGACAGCCTCTATTTGCATGGTGGATGTATGAAGCTGATGGCGTATGGCAAACACAGGAAGAGATTGATAATGCATCGGCTAAACTGGGAACGGAAAAACCTGGTCATTTAAAATATAAAGACCAGAATAATGATGGTATAATTGATGATCGCGACAAAGTGTATAAGGGTTCTTATCTGCCTACTTCAAATTATGGTATTCATGTAGGATTGGGTTATAAGAATTTCGATTTCAGTATTGATGGTTATGGTGTTGCCGGAAATAAAATCTACAACGGTTTGAAACACGGACGTATCGACGGTGGAGAAAATATCACAAAAGATATGTATAAAGACAGATGGAATGGTGCAGGATCAACAAATAAACATCCGGGAGCTAACCGCGATAGCAATTCATCCACCTATTTCCTAGAAAGTGGTTCTTTCTTCCGTATTAATAATATCACCCTGGGGTATACATTTAATGATTTGGTTTTCAAAGGGTCTAGACTCAGATTGTATGCAACTGCACAGAATCCATTTATATTTACAGGTTATTCCGGATTCTCTCCCGAAATTTCCGGATATTCTGATGATGTAAGTGTACCGGTAGGTCAGCCTAGTGGAACTGCTGGTATAGAGCTTTCTGCCTATCCAACTACTCGCAATTTTATATTCGGACTTAATTTACAATTCTAACAAATACGATAAAAATATGAGAACTATATATATAAGTATATTATCGGTAATTCTACTATTCTTCGCATGGGGATGTAGTGACTTCCTTGATGTCGATTCACGAGAGAGAGTAGAAGAAGATGATAAAGATGAAGTATATACACCTGAGATGTTTGTGAATGGTGTATATGGTATGTTTACAGATTGGGATTATGCATTTTCTTTTCTTGCTATAACAGAAATGATATCAGATAATGCAGATAAAGGTAGTTCTCCCGGCGACCCCGGAGGTGATAAAGATTTGTTTGACAATCTAACCTTTACAAGTGGTTCGGGTTCAATTCATGCAATGTGGACTCGTTGGTATAAAACGATCGGACGTGCAACAAAAGCCATTGAATTTACAGAAAATTATGGTTTGACTGACGCTACTTATAAAAACAGATTGATTGGAGAGGCTAAATTTCTCAGAGCTGTAAGCTATTTCTATTTAGTTAGAGGTTGGGGAGATGTATCTATTCAAGAAAAAGATGTTTTGTCAAGAGCACCAAAAGAAGAGGTTTATGCACATATTGAACAAGATCTGAAAGATGCTATGGCAGCTTTACCGGAGAAATATGCAGATAGTAAAGATCTTGGACGTGCAACAATGGGTGCTGCTCAAGGATTATTATCTAAAGTATATCTTTATCAGGGAAAATGGCAAGCAGCTTATGATAATGCTAAAGAAGTAATTTCAAATTCTGCTTATGGTTACGATTTGATTGATTATTCCTTAATCTGGAGAGAAGAAGGGGAAAACAGTTCTGAATCTTTATTTGAAATACAAGCCAGAGGTGATGTTCCTGCTCATGGTATACAACAATACTCAGAAACTCAAGGTGCGCGTGGTGGTACTGGATGGGGTTGGGGATTCAATACTCCTACTCAAGATCTCTTAAATGCATTCAATGCTGAAACAAGTGCACAGCCGGGAGTAACAGGAGATGTAATCCGTAGAGATGCAACAATTATGTTTAATAATTCTACTTTATATGATGGATATGTACTAAGTGGTACTGAAAATCCAATGTATAATATGAAAGCTTATTCCAGTGCAAACAAAGGATCTGGAGATGGCGATAAGAATCTTAGATATCTTCGTTTGGGTGAAATCTATCTTATTAAAGCAGAAGCTGCTAATGAACTGGGGCTTATCACGGGAGTTGACGGAGCTTTAGCTTCATTAAATAAAATAAGAGACAGAGCTAAATTGACTCAGGTTACTACAACGAACAAAGACGAATTGCGTAAAGCTATATGGCATGAGCGTCGTTTGGAATTAGCTTTTGAGCACGACCGTTGGTTCGATCTTGTACGTACAGGAGAAGCAGAGAGCGTAATGAAAGCTCACGGAAAACAATTCGTCAAAGGAAAACATGAATTGTTCCCGGTATCAAATACTCAATTATTGGATACACCATCTTTAGGACAGAATCCTGGGTGGAGTTAATTATAAAATAAGTCTTACAGCATCCAGTTAAAAGGATGCTGTAAAAGACTTAACAGACAAAAAGAGCAAAGGTTATCAGGTTTTAAGTAAATAAAGATTTTTGGTTAATAATAAGATTTGAAGATGAAGAAATTATTAATTGCTTTTCTTGCTTGTTTGGCTATTGCCAATACTCAGGCACAGAACAAAGACCCGAAGATGGATAAGTTCATCAACGATTTGATGAGCAAGATGACATTGGAGGAAAAAATAGGACAGCTTAATCTGCCTAGTTCAGGTGATATAACCACCGGACAGGCAAAGAGCAGTAATATTGCTGAAAAGATAAAAAAGGGACAGGTCGGAGGACTTTTCAATATAAAAGGTGTTGAGAAAATTCGTGATGTGCAGCGTGTTGCTGTAGAAGAAAGCCGTTTGAAGATTCCGTTGATCTTTGGTATGGATGTTATTCATGGTTACGAAACAGTATTTCCTATTCCATTAGGATTGGCTGCTACCTGGGATATGGCAGCAGTGGAACAGTCTGCCCGTATTGCCGCAGTTGAGGCTAGTGCAGATGGTATCTGCTGGACATTCAGTCCTATGGTGGATATTTCGAGAGATCCTCGATGGGGACGTTTTTCGGAAGGAAATGGAGAAGACCCATTCTTAGGTGGAGAAATCGCAAAAGCGATGGTGCATGGTTATCAGGGAGTTGGAGACAAAGCATACTCAGATAAGACAAATATAATGGCCTGTGTAAAACATTATGCCCTTTATGGTGCAGGAGAAGCAGGTCGTGACTATAATACAGTTGATATGAGCCGTATACGTATGTTCAATGAATATATGTATCCATATCAGGCGGCAGTAGATGCAGGTGTGGGTAGCGTGATGGCTTCTTTCAATGAAATAGACGGAGTACCTGCTACAGCTAACAAATGGTTGATGACAGATGTATTGCGTGATCAATGGGGATTTAACGGGTTTGTGGTAACAGACTATACTGGAATCTTGGAAATGGTAGACCATGGTATAGGCGATTTACAAACTGTGTCAGCAAGAGCTTTAGCTGCAGGTGTAGATATGGATATGGTGAGCGAAGGCTTGTCTACGGTTGGTAAATCGTTACAAGAAGGTAAAGTAACCCAAGCACAAATAGATCAGGCTTGCCGCCGCATCTTAGAAGCAAAATATAAATTGGGATTATTTCAGGATCCTTATAAATATTGCGATGTAAATCGTGCTAAAAAGGAGATTTATACAAAAGAACATCGTGCGGTAGCGCGTAAAATCGCATCCGAAAGTTTTGTGTTGCTGAAAAATGCAAATAATACACTTCCTCTAAACAAAAAAGGAACAATTGCGGTAATAGGACCATTGGCTGATACCCGTTCTAATATGCCGGGAACATGGAGTGTTGCTGTAGACTTAACAAAACCGGCTACAGTGGTAGAAGGAATCAAGGAAGTGGCAGGACAAAATGCAAAAGTAGTTTATGCAAAAGGTAGCCACTTGATTAGTGATGCTGCATATGAAGAAAGAGCTACCATGTTTGGTCGTACATTGAACAGAGACAAAGAAACCCGTTCGAATGAAGAAATGCTCAGAGAGGCATTAGAAGTTGCTAAAAGTTCGGATGTAATTGTGGCGGCATTAGGAGAATCATCTGAAATGAGTGGAGAATCGAGTAGCCGTACAGAGTTAGATATTCCGGATGTACAAAAGACTTTACTAAAAGAATTGTTGAAGACAGGTAAACCCGTAGTGTTAGTATTGTTTACAGGTCGTCCGTTGACTCTTACATGGGAGCAACAAAATGTTCCGGCAATACTGAATGTATGGTTTGGTGGTAGTGAGGCTGCACATGCCATTGGAGACGTATTATTTGGTGATGTAAATCCTAGTGGAAAGCTTGTTGCTACATTCCCTCAGAATGTAGGACAAATCCCATTATTCTATAATCATAAGAATACAGGTCGTCCGCTTGGTGAGGGTAAATGGTTCGAAAAGTTTCGTACAAACTATCTGGATGTGACTAATGATCCACTTTATCCGTTCGGATATGGCCTTAGTTATACAACATTTAACTATAGCGATGTAAAATTGAGCTCTTCAACTCTTAATCAGAATGGACAATTGACTGCGAGTGTGACTGTGTCTAATACAGGTAAGCATGATGGTGCAGAAGTTGTTCAACTGTATATTCGTGATGTTGTGGGTAGTGTGACACGTCCTGTGAAAGAACTAAAAGGATTTGAAAAAGTATTTATTAAGGCCGGAGAATCGAAAACAGTTGAATTTAAGATTACTCCTGATTTATTGAAATTTTATAATTACGATCTTAAATATGTTTTCGAACCTGGAGAATTTAACGTAATGATTGGTGGAAATAGCCGGGATGTAAAGTCCGCTTCATTTACATTGAATTGAGTTAATGAGTTTATTAGATTTTAGTTTACTAGTCTACTAGTTAGAATTGAGTTTTAAATTTTATTAGTAGACCAGTATACTTTCAACTAGTACACTAAAAAATATTTGAATATGAAAAAGATATTAATGTCTTTAACCATAATTGGTTCGTTGCTTTCTTTGGTGGGATGTAATGATTCTACGAAAACAAATCAAACAGAACCAAGCGATAAAGATACTATTGTAGAAATATCTGATGAAGCTCTTCTGGATAGTGTACAGCGTCGTACATTTAATTATTTCTGGGATGGAGCGGAACCAATAAGTGGTATGGCTCGTGAACGTTATCATGTAGATGGCGATTATGGTAATCACAATAAGAATACGGTAACTTCCGGAGGAAGCGGATTTGGTATCATGGCCATTGTTGCTGGTATTGATCGGGGATATGTAACCCGTGAACAAGGACTGGAACGATTAACCAGAATTGTCAATTTTCTGGAAAAAGCAGATGTCTTTCATGGGGTTTATCCTCATTGGTGGAATGGTGAAACAGGAAAAGTGGAAGGCTTTAGTGCAAAAGATAATGGTGGAGACCTAGTTGAAACTTCTTTTCTTATGCAGGGATTACTCACTGCCCATCAATATTATGTGAATGGCTCGGATGCAGAAAAGGCTTTAGCCGGACGTATTGATAAAATATGGAAAGCAGTAGACTGGAACTGGCACCGAAACTCTCAAAATGTATTGTATTGGCATTGGAGTCCTGATCACTCATGGGAGATGAATTTTCCTATCCGTGGTTATAATGAATGTATGATTACTTATGTACTCGCAGCATGTTCTCCCACACATGGTGTTCCGGCTGAAGTGTATCATGAAGGTTGGGCTGATGGCGGAAAAATTATAGAACCTCATAAGGTAGAGGGCTATGAACTGAATATGCATTATCAGAGTGTTAGTGGGGTAGGTCCTTTATTCTGGGCACATTATTCATTCCTGGGGTTAAATCCTAAGGGGCTGAAAGATAAATATGCTGATTATTTCGAAGAGATGAAAAACTATACACTTATCAATCGTGCTTATTGTGTTCGCAATCCGAAAGGATATAAAGGGTATGGTGAAAATTCGTGGGGGCTGACAGCCAGTTATTCGGTAAAAGGATATGCTGCTCATGAACCATCTGAAGGACATGATCATGGGGTAATATCTCCTACAGCTGCTTTATCTTCGATAATATATACACCAGAAGAATCGATGAAGGTGATGAGGTATTTGTATAATATGGGTGAAAAGGTTTGGGGACCTTATGGTTTTTATGATGCTTACAGCGAGACTGATAATTGGTATCCTAAGCGTTATCTGGCTATTGATCAGGGGCCTATTGCAGTGATGATTGAAAATCATCGTTCAGAATTGTTATGGAAACTGTTTATGGGACACCCTGATGTTCAGAAAGGATTGAAGAAATTGGGGTTTGAGTCTCCTGAGTTGAAATAAAAACTCATAAAAATGTTCATTTAGAGTTAAAAGGTTATGGATGAGTCATAACCTTTTAATTCAATTATCTATATTGGAGATTATTTATTTTGTACGAAGATTTATAGGGATCAAAAAGATACAATAATAAATATCAAAAAACTGTGTCGTTTGTGTCATTTTTGAAAATATCATGAAAGAACTAAAAAAGAAGACATTATTTTTAATACTTGTATTTATGCTGACTGTGCAGTTATCGGCACAGCAGAAAACATATTGCAATCCTATAAATATTGATTATGGGTATGGTCCTATCCCTAATTTTGTGGAATGGGGCAAACATCGGACATCAGCCGATCCGGTAATCGTAAATTTCAAAGGAGATTATTACTTGTTTTCTACCAACCAGACAGGTTACTGGTGGAGTAGTGATATGCTTAACTGGAATTTTGTGTCGCGTCCGTTTCTGACTCAGGAAGCAATAGATACTACTCCTAATAAATGGGATGACCTTTGTGCTCCAGCAGCTTGGGTACAAGGTGATTCTCTATGTGTTTTTGGCTCCACATATTCACGCATATTTCCTATTTGGGTAAGCACAAACCCTAAAGCAAACGAGTGGTCAAAAGCTGTAGAACATTTCGACATAGGAGGTTGGGATCCAGCCTTCTTTGTTGATGACGATAGTAAACTTTATATGTATAATGGTAGTAGCAATGTATACCCGCTGTATGGAATTGAGTTAGATAGAACTACCTTTCAACCAATAGGTACGCGAAAAGAACTGCTACTATTAGATGATAATAAAATAGGATGGCACCGTTTTGGTGAACATATGGATAATACTTTCCTTAAACCATTTATGGAGGGTGCCTGGATGACAAAACATAATGGTAAGTATTACCTGCAATGGGGTGGCCCTGGTACTGAGTTTAGCCATTATGGAGATGGAGTGGCTGTTAGTAACAGTCCATTGGGACATTTTGAGCATGTTTCGCTGCCTCTAAGTATGAAAGCAGGAGGTTTTATTCGCGGAGCCGGCCATGGTGCTACTTTTGAAGATAATTGGGGTAATTACTGGCATACATCGACAATGGTAATTAATGTAAAAAACAATTTTGAACGCCGTATAGGTATTTGGCCTGCCGGGTTTGATAAAGATGATGTAATGTATTGTAATACTGCATTTGGAGATTATCCTCATTATATACCTAATGGTAAATCTGATCATCTGGAGAGCCGTTTTACGGGATGGATGTTGTTGAATTATAATAAACCGGTACAGGTATCGTCTACTTTAGGTGCTTTTTATGCGAACAATATTGTGGATGAAAATATCAAGACTTATTGGAGTGCAAAAACTGCTGAGAAGGGCGAATGGCTTATTTCCGATCTGGGAGAAATTTCTACAGTTCATGCTATACAGATAAATTATGCAGATCAGGATGTCGAATTTATGGGTAAGCAACAGGGTATTTATCAGCAATATATTGTTTCTTATTCGCTTGATGGAAAGAAATGGAATGTACTGATTGATAAGAGTAAAAACAGAAAAGATGTTCCACATGACTATGTAGAGCTAAATAAGCCTAT
>USOX01000020.1 GCA_900556485.1 uncultured Dysgonomonas sp.
AACCAATCTCAGCCGAGACACTTAGTGGTATACTTTTCAATTACTAAGTGGACTACTTTTCGATTATTATTTACAATCCTTAACACCTGAACTACCTTTTATATCTTCTTTATCGAGTGGAGACACACAATTGAAATCGCCCATGATCAACCATTTTTTGCGAAAAGGATATGTATCTAATGTATTACTTAATAAGGTCTGCATCTCAGCCTGTCTGTTTTCTTCGGATGCAGCATTAAGATGAAGAACAATAAAATTGTAATCCAGTATATTAGCATGTATATATCCCTGGTTAGAGCTTGTGAATACTCTTTTAATATTGGTGATCGGATGCTTCGACGTTATTGCGACGGGGAAGCCGGACTCTCTTAATAGAGCCGAATATGAATGCCCGTAACTGCTGGCAAGTGTAGCAAGGCTACTGTTATTAAAGCCGTTCGCTTCCTGTATGGCAACTATGTCCGGATCGTGTTTATTTATCCAGTCGATAAAATGCTGTTTATTCAATGTCTGGTCTTTCCTTAATCCGTAGTACACATTATAACTGATCAGTTTCATATTCTTAAGCGGCTCTACCTGAGGTACGGCTACAGCATATGATTTTTCCTCCTCATCATCATCGCAACTTGACATTAGGAAGAAGGTAAAAAGTGGAAATAAGAGTAGGCAAAATATACTGGCTACTATCTTCCGGTTAGGTATATATCTTATTTTCATTTTCATTAGTCATTAATTTTGTTTTCACTATTTTTTCAATTCACCGCTTATGTAGATATATTCATATCGTTTCTGCTACATTATAGCCGACAGGAAACAAAACATAAGAAGAAGTAATATTCGACTCGATATTTTCATTTCTTATCAGCTTTTAATTCTATATATACAGGACGATGATCAGAATAATAGCGGGTAAAGTCATTGGTAATGAATCCTCCGTTTGTTACTTTGTTTTTGAGGTCTTTACTCACATAGATAAAGTCGATTCGACTACCACCTTTTGGCTCATTCTTAACAGAGAAGCTTTTATCTTGAAGCATGCCGTCCACTAATCCAAACTCCAGTATCGCCTGATGGATAGAATAATCCAAAGCAGAATCATTATCTATAAGATTTTCGTGAAAACTGTATTTCTTCTTAGCTTCCTGATAGCGCTTCAGTAAAAGTCCATCTGTGTAATGTCCGGCATCTAGAGGGGATAGTGAATTAAAATCACCCATTATCATCCATTTATCCTTATCGGGAGAAGAAGCTATGGTCTCCAGGACTACTTTTATTTCCTCTCTTCTCTTCCAATATTTATGAGGGCTTAGGTGTAAAACGATAATATTGAGGTCCGCTACCTTGGCTTGTATAAAACCATGATGCATATTATCGATTACTTTACTTACATTCACTATAGGATATTTCGATGTCAATGCTACAGGATAACCATTTTCTTTTAATAATACTGCATACGGATGACCATACGAACGGGCAAGGTCTTCCAGTTTCTTTTGAGTGAATTTATTTACTTCCTGCAATGCCAGTATATCCGGATCCTGTGCTTTTATCCATTCTGCAAATACAACTTTTCCTTCGGTGGTATCTTTCTTCATACCTTCCAGAATATTGTAACATAAAATTTTCATATTTTTATTCTGAGCAGAAGCTAAACTGAAAGACAGAGTAATGAATGAAATCAGGATAAGTGAGATCAACCTATATTTATTATTTGCTTTCATCATTTTATTACATTTATAGAGTTAAAAGCCTGTATAAGCATCGTTTGTTAAGATTCCTCCCGACCTTACCACTTCATTGTCTGGAATCGGATAATATTCATGGAAAGGGCGTAAATTCTCGGCTATGGTAGCATATTCTTTACCAGTTGAGTTTAATACATCGTTGTAGAATGTACCCCAGCGTACAAGATCCCACTTACGTGTATATTCACCCATTAATTCACGCGCACGTTCTTCTTTTATCTCATCAAACATGACGTATTTATCTTTATATTCTGTTATCAGAGGGATACCTGCACGTTTCTTAACCTGATTGATGCATTCTATAGCTAATGTACCGTTCTCCAATTCGTTCGCACATTCTGCCATCAATAACAAAGCATCTGCATATCTGAATACTTTTTGGTTGTTACCATCAGCGACGTTATCCATACCCGGACACCAGAATTTAGGTCCCATCCATGGTTTACCCAGTTTAGGGCGGTTAAATGGCGTTCCATTATAAGTCCGGGCAATAACCATTTCTCCACGTGGATCTTCTATCAATATCGGAGGTTCTTTATATTTGTCATACATCCTCACTAATGTATCCGATGGTGTAATGGAATTATAGGGATTAGCCTTGGAACCTAATTCGGGTATTGATACACCATCATATATATCGCTATTTGAAGATTTAGCCGGGGTGAAGATACAGGCAATGTTTGTTGTCTTTTTCAACCCCGTAGCCGACCATGTATATTGGATCTCAAATATTGATTCAGGAGTGTTCTTGTTTCTGAAGAAAGTATCTGTAAGACTATACTGGTCTAAAGTACCATAAACTAACTGTATTTCCTTTAATGCTTCTAATGCAACATCATACTTTTTGTTCCACATGGACATTTTAGCTATCAGGATATATGCCATCGATGAAGATATTCTGTTGTCTGTTATATCTGATGTTTTCTTTGCCGGAAGATATTCTACGAAATCCTGTAATTCTTCGATAAGGGAATTGCGGGTTTCTACTGCACTCATTCTTGGTAGCTTGGCAATGCGGTCCAGTACTGCTAGACTTGATACGTCGTCGCGGTAAAATGGAACATCTCCAAACGTAGATGTCAACACGTAATAATAATATGCCCGGAGAGTGACCACCTCTGCCATAAAATTATTTTTATCTTTTTCATCTATCGGAGCTCCTTCTAGTCCTACATAAGCTGCATTACAGTACATAATGCCGCGATAAGCCTGAGTCCATAGTCCTGCACCCATTCCGGGATTTGCCGGCGATATTTCGAACTTGGCATTCAATTCACTCGAGTTAAGGAATGCCAGATCGGTACATGCTTCCAGTGCTGTCATAAAACCTGTATTAAACATACTGTTTAGAGGAATAAAACAGCCATTGACCGCAGATAGACATTGACCTTTGTTTTTATAAAACTGTTCTTTATTCACAAAGCTTTTGGGCTCTTCTTTTAGCAGATTCTCGCATGAAGGGAGTAGAAGCAGTGTAACTAAAGCTGTTAGTATTAACGCTATATTTTTTGCTTTCATATTATTCTGTTTGAAGTTTAAAATGATACTAGAAATTGAGCAACGTACTGAACGTGAATGTCCGGCTATTTGGATAAGCTCCGTTGTCCATCCTTCGGATTGTAGATCCACCACTTTGGGTAGATACCTCAGGATCGTAACCGTTGTAGTGTTTCCATAAATAAATGTTATTCCCACTGGCAGTAAGAGTCAATGTCTTCAATATATTATTCGTTTTCTTTGCAAGATCGAATGTATATGAAACAGACACATCTTTTAAGCGAAGAAATGAGGCATTATGTACAAATCGGTCATTTGGAATATCATCTTTTGAGTCGGCTCGGGGGTAATCCGAATCAGGATTACGTATAGGATGCCATGCGTTAACCATATATTTGAATTGGTTGCTCAAATAAGTCCCTGTTCCCATAAATAATTCTACAGGATTATATATTTTCCCTCCTATGGAATAATTGAAATATACATTGAGGCTGAAGCCATATAATTTGAAGGAGTTCTGTAATCCTCCATAAAGAATTGGGTCAGCATTCCCTAAATATACTATATCCTTATTATCTAATATACCATCATTGTTCTGGTCTATATAGCGCTGACGTCCCGGAGAGTAATAAGCGGCGACAGAAGAAGCATATCTTTTGGTATATTTGTTTTCTTCTATCTCTTGTTGATTTTTCCACACTCCGGCGTATTTCATACCCCAAAGGGCATTCAAAGGCCGTCCTTTTTCATACCCATACATAATATATTGGGCACCATGGGGATTATTGTAAGCCGATACTCTGGCTAAGCCTCCAATGTCTTCAACCATTTGTTTATTATGTGCCATTGTAAGGGTAGTAGACCAAGAGAATTTTTCTGTCGTAATATTTCTACTGTTTATAGTTAATTCCAAACCTTTATTAGATGTTTCACCAATATTAGTTAAACGGCTTGTATATCCCGTGTGTGATGGCAATTGAACTGTGAGAAGCAAGTCTTTGGTATATGCAGTATAAGCTTCCAGACTAGCTGTAATGCGGTTATTCCATAAAGAAATATCAAGTCCGGCATTGTAAGAGGTTGTTTTTTCCCAAGTCAAACTTTCATCGGCAATTCTAGACGGATAATATGAAACGGGAATTGCTCCACCAAATATATATCCACCGGAAGTTGAAGATAGAGCAGCAAGAGAGCGGTATCTGGGAATAGCATCATTCCCGGCAATACCTCCACTCAGGCGTATCGATAATTCACTTATTACTTTATTATCTTTTAGAAAAGATTCCCGAGCAATGTTCCATTTAAGGGCAGCAGACGGAAAATATCCCCATTTGTGGCCGGATGCAAAATTCGATGATGCATCGGCACGGGCACTTACTGTAAGGTAATACTTACTATCATAATTATAATTGAACCGGGCTAGATTCGAGTAGCTTAATTTTTCAGTAGCGCCTGATGCAATGCTTATCGTTTCCTTAGAAGGGAGAGCAGCCATATCATTTGTCTTTATTGCATCTATGAAATAACCATCCCCACTCATTGCCATGTTTCGATCCCAAAATTTCTGCATAGTGAAACCATACAGCGCATCGAAATTGTGCTTTTTATTGAAGGTTTTCTTGTAAAATAGAGTGCTTTCACTCAATATATTGTTGTCTTTGTATGATCGTTTGTAGGCATATGCGCCAGTCGATTTAGATTCTCTTGAAGGCATTGATGAAGGGGCAAAGTTGTCTTCGTAGCGTGCATAATCATAGAATGAAATATAACTCTTTAATTTTAGATCTTTAATAGGTTCAGCTTCAAGGTATAACATTGTGCTTAATGATTTTCGTATCACATCCTTAGTATACATATCTACATATACGAGGGGCGAGTCGAATAAGGTGCCGCTATACCACTGTGTATTCCAGTCATTGTAGCTGCCGTCTTCTTTATAGAGCGACATTGTAGGAGACAGGAATAAAGTAGACCTATACCACAATGAATTTGATCCGACGTCGGCAGTATTCACTTCCTGATCTATATATGCATAGTTTACTCTCAGTCCTGCTTTTACATACTTACTAAGAGTTCTGTCGTAGTTCAAACGTCCCTGATAGCGTTTCATACCACTTGCTTTTATAATACCTTCTGTGTTGTTATAATTGCCGGAAAAATAAAATTTAGATACCTTATCTCCACCTGATGCTGAGATGAAGTAATTCTGATATGGAGCATTACGTGTTATGGCTTTTGTCCAATCAGTACCTTCTCCTAAAGAGAGTGGATCGGGATAATAATTACCCGTAGGGTACTCTTCCAACGGTTTGGTCTGATTGTTGCTAGACGCATGGTAATACCTGTCGTTCTGGAGTATAGCAAATTCTGTAGCATTCATTAAGTCGAGATAACGTGGCATTTGCGAAAAGCCAACGTCGGTCCTGAAAGTATAAACCGTTTTACCACCTTCTCCACCTGATTTTGTAGAAATAAGTATTACCCCATTACTTCCTCTTGCTCCATAAATAGCTGTAGAAGAAGCATCTTTAAGTACCTCAATCGATTGTATATCACTAGGGTTTAGATCATTCAGATCAGTTACCGCATCCATTACTCCGTCTACGACATACAATGGTTCATTGGTTGCAGAAATAGAGCGTGTTCCTCTGATTCTGATAGAAGTCCCCGCACCAGGTTCTCCACTGGTCGACATAATTTCTGCACCTGCAATACGGCCTTGCAACATTTGATCGACTCGGGCGACAGGTATATCTTTGATATCTTCAGTCTTCACTGTAGATACAGAACCTGTTAGATCCCTTCTTTTTACTGTACCATAGGCAATAACAACAACATCATCCATTTGCTGAGTATCTTCAGTCATTTGTATGTTTATTGTATTACGGTCATTAACCTTTATTTTTTGTGACAGATGCCCTATATAAGAAATTTCCAATACAGCATCTTTATCAACCTCTAAAGAATAATTGCCCTCAACATCTGTTATAGTACCTGTATTACTGCTATGAACCTTAATTGTTACGCCGATCAGTGGTTCATTCAACTGATCGATAATTTTTCCCTGTACTCTGATTTTCGGATTCTGAAGTACTTCTTTTATCTTATTTACTTTCGTCAGGGTCACCTGTCTGTCGGATATCCTGTAAGTAAGTCCTGTGTATTGAAGTATTTCATCTAAAATTTTATCAAGAGTAGTTTGTTTTACATGTACATTCACTTTTCTTTCGAGTTCACTGCTTATTTCCTCGGAAAAAAAGAAGGCGTAATCACTCTTTTTCTCTATAGTTCCCAATACTTCCTTAATAGAATGTTTTTCTAATTCTATAGATATTAAGGCCCCTTGAGAATAGCTATTGGCTGAAAAAGAAGATAGTACACCAACAAGCAACAGAAAAGTCATAAGTTTCATAGTTCTTAATACTTTGCGAAAATTATCAAAGGATAATCTTCCTGAAAAATCATTTTTTTGCATAAATTTGTACTGATTTTTAGGTTTACTTTGTTTACAACTTAGCTTAAATCTCAGCGTCGGGTAATATTCGCAGTATTACCCGGCACTTTTTTCTAACAAACGTCTTTCATAGGCACTTTTTATTATTTTTTGACAATAATTATTTTCCCGTTTTGTGTTTTCCATGAGATCGGGGTTATGTCATTGATTGTCTTTAGAACATCTTCTATATCATCAAATAAGACAAGTTTTCCTGAGCATTTTATTTTTTCTAATTCCGGTGCACATTTTATTGGTATATCATAGTGGCGGGAAAGCTGGGCAAAGATTATCGAGAGTTCTTTATTCTTATATCTCAGTAGTCCGTCTTTCCAACTAATATAATCATAAACATCTACGTTTCTTATTTCGGACCTATTTGGAGTCATGTACAGGATCTGGTCAGGTTCCAGCCTGAATGATTTATCTGAATTTAAATGAGATGTCACACTAACCGAACCTTCCACAAGAACTACATACTGAATAATTTCTTCTTTATATGCTGAGATGTTGAAGCGGGTTCCCAATACATTTATGTCAAAAGAGGACGCTTTAACAACAAAAGGCTGCCTTTCATTTTTTTTTACTTCTATATAAATTTCACCTTCTACTAGTATTTCTCTTTTGTTGAGATTAAATGATGGAGGAAATTCCAGTGTACTACCCGAATTGATCCATGCTTTCGACCCGTCAGGCAATATAAGAGAAGATCTTTTTCCTTTTGGCACTATTAGTTTATTCCATGTTTGTGCTTTGGGAGTCACTTCTATCGATTGTATCTTTTGATTGTTGGTACTCACTACAATTTGTCCTAGGCTATCATAATTTATATCTACATCTTCTTTGAAGTTTACCGATTCATTATTGGCTAATATTAATTGGATATCATTTTTATTGGTATTCGAAATAGATTGATTGGAATAGTCTTTATTGGAAATATTTTCTTCTTGTTTATTAAGGAGAGAAGGTTGTAGTAGAACAAATAAAAAAGCAATACATGCTACTGCTACAAGACTCAATGATAATTTTATTTTCCGGCTCTGGTGGTGTTTATTTATTTTATTATTAATATTATCCAACATCAAAGA
This sequence comes from uncultured Dysgonomonas sp., assembly GCA_900556485.1. Classification (GTDB taxonomy): domain Bacteria; phylum Bacteroidota; class Bacteroidia; order Bacteroidales; family Dysgonomonadaceae; genus Dysgonomonas. The sequence continues at coordinate 7,824 of USOX01000020.1, forward strand.
CTTTTCCTTATCTGTATATTTTAAACTGTTTATTTTCAGACTTTTTAGTATTTTCTTTGCTTCATTAATCTCCTCCACTTTGTGAGGATGTTCAGTTAGGAATCTTCCCCAGAATTCATTTGTTTCATTGTCAGAGAATAATACCCACCTTAAAAAAGATTGGTCATATAAGAAATCTATAGAGGTATATGTATTATATTTATTCTTCATTTTAGATAAAATGATTTCAGATAGTAACAGATTATACTAAAGAGACGACAAAAAAAAAAAATTGCCCCCATTATTTTAAAAAAAATGCGTTCTCATCGTTTGGTATAATGTATGGTTTAGTGATAGTCAAACAGTTCATGTGAATCAATCAACCTAGACACCTAGTGACTAGCTATTAATAATTATACGAATAGCAATATGCAGAAAAAAAATAAGTGTTAAAACAATGATAAAACAACAAATAGGGAATAAATCTGCAATAGTATCTGAAATACTAAAATTAGTGGCAACAGAAAATAATGATAAATGGGGATTTTTAGATGTAGCAAAAGAAGAAATGTACTGCTTATATGATTAAATTCATTCTTTATGTAAAATTAGCATTCGTTTAATTGAATGGTTGGTATAATTATGTATAGTGAGGGAAAAAGATCATATTGTAGATATATAACCCTGTATGGTCATTAGTCAATATAAGATAGAAGTATGTTTTGAGAGTAAATATGGTTTTATAGACAAAACTAGAGTTATAAATATAGATAGATTTTATTAATGATTTTTCTTTCTCGTATATAAAAAGAGTATTTTGATAAAAGTTGAACTATTTTTGAATAATAGAATATATGGAGAAGATTGGATTATGTCAGCTTTAGTTGCTGATAAATATTTAGGGAATTTTCGATCTGGGGCAAAAACTTACTATCTAAACAGTTCTCGAAATAGAAATCCCTTTCCAGGGGATAGAAATTTTATTATAGAATTTAAAAAAAACAAAATTTCAGATAATACTCTTGATTCTATAAGAAAAATGTGGTTTTAATGATGAATGAAAATAGATTATTAAATCAAATAATTCCTCAACTTAAAATCGAGAATAATAAAGCCAGTCTTTTTGAGGTAATTGTAAACTAAAAGGGAAAAAAGTAAATATAGCGAAATAGGTAGCTATTTTCTTGAGGATAGAAATAATCTTTCAAAAGCAAATTTATTTCTTGTATAATTTCGTTTTACGCTCATCATCAATTAGATATTATTTTTTATTAAAAATAAGTATTGAAAAATTTGCTTGTAACCAATCAGTCACACATGTAAATGTATTATGAGTAAAGAAAGAGATAGAGAACAATCAGAAGAGAAATTAATTAAGGCCGTAGGAGAGCTAATTGAAGAAGTTGGCTTCGAAGGATTAGGTATAAATCAAGTCGCAAAACATGCAGGATTCTCAAAAAACTTAATATATCGTTACTTTGAGTCTCTGGATGGGTTGATATATGCTTATATGAAAAAGCACGACTTTTGGATAAATACATCTGTTGAACTTCCTGATGTAACTAATTTGAAAGCCTATTTGAAAGGATTGTTTCGTAGACAAATAGCTGATTTCAGGAAGAATATAGCTATCAAAAGACTGAGGAGATGGGAATTATCAACTGATAAAGACTTCGTTGTTGAAATCAGAGCACAACGCGAAAAGAATGGAGTGAACTTTGTTGAAATAATCTCTCAATTTGCAAAAACAGACAAAAAACAAATCCAATCTATATCTGCATTGATTAATGCCGGCATCACCTACCTGACTATATTTGAAGAGAATTGTAAAATGTATAATGGTATTGATATTCAAAGTGATAAAGGGTGGGAGCAGATAGCGGGAGGTATTGATCTACTTATTGATGTGATGATCAAATAACATCAATATCAAATAAGTCATAAAAGACAAAGTGTTTTTATTTAAAAACAGCTGAATAACGACCGGATAAAATTATTAGGTTAGGGTAAAATATATCAAATATTTTTTTCTCTAAATTGTGACCAATTGGTCACAATGAGAGTTATTAATAATATATATAAAGAAAAATAGAACTATGACAAAATTTAAAATACTTATATTATATGTACTCATAAATATATTCTCAGGTATATCAGCCCAGCAATATACTTTAAGTGGTATCGTAACTGATGCTGATACCAATGAGACATTGATTGGAGTACCTATTACCATCAAAGAATTATATGCTACAGGCGTATCTAGTTCTGAAAATGGAGAATATAATATAAAACTGTATGAAAAGAATCTTTTTAAGTATGACTTTAGCTATAGCGACATTAAATGTAAAAGCTATTCCAGCAATGTTTTGAGTGGATGATAAAGGTATTGATTGTTGTAGAAAAAATAAAAGGAGAAGAACTGGATAAAAAACTTGCGGAGTTATTCAAGTAAATTTGAACAGTCTGCCTTTTACATTTCATATTCCTATATTGGATTGGTGTTTCTTACTTTTGTTATATGTATTTGTTTAACCATAACCTTTAGATAGGACAATAAATCAAAAACATTAGTTATCTCAGACTGTAAGGGATCATTTCTGGTTATGCTTGACAAACGTAAATTCAGAGTCATGATTGCTGAGAGAAACAGTACACATAAGGAAGTCGAGTACTTAGGAAAAAAGATTAATATAAAGTTTCAATGAGCTATTTTAATATTCCTTATTAATATTTATATAAAGAACTATGGAATCTTCTGAAAGTTATACTTAGAAGGTTCCATAGTTTTTATTATTATATATCTTATTGGGATTGTACTCCTAAAGAAAGAATCAATAAGGAGCACAATAAATCCCAATTTACTTGTTATTTGTGAATTTACACACCTTACTCTTAATATCTGGATGATAATTATTTATTAGGTGTATCCCATTTGTGTGTTTTATTGCATGTAATATTCAGTGTCTGATTACCACTTTGCATACGAAAATCTCCCTGTTCCAGAATCCATTTACCATCAGCACCTACAAATGCCAGATCACTACCTTTGATTAACATTGTAACAGTCTTGGTTTCGCCAGGTTGTAATTCCAACTTCTTAAAAGCTCGCAATTTGCGGCTCTCAGGTGTAAGTGATGCCACCAAGTCACGGCTGAATAGCATAACAACCTCTTTTCCTGCATGTGCACCACTATTGGTAACATCTATCGAGAAGTGAAGCTCATCTTCTGAAGTAAATGAAGAGGTATTTGTTTGGAAATTGCTGTATTCAAATGTCGTATAGCTAAGTCCGTAGCCGAAAGGCCATTGTACCGAAATAACCGCATCATAATCGTATGCACCTTCCATTTTGTCCATTTCTTCACTTACTCTATAGTCATAGGTAGTAAGTTCCGCCTGGTTACGTGGATATGTGTAAGGCATTTTAGCACTAGGATTGACATCACCGGCTAATATATTGGCTAATGCATCACCACCATAGTTTCCCGGTAATAGAATGTTTACGATGCCGTTTGCCAACGGTTCTAGGTCATTAATTATACGAGGTCTACCTTCATTAAGTATCAGTATAATTGGTTTTCCCGTAGCTGCTAGTGCTTTTACAAGATTACTTTGGTTAGTAGAGATCGCAAGGTCGGAGAGGTTTCCGGGCGTTTCACAATAAGAGTTTTCACCAATACATGCAATGATGATATCTACATTACGGGCAGCAGCGACTGCTTTCTCAATCTCGGGTTCATTTTCTTCCGTGTAGCTGCCTTCTGGCTTATAAGTCACCCCCTGCTCCAAACGAACATTTTCAGTACCGAATTTGTTGGAAAGTGACTCATAGATAGTGTTATATTTGCCGGCAAACTTATCGGTCAGGTGTCCTTGCCACGAATAGCTCCATCCTCCGTTCAAACAGCGCATAGAATTAGCATTAGGACCAGTTACGAGAAGCTTTTTACCTTTTGCAAGCGGCAATATATTATCTTTATTTTTAAGCAAAATCTGTGATTCTTCAGCGGCATGGAGTGCTATCTCTGCATGTTCACTGCTGCCAAAAAGTGGATAATCTTTGGATAAGGTATTGGGCTGATCAAAAAGGTTCAGACGAAATTTAAGCCTGAGAATACGTCGTACAGCGTCATCAATACGACTCATTGGTACTTTGTTCTCTTGTACCAATTCTTTCAATAAAGTACAGAAACTGAGGTCGTATGGTTCCATAGCCATGTCTATACCTGCATTGATGGCTATCTGGATAGCTTCTTTCTTATCAGCTGCAATATGTTCCCGTGTATAGAGGTTGTTAATGTCGGCCCAGTCGGTTATCAGCATGCCGTCCCAGTTGAGATCCTCTTTCAGCCACTTTGTTAGCAACTCATAGTCGGCATGTACCGGTACGCCGTTAATAGAGCCACTATTGACCATAATGGTCAAAGCCCCGGCTTCCACACATTCTTTAAAAGGAGCAAAGCATTTTTCGCGTAAATCGGAAATAGAGATATAAGCCGGTGTGCGGTCTTTGCCAGTGCGTGCCATGCTATAGCCCATATAGTGCTTTACAGATGTGGCAACACGGTCAGCCGGAATACGATTTGGGTCATCACCCTGATAACCACGGACTGCAGAACTGCCCATTATGGAATTGACAAGGCAATCTTCTCCAAAATTTTCCCAAACACGCGACCATCGCGGATCACGTGCCATGTCTACTGTAGGTGAATAAGTCCACGGACAATTAGCTGCACGGGTTTCGTAAGCAGTAACACGTGCCGCCTCGTATGCTAGTTCAGTATTGAATGATGCAGCTATATTTATGTTCTGAGGGAATAGGGTACCATCCAATGTATAGGTGGTGCCATGAGTTTGATCCAGTCCATAAATGCATGGAATGCCGATTTCTTTCATCGATACGGCTTGTATCTTGCCTATAATTTCCTGCCATTTCTCTCTGCTTTGTGCAACAGGGCCCGGAGCATTGAGGAATGAGCCTACCTTGAATTCGGCAATAGCCTTATTGAGTTTGGCATCGTCGAGTTTGAACTCACCATTCTCAAAATCCCCCAATACATCAATGGCAAGTTCTGTCATCTGACCTATTTTTTCGTCTAGTGTCATCTTTGAGAGGACCTCATTTACTTGTTGCTCTATCTGGGAATCCTTAGGAATGGCAGGAGGAGCTACCTGCATAGAGCAGGCAGCCATTGCCATTATAGCTGTGATTAATAGTATCTTTTTTATCATATCAGAAAGTATAGTTCTTTTAGCAATTATTATTGTACAGTTACCATATCCACATAGTAGCCATGGCCTATGCAGAGGAATCCATCTTCTGTCTGAATCTTATCCAGTACTCCTTGCGTGAGTTGTACTTCCTTTATACCGTTTTCTGTGAATTCGATGACAGCAGTTCCTGGCAGATCATTCCACCAACCGCTGGTTGTGCGTAACTGATGATACTCATCTCCGGAGGCTACTGAATAGTGAATCTTTAAAATGGCTCCAGCCTTTATAGTGGCAAATACATCTTTACCAATCAGGTTAAACTTTTTATTCGGGTTATCATCAGGAAGATCCCATGATACATAGTGGTGACCTTGCCAAAGAACTGTTTCGGAAGAAACTATAACTGTTTGTTCGGTTATAATACCACTGGAAGTGTAGAACTGAACATCTTCTCCATTTTTTGTTTTTCCTGTCAGTTTAAATTCTCCGTCTGAAAGAGGCGGACAGATAATTGTAATTTCTGTAGCTGTCTGTCGTGTAAACTCAGTAAAAGTCTGTCCGGCGAATGTGAGTGAAACTATCTGGTCAAGGTTGATACCAGTCATCAGCCATTCTCTGTTGGTGTTGGTACGGTCGGCTCCTGATGTGATAAGTGCAGCTTTGGAAACTGTAACCATGTTTCCGCCAAACTCACTACCGCCAGTATCTACCAGAATCACACGATGTTCTCCTTCAGCCAGATCGTTTGGTACGGCATATTCGATAGAATTTCCGCTTTCGGATTCGATATAAGTAATATCGGTGATGGTTTTTCCGCCAATAACAATGCTTTTTACTTTATTTAGGTTATCACCATAGAGACGAGCTGTTGCACCTGGTGCAATGATTCTTTCGAATCCTACTTCCGTTGCCCACGGATCATCGGATAAAGGATTTACCTGTACAATACCCTCACGATAGGTTGATTTACCAGCTTCGGTTGAGACTATTACTTTAAATTGATATATACCAGCTTTGAGGTTGATATCAAGCATTGTTCCAGTTTGTACCTCATGACCGTCAATTTGCCATGAAATGGTTGTATGGTCTGCCGGAGTAACTGTCAGTTTCATCGTAAGATTCGCATCGCGGCTAATATTGGCAATAACAGGTAAATTACCGTTATCACGGTCGGGGAAGATCGGATCGAGTATTCGCGGCTCATCATCGGCAGTAGCTGTCGAAAACGGATCTTCATCATTGCAAGCTGTGAATGTAAAGCTCATAGCCAGCATGGCAAGCAGTATATAATATATTTTTTTCATATTTGACTATTATTTTTTTATAATTACTTCGCGATATCCCACCATACAGGTGTGTTCCAGCTGTTAGTACCACCCATGCGGCTCAAAGCCTCATCGTAGCTCGCTTTGTTGTAAGACGATTCAAGTACGGGGTAACAAAGACGTACGGGAATTTCAGTGCCACCTGTAAGAAACTGACCGAAGCCATAATCTGCTGGTGATTTTAGTTTTGGATAGCCCGAACGGCGAATATTAGCCCAAGATTCGACAGGATTAGTGAAGTGGAGAATCCATGCCTGTGTATTAATGGCCTCCTTTTTCTGTTCATTAGTATAACCTATACCAATGTTTGGAAAAAATGTTTCGAAGTCATTACTAGAAACTACTTCGCAATCATAATTATCGGACAGAAAGTCCATTGCTGCACGTACTCCCTGTTTATAGAGGTCGTTAACAGAAGAGCTTCCAACGTTCCATCCTTTTAATCCTGCCTCTGCTAATAAGAACTTTACTTCTGCCGAAGTCATCACCACACCCGGATTGTCACCCTTGAGGAAATTATTAGCAAGTTTTGGTTCGGTTTCACGGGCTACACTAGTTGAAATAGAAGGATTATTCTCCGCCAATTCTTTCAATATATCGCTGTCATAGCCTGTTGGCCATGGTTCCCAAGAATAAGCTCCCGGATCGCGCGGCTGAAATTTAATGTTTTTGGTAATCATTTCATCAGTCAAGTCAATACGGTTATCTGGACTTGTGGAACTCATAAGTCCGTCATAATAGCAGCGGGCAATTCTAAATGTACGAGGGTCACTAGTATCATATAGCTGATTAAAGAACGTTGAACATAGATAACTAGGGTTATTAGAAGGATCATTACCAAAAAGTAATTGTGACAAGGCATTGCCTCGATAATCTGAATATGCTTCCTGCCCAAAACTAAATGATATATTCATATATTTGATAAGAGCGTCGTCTGTTGCATTTTCTAAAATACCACCATCGGCCTGCAATGCGTTCTCAAATTCTTCCTGACCTTTTTGCGGAGCAACATCAGAAACTCGCATTGCATAACGCAAGCGAAGCGAATTAGCCAGTTTCTTCCATTTTATCACATTTCCATTAAAAATCACATCGCCAGTAATCTTATCTTTACTTGCATCAAGGCTCGCAGCAGCATTATTCAACTCAACGAAGAATTCGTTGTATATATCCTCCTGCTTGTCATAGCGAGGAGTGTATATATTTTCAAGTAAGCCTTTACCCGCCTCACTATAAGGGACATCTCCATAAATGTCGGTAATGATTGAGATAAGATATACTTTATATATGCGCAAGGCTGAATTGATATTTACCTTGTTGGGATCATCGGCAGTGCGATATTCGGCATCTGTAATGTTTTTAATGGCATTAGCATAGAATGATGTCCATATACGGCTCATCTCTGAGTTATCTAGTGTATGACGACCTCCATAATTGGTGGTATTCCAGCATCCCATAAGATGCTGATTGAATGCATAGAGGTAATTGCGGTAGATTTCTACCATGTCGAGGCTACCATAAGTCTGCAATTGCGCAGTAGTGAGTTGCGCATTAGGATCGATAGAGGCAGCTTTCGATGGATCGGTATTCATATTTCCCATGTACTCATCACTGCATCCGGCAAAGAGCATGGCACACGCCACCAGTATTATTGTAATATATGATTTATTATATTTCATTGTGTTTATTCTTTATAGATGAATTAAAAACTTGATATCCTTTTAGAATTTTACATTGACATTGAAACCATAGCTCTTGCGTGATGGCAAAGAACCATATTCCAGCCCCATCCCTGTAGTGTTATTATAATTCGAATCCGGATCAATATTAGGAATATTCTTCCACACAATGAATGGGTTGCGTGCAACAAATGAGAGAGTAAGGCCTTTCACTGTATTCTTCAACCATAGTTTCGGCACATTATAACTCATCGTTATTTCACGACACTTCACATACGAGTTGTCATAAATAAACATCGATGGAGCATTTCTGCTGACACTCATCCAGTATTCCTCAGGGTTGATATAGATATCGTTCGCACGATAAGTGCCATCACCATTATCAATCACACCGGGAGCTATAAAACCGCCAGTAGGATTCCATGTAGGAGAACCTTTTGCAATACCTGCAGCTTGACGCTGTTCTTCTGACTTATACCAACCCTCACGTCCTGCAAGAGTTTCCTTACTCTTACCCGACTCATAGGTAGCCCGGGCTGACATAGAGTAGAGGTCGGCACCCACTTTTACATCGAAGATAGCCGAGAGTGATAGATTCTTATAAGTGAAGGTAGAGACAAGACCTCCCGTCCAGTCCCACGAAGCATTACCCAGAACATGGTTGCTCTTATCATATTGAGGCAAACCTGTCTGTGGATCAATAAGGATGTCGCCATTTTCGTTACGTTTGAAGTCCGGACCAATGATAGATCCAAAGTTTTCACCTACTTTGGCTGCCACCTGTACATCTAGCCATGCAGCTTTTTCTAATTCGAACATATCCATATCGTCAACAAGTTTTTTTACCTTGTTACTATTCTTTGAGAAATTCAGGTTCAAATCCCAAGAAAAGTCTTTAACTTCAATAGGACGTGTATTGAGTACAATTTCTATGCCTCGATTCTCTATTTCGCCGGCATTGATCAGACGGCTGGTGTAGCCTGTTGTCCATGAACTAGCCATACCCATAATCTGATTTTTACTATTCTGTGTATAGTAGGTAAAATCGAGACCGACACGATTTTTCAGGAATTTCGTTTCCAAGCCAATTTCAAAGGAGTTGGTCTTTGTGGGTTTGAGCTTTTGATTAGGAATTGTGTTATTATTAATATAACCAATGGTGTAACCTGGGTAAGTAAATTTTGATTTTGTATATACTAGTCCTAGTTGATAAGGATCAGTATCACTGCCGACCTGTGCCCATGACATACGAAGTTTTCCATAAGGCATAATTTTGTCCAGCTTGGTCAGTTCGGAGAATACGAAGCTGCCTGAGAACGATGGATAAACATACACATTGTTTCCTATAGGTAGGGTTGATGATTGATCTCCACGCAGGGTGGCATCGAGATAGAGCATATGTTTCCATCCTACATTCACTGCTCCATAGGCAGAGTTGATTTGCTTGCGGTAACTGCTTGGCTCTACACTTATTTCATTAAAGCTCATCAGAGTTACTACATCACGGATCTGCATATCTTGTGCTGTGGTTATGGTAGTCTGGTTATTCACTTTATATATATTGCCACCAAGGGTAGCATTGAGGTCAAAATCACCCCACCTGTTGTTGTAAAGGGCAAGTACTTCAAAATTGTACATGCGGTTTCGGAAGTTGCTGGTTTGGAGGCGTCCGGCTTCAAACCCTGGTGTGGTAGGAGCTTTGTAGTCCTCAAAAGCAAACCAGTTAAGTTCGGTACCTACTGTTCCTTGTAATTTCAGGTGCTTGCTGATATTCCAGAGAGCTTTACCATTGAAGCGGAACTGGTCTTTTTTAGAATTATTAGAATTCTTATATACATCCCAATATGGATTTACGTTGTATGGGTCCATACCATTCCAATTAGAATATTCTCCGTTTGCATCCTGATAGGTTTTTAACCATTGTTGATCGTATGTGGTAGCCAGAGTCATTAGGTTTTTACCGATATTCGATTTGCTGTCGCCCAGCGCAGGACGGTTCTTTACATCTTCACGTGTATAGTTGGCACTGAAATCGAGATCTACTTTGGATAGAGTTGTGTTGGTACGCAGGTTAAAGATATCACGGCTCATGTGAGTCTTTGGCACAATATCCTTGTTACGCATATCAGTATAGGTGAAGCGTACACCGGTATTGCCGCTATTTGTATTGACAATGGCGGTATTAGAAGCAGTGAGTCCTGTACGGAAAAATTCCGAGGTATTGTCAGGTATAATGAGGTAAGGGCGTTCCACACCGTCAAAATATTTCAGCATGTTACTTCCATCCGCTTTAGGGCCCCAGCTTTTGTTGGTGTTGGATACAGCATCGATGCTATAGGTTCCATTGCTACCCATACCATATGTTTGCTGTATATCATTCCATTTGGCTAACTGCGTATCGAAAGTCAATGTTCCGTTATATTCTACACTGAACTTGTCTTTATCGCCGGCTTTTTTAGTAGTGATAAGGATGACCCCATGACTGGCTCGGCTACCGTAAAGGGCAGAGGCGGCTGGTCCTTTTAATACGGACATATTCTCAATATCATCGGGGTTAATACTTGAGATACCATCTCCAAGGTCAAAGCCTCCGGATGTTCCGGCACTACCATAATTAGTGTTGTCAAGTGGTATACCATCAATAACATACAAAGGTTGGTTATTACCTGTCATTTCAGTGCTACCACGCAGTATAACACGCGTAGAACCTGATGGTCCGCCTGCGGTCTGACTTACTACCAATCCTGCTACACGACCTGCCATAGAATTGATAACATTGGTTTCTTTCGCTTTTGTTAAGGCGTCACCTTTTACTTCATCTACGCCATAGCCTAATGCTTTACGTTCCCTTTTGATGCCTAGTGCTGTGACTACTACATCATCGAGCATTTTGCTATCTTCTTCCAAAATAATATTTAAAGGTTCACGACTGGCTCTCACTTCTTGAGTCTTGTAGCCTATATAGCTGATAACAAGAATAGTACCAGGTTGAACATTCAAATTAAACTTACCATCAGTGTCGGTCAGAACTCCATTAGTAGTTCCTTTTTCTACAACAGATGCACCTATGACAGGGCCAAGATCATCTTTAACTGTTCCTGTGACTTTATTGTCTTTTTGTTCAATTTCGGAATGATCTGGTTTTGCTGCTTTCATTTGTGGAACGCTTCCCAACAGACAGAGAAACAATGCTCCACAGAACAACGCATACTTACAATTTTTTACTTTCATAGAATATATAATTAAGATTAATAGACTTTTACCCAATCAATATACATATACGCTTTTGCTCCGTCTTTCAGCGCCGTAATATCGTTTATGTTGTGAATTCCAGGAAAATCACCACCTACTGCAAGATTGAATAGGATGTAGAAGTTATCTTGAAAATACTCGGAGCGTCCGCTGACCTTGCTAATATCAAAGGAATGGAACTTAATGTTATCGATAGTTATTGTGAGATTATTCTCGTCCCAATCTAATGTATAGGTATGATATTTGCCATCTTGTAGACTGTTAGCGACATTTGCTGCATGGAATTCTTGTCGGTGGGTTTCGACATTGTCTCCATAGTGAATGGCTGTGTTCAGAAATACTTCTGAGGTTCCCGAAGCTATTCCATTGCGTTCTCCCATTTCCATGATATCTATTTCTCCACATTGCGGCCATTGCTTATCATTATCTCCCATCATCCAGAATGCTGGCCATAGTCCGTTGGCTGTTTTAGGGAGTTTTATACTAGCCTCTATTTTTCCGTACTTGAAACTCTTTTTTCCCTGAGAATTTACCCGTCCGGAGAAAATCTTATTTCCTTTACGCTCTGCTGTCAGAATCAATACTGATTTACCTTCATCTATACCGACTGATACATATGCCGGATCGTAGGCTTGCAGTTCGTTATTGACCCAGCCAGGCTCATGTATTTCTTTCGTCCATACATTTTCATTGAAAGAATCAAAATCGTCTTTGAAAAGAAATTTTTCTTGTTCTTCTGGTTCTATATACTCATCACTGGAGGAGCAGGCTTGCAGCATTGAACACATTGATAATAGTAGTAAGATTATTACCTTTCTCATATTACAGGTAGTTTAGGGTTAAACTTATTTTTCATAGTTGTTTGGAATATAGTCAGTAATAAAATGTCTCCTTTTCATTTGGTCATTTATTTTATTCTGCTCTTTTCCTTTAAAAACTTGATACAAAGATGATAATAGTGTAATGAAACTATGGACTGATTGCTGACATATAAGGTTTGATTGCTGACAATTTTTACGTTCAGCTTATATTAAATAGACGAGTAAATAAAATCAGTATAGTTTGTGTTTTCTTTGTGTTAATTTTATTCTGAGTACTTGCTAGGCTGTACTCCGAATTGTTTCTTGAATAATGAACTAAAGTATTTTGTATTTACAAATCCTGTGTCGGCAGCAACTTCTGTTACATTTCTGCCTTCTTTTAATAATTCGGCTGCTTTTTGAAGTCGTATGATACGAATAAATTCTTGCGGTCCTTTACCTGTCAACGATTTAAGGCGACTGAAAAAAAGTGTTCGGCTCATAGCCATTTCCCGGCATAGAATATTGATGTTAAAATCGTGGCTACTTATATTCTCTATTATAAGTTGAGTAGCTCTTATAATAAATTGACGATCGCCTTCTGACATGATGCTCAGGGGTGATTCGTCAGCTTTACTATCATGTACTTCCTGATTTTCTATTATTTCTTTACTTTCTTCTCCGCCTGTGCGTGTCTTGTTCGATTCAACTTGTTCAATAGCCTGTCTCATGAAGAAATCCCTTTGCCTATTTCTATTTTCAATCAGGCCTTTTACCTTCAGCTTCAGAATTTCAGTACTGAAAGGCTTGGGAATATAGTCATCTGCACCTTTCTTTAATCCTTCCACTGTAGCATCATGGTTGACTTTTGCTGTTAAAAGAATGAATGGAATGCCTGATGTATTTGGATTGTCTTTGACTAATCTGCAAAGTTCATCTCCTTGTATTCCCGGCATCATAACATCGGACAGTATTAAATCAGGATATTCGTTTGAAAGGTAAGAGAGAGCCTCTTGTCCGTCGGAAACATCAACCACCCGATAGTCATGCTCAAAGGTTTTACGTAAATAATAGCGGAGTGCCTCGTGGTCTTCTACTATAAGCAGAGTATCTTTCGCTGTTAATTTGTCTGTAACTTTGACTTCTTTACTTTCATAATTTGTAAAGTTCTCTGTCTCAATTGGTAATATTTTCTTTGAAGTAATAGTTTGCTTTGTTGCTGGTACAGGAGTGGCGTCAGTTCGATTCAATGTTACAGTAAAAGTACTTCCTTTGTTTTCTTCAGATTGAAAAGTAATCTTTCCATGAAGCATCTTGACAATGCGATGTACTTGTAAGAGACCAAAACCTGCACCATCTTCCTGAGATTCCCGTGCATTTTCTGCCCTGTATACATTCGAAAATAAATGTTTCCATTCTTTCTTCGGAATACCTATGCCGCTGTCTTTTACTTCTATAATTGCTTTTCGTTTGGTGTAGCTTAAACTTAAACAAACATCGCCTTGTGGCATTGTATATTTGCAGGCATTGGAAATAAGATTGTCTAACAACATCTCTACGATGTGCTTATCTGCCATGATACAAACATCTTCATCAGGTAAAGATAGGCTTAAGTTTAATTGTTTTTTGTCACAAACAGGTTGAAAACTAGCTGCTTCTTCGGCAAGAATATCATTAAGGCTCAAAGGGGATAATACAAGCTGTTGCTTATGAGAATCAACTTTCTCAAATTCGAGTAGCTGTGTAATGAGCGTATAAAGTTTTTGAGTATTGTTGCGTGCCAGTTCCAGAAAGTAGAGGGATTTACCGGAGAGTCCCTCTTCCTTTTTTAGATCTTCCAATGGCGCCATGATAAGTGTTACCGGTGTCCTGATGTCATGCGCAGTATCAATAAAAAATCGTATTTTGTCTTCATCATATTCTTTCTGAAGTCGATTGCTATTGTATCGTAAAATAAAGTAAAAAATAGTACCTACAATGCATATATAAATCAGCCATGCCCACCAGGAATTCCACCAAGGTTGTGACACATTTAATATGAGCGTCCTTTCGGATATTATTTCACCATTACTCTGACGTAGGCTGCGCACCTTGAGGAGATAAGAGCCAGGAGATACATTTGTATATCTCACCATACCATTGGAGGATACGTTGCTCCATGATTTTTCGTATCCATCCAAAATATATTGATAGGCAATATCACGTTGAAAACGATAGTTGATTGACTCAAATGTAATTGCAAATGAATTATGGCTGTAATTAAGTTTGACTGTACCTCTAGTCAGCATGTCATAAATGGCAGGACGCAAACTCTTTTCTTCATCAGTGCTAAGATATTCTATAGCTAGCCCGGTAAATCTCAATGGAGCTTGATAGTTTGTTGCAGCAATGGCATTAGGTGTGACACAGACAACACCATTTGTACTACCATAGATGAATCTTCCATCCGCAAGTTTAGCAAATGAGGATTTATTATATTCTTTGTTTATGTCGCCCAAGTAATTAAGATTCGATACTTTGAAGTTTTCTATAAATGCAAGTCCTTTTCCTGTACTTACCCATAAACGTCCTCTGGAATCTCGTTGCAGACTATAGACATCATCAGATGGAAGGCCTTCCTGTGTAGTGAGTATCCTCAATTCTTGGGTATGCATATCATATAGATTTAGTCCGCCTCCTTCAGTACCTAACCAAACAGTGCCATCATCATTGAAAAGCATAGAAATAATATAAGCACTAGCATTCTGATTCTGAAACTCCTGAAATGTAGCATAGCGTTTTATATCTCCGCTATGTTTGTTTACCACACAGAAACCATTAACAGTAGCTACAGCTATCAGGTTATGCTCTAATACCTCTATGGAGTGAATCCATTTTATATCGTATGACTGTATATATTTACCTTCTTTGTCCATCATTAGTAGATCTCCGTCGAGACCTCCCACCCATAAATTTCCATCCATATCCTGCTTGATGGAAAATATGTAATTTGTCGTAAGCAGTCCTTGCTGTTTGGTAAGATGCCGGAGAACTTGTCCCTGGCTATTAAGAAGATAGATGCCATCTCCATAGGTTCCTGCCCATACAGTACCATTTTCACCTTTGCATAAGGTAATTATTACATTACCTTTTAACCAATGGCTCCAGGTATGGGAAAACGTGTTTAGTATGCTGATCCCATCATTAGTAGCAAACCAAAGGTCTCCATTGGAGTTCTCTTCTATGTCATCAACATTATTATTTGCTAATGATTGTGAATTACCTCTCTCATGTGCTAATGCTGTAATAGGGTATCTTGACAGGATGGCGACAGATACACCTCCGGAATAGCTTCCTATCCAGATGTTTCCCTGACGGTCTTTAGTGATTGCATATATACCATTACCCAGTAAAAAGATGTCAGTGCTGTCTTCTGTGCTCATTAATGGATGAACCTTTTTCGAATCTCTATCCACTGTGTATACACCTCCACCATCTATCCCTATCAATACTGTATTAGCGTCATAACTAGTGATGGCTCGTATTGGGTTGAGAAAACCGGAATTTTGTCCTTTTAGGGGAAGTAAACCGAATGTTTTTAGATTCATTACCCATAAACCATTATCAAAAGTTCCTATCCAGAGTTCATCTTTGACAACATCGCAGAATAGTGTTTGCACATCCTTTTCGCTTATTAGCCAATGTGTTTTATTTAATTGGGAATTTGATAGTTGTAATACTCCCATAGAAGTACCTACAAATAGTGATTCGCCTGTGGAAACAATATCATTTACATATTGCTCTGGAACAATAGAAGTAATACGTCCATCTGCTTCCTTCTTATACAGTCCGCTGCTTAGTCCAAACCAAAATGTTCCTTTATGATCCAGATATAGTTTATTAAGTATGATTTCTCCACTGATGTATTCTCCCAAATATAAATCTTGCTCAAAACAGTCATCTTTAGCAGAATAACGGTATATTCTTCCGGTGTGGTCATATACCCATAATCCATATCGTTCGTCATATAGTAAACGAAGCCTGCGTCCGGCCATGTCTCCATAGAGAAAATTGCCCGGTAAGGTATAGCTTTTCACAACATGCCCATTATAGCGGTCTATTCCTGCTTTAGTCGCAATCCATATTACACTATGCTTATCCTCGACAATAGAAAATACACGTTGACTACTGAGACCTTCCGAGTAACCGATATGCCTGATGTCGAACATACTATTGGTTAATTGAGCATTTGTTTCAATGCTTACCATCCATAATGCAATAATAATAGTGCATTTCAAGAATATTTTCATAAACTTGAGTCTCAAAAAGAGTATAAAAGGGTTAAAATATTAAAGTTATATAACAAATAGCATAGTGAGTCTTTAAATCATAATGCCTATTATTACAAAAATAATAGAATCACTCCAAAAATAAAAGCTTTTTATTTCCCTTTTTCTACTATCCATGCAGACTGTCCTTGGTTGAATGAAGCTATGTCTTTATATTCAATCTCAAAAGCAAAAGATTAGGATTCGCCGGCTTAAGCAACTTTGATTTTTCCAATACTCTCAAAACCTCAATTGGTTTATAGAGTTTGCCTCTAGGTACGGCGATATAAATTTGTATTACTTCTTTACCGTTATATGTTCACGTATTCACACCTACTTTCATTATGTTCTTTTTGCGGTTTACTTTCATATCCGAATATTCAAAGGTGGTATATGATAAATCCTCTATGAATGAACAGATCGAAGGGTTAGATACGGAATGCGTATATATCCAAACTTTTCATATGAAATTTCATCGGCACCTTAAATCGCTCAAAGGCTCCTCCTACAAAATAAGGTCTAATTTAGTGATAATTCTAGATCACATCATATACACCTTTAATTAAGACCTTAATATTAGAATTAATATTATCGTCAGGAATAATTTCAATCCAGTCACCGTTTCTTTCTCCGGTTTTGACTAAAGTCTTGCGAAAAGCATAAATATTATCTTTCTCAGATTCTAAAATCAATAGGAAACTATTCCCTTCTTCTGTCGTAATGGCATCAATAGGCATGCTAAGTGCATTTCGTGAATCTGCAACAAGTTGCGCTTCGACAAACATACCAGTCAATAGCTTTTGCTTTGTGTCAGGGTCTAAAGAAGCATAAACATTTATAACACGGTCGTTTCCTCCAACTGATTTTCCAATTTGTGAAACCTTTGCATCAAATTCATCCGAACCTACTTGCGGAACTTTAAATTTTATTTTCTGTCCGTTTTTCAGGTTGAATATATCCTTTTCGAATACAGCTAATTCGAGATGCATTGCTTGTGTTTCCACAATTTCCATTATAACATCGGTAGATGAAATGGCCATTCCTACATTGGCATTGATAGATGTGATATCCCCTGAAATAGGAGAATAAACTGTAATATATGAAGAGAATTTCCCTTGTTCAACCTGTGAAGGATTGATACGGAGCATATTCAGTTTCTGACGGAGGCTCTCATAAGTAGCTTTTGCTCGTTTGTAATCACTTTCAGCTTCCAGGTATTTCTTTTGTGAAGATATCTTTTCATCAAATAGGGTCTTTTGTCTTTCATATTCCGATTTCAGATATTCTATCTGTCCGGCTATTTCAAGATAAGATTGCTGTAAATCAATGTATTCAGGACTTTCTAAAGTTAGTAATGGTTGCCCTTTTGTTACCTTATTACCTGCCAACAGGGAAATAGACTTAACATATCCTCCAACAAATGAAGTAACTTTTGCCCGGTTTTTAGGAGGTACATCTATTTTGCCGGAAGCCTTTATCGTATTATCAAATTTTCTTTCTTGCAACGTGCTAATCTCCATTTTCATGGATTTGAATTGCTCAAGGGTAACTTCCACCAAAGAGGTATCTTCTTCAACGATATTTTCCTCTGACGATTTACTTTCGCCTCCGCAGGAACTTAGAAACCAAGTAGCTATTGCCACTATTAATATATGATAAGAATACTTCTTCATTGCTTATTCGTTAAAGTTGAAATAATGTAACTCTAAATATGATTTATTATAAGAAAGAACATTGTCCAGATAATCAGATTCTATACTGATAGCATTCTCCATACTCTGGATATATTGAAAAAAATCTATTTCACCATTTTTGTAACTCATATCGGCAGTCTTTATAATTTCCTTTGATAGTTTCTGACCGTTCTCTGTATAATACTTAATCATTTCCTTATGTTGATTCAGTTCAGCCTGCTTTTGCATATGGAAACTTTCCATTTGTATTTCGCGGTTACGGCGCATAGCTTCCCAACTTTGTTGTTCCAGCTTTGCTGTTTTTCTTTTCGATACATTTCCACTAAAGAATAATGGAATAGCTATGCCTATCTGAAAACCGTTTTGTCTGTATCCCAGACCTTTATTTGTTCCTGTAAATAGCTCGACGCTTAAATTAGGTAACCAATTCTGGTTTTGTAACTTCAACTGGGATGAATAAGTATTACTGACCGTCTCCATATAAGTCCTTTGTAATTCTTTTCCCATACTTGCATTATCAAGATATAATAGATTCAAGCTATTGTTAGATACCATAAAGTCATCTTCACTTTGTACCAATGATTTCAACTGTTCATATAAAGCCTGTTTTTGGCTTTTTAATTGAACGAGTGTAGTATGAATCTGTTTTGATTTGGCTTCAGCCGTAATCTTTTCCAGATAATTGGATTCTCCTAACTCAAACTTACGGCTTCCGGCTTTTGAAAAAGCCGAATAAAGACTATCCAGCTGGGTGTATAATGTTTCTTTATTTTGTGTATAAACAATTTGCTCATATACAACGGATATTGCAAGAACCAATTTATTTTTCTGTATTTCATATAGTGCCTTATTCTGTTCCCATTGCGATTTATATACTTTCTTTTGAGCACCATAAACTGTAGGGAATGAAAATGTTTGTTCAATGCCAAATACTCTTAATGCCTTGTCATTAGGAGCTACATTATTTTCATCATATCCGTAATAAACCGTTGTCTTGTCAAAATCGAAAGCCGTATTAATATTCGCTTTTGAAGCCTTTGTCTGCAATTGATAAGAGCTTAATTCCTTATTATTGGCAAGTGCCGTCTCTATCAGTTTATTCAGTTCGGGATTGTTTTGCGAGTATACAATCGGACTAAGTGCAAATAAAGAGACGAAACATATATTTTTAAATATCTTCTTCATCCTGAGTCAGATTTTTGTCAAACATTTTAAATAAAATAGGTAAAACTACCATTGTCAGTAATGTAGCCGTAAACAAGCCTCCAATAACCACTGTTGCCAAAGGACGCTGTACTTCTGCCCCTGCCGAAGAAGAAATAGCCATCGGAAGGAAGCCGAGCGCTGCTGCTGCCGCTGTAAGTGTAACAGGACGAAGCCTGTTGGTAGTACCCTTCAATATCAGTTCATCTACGTTCTTCATTCCTCTGTGTTTTAATTCCTTCAGATGCTCTACCAATACAATTCCGTTTAATACCGCAATACCAAATAGGGCAATAAAGCCTACTCCTGCCGAAATGCTAAACGGCATTCCCCTCATCCAGAGTAACAGCACACCCCCCACTGCCGAAAGAGGTATTGCTGTGAACACAAGTAAGGTTTCTCTCATCGAACCAAAAGCAAAATAAAGAAGAATAAAAATGAGACATAACGCAACAGGCACAGCTATCATCAAACGATTTTTTGCATTTTGCAAGTTCTCGAACTGCCCACCATAAGTCACGTAGTAACCCGGAGGAAGATTTATTTTTTCATCAATAATTGCCGAAACATCTTTGACTACGCTCTCCATATCTCGATTACGCACATTCACACCAATTACAACACGGCGTTTGGTATCGTCACGGGATATTTTGGCCGGTCCTTCGGTATATTCCACTTTTGCCAGTTCCCGAAGAGGAATTTGTCCTCCATTCAGAAGTGGGACATATAGATTCCTTAAATCTTCAATGTCATTTCGTAGATTTTCTTCTAAACGTATTACAAGATCGAAACGGCGTTCGCCCTCAAATACATTCCCAACAGTTGTGCCGGCAAAAGATAAGGCCACAATATCGTTAACATCGGATATATTCAATCCGTATTGTGCTATACGGGTACGGTTATATTCGACAGTCATCTGAGGAAGCCCGTCAATTTTTTCTACTATAATATCAGCAGCACCTTCCACATTGGTGATTGCCCGCTTTATCTGTTCGGCTTTTTCAGCTAAAACGCCTAAATCTTCACCGAAAATTTTGATGGCTACATCGGAGCGCGTACCCGAAATAAGCTCATTGAAACGCATTTCGATAGGTTGGGTAAACTCGATTTCCATATTGGGAATGGTAGCCTCCAATGCTTCTTTTATCTTGTCCGCCAATTCGTCTTTCGAACTTGCCGAAACCCACTCACTTTTTGGTTTTACTTTGACTATAATATCACTTTCTTCCATCGACATAGGGTCGGTAGGCACTTCCGCAGCACCGATACGGCTGACGATTTGCTCTACTTCGGGAAATTTATCCAGAATTGTCTTTTCTATCAATGTAGTTGTCTCAATCGTCTTTGCCAGAGATGTTCCTGTCTTTAATACGGGTTGGATAACAAAGTCACCCTCATCTAATTGAGGGATAAATTCACCACCCATACGGGAAAATATAACCACAGCCAAAACGAGTAAGCCGACCGCTCCTGCCAATGTCTTCTTTGTGTGCTTCAAAGCCCATGTTATAACAGGCAGATAAGTACGAGTCAACAATCTCATTAAACGGACAGTTATTCCATTCCTTTTCTGTATCTGTGGCTTTATGATCAAGGAAGAAATTACAGGCACATAAGTAAGACAAAGCAACATTGCTCCAATCAGGGCGAAACTGAATGTAAGTGCCATCGGGCGAAACATTTTTCCCTCCACACCTGAAAGTGACAATATCGGAATAAACACAATGAGTATTATTAATTGTCCGAAGATTGCCGAGTTCATCATGGTAGATGAACTGCTCAGTGTTATTCTGTCAGTTTCTTTTTTTCTGTCGGATATAGGCAAAGCTCCAAGTTTGGAAGCATTGGCTGTCATTTGTGCCGAAACGAATTCTACGATAATAACTGCTCCGTCTATAATAATACCAAAGTCAATAGCTCCCAAGCTCATCAGATTGGCATCGATACCAAATATCCTCATCAGAGAGATAGCAAAAAGAAGCGAAAGCGGTATAACTGATGCAACTACAATCCCTGAGCGAAAGTTGCCAAGTAGGAGAACAACCACAAATATCACAATCAAACATCCCAAAATAAGGTTCTCGGCAACCGTGAAAGTAGTTTTAGCAACGAGTTCGCTCCTTTCCAGAAAAGCATTTATATACACACCTTCAGGAAGTACTTTCTGTACTTCTTCAACACGTTCTTTTACGGCATTGATCGTTTCTTTCGAATCTGCTCCTTTGAGCATCATTATTTGTCCAAGTACTTTTTCTCCCTCGCCATTACCGGTAATAGCACCAAAACGATTAGCACTGCCAAAGCGTACGGTGGCAATATCTTTTACAAGGACAGGTATACCGTCTACATTCTTAACTACAATATTCTCTATATCTTCAATAGAACTTATTTTTCCTTCGCCACGTATAAAATAGCTTTGGTTGACTTTTTCTATATATGCTCCTCCTGCAATGCTGTTGTTTTGCTCTAATGCAGAAACTAAGTCACCGGTTGTTATAGCCATTGCTTTCAATCGGGATAAATTGATAGCTACCTCATATTGCTTAAGATAACCTCCCCATGTGTTGATCTCTACAACTCCCGGTATACCTGAAAGCTGCCGTTTAACTATCCAGTCCTGTATAGTACGCAGGTCTGCTACCGAATACCTATCCTTAAATTCGGGTTTTACGTCGAGTACATACTGGTATATTTCGCCCAATCCTGTGGATATAGGCCCCATTTCGGGAGAACCGAAACCTTCAGGAATGAGTTCGGAAGCTGTTTTTATCTTTTCAGCTATCAACTGTCTTGGAAGATAAGTTCCCATACTTTCATCGAAAACGATAGTCACCACTGACAAACCAAATTTGGAAACAGAACGTATTTCCTGTACGCCGGGAAGGTTAGCCATTTCCATTTCGATAGGGTAGGTGATAAATTGCTCTATATCTTCCGTAGAAAGATTTGTAGAAGTAGTGATAACCTGTACCTGATTGTTTGTAATGTCGGGTACAGCTCCGATAGGTATATGGAATACGGAGTATATACCATATATAAATATGACCGAAGTGAACAGCAATATGATGAGCTTGCGGTTGAGACTGAACCGTATAATTTTCTCTAGCATTTACCTCTCTTTTTTTACCTAATTTCTAATAACAAACAAAAGTAGAGGTATGTTAAAACAGTTTGCTTAAGATTTGCTTAAGATTGAGGGATTTTCAGTCTGACGGTAGTTCCCATTCCCTCTTTGCTCAATAGTTCTATGTGGATATTGAGTAGTGAACAGAATCTTTTTACGATGGATAATCCTAAGCCAAAGCCTTTGATGTCAGCATGGTCGGTAGAACGGTAGAACTTATCGAAAATCTTTTCTTTGTCTTTTCCGGGAATCCCGATACCATTATCTTTAATCTCACAGAAGATGTATTTTTCCCTTTCATTTATCTTAATCTCTATTTTTCCATCCTGATACGAATATTTGATTGCATTGGAAAGAATATTATTGATGATGGTAGAGAATAGATATATATCGGTTTTCAGATAAATGTTTTCAGGTAAAATATCCGTTTTTACATGGATGTTTTTTTGTTGCATAGTTTCCGAAAAGAATCTAAGGGCTTCGTCGACAACCTGCATTATATTTATATCCTCTAGTCTTAGAGATTGCTTCTGATTCTCATAGCGGGTAAGAATGAGCAATTCATCTACTAAATGGTTCAAGCGGTCAATTTCTTTCACGCAATATTTTACTTTTTCTTCATACTCTTCCTGTTGTCGCGGTTTTCGAATCAGTACTTCGAGTGTCCCTTTCAATACAGCCAGGGGTGTTCTAAATTCGTGTGAGGCATACGATGTGAAAGATTTTTCCCGTTCTATCGCTTTTTCTATACGGTCTAAAAGATTATTTATCGTATCTGAGAGTATATACAGTTCATCTTTGTTGTGCGGTAAAGGAATACGCTCTGTCAGATTATCCCGTGTTATTTTATTCGATGTATTTATTATTTCATTGATTGGCTTGATACTTCTTCCTGCAATAAAACGGGCAACAAAGAACAAAATAATAAGTATAATGGGATAAGTGATAAGCAATATATGCCGTAAAGTTTCCAGTACTACTTCGGCGCCTTCGCGTGCAACCGCAACGAGTAGATGACCTACACGTTTACCATTGGTATCCAAAATGGGTACTTGTACCTGCCTGATTCTCTTCTCTGCCAGTTCTCCATTATAAAATACGTTGTCAGGTTGGCCTGAATCGTAAAGTAAATAGCTTTCCTTCAAATTAGGGGACTTATCAATAAGATTGCCTTCTATATCGAGAAACTCAATAAATACAGGATCGACACCTACAGTATTATGTTCACGCTCCATCCATTCCTTATGCCTTTTCAGCGCAATTTTCCCGTCTTTAAATTCCACTTCATTAGAGTGGCGTTCAACTTCCCGCTGCAAGTCTTCGTTCAGATGACTGGATACACGATACTCAACTACCACATATATAGTAACAAATACCAGACCGATCAACAGTGCTGTTGTAATTATGTAATTGAGTGCAATCCTGTTTCTTAAAGAAAGACTTTTCATATTTATTCGTTTGCGATATAGCCTACACCCCTTACAGTCCTGATGTACCCGTTATCTTTATCTAAGTTCAATTTTTTACGTATGGCATTAATAAATACATCTATTACGCCTGTGTCGTATTCAAAATTAATACCCCATACTTTCTCTATAATCTCATCCCGCTTGCAGACATTACCCTTGTTTCTGATAAGGAACTCCAATAATTCAAATTCACGTTGGGTAAGAGAGATATCTAATGAGTCCACTTTTACTTCATATGTTTTCAAATTAAGGGAAATATTGCCCAAAGTAAGATTTGATCTACTTTTATGATTTCGGAAATGTATTTTTATCCTTTCCAGCAATTCTTCGAAGCTAAAGGGTTTTTTGATATAATCGTTTGCTCCGCATTGTAAGCCTTCTATCGTTTCCTGTACAGTATCTTTTGCAGTCAGGAATAAAATAGGTACTTCCATATCTTTTTCCCGAATAGCTTTGCAAACTTCTATCCCTGTCATTTTGGGTAACATCCAATCAAGAAGAATGAGGTCAGGATTTTCCGATATAGAAAGTTCTACACCTTGCTTTCCGTCAATAGCAATAGATATATTATAACCTTCTTCTTCCAATCCTTGTTTCAGAAAGTTATAGATTCCGGGTTCGTCTTCTATGATTAAGATACGTCTCATATTTTGCAAATATATGATAAATAGCTTTATAGTTTTATTAATGTTCTTGATATATTTGAAAGTTGAAGAGTTGGTTGATATAATAAAAACTATAATTGGTTATAAAAAATCAAGTCTTCCACTGTTTTATTAAAATCATTTAATATTAATTGTTTATCAAAATTATTAACGTATTGTTCTAAAACTAAAGCAATACCTGTTCTGTTTTAATTCAATATTCGTCATCATCATTATTATTTAAACGATTCATTCCATGAATAATAACCCTGTTATAGTAGAAAAGATATATACTGTTTCCATCTCCAGAGTATGGCAGGCTATCACCGATAAAGAGCAAATGGAAGAATGGTATTTCACCATTGATGATTTCAGGCTCGAAAAAGGTGTTGAATTTAATTTCCATGTAACGTATGAGGATAAAGACTATTACCATCAATGTGTAATAAAAGAAATCATACCCTACAAAAAACTAGTACATACATGGACACATCCCACTTTAAGTAAAGGTGAATCGTTGGTAACATGGGAACTAACACCTGTGGATAAAGGTACTAAGTTAACATTGACTCATAGCGGGCTCGAAAATTTTGCCGATTTGGGAGAAGACTTTACACATGAAAGTCATGAGCAGGGATGGGAAGAAATTTTAGGTATTTATCTTAAAGATTTTTTGAATAACTGACAAAGGGGATCAGACTGTAAATAGCCTCCCTCTCAGTTGATTAATTTTTCTAACAATTTTAATATTAATAAGATGTCAGTAAAAGTGAATCCTGTAGTATGGTTCGAGATCTATGTCAATGATATGGCTCGTGCCCGTAAGTTTTATGAAACAGTATTGAATCAGAAACTAGTAGATATGTCGATGGAAGGGGCAGCCGATTATGCAATGGCTACTTTCCTCGGGGCTGATGATATGAATGCGCCAAATGCCTCTGGCGCATTAGTATGGATGAAAGGTGTTGAAGCAGGAGCAAACAGCACAGTTGTGTATTTCGGGTGCGATGACTGTGCAATAGAAGAAAGTCGGGTAAAAGCTGCCGGAGGTGAGATACATAAGTCTAAATTTTCGATAGGCGAATATGGCTTTATAGCTCTGTGCGTAGATACAGAAGGTAATATATTCGGGTTACATTCCATGAAATAAAAGTACAGCTATGGAACCAAAAAAGAATATAACAGTACAAATACAAGTACATGCACCTCCCCATATTGTGTGGGACTATTGGTCTAACCCGAGACACATAAAGAAATGGAATGCTGCCTCTGACGATTGGCATACAACTAATGCTGTGAATGACCTCCGTAAAGGAGGCCATTTCAGCTTTCGTATGGAATCAAAGAGTACCAACGAAGGATTCGATTTTGAAGGAATATATGAGGCTGTCATTTTAGATGAGAAAATAGATTATATACTTGGTGATGGCAGACATGTACATATACATTTCCAAAAGAGTGGTGTAGACAGTACAATGATAACGGAGACTTTTGAAACAGAAGACCAGAATCCGGAAGAGATGCAACGTGAGGGGTGGCAGGCTATTCTCAATCGTTTTAAGTATTATGTGGAAATTAATATGGTACATCCAATAACTCCATGTCTGTGGTTTGACGGACAGGCTGAAGAGGCAGCACGGTTTTATGTTTCCGTATTTAAAAACTCGTCTATTAAAAGTGTTAGTTATTACGGAAAAGATGGGCATGAAATACATGGACAGAAAGAGGGAACTATATTAACCGTTGAATTTGAAATCAATGGACAGCCGTTTACAGCACTTAATGGCGGGCCTGAATTCAGATTCAATGAGGCGGTTTCGTTTCAGGTATATTGCGATACACAAGCTGAAATAGACTTTTACTGGGATACACTGACAGCCAATGGCGGAGAAGAAAGCTATTGTGGCTGGCTCAAGGATAAATTTGGTGTATCGTGGCAAATAGTCCCTGTTGTTTTATCTGAATTGATAAGAGATAAAGCCAAATCAGAACGGGTAATGGCTGCATTTATGCAAATGAGAAAGTTTGATATAGAAAAGCTATTGAATGCATGAAAGATTAACAATAGGAAAAGCTCAGGGAATTTGATTTTTTGAGCTTTTTTTGAAAGATATGTAATTTGGCTTTAACAGGGATGGTTTCAAAGAAATCTTGGGTATTGTGGGTTGGTAAAATTAAATCAGCCTCGTTTTGGACATATGTTTTCACGAAGCCCAAAAACAACTAGAAAAAAGGAAAGTAAGAGAAGAAATGGTTATAACATTGCCGCAACTATTCTATTTTTTATTTGACTCGGACGTTCTGATATGGTTCCACTAACTTGGATTGATTCTATATCGAAGTCTCCAATCAAGTCAAGGAGGATTTCATTTACCTGTAATCTAAGCTCTGGCAATTCAGTATCGGATCCGGTTCCTCAATAGGTACAAATACAAAGAGGTCAATTTCATCTATTATGTTTTGGTTCTTTACGTATAGCGGTTGTAGATCGGTTTTGTCCGTTGCTTGAATATAGGCAAATAAATCAATAGGGCACCTGTCGAAAATAACATTATTTTCTTTTATTGTGATTCGTTTTATCGAATACTCAAGTTGAGTTAAATAGTCATCAATAGTAGGGGTTTCCGGGAAAATATATCCCATATCCTCTAGTTCATAATAAGGTTCGGAGATGTATTCATAGTCGGGGAGCAACTCATGCAGTTTTTCCGCTAATATTGTTTTTCCTGCCTATGGGATCCGGTGATTGCTATTTTCATACTATTTGGTGCTATTTAGATTCAGAACAATTCTATTATTTTTCTATAATCTCCATCCTTTTTCTTCTTAAAATCATTACTTAATAGTGCTTTTATTGAGAAGATATTTTCTTCGGAAGGGTCTGCCGCTATTTCACGTCCTCCCAGTTCAATGATTTTATCTTCTAACTTCTGAATGACTACTTTACTGATGCCTTTATTCAAATACTCCTCTTCACCAATCAAATAGCCGATTTCATAAGTGTGATTTCTTTCGGTAACACCCGCGTACAAGTCTTCAAAATCATGCCCCTCTTCCTCTAAATCTTTCAGGTAAAAACAATCAGCACACAGGCAATATCCAATTTTTTGGTTGTTGTGGTAAACAATAAAATGTTTTATGAAATCATACTTCCCATTTCTATTATTTACTTCATCTAGCCAAGCCTCTTTTTGTTCTTCCCCATCTGGGCATAACCATATGTAAATGTATTCTTTATGCAACCATTTGTCAAATAATGGTATATCTTCGTCCTGAAAAGGTTTTATTACTATCTCATTTCTATTTATCATCATGGAATATAGATTATTAAGCTAATTTTATTTCACAAAAATAGCAAATAAGTAGGAAATATGGTTTTATTACAAGGTAACTACAAGTATTTCATCAACTAGATTTCATTAGAGTGTATTTGACGAACATACAGAAAAACGGATTGAACTTTAAAATAGCATGACCACATGGACATAATTCCGTTTAATAAGACCGAAGAAGTCTCGATAAATATCTCAAATAACGAAAATAAAAGTAGAGACGAAGCATGCATCTCTACTTTTTTATATACACGAAACCACCAAATTATTTCTCCAAATTAGGAAACCAGCGAGCTTCCTCCATAATGCGAACAAAATCAGATTTTGTTTCATTGCGATTCCAATCCCGTTGTAATTCACAGGCTAACTGTGCAAGTGTAGTTAGTTGTGCTCCTGCCTGTTCAACACGCCGAAGGCCACATTCATGTGCAATAACAGAAGTTCCACCAACACAATCTACCACAGGGTAAACTTCGAAGCCTTCACCAATGGCATCAATTGTAGGAAAAGTTAGGCAAGCCTCTGTCCAAAGAGCAGCCATTAGCAGTTTTTTTCTACCAGTAGCTTGCACAGCTTCATAAAATTCTTTATCCTCCCAAGCGTTGATTGAAGTTCGGTCATATGAAAGAATATTACCAAATTTTTTACGAATAGATGGTAAAGTATCGTGATTCATACCAGTTTTTACATTTACAGTTGACAGAATTACGGGTATGTCGTAAGCTTTAGCAAGTTCTGCTAAAGTACCCATATTCATAATTAACTCCCTTTTATCCATTGAATTGATAGAGGTTATTTGAATGGGTTGGTAATCTATAACCAATAACACTGCATTTTGCGGAGTTATTAAGTGATCTTTTTTGGGATCTCTCTTGGAAAAACTACTCATTTCTTTATAAATTAATTTGTTAATACTACAGGTAGTAAACAATGCCATAAGAGAAAAAGTTTCTGTTGAGTGTAGAAACAAATGATTTCAGCTACTTCTTATAAACAGTAAGTGAACAGGTAAGTAAATATTATTCAGGATGTGTTTTTGATCTTTGACAGAACCGGAATAAAATAGATTTAAATGAGCCTATCAAACGATGGAAATTATTATCTGGTAAACACAGGATAAGGAATGGCTAAGAGAAAATAAATGGCCTGTTTTGCGTGAGACAGCTATCCTCAGGGAAAGTAGGGTAGGAGACAATCCTCTATGATTTTTTCTATCTGGTAGCTGCGATTGTTCAGTAGAATGTTTACTCTTCCTTGACGATATAAGAAAAAACGTAATATTTCTATTCTTATAGCCTAGATACAAATTAGCAAATAATATCAATAGTTTCTTTTTTAAAATGATTTATGTAATTTCGCAGGCATATGTCTACAGATAAAACCAAAGATTTTTTATATAAGTTTTTTATAGACCCTATTTTCAGGGTCTGGAGACATGTACTCTTGAGTGTTACATTCACATTTATTGCCATAGGACAGTCACTGATCGTATTTGGCGAACACGTATCTACTATCAGCAGTAATACTCTCTGTTGGTTTGGTGCTCTCAATATTATCGGATTATCCTTTCTGGTATATTTTAATTTAATCATTCTTACTCGGCGCATATTATTAAAGCGTAGGTATGTGGAATATTTCTTTTGCCTGTTTACGGTTATTTCTATATATCTATTCATCAAAGGTGCAATTGAAATACAAATACTTTCGGATGTAGGAGTAGATAGAAAGTTTAATGAGATTATGTTACTGGATGGTGTTTCAAATTTAATGATCTATGCGATTTGTATTGCCAGCAGTTCTATATCGGTGCTATTTGGGCAATGGACAACAGATACCCAACAGATAACTAATCTGAAAAACAGACAGCTGAAAGGCAGTGTGGAGAAATTAAAGAATCAAATTAATCCTAAATTTCTATCAGATATACTCGATTATGTGATAGGTAAAGTAAAAACCGACTCGAAAGAAGTCCCCGATATACTACTCCGGTTAAGCAGAATATTAAGATACGGATTATATGATTGTATGCGGGAAAAAGTTCTGCTGAAATCTGATATCAAACATATAAACAACTATTTGTCGTTGAATCAGCTAAGTGCTAAAAATAAGTATACATATACAATAACTATTACAGGAGATACGGACATATTTGTTGCTCCATTTCTATTTATGCCCATAGTTCAGCGAATTCTTGAACAACAGCCTACAGACATGCAATTAGATTTTAATATTACAGACAATATAATTGCTTTTGAATGTAAAGTGCAGGAAACCGACTTGATATGCTGTGATTTAGCAGAAGAGGAGCAAAGATTGGAGATGTTCTACAAAAAAGAGAGCAGTAGAAGCAAGGAGTCTGTAAAATTCTGTTTAGAAAGATGCTAAAAGAGATAAATAACATATTACCCGATTTCCTGTTAAAACCGAAATATAAGTTTTTCAGGCATCTTGTGTTGCAAATTGTAATACTCACGACCACCATCAATATATTTTGGGACGAGCCGGATAAGATTTCGCAAGGCAGATTAACGATTTGGGTTATATATTCTTTACAAGTAAATTTTATTATATACCTAAACATGTATTTGCTGATTCCACAACTACTGATAAAAGGTAAAACCTTGTATTATATACTATCACTCTTTCTCCTTGTTTTCGGATTTAATATGCTTTTTTCATTTGGAGCCCTGCAAGATATATCTTCCGAAAATCAATATGTCATAATACTTTTGGAGTCGATTGCCGCTCTTGTTGCCTTTTTGGTTTTTTATGTTGGAATGACAACTATTCAATTGTTTAAATATCATATCCAAAATAGCGAAAAAATAAGTGAATTGGAGAATGCGACAACGGCTATCGAACTGGCTAACTTACAAAACCAGATTAATCCTCATTTCCTATTCAATACCCTCAATAATGCCAATGTTTTGGTAGATGATGCAGAGAAATCTACCTATATACTTCAAACGCTTAATGATTTGTTACGTTATCAAACTCAGGGAGAAGCTAGAGGAGAAGTGAGGCTATCGGATGATATCACTTTTCTGAATGATTATCTCAGTCTTGAAAAAACTCGTCGTGACAGATTCAACTATAGAATAAACACTGAAGGCCATTGCGATATAAATATTCCCCCGTTGTTATTTATACCTTTCATTGAGAATGCCATAAAGCATAATCCCGAAAGTGACTCATCCATTCATATTTCTTTTCAAATAAAGGAAGGCAGACTCCATTTTAAGTGTGAAAACTCCAAAAGCAAACTTGTTCATGAAAAAAAAGAAGGCGGGATTGGGTTGAAAAACATAAAAAAACGCTTGAACTTGCTATTTGGAAAAGATTATACCTTAAATCTGTGTGACGAAAAAGATAGATATACTGTAATATTGGTATTTAAAATATGAAGTACTTTTCAGTTTTTCATTGACAAATAAAACTTCAAAAACAGAACATTAAAGTTTATTCAATTATAAATATTATTTCCCCTTTTATATTAAAACATTGATTGCTGACTTCTGAAATGTTAGGGGAAGAATAAGATCCCCATGCAATTATTGTTCACTTCTAAAACTACCAGTATAAATGATTAATATTCTTTTATTATTGACTATTAATGTATTATAATGCTTTTGCCTATCGTGCCAATCTGATTTTAATTTATCGTTAATAATAAATTAATACTATCAAAATATATTTGAGGGGAATTTTAGATAAGTCTTACATTTAATAAAAGCTGTATGTTGAGAAAAAAAGAATTGTTTATAATTGTATTCCTATCAGTATGTTTAATTTGTATTAAATCATATTCACAAACCAATTATGCAAAGTTAGTTGATACCCGTATAGGTACAGAAGGTAATGGTCTAGGATGTGGCTATACTTTTATAGGGGCAACTTACCCATTTGGTATGATGCAGTTTACGCCATCATTTTTTTCCTCACATAAAGGTTTTGTAGTCAATCAGTATTCAGGAGCAGGTTGTCCTCATATGGGCAATTTCCCCGTGCTTCCATTGTCCGGGGAATTGAAGGACTCGCCTGAGGATATGGATAAATTTGAAAAATATAAAGAAGTAAACAATTCATATGCAGGTTATTTTTCGGCAACAATGAATGATGAAGTTATTTGCAATACCACAGTAGCGGAGAGAAGCGGAATTGCTGAATTCATATTTCCTAAGTCACAGGAAAAAGGGACTGTCATTATCGGTTCGGGAGTGAGTTCTACATTTTTATATAATGCACATATAAAAATCACTTCGAATAATTCTTGCGAGGGTTTTGCCGAAGGTGGTGAAATGTGTGGGTATGCAACAAAATATAGAATATATTTTGTTGCAGAATTTAATCGTAACGCTTCCAAAACAGGCACTTGGACTGGAAATGATTTACGCGAAAACAGAACTACAATAGGCGGTGAAAAGTCAGGAGCGTATTTTGTATTCGACCTAAAAAACAACAATAAAGTAGAATACAAAATAGCCATATCTTATGTCTCTGTTGAAAATGCACGCGAAAATCTTAAAAAAGATAATAATAACAGAGATTTTGCGACAGTAAAGGAAGATACTGAAAATGTATGGAATCAACATCTTTCAAAAATTGCAGTAGAATCGACAAGTACAGATCGTATAAAACAATTTTATACAAACTTCTACCATGCTATTATTCATCCAAGTATATTTAGTGACATAAATGGAGAGTACATAGGTGCAGACCATAAAATACATAAAGCGGAAATGGGACGCAAATTTTATACAGGATTTAGTGGATGGGATACATATCGAACACAATGTCAGTTTTTGGTAATGCTATATCCAAAAGAAAGTTCGGATATGGCACAATCGGCAGTTGAATTTGCTGAACAAGCTGGAGGGTACGGTCGTTGGGTATTGGCAAATATAGAAACCGGTATAATGCACGGAGACCCTATGCCCATAATAATTGCAAATACATGGGTTTATGGCGGGAAAAACTTTGATGTGCAAAAAGCGTATAAGTACATGAAAAAAGGGGCAACTGTAGTCGGTACCTACTCTCAAAACCAGATTGTAAGACCTGGTTTAGAGAATTATATCGAAAAAGGTATTGAGAACGCCTCTTTATGTTTGGAGTATGCTTCGTCTGATTATGCTATTGGACAATTTGCTCTACAGGCACTAGGAAATGAAGTTGACGCCAATTTCTTCATAAATCGTGCCCAGAATTGGAAAAACTTATATGATCCGGATACAAGATGGCTGTGTTCACGCCATAACCATGATATGAGCTGGAAGCATCCCGATCATGATTGGCGAGAAGCAACTAAGGAAAATTATTTTTGGATGGTTCCTTTCAACCTAAAAGGATTAATCGATACCCTTGGCGGAAAGCAAGTAGCTTCAGCCCGTCTCGATTCTTTATTTGTCCGACTGGATGCTTCTTATGACGAACATCATTTCGCAGCAGGAAATGAACCTGATTTTCAGGTACCTTGGATATACAATTGGACAGATAAGCCTTATAAAACATCTGAGGTCATATACCGCATTTTCGATGAGATGTATACTAGTGCGCCTACCGGATTACCTGGCAACGATGATCTTGGTGCAATGGGTGCATGGTATGTGTTTGCGTCTATTGGGCTCTACCCTATGATTCCTGGTGTAGCAGGTTTTTCGATAAATGCACCTCAGTTTGAAAAGATATCAATACATTTTCCTGAAGGGATATGCGAGATTGTAGGAGGTAATACTGAAATGTCTTATATTCAAAATGTGAAGATTAATAATAAAATATGGAATTCAACTTGGATAGATTGGAAAACAATACAAAAAGGAGGGGTTATAAAATATACTCTGAAAGAAAAGCCAAATAAAAAATGGGGGTTAAAATAATGTGCAAATTTAAAATTGAATCTATGTTAACTCTTTAGATAGGCGATACATATTATTTGATATTAAAGTAATTTGAACATATCATTATTTATCATTTCCTACTATTAAGTATCCAAACGTTTCGTGAATATTCCATATAGGACTCTTTATATGGAATATTTATAAGATTATTATAAATAGCAAATTATGTAATTATAAACTCAATAAATAAAAATAGATCAGATATATTCTATCAAATTTATGCACGATTCTTTCATTTTTATTGCAAGATTTAAGATATATCATTACTTTAGGAAAGTTATTAAATTGCCCTATATAATCATCTATAATCTATGGGTTAATTAATAGCATATTATTATTTAATCTATACATGTTAAAACACATCAGATATATCATAATAATTTGTCTATTTGCCTATAATGCGGTAGTTCAGAGTCAAGTTAATGAGCAAAATATTCATTCAGGTTTAAATTTTATAGCCCATACTAAGAACCAGAGTGAAAGAACTGGCTTAAATCTTTGTCCAGATAAACCAATGTCATTTTCCAAAGATGGTTTTTCTCTTGAATTTGAAATGAAATTAAGAGCAGAATCGCATGTTTATGGACATATATGCAGGGTTGTCTCAGATGATTCATTCAGTTTTGATATGATCTCTTTTTCATTGGCTCCAGAATTTAGGTTTATATTAACAGGAATAGATAAAGTAATAGAGACTACAGAGGTTAAAGATTCACTTACTCCCATTGAGGACAAATGGATAAAGGTAAAAATAAACTTTACAAATGAGAATCTGAAGATATCTGTTAATGATAAGGAACAAATAATGAACCATTCCTTACAAAACTTTAATGATATAAAAATTTATTTTGGTCATAATCAACATCGTGTTTTTTATACTACAGATGTTCCCCCTATGACAATAAAAAACATTGTCATCCGCAATAGTAAAAATGAAATAGTATCTAAATGGGATTTGTCTTCTCATAATATAAATGAAGTGTATGATGAGATAATGCAAAGAAAAGCATTAGTTAATAATCCCATATGGGAAATAGACAAACATATGCAATGGCATAAAGTTGGCTCTATAGCTCTTAAGACGACGGATCCTCTTCCTCAAGTTGCATATGACAACATATTAGGACGTGTATTTATTGTATTAATTGATAGGGTTTTAATATATCATGTTGAAAATAACAAAATAGATACAATAATACCTCAGAAAGGGTTTCCATATGTACGCGAGGGTTCATGCGGTCAGATAGTATATGATAATAAGAGGAATAGGCTGATATCGTATAACCCGGACTTGCCCGATCTCAATTTTTACAGTTTTGACAAAAATGAGTGGAGTCAGCAATCAATGGTAGGAATTAATACCCGGCAGCATCATAATAAATTTATTGATACTGAAAAAGATAGGTTAATTGTTTTTGGAGGATATGGCAGTCATCGATATAATGCTCAATTAGCAGAAATAAGTCTTGAGAATCCAGATGGTTGGAAAATTGAATCTCTTGATTCAGCTATTCAGCCTCGCTATTTAAGTGCTGTAACCAATCTTGATGATAATAATATTCTGATCTTGGGTGGATATGGTAGTATCTCCGGGAAGCAGGAAGAATCACCTCGCAACTATTATGACCTGCATAAGCTAAATATTAATACAAAGGAAGATTCTGTTTTGTGGACCTATATAAACAATAACAATCATTTTGTATTCAGTAATTCAGCTGTGGTAGATGATAAAGCGAATAGGTTATATGCTTTGACATATAATAATGATAGATATTATTCATCAATTTATCTTTCATCATTTGATATAAATACGTCTTCTCCAACAATGACTGTTTTAAGTGATTCTATAAAATATAATTTTTTGGATATAAAGTCTTATTGTGACTTGTTTTTATATAAGAAAACTTCTTCTCTATATGCTATTATT
The DNA here is from genome assembly GCA_900556485.1 of uncultured Dysgonomonas sp. GTDB lineage: Bacteria > Bacteroidota > Bacteroidia > Bacteroidales > Dysgonomonadaceae > Dysgonomonas. The sequence goes on from USOX01000020.1 coordinate 43,670, forward strand.
CAACAGGAGATTACATCAGAAGAATTAACTGTTATAGACATATACTCGTTAGCTTTTCCTCCTATATCTAAAGATTTGATTTATTTTGATGGAACTGCAAAAAAAAATACAGCATGGATTAAATATTTTTTTCTGATAACTTTCGGCCTTTTGATTATAATAATATTATGTTTTATTTTTTATCGACATAAAAAGAAAAGAGACTCCATAAAAGAAGAAAATATAGAATTTTCAGAATTCACTCATAATGAAGATAAAGATACAAATAGTATACAACGAAAGAAATCTACTATCAATTTGCTGGGAGTATTTCGTATTTATGATAAAGAAGGAGACAATATAACGGGTGATTTTTCGCCTACTATTAAACAGATTCTTGCATATTTGTTGATAAATTCAATTAAAAATGATAAAGGTACAACGTCTCAGCAGCTTAACGAAACTTTCTGGTTTGGTATGGATAAAAGTAGTGCATCCAATAATAGGCGTGTGAATATCAGGAAACTCAGACTATTACTACAAAATATAGGTGATATAGAAATTACAAATAAAAATAACTATTTATATATAAAATTAGGAAAAGACGTAAACTGTGATTATAATGATATATATTCATTATTAAATCAAAGTAATATACACATTGATAAAAAAATAATAAACCAAATAGTCGAAATTGCATCTTTCGGTCCTTTATTACCCAATATTAGTGAGGAATGGATGGATGAATATAAAGCCGAATTCTCCATTAAGTTGACAGAAACCTTACTTACAGCCATAAAACATCCTTTAATTAAAGACGATTACAAATTATTATTAAAGATAGCGGATGTGATCTTGCTACACGATGCAATAGATGAAGATGCTATTCAAATTAAATGTAGAATTCTTTATCAAATGAAACAAAAAGGTATTTCAAAACAGTGTTATGATAAATTCTGTGAAGAATATATACGCTTATTGGATGTAGAGCCAGACTTCTCATACGAAGATATTGTGCAAGATCTAATAAAGAATTAATGTCCAATAAATAATTACATGTACAAATTATTATTTATATTATTATTATCTTATAATCAGATAGTTATATTGAGATAAGGCGTTTTGTTTTTCTATATTAATGCATGGTTAATGAATCATTAATGGATGCTTGCATACATTTGAATGTAAAAAGAAGAATTGCCCAAAAGGAGGAGTGGTAATATAAAATATGAGATTTTCATTTATTGATAATAATATTGATATATAGCTCATATTCTCCTCAAGGTCATTAAACAAGCATCTAATAAAATTAAGTACAAATAAATCGTATGAGAAGGAGAGTATTGAAGTGTCTGTTAGGGTCATTGTTTATAATTAGCACAGTTTCTTGCAAAGTTGATGAAAAAAAGGTAAAGAATCCGGTGGATTATGTAAATCCATATATCGGAAATATTAGTCATCTATTAGTACCCACATATCCTACTATACATTTGCCCAATAGCATGTTAAGGGTATATCCGGAACGTAATGACTATACAGGAGATAGGATACATGGATTGCCAGTTATTGTAACAAGTCATAGAGGTAACTCTGCATTTTCAATAAGTCCTGTTCATTATAAAGAAAAAGAGAATTTATCTCCCGTAACTTCTTTTAGCTATGATAATGAAATCATAAAACCCTATTTCTATAAAGTATATCTTGATGAGCAAAATATTGATATAGAATATGCACCTTCACATCAATCAGCAATATATCAAATGAAGTTTCGTGAAAATAAACGGGCTAGCTTACTTATAAATTCGAGAGATGGGGAAATATCGGTCGATAGAAATACTGTCTCTGGCTATCAGCAAATCGGAGGTCATTCAACCAAAGTTTATCTTTATTTAGAAACAGATATTGAACCTGAAAAGAATGGAATTCTGAACAATTCTGTAGCAAACTATGGAGAAAGTAAAGCATCTGGTAAAGATGCATGTGTGGTATTGGATTTTCCCGAAAATACAAAACAAATAAATGTTCGTTATGGAGTATCGTTTATCAGCGAAGAGCAAGCAAAAAAGAATCTGAGAAGGGAAATTAAAGATTATAATTTGGAAAATGTAGCTGAAAAGGGGCAGAATATATGGAATAATACTCTTGGGAAAATTCAGGTAGAAGGAGACTGTGAACAAGCTAAAACCATATTTTATACATCATTATATAGAACCTATGAACGTATGATATGTTTGTCGGAGGATGGAAAATATTATAGTGCTTTCGATGGGAATATTCATGAGGATAATGGTAGACCTTTCTATACAGATGACTGGTTGTGGGATACATATCGTGCCACTCATCCTCTCCGTATACTGATAGAGCCCGAACGTGAGTCGGATATGATCAATTCGTTCATAACCATGGCAGAACAGATGAATGAATTTTGGATGCCTACATTCCCGGAAGTAACAGGTGATAGCCGAAGAATGAATTCAAATCATGGTGTTGCTACTGTTATCGATGCCCATGTAAAAGGAATTATGGGCTTTGATCTGGAAAAAGCCTATTTAGCATGCAAAAACGGAATTACAGAAAAAACATTGGCTCCATGGTCTTCATATAAAGGAGGAATATTAAATGAGTTTTATAAAGAAAATGGGTATTTTCCGGCACTTCGTTCCGATGAAAAAGAAACTGCCCCCGAAGTACATGGTTGGGAGAAAAGGCAACCAGTGGCAGTTACACTGGGAACAGTATATGATGAGTGGTGTCTGTCTCAGATTGCAAAATATATAGGAAAAAAGGATGATTATGTCTATTTTCTGAATAGAAGTCTAAACTATTATAAACTATTCAATCCGGAAACACGCTTCTTTCATCCAAAAGACAGTGAAGGTAAATTTATCGAGCCTTTTGATTATCGTTATTCAGGAGGTCTTGGAGGACGTGAATATTATGGTGAAAATAACGCATGGGTATATCGTTGGGATGTGCCTCATAATATTGCAGATCTTGTAAAAATGATGGGAGGAGAAGATGCTTTTATTAGAGAATTGGAGAGAATGTATGATACGCCATTGGGAAAAAGTAAATATGAATTTTATTCTCAATTTCCAGACCATACAGGTAATGTTGGACAGTTTTCTATGGCTAATGAACCATCTCTGCATATCCCATATCTATACAATTATGCCGGCCAGCCATGGAAAACCCAGAAAAGGATACGTACCCTATTAGATCAATGGTTTAGAAACGATCTTATGGGAGTGCCAGGAGATGAAGATGGTGGCGGAATGACTGCTTTTGTCGTGTTTTCGCAATTGGGCTTTTATCCGGTTACTCCGGGTCTGCCAATGTATGTGATAGGGAGTCCGGTGTTTGAAAAAGCAGAAATACAATTGGGGAATGGTAATATATTCGAAGTTGTATGTCACAACTATTCTCCTGATAATAAATACATACAATCAGCTAAATTAAATGGAAAAGAATGGAATAAATCATGGTTCAGTCATAATGATCTGATTCATGGAGGAAAATTAGAACTGGTTATGGGGCTGCATCCGAATAAAGAATGGGCCTCAAATAAAGAATCAGTACCTCCATCATTTGAAATGGATAGGGAATTAAGTGGGTTATAGCTTTAAATATTTACATTTTGATGTTTGAAAATTACCATGAAAGAATTAGATAATAAAACTACCAAGCGGCTAGAGGAACAAGGCAGGGTGGAATTGAAATTAAGGTATTAGGTCTGTTTGTAGTTAAGGTTGATAATATTAACTACCTCCATGTTTTCTATTCCTGCCTTTATTCTTCTATTTTTTGTAACAAATAGGATTTATATTCTCGGTATCAAGGTTTTTACAAAACAAGCCAAAACTAGTTTAGAAAAATACGACAAGAATAATTACAAATTTTAAATACAATGAAAATATGATTGATAGATAATTATTTAAAAAGAAGGAAAGTAGTGGATCATCGGAGCCCGTTGACAAGAATTAATGATATGAACCGTTTCCGATTCTGTTTATACTAATTAATACTAACAATTTATCCTTAAACAATCAATTCTATGGAAGAAAAGAATGGATTTAACAGACGTAAATTCATAAAGGCCTTAGGGGGAACTCTAGCCTTGACCATAATTCCCCGTCAAGTGATGGGTAGAGGT
>USOX01000021.1 GCA_900556485.1 uncultured Dysgonomonas sp.
GGGGGAGATTTGAAAGAATTTATATGATAAAGCTTCAACCTTGTAGTTGACGTTTACACAAAATTAGGGACAGTCCCATAATTATCTGTATATACAATTCTCTAAAAATTACATAAAATAAAAAAGGCTTGTAATCAATTCAATTACAAGTCTTTTCATACTGATTATATACACTTTAACTTCTTCATAAATTGCAAAAAAATCCTTTCTTTTCCATATTTATTCACTTTTATGGTTTAAACTTGAATATTTCATATTTTATTCGTTCTTGTTCAGGGTAATTTATTTGTGATGTAGTAAAATAAATATATCCATCTTTATCTGTTGCAAAGCTATCTGCCCAACGAATTGTAATACCGAAATCGAATGTTTTCCCTTCCTTTGTAGCAAGATCAAACGACCATAATCCTTCGTTGGGTAAATCAGCCATATAAAGTTTATTATTATTTAGAATCATACCATCTGTAGGAACATTATTTTCGTTAAGGACTGATACTTCCATACAACGCTCATCTATAGTTAAAGTAGTATCTCTCAATATTGATGTTGGTATCTGGTAAAGAATATCGGCAGTCAGTGCTGTAAAGTATAGTTTTTTTCTATCACTGGACAATTCGAGGCCATCGCTATTTGTTATACCCGTTGATTTGCCTGTCGATTTAAAATTTACTCCATCCAGATTAGCTAGTACAGCAGGACAACTATTATTTAAAGCCCTCCACGAACTTTCATTTTTTAAATCAAGTACTATTATCCCTCCATCTTTAGAATCTGTCATGTAAGCAATTTCATTTCTTGAATCTATCCTTACATCATTTAGATAACTGGTAGAGGTATAAACACTATCCGTAAAACTATATATTTTAACTACTTTATCTGTTTTAAGGTCTATTTGATAAAGCTTAGGCCCTCCTTCAACAACACCATTAAATTGAGGATTTGCCGGATCAAGTACCCAAAGCCTATTAAGATCATCTACTACTACACTTTGAACACAAACAAATGATTTATTAGCTTCATCCGATGGATAAGGTACTTCTTTCCCATTTACAATTTCTGCAACTTTAAAGGGTGAAGGAACTTTCCATGTAGGATAGTTTACAAAAATGCGTCCTTCATCAGATACAGCTATTCCCGTCCATTGATAATCCGATTCTGCAACCTTTATTAAAGAAGATTTCTCATTACAGGCATTAAATATCAATGCTGATAAAATTAATGTGATAAATATTATTTTCTGTTTCATACAATATATTTTAAATCAATAAGTAACATACAAATTTAACAATCAATTCCAATCTTAGTTTTCACGTAAATTTTATTTTAATGAAAAATAATTTACTTTTTCCATATGAAAAGAAACCAAAAAAAACATAACAATTAGGTATTGACTGTGGTTATATTATTTAAGATATTTGAATAATAAACTAAAAATATAAATTATGGAATACCGTATAGAAAAAGATACCATGGGTGAAGTAAAAGTGCCTGCAGATAAGTATTGGGGAGCACAAACAGAGCGTTCGCGGAACAATTTCAAGATAGGGCAACCCGCCTCGATGCCTAAAGAAATTATTTATGCTTTTGCCTATCTCAAAAAAGCAGCAGCCTATACAAATACTGAATTGGGTGTGCTCTCCACCGAAAAGAGAGACTTGATAGCACAAGTATGTGATGAGATACTCGAAGGCAAGTTAGATGACCAGTTTCCACTAGTGATCTGGCAAACAGGATCAGGTACACAGTCGAATATGAATGTGAACGAAGTTATATCTAATCGTGCTTTAGTTTTAAGTGGTGGAAAACTAGGAGAAAAAAGCCCTATACATCCCAATGACGATGTAAATAAATCGCAATCATCAAACGATACATTTCCTACAGCTTTGAATATAGCAGCTTATAAAAAAATGGTAGAGCATACTCTCCCTTCTGCCGAAAAGCTGCAACAGGCTCTTGATCAGAAAGCAAAGGAATTCAAAGACATAGTAAAAATAGGACGTACACATCTACAGGATGCTACACCACTAACATTAGGACAAGAATTTTCTGGGTATGCAGCTCAGCTTTGTTATGCTATCGAAGCCATAAAAGCAACCCTGCCACACTTATCACAACTGGCATTAGGAGGGACTGCCGTTGGAACAGGCTTAAATGCTCCTATAGGATATGATGTAAAGGTTGCAAAATATATATCCGAATTTACAGGCCTTGAATTTACAACAGCGCCTAATAAGTTTGAAGCACTCGCTTCCAATGACGCTATCGTAAGTACACATGGGGCGTTAAATCAAATGGCTGTAGCTTTGTTTAAAATAGCCAATGATATCCGTATGCTAGGTTCAGGCCCACGCTCTGGCATCGGAGAACTCTTACTTCCGGAAAATGAACCAGGCTCATCTATTATGCCAGGGAAAGTAAATCCAACACAAAATGAAGCGATGACAATGGTCTGTGCGCAAGTAATGGGTAATAATACCACTATTTCTTTTGCCGGAGCAAACGGTCATTATGAACTTAACGTATTTAAACCTGTATTAGCTACTAATTTCCTACAATCAGGGCAACTGCTAGGAGATGCATGTATTTCATTTACTGATCATTGCATTGTAGGAATCAAACCTAACTTAAAACGCATAAAAGAATTGGTAGATAATTCACTAATGCTTGTAACTGCTCTCAATACGCATATAGGATACGAAAAAGCAGCACAAATAGCTAAAGCTGCCCATAAGAATGGCACATCATTACGGGAAGAAGCTATAAAATCGAACTTTCTTACCGCGGAAGAATTTGATCAATGGGTAAAACCTGAGAATATGATTGGAAATATATAATAAGAAGAAAAGATTTATACAGATTTGATGTCTTATTATGGATTAGTATTAAATTTCCACAATCTTTCTTCTCCATCATATATAACACTAAAGATAGCGGGTGATGGCAATCGCAAGTAACTATATTGTACATCCAATGCTATCTTTGCGCCAAGAAGTTTATCGACCTTGGAGTTCCATTCCAGAATCTGGTTGTACAATTTATTTACCTTATCCATTTCTGATTGAGAAATAGCATTATTCAGGTCTTCAATCAAAACACTTATTTTTTGATCCTCCAACTTATTACTAAGCTCTGTATATTTCTCCATATATCGGTTGGTAATTTCAGTTGTATCCATTGAAATATTTTTAATTTATTATTCAATAACTATAATATAAGTATTATCTACTTCAGCCCAATCATAAATAAATTTTGCATGAGATGTTGCTGTACGCACACACATATGCGACAATGGAGTTGTTCCTAATGTAGGACTATATTCTTTCAATGTTTTCGCATCAGGATTATTCACAGGTACTCCATGTACATAAGCCCCGCCAGTAAATCGGGAAGCATGTGGGGCAAAGCCTCCTATTTCAGTAGTACCATCCTTATAAAAAAAGAAACGGGACTTTTTCTCTTGTAGATCATAAATTCCTAAAGGTGTAGCTTCTTTGAGAGGAGGCTTATCCATACCAGTAGTTGCAGGATTCATACTTCTTACAAGCCATATATTGCCTACCTTTTCTAATGTACATATATTTTGATTAGTTCTGTCTATAGCAATCAATTTATTAAAGGAGGTTGAATCCGGTAGAATTTTCACGTATTCTTTAGGAACCATCCAATCGCCTTTCTGATATATCGTTTTTAAATTAATATATTCGCCACTGTCTTTCACATATTTAGTTAAAGAGCCGTCGTAAGCATATCTCGCCGGTTTATTTAAATCAGCATGGTCATATAAAGGAATGGATTGATTTTGTTTTATTCCTAAAGAGTCTACTACCCTTGTATGTTCCACACTAGCATCTTTTGCTTTAGGTGGTTTACCATTCTCATTCTTGTAATTTTGTACTACTGCCCATTTAGTATCTTTTTCTTTATAATTTTCAACATAAGCAATATATTCCTTGATTTTTTCCCACTGAAAAGAGCGCCTTATTGTATCTTTTTTAATTTTATATGTAAAGGTGTAAACATCATCTAATGTATATTCATCATATAACAAGTCTTTTTTTATATCAATATCTTTAGCCGCTATTTTAAATGATTTCTCAGGCTCAATATTATCTATTCCTTGATTTTTTGATTTTTGGTTACATGCTACCAATAGAAGTAAAACACCTAAAGACACCACTCCTATCACTCTTATTTTCTTCATTATATAATATTTTGATTTTAAGATATAACACATATTTTAAGGTCTTTGTTTAAAATAGCAAACAAGTAAGTATTTACTTAATATCTTCTCGGGTAAAAAATATAGGACAAAATTTATATCTTTAACAATAAAAAATAGGATCCATAAAATTTGGAGCTAAAAATTTATTAATGATTGTTTATATATTACTAATTGCGTTTATAGCTACCACATTTCGCTCTACATTCGGTTTCGGAGAAGCTCTGATAGCAGTACCGCTTTTTTGTCTTTTTCTTCCAATAGAGGTCGCTGTTCCTTTAACTGTATTAATGTCTATAACTGTTGCTTTAACTGTCGTCATTCAAGATTACAGGCAAATCCATCTTTCTAGTGCAAAATGGCTAATAATATTTGCTGCACTTGGTATACCTTTTGGTTTACTTATTCTTTTTTATGGTAATGAGATGTACGTTAAAATAGGCCTTGGTTTCTTAATAATCCTGTATGCTATCTATTCTTTGTTTGCTAAAACCACATTCGTACTTAAAGAAGACAATAGACTTTGGCTTTTTGTTTGTGGTTTTTTATCTGGAGTTTTTGGTGGAGCTTATGGTGTAAACGGTCCTCCTCTTGTTGTATACGGTAATATGAGGAAGTGGGATGCACAATATTTCCGTGCTACTTTGCAAGCATATTTTTTAATAGCAAATCTGTTAGGGTTGTTCGGATATATCTATAAAGGTATGGTTACCACCCATGTTATTGAGAACTTTACTTATTCATTAATCGTAATATTCCCAGCTATCTTTTTAGGACGATATTTCAATAAAAAACTGAAAGGAGATTCATTTTATAGATATGTTTATGGGGGACTAATTTTCATCGGTATTATTCTCATTGTAGGCTCTTTACTAAAATATCATTAAACATATCAAAATTTAAATATTTGAAACTGCCAGATTCAAACACATTGAAAAATCCTATTTTTGTTTGTATTTTTATAAGAGACATATGAAAAATATCCCTACTCGAAAAACATCTGAACTCTTTCGGGGAGAAATAGCCAAGATGCGCAAGTTTTCAAAAAATGAACATACAACTTCTGAACTTCATACCCATAGAGACGATTATTATATTTTCTTGTTGATAAAAAAAGGTAGAGGAAAACTATTGATTGATTTCGAAGAAAAGGAAATATATGAAAACAGTATTTTCTGTATTTTACCTGGACAAGTCCATATTTCAGGAGGCAATACTGAAGCGAATGGATGGTTCCTTGCTGTCGATAGTATGGTGCTAAGGAAAGAATATAAGGAGATATTTGAGAAACATACACTTACCAAAAGTATAAAAACGGATATAAATACCATTAACGATTTAAACAGCTGTGCATCTATCATATATAAACATTTAAAATCTAACAAAAAGAATAATAGACAACTAATTTTGCAGGATTTACTTTCATCTTATATCGGGATAATAGCAGCTATCTATCAGGAAGAGTTTCCAATACAGGTCAAAAACCGTTCTGCTGTAATTACAAATGAGTTCAAATCATTGTTATCTGCAAATTTTCGATTAATGAAACAGCCATCCCAATATGCCTCAAAATTGAATATTTCTCCTATATATTTATACGAGGCCGTTAAGAAAACAACCGGACAAAGTGTTGGCGATTGTATTCGTAATGAGATTGTTATTCAAGCAAAACGCTTATTATTTTACACCACTATGAGTGTGAAAGAGATTGCACTGGAATTAGGATACGATGACTGGGCTTATTTCACTCGCATGTTTACTAAAGTATCGAAACTATCTCCTACACAATTCAGAAATAAATACCTTAAATAGTCCAATTTATACCTCTATTTCTCCATTTTATATTCCTCCTCTTTTCTCTTACTTTGTATTCTGATGATTACCAATAGAAATTAGAATAATAATTATTATGGAAGAAGAAAAAAAGCAAATATTTAATCAACGTAAATTTGTATCCATCGGATTATTCTTTATGCTTCTTACTTTAGTTACTACAGGGATACTAATACAGATTTTCGAAACATTTGAAGAAGGATTCCCTATTCATTTATTTATAGGCATTCATGTTCTGGCAGGAATTATTTTTATTATTTTGTCCATTTTACACATTGTAAAGAATTGGAAATCCTTTAAAAGCTACATCAAGACAAAAAACATAGCCATTAGTAAAGAAGCTATTGCAGGCTTTATCCTGACTTTAATAGTCGTTTTAATTGGATTCTTACTAGAACACCATCATCTGTAATTTATTCAATAAGCTAGAGATAAATAAAATCAATAAATGCGATAATTATTCGCTTTTAATTCTCTGATAGCTTTTTCTTCATGTTTTATCAAAAAGTATAGTTCTTCTTCAGGTAAAGTAGATTTAGCCGAAATAAATATTACATCAGGAAAATTTATTATTACTTTTTGAAGTATCCTGACTCTTTCAATATGAAAATCAGAAGTTATGATTATTAAAATTGAGGGATAATAGGATAAAATCCGTTCTTTAGCCAACCTGAAATCATCTACAGTATTTGATGAAAGTACAGGCTCTAAAAGAGAATCTTCAGGGATACCTTTATTAATTAAAAATGACATAGCATAAGATACATGAGGTTTGTCTGTTGTATTAAAGTGTTTACCAAATCCTCCTGTACAAAGTAACTTTACATTATCGTTACACTTGTAAAACTCATATGCACAGTTTAGCCTATCTAATGCGATATTACTTAAAACACCCTGATCATCATTCGGAGCTCCTAATATTAAAACTATTTTTTTCATTGCTTTTTAAAGGAATATAATATAAAGATATGGAATTGTTTATAAATTTAGATATTGCTTGGAATACTGCCCATTTTATTAAAACTTTGTAAATAATTGATTTGTTTGTAAGATATCAAATAATACTTTGTATGAAAAAAATCAAACTTTATATTGCAGCTTCAATAGATGGATATATTGCCCGTAATAACGGGAGTATCGATTGGTTAACCGATTATCCGATACTGGAGAACTTTGATTATGGTTATAAAGAGTTTTATAATTCGGTAGATACGATTATTATGGGAGGGAAATCTTACCGCGCTATGCTGAGAATATCGGAAGAGTGGATGTATTCAGATAAACTAACCTATGTAGTTTCCAAACACTCATATCAAAATGAGCAGCATGTACATTTCATTTCAATGAATGTGACAGAAACTATAACAAACCTGCAAAAAGAGAAGGGAAAAGATATCTGGCTATTCGGAGGTGGAGAAATTATCTCTTTGCTACTTAATAATAATTTGGTGGACGAAATGATAATCACCTATATTCCGATTGTTTTAGGAGATGGAATTCCTTTATTTCCCCTAAACACTAAAGAATCAGCATGGAATCTGACAAAATGTGAAACATATGAAAATGGAACATATCAGGTAAAATATAATTCTAATTAATTTGAGTCTTTATGAATAAAAAAACTTTTCAAAGTATTTGTCTACAACTTTTTCCTTAATAAATGCTATAATTCGCATATAAAAGCACCATTCTTCAATAATACATGTATTTTTATGAAATTATATTTATGTTAACTATTGGGTTATGGAAGGAGCTATTATATTTTTTCTAATTATTTTACTTATTGTTCTATTTGTTTTGCCTGCAATTTCACTGGGGAAAATGGGAACATTACAAAATCGGGTTGATCGGCTGATTAATGACATTAACAATCAAGATAAAAAGATTTCAGAATTATTTAAAAATCACAGATCGAAAGAAGATACACAAGAAATACTCGATGCTATTAATGAGCTGAAAGAGAGAATTTCCGGAATACAAACAATAGATGTTAGTATTCCTAGGGAAAATGATAAAGATAAGTCATCAGAAGAATCTGTTATAAAAGAAGATATAAAAGAGTCGGTGGCGGAAGTTATCGAATCGCCTATACTTGAAGAAATTGTAGAAGAAATACAAGAGCAATCGCCTGAAGAGTTAATCGCTCCAGACATCACAAAAAACACTGTAGCTGAGGGACTTTTAGAGACAGACGCGCTTCCAAAGGAAGAAGAAACCCCTCCTCCGTTCGCAGCATTTGTGCGTCCTGAAGAATCAAGACCTATAATTGTAGAAACAGAAACTCCTCCTCCATATCAGACACCTCCTGTTGAAGTCTATGATGAACCTGAACGCAATTTCTTAGAAAAAATAATGGGCGAAAACTGGCTTAGTAAAATCGGTATAATTACCTTGGTATTAGGCATTGCCTTTTTTGTTAAATATGCCATTGACCAGGAGTGGATCAACGAAGTTGGCCGCGTGGGTATAGGAATACTTACTGGTGGTATCATTATTGGTATTGCTCACAAATTGAAATCAAAATATCATGTATTCTCATCCATCCTTGTAGGTGGTGGCATCTCTGTTCTATATATAACAATAACACTTGCATTCAGAGAATACGAATTATTTAGCCAAACCATAGCTTTTCTACTATTAATAGGAGTGACAATATTTTCCGTCATTCTTTCCTTATATTACGATCGTAAAGAATTAGCCATATTTTCTTTATTAGGTGGTTTTGCTTCACCTTTAATGATAAGTACCGGGACGGGTAATTATATAGTTTTGTTCTCTTATATCCTAATTTTAAACTCAGGAATGTTAGTTATATCTTTTATAAAGAAATGGCGCGTTATAGGAATTTTATGTTATGTACTCACATTATGTTTTTTCTGGAGTTGGGTATTCAAATCATTTGAAACTGAGTTTATTGGAGTTACTATATTTGCGAGTCTTTTCTTTATCCAGTTTTATTTACTGGCACTATTTGACCACTTCAAATCAGGAAATAAGATTACTCCATATCAGGCTACACTTATTCTTTCTAATAACCTATTCTTTTTCTTAGCCTGCTTGTATGTATTTGATAATTATCCTTATGACGTAAGAGGAATAGTAACAATTTCTATTGCTGTAGTAAATGCACTCATTATGTTTACCTTGTTCCGTAAAAGTGAAGTTGACAGAAACTTGATATACCTAATCATAGCTGTAGTTATGACTTTTGTCAGCTTAGCCATACCAATTCAGTTACAAGGACATGTGATCACAATGTTTTGGGCAGCCGAAATGGTAATACTACTACTTCTATGGCAAAGATCACAGATCGCTATATTCAGAATTGGCTTTATTATTATCAGCGGACTAACTATTATATCTTATATTATAGACATAAATCACAATTACACATACGATCCGGCCCTTACGATTGTACTAAACAGGATATTTATTACCGGTCTCGTTGTTATGGCTGCTTTCGGGTTAGTATCATTCTTATTGAAAAAAGAAGATCCTGATTCCATTATCGAAATTCGAGGAGTTGACACCTTCTCTATAGGATCTATTATTAAAGCATTCAAAGTTTCGCTTATAGGCTTATCCTTTATTGTACCTTTCTTGGAACTAAACTATCAATTGGAACGATTTACAGACATAGATTATACATCAAGTTTCAGGTATCTTGCTATGGCAACATATACATTCTTATATATAATGATATTGGCTGTTATTTATCGCAATAAATTTTCAAAATCCATTGTATTTATACAGTTCTTTGCTGCTGTATTTTTCTATACGATTGTTTACTCTTATCTAGCAATAGAATTGCGTTTTGATATTTTCTATTTGAAAGAGTATAATACTACTTATTTCCTTTTGCATCTGCTTTCATTACCTATGGTAGCTTTCATTGTTTATTTATTAATTAAAAATGTAAAATCGTTACATGAAGACTGGTTTGCTCCTATTTGTTGGGGATTAGTGATCATGTCAGTCAGTATATTAAGTGTTGAAACTGATCATATAATCATTTTACTCTTCGGAGGTACAGATAATTATAGCAGTTTACTATATGATGTGCATACATTTGGATATCCCATTTTATGGGGCGTTTTGGCTATGATATTAATGGTTTGGGGATTGAATAGAAAAGAAGTCCTATTGCGTAAGATTTCTTTAATTTTCTTTGGTGTTATCATTGTTAAATTCTATGCATATGATGTTTGGCATATGTCACAAGCCGGCCGCATTGTTTCGTTTGTATTACTGGGAGTTATCCTATTATTGGTATCTTTTCTCCAGCAAAAGATAAAGACATTGGTCAAAGATGACGAAACAGAAAAAAAAGAAGATAATCTTTAATTATATTGATCAGATGAAAAAATATATCTCTTTATGTTTGTTTATCCTCTATACAGCACTTGGCTATGCCCAAATGGTGTGGAAGGCCGATTTACAAGTTGTGGATAAGGATGGTTACTATAATATTGAAATCGACCAATATGCTATAGCTCATTCAACAAGTGCTGAACTGACAGATATAAGAATATTAGAGAAAGATAATAGAGAAGTTCCTTATTTTATACGACCTGTAAGCCCTGTTCAGGATATTACACGTTTTGAAAGTTATAATCTAAAAAACAATTCTATAAAAGACAGTCTCAATATTATTGTTGTAGATAATAGTAAAAAAGAGAATATAAAGCGCTTTTATATTGTAGTTAAAACAGCAGATGTAAGTAAATATGCCACTATAAGGGGCAGCGACAATCTGAAAAATTGGTATATAGTAAAACAGAAAAAAGGTATCTCAAGCTTGAATTATAATCAGTCAGATAATGAAGAAGTTTTGGTTCTTGATTTTCCACAAGGCAATTATAATTATTATGAAATAACCCTTGAAAGTAATCAGGGTAGCCCATTAGACATAATAAAAGTCGGGAAAATAGAAAATTCAAGTATCTATGCACAATTTGCTGAAATTGATTTGGGTAGATTTATCACTGAAGAAAAGAAGGATAAAAAGACATATATTAGTTTTCCTGAGCAACAAGAAGTGTATCGTGTGAATAAGTTAGAATTTAAAGTCAATAGTAGTGCATATTATTTTCGTCATGCATCAGTAATGGACACTATTAATGGAAAACGGATCAAATTTGATCTGACATCAAAAAGTGATAATTCTTTTTTTATCAATAATTTTCCATTGGGCAGGCATACTGTTATTGTAATTGAAAACAATAACAATCCGCCTCTGATGATTGATTCTATAAAGGCATATGGGCTAAATCGTTATCTATGTGCTTACCTCAAACAGGGAGTTGATTATCATATAAATATAGGCATTAAAGATACAGCTTTACCTAAATATGATATTGAACATTTCCAAGCTGATATTCCCATGGATTTACCAATCCTCAAAGTAAATAATCTACGAAGTATTCCTGATGATGAAGCCATTGTTCCAAAGAGGGAATTATCGTTGATAGAAGCTCCAGCTTTTTTGTGGAGTGTAATTATTATAATAGGACTTTTCCTTACATTTATTTGTATAAAGATGGTAAAGGAAATGAAGAAAAAAAAATAGTAAAGTAACCACATTATCTATGGCTACTTTATTTTAAATCATCTAACAGAGAAAGGAGATTGATTTACTTTTTTCTGATCACTTTATGCAGAATATTTCCTTCCTTATTTACCAAGTACAAATCCATTTCATCATTTGCTATCGAGCAAACAGAAAATCCTGTTTCTCCACTCGAAAAAATTGTTCCTTCAATCGGATTCTTAACTTTACGGCTTAACGCCCCAGAAGAGTTAACTACATAATCAATCTTAGAATCCTTAGTCCTAATATGTTGAAAAGTATGTATATGGCCACAAATATACAGATCGACATTGTATTTTTTCAGAATAGGATTCAATCTTTTTTGTAAATCGGTACGCTCGCTATCATCCTTGGATGTTTCGGCATATATAGGATGATGCCCTACTACTATTTTCCACTTTTCTTTTGCATTCTTGAGTGTCGTATCTATCCATTCCAATTGTTTTTGCATATCTTGTTTTACAGCATCAGGATAAGTAGCTGTTTCATTTCTATATTTATCAATTAATGGAGGTGTGTCGATAAATATAATCAGAACTGATTCTCCTTCCTCCGTTTTAAATGATTTGGAATAATAGCGATCAGGCATACACCAACGACGGCTAATATTGCTATAATCAATAACAGCTTGTGTATTTCCTCTATACTCATGATTACCAAGTACTGGATACCATTCTACTAATAACTCCGGATGAGAGTATACCAGTTCGAAGTTTGTCATCCATAAAGGATCGGAAATACTCTGGATTCCTTCATAGTGATGTGTATCTCCGGAAGTTATAACAAATTCAATTCCTATATTCTCCGCAACTTCACCCATTTTCTCCGCAATAGGTTTTTGGTCATAATGTCCGTTACGACCTAAATCTGTTGCGATAATAAAGTTGAAGCGGTCTTCAAGCTCTTTTTGGTCTATAATTTTATCTTGAGCACAAGCTACAGACACAGATAAAACATTTAATATCAGTATTATATATTTTCTAATTTTCATGATTTATTTGTCTTTGATTGTTAGAAATCATACTTAATACCGAGATTGAATGTCGGCTTATAATATTCCAATTGCATCATACGATCTTTTGTACCCTGATAATAACGTAATGGCTGGTTGGTAAGGTTATTAGCTTCCGCAAATACACGCAGGCTAGGTATTATCTTGTAGGAAGCATTTACATCGAGGAATAATTGTTTATCGTAATAACTATCGGAAAACTCAGTAGCACCAAGTACATCTATATAGCTGGCAGTCGTGTTTAAGGAAGCACGAGCAGCAAATTTCTTGTTTTCCCACGATAGAGATGCATTGAACATATGTGGAGCTGTTCCTGGCAGGTCTACATCTTTCCGTTCATTACCGTCTTCATCAGCAATGCCTTTAGCATTAGAATAGGTATATGTATAATTCAGATATACAGCAAAGTTTTTAAGAAACTGGGTTGGAAGAAAATCAAGATTACGTTGGAATGCTATTTCAAATCCCAAGACATCTACACCTTTCCCATTACGCGATTGTGCAAAAGTCCATTTTTCTCCTGTAGGTATGGGATTCGATAATTCTGGAAAATCCTCAGTATATTTTTCAGTTGTATATTGAATATCTTTGTATTTATAAATAAAGTTATTTAACTTTTTATAGAATACGCCTGCCGATAAAAGTCCTACCGAACTAAGGTAATATTCCCCCATCAGATCGAAATTGTGAGAGTAAGTCACTTTCAAATCGGAGTTTCCAACTGATATTTCACCTTTTTCTGAATTTACATTAGTATATGGAACAAGGTCATAATAATTGGGACGGGCAAGTGCTGTTGTGTAGGCTGCGCGAAGTATCAGGTTATCCATTATGCTATATTTGTAAGTTATATTAGGAAGTATATTCACATACGAATTCTTGTCCTTTATTTCTTCTTGCGATTCGTCATCCATAACATAATTTCCCGTATAGTTTATAAATGTACCTTCTGCCCTTACTCCTAAGATAATTACCATATCATTGGACAGATTTTGATCCCAACGTAAATATCCGGCGACAATCTTTTCTTTTGCTTTGTAGTTAGATGCCAGATATTCTTCAGGAGCAAGTTCTTCTTTAAACAATGACGGATTTTTAAGGTCTAAACTACCCAAGTATTTTTTTGTAACAAATGTACCCGGTACATATTGGTTTCCCGGCTGGAAGTTCTTACCATCGTAGTAATTTTGAGGAACATCGTCCAGTGTTTCTATGCCACTAACAGGTTCGTATTTATAAAAAAGATTATCTCTCTTTTTATTCTTAAAACGGGCTCTTAGACCGAAACGTAAACGTCCTTTCTGATCTTCAATTACTGATAATGGAGTTCTGGCATTTATTTTTATAGAATATTCGTCTTCTTTTGTATAGTTATGATTTTCCGTCAAATCTTTGAGCTTCATATCCGACAAATCTTCTTCTGGTACTGTTATAAACGGGTGGCGCTCATCCGACAGGTCTTGTGTCATCATTACTCCTTTTTGCCTGAAACTGATATATCTTTCATTAGGACGGTCTTCACTGGCTCTTGAATAACTCAAATTCCAATCAAGGTCAAGTTTTTCAGAGAGAAGATGTTGCCCTCTTAACAGGTAATTCTGCACACGCTGGTCTTCGAGGCGTGTATTTTTGTTACGATTGTTGTCGATACCACCTTTAGTCTCCCTCTGTATTTCTCCTTTATACCCTGTCAGGTTATTTCCGTTATAAACAGGTTTCATATCTTTATATCTTACCCGGTAACGGTTTTCCCTGTCATCGCGCCAGTTATATATAATATCGGCAGCTATAGAGTTATTGGCATCGAAACGATAATCTATTGAAGAAGATACGCTTCGTCTTATCCGTTGTACATCATATCTGCGTATATCAAAGGTTTGTATATAGGCTTCATTATTATTATCTTTATCTTGATCCCATTCGGCTTCTATGTTATCCGAACCATATTCCTTATTTTGCAATGATCCGCTAACTACAACTCCTAACTTGCTATCCAGAAACCTATTTCCATAAACAAAAGCTCCTGAGTACATATATTTTTCCCTTATCGGATTATATCCACCCGATAGTGTAGCCGATATTCTTTGTTTATTAGGTGTGGCACGGGTTATCAGGTCAACAGAACCGCCAATGGCATCGGCATCCATATCGGAAGTAAGGGTTTTATTCACCTCTATTGAAGAAATCATATCGGCAGGAATCAAGTCCATTTGTATATTGCGGTTGTCACCTTCGGCAGACGGTATCCTGTTTCCGTTTAGCGTAACAGAGTTAAGATGTGATGCGATTCCCCTTATTATAATATTTCGGGCTTCTCCCTGATCGTTCTGCATTGTAATACCTGTAACACGTTTCAGGGCATCTCCTATATTAGAATCAGGAAAACGTCCAACTTGGTCGGAAGATATTATATTCGTTATGTTCGAATTTGTTTTTTGCTGATTCAATGCCTTTGCCTGTCCTTTCAACATTTCTCCCATTACAACAACTTCGCCGGCTGTAATGCCTTTCTCTTCTAAAATAACATCTATTACCGTGTTCTCCTTAGAATTTACTGCTACAGTTTTAGTAAACGAAGTAAATCCAATATAAGAAACTTCAAGAGTATAAGTTCCTTCCGGAACATTCAAAAATTCAAAATAGCCATTATGGTCAGATACTGTATACCTATTGAATTTATCCAACTTTAAAGTTGCTCCAGGTAAGGATATTGCTTTTTTATCCTTCACAATTCCTGATACTAAACCGCCGCTTTGAGCATAAGAAAATATTACCATAAAGTAAAATAGTAATAATGAGTACAGTTTTTTCATATAATTATATTGCGTTAATAATTTTTGCAAAGAACTATATTTGTTATTTCATAACTGTTGCATTAATATTAAGTATCGTTGTCAAAACAGTTAAACTTTAAGTATGTTATACATAAATAAAAAAACTGCAAGTAGCTAACCTGCAGTTTTTCGTATATAATAATTTTATAGTAAGTTTATTTAACTACAATATTCTTTTTAAATATGATATTATCGGACGAATTACCTATCTGAATTTCAAACTCTCCCGGTTCTACGACTTTATCCATCCTTACATTGTAAAGAGCCAGTTCTGAAACAGGAACCTCTAATTCGATTTTCACTTTTCCTCCGGCTTTTATAAATTCCTTTTTGAAGGCTTTCAATTGTTGTACAGGAGTAGCCACCGAACTTATTTTATCTTTTACGTACAACTGTATTACTTCTTTGCCATCTCTTTTCCCTGTATTCTCCACTTCTACAGATACTTTAATTGTTCCCAACTGAGAAAAAACACTATCATTCAGCACACAATTTGAAAAACGGAAATCAGTATAACTCAAGCCATAACCAAAATTCCACAAAGCATACGGTTTCTCAAATATATAATGCCCTCTCGGCTCTTCATAAGATCCCCCACTATCGAACTGCTGCTCACGATCGGTAGGAAGATAATTATAGAAACAAGGAGTATTACCTGTACTACGAGGAAAGGAAACATTCAGTTTTCCTGAAGGGTTTACATTACCGACTAATATGTCCGCTATTGAATTACCTTGTTGTTCACCGCAATACCATTGAGTAAGAACAGCATCTGCATTTTCTTTTGCCCATGTCATCACCATCGGCTTACCTGCTATGAGAACAACAATCATCGGTTTTCCAGTAGCTTTTATGGCTTTTAGTAGATCTTGCTGTCTACCCGGCAAATCAAGAGACGAAAGGTCAAAGCCTTCTCCTGCAGTAGATTTATTAGGACCTCTCCCAAGATAAGTACTTCTGGTACCTACGGCAACGATTGCTATATCGCTTTGCTTCACCAAATCTACAGCCTTCTTTATATCATTCGTATTCTGGCTCCACCAATCACAACCATCAGTCTGAGTAATAGTAACTTTCTCTCCTATTACATTTTTTAGTCCCTGATACAAAGTTACACCTTCTTTTGTGTCACTGCCTGTCCACGAATAATCACCATAAACAGTCTGGTTGCTGTTTGGTCCTACAACAGCTATTTTTTTATACTTATTAAGGTTAAGAGGAAGTATATTCTTCTCATTTTTCAACAAGATGGTGCTTTCATCTGCTATTTCCTTTGCCAAAGCTACTTTCTCTGCACTCCGTACTACAGATTTTACTTTTTCAGGATTACCAAAAGGATCATCAAAAAGCCCAAGTTTGAATTTAACTGTAAGAATACGGCGTACTGCCTGATCTATATATTTTATATCCATCTTCTCATTCTTAACCAGATCAGGGAGGCGTTCATATGTCCAGTCAACATTCAGGTCAACTCCTGCCTCAACAGACATTTGTGCAGCTTCTTCTGGAGTTTCTACTGCATAATGGAACGATTTGAGGCGTTCCACTGAACCCCAGTCGGAATAGACATATCCGTCAAACCCTAGTTTGCCACGAAGTATATCAGTCATATAGTAAGACGAACCTGCTGTAGCCACCCCATCATAAGCACTATAAGCACTCATCACCGACAATGGTTTTGTTTTCTGTATTACCCTTTGGAACGGATATAGATATAAACTCCACAACTCTCTTTCACCACCGCTTACATGTGCACAATTAAGTCCACCAAGAGGTGTACCATGAGCCACAAAGTGTTTAGGCATGCAGGCAATGCCTTTATTTTGATATCCTTTTACAAACCCTATTCCCATTTCAGCAATCAGATACGGGTCTTCTCCAAATGTTTCTTCTACACGTCCCCAACGTAGTTCGCGAGCAATATCCAATACAGGAGATAATACTTGACGAATTCCTATAACACGCGCTTCATCTCCAGCAGCTTCAGCCATCTGTTGTATCAATTCCGGATTGAAGGTGCTACCTTGAGCTATGGCATGAGGAAACAATGTACAGTCATTTTGTAAAACGCCTTGAATGCCCTCCGCTGCTGTTAAAACAGGTATGCCCAAACGAGTATTAGCTAACAAATACTTTTGAGTTTTATAAAATATATCGGCACATTCCTGTGCTGTTTTTCCCATTTCGTGAGTTGTACCAAAACTTCTGCCATCGAATGCTTTTTCTACTTCATCAATATTACTAT
The DNA here is from genome assembly GCA_900556485.1 of uncultured Dysgonomonas sp. Classification (GTDB taxonomy): domain Bacteria; phylum Bacteroidota; class Bacteroidia; order Bacteroidales; family Dysgonomonadaceae; genus Dysgonomonas. The sequence continues at coordinate 17,734 of USOX01000021.1, forward strand.
TGGGTTTATTTTGCATTTGCCAGACTTTCTCTTCCAATGTCATCCTGCTAAGAAGATCTTCCACGCGTTGTTCAATCGGAGCATTTTTATGCTTATATAAAGGTTTTCCATCATCAGCAAAAGTCATATTTACAAAGAATACCAATGCCGTTATTCCTAAACTAATTTTTTTTACACACATATATTATCAGTTATTTATATATTTATTTTACTTTTTAGAATATAATCCCGGACCGTCAAATTTATATCTGAACCAATTGAAATCAGCAATACCCTCGTCCGAAAGAGTGTTATAGGTATATATCCCAATACGTGCACCTTTCCAATCACTAGAGCGAAGAGAAAAGGATTCTCCTACAGGGACAAATACTTTATCATCAAGGCTATAAAACAGCTGATGCTGATTTTTATCTGCATCTAATGCAACCTTGAAATAAACTTTATAGGAATTGAGTGGTACAATATTCTCAGTATTACCATCACTTTCGTAATAGATATAATATTTGCCATTATCATTAATAACACCCACTGCATTAAACATACCACCAATACTAAACAAGCCGGCACGTTGCCCATTTTCCATCTTACTACAATCCATTTCCGTAGAGGCATTTCCATGATAACCAATAACTTTCTGTGTAATCATATTTTTAGATAAACGCAGGTTGTCTGCTTTCAATGCTTTCAGTCTCAGATAGCCTTTCCGCTCTTTTAAAGACCAGTTAGAATGTACGGGATTGTGATTGAACTGCCATTGGAAGTTCAGCCTCGATGATGAAAACTCGTCACTACCCTGTGGAGCAAATATCTTGCTTTTCTTTTTCGTTTTTGGCTTGTCCCATTCCTTTACAGGCTCTCCTACTCCATTTCCGTCAATATCCAGACCCACCTCAGGCCAACCGTCTTTCCATGTTACAGGTTGCAGATGTACCACACGCCCTAATGGATGCGTATCCTGAAAATGATAGAACCACCATTCGCCATCAGGTGTATCAACTAAAGAACCTTGGTGAGGCCCGTTGATATTCGTACTGCCTTGTTCAAGCACAATTTTTCTCTCATATGGGCCATAGATATTTTTCGATCTAAGGATGGTTTGCCAGCCTGTAGCGACACCTCCTTCGGGTATGCTCATATAATACCAGCCATTCATTTTATGTATTTTCGTTCCTTCGGCAACAGGCCCTTCATATACAGTTATACCATCATCCAATAGGCGAGTACCATCAGGACTCATCTTATGAAGGATAATAGGCCCTGCACCAAGCTGACTTCTGCCAATGTAAGCCTGTCCATCCTCATCCCAGAAAGGACAAGGGTCTTCCCAGCCACTTACATTCTTTACATTTAGCAAGGGAGACCAAGGCCCTGCCGGATTGGCGGCGTTAGACATAAACAAGCCTTCGTGAGGGGTGCAGAAAAACACCCAGAATTTGCCGTCATGATAACGGATTGCAGGAGCCCACGAACCACCTCCGTAACGTTCATTCTTGTCCCATTCTGGAAAGTAAAATTTGTCGTAAATCTGCGCTATAATCTTCCAGTTTACCATATCGTCCGACTCCATAACTGGCATGCCAATGTAATGAAAGTCAGAACAAACCATATAATACTTTTCTCCAACTCGTATCACATCCGGATCGGAATAATCAGCTGCAAGAATAGGATTTATATACTTTCCATTACCCTGATCACCCCATGGAATATTCTGAGCCTGAATATTCATTGAGACTAAAACCAATACTAACAGGTATAGTTGTTGCTTATAAAAAGTCATGATATTGAAATTATTTTTATTCTTCGATAAGATGTAATACCGAACTATCGAACGGATTCCCTATATTCAGATTAATACCCACTTTCATCAGGTAATCTCCACTGAATGATTGTCCGTCTCCATAAAATGAACGGTTCCAACCTCGAGTATTAAGCTCTGTCACCTTGTAATTTTTATTCGGATCAAGTCCTTTTAGTTTTGTCTCCAAATAAGTAGTACGTCCATGATATTTAAGACTGTAAGCGAAATATACTGCCTCTTTTTTATTCTTCGATACATACATATGTGCCGCCCATCCATTTTTGCCATAAGGCGAAACTAACCTGTATAAATCTCCAAATTGAATGACAGGACGTATTTGTTTATAATTTTCTACAGCTTTTACAGCAAACTCATAGTCTTCGCTCTCAATATCTTTTGGTTGTAATTCCATACCTAAACGACCTGACATGGCCACATCGAAACGAAATTTGATGGGTGTCATCATTCCTGTCTGATGATTAGGACTGGTAGATACATGCGAACCGGTTGCAATGGCAGGGAAAAATATATTTGTGCCATACTGTATAAAGATGCGGTCGAGTGCATTAGTATTATCACTTGCCCAAAACTCATCAAGGTACTTTAATGCACCATATTCAATACGGCCACCTCCTGATGAACATAATTGTATCTGAATATCAGGATACTTCACCCTTATTCGTTCATAAACAGAGTACAGACCTTTCACATACTCATACCAGAAATGTGTTTGTTTATCTGCCGAAAGGTAATCTGAGCCCACATTATCTACATGGCGGTTTGCATCCCATTTAATATAGCTGATATTAGGAGATAGGGCGACTACATCATCAAATGTTTTTACAACGAAGTCCTGAACTTGTGGATTACTCAAATCGAGTAACCATTGATTACGCATCGGCAGTATATCACGCTTTCCGCTTTTTACAACCCATTCAGGATGTTTTTTGGCTAGTTCGCTGTCAGGATTTACCATTTCCGGCTCAATCCAGACACCGAACTTAAGGCCTTTACTTACAGCATAATCAGCCAGATAACTAATTCCCCTTGGTAATTTCTTTTTATTGGTTTGCCAGTCTCCAAGCCCAGCATTATCTCCATTTCGGGGATATTTATTGCCAAACCAGCCATCATCGAGAACAAACATTTCAACACCAAATTTTGCAGCATCATCCATCATATCAGTCAACGTCTTTTCGTCGAAAGTGAAATATGCTCCTTCCCAGCTATTGAGAATAATCGGATGGATTTTATCGCCATGCATCATCCCATATTTACGACCCCAGTCATGATAATTACGGGAAATCTGTCCTACTCCATTTGAACTGTAAGCTAATATCATTTCAGGTGTTTGCAATTTTTCTTCCGCTTTTAAGATAAATTCGGAAGCAAAAGGATTCATCCCTGAGGTAATACCTAATTTACCTGTTTCATCTACTTCAAAGGATAGTTTATAATTACCCGACCACGCTAACGAACCGGCATACACCTCTCCTGCATCTTCATTTGCCCGTCCATCAACAGATAGCAGAAATGAAGGGCTTTCTGACTGTGTAGCCCTCACTCCTTTTTTTGTTTCTATTACCTTTATTCCATGAGTCAACTCTTCTTCCTCCATTTGCATTTCGTTAGCCCATGTACCGTTAAAATGTGTAAGATAATACGATCCGGCATGAAGAGGAATATAAGAAGAGGCCAGATTTTCTACTTTGATACCCTTGTCTTCCTTATGGCTTATCTCCACAGCTTGGCAAATGATATTCTCCTTCTGATAGGCAACAAAACGCACATCTACAAAAACTGGATATAGTTTATCCTTGAGATGTACGATAGTCTCAACTCTGTTATTATCAAGCTGTTTTTTTTCAGTATTGACATAGACTAGTTCAGTAGTGAGTACCCCGTCAGCATGCGTCAACTTAAGAGCCGGAGTGAGATAATAACGACCTCCATAAGCCGGATAAAGTTGAGATGCAAAATCATCACTGGTATCAGGTTGACCTTTTATCTTCCTGTCGAGGAATGGTGTTGCAGAATTCACCTTATTTCCCCAATATTGGAAAATAACTTTATCACCTTGTTCTGCGGTCAGGATTATTGACATATCCTGTGTTTCAACTGTTATTATTTCTTTATTTTGTGCATATTGCTGCAAAACAAAAAGGATCAATAAAATAAAAATAAGAGAAGTCTTTTTCATGTTATTATTGGTCTTTATTTTTTTATTACTTTGTATACACGTACATCCTGTGGCGGAACTGAATAATTAAGTTTATTCTTTTTGATCACTGATTGCTCAGATGTCCACAATTCCTTAACCTGTTTGTTATTCATTCCATTCGGACAAATACGTTCTATATCCAGGCTTCCCATTTTACTTTCTATTTTATCAAAGTTAAATATGGCAACATAAATATAGTTGTCATCATCGCGCATAAATATGGTTTCGGCCTTGCCTGGTCCTGCAGCTGTATATCCTTCTACGGGATAAAAAGATTTGCCTTTACGCGCTATATCGTTGATCTCCTTATTTGTGGCTACAGCAATTGCTTTATTGCGCGCCTCTTTTGTCCCGGGAATACAACCCTTTACACTAAAATTATCACCCAGCATATAAATACCTGTTATCACAGCTGATGTGATGCGCGCCCTGTTTGCACCTTCTTTAAAGTCAACGGCCTCTTTAGGCTGATATAAAAGAATATGGTCTGCATCGTTGAACGGATAGACACGGTCGAGCCACCAACCGAACGAAAGACTGTTAAGCATATATCCTGTCGTACCCCAATCTACCTCAGTCATTGCACCCCATGCATCACAGCTTATTCGCTTAGATGTACCATATTGGGAAGGAAATGTAGGAGCTATAGAAAGCGCCATAAACATATCTTCTCCGCACAAATCTGATAAATACTTCATTCCTTCGTTATAAGCCTGAATACCTGTTGTGACCTTTGGATTGTAGAACGAATCTGCTTCGAGTGCTCCATTATTAATAAAATCGAGTTTCACATAGGAATACCCTAAACGCTTAAACTTATTTATATAATAATCCATCCGTAGTTTAGTAGCCGGATGTGTTGGGTCTACCGCGAGAGATTCTATCCGGCGAGGCTTGCCGTTTGCACGAAGATATATGTCTTTATATTTCCATTTTCCATTCGTACCTTCTACATCGGCTTCCGCATTTCCGTGCCAGTCAGAGAATGGGCACCAATATATACCAGCTTTTTGTCCATTGCTTTTACAATGCTCAACAAATTGCCCCAACTGCGCTTCTGTAAAATTATCCCAGAAAGAGTCGAGCCCAATATATACAATACCATCATTCTCGAAACCATTTGGTTGTAGTTCTTTCTTAAAAAAGTCTGAAACGTCTGTTGCTCCTTCATAATTGACCTTATCTGCCATTGCCCCCCAACTATTCCATCCGAAAGGCGTTCCACTATTCCATTTACGAGGAGGAGCTATTTGGGCATTTACTTCTCCAAAAATTTCTAAACCTCTTCTCCAGTCGGAAAATACACCAAAGAATATTTTAGGGGATTTAAGGCTTTTCCCTTTAATGCTCCCATGCTCCTTTGAAGGACGGTCGGGTTTATCACTGATATCTCTAGTCTGTTCGTGTGTTACTCCACCAAAACATTCCAATTCGGTAATATCCTGATTGTTTTCAGTTTTGTAACGGATACCTGTTTTCCATGTATCATGTTCTACAGAACCAATAACGAGTCCATTACGATTCTTCCCACTAAAAATGGCAGTCACTTCAAAAGAAATATCCTCCACATTCAGAGGTGATGAGAGATAGTGCACAAAGTTATCATTATCGAACGGCACACGTAAAATGCGATTACTCTCATCGTCCAACAAAAAAGAATTTCCGGAAGAGGTATACACAGGTGCAATATAATTACTTGATATATCTGTATCTGACATCAGAAAGACTTCCGTCAGGAAATAATCCTTATCAGGATAAAAATAGAATATCTGTTGTATATCAGGTTTCCCCTGCTGAACAAAATTTACAGCATATTTTTTCCCTTTGCCTGTTACATCTTCAAAATTATTCTCTTGTATATCTGCTGTTTTATAGGCTATACTCTCGACATAGCCATCTCCTACTTTTGCCTTTACATAGATATTTTTTAATATGACTTTTCCTTTATGCGAAAAATTCATTGTCATATCCTCATTGCAGGTTATAACCCAATTTTTATATTTTATACCTTTATCAAAAGGGGTTGCCTTTGCCCAAAGACAAAGGAACCCCAAGCACAGAATAACCAATAACCTTTTATATATTCTCATTATTCTTCTTATTATCTAATTACCTAAAATTTGTTTATTTTGGTTGATTATTATAAGGCGTTACTGTTAGAACAGGCTCTTCCCCTGTTTTTAGAAGTTTTTCGTCAAATTCTATCAGAACATCCTTCGATTCTCCCTTTAATAATGTAAAATAGTTGTCATTCATTATGGCAGGTAATATCCTTTCTTTCGTCTTCGAGTTGTGCAATTGTATCCATACAGCAAATGCAACTGCAGAAGAAGATGAAGGATTTGTTATTTTCACATCCATGTAATATTTACCATCTTTTTTAGCCAGTTTACTTACAGTTTTTAAATTAACTTTCGGCAAAGAATTTAAAGCAGTAAAATCAACTCGATTTGTTCCCCTCCAATATAAGTTTTCACTGACTAACTTGCCTGCTTTGTCTTTCAGTTTCAGTTTAATGAAATGGACATCACTCAGCCCTTTATGATGTTCTGTGCCACCGTAAACCTTAAAGTCCCACATGGAATAACCCCACGAAGTTCCCCGTTTCTGCCCCAACATACGTATATAACGCGTTTTTACATCATCAAAGAATAATTCCTGTACACCTATCTTGCCATTCTCTACAGTAGCTACATCTTTCCATGTTTTGGTATCATCAGATACCTGTATCTTGTACTTCTTAGCATATGCATTTTCGAAATTAAGGCAAACACCGAATACGTTTTCCTGTTGTTGAAGGTCGATATATATCCACTGGTCGTCATTAGATTTGCTTGACCAACGGCTGCCCAGATTATCATCCGTGACTTCCTCAGGTCTTCCACTATCGGACGAAGAGGCCGTAGCCGGCTTGTTAAGAGCAACATTTTTCAGGTTCTTATAGAATGGAATAGTAAAGCAATGCGTTGCCGTATTATAAGCGGAATAAACTTCTGTTGTTTGTTTCAATGACGATACTTCCGATCCGTCCATATTATAAACTGAGGCCTCTGCTATAAGATCTCCGGCATCGCGTGATGTAGTATTAACAACTTTCACCGAATTATTTGCAGGATTCCACTGTATATGAAGTGGTTCGCAAGCCTTTTTCAATCCCCAGAAAGCTCCCGTAAGATCATAATAATAGTCATAGCTCTGCCATACCATTGAAGGATATGCCGACTGGCTCATCCATGTCATAATACCCGATGCATCTTCCCACATATTATCGAGCCATCCTTCGTACATAGACTGATTTGTTTCTATATTAAGCAACTGTGCTTTCAGGCAATAATCTTCAATGCCTTTAGGTTTGCCATAGCGCTGGTCGATAGACTGATCGTATTTATCAGGCAAAGCGTTGAAAGCCTTTTGTCCGAAAAAGTGCTGATCCCACATTTCGTTCCTTGGCCATAGTTTCTCTTCGGGCATGAATTTCTTCAAACTTTCATAATTCACGAAAACGGCCGTTCCTATCTCAGTTCTAAAGCCCCAGCCTATATCGCCGTGAGTACTGCTTTTAGGGCTGGCTGTAAAATAAAATCTCGGATCGAAATTTCCCCACATACCACTGCCTGATAAGCCATCATAATTGGATGTCGCCTGATAATACCTGTCGTTACCGTCGAAGGTAGCTACATTCTCTTTCAGCCAGTTACTTAGCGGTGGTTGCGGATAGCCTTCGTTATTGCCACACCAAACTGCCACACTCGGATGGTTGCGGATACGCAGTATCTTTTCTATTGTATTCCTGTTGAAACTATATATATCGGAAGGCAAAACAGGGTTGGCATTCAGCCAGAAATCATCCCATACCATGATCCCGTATTTATCGCACGCTTCATAAAACTCGTCATCGGTAACCGATCCCAACCAGTTGCGGATCATATTAAAGTTCATTTCCTTATGAAGACGTATCTTTGTATTGTACTCTTCGTCACGGCAGCGTAACAGATATTCTGACATACCCCAGTTGCCACCTTTTACAAATACGCGCTTACCATTAATAGAAATATGAAAAACATTTCCTTCTTTGTCATAAGTATATTTTTTTATACCGAATTGGATTTGTTGCGATTCGGATTCTTTACCATCAACTACCAAAGATAGGTCACAGGTATAGAGATTAGGTTCGCCATAACCATTAGGCCACCATAGCTTCGGATTGTTGATTACAAGTTCAGCAAATTTAGATTTATCGAATTTCACTTCAGATATACGTCCTTCCTGAACACCTACATTCTGTGATAAAATGATATTACCCGGATTAATAGTCATTTTCAGAGTACCGGATTTATATTCTTTCGACGAGTTCTTTATCCCTACCGAAACAGACAATTCTGCTTTTGCATTTGTCGGTAAGTCTGTTCTTATCCAAGGGTCTTCTATTTGCAATGCTCCCGTATTACTTAAAAATACTTTATCGGTTATACCCGAATTCAAGCCGGGTACATAAGGCATCCAGTCCCAGCCTCCACTGGAAATATAAGTCGGACTTCCATAGTTATTTAAAGGGTGTTCCGGGATTTGAACAACTACCACCAGAATATTTTTCCCTGATTTATTTATATAAGGCGTTATATCAAATTTGCCTCGATGCATAAAGCCGTCGAGTGTGCCTAACGATTTTCCGTTGAAGTAAATTTCACCACTACGGTTAATCCCGCGGAAGTTTAACCATATCTTTTCTTTATTGAAGTTTGACGGTATTTCAAACTCTGAACGATACACGAATGGACGATCGTATTTCGCCTTGTCTACTTTATAAATATTGTCTCCAAAATTGGGGTCTTTCTCAAGTCCGGCGGCGACATAAGATGAGAATACCGTCCCGGGAATGACTGCATCTACCCAGTTATCCATATTATAACCGAGGATGGAAATCCTGCTGATATCTTCTTTTATCTCTTCACGAGAGGTTACTTTCCATTTTACTTTAGGATTATTACTATCGAGCGACTCGATTGTTTGAGCCGAAGATATTACAGGGATCAGAAACATCCCTAAAAGAAAACTGATAATTACTTTATTCTTCACCATTAAAATAGAGTTTTTGAACAATTTTTATTAAGGCAGAATCTGGATATATGCCATACAGATTCTGCCATATTTAAAGTTTAAAGTCCCAATATCATTAATTTTACCCAATTGATATGATACCATGTATTTGAACCCGGTATGGTAACAGTCCAGCCAAGAGTTATTATTTGGGTATCATCTAGTTCGAAATAGATTTTATGGTTCCCTGAAGCGCTTCCATCCTGACTTATTTCGTGAGCCAGAGTATTGCCTTCAGCATTTTCTATATCCGGTAAAGCATTACCCAGTGCAACACTAAACATGGAAGTAGCATTTCCTCCAAAACCATCACTATAATATTCAAGGGAATATTTTCCTGCCGAAAGGGTAATCGTCTGATAGATTTTACCATTTGTGAAACCGGACCCACCCCAGTCCTGAGATTCCAGATGGATTACTCCGTTCGCATCGGTAGACCAACCACCTAGAGTATTGCCGTTCTGATTAAGAATATTCGATGTATATTGCCAATCTTTTAGCAGCCCCCATTTGCCATCTCCATTGTCGGCACGCAAGAACGGATCGCCCGGATTCAAAATGCATTGGCGTGTAATATTCTCAAGGGCAACAGCTTCCTCAACAACAGCTTTAAATGTATCTATGGCTGTTTCATCCGGCAAATAGTAAGCTTGTAACTTAATAAGACTCATACTTTTGTAGTTTTCGAGGACAGTACTTTCGTCAGAAGTTAGAGCCTTAACTGTACGGAATTGTCCGTCAGTATCTTCATAATCAATCTTCACAAATGGGGAAGATTCATCCCCATTGTACCATTCGATAATGGCATCATTACCTTCCTTTTCAAGATTCTTAATTGGTCTATTATAAAGCCCGGATTTATATTCCGCACCATAAGAAATGCCTGTTTTAGTAACAATAATAGAGGGAATACCTTTATCATCAAATGAAATCACTTCAAAATTGTACCGGCCCTCCGGTAAAGGAATCGGCTGGAATAAAGTGTCCACTCCACTTGTTCTATTAATATCGAGAATTAGCGAATCCTTACGGTTACTCCAGAAAAGCTTCACCTGTTTTATCTTAGGATCGGAAGTAAGCAAACCTGTAAACACCACACGTCCGTCACCTGAATGAAAATTCACTGAGTCAACAATACCTGTATAAGTAGGTACACCATCCTCCAGATATTTCAGATAATCATCCATATCTGAACATGACGTCAATTTGCAACACAAAAAGATTATATATCCTAACAAGAGGAATTTGATTGTATTTTTCATTGTAATCATTTTTTAATTATCATCACCCCATACTGTGATTTCACTAATACACATATTTGTATTACCCGACCAGTTTTTAGTACAAACGATACGCAAGTATCTTACTTTAGGCATTTCGATAGGAATATCAGCATCGTCTCCGTTACGCCCCGCAGCACGGTCATCCTCAGTTATATTACCAACAGATAGTCCTGATGGTTTCACATTTTCGATAGAAACCAGTTTTGTCCATGAATCAAAACTACCCGACGGATCAGGATCCAAAGAACCCCATATTTCATAAAAACGAGGAGAAACATCATTAAACCAGTGCTTATCATCTGGTATAGTTTTTAAATTTATACGGCTCAACTTAGCTTCTACTCCCAAATCGAATGAAATATGCTTTGGCGTAGTACCTGCATCGTTTCCGGTATGAGCTGCTTTGTCATTTACAATATCATTCCACATATATTCCAATGAACCATCCCAATGAGTTGCATCAGCATCATTAGGGAAAACAATAGGACGAAATAATGATTTATTTAGTTTCACTTCATAGATTGGAGTAAGATTCTGATATAGTGTATCAGAAAGATTATCCCATTTGTCGCGTACAACAATACCAAAAAGACGAGGTTCAGCTGTATAACCTCTTATTGCAAACTTAGCACTGTCGCGTGCTGTATAAAAAGTCTCTGCAACCATTTTTACCCCATCTACATCTGTAGTAATCACAATAAAAGACAAATCAGCTTTTGTTTCATTTTTAAAGGTGAAACTCATTCCTCCAAAATCAGGTTGTATTTCCAAAGATTTAGCTGTAAGTTGCACTTGTGGCTCTAATGGGTTTATTCTTACTGCAAGAGGTGCAGATTTATTCTCACTGCGGTCAACAGCATATAAATTGACAATGTATTCGTCTGTATCACCAAAGCCCTCTATCTTAATCTGGTTTGTATAATACGAAGCTCTGAAATCGAAAACTTTACCATACTTATTTTTATATTCTGCTATAATATACAGTAAATCATCATCAGATGGCAGGCTATACGTTATCAAGGCTGCGCCCGGCATATTTTCCACTGCTACATTAAATACCTGTCCTGGGGCTTTATTATCTTTATCTATTGGCGAATTCTTGTCATCTTGACAACTATGTAGCGAAAACAAGATAATCATCGCCCCTAAAAATATTATAAATAAATTATGCTTTTTCATAATCATTCTGTTTATGGTTCTTTACCAGCCTGGATTTTGTATTAGACTCTTATTGTAATAAAGCGATTCCTCTCGTAATGGCCACAAATAGTCGCGTGGAGCTACAAATTCTTGATCGAATAACACCTTTGGACGATAATATGCTTCAGGAACTTCCTGATCAATATCCCAGCCATGTATTTTCTGATTTAAAACAGTAGCTGCTGTTTTCCATCTTCTCAAATCCCAAAAACGTTGTCCTTCGAAAACAAGCTCAATAGTTCGCTCTTGCTGGATTATTTCTCGAAGCCCAACCTTTGTTTTATATTTATCCGGTTTTGTTGAGTATTTTGTCCACGAGTCTCCCACTCCTTCGAGCCCAGCCCTTTCACGTACCAGATCAATCCAATCCAGTGCATCGCCACTCTGATCATTTTCGTTTAAGGCCTCAGCATAAAGCAAGTACAGGTCAGCCAAACGTAATTCAGGCCAAGGAAACCATTCCGTAGTTGAACTATTACTTGATAATACAAATTTCCAACTGATCAGTTTTTTAGGCCAATAGCCTGTTACTGAATAATTATAGGCCCCTAGTTTTGCCTGAGGTTGTCCCACTCGCGCTTTTACAGTAAAGGTGTTTTCATCAGAGCCGCTACGGCTGTTTTGCATATACCACACAGAACCGTCGAAAGCGAGGTTTGCATAATAACGGTTTTCACGATGATAATTCAATTTCGCTGTTGCATATCCTTCTGCGAGATTAAAGCGTTCTGCTACTCCGGCAATCTGACTGGTATACCTGTCTGAATAATCCCATGTTTTATCCTCATTTAAAGGTACACCTTTATCAGTATAGAAATTATTGGCTATTTCAATTGTAGGATTCACACGTTCTTGTGCTGCCCACATATTTCCAAGATTCTCAGGGTCGATGCGTGCCATACATACTGATTGCAAACCGTTTACTGCTCTGCCAGACAGTCCCCATATCAATTCGTTATTCCATTTTTCTCCTATACTGTTTCTTATACTCATCTGAATTTTTGTTGTATCCGACAAGCGATCATTAGTTTTGAATGTATATAGCTGTATATTATTCTGTTTGCATGACTCTATTGCATCATAACAAGCCTCAGCTGCTTTTGTCCATTTGTTTTGGTCATACTCAGTATTGAATAAATAGACACCATCTTTATCCTTAAATTCAGCATAATCAGGATTACCATTAAATAATGGACTAGCTGCTGTAACTAATAGTTTGGCTTTCAGCGTAAGGGCAATTGGTTTGGTTATTCGTCCCAATTCCTCCGTTTTGTTTGTAACCTCTTGTGGCAAATATTCACATGCATCATCTAACAGATCCGCAATATAATTCACAACTTCATCTACAGGACTTCGTTTTTTCTGCATTTCCAAAGGAGGTGCATCTATCTCAATATTCTCATCTACAATGACAATAGGACCATACATCCTGAACAAAAGAAAATGATAATATGCTTTCAAAAACTTTACCTCTCCTATCCACCGTTGCCTCATTGTAGATGTCAAATCAGGTACTTTATTAGTATCTTCTACATTTTCCAAAAATATATTACAATCTCGTAATGCTTTGTACAATTCTTTACCTCCTCTTTTTCCTTCCCAGTAGTTCATATACGGGTCGTTCGTGTTCTGTTGCCCTCTGGCAATCATCCATGGATCAAAATCGCTTCCGGGATAGTAAGCCCATAATTCATCTGCTCCCATAAGACCTACATTCCCTGTATGTTCATGATGAGCCGGAATATACGAATAACATGTCAACAGATATTTTTCTGCTTCATTTTTGTTTGCAAATGCGTTTTCTATTGTTGCTATTTTATCGGGAACAATATCCAGATAATCGCTGCATGATAAAAAGCCACCGATGAGTAAAATAGACAACAGTATTTTTTTTGTAGTCATAATATCGATTGTTAAAAGTGAACTTGTATACCTAGATTTATAACCCGCTGGATAGGATAGCCTAAGCCGTTTCCGCCCATTTCAATATCCCAAAGGTCGAACCCACTGAACAATAACAGGTTTGTACCTGATGCATAAGCCCTGACAGAGCCTACATGAAGTTTCTTTAATAAGTGTTCAGGAAATGTGTAACCAACTTCAACACTCTTTAGTCTGAGAAATGCTCCATTTCTCATGAACCATGTATTCCGTGGATCAGTATTATTACGTACCAGGTTCGGGCTCAATCGAGGCCATAAAGCGTAAATATCACGATTGCTTTCTGACCAGTGATTGTCTGCATAGGCTTTGATAAGTGGAACATCGCGATGATAAGGATGGTCGTCATCTGGACTTTTGTGATCGAAAGGACTTGTATCCTGAGCATTTATCCAAAATGACGAACGAGCCGAACCTTGAAAAAACATAGAAAAATCCACTCTATCATTTCCTGCCGAAAATCCGAATCCATATACTATCTCTGGTACAGTAGGATAACCAATAGGTACCATGTCAGCATCTGTAATAACTCCATCCCCGTTCATATCCACGTATTTAATATCTCCCGGACCATATTCGCTCCATGTTTGTTTAGGAGAATTAGCTACATCATATTCGTCGATGAATAAGCGCTCTGCAATCAAACCATACTGCTGGTTGAGCGATTGACCAATATGAGACCTGTATTTTTCATTATATTCAGGTTCTTCGTATTTCAGGAATTCACTATGTGCATAAGTGAAATTACCTCTGGCTTGAATCCAATAATTTTTAGACAGCATTTTCTTATAGTCTAAAGACATATCTACCCCTTTAGCTTTAGCTTCGCCTACGTTTGCCCTTACAGTTGCCGACAACCCCATTGATGGGGCAACCGATCTGTCCATCAAAATATTTGTTCGTTTTTCAGTAAAGTAATCTATTTGAAACTCGAAGTCATTGAACAAGCCTAGCTCGAGACCAAAATTTGATTTATATGATTTCTCCCAACCTATATCTCGGTTTTCATATCGCTTTATAGAAATCCCATCTTTCCCATATTGGAAGTTTTCACCAAAATAATAAGACTTGCCACTATCATTCATATTTACATTTGATAAGTAGAAGAAACGATCGTCTTCACTACCAATAGCATCGTTACCAACAAGCCCATATGTAGCTTTGAGTTTCAATTTAGATAATATAGGGCTTATCGGTTTCCAAAACTTCTCATTAGAAACAGACCAACCAGCTCCAACTGCTGGAAAAAAACCATAGCGATTTGTTTTGTAGAAACGTTCGGAGCCGTTATATCCGAAGTTAAATTCAGCCATATACCTGTTATCGTAGGCATATGTAAAACGTCCAGAAAGTCCTTGATTCCTATATGGTAATGATTTTTGCAAATCACCCTTATTAGCTTCCAGTTTCTCACGGCGTTGGAATACAAGCAAGCCTCCTATATCATGTTTTTCTTCAAACCTCCTGTTATATGACATTGCTGCCTCTATGTAAACAGATGATGATATATCTTTAGAATTTTCGTTATAATCAAGATATTCTGTCGGATTATCTTTTTCATTAATCTGAGCTATTGTATACGAGTCTGTTTGTTTATCATACGAACCTACTGCATAATAATAAGGATTATATTTGCGACTAATGCTATAATATGAATAACGGGAGGTATTGAACATAGCTCTTATATCAAGGCCCTGTGTAATAAAACGTAAATCCTGTTTTAGTTCAATCGTAGCATCCATCTGAGACCTTGAATAGTCTGTATATCCTTTTACCATTTCTGCATAAGGGTTTGTATAATCTGCACTTGTCCCGGCTCCATCTACTCCGCGTGTCGCATTCCCGAACAGGATGTGATTAGCTTGAGGCTGCTGCGATGACGGATAATATGCAGGAAACAACACAGGATTTGTCCCCATTATTTTTTTATACATTGCTTCTCCTCCGTCTATAGGCCCCGTATAGTCATCAAACGTTCCACTTAACCGCACTATAGCTTGTGTAGTCTTGGTTAGATCCAGATTTATATTTGATCTCAACTGATAAGTCTCAAGATCTATATTATTGTTGAAGTTGTTACGTTTATCCATTTTCAGGTTTCCGTTGTCCTTATTATAGGAAGCAGCAACATAATAACGTCCGATACCTCCACCACCACTCATATTGACATTTACTCGAGGGTTGTAAGCAGTGTTTTTCATCAACATCTTGCGCCAATCATTAGCAGGATAAACATAAGGATTAAGACCTTGTTTTGTTCTTTCTATTTTTTCATACGAATAAGGCAATGCCTCCTGAGGATTTCTAGTCTTTGTTGCCTCATTTGCCATTTGCATAAATGTGATAGGATCAGCCAATTTTATATTACTGGTATTGGAAGACCATGAGTTTTCGAAACGCACAGAAATTTTCAGAGGTCCTTCTTTTCCTTCTTTTGTCGTTATCTGTATAACTCCGTTCGCACCACGTGCGCCGTAAAGAGCAGTAGCTGTAGCATCTTTTAATATAGAAAATGCTTGGATATCGTCTGGTTGCAGGCGTGCCAGATCTGTCGACGTAGACTCTATACCATCTATCAGTATAAGAGGATCTTTTTTATATCCGAAGGTAGTAACACCTCGTATGAAAAAATCAGCATTATCTTTGCCTGGTTCTCCACTACGTTGATAGGCGATTATCCCCGATAGACGTCCAGCCAGAGCAGTAGTGAGGTTACTTGATGGCACTTTCAATTCTCCGGGGTTAATAGTAGAAATAGAACTGATCATACTCTCTTTTTTCTGTGTACCAAAGGCCACGACAACTACATCGTCCATCTTCACTGCATCCTCCTTCATTACAATATTGATGGATGTTTGATGTTTTACTTCCACTTCAGCTGTCTCCATACCAATGAAAGTGTATACCAATACAGCTTCAACTGGTACATCTTTCAGGGTATACTCTCCGTTAGATGATGTCATTGTTGCATTTGTGGTTCCTTTTACCAAAACTGTAACACCTGCCAGAGGCAGATCAGTTTCATCCTTTACAATACCACTTACACCTATCCGCTGTTGCTGGTCTTCGCTTGTTTCATTAATCCCATTGACAGCAAATAAATGAAATGGGAATAACATCAAAAGTGAAATAAGAATACAGGTCTTAAATGAAGACTTAAATCTTATACATTGTGTTTTTCTCATAAGATTAGATATTATTATTGAATTAATTATGTATAAATTATAAGGTAGTATTATGTGAGCATTTTAATCTGATTTCATAAATATTATTTTAAGGTTCAACAAAAAAAGAACTGTCAATCAAAAGTACCATTTCGGAAATCTATAATCTCTATACATATTTCTCAAAAAATAGAAGAAATGTTTTATTTATATCGAAGGAGGCTTAGTAAAAGACATTTCTTCTATTTTTTGAATCATATGTCAATATTCAATTCTTTATATTTGCAACATATATAAATCATCATACTATGAAAAGATTGATTTGTTTCTATTTTTTCCTTTCCTCTTTCCTGCCTCATCTGTTTGGCTACGATTTTTATTTTACTCAAATAGATGGCAGACTGGGACTATCTCATAATAATGTAAAAGCAATAATACAAGATAGCTATGGATTTATGTGGTTTGGAACCCGCAACCGTCTGAACAGATATGATGGCATATCTCTAAAGCAATTCGACTGTTATGATCCGTATTTGAAAAAACGTAATAATAATGTGAGTGCACTTTTTGAAGATGTAAATAAAATATTATGGGTGGGGACTGATAAAGGAATATTTCTGTTCGATCCTATCAAGGAAACTTTTACTTTCTTTGAACATAAGACAGAAACAGGAATTGGTATTACAGATTGGATTGCAGATATACAGTGCGATCCGGATAATAATATATGGATAGTGTCTCCCAATGAAGGTGTATTCAAATACATAAAAGCAGAGAATAGATTATTACATTATTCTGTTGTCGAAAACCTGAAACCCAGTGTTAGTACCCCACAATGCATAACGATTGAGAAGAATGGAAAAGTATGGATTGGGTCAAACGGTTCAGGTATATATCTTTATAATAAACAAAGCGAAGATTTTACTCAATATTTAGGAGACAGTGATGGAAACAATTACCTGTCTGGAAAAAATATTTATACTATTTCACATGATAACGACTATATCATAATTGGTATCCATGAAAGTAAGCTTATAAAACTGGATAAACGTCGTAATTTAATTGTAGATATGAATATAAGAGATATCGATTATAAAATTATAAGAGATGTGCATGTATTCAACGATAGTGAAATATGGGTAGCTACAGAAGCCGGGATTTTTGTCATTGATCAGAAGCAAAACATTACTCATCATATAACAGAAGATACAAGTAATCCATATGCCTTATCTGATGTACTCACCGAAAATATTTATCAAGATAAAGAAGGCGGCATTTGGATTGGTTGCAAATTCGGAGGTATAAATTATCTTCCGAACAGAATCAATAAATTCGAAAAGTATTTTCCAACTAGAGAAAATACAACCATATCATCTAAGCATATAAGGGAAATAAGAGAAGATAAGAAAGGAAATATCTGGATTGGAACAGAGGATGCTGGTGTAATGCTCTTTGATCCCATAAAAAAGAAATTCAAGACCCAAAATAATCTTTCGTACAAGAAGTCATTGGCTATATATCCACGAAAGGAAGAAGTCTGGATAGGATATTTTAAAAATGGACTAGATAAGGTTAATACTAACAATAATGTCACTATTCATTATTCCGCCGAAGACTTAGGGCTAGATGAAGAAAGCGTCTGTGCAATATGTGAGGATCGTTATGGAAAAATCTGGGTGGGAAATACCTGGGGGGTCTTTATTGCAGAAAAAAGCAATAAAAAGTTCAAGCGTATGGACATCTTCGGCTTAAGTTACATATTTGATATAATAGAGGACTCTGATGGTTACATATGGGTAGCTACCATGGGGAATGGTGTATTCCAGTACAACCAAAAGACTAATGAAATATTTCACTTCACACACGATGGATTAGGTACTTTGAGTTCCAATTCTGTTAGTAGTATTACAGAAGATCATCTGGGGCGTATCTGGTTTGCGACTGACAGAGGCGGAATATGTGTATATAATAAAGAAAAAAAAGAATTTAACTCCTATTCTATAAAGGAAGGATTACCAGATGATATTGCTTACAAAATAGTAGAAGATAAAAGCCATAATCTATGGTTCGGTACGAATCAAGGTTTAGTACGTTTCGAACCTGATACCAAAGCTGTAAGAATATTTACAAAAAATGATGGATTGTTATCAGACCAGTTTAATTATAAATCAGCCTTGTTTAGCAATGACAATAAGCTATATTTCGGATGTGTTGACGGTCTGGTTGTTTTCGATCCTGAAGAATTTAAAGAAGATAAATATGCACCACCTGTATACATCACTAAATTTTATATATCGAATGAAGAGATTACTCCTTCAAGTCCAAACTCTCCTTTAGAAAACAGTATAATGCATACTTCGAAAATATTGCTTTCACACAACCAATCAAATATAGGTTTCAATTTTGTGGCACTCAATTACAAAGCATCACGTTCTAATCTGTATGCTTATAAAATGGAAAATATAGATGATAGTTGGATATACACGCGAAATAATCATTCTGCATCGTATGCCAAATTACCTCCGGGTAAATATAGATTTAAAGTAAAAGCATCTAATAACGATGGAATTTGGAGTGATGATATACAAATAGTAGATATAGAAATACTGCCTCCATGGTGGGCTTCCATTTTTGCCATAGTCGTATATATCTTTCTCTTTTTGATTATATCTTATTTTACGCTGCGCTATTCTCTAAGAAAGTATAAGAAGAGAAATCAGGAAAAACAAAAATTGTTTGAAATAGAAAAAGAGAAAGAGTTGTACGAAACTAAGGTTAATTTCTTTACTGAGATTGCACATGAAATACGCACACCGGTCACACTTATAAACGGACCATTAGAAACGATAATGCAAACAGAAATAGCTGATAAGAAAGTCAGGTACAACCTTGAAATAATAGAAAATAATACTAAACATCTGTTGAACCTTATCAATCAGCTACTAGACTTTAGAAAAGTAGACAGTGATAAATTTTTGTTACATTGCAAAAGAATAGATTTAGACAAATTTGTAAATGAAATAAAAAAAAGATATGAAGGGCAATGGGTTATCGGGAATAAAGAGTTCAATATGATATACAACCCTGCCGAAAACCATATTGTAGCAGATAAAGAGGCCATGATAAAAATTTTTGATAATATGCTCTCAAATGCTATAAAGTATTCTCATAAGCGAATAGAGATGGAAATCTCTTTAGACAACACATATTTTATCGTCAGGGTATCAAATGATGGAGAACTTATAAAAGAAGAATTTAAGGATAAAATATTTGAACCATTCTTCCAAATCAACAAAACATACAGTGAAAGTTCGGGTTCGGGTATTGGCCTGTCACTTGCCCGATCGCTTGCAGAGCTACATGGAGGCTATTTATTATATAATATACAGGACAATATGAATATCTTTACTTTAAAAATACCTTTAACCCTAGAAGTTCAAGCAGAGAATAATGTAGATCCAGATAACGAAACATTCCAAAATGTTATACCAAAGAAACACAGTCCCACTATCCTTATTGTTGAAGATAATAAAGATATGCTAACTTTTATATCCGACTCTTTATCTGACGAATATATCATAGAGAAGGCTGAAAATGGCATTGAAGCTCAAAAAGTAATTACATCGGTTAATATTGATATAATCATAAGTGATGTTATGATGCCGGAAATGGATGGGTTTGAGTTATGCAACTATATAAAATCATCCTCGGAATACAATCATATCATTTTCATCCTACTTACTGCCCGAAACGACTTGGAAAGTAAGATAAAAGGGTTAGAATTAGGATGCGATGCTTATATCGAGAAACCATTTTCTCCGAGCTACCTTAAAACTATGATCGCATCCTTGATAAATAACCGACAAAGAGAACTGGAAATATTCAAAAAGAAACCATTCTTGCCAATGATAGATAATAGTATAAGTAAAGGCGATAATGAGTTTATAACCAAAATAGTAGAGGTTATAAACGAAAATATAGCCGATCCTACTTTCAATGTAGAGCAACTTGCCGAATTTTTATTGATCAGCAGATCTAGTCTTCATAGACGCATAAAATCGATCACAGATATGTCTCCTCTCGACTTTATACGGCTAATAAGGTTGCAGAAGGCTGCGCAGTTAATACATGAAGGAAAATTCAGAATCAATGAAATTTGTTATCTGGTTGGTATAAATACACCCTCTTATTTTATCAAATTATTCCAGCAACAATATGGAATGACCCCCAAAGAGTATGAAATACAATGCAATGATAATTAGTATGAAATGCTTCAACAGAATTCATTACTATATTAAAACTATGAAATATAACTTGATAATCCTGACTCTCCTCTATATATCCTATGCAGTTTTATTAAACTGTTCTTATCATAGCTGATTGAATAAACAGCTTTATTATCATGTGATAAAATAAAAACTGCTCAAACAGAATTTTTAATCTGTTTGAGCAGTCTCATATACTTAATCGGAGTCTAGTAACTATTAATTATTTTAGAGTCATTTGATGCTTCTAAGATGAATGTCCAATCACTCCAATTATCATTGGTCGTATTCCTAGTCCGATATTTATAATACATCAGGAATCTTTGGTCTAATTTTCCAGGAACATATCGATCAGGAGTCTCTTCATATCTGTTTTTATAAACAAATTCTCTTTCATCTATGCCTTCCGGCATCGGTAGCATTTCTACTTCTAATAGGCCAGCATCTTCGTTGTATGGCTTTAATGATAACGACTTATCATCATTCACGGTAACAACCATCGCCATTCTATCTACGTCCACATGTGTCGCTTTATTAGCATCGGCAAAGCTCAGTATTCCAACATTCATTTTTACCGAGTTATTCGTTAATGGCTGAACAACTTTATTACTAGAATTTATTGGTGAGTAAGAGGCATTAATTTCTTCAGCTAAGTAATCAGTTGTACCTTTATACCCCTTCAGTATGTACATAGTAGTTTTTTTGCTTGTCGCATAGCGATTTCGAGGCAGTATTCGAACTAAAGATCCTCGTTTGGTCCGGCTTATAGAATAAGCAGAAACTGTATCTATAGCCACCGGTATAAAATAAACACTATCCGGTTTCAGATCATACAAATCTTTCGGATTAATCACAAGAGGATATTTACTATACACTTCTTCATCACTAACTTTCAACATCAAACTTTCATCAGGGAAATTGTATTTATTCAAAGGCAATTCTTTAGCATATTTTGCTTCTTCCAGATCAAAATTTGCAAAATTATATGCCGTTAAAAGTGCTTCATCTCTTTTAAAAGTAACTTTTACGTCCTGACTTATTTTAGTTGTTCCTGATGCCGAAACAGATATATTATAATCGACTTTAGAAGAATCTAAATACACTTCGAGGTCGAATATATTATAATCTCTGCCACTTACAATATAAATATCATTCTGGTATAATTCCTTTTCAAACTGTTCATAGTTATCACAAGAAATCAGACTTATTACAACGATAGTAGTTAATACCACCATTGAGATATATTTTATTTTCATAATACTCATAATTTAAGATTAATTAATTCCATCCCGGATTTTGATCCATACCCCTTACTTTACTTATTTCTCTACGTGGAATGGGTACAAACATCATTTTTTTATTTACCACACGTTCTCTAACATGTCTATGATTTATAGCAACTACATTATAGAAATCAGGTTCACTGGCATCCATATTCATTCCTGTAATTGGTTCTGATTCTGTTTTTTCATAGATTCCCCATCTTCTGACATCAAAATAACGTCTGTTTTCGAACAGGAATTCAACCATTAACTCTCTTTCCAATAGAGCCTGCATTTCCTGTCTATTGCCTAGTTCTGAAGCTGTAAGTCCTGGTAATCCGGCACGGTAACGTACCTGATCAAAAGCAGCTTTCATCTCGCTTGTATTCCGCGAAATTTGAAATTCTTTTTCTTCATTAAAGCCAATAGGTAATGTTATGGTATGGTTCTGAGTCAGATTATTCATTGCTTCCACATAAGATAATAATATTTCAGCATATCTGATCATTGCATGAGGTTTGGTCCATATACGTGCACCTGTACCTTTCCACGCATCATCTTTATGTATGCTTTTTGTCAGTATGTATCCAGTAATAGGATAGTCTGATGTTGTTCCAGCATCATTTTTATCAGCATTACCATTTTTCGAATATTTTATTATTAGGTTTTTTGAAGCAGCATCCGCTGATGATTCACAGGTCCAGTAACGACCATTAAACCCAATACTGGCATAAAAACGCATTTCCCTGTTAACATACATACCGGAAATATCTTTTGGTAAGTAATAGCCGGAAAAAGATTTAGCACTCCCTTCATTCATGATATCAGGTTTGTAAGGATATTCTGCACTCGAGTCATTAATATCCCTGCCATCAACCATTCTGTAAGCGTTTACTACTTTTTGCGTAACACTCAATCCATTAGATCCATTAAGTAATGTTTTTGCAAAACAGTTTCTTGTCCTGTCTGTAAGGTTTGAAGAAAAAGTAGCCCAAATATACTCCTTATTACGTTCGGCCACGGCTTCGCCTGTAAACATATCAGAGTAAGACTTGAAAGGATCAATATCTCCGGCTCCATCGGGAAAGCTTTCGGAAGATATATTTGCCGGAAGACTTGGCGTATCACTATCCTTAGCAACAATATATAGTTCATATATTCCCATCTCCATTACCCGTTTGGCTGCCGCTGCCGCCACTGCCCATTTTCTTTCATCATATACTTGAGAAATGTAATGTACTCCGTCCTCCGATCGTTTCCATCCACCAAAGTAGTTCTTTGCTGCATCGCCGCCATTATATGCAGGACTTGCTTGTTGCAGACGCAAACGTGCAATTAAGCCATAGGCGCTTCCACGTGTAGGGCGTCCGAATTGAGAAGTTAAAACTACTACTGGCATCAATTTTGCAGCCTCTTCGAACTCTTCACATATATAGTCAATAGTCTCATCATAAGTTGCTCTAGATCTAGCATAATATTTTTCATCCTCATTATTATGTGGTATATCATCTCCTATCAAAATAAGAGGTCCAAAATTCATCAGATTACGATAGTAAGCATAAGCTCTCATAAATCGGGCATATCCTTGTATTTCAGCTCTGTCGTTAGGCGTAAGATCTGAAGCTTCATCCATCCTACTAAGCAATATATTAACCCTTCTTACTACTTTATACATATTATCCCAAATATCTAAGTTGGAAAGACGGTCGGGAGTAATAAAACCGGTAACATATCCTATACCAGTCCAATCATCCATACTATTATTAAAAGCAGTAATACCTTCATCGGTAGCTAATGGGCCTGGAGTATAGCAATGAGCAAGGAAAGCACCTTCGTCACCAAAAGCAGGTGGAATTGACCATAAGTATTTTTGTAGATTTCTTGTGCTTTTGAAAACGGAATCATATGGCATTATTTCATCATAATAGTCTTGTACATCCAAAAAGTCACAAGAATTGAAAGACATTATGGATATCAATATCAATAATATAGTTGATCTTATTTTTTTCATGATATACATTTTAGAAATTAATAAATAATTGTGCGGTGAAACGTGCAGGAATAGGATAAGCCAAACCTCCTCTATAAGCAAGTTCCGGATCATATATATTTACGTTATCCCAAACAAATAAGTTTGTTCCTGTTAGTGAAAGGTCAATAGAACCCACACCTATTTTCTTTAAAGATTCCAAAATCAACTTGTAATTAAAATGCACCTCACTCAAACGAAAATATTTTGCATTTCCTTTCCAAAATGTAGAAACCTGAGCATTGTTCTGATTTCCACCATAACTTAACCGAGGAAACTTAGCATTAGGATTTTCCGTATTCTTTGTTCCGGAATAAGATGCTGGTATCCACCTGTTGCTTTGTTTGTTTGCAATATCAAGTACATTACCGTATTTACCATTGATGAATGGTATGTATCCCATACCTCCATTATTGCTGGTCCAGTAAAAATCAGAATTCCCTGTTCCTGTAAATCTAACAGCACAAGTTATTCGTTTATATTCCATTTCCAGACCCATACCATACATCAGGCGAGGAACTCTGGAGTATGACAATGGTACTTTATCATTATCGTCAATTACTCCATCTCCGTTTACGTCTTTATATTTAATATCACCAGGCATAACATTAGAGCCGAAAGTCTGTGCCGGACTATTAGCTACATCATCTTCATCTTTAAATAACCCTAAAGCAATATAACCTCTCTGTATATCTACAGGCCAGTTTTGGTGGTACATATACGGATAATTTTGTAACGCTTGTTCATAATTTTGTATTTTGGATGTAGCATATGTATAATTAGCTCTGAATGTAAGCGATAGGTCTTTATTAAATGTATGAAGATAAGATATGTTCCCATCACTACCCCAACTTCTCATTCGACCTACATTTCCATAAGGAAGACTAACAAGGCCTACATAACCTGGTATAGTTTCTCTTTTTTGGAAAATACCATCTCGTTGGTCATTAAAAAAGTCTACCACAAACTGAACACGTTCTTTAAATAATCTACCTTCAAATCCTAAATCTGCTTTTTTTGATTTTTCCCATTTTAGATTATCAGCACCTATTACACTTTCAGCAATCCCCGGTTCGTTGAATCCCCAGCCCGTTGGAGCTCCATCATCCATTATTGTTAAATACGGAAATCTCGCGGCACCTGCAATTTTATCATTACCAACAAGACCATAAGAAAATCTGATTTTGAAGAAATCAAGCCAAGGTAATGAGTTCTTCATAAACTCGTAGTTTGTGGGCACCCATCCCATCGCTGCAGCCGGGAAAAAGCCAAAACGGCTTCCTTTTTTAAAGTTAGCTGAACCAGTATATCCAAAGTTGGCATCGAAGAAATAGGTATCTTTCAACCCATAAGTTAATCGGCTTGATAAACCTTGGTATTTATAGGGTAAAGCTGCCATACTACTGGTATTGTTTTGAGTCGTGAATTTTTCATCGCTCATATAATAATACGCTAATGCTGAAAAACGATGATCTTTATTCAATATGGTTTCATAATTCACTGTCGACTCAAAATGTATTTTACGAATCTGTTCCTGCCAGTTGCTATATACTGCATTTTCACTTTTACGGGTTTCGTTCATTACCAGTTCTCCATTCTGTCTGCGTCCTGAGGCATACCAAAGCGATGGTCTTATATAACGCTGTTCGTTTTGATAACCCTGATTTGTTAGAGCAACTTGAGCTCTGGCAGTCAACCCCTTAAGTATCATAGAAAAATCTTGATTAAGGGCCAGTGTTACTTGATTTTTATGGTATTCTCGGTTTGTCTTTCCTGTATGATTCAACATGATATACGGAGAATATGTTCCTTGATCGGAATCTACAGCAGGAAATTCGCCTGTTGAATAACGTGTTGGCATCAAAAGTGGAGTTAAGGTTTGTTGTGCCAGCCAAAGTTCGTCTGTCATTCCACTAGTCGATTTACCCGAAAGAGCTGCTAACGAAGGTTCAGTTTTACTCGTAAATTCCCCATCTACACCAAAGTAAACTTTTGTAGTCTTTGTTAAATTTATATCTAAATTTGTTCTGTATGTATACTTATCGTATCCTACACCTGAAGTGAATTTATTACTTTTGTCTTGTTTAAAAGCTGAGCCTTCCGATGAATACCCAAGTGATATAAAGTAATTAGCTAAACTACCTCCACCTCTGGCTCCTACATAATATGTATGCTGAATTGATGTTCTCTTCAGTATCTCATCTCTCCAGTTTACATCAGGATAAAGATCGGGATCCATTTTATTCTTGATAATATATAATTCCGTATCATCATACATACGGTTTTCACCACGTACGACCCTCGCTTCGTTAGCTAGATTTGCATAATCATATGCACCCAAGTAGTTTGGCAGGCGGTTTAGATAAGATACTGTCATATTAGCACGTGCAGTTATATGAAGTTTATCTGTAGTACCTCTTTTTGTAGTAACTAAAATAACTCCATTAGCACCACGTACTCCATATACGGCTGTCGCGGAAGCATCTTTTAGTATAGAGAAACTTTCAATATCAGCAGGATCAATATTATCCAGACTTCCTTCCAGTCCATCAATTAGTATTAAGGCTGAGCTTCCTCCTCCGAAAGTTCCAATACCACGTATCCAGAATTCAGATGTATTTTCTCCGGGTTCGCCACTTCGTTGGGTAGCAATAATACCGGCTACACGACCGCCCAACATATTAGTTATAGATGTAGCCGGTGTTTGTAGCTCTTTGGTATCAACAGAAGTTACAGCACCAACAATACTTATCCTTCGCTGCGATGTACCCATCCCTGTAACTACAGCTTCCGACAATTGATGCTCAGCGGGCTCCATCGTTATTTTAATGTCTTTCTCTTCTTTTAGTATTAAATACTCTTGAGTTTTATAACCTACTATAGAGAATAATAGGACATCTCCTAAGTTTACTTTTATTTTAAAACTACCATCGGCTTCTGTGGCAACTCCTATTCCTGGTTTATCTTTTATAGAAACAGTGACTCCAACAAAGAGGTCATTCAATTCATCATATACAGTTCCGGCTACATTTACACTCGTTTTTTGTTGTGAAAACAAGGTAGCTGACATAAAAAGTAATATGCAAAGTATTATATTTCTTATCATATTGTTTTTCATAATGTTATGCTTTTATTCCATAGTTAACTTACGAATCATTCTGTTATTAGCAGCTTCTCCGATATAAATATTTCCTTCGTGATCTATATCTATACCAAAAGGATTATCAAATTGTGCCAGTTCTGGAGGCCCATCAGCTGTTCCCCATGACTGAGGTATTCCTGTTATCGTACTTACCACCTTTTCTTTTGTAACTTTGCGTATACATTGATTACCCATATCAGCTATATACATATTACTTTCGTTATCAAATATGATACACCTCGGTTGATTGAATTCAGCATCTTTACCTACACCGTCTCTCCACGAACCTGCTCCGGTTTCCATTCCTACATAATCTTCCCATTCAAAAGTTTTTATATTTACTCGCCTGATACAATTTTTTTGAAAATACGATATATACAGCCAATCGGGATCATTATGATCAATTGCAACATATGAGTCAACATCAATAATCCTATCTAAAATTGCACCTTTACCTCCTAAAATTTCACCAACATATGTTACTGGTTCAATTCTGCCTATTCCCCCTTGGTAAGTACGTGTGTATAATTTACCGTCGGCAGGATTATATGCCAATGAGTGCATCCTGTTAAAATCAAGGGGATCAGCATCATACATTCCTCCTTCTATTTGCTCTTTACTTGGGGCTTTTATATTTCGGATACGAGGGGTCCAAAGGTTCAATGGGTTTAGTTCCAATACCATAGCTCCTGTATTTGATGGGAAATAAATAACGTTTGAGACAGGATTTTTTGTCGGTGAATTCCAAGCTTCTATATAGTTAGATGCATCAGTAACCCAAGTTACGGCATTTCCTTTTGTATCCACTCGTGCTACTCCAGGAGTTCCTGTACCATACATCGAAACAAAAATGTTACCATAACTATCTGCTACTGTTCCTCTGATGTTTCCGAATGCAGCCGTAGCAAGTGAGCCTTCAAGAAAATGACCATCGTTCGCACCGCGTGAGCCGGCTATAGTAGATACATTCATTTGTGTCTTATATCTGAATTCCTGATCAGCTATAGCCTCTTTTTGCCCGATGACGAGTTTTAATGTGCAAGTATCTCCCGGTAATCTCGGAGTCAAAGCATACAATTTGTTGCCTTGTGCATTGATGATGGTTGCTCTTTTTTCATTGAAATAAAGTCGAACCTGAGATGTGTCTGATCCAAAGTTTGATCCTTCAATTATTACTTGTGACGCAATGTACCCTGAATCGGGGAAAAAACCGCTGATCATAATCTCTTTGTTTGGATCATGCTTATCTAATACTTCATTCTTATCATTATCGGAACAAGCAATAAGAATCAGTATCATGGTTAATGATAACCATAAAAACTTTAAAAATTTCATAGTGTTTCTTATTAAAAGGTTATTATAAAAAGTATTTAATATTGGGCATATTATATTTTTTTAGATTCAAGTTTTCATATACTTTTTTTATTAAATTGAGTTTTTAATCTTTCAATTCTTTAATTCTTACATTTTTAAATTTCAGAGGGGATCCATGTCCTAAGAAAGCGATATGCCCTTTTTTAT
>USOX01000022.1 GCA_900556485.1 uncultured Dysgonomonas sp.
GTTTTTCATAGAATATTATAAAAATAATTTATGTTTTGTGAATTTTAAAGAAAATCACAAGTTATTTTTAGGTTAATTTGTGTTGTCGATTGATAAATTTATAATGAGATAGAGGTAATGGATTGAAGACTATTTGTTTGATTGTAAAAGTTTATAGTTGGAAAATATTAAATAGATTATAACACATTAGTGGCAAATATAGCTTTAGCTGTATTTACTTATGAATTTACTTAACAATTTAAAAATAAGCAAAAATGGAAGGAAGGAATGAAAATATCATTACTGGTAATAGGAGGTTCGCGGCTTACATAGGTGTGTCAGAGATTACTATCTGAAAATGGAAGCGTGAAGGATTTCTTAAATATCGGCAAATAGGTAAAATTATAATGTACAATCTGGATGATTTATTTGCAGAGAACAAAAGACAGTCTAAAAGAAAGCAATCCTGAAACAACTAAAGTGCAATTTGGGGTTGCCTTATAAAGTGTATAAGGCCAAGGGAGGTCATTATAATGATACCCCTAGAATATGACCTTATCATTAAGATGCTATACAATTAAAGGTGATTTGAAAGCACCTTATAAAGTATATTCACTGAGCGGAAATTTCCGCTCAGTGATAGCAGTTATATAAAAGTATATTTACTGAGGGGAATTTTCCCCTCAGTGTATTCGTACAACTATCAATTGTTTTATATACTCGGAATAGTGGATGTAAATTACCCCTCTAAATGTCGGAATTTCCGATATTATAAATACAACAGGCTATATATGGTCAAAGTGGTGTATAACCACTTTGAAAAGAATAACAGAAAGAATCTGTTTTGTTGAAACAGTAAACTATGTTTATAAGATTAAATCATTAAAAACAATTAAGATTATGAATCTACCTGAATTATTAACGCTACAGACTGCAGCAAGTTATTTACATATTAGACCTATTAGTAAACTTAAACAAATGGCTTTAAATAACGAAATAGTATTTATAGGAATTGGTAAAAATATTTTATTCACACCTCAGCATTTGTTAGATTTTATAAACTCAAAAGACACATCTAAATTAGGTAGAAGTAGAAAATGAAGGTTTTTTTCACACAGTAAAAAAATGGACTGATTAAATTAAAGGATAAATAGAATAGTAAGTAAGAATAAAGCATCAATTAAAGATAGAATGTAAATAGAGTGCATAGAGATACAAGTATAAATGAAGCTTATCAGGAAGTCATACGCGCACGCATGAGGATAGTATAATATAAGGGGGCTTCAAGCTTATTTGGAAGTCATACACGTACGCGCGAGAATAATGTAATTAAAAGGGGGGGAAGCTTACCTCCCTATCATATACGCGCGTGAGAGTTAGCCGGGTTTAGTTTTAATATTAATAAATATGGACTGATTGAAAATCAGGATTATGTAGTTTTCAACAATTTTGGCGAAAACCCCTTAGTAATTCAGGGTTACTTTGGAAAGCTATACTGTACTAAAATGTATACTCTATTCTTTTATCGTTTTCACAATTTTGTGATAATAAAGAAAAGCGAAGGAAATTTTCCTATCGTTAATAATTTACGCTATTTGCTTTTCTTTAGTTGAGGGAAGAAAAAACACCCGACTTTACAATACAGGGCGTAAAATTGGGTGTAAATCATGTAACTAATTGATACACAATGTTTATCGTGGAGCATATCGGACTCGAACCGATCACCTCAACACTGCCAGCGTTGCGCTCTAGCCAGATGAGCTAATGCCCCGTAACGATGCAAAGATAATATATTTTGTCAATCTATCCTGCATCTAGTATTTATAATTAGATATCGACAACAAATTTCTTGAGTTCCATATCAAGCAACTCTTTCGGAACAGCCTGTTTTACTTCAGATATTAAGATATCCAGAACCCTTTCCCGAAGAAATTCCTTACGAGTAACAAGGCTAACCTCCCTTACAGGTGATATATCTTTCAAAGGACGGATGTTTCTTCTTTGCTTTTCACTTAGTTCATCCAAAGCCATCTCCGGTATTATTGTCAACCCACTGTTATTATCAACGATGTTTACCAGAGTGTTTATACTTCCGGCTTCATATGTAAATAAGGAATGGGAACTTTTTCGTTTTCTCATATTACATATACGCAATATTTGGCTGCGGAAACAGTGTACTTCTTCAAGTAACCATAGGCGATTTACATTTAGGTCGTCTTCTTCCAAATCTTTTTTTACATACAAAGAAGTCTCCCGAGGCGATACGTAAGCAAAGAAGCGCTCATAATATAAAGGATGCTCTGTCAACTTATCATTTTTGAGAGGAGTTGCCAGTATTGCACCATCTAACGAACCATTAAGCAATTTGTCTATAATCTGTCCGGTTGTTGTTTCTTCTATAACCAAAACAATATCATAACCATTCTGATTATGTATTTGCATCAATTTTGGTAACAGATAAGGTGCAATAGTAGGAATAATACCTAGTTTAAACACACCCTGTACTATACCTTTCTCTTCTTGTATTATCTCTTTGATCTGTTTTACCTGGGATACAATTACACGTGCCTGATTGATTATCTGTGTGCCGATAACTGTTGGCTGAACAGGTAACTGGCTTCGGTCAAAGATCTTAATGCCTAGTTCATCTTCCAGTTTTTGAATCATCATACTCAAAGTTGGCTGCGTGACAAAAGAGGCTTCCGCGGCTTTTGCAAAATGACGATGATTGTCTACTGCTATGATATATTCCAACTGCTGTATGTTCATTTCTTTTTTGTGTTATGCGTTAATATTCCCTGTTTCCGAATATTGACGAGCCAATTCTTACCATGGTAGAACCTTCTTCCACAGCTATTTTATAGTCGCCCGACATACCCATTGATACTTCTTTAAAATTGTTATCTTTTGGAAAATAGTTCTCTTTCACTTCATCAAAAAAAGATTTCAGCTTTTTAAACTCTGCCCTTATTTGCTCCTCATTCTCTGTGTATGTTGCCATACCCATCACCCCTCCGATGTATGCATATTGGCAATCCCGCCATGGGCTACTATCTAATAGTTCTATACAATCTTTGTATGATAAACCATACTTTGCTTCTTCCTGAGCTATGTGTATCTCTAACAAGCAGCAAATTCTTCTATTTGAAATAGTTGCTTGTTTTTCTATCTCAGACAATAATTTCCAACTGTCTATACTATGAATAGTATGTACATATGGTATTATCGACTTTACTTTATTGGTTTGCAAATGTCCGATAAAATGCCATTCAATATCTTGAGGCAAAGTAAGATGCTTTTTATCAATTTCTTGCATACGGCTTTCACCAAACACCTTTTGTCCTGCCTGATAAGCTTCTATGATAGCTTCTGCTGGATGAAATTTAGATACAGCGATTAGTTTTACACTTTCTGGTAAATCACTATTTATCTTATGTAAATTTTCAGCAATACTCACTATTTTTTGTCAAACCAATTATCAGGTTAATACAACTTTCTTTTTCTGATCGTCCGAATATGGGAAAACATCCATTATGTTGGTCTCGGTCAAGGAGGCTATAACATAATCAGCCAATGTACCTTCCATTCCCTTTTCCACTACTTTCAACGCTTCTTTTAAGTCTGATGCCTGAGCTAGCATTTGAGCAGCTGTTCTTTTTTCTGTCCCGCTTTTTTCGTCCAAAGTGACAAACATAACTTTTGCTTTGAAAAAACGGTCGCCATTATCATTGAAAAATAGCTCGGATAGTTTAGCTCTTTTTATATCCGCTATGGTAAATTCTCCGGAGATGTATGGCTTTATCTCTTCAATGATACGAGCTTCTGCTTCTGTAAACGATAAAGCATCTACTAAATAAGGTTCAGTTACTTTTTTTTGCATTCCATTTTCAAGAACCTTTTCGTAACTGACCTTGCATTCAAACCAGTTGTGCATATATGTGTTATTTAAATTCTAGCTTGTTAAAAATCAGATGGTTTTAGCTTTCATCTACTCATTTAGGTAATCACTATTTTAATTCACTCTCTTATAGATAAAAGCTATACAAAGATAAGATAAATTTAACATAAACCTACTTCCTTATGATAGATTAAGATATAAGAAGTTTGAAAAAACATAATATCAAACAGAGATAAAAAGTCCTCTTTTATTATTATTTTTGTGCCAAATTGATATATGTAATGCAAGAAGAAATCTTTCCTTTAGTAGACTCTGATGGTAAAATCATTGGTCAGGCTCCACGTAGTATTTGCCATGACGGATCCAAATTACTCCATCCTGTAATTCATTTACATATTTTCAATTCGAAGGGTGAACTGTATCTGCAGAAGCGTTCTCCATCGAAAGATGTACAGCCAAATAAATGGGATTCATCAGTTGCGGGACATATCGATCTGAATGAAACGCCCGAGGAAGCCGCTTTACGTGAAGCAAAAGAAGAGCTTGGTTTACATAATATAGCCCCTAATTTCATAACAAAATATATTATAGAGACAGATACAGAGCGTGAACTTAGTTATTGTTACTACGCTATTTATGATGGGGATTTTATATTAAACAAGGACGAACTTTCAGATGGTCGTTTTTGGACAAAACAAGAAATTCGGTCCAATTTGCAGAAGGATGTATTTACTACAAATTTTGAACAGGATTTTACTCTTTTTTTAGCCAATTTAACGCCGGCAACGAATTAAGCCTTTTCTCAGATATGGTTCAGTCAGAACAGGGTCATGAATAAATAGCATATAGCCGTACGATGGCTCTATCTCATATTTATATTTCTCCATTATCGCTGACAGATTCTCAAAATCTTCTTGTTTATGATAAGTACATACTATTGCTTTACAATCATATTTGCCTGAGGTTAGCACCATTTCAGCACCCTTTAATACTTGAGCTTCTGCCCCTTCAACATCTAATTTCAAAAAGATGGAGTTTGAGTCAAACATATCTGTAAGAGAGTCTATCTTAATAGTTGTATCACTATCTCTATCAGATACATATTTATTTATTATTGTAACTTTATCTTTCCATGGCTCAAATGTTTTAGACAAAGCTTCAATCCATCGGTCTTCTACTTCAAAGAGTATAATTTTATGTACTTTGTCTACAACATCTAATGATAATATTCCTTCTGCTGCGCCAATATCAAGAAAAACATCATTTTTATTTACATCAAATTCTTTTGTCAGATAACGATGTGGTGAGGAAATATCCTGTTCTACCGAAAGCCATCCATATGAAGTTATAACCTCAATATCTTTCATATCTGCAGGGAAATACAGATTGTGGCCATTATGTTTTACATACTTCAGATTCGATTGCTCATCAGTATATACAGTAATATTCTGATTATTATACTTTTCGTTTAAAGAGTGAGGAAATATTTCAACTCCTTTTTTTCTTATATAATTTACTGCCTCCTTTAGTTCTTTATCCTTAGGTTTACTCCTTTCGTAATATGAAAGTATATCTTTTCGTAATTCCCAAAAAGTATCAGGTTTAAAAGGACGATTGTCTTTTTTCCATCTCTTCTTTATCCTTTTATAATTGAGGTAATAATCAAAAATTGAAGTTGCTCTTTCAAAATTCATAATAGTCTTTCTTATTTGATTAAGCTTTTCAATATCTCAGTGTCACTAAAATCAGGAATAACATTCCCCACCATCTTTTTCAAATCAGCCTCAGCATTAGTCGTAGATACTCCTACAACACTCATCCCGGCATCTAATCCAGCCTGAATTCCATAAAATGAATCTTCAAAGACCAGACACTCCGATGGCTCTACACCCAAATCTTTTGCAGCCAGTAAGTAGCACATCGGATTGGGCTTCCCTTTTGTTATACGATCGGCTGTAACTTCAGTGTCGAATACATTTGTCAAATTTAGAGCTTTAAGAGCTATCTCCATTTTAAACTCTTGCGAACTGGTAACTAACCCTACCTTGTAACCATTCTTCTTCAAATATTGAATAAATTCGAGAGCTCCTGCAACCGGAGAGAAATCCATTTGTCTTTCAAAGACGTCGGTTTCTTCTTTTATAGCATGTATTGTTTCAGCTGGTAAATGACTTAAATATTTGTCGATTATATCGGGCATAGTTACACCCTTAACTTTTGAAGCGAAATTGTCAAATCCCAAATTATACTTTATACCTACTTGATCAAAGTAGATATCATATTGAGGCTCTGTATCGGTTATTACACCATCGAAGTCGAAAAGAATAGTAGAAATTTTAGGCATAGTCTTTTATTTTAACGTCGCGCAAAGGTAGCCTTTACTTGCCATATATTAACAAAAACAGACAGACTATTTTTAGTCTGCCTATTCCATTTTAAACAAGTTACTATTACTTTTTTGTCTCCACAATCACTACACCATCTTTAGCTCTCACTCCGTAGATGGCTGTTGAAGCTTTGTCTTTCAATATAGTTACTGATTCTACTTTCTCTATATCAAGATCATTTACTTTTTGCGCAGTAACTTCCTCTCCATCTATTATAAATAGAACTTCACCAGGTATACTTTCTTCTGATAGATTGAATATTACTGATGGCTTTTTAACGGATATTGTATCCGAAATTATACTTAATTTGTTCTCATTCTTGTTTTTAATTTGTATAATAACAGGCTCTTTCAACTTTTCTTTAGGCATAAAAGTTATTTTTATAACTCCATTTTTACCTTCCTCTCCATATTCGGAAATTGATGCTTGTTCTTTTAATACCTCGATGCTTTCTATCATATTTGGATCTATATTATCCATCGTCTCTACCTTTTTTCCGTCAACAATGATGAGAGGTTTTTTATCATCTGTAATTGTAAAGCTGCTTACAGATACTTTCGAAACTGTTTCTTCTAAATCTTTAGTAATTTCTTTACTCATTTCCTTGATACTTCCGTATCCTGTTACTTTTATGTCTGCTTTAGCAGAATCAATAATTACAGTATCTATAACACTGATTATTGTATTTACTTTCAATGGTTCATTTTCCGTTTCAATTATATAATTAGGTGTAGCCGAAGCCCATACAAATAAAACAGATACAGGTAATACTGTCAGGGCTAGAATCTTTTTCCATGCCGAACTTCTTTCTTTTTTCATCATATTAAGTCTATTTAATGGTTTAGAGTAATTGAACGAATTCGAAAATGAAAACACAGGTTTCTGAAAGCGCAGGTTTATCAGTACAGCCTGGTATTGTGCAGGCGAGATACCCGATTCAAGCACAGCTTTATCAGCCAGAAATTCATGATTTTCTTTAAGAAATGAAACATAAACCCATACAAAAGGATTGAACCATTGTAATAAGAGAATACATTCGCAGCAAAGTAAATCAACCCAGTGTTTTTGCCTTACATGTGTTTCTTCATGTTTCAGAATTAGATGTGTCTCTTTCTCGGATAAGATGTTTGTATTCAATAAAATATAATTGAAAACTGAAAAAGGAGAGCCTACTTCTTTATTATTGATCACTCTATAATTCTTATCCTGTGAATAAGTTCCGTTTTTAATAAGTTTTACTACATTTCTTGATGCATAAATATTGCGTCCCAACACAATAAATACACCTATCATGTATATGATAAAGAACAAAGTCCAGCCATTAGCGAAAAAGGGTAGGGCAGTATCTTCTACTGTCGGAGATGTTTCGCTGGCTATATTACTTGCCAAAGAGCCAACTCTGATAACAACATCATATGTAGGTTTTATCGCCGGTATTATTAAGGATGCAAAAAGCCCAAGCAATAAGAAGAAACGATTGAATCTAAAGAAGGTCGTAGGGCGCAGAAATAAACCATATATAAGGAGGAATGCTCCCAGATAGAGGCTCGATTTGAGAATATAAATAATAAATGCTTCCATAACTATCCCTTTTTATTATTGTTTTCTTCCTCAATCAAGG
Organism: uncultured Dysgonomonas sp.; assembly: GCA_900556485.1. Classification (GTDB taxonomy): domain Bacteria; phylum Bacteroidota; class Bacteroidia; order Bacteroidales; family Dysgonomonadaceae; genus Dysgonomonas. The sequence continues at coordinate 7,886 of USOX01000022.1, forward strand.
CATTTTTAGTTTCCTCTAACAGTTGGTCCATCTCTTCTATACTTAAGTTTGTTTCTTTTGCGAAAAAAGAGATCATAGAAGAAAATGAGCCATTAAAGTAGTTCTTTACAAATCCGAACAATTGTTTCTTCGAATAATCTTCCTTCGAAACTGTTGCTTTGTAAATATTTGTCCGTCCTTCAGTCTGGTGCTCAACAAAACCTTTGTTTTCAAGTATGCTAAGTATCGTGGCAATAGTAGTTCTTGCCGGTTTACTCTCCGTAAAGTGCTTTAGTATATCCTGAACTGTGGCTTCTTCTATCTCCCACAGTATCTGCATAATTTGTTCTTCTGCTTTTGTAAGTTGCATGCTTATTATATTATTGTTTTGTTATAATCAATTTTCAAAAAAGTGACAAAGGTGACACTTTTACCCTGTTGTTACTTTTTGCTATATTGTGTCCTTTGTGTATATCTTAGTACCCTTCGTGGTTTTAACTCATTCTCGTTATAAGGAAATCATTATAGAATACAAAAAGTGACAAAAGTGACAGCTTTTTTCCATTCTTTACTGTAACCTTTTTTATCCTCATACCATATTTGTAAACTCAACACTAGTACACTCATAATATATAGATAAAGTTATCCTCATAATTTAATCGTCTAATTTTTTAGACAAAAGCAAATGTATGTCTAATTTTTTAGACAACAAAATATTTATTCTGTTTTTTTTCTTAAAAAAATAGAGCATACTTTTTTCATTGTAATAAAACTAAACATCATAGTGTAAAATATTTTTACATTTTTAGTTATTGCTTAAAATGTTATGTTATTGATATATAGTAGTTTATTTATTTTGGCACAGAGTTGGTATAAAAGAAAGTAAACAACTATACACAATGAAATATTTATCTATCATAATTCTCTTTTTTATATCTGTAGCACTTTGTGCACAGGAGAAAAAATGGACATTGGAAGAATGTATGCTATATGCAGTAAAAAACAGTCCACAGAAAAATAAACAAGACGCACAGAATAGTATATACCATCAAAACTATTTGGAAGCAATAGGAAAACTATTACCGTCATTGAGTGCTAATACTAATGTGTCTTTCAATTTTGGTAGAGGGCTCGATTCCGAAACCAATACATACACTGATATAAACACTTTCAGTAATAATTATAGCCTATACACTTCTTTAACCCTTTTCGATGGCTTTTCAAATATAGCTCGTTTGAAATTACAGAAAGTAAACAAGATATTAGGCAGACAACAATTGCAGGAAATAAAAGATTTAATTGCTTATGAAACAATGGATGCCTATTTCACTGTACTATATAACATGGAGATGGTAAAGCTCGCAGAAGAACAACTTGCTGAAAGCTCGGCGAACCTTAAACAGGTAAAGCGTATGGAAGAATTAGGGATGAAAGGTTCGCCGGATGTTGCAGAGTTGGCCGCAAAAGAAGCATCTGATAATTACAATCTGACTCGTCAGAAAAATCTGTTGACTATAGGAATCATAAAGTTGAAGGAAAAAATGAATTATCCTATTGATCATGATTTGGTAATCAGCAATTCGGAACTGTCAGATAAAATAATTACAAAACTAAACGAATCTGCATTACAGATATTTGAACAATCGAGACTATACAACCCAAAAGCTCAGGCTGCCGAATCTTCTTTACAGGCACAGAAACTATCATATAAGTCGGCTAAAGGAAGTCTTTTCCCTGTTCTTTCTGCAGATGCAGGATATTCAACCAACTTCTCGCGCTATATGGATGGAAGTGATTATTCGTCTTATAAAGATCAGATACGAGATAAACGGGGGCGCTATATCGGCTTAAGCCTTTCTATTCCCATTTTTTCAGGCTTTTCGCGGTCTGCACAGGTAAAGCGAAGCAAAGCGCAGGTTGTGATTGCAGAAAGCGAAAAGGAAGAAACACTTCGTTCCTTATATAGCGAGATAGAACAAGCTGTAGCTGATGTAAACGGGCAAGCTGACGAATATCTACAGGCACAGAAACAAACAGATGCGATGGAGATTGCACACAAAGTAAATCAACGAAAATTTACTGAAGGTTTGATCAGTGCAATAGAATTACACACAAGTGCCAATCGCCTGACACAAGCTAGAGCCGAAGAACTTAATTCCCAGCTTAAATATCAGCTTAAACATAAATTGGTGGATTATTACAAAGGCATCCCATTCATCACAGAATAATGCTCTTAAATTTTGAAACTTATAAATCTTGAAATCTAAACAATATGGATATCATTATAGAAAAGAAAAAAGGAATAAGGAAAAAACATCTTCCATATATAGCTGGGGGACTAATCTTATTATTGACTATTGCATGGCTGGTATTTGGCAACCATGCTTCGAAACTGAAAGTAGAACACGATAAAATCAGTATCCAAACCGTAACCAAAGATTTGTTTAACGACTATGTCCGTATCAATGGTCAGGTGCAACCGATCAACACCATACAGCTCAGTGTAATAGAGGGTGGAATGGTTGCCGAAAAGCTCATAGAGGAAGGTTCGGATGTCCGTAAGGGGGATATCATTGTTCGTCTTACCAATCCTATGATAAGCATCAATATACTCGATAGTGAAGCTCAACTGGCTGAAAAGCAAAACTTCCTGCGCAATACTCAGGTGGCAATGGAACAGGAACGATTGAACCTGAAAAAAGAGAAATTGCAACTCGATGTGGATGTGGAACGGAAAAAAAGAAAATACCTGCAATACCAAAGGTTATATGAAGAGAATCTTACATCGAAAGAAGAATTCCTCCAAGCAAAAGAAGACTATGAATTTGCAATGGATGGACGTACATTGGTAGTTGAACGTCAGAAACAAGATTCTATCTATCGGGGTATCCAGGTAGATCAGATGGAAGAAAGTTTACACAATATCCGTCAAAATCTGATGTTGGTACGCCAGCGTGTCGAAAATCTGAATGTGAAAGCTCCTGTTGATGGGCAGTTGGGTATCCTTGATGTGGAGATCGGTCAGACATTAAATTCTGGTGAAAGAATTGGACAAATCAGCGTTTTGTCAGACTATAAAGTGGAGGCTCAGATTGACGAGCATTATATCGATAGAGTAAAATCTGGCTTGGATGCCACATTCGAACGTCAGGATAAAAACTTTGCATTGCGTGTACGAAAGGTATATCCAGAGGTGAGGGATAAGCAATTTAAAACAGATTTTGTATTTGTTGGCGAACGTCCCGATAATATTCGTACAGGGCAGACATATTACATAAACCTCCAGTTGGGACAACCGATAGAGTCGGTGCTTATTCCTCGCGGACCATTTTATCAGGCTACCGGCGGACAGTGGATATTTGTTGTTACCCCTGCCGGAGATAGAGCAGTAAGACGGAAAATAACTATAGGGAGACAAAATCCTAACTTCTATGAAGTTACAAGCGGTCTTGAACCGGGCGAAAAAGTTATTACATCATCTTACGATACATATGGCGACATACAAGAGCTAATCTTAAAATAAGCATTAGATACTATGAAATCTATTATCAGAAATTTTATATTTGTACTACGCCGTTTCAAAACGGCAACAATACTTAACCTTTTGGGGCTGGCGATAGCATTTGCTGCTTTCATGATTATTCTAATGCAAGTAGAATATGACTTGGGCTTCGACAAGTTTCATAAAGACTCAGAGTGCATATATCGTTTGGAAGCAGGGAACGACAGCCGTAATTTATCCGCTTACGTTTCACGGCCGTTCGCTAATGCTTTTGGTCAGTCTTCACCACATATTAAAGCATATGCTATTACAAATTCGTGGCTTAAAACTTTATATTTTACTATTGATAAAGATAGTACTAAAAAAGGTTTTGAAGAGCCTATCTATGGCGCTCAGGAAAGCTTTAGTAATGTTTTCACATTTGATATAGTTGAGGGAGAAGAAAATGCATTGGATAAACCGGGGCATGTACTGATTCCGGCAAGTATTGCATCTAAACTTTTTGGTGAAGAATCACCTATAGGAAAAAGGTTGGTTTGTAGTGTAGCTACATTTATAGTTGGGGGCGTTTACAAAGATTTTCCTTCTAATTCCATCATACAGAACCCTATTATTTATCCTATTGATAAAAATGAAAATTTGAACAGGTGGGGCAATCAAAATTATGAAATGTATCTTAAGGTAGATTCTCCCGAAAATATTGAGAATATTATTGAAAACTTTAAACGCACTTTTGATGTTTCTAACCTTGAGGAACGTTATCGCTGGATAAAAGATGCCGATTTTCGCCTGACTCCTTTAAGCGAAATTCACTTTACTACAGATCTTTCATACGATACAACGCCTAAGGCTAGTCGCCAAACACTATATGTATTGTTAGCTATAGCTATTGCAATTATTACAATTGCTTCTATCAACTTTATTAACTTTAATACTGGTCTTGCACCTATGCGTATAAGAAGTATTAATACCCGTAAAGTTGTAGGTGCTTCCGAAAAGTCAATTCGTCTTTCGCTTCTGCTGGAAGCAGTTTTGGTCAACATCTTAGCGTATATTATATCTTTGGTATTGATATTTGTCGCGTCCAAAACGTTTATATCCTCTTTATTAGATGTTGAAATAAGTATCTCAACTCATTTACATTTGGTTGCTTTAACGGCTTTAATTGCACTTATGACAGGTTGCTTATCGGGACTGTATCCATCTTATTATCTGACTTCTTTTCCGCCTGCTCTTGTGCTTAAGGGTTCTTTTGGCTTATCACCGAAAGGTCGTGTGTTGAGAAATCTGTTAATAAGTGTTCAGTTTGTAGTCTCCTTTATTATGATCATATCCACATCATTTATGTACCTGCAAAATGAGTTTATAAATAATGTTTCGGTAGGATATGATAAAGATCAATTGATAGTAACTAATATTAGTAATGATATTGTTGGACGGATGGATGCTTTTAAGGAACAGGTAAAAACATTCCCTGGGATAGAAGATGTAACATTTTCGGAAGTGTTGCTATCCAGTAATGATGACTATATGAGCTGGGGACGGAAATATCAGGGAACAGGTGTCTGGTTTCAGTGTTTACCTGTAGATTACTCTTTTTTGAAGGTGATGGGGATTGAGGTTACAGAAGGCCGGGATTTTCGGGAAGGTGATGATAAAACTCCTCTTGGTAAATTTATATTTAATGAAACAGCCCGTAAACTTTTTAATCTGGAACTGAATACAGATGTGGATGGTACTGAAATAGTAGGATTTATGCCTGATGTTCGACATACAACTTTCAGGACGGCTCCTACGCCAATGGCATTTTATGTATGGGGTACAGAAAATTGGGGCACCAAACCAAGCTATGCATACATCAAGGTAAGGGCAAAGAGTGATATGCATTCAGCTATTGAGCATGTAAGACAGTCTCTGAAAAGCATAGATGCTGAGTTCCCTTATAATATTCGTTTCTATGATGATGTGTTCAATCAGGTATACGAAAAGGAAAGAGGCTTGACTTTACAGGTAACAGTATTTAGTATTATGGCAATTCTAATTTCTATAATAGGCGTGTTCGGTTTAGTTGTATTCGAAAACGAATATCGTCGCAGAGAAATAAGCATACGAAAAGTATTTGGCTCTTCTATTGTCGAGGTATTGAGCCTCTTAAATAAAAAATACTTAATCATTCTGAGCATATGCTTTGTTATTGCCTGCCCAGTTTCTTACTATATAATAAGTTCATGGCTGGATAATTTTACAGATCGTACGCCTATACATATTGGAGTGTTTGTTGCGAGTTGGTTAGTAGTAACATTGATAACAGTTTCTACTGTAAGCTGGCAAAGCTGGAGGTCGGCTACAGCTAATCCTGTAGATTCACTAAAAAGCGAGTAAAGAAAAATGCTATGAAATCTATTATCAGAAATTTTATATATGTATTTCGTCGTTTCAAGACGGCAACTATACTGAATATTCTCGGATTATCAGTAGCCTTTGCAGCTTTCCTAGTCATTATGATACAGGTTAGAAGTGAATATAGTTTCGATAAGATTTATCCTACATCCGAACGTATTTTTAGGGCAAATTTTTCTACAAGTGGGAATGATATATTCGGGATAATACTTCCACGCCCATTCGTGGAGTCAATAATTACATCTTCTCCGCATATAGAAGCAGGTACAATTATTAATCCTTTCATCGGAGAAGTATATATAACCATTACTCAAGGCGGAGAGAAACAAGGATTCAGAGAACCTTTTGTCACATGTAGCCCGGCAATTACTCATGTATTCGGATTCCGGATGGTAGAGGGCGATATTGATTGTTTAAAAAATCCAGAAAATGTAATCATTCCGAAAAGTATGGCAAAAAAAATGTTTGGCAAACAAACAGCCATCGGGGAGCGAATACATTGTGAGGAAGATGTTTGGTCTAAAAGTCTATCTGATCTGGTTGTTGGAGGAGTTTATGAAGATTTGCCTGATAATGCTCAATTGAATAATGTGATTTATACAGCAATGGACGAAACACATGCAATGGAAAACTGGGAGGCAAGTAATTACATGTGCTATCTGTTGTTGGATAACAAGAGTGCATCTCAAAACGTTACAGAGAATTTTAATAAAACTTTCGATTATTCTAAAATGAATTGGGAAGATGCTAAAAAGAAAATCGCATTAACTCCTTTAACTGATATTTATTTCAAAAATGAAATGCAGGATGGCAATATACTCAAAAGCGGGAATAAGCAATCTACAGATATAATCTTCTTTATTGCAATACTGGTTATAATCATTGCTGCTATTAATTTTATGAATTTCAGTACAGCCTTGGCTCCGGTACGCATTAAGAGCCTGAATACACAAAAGGTTCTGGGGTGCTCCACTGCTTTCTTAAGATATATGCTGCTTGTAGAGACTATATGCATTGCTTCCCTCTCATTTATACTTAGCTTGGTTTATATATTCATTTTAAATAAAACAGCACTTCTATCTTTTATTAGCGCAGATCTGACTTTAAGTAACAATATCTTATTAATTGTTCTGGCTGGTGTTATCGCTTTATTTATTGGCTTTTTAGCAGGACTCTATCCAGCTTTTTATATGACTTCATTTTCACCGGCTTTAGTTATAAAAGGAAGTTTCGGAATGTCTCCTACAGGGAAAAGGCTAAGGACGATATTGGTAGGATTTCAATTCATTATATCTATTACATTGATTATTGCATCAACTTTTATCTGGATGCAAAGCGATTATATGCAGAAGCATTCACTTGGTTTCGACAAAGATCAGATTGCAATAGTAGAGCTGAACAAAGGTATTTTTAAAAATTTCAGGAGTGTTTACGAGAATGAACTCAAAGAATATGCAGGTATCGAAGATGTTGCTTTCTCCAGTCAGAAGCTGGGGTCGCGCGACTCTTATTCTACTTCAGGTATTACTTATAATGAGGAAGAATTCAGTACATATGTTATAAATATTACTTATAATTTTTTGGAAGTAATGGGAATACCTTTACTAGAAGGAAGAAAACCAACTCCAGCGGACGAAGAGAGTATAAAGTATATTTTTATGGTAAACGAAAATATTCATGATAAATATGATGTTGTACCCACTCCCTCAATTTCCATATTTGGCAGAGAATCATCTATTATTGGAGTCACCGGAAATGTGAAGTTTACTTCCTTACGCAAGCAAAATGATAATGTAACATTTATGACAAATGTCCAGTTTCCTCTAACGGTATCATACATACGATTGAAAGCAGGAACCGACTATTATGCTGCAGTTGAACATATCCGTAAAACGGTGGCAAAAATAGATCCATCATTTCCGTTCGAGGTAGAGTTTTACGATTCTCTGTTCAATCAGTTGTATCAAAAAGAGGAGAATTTTCGAAAAATGATAACCTTATTTTGTATGCTGGCAATCATTATATCCATTGTAGGCGTATTTGGTATTATAATTTTCGAAACAGAATACCGCCGAAAAGAAATAGGGATACATAAGGTTATGGGAGCCACAGTCTATGAAGCCTTGTTGATGCTTAGTAAATCATATATTGTGATAATAGCAGTCTCTTTTATGGTTGCTGTACCTTTAGCATATTATGGAGTTAGCTCATGGCTTGCAAGTTTTGCATTCAGGATACCTATGTATTGGTGGGTATTTTTGATGAGTGGTATAATTGTATTCTTAATAACCCTCATTACAGTAAACTGGCAGAGTTGGAAGGCTGCTAATACCAATCCTGTAGACGTTTTGAAAAATGAATAAAACAATATAAATAATATATACAATTAAAACATACAGTTATGATACAGATTAACAATTTGAAAAAAGTATTTCGTACAGAAGAAATCGAAACTATTGCATTGAATAGCATTTCTATGCAAGTAAACAAAGGTGAGTTTATTGCTATCATGGGTCCTTCGGGTTGTGGTAAATCTACCCTGTTGAATATATTAGGTTTATTGGATAACCCTACTTCCGGAGATTATATGCTGGATACCATGCAGGTGGGCAATCTTAAAGAAAAAGAACGCACGCAAGTACGCAAAGGTAATATTGGATTTGTATTCCAGAGCTTCAATCTGATAGAAGAAATGACTGTTTACGAAAATGTAGAGTTACCCCTTACCTATCTGAAAATAAAGGCTTCGGAACGGAAAAAAAGAGTAGAAGATACACTTCGGAAGATGAGTATCAGTCATCGTTCAGGACACTTTCCTAACCAGCTGTCAGGAGGACAACAACAGCGTGTTGCTATAGCCCGTGCTGTGGTTGCCAACCCCAAACTGATACTTGCCGATGAGCCTACCGGTAACCTCGATTCTAAAAACGGTAAAGATGTGATGGACTTATTGACTGAACTGAATCGGGAAGGAGCTACAATAATAATGGTAACGCACTCACAGCATGATGCATCTTTCGCTCACCGTATTATTAATCTATTTGATGGTCAGATTGTAACAGAGGTAGAAAGTATGATGTAATAACAACTGAATGTATGAAAATTTCAGATTTAAGGGTATATTGGAAGTTTCTATCTCGTAATAAACTATACACGTTTGTTTCGGTATTTGGTTTTTCTATTTCATTGATGTTTGTCATCATATTGGGCATGTATGTCAGAGAGCAGCTTTCAGTTGACGATTTTCAGGAGAAGAAAGACCGTATATTCCTGATGACACATGATGGGGATGTTACATTTGGAAATACTGTTGCTCCATTTGTAAAAGAAAAATTCCCTGAGGTAGAAAGCTATGTTAGAATGCATGGACGTGGTGTTGATGTTGGAAAAAAAGGGAGCGAAAAGATTAAAGCAAGTGCTCTGTATGCCGATTCTACATTTTTCAATGTATTTACTATTCCGTTGATAGAAGGAAATGCTTCTCAGGTTCTTCAAAGCCATAAGTCGGTTGTAGTATCCATGAGCTTTGCCAATAAGTATTTTCCTGATAAAGCACCGGTAGGTTCTACATTGGTTATAAATAACAAAGATTATACTATAACCGGACTAATGGAGGATATACCTCGTAATACCATGTTGCCTAATGCTGACCTCATTTTCAACTATAATAATATTACTGATCATTTTGGAGGGGATTGGGTTATCAATACTTCTGATAATTTTGGATTTATTGCTTTTCTCCTGGAGAAAGAGGGAGCTGATTTAAGAAAAAAAACACCAATGATGCTCGACCTGTTTAAAAAAGAGTTTTGGTATTATAAGAGAGAATATACTTCCGATTTACAACTGATTCCACTGAAAGAAGCATACTTTAAGATAAAAGATTCCGGATTTAATGAGTTGAAACACACTAGTCTGACTATGGTGACAGTTTATAGTGTAATTGCAATTCTTATTCTGGTTATTGCTTTATTGAATTATATTAATCTGACTGTAGCTCAGGCTAGTTTCAGAGGAAAAGAAGCTGCAATAAAAAAGTTGATAGGAAGTAGCCGGAGAAGGCTCATCATGCAATTATTAGGAGAATCGCTTATAATGACTGCATTTACCTTCATTCTTGGTCTTTTATTAGCTTTCTTGACCGAACCGTTTTTTAAGGAGGTATTGAATATGCGGAGTAGTTTGTCTGACATGATGACTGGTTCTGTGATTGCGACCTTTATCCTGTTCATTTTTGTGATAGCTTTTATTGCCGGAGTATTGCCTGCATTATTTATTTCGTCATTCAATCCTATCGAAATCGTAAAAGGAACATTCAGTCATAAGGTAAAGACCATTTATTCGAAGGCATTAATTGTGTTCCAATATACTATTGCTATTGTTTTATTAATCTGTAGCTTTTTCGTTAAGGAGCAGGTCGATTATCTGATAAACTATGATATGGGATTCAATCGTGAAGGTATTTTGGAGATGCCTTTTATAATTAATATCAATGAGATAAATGGTTTGAAATCTAAGTTACAAGGTATTCCTGGTGTAGAACTGGTATCTTTTACGAACGGAACACCTCTTAATGGAGGAAATAATATGTCGTACGAATATGATGGACAGCAAATCAGCTTGCAAGAGATACGTGTCGATTCTACTTTTTTCAAAATTTTCGCTATTCCTATAGCAAAAGAAACGGGTATACCTGCCACAACCGAAACTGTATGGCTGAATAAAAAGGCTTATTATGCTTTGACGGATACAACTACGCAAACAGCAGATATAGGATGGTTAGGAAAAAAACAAGTAGCCGGCATAATAAAAGATTTTAATATAAGGACGCTTCATAATGAAACCGGAATGCTTATGCTGCGTTATCGGCCAAACGATCATTGGCCTTGGAATGTGGTTGTAAAGCTTTCTTTGGGAGCAGATTATTATAAAACAGCTAAACGTATAGAGGAAGAATATTCCAGATATTCGGGAGGAGAAATAATAGAAGCTAAATTCATAGATGATCAGATCCAGCAAAACTATGAAAAAGAGCGCAAGACATCGGATATAATGACTGCTTTTACCATCCTGACAATTATTATTATGATCATGGGAGTGTTTGCAATGTCATTATACATTATCCGTCAGAAACAAAAAGAAATTAGTATTCGAAAAGTCAATGGGGCAACCGAAATACAAATATTGACAATGTTAAATTGGGATTCTTTCAAGAGAGTATTAATTGCATTTATTATAGCCTGCCCGATAGCCTACTATTTTTCGGGAAAATGGCTTGAAGAATTCCCTTACAGAGTATCTATCGATTGGTGGGCATTTGCTCTAGCCGGGCTTATAGTCTTTTTCCTGACTTTTATATCTGTAAGCTGGATGGCATGGAGTGCCGCCCGTACTAATCCTATCGAATTTTTGAAGAGAGATTGAAATAACTATGAAGCAGTTTTTTAGACATTTTAGAAAGCAAAAAGTTGTAGGCCTACTCAATATATGTAGTCTCAGTTTGGGGATAATGGTATCTGTTATAGTTGGGTTGTGGGCTATCAATGAGCTATCCTTCGATAGTTTTCATGAAGATGGAGACCGGATGTACCGCGTTGTTCAATCTTTTGAGTTGAGCGGAAAACCACTTGTTGCAGCCACTTCCTTTAAGCCGTTAGGCGAAATTGCCGCAGCCGAAATGCCTGAAATAGAACATATGTGTAGAATTTATAAGGAAAATGATGGAGTAACGATAGAGGAAGAAGTTACTTTCGGGCTGACTGCTATAATGACGGATTATGACTTTTTCTCTTTTTTTACTTTTCCTATGAAAGTGGGTGATCCAAAAACTGCTTTTTCTGCTCCTGATAATGTAATTCTTACTGAATCTACAGCTAAAAAATATTTTCCTAATGCAGATCCTATTGGAAAGAAAATCAGCTATCATGGCTATAATTTTTCGGTATCGGGTATAATGTATGATATTCCTCGTAACTCTCATATTCAGGCAGATATTGTATTCCCTCTTTTTGGATACTTCGGCACTTGGGAATGGGATAGTAGTTTCTCGTACGATACCTATTTTATTATATCCAAAGGGGCTAATATGAGCGCTATCGAAAAAAGGCTATCAGAAATAAATAAAGCCGGAGTTGCAAATTTTTCACATAATGCATATAACATATTTCATCTTGAGCCCTTAAGAGATGTACATTTCAGTAAAACCGATCCGGGCTTCGACAACGCTGTAAAGGGTAATAAGAACCTACTCCATATATTTATAGTAATAGCTATTACTATCCTAACCATTGCATGCATAAATTTTACAAATCTGTTTATCTCTACATCTTTTATGCGGGCAAGAAGTATTGGTATAAAAAAATCACAGGGTGCGGATAAGGTATCTCTCATCCTTGATTTTTATAAGGAAACGACTATATATGTCTTTATAGCTGTTATATTGGGAGTATTATTGGCATTATTGGTGCTTCCTGTCTTTAATAGTTATACACGGTCTGATATCTCTATCGATTTTTCTTCATATTGGTTCTATTTGTTTGTAATTTGTTTAGCAATCGTTACCACCTTTATGGCTGGTTCTTTCCCTGCTTTCCAGATGACGCGCTTTAGTGTTATAGAAACGCTACGTGGGCGGTTTAAGGGTAAAAAGATGTCAGCACTTCAGAAAATTCTGATAGTTATTCAATTTACAGCATCCATATCTTTACTTATCACTGTTATTTTCTTTGCCAGACAAATAGATCATATCCTGTCTCAGGATTTACGTTTCGATAATAAAAATGTTGTTTATGTATATGGCTGGCGGGAATTTGGACATGACTTTAAAGCTTTGCGTGAAAGGATGATGGGGTGTCCCGATATAGCAGATGTAGCAATGAGGCAATATGATGTGCCCCTCAGAATGGGGAATGGTATCGGTGGCGAAAATATCGAAACTGGTGATCAGATATTGATGGATTTGTCGGAGGTATCACCTAATTATTTCGATTTCTTTGGAATGAAATTCGTTGAAGGAGAAAATCCTTTGACTCTTGAGAGTGCTCCTGATCTTAATTATTGTGTAATAAATGAACGGGCAGCAGAGATGCTTGGGATGAAGGAAAAACCTATAGATAAATCGTTTATATTCAAATCTATTGGAGGAGGTCGGAACGATATTGATGGTAAAACTTTTATTATTAAAGGAGTGATACGAAATACATATGTAAAATCTTTATATCAGGATACCGATCCTGAAATGTATTTGAACCTCTCGCGTGACGACCATAATCCTATATTCTTCAAAATAGGTGGAGATACACAGAAAGCTCTCAACTTTATCGAAGAAGAGTGGAAAAAGATAATCCCCAATGTGCCTTTTGTATACCATTTTCTGGATAAAACTTATGAGGCCCAATATGCTTCGGAAGTGAATTCCAGAAATGTATTAAGCTATGCCTTGATAATTACTTTCCTGATAACTATTGCCGGCATGTATGCAATGGTATTTTATTCTACTCAAAGAAGGATAAAGGAAATAGGTATCCGCAAAATAAACGGGGCGACTATTAAAGATTTGCTTCTCCTGTTGAATAAGGATATTGTAATGTGGGTGGTAATTTCTTTTGTTATAGCCAGTCCTTTATCATACTTATATGTAAATAATTGGTTAAGTAATTTTGTAGTCAGGACATCACTTAGCCCATGGGTATTCCTGTTAGCAGGGTTAGTGTCATTTGTTGTAGCCATATTGACTGTCAGTTATCAAACCTGGAAAGCTGCAAATATGAATCCTGTGAATGCAATCCGTAGCGAATAATAGTTTCCGTAATTATATATAAATGCAGAGGGGGAGTTTTTTTTGTTCAGCACACACATCATAGTTTTTAAGTACTCCCCTGATGCATTTATTATTACTGATAATGATAATAAAATAGAATAACAAAAACATACTCAGCATGTATAATATTCCATTGGTACTTCGGCGTTTTTTCAAAAGCAAAAGTCTGCGTATAATCAATTTAATAGGGCTATCGCTTATGTTTGCTTGTCTGCTTGTTTCCTATTCATATATAAAGAAAGAGACCAGCTTCGATAAGTTCTATTCTAACTCCGACCGCATTGTCCGTATGTCTATTGCATATGATGGAAATCTTGCTGATGGGCGTGTATATGGGGGTGCTATAAAAGAGATATGGCAAGGCATACCGGAAATAGAAGGCGAATTGAAATTGAATAAAGTAGATGTTGCAGTATTAAACCTTAATGGGAAAAAAGAAACATTGAATGATTTATATTTTGCCAGCCACAATTTATTCGATATTTTGGATATTCCACTGATAGAAGGTGATAGTAGAACTGCGTTTCGTTCTCCCAGTAGTATTATTATCAGCCGGAGAATAGCTCTACGCCTATTTGGGCGGACTAATGTAATTGGCGAAAAATTAGATTTGAGTAGCAGGCGTTTCCTTCCATCTACTCCTATCATTACAGGCGTCTTTGAAGATATGCCAGAAAATACTCATTTTCATCCAAATTTTATAGCGTCATCAGATAATTTCGATGATAAATTCTATTATGTCTATTTCCTGATGGAAAAGGGTTATATCAAAGCTGATGTAGAGAAAAAGATAAAAGATAGGTTATTGACAAATAATGAAGATTTACAAGTAGATGTAGACCTGATGCCTATTACAGATATTCATTTGCATAGCCATGTTTTACGCGAGATGGAACCAAATGGGAATATTCTATACATCTATTTGCTTATAGGAATTAATGCATTATTATTTGTAATAGTAATGTTCAATTTGTGGCTCAATTCGAATGTGATTTTCTCTTATAATAAACGGTACTATCAGCTGTTAAGATTGAATGGTGCTTCATCTTCTATTGTCTTGAAAGATGAGTTTTATGTCTCTCTTATTTTAGCTATACTTTCCATATTGGCAGGTAAACTTATATCTATTCTATTTTGCAGCTTTTTTGCTGTTCCGCTCTACGAATTGTATATCTATGAAGAAGTAATTCTACTTCTACTTTTCACTATATCCATTATATTAGTATCCCTGTTGCCTGTTCTGTCGAATATATCTTCCACTCTGTTTTTTAACAACAATAGTATAGATTTACGTAAAAGCCGCTTCTCTGTATCCAACATTAAGTATATGCTGATTGTGCAATACAGTATAGTTCTTTTTATAATCATTGTTGGATTGGGGATAAACAATCAGGTTTCGTTTATTCGTAGCACACAGATTGGAGGTAACGATAATAATATAGTGGTTATAGATGAGCAACCTCATGAAGTCAATCAAAACTATGTCCCATTCCGAAATGAGTTATTGAAACATTCCGAAATAGAATTGGTTACAGCAGCAATGCAATTACCCGGTCCGGCAGTGCGCGATATGATAGGCTTTAAACAAGATGGAAAAGAAGCTATTTATGTACCTATTTTGGTAGTAGGTGAGGATTTCTTCTCCATGTTTGGCATCAAACCTATCGCAGGAACATCATTCCCTCCATTGAAACTATCTTATGCAGAAGAGGAGCATGCTTTTAAGCAAAATCTGAATAATGGAATTAAAACAACAATAAAGGATAATATAATCATTAATAAGAAGGCTCTGGCTGTTCTTGGTTTTTCGTCACCCGAAGATGCAATAGGGAAGGAGATAGAAATAGAACATACTCACCTCAGTTATTTCCCTGAAGCAACCATTTGTGGTGTGGTCGACAATTTTACTTATACCAACCTGTACGAGGAGTCTATACCTATGATCATATTACAACGCAATATTTTCATGAACTGTTTTATGATAAAGTTTGCTCCCGGACAGGATAGTGAAGGTCTAAAGATATTAAATGACACATGGCAGAAATTTAACCCTGATTATCCTATCAATTATACATACCTCACAGATTCGTATGCAGTACTTTATAAAAATGAGTTGGATGCGGAGAAAGTTGTAAATTTCTTCTCTATATTGTCATTCATTATTACCATTCTGGGTTTGGTCACATTTATGTCTTTTATGATTAGAAACCGTACAAAAGAGATCGCTATTCGTAAGGTAAACGGAGCTACAGACGCTGAGATAGTTTCGATGCTCAATTGGGGCTTATTGCGATGGACGCTCTTTTCTTTTGTTGTTGCTATGCCTTTGGCCTGGTATATATTAGATAAGTGGCTCGAAAACTTTGCTCATCGGTCCGCCCTCCACTGGAGTGTTTATATAGGAGGAGGATTGGTGGTATTGTTGATTTCTTTTCTGGTTATCAGTTGGCAAAGCATAAGGGCTTCACATATGAATCCTGCCCAACCATTAAGAGGAGAGTAAGAAACAGGCTAAAAAAATAAACGAAAAAAGAGATAATAAAACATATTCTATACACCTAAAACGATAGATGCATTTATATTTAATTTTTTACTTATGTTTCGGGCTATCGATAAAGTGGGCTCACTTTTACCCGATATAATCTCACTAACACGCGAAGGGCTTATCCCCAACATTTCTGATATACTTTTTTGAGTAAGCTCCATTTCGTACATACGGAGTTTGAGCATTTCGGGCAGTGATGGCTTCTCAATGGGGTAATGCTCTTTTTCGTATGCTACAACTAAATCGGTAAGGAAATCAAGCTCTATCATATTTTTATCAGCAGCAGGAGTATCATCATCTACAATTTCCACCAATTCGTTTACTCTGGCCATAATTGCTTCATATTCCTGTTCAGTTTTTATAGTTTTCATAATCGTATCTTTTAAACTTGTGAACAATCTTCTATTTTGTCATATTCTGCATGAGTACCTATAAAACGGATATAGACAATTTTAGGTACAAAGAGTACTAATGCAACCAATCTGTAAGAATTTCCTTTTATGTTGAATACATAGCGTTTATTGCCTACTGCATCTACACTGCCAAAAGTTTGCTTTATATCTGCGAAACATGTCCATTGACTTTCTTCTGTTTTTGTATACCAGTCTTCGAGAGGTATTTTCGCATCTGCATGAGATTCTGAGAATTTGGTTATCGTTCTATGTGTTATAATCCGCATATTTGTTACAAATATATTACAAAGATAAATATTTTGTTCTAAAATAAAGAATTTTGTTCTAAAATAAAGAATTTTACATATAAGAATACCTGCTCAACCATTAAGAGGAGAGTAAATAAAGAAAGTATAATTAAAACACCATGCTAAAGACAGTCCAATTGTCGTTGGTGTGGTGTTTTAGGTTACCTCCATGCAGACGCATAATATAGCGCGATACACTTAGCCCAATGCCCGACCCCGATTGTTTAGTAGTAAAAAATGGAATAAATATGTTTGGAACTATTTCTTCTGGGATTGATTGGCCGTTGTTACAAACATCAACCTGTATTTTATTGTCTTTAAACATAGTTTTAATTACAATTTTACCATCTTTATCGCTGGGTATTGCTTCTATAGCATTTTTTACAAGGTTTACCAAGACTTGTGTGATTTGCGATTCGTCAGCATTCACTGTAATAGGTTCATTAGCTGGTATTATTTCGAAGTCAATGTCGCTGTTCTTTATATTTTGTGATTGAAGACTCACTACTTGCCCTATCAAGGTATCCAGACTAAACTGATTGAGTTGAGGTTTAGGTACTCCTGTGAATTTGCGGTACGACTCTACAAACGAGATGAGTCCTTTAGCAGTGGAACTTATTGTTTGTAAAGCATCTATTGTATCTTGCTCCAGCTGATTATCAGGTTTCTCTGATTGAGTTGTGCTATAAGAAAACAAAATGGTGTCAGTAAGGGAAGTGATAGGAGCAATGGAATTCATTATTTCGTGCGTCATGACACGTATCAGCTTTATCCACGATTCCATTTCTTTTGCTTCCAGTTCATTACCTATACTGTTGAGGGTAATAACTTTCATCATACCCTTTTTAAGCTTTATTGTGGATGATCTTAAGCTGATCTGTATTTCTTCTCGTTCGTTAGTGACTTTAATCGTTTTATTTTCATTTGGTTTTATCGAACTGAATAATTCAGGATATGATTTATCTATAACGTTTAATTGCTTGATGTGAGTGAATACTGGCAATCCTAATAGTTGATTAGTAGCCCGGTTGGTTATAATTATATTATTATTTTCATTTAAGATAATGATACCAGTGGAAACACTTTCTACAATCAAGCTCAGAAATTTTTCATTCTCGATGACTTCTTTTCGGGCTTTGGCAAGGATTTCTTTGATGCGGTTCATCATTTGATTAAGTTCCTTCTCTCTTCTCGAAAGTTGTGTTTCGGCAAAGTTGAAAGAATAATCGCCATTATCTAAAGCATTAAGCAGAAATAGTATATTCTGGTTGTATTTTCCATAGTGTTTATACAATCTGTTTATCGAATATAGTACAACAAACACAAAGAATCCGCCATATACATATTTCCCTGTTAATAGAAGAAACGTAGCTAAAGCTACAGATGCAATCAAAAGCCCTGTATATAAAATAAGTTTATATTCGATCGATTTGAACATAATGTCTTATGTCTTTTTAAGATAGTCCGTATTTTTTCATTTTACTATATAAAGTAGGCCGTGTGATACCTAATTCCGCGGCTATGGATGAAATGTTATTGTCGTACTTTTTCAGTGCTTTTTTTATCATTATCTTTTCCATATCTTCCAGTGTCATCGATTCGAATGTTATTTTTTCATCAATAGAAGAGCGCAAAAAGAAATCAGAAACCTGTAATTCAGCTCCGTCAGATAAAATAACAGCTTTTTCGACTGCATGCTGTAATTCACGTACATTGCCCGGCCATGAATAGCTTTCTAGCTTAATTATTGCTTTATCACTGATATAAAGCCCTTTTTTGTTGTATTTTTTAGCGAATCTTTCAAGAAAAAAGTCTGCTAATAGTTTAATATCGTCTTTTCTGTCTCTCAGCGATGGCACTTCTATATGGATAGTGTTGATTCGGTATAGTAAATCTTCTCTGAATTCACCATTCTTTACCGATTCGAATAAGTTACGATTAGTTGCGGATATTAACCGTATATCAACAGGAATAGGTTTGTTGCTACCCACTCTTACAACTTGTCGCGATTGTAATGCTGTTAATAATTTAGCTTGTAGTATATAACTTAGGTTTCCTATTTCATCTAAAAAAAGAGTACCCTTATCCGCAGCTTCGAACTTTCCTGCGCGGTCGGCTCTGGCATCTGTAAATGCCCCTTTTACGTGCCCAAAGAGCTCGCTCTCGAAGAGGGTTTCTGTTATAGCTCCCATGTCTACGCTTACCAGGGTTTCTTTAGCTCTTAGCGACAGATGGTGTATCTTTCGGGCTATTAACTCTTTTCCTGTTCCGTTTTCTCCTGTGATCAGAATATTGGCATCCGTTCGTGCAACCTTTTCTACTATGGTTAATAGTTCTTGCATTACCGATGATTTACCCCAGCAAATGTCATTATCTTTATTAAGCTCCGAATTCAGGACATCCTGCTTCTCCCTGAGCTTTTTTACTTCTTTTCGGGATAACCGGAGAGCTAAAGCCGATTGCAAGGTTGAGAGTAATTTAGCATTGTCCCAAGGTTTTACTATAAAATCATTGGCTCCTTCTTTCAATGCTTTTACAGCTAGCTCTATATCTGCATATGCGGTGAAAAGGACAACAGGAAGCTCTGCATCTGTTTTCTTTATTTCTGATAACCAGAATAAACCTTCGTTACCTGTATTTATCCCTGACGAATAGTTCATATCCAATAAAACTATATCAGGATTTTTTTCTCTGAGTGTCGATATTAGGGCATTGGGAGAAGATAATAGGGTTACTTCTTCAAAATAATTATTGAGCAGAATGCGTAAAGCACTCAGAACGTTTTTATTATCATCTACAATAAGTATACTCCCTTTTTTCATCTTTAACTTGTTGGTAAGTAATACAAATTTAAGAATTTATATCTATCTATGCGAAGTAAATCGAAGTATATGATTTAGAGAAAATCTAAACAAACAATAAAATATTAATAGAAAAAATTGAGCTAACTTTTATTTAATCCATAAATTTGTACTGCGGTTTATATTCGATCAACCTTTAATCTTAACATTCCAATGAAAAAAATACTGATAATAGCTTTCTTTACTGGAATTACACAAAATATATTTTCCGAAAATATTGACTCTATTATTGTTCGCCTCAATCGGGTGATGAATAATAAGAATCTCTATATGGAACAAAAAGAAGAAAATATTGAAAAACTGAAGCAATTATTATCTGTAAAGGATCTTTCACCAGAGCAATCTTATGATATAAATCTGAAATTATACGAAGAATACAAAAAATACAAGTCTGACTCGGCAGTTCACTACATTCTGAAAAATCAAAAAATAGCTGCTGCTCTTGGAAAAAAAGACTTACAACAGGAAGCTGATCTACAACTCTCGTGGCTATATTCTACAAAAGGAATGTACATAGAAGCCAAGGAGTTGATAGATAAAATAGACAAAAAATATTTGCCGGATAAGTTGTTACCTCGTTATTACGAAAGTCAGATGGAATTTTGCAGTCATTATGGACAAAGTAATGATGTTTTCGATTATTATTACAAAAGTGGGCTATATAGAGATTCCCTGTTATCAGTACTGGATACTACATCATTGAAATATAGAGTAACATATGCCACGAAAATATTTTACGAAGGCGATAAAAATAAGGAAATGGAGGATGCTGAAAAGCTGCTTCTGTCTATATTGGATAAAACCACAGATAAAGATACGGAACGGGCAATGATAGCCTACCTGTTAGGGCATATGTATAAGGGTATCGAAGAACCGAAACTGCAAGAAAAGTATTATTCTATATCAGCTATTACTGACATCGAAAATTGCATAAAAGATAATGCCTCTTTACATAGTTTGGCCCTGATGTACTTCGAAAGGGGAGACATTGATAAAGCATACAAGTTTATAGAATCGGCAATAGATGATGCAATATTTTGTAATGTAAAGTATAGAACAGTAGAAGCATCAGCTTTTTATCCTATTATTAATACTTCATATCAGGAGAAAGAGCGGAAGCAAAAATCCGAATTACAAACCTACCTTATACTGATCAGTATATTGTCGGTATTGCTTATTATCGGCATTGCCTATGTATATAAGCAGATGAAACGCCTTTCCCTTATCAGAAAAGAGCTTTATAGGACAAATCAAAAACTGCTTCAATTGAATAACGACCTGAATAATATAAATGAAGAACTCCAAGAGGCTAATCATATTAAAGAAGAATATATAGCACATTTCTTTGATTTATGTTCTGCATATATTGATAAACTGGAAGACTACCGTAAGGCATTGAATAAGAAAGCGGCAAATAATCAGATAGATGAACTTTTCAAAATGCTGAAATCGACAACTATTGTTGAACACGAATTAGAAGACTTATATAAAAACTTCGATGAGGTATTTTTAAACCTCTATCCTTCGTTTGTAGATGAATTTAACTCTCTGTTGGTTAAGGAAGAGAAAATCTATCCTAAAAACGGTGAGTTACTGAATACTGAATTACGAATCTTTGCCTTGATACGATTGGGAATAACCGACAGTGTCAAGATTGCAAGCTTTCTCCGCTATTCTTTACGTACTGTTTATAATTATCGTACAAAGGTTAGAAATAAGGCGGCAGTTTCGCGAGACGAGTTTGAAGAAATAGTAAAAAAAATAGGTACTTTTCAGCAAAAAACAAGCTAACCTATAGTCATATTTCGGTACTTTTTTTTTATATAATTAAATGCTAATAGCCTGGAACATAGCTGTTGGCATTTTTTTATTAGTACTTTTTTTATGTACGGGAAAGATAGAGGCATTTATTCCCATAATTTTGGATTTATAAGAATTCGTTAACCAATTTTCACAACACACAACACATTAACCAATTCTTAATAAGAATAAGAATATATTAATTTAATATCGTGAAACTATGAAGTATTGCTTAAAAAAACATGTCTTTTTCAGTTTATGCATGTTATTCTTGACTTTTATAGGGGTTGTTCCTATATATGGTCAGGATATGGTGCATGTAAAAGGTAAAATCACAGACTTTTCCACAGGAGAAACTCTTATCGGGGTTTCGGTAGTACCTAAAAATTCACCGGGTAATGGAACAGTTACCGACTTAGATGGAGCTTTTAGTTTAAATGTAACTAAAGGGACTGTATTGGTAATATCCTATATTGGATACGAAACAGTGGAGATACCGGCAACATCGGAAACTATAAATATAAAATTAAAAGAATCGGCAGAACTTTTGGACGAGGTAGTTGTAATCGGTTATGGTTCGGTAAAACGTAAAGATGTAACAACGGCTATTTCTACAGTATCTACAAAGGATTTAGATCAACGTCCGATTGTTTCGGCCGGACAAGCTATTCAAGGTAGGGCAGCCGGTGTTTCTGTAATTCAGCCAAATGGAGCTCCGGGAGGAGAGATATCTATACGTGTACGTGGAACAACATCATTCAACGGAAGTAACGATCCCCTTTATGTTGTAGATGGTGTGCCTGTAGACAATATTAACTTTTTGGCTCCAACAGATATTGCTAATATGCAGATTCTGAAAGATGCATCTTCGGCTGCTATATATGGTTCGCGTGCTGCTAATGGTGTAATCATAATCACTACCAAGGCGGGGCAAAGTGGAGAAGCTAAAGTGTCTTTTAATGCACAACTTAGCCTGAATAAAGTATCTAATAAAATCAAATCTTTGAATGCTGCTGACTATAAAGAATTGCAGGCAGAAATAGGGGCTATTAATGCAAATGAAATAGGAGATACTGATCTTACAAATTGGTTTGATGAGGTTTATCAAACAGGAATAACTCAAAGCTATCAGGTGTCAGTATCGGATGGAACTGATAAACTTAAATATTTCTTATCTGCTGGTTATCTGGACGAGAAAGGTGTTTTGGATGCAGCTATTTTCAAACGTTATAGTTTTAGGGCTAATATTGATAATCAGGTTCGTAAGTGGTTGAATGTAAGCGCTAATATTTCATATACAGAAAATATTAAAAATGGTATAACTACAGGACAAGGTGCAACAAGAGGAGGTATTGTGCTTTCTGTTGTAAACCTTCCGACTAGTGTTCCTGTATTTGATGCGGAAACAGGTCATTATAACCGTTCTTTCTACGGAATGAATATAGGAAATCCATTGGAGAGCATGAATAATGGTAAGAATAACAAAAATAAGGAAAACCGTTTGATCGCTTCGGGTAGTACATTAATAACCTTTATTCCTGAACTGACATTGAAATCGTCATTTACACTCGATAGAAGAAACGGACTGGAAACAGGATTCACTCCTCCACTTCATACCGATGACAGAGACGATTGGGGGAGTGCATGGGATAACCGCAATATGAATACTGTAATAACATTAGATAATATCCTGACGTACACAAATACTTTTGGTAAACATGGTTTGGAAGCAATGGCTGGTACTTCGTGGACAGATTCTGATTATACAAATAGCTGGATCAATGGTACTCATTTTCGGAATAGCGAGATCAAAACATTGAATGCAGCTAACAAAATTACCTGGAATAATACAGGTTCAGGAGCATCTCAGTGGGGTATTATGTCTTATTTCGGACGTGCAGCATACAATTATGATAGTAAATATTTATTTACAGCAAATATGCGTGCTGATGGATCATCTAAATTGCATCCTGATCACAGATGGGGTACATTCCCTTCGTTCTCTGCTGCATGGCGTATGTCATCTGAAGAATTTATGCAAGGTATCGAATGGCTTGATGACCTGAAAATTCGCGGAGGTTGGGGACAAACAGGTAACCAATCGGGTATAGGAGATTATGCATATCTGCAACGTTACAATATAAGTCGTGTAGAATGGTTCGAAAAAGATGCAGATGGAAATACTCAGGAAAATGCACTTCCTATTATATCTCAGGCAAATCTAAGAACAAAAGACTTAAAATGGGAAACAACGACCCAGACAAATATAGGTTTGGACTTTACAGCATTCAATAACCGTCTGACTGTCAATATGGATTACTATTACAAGCGGACTAAAGACATGCTTATGTGGGTTACTTTACCAACAGGTGCTGCTGCTGCAAATAGTATTCAGCGTAATGAAGGTGAGATGACAAATAAAGGATTTGAATTCTCGGTAAGCAGTAGAAATCTACAAGGCGTATTCAACTGGAATACAGATTTTAATATTTCCTTCAATAAGAATAGACTGGAAAAACTGGAATTACAAAAGATATATACTGATGGTTGGACTAGTGATGTATTGCACGAGCCGGTAGTAAGAAACGAACCGGGAAGATCATTAGGTGGATTCTTCGGATATATCAGCGATGGAGTAGATCCTGAAACAGGTGAATTGATGTATCGTGACCTTACGGGTGATGGAAAAATCACATCTACGGACAGAACATATATTGGTGATCCTAATCCTGATTTCACATTTGGTATGACGAATACATTCTCTTGGAAAGACTTCAACTTGAGCATCTTTATTCAAGGTTCGTATGGAAACGATATTTATAACTGTTCGCGGATTGAAACAGAAGGTATGTATGATGGCAAAAATCAATCAACCAGAGTATTGAAACGTTGGAGAGTACCAGGACAGGAAACAAATATACCAAAAGCTAATTTCGATATTAAAAACTCGTCGTATTTCGTTGAAGATGGAAGCTATCTGCGGGTGAAAGATATATCCTTGTCTTACAATTTCAGAGGTGGCATTCTAAACAGATTAGGCGTATCTCGCTTACAGCCATATTTTACAGCAACTAACCTGATAACTTGGACTAGTTACAAAGGTATGGATCCCGAAGTAAATCAATGGGGAAATAGCGGAGCAGTACAAGGTATTGATTGGGGTACATATCCTCACAGTAAGTCGTTTGTGTTTGGTGTTAATGTCGAATTCTAAAAAAATAACAATATGAAACTTAGATATATATTTGGAGGATTAGTATGTGGTTTGATCTTCGGACTAACATCATGTTCCTTAGGTTATGACCCTGTAGACACATATTCGGATGTTACCGAAGGTGTTACCGAAACAGAAAAAGAAGTTGTATTCAAAGATAAGGCTGCTGTGGTTAGCCACTTGCAATCTATCTATAAATTGATGAGAGACCGTCAGGAGCATTGGTACTTAGATTTATTGCTGATTGCTGAGTCTCATGCTGATAATGCTTATGCCGGAACTGTTGGAGCAGAGGTTGTACCATACGAAACCAATGCGATTGAAGGTTCTAATTCGGTTGTAGATCGAGACTGGAACAGGTATCTGGCGGATGTTGGTACAGCTAATAAACTAATATGTAATATCGACGATGTAGAGGATCAAAGCCTTACCCTTGCCGAAAGAGAGCAATATAAAGCAGAGGCTATGATATTCAGAGCAATGGTTTATTTTGATATGGTACGCCTTTGGGGTGATGTGCCTGTAATTACTACAGTTGCAGGAGATATAACATCCGAAACGATTGAAGAAGTATATCCCGAATATTTCCCTAGCCAAAGCCCAGAGATAGAAGTATATCAACAAATAGAAGCAGATTTGTTAGATGCAATGGCTTCAGCTCCTGATAATAATCCTACGAACAAAACATTATTTACAAAATCGGTAGCAAAGGCTCTATTAGCAAAAGTATATGCCGAAAAACCATTAAGGGATTATACAAAAGTTGTGCAATATTGTGATCAGTTAGCTACAGATGGTTTTGACTTAGTAGATGATTTTAGCGATATTTTCGGGATGAATGAGAATAACTCAGATGCGAAAGTACGTAACACAAAAGAATCTATTCTGGAAGCTCAGTTTTTTCAAGGTAGTGGTAACTGGTGTACGTGGATGTATGGTCGCGATCTTATAAACTGGAATTCTAATTTCACATGGGCTAAATGGATAACTCCATCACGCGATCTGATAAAATTATTCACTAGCGAGGGAGATGAAATACGCTATAAAGAATCTGTAGTTTATTATAAGTGTACTTGGAGTTATTATTATCCGGCTGATAATTATCCTTTTATGTATAAATGCCGTTCGGCTTACAGTAGTATCATAAAGTATAGATATGCAGATATTCTTTTACTTAAGGCAGAAGCTTTGATAATGAAAGATTCACCGGATTTGGCTACTGCTGCTAATATAATTGATAAAGTTCGTCAACGTGCAGGATTAGGTAAATTATCTACAACAGTTCGCGGAAATAAAGAATCGATGGTAGAAGCATTATTGAAAGAGCGTCGTATGGAACTTGCTTTTGAGGGACAACGCTGGTTCGATTTAGTAAGGCTTGAAAAAGTAGAAAGTGTAATGAATGCAGTATTTGCAAAAGATTCGGGACGTAAACCTCAGGTATATCCATTCAATAAAGATTCATACAGATTGCCTATACCGCAAGGAGCAATAGATCAAAATCCGAATCTGGTACAAAATCCTGGTTATTAATATCGAAAAAACTAGAATAAGATGAAATATAATTATAAAAGTATAATACTAATAATCTGCTTTCTAAGCTCAGTATTAACAGCTTGTGGAAAGGATAATAAAACAGAACCAGAGGTTCCTGAAACGCCGGAGACTCCAGTTAGTGGAGATGTCACTATCTATGTGACAACTAATAACCGTACTTCTGATTTTGCAAAGCAGGCTGTCAATTTTAACGAGAAGCCTAGCATGTCTCCTACAACTATTACTCTCGATCCTACAAAACGTTATCAAACGATGGATGGATTTGGCGCTGCTATAACAGGATCAACTTGTTTCAATCTATTGAAGATGACTCAAGCAGACCGTGCAAAGTTTTTGAAGGAAACATTCTCCGAAACTGAAGGTATGGGACAAAGCTACATCCGTATTTCGATTGGCTGTTCTGATTTTTCTCTTAGTGAGTATACATGCTGTGATACTCCTGGAATTGAAAATTTTGCCTTGCAAAGTGAAGAACTAGATTATGTGATACCTATATTGAAAGAGATTTTGGCTATAAACCCGAATATTAAGATATTAGGATCGCCCTGGACATGTCCTCGTTGGATGAAAGTGAATAACTTGGAGGAATTAAAGCCTTTCAACTCATGGACAAGCGGCCAATTAAATCCTCAATATTATCAGGATTATGGAACATATTTCGTGAAATGGATTCAGGCAATGAAATCGCAAGGCATACAGGTTGATGCTATTACTCCTCAAAATGAGCCATTAAACAGAGGTAATTCTGCATCTCTATTTATGGGTTGGGATGAGCAACGTGACTTTGTGAAAACAGCTCTGGGGCCTAAGTTAAGAGAAGCAGGCTTGAATACTAAGATATATTTGTTCGACCATAATTATAATTATGATAATATGAGTGAGCAAAACGGATATCCGGTGAAGATTTATGACGATACGGAAGCTTCTCAATATGTTGCAGGTGCAGCGTATCATAACTATGGCGGTAATAAGAGTGAGTTGCTTAATGTATATAACAAGTATCCGAATAAGGAACTGATCTTCACCGAAACATCTATCGGAACATGGAATAATGGAAAAGACCTTTCCATTCGCTTAATGGAAGATATGGAAGAAGTGGCTCTTGGTACAGTAAACAATTGGTGTAAGGCTGTAATTGTATGGAATCTGATGCTTGATACAGACAGAGGACCAAACCGTGACGGAGGTTGCCAGACTTGCTTTGGTGCAGTTGATATAGACCGTACGAACTATAAGACTATTACTCGTAATTCGCATTATTACATTATCGGTCATATGTCGGCTGTAGTGAAACCAGGTGCAACACGTATTGGCACTACAGGCTATACAGCAAGTGGAATTACATATTCTGCATTTGAAAATACAGATGGTACATATGCTTTTGTATTGGTAAATAACACAAGCGAAAACAAAAAGGTTTACTTAAGCGATGGAACGAAACATTTTAACTATGAAGTTCCTTCAAAATCAGTTGTTTCATATCGTTGGAAAAAATAAAAATACAGATTATGAAAATATATAAATACATTCTTTTGATTTTATCCAGCATCATTATTCTGAATTCTTGTTCAGATGACGATGACAAACCGGGAAACCCTGTACTTGATATTAAAACAGAATTTGGTAGTGCTCTATTTGGAGATAGCCTTCCTTTTACAATCAATGTTTCCGATCAGGATGTTCCTTTATCTACATTGAAAGCCAAACTTTATTATGGTGACGAAATGGTCTCGGAAGTTGTAGTTCGTACTAAAACAGAAGGAGATTATTCAGGTAAAATATTTGTGCCATATTATGCAAATATACCTAATGGTACAGCCACATTGGAGTTTGTGTTACAGAATATAAATCTGACAATAACTCAAAAATCTTATGACCTTCCTTTGAGCCGTCCCGATTTTCCTTACCTAACCCTTATTACAAGTGATGAGGAAATCCGTATGGAACGTACAGGATTATATCAGTATGCAGTTACCCAGAATTTTCCAATGAAAGTACCGGGTTATATCAAAGCGCCTGCTGTAGGGACAAATGGTAATGAAATTTCATTTGGATGGGAAGATAATGCTGTTATAGAGAATTCAGAAACAAAGATTCCATTTTCTAATTTTGCAGGAGAATACGCTATCACGTTTAATACACAGACCTATGATGCCGCTCCATTTATTATAGCATATACAGTCAATGATATAGCTATGGAGCGAGTAGATGATAATAACTATAAAGTTGAGATGGAGTTTACAAAAGGTCAGGAACTCGAAATTGGAGGTATAGACAATCTTTCGGATTGGTGGATCGATCCAAACTTTCTGAATAAAGCTGATGATGGAAAGATAACATTTGCAGCACAAGATGGTAAATATCGATTTACCGCTAATTTCGAATATAATTATTTTATTATCGAAGTTATGTCAGAAAACTCACTAGCCACTTTGCAGACCGATGGTTCCGGGGCCGTGTGGGTGATTGGAGATAAGATCGGTAACCCTTCATTTGCAACCAATTCTATTGAATGGGGAGAAACTAAAGCTATTTGTATGGTTCCGCTTGGAAACAAAAAATATCAAATATCATTAGTGGCAGGAGTGAATATCCCTGTGGAGGATATCAACTTTAAGTTTTTCCATCAGAAAGGATGGGGGGGAGAATTTGGCCATACAAAGATATCTACCAAAAGTGATCTGGTCTTTATTGGAGAAAATATAGAGCCAGGCCCAGGAAATGATAAGCGTGGAGATGGAAATCTTGGCTTATATAAAGGTAAAACCCTAGAAAGCGGAGCAACATATGTATTTACTGTTGATCTTTCGGCAGGCAATGATGCGGCTGTACTAACTGTGACGAAAAAATAAGGAACTATAATAATATAACCTAATAAATATGAGCCTGTATTGTGAAGTTTAATTGCTTTTATATTCACCAAAGCAGGCTCATTTTGATTTCTTAAAACCAATAACATGAAAAAACTATTATTTCTTATTTCTGTTATACTTTTTGGACTAGTTAGTTGCCAGTCAGGAACGGAAGAGACAAAAGAGTTTTCTCCTGAGTCCTTCATGAGAATTCAAGGTCATGATCTGATAGCTCCTGATGGGAATAAGTTTTTTATCAAAGGAACAAATCTTGGCAACTGGTTAAATCCGGAAGGCTATATGTTTAATTTTAATAAGGCAAACTCAGCTCGTTTTATTAACGAAATGTTTTGTCAGATGGTAGGCCCTGACTTTACGGCTGAATTTTGGAAAGCATTCAAAGATAATTATATTACCAGAGAAGATTTACACTTTATAAAAGAGACAGGTAGTAATACAGTCCGTCTACCTTTCCATTACAAATTGTTTACTGACGAAGACTATATGGGACTGACTGCCAATCAGGATGGATTTGCCCGTATAGATACACTGATAAGCTGGTGTCGTGAAGAAGGCCTATATTTGATTCTGGATATGCATGATGCTCCGGGAGGACAGACCGGAGATAATATTGATGATAGTTATGGTTATCCTTGGTTGTTCGATAGTGAAGTAAGCCAGAAGCTATATTGCGATATTTGGAGGAAGATTGCAGACTACTATAAAAATGAGCCGATAATATTAGGCTTTGAATTATTCAACGAACCAATTGCTCCTTATTTTGATAATATGGATGAGCTGAATGGTAAATTGGAAAGTATCTATAAAATGGGTGTTGCTGCTATTCGCGAGGTAAATAAGAATCATATAATTCTGTTAGGCGGTTCACAATGGAATGGAAATTTCAAACCTTTCAAAGATTCTAAATTCGATGATAAAATAATGTATACATGCCATCGTTATGGAGGAGAGCCTACTCCTGAAGCTATAAAGGATTTCATCCAATTTCGCGATAGTGTAAACCTACCTATGTATATGGGTGAAATAGGACATAATACGAATGAGTGGATGGCTACTTTTTGCAAGACAATGGAAGATAATAATATAGGATGGACTTTTTGGCCATATAAGAAAATGGATGGCTCCTGCTTTGTTGGCATCACTCCTCCGGAAAACTGGAGTGAAGTTGTGAAATTCTCAGAAGCACCAAGAAGTACTTATAAGGAAATCCGCGATGCTCGCCCGAATCAGGAATTAGCACGAAAAGCGATGACTGATTTGTTAGAGGCATGTAAGTTCAAAAATAATGTGATCCAGAAAGATTATGTTGAGGCCTTAGGCTTAAAAGTGAAATAAAGAAATGATAATGGAGGCCAATGGCCTTAAAATTCAAAAACAAATGAAACGGAAATTTATCGCTTTAGTGATGTTGTTGGCCACACTTCAGGTGTCTGCCCAGCAATTACCGGTTTACTTAGACGAAAGTAAACCTATTGAGCAGCGTGTGGAAGATGCTCTTTCCCGAATGACATTAGAAGAAAAGGTTGCTATGTGTCATGCGCAGTCTAAATTTAGTTCAGCAGGAGTTCCTCGCTTGGGAATCCCTGAAAACTGGGCAACAGATGGGCCTCATGGCATACGTTCTGAAGTATTGTGGGACGAATGGGATCAGGCAGGATGGACTAACGACTCATGTATTGCTTTCCCTGCTCTTACATGTCTTGCAGCTACATGGGACAAAGACTTATCTTTACTATATGGAAAAAGCATAGGCGAAGAAGCCCGCTACCGCAATAAGAATATTCTATTAGGACCCGGAGTAAATATTTACCGTACGCCATTGAATGGACGTAACTTCGAATATATGGGCGAAGACCCGTATTTAGCTTCTAAAATGGTTGTTCCATATATACATGGAGTACAAGCCAACGGAGTTGCAGTTTGTGTAAAACACTTTGCCTTGAATAATCAAGAGGTAGACCGCCATACAGTGAATGTAAATGTGGATGACCGTACTCTTTATGAACTTTATTTGCCGGCATTTAAAGCTGCAGTTCAGGAAGGAAAGGCATGGTCTATAATGGGTGCCTATAACAAATATAAAGGACAATGGGCTTGTCAGAACCAATATTTACTGAATGATATTCTTCGTGGTGAATGGGGTTTTGACGGTGTTGTAGTTTCTGACTGGGGTGGTGTGAATAATACCATGCAAGCCATCTACAACGGTTTGGATATGGAATTTGGTTCATGGACAGACGGTTTGAGTGAAGGTGCTAGTAATGCCTATGATAATTATTATTTAGCAAAACCATTTTTGCGACTTATTCAATCAGGAGAAGTAAAAGAAGAAGAGGTAGATAAGAAAGTTCGTAATATTTTACGTTTAGCATTCCGTACCACAATGAATACCAAACGTCCTTGGGGATCATTTGGTACAGCAGAACATGCTGCAGCCGGACGCAAGATTGCAGAAGAAGGGATAGTTCTTTTACAGAATAAGAATAATGTGTTGCCTATTGACTTGAATAAGGTTAAAAAGATATTGGTGGTAGGAGAAAACGCAATCAAAGCAATGACTGTGGGTGGAGGAAGTTCTTCCTTAAAAGCCAGATATGAAGTATCCCCGTTAGATGGGATCAAAAGGCGTGTAGGTACTCAGTCTGAAGTTATATATGCCAGAGGTTATGTTGGAGATGCCAGTGGTGATTATAATGGCGTTACTTCAGGTCAGGATTTAACAGAGAGCCGTTCGGAAGCAGAACTGATCAATGAGGCAAAAGAATTAGCGAAAACCGCGGATGTTGTAATATTCATCGGAGGATTGAATAAGAGTAATCATCAAGACTGTGAAGGCGTTGACCGCAAACATCTTGAATTGCCTTACAATCAGGATAAAGTAATAACTGAATTATTAGGCGTAAATAAGAATCTTGTGGTTGTAAATATCTCAGGTAACGCTGTTGCAATGCCTTGGGTAAATACAGTTCCCGCAATTGTACAATCATGGTATAATGGAACAGAATCCGGTACATCATTAGCTTCTATCCTTATGGGAGATGTAAATCCTTCGGGCAAATTGCCTTTCACTTTCCCTGTTAAATTAGATGATGTAGGTGCACATAAGGTAGGTGAATATCCTGGAAATGGAGAAGTCACTTACAATGAAGGCCTTTTTGTAGGCTATCGTTGGAACGATAAAGAAAAGGTTAAAGCACTCTTCCCTTTTGGTCACGGATTGAGCTATACTACTTTCCAATATGGAAAAGTGTCTGTTGATAATAATAAGATGACAGCAGCAGATAGAATAACAGTTTCGGTAAATGTAAAGAATACAGGAAACCGCGAAGGAGCTGAAATTGTACAACTATATATCAGCGATTTGAAGTCTTCTCTACCACGCCCTGTAAAAGAGCTAAAAGGCTTTGAGAAGATCAATCTTAAGGCAGGTGAAGAAAAGACTGTCTCTTTCACTATAGATAAATCAGCATTAAGCTTCTTCGATGCAGACAAACATGATTGGGTTGCCGAAAATGGAGACTTTGAAGCTTTGATTGGAGCTTCTGCTACAGATATTAAAGGTAAGGTTGCATTTAAACTTCAATAACTGTCTATCCATTATCTATTTTTATATTCGGTATTAGGTTTATAAGGGTGCATATATAAGAAAAAGATACCGGAGTAGATGGTGTAAATAACGAAAGACTGTTCTCAGTGGAGGACAGTCTTTCTCATTTATATTTTATTGATACACATTGTTTTGGAATCTTGAACCCTGAAATCTTGAAATCTAAATTATAGGGTAGGAGCGATCCTCTTATTTTAGTTTAGCCAATGTCTCTTTCACACGTCTCATTGCCTCTACAATATTCTCATCAGAAGTCGCATAAGAGAAACGTATGTAATCAGGAGCTTCGAATGCTAATCCGCCAACACATGCCACGTGCCCTTCTTCGAGCAGGAACATAGCTAAATCAGCAGAAGTATTGATTATCTTGCCATTATACGATTTGCCTAAGTAATAACTGCACTCAGGGAATAAGTAGAATGCGCCCTCAGGTTTATTCACTTTGAATCCTTCTATTTCCGAGGCTAGTTTTACAATCAGGTCGCGGCGGCGGATAAATGCCTGACGCATATCTTCTACACATTGTTGATCGCCTAGATAAGCCGCTTCTGCAGCTTTCTGAGCTATATTAGACGGGCTCGAGCTATATTGACCTTGTAATTTGTTGCATGCAGAAACAAGCCATTGTGGAGCAGCCATCCACCCCAGGCGCCATCCGGTCATAGCATAAGCTTTCGATACACCATTGATGATGGCAACGCGGTCTCTGACGTTTTCAAACTGAGCTATACTTTCGTGTTTGCCCACATAGTTGATATGCTCATATATTTCGTCGGCTATGATGATTATATTCGGATATTTAGCCAATACATTAGCTAAAGCTTCAAGCTCAGCTTTAGAGTAAATACTTCCTGTAGGATTAGAAGGAGAACACAAGATAATAGCTTTAGTCTTTGGTGTTATAGCATCTTCTAATTGGCTGGCCGTTATTTTGAAATCTTGCTCAATACCTGTATGTAAGACAATACTTTTACCTTCAGCCAGCTTTACCATTTCTATATAGCTTACCCAGCAAGGAGCAGGTATAATCACTTCATCATCTTTGTTAACAATGCTCAGAACAGCATTACATACAGCCTGTTTTGCCCCATTAGAACAGATTATCTGTTCAGGTTTGAAATTCAGTCCGTTTTCAGTTTCCAGTTTTTTGCATATTGCTTGTCTGAGTGACAAATAACCTGGTACAGGAGAGTAAAAAGAAAAATTGTCGTCTATGGCTTTCTTAGCGGCATCCTTTATATGCTGAGGCGTGAAGAAATCCGGTTCACCCACACTCAGATTAATGACATTGATGCCTTGAGCTTTCAGCTCAGTGCTTTTTTGGGACATAGCCAGCGTTTCTGATATTGCCAGACTGGCTATACGTGCCGATACTTGTGACATATTCTGTTTTCTGTTTTTAATTTGTTATATTGTCTAATTCTTGTTTTAGTTCCAATAGCCGTTCCCTATAACTTTCTGCTTTTCTTGCATTATTGATCTCCTTTTCCAATTCTTGCATTGCACGTTGAGCATAACCATTATAATACAACGCTTTTATCTCGGGGATATTCAAACTGGTTTTGTTTAATAATTCATTTAAAATATCTTTCTCCGACTGAAATTTATTAAGAAAAGGATGTACATACTTCACAAAGATCTGCTCTATTTTGAGGTAAATTTTATCAACATCTGTTTCTTCATTGATATCATACCATGTATCATTGGTATTCATCAAACTTCCAATCCTCTCTCTTATCGTACAGTTATATTCCTTAAATTTATCGCCGGGCGATTGACTGAAATATTGATAAACTTTTTCAGAAAATATACCGACATTTACAGTAAAATGGATATTTTCTTTATTGTAGAACATACTTTTCTGAAAATTGACAATCTTTCCCCAGCCTTCTTCCGAATTATAATAACGGAAATTATTACCTGACTTTTTATATCCCATTGCTTTGAAGGGAGGCCAGATAATTTTCGAAACCATATAGTCAAATTTCCTCTCTGTTTCAGTTTTTGCCATACCTGAGACAAAATAGAATATTTATTTTATTTTATAAAAAGTGACAAAGGTGACACCTATTTGTTACTTTTTTATTGTAACCTTTTTCCTCCCCTTTTTTATTTCACCGAGAGTCCCCCTTGGGGGATTTAAGGGGCTCTATATAGATAAACTTTCTCAATCAACATTATTCAGGTTATGCCCCATACGTTCCTTTTTAGTATGCATATAGAACTCATTATATTTATTTGGTTCTATTTCAAGAGGTACGTTTTCAACCACAGTCAGACCAAAAGATTCAAGCCCTTTACGTTTTACAGGGTTATTCGTCATTAGGCGCATTTTAGAAACATTTAATTCGCGCAGAATAGCAGAACCTACACCATAGTCACGTTCGTCGGCACGATAACCCAAATGCAGATTAGCATCTACAGTATCATAACCTTCTTCCTGTAGCTTATAAGCCTCCATTTTTGCCATCAGACCTATACCACGGCCTTCCTGATTAAGATAAACTATCACACCTTTACCTTCTTTCTCTATGGTTTGCATAGCTTTATGTAATTGCTCACCACACTCGCAGCGGCAAGAGCCAAGTATATCACCCGTCATGCACGAAGAGTGTACGCGTACAAGCACAGGCTCATCTTTTTTCCATTCACCTTTTATCAGAGCCATATGTTCCAGTCCGTTCGACTTTTGTTTGAATGGGATAAGTTTGAAATCTCCATATGCAGTTGGCATTTTCACTTTTACACCTCTTTCTATGATAGATTCTCTTTCGAGTCTGTAACGGATCAGGTCAGCAACAGATATTAATTTGAGATTATATTTGTCTGCCATTTCCCTGAGTTCGGGCAATCTGGCCATTTCACCATCTTCTTTTTTTATTTCGATAAGTACTCCGGCAGGATACAATCCGGCCAATCGAGCCAGGTCAACAGCAGCTTCAGTATGCCCCACGCGACTCAGTACTCCTTTCTCTTTTGCCCGAAGCGGAAAAATATGCCCCGGACGACCAAAATCTTCCGGCTTGGTATCACTTTTGGTCAGGGCTAATATTGTTTGTGCCCTATCGTATGCGGATATTCCGGTAGTCACTCCGTTTTTTAATAAATCTATAGATACAGTGAACGGTGTAGCATGGGTAGCAGTATTATTTGTAACCATCATAGGTAGGTCAAGTTCATCACATCTTTCTGCAGTCAGAGGTGTGCAAATAAGCCCTCTGGCATGAGTTTCCATAAAGTTTACCTTTTCAGGAGTGATGGCTTCTGCTGCAATGATAAGGTCGCCTTCATTCTCACGGTCTTCGTCGTCTACAACAATTACAAAATTCCCTTTTCTTATTTCTTCTATAGCTTCTTCTACTGTATCTAATTTTATTTTGTCCATAGCTTGTTTATTAAATAAAATTCCAAGATTTCATGTTTCAAGGTTTAAAAATCAGTTCAAAATTATATATCTAAAAAACTGTACAAAGAATTCGTGGGACAACAAAATCATGAAATTTTGAAATATGAAATTTTGAAATCCAAATACTTTTTTAATCCTTTATGATCTGTACTTCTTTTATATCTGCCACCATCCGCTTCTTGACAAAGAAGAACATTGCGGGGTAACAGATAAGTGATACTACTGTTACAATAGTATGATATATCCGTTTTCTACTCTTTATATTTTTATAAAAAGCAAAATAGTATGTAACAGAACGGATAAATAGCAGCAAGTATGCAATACCTACTATTTTGAATATTACACCTGTACTCAATATAATAAGGGATAATAATGTCAATACATAAGTAATGTTGGCAAACAGAGAATTTGAACAATAGTAGTCATATATTGCATTTGCATATCTTGTATCTTGCCTGTTCAGTATATCATCAAGCTCAGCCCCGCGTTCTTTTAATAGGCTCAATGCGGCTAGCTGCATATTCTTATTATACCCTTCGTATTTATGAAAGTTTTGGATAACATCTCTTAGTTTATCACTATCCATAGCTTGCAAGCCAACAAGGAAGTTCGGTTCAATATTAAGTTCAGATATAGCCGGTATCTCTCTGAGCATTCTGTTTCGTTCTGCTGCTGTAACTTTTGGTGGACTCTTGATAAATAATGCCTTACGGAAGAATTTACCATATGCCTCAGGATTGAATAACGCAGAATCGTTCATTGCTTTGTAGGTAAGGAACACCCCTAACGGAAACAGTGCAACCGAACTAAGCCACATTCCTTGCCATACATCCCAAACACCATCACGGGCCATTTTATATCCCACATTATCAATAATATAATATACTATGAATAATGCAACAGATACAACCACAGGCATACCAAGCCCGCCTTTACGGATAATAGCACCTAATGGTGCGCCTATAAAGAAGAAGATGAGGCAGGCAAATGAATACACAAACTTACGGTGCCATTCTACTTTGTGCATCCGTATATTTCGTTGCAGATTCATCTTTTGGGTAGATTCTATAATATTGAATCTGTTATTCTCCGATTCGCTTGCCGCTGTAGAATAAAATTGCGACAATTCAGCTCTGGTAAAGGTATGCAATAGGGAATCGAAATTGACTTTCCCTACCTGTTCCTTTTCTATTTCCTTTTCTTCAGTTTCACCGTTTTTATAGGAATCATTGTTTCGGTACGATAAATAGGTATGTCTGGCTATTGCATTCCGGTCACGGATATTTATACTATCCAGATATATACCCATCGAATCTATTGATTCTTCCAGTTTCGTAATATTTTTCGAAATCTGCGTTCCTTCAAGACTCGATTCATCCATCCTGTCGAAACCTCCGTCGAATGGTATTATTATTTCTTTTCTTTTGAAATTTTCCCTTGCGTATGGTATAAAATCATTATTATTACTACGGCTATTTGCTTTGTTTCCAATTCCGGATTGTTTATCATTGGCAAACTGCTGTCCGTAATACAAATTAAGTAACAAGAAGTCTTTATCTTCAGATACTTGCATCGTTCCCGAGTCACAAACAATAATAGTCATGTTATCAGAACCTTTAGATCGGTCGTATATCATAACATCATATAGCATTTTGGTTTCAGGATTCTTTTTCTTTACATATAAGCTATATTTGTCTATACCACTGTAAAAAGAGCCTTCAGGTATATCCAGCTCTGGCGATTTTTGCTTAATAGAGATTAATAATGCCCTGAATTTTACCTGTATACGCGGCATTGCTTCATTTTGGAAAAAGAATACACCTATAGCAATACCGGCTACCAGTATGATCAGAGGCTTCATTGCTTTTAACAGGGAAACTCCGGCCGCTTTTATAGCCAATAACTCCATCCGTTCACCCAGATTACCAAAAGCCATAAGTGAAGCCAGAAGTAAAGACAATGGAAGCGCCATTGGTATAAGTGTCAGAGCAGCATATAGGAATAATTCTGCCAGTACGGTATTTTCAAGTCCTTTACCAACAAAGTCTTCCACATACTTCCATATAAACTGCATTAATACAATAAACAGACATATAGCAAATGTCATAAAAAAGACAGGAAGGAATGTCTGTATTAGAAATGTATATAGTCGTTTTACCTTAAGCATGTATATGTTATTCAAAATCGACTACAAAAGTAGTAAAAAGAAAAATGTTAAGGCTATATAAAACCGTGAAAGATGCTTGTCTTAAATTTTATTAGCTATTTTTCTTCTGTAAATAAAGGTCTTAGATTTTGGTGTAAAATATTTTTTAGATTTTTTCTCTTTATGTCTTGTAATATCAAAAATAATACCCTATTTTTGCACCCGCAAAGATGATGATGGCGGGATAGCTCAGATGGTTAGAGCGCATGATTCATAATCATGAGGTCCCGAGTTCAATTCTCGGTCCCGCT
>USOX01000023.1 GCA_900556485.1 uncultured Dysgonomonas sp.
GAGCTGGATGAGATGCATGGGGTGAATATGTATGATTATTCGGCTAGGTATAAGGATGAATGGAGGTTTACAACGGTCGATCCATTGGCGGAAAAATATTATAGTTGGAGTCCATATGTGTATGTGGGAAATAATCCAATTAGAATTATTGATCCAACAGGCGAGGATTGGGTTATTACAATCAACTACAGGAAGTGATGGTAGAATAAACTATCATTTTACTATCAACGCTTCTTTATTAAATAGTTCATCACAAAATATTGATATGGCATCAACACTCTTAGATGCTAAAGATACCAATCATTTATTTGAATTAGTGGATGATAATAAGATAAAGCAAGAGGAGGGAGCAAAGACTTTAGGTGTAACTAAACTTGGAGCTTTAGATATACGTTTATCAGAAACCTATGCACAGAAAGAAATGGATAGAGAGAATAGAAGTGTCTCTGCTCATGAATTAGGACCTACAGGAGGCCTCCCTCATCCTAATGAATCTCAAGAACCATTTGTACACCATACTGAATATAATAAAAATTTAATGATGCAAGAAAGAGCTCTTCAAAGAAGAAGTTAATTATAATAGAGCAACAAGTCTAACTAGAGGACAATATTTACATATAATAAAGATGTATGATAATCATAATGGAGACAAAATAAATCGACAATCAACAAGAACTCTTATAAAGGCTGGATTTAAAGCTGGAACAATGGCATTTTGATAAAAAATGGTACTGTCCCTAATTTTGTGTAAGCGTCAACTACACGGTTGACACTTACACAAAATTAGGGACAGTACCATTAATTCATCTAATATTCAGTTCTTGTAATGCTATACTTGCTACCTCAAAAGCTATATTTCTTTCACGTCCTTCATTTAATGACCATATAGCAGATAATCCGCTCCATGCAGCGGCCCATTTTAATACATTCTCACAACTAATCTTTGCTTCTTTACTAATTAATTCTATCTGACATAAAAATCGACCTTTCTTTAAAGCCACTTCTGCATTAGGATTACATAAGATATTCACATAGTCAAAAGCTCGTTCACCGATTATGCCTTTGGGGTCAATAGCTAACCAGCCTCTATTTGCTGAATGAAGTATATTTTCATGATGTAAGTCTCCATGAAGGATTACTCTATCTTGCTGATTTTTTAATAAATTTTTGGCTATATCCGCACATCTTTTAAATACTTCACCGTATTTATCCGCAAATAAAAATAGATCCACAAAACGGTGTTCTAATGTTACTAACTCTGGGTATGAATCATGATTGTATGAATGCAATAAGTTTGCGACATTACAAATAATCTGTGTTGCTTTATCATCTTGATTATTTATTGCCATTGCTGTTAATGAATAATCATTAGCGATTCGTTCCATCAGAATAGCATCATCAGAATATTCAAACACTTTTACTGCTCCAACCCCATTCCACCAAATCATTAACTTGGCCCCTTTTTTCTCTTCATCAACCATAAATATCTTCAATATCGCTTTTTTATTTTTATAAAGCACAGGTTGCAGTAAACTCGAATGGGTAAAAAAACTTTCTCCGTCCCGGACTAAATTCCATAAAGAAATATAGTATAATAAATGTTTTTTAATATCGGCTATCATTTTCTTTTATAAAAATCCAATTATTAATCTATAATGCTAATATTTTTTTCTACAATCCTCCTAAGACGAAGCTATTCTATCTCCTTTATCCATGATATAAAAATCCCCAGATAAAATATCTGAGGACTTATTTCTTAAATAAACAGGCTTTATATCATTTACTATTTTTACCAACCATCTTACCTATATAGTAAATGATAAATCCAATAAGAGATATGACAGCTAAAGCTCCAACAATATATAAAAATATAGCCGAGACAACTTTAACCCCAATGATCAACAATACAATAAATAAAACAATAGATATAACACCAATAGTTATCAAAAAGTATTTCATAATATTACCTTTTTATTAATAAACTCTTCGTATTAAACCTAATTTAATATCATTTTGTTCATTTAATAAAAAAAGCAGACTCAATAAAAATGGAATAAGAGAGTGCACTTATTACGAAGTAACACTCTCTTATAAAAGCAAAATTAAGTAGTGAATTGCTCTACTATAACACATCGAACCCCAAGTAAGTATGTTAATTATTTCAGTGTAGAGTCTAACAATAATCTTATTTCTGTTGACGAAGGACGAGGTGCATCTCCTGATATAAGCTTACCATCCTTACCTACGAGAATGAAACGAGGAATAGTTGCTATTTTATATGGATCCTTTAATTCTTTTTGAGCCTTATCTCCTGCAAATATTTGTATCCCTTTCATTTCACGTTTTTCTAAAAAGGTCTTCCATTTATCTTTATCCTTTGAACGATCAATAGATACGCCTAAAAAAACAATATCTTTTCCGTGATATTCTTCTTCTAATTTCTTCAACTCCGGAATCTCTTTTATACATGGAGCACACCATGTAGCCCAGACATCAATGTACACAACCTTCCCTTTGAAATCGGAAAGTGCAAT
Source organism: uncultured Dysgonomonas sp. (assembly GCA_900556485.1). GTDB lineage: Bacteria > Bacteroidota > Bacteroidia > Bacteroidales > Dysgonomonadaceae > Dysgonomonas. The sequence goes on from USOX01000023.1 coordinate 2,535, forward strand.
ATCTTTTCCATTGATATCAGGAAATTTAAAATCAATGGCTTGCTGCCCTTTCTTATTATCTGCCACCTTCGATACAACACCTTTAAAACGATCTTTCTGACTATCAGTTACCAGATATTGTCCATACTTCTTTTCGAAATCAAGAAAACCTTCATATGATTTTATATAGCGTGTTTGCATCAATACAACTTCTCCTTTGATAGTTTCATTTGCTATTTTAGGCAACGTTATAGTCAGCATAGATTGTGGATTGCGAAATTCTTTCTTCTGCTCCTCTCTATAATCATCTGATTTAAGTGAAGGAATGAACATATGATACCGGGATATTATACCCATTCCATAAGGATATTCAAGCAACTTAGATGAAGATGTAATATCTGCAATATCCATATTCAGATAATAATCAGAAAAATCTTCACCTTGAGGATGAGCCATACGCGGCGTACTTAAAAACTGCAATGCATAATAAAGCATATCGTACTTTTGCAATGCTTTAAAATTTTCATTAAAAATAGAATTACCTTTATATTCTTGATTATAAGAGCCCAAACTCTCTAGCTTTTCATCCAACAAAGGAAAATAATCTACATATGTACTTTGTTTGCCTGCATAATAAACAGCTTTATCTTCTAAAGGGAAAACAAAATTATGCCACCGTTCCATTTCTTTATTCTCAAGAGTATTTTCATTTCCGATCAGGTTATATGTATTATCTTGATTGATAACTACATTTAATTTATCACCCGGCTTAAAATAGAACGTATAATTATTAAGGGCTGTTGCCTGACTCAACCCAATAACATAAAAAGCTTCCTTGTCTGGAGCAAAACCAAAATAAAACTTATTATCGTTTGCCAATGTAGTAGATGCTATCTCTTTAAGAGTTCCATCCTCTACTTTAAAGAGTTTGATTATCCTTGGAGTCCTTTTATTCCAAGTACCTTCTATTGTAGAAACATTACTAGCATAAGCTATACCTATAATACTGAAAAGTATTACAATTGTTAATAGTAATTTCTTCATCTATTATCTTTTTTATAGCAGGCAAAAGTAATTCTGCCTGCTATGATTATTTTATTTAGATTTCCAATCTGCGTCCACTATTTTTCCAAAGCCATCCCATTCCAGTTTTTCTTCATTATGCTCAGCCAAAGTCAAAGTTCCATAAACTGGTTTTACTTCCATAACCTGTAATTTACCACAACTCTCAGCTGGTTTAGACTGATCATAGGTAAATATCATCAAATGATCTAGCCATTTTCCGAAAGTAATAAATTTCATCTTTGATATTTTATGCCCTGAAGGAGCCGTATACACCACTTGATTTGTGTTATCTGCAATATTATATACATAAATATTATCATCTGTCCTATAATATACAAACTCATTACCTATTTCTTTCTTAGTGGCATTATTAGTCATTACTAATTCTTTTGCTTTATCAAATTCTTGAGCATTAATCTTATTATAAGATTTTTGCTCCCCATCAATTGAAAAGCGTCCGAAAAAGAACTCACTGGTAGCTATATCCTTCAATACCACATAAATCATATTAGTAGCATTTCCTTCATATGGACGTCCATGTATATATACTAAATCTTGTCCCGTATCATTATACTTAAATGTAAGTCCATCAAATTCTTGTTCTCTATCAGATGAATAATAACTAGAATATGTTGTCCTTATAGCCTGTCTTAAAAAACTTTTCTTATCGACATCATAAAATACAGCCCCAGCATTAGATATAGATGCTACTTCTGATGATACATTAACATATGTACCATCACTAAGGCTATTTGTATAAATATCCGGAGTCCAATATATACGATAACTTTTATTGTAAGAGTATATTCTATTCTGATTATCAACAAGTAATACATTAGAAGGATTTACACTCCCGGGCAAATCATATACTATTTTCTTGACATAGAAATCTGATGGTAGAGCACCAAATATACTGTTCTTTATGTTATAGAGTTCTTCATAAGAGAAATCCAATGGATTTAATTTATATGTTCCTGATTTCGTTATTATACAAGTAGCGTACTGCCCTCCATTTGTTGCAGTAGCACCCCAAAAAGGAGAATTACCATCCGAATAACAAGCAACGCCTATAGGATCATTAAGAGATGGAAGATTTGTCCCAATCTGATTTAGTATATCCAATCTTAAATCAAGAGAATCTTTATAATAATTTATAAAGTCTAAGCGACCCACATTATTTACTTCGCTTAAAATGAAAAAACCTGCCGAAATATCATTAAAAATTTTAATAGAAAACACATCAGAAGTCCACGAAACCCCAGTAGAGGTATCTTTAACTCTATAATATAATGAATGTGTGCCATTAGGCAAACCCAAAGAAAAGTTATCCCATTCTTTTAAAGTAGACCATACATGATTATATTTAACCTCATTACCAATAGTATATTTAGTCAAAACCCATTCGTAAGTATAATTATTATTACTCATCGAAGAATGAAGGGTAGGCTTAATAGTTATTTCCTCGCCCACCTTTAGAGAATATTCTTTCTGAATATTACCTATAGCAATCTCATTAATAGAAGTATAGTCATAATTTCCTTTATCCTCATAACATGAATAAAGGCACGATATGCTTAATATGATTACAACTATGTATTTTCTGAAAATATATTTATACATAATATTATATTTATTACTTAAACATTTGTTCCGGAAGTCATTATAGAGCCATCTTCATCATAAATTATATTATTATGATTGTTCATTTGGTCCAAGAGGTATAACTTAAGCAATTTTCCCCATGAAGTTAATATACCTGTATCTGGCTTTGCTGAATATAGATAATCGATATCTGCATTTGCAACTTCAATAAGTAATCTCACTTTTTTTCTGGAGAAAGGTCCAAGATATGAATTATTCCATCTCTGCGGTTTTTCAAGTAGGTCACTAATCCTTAACCTAAATTCTCGTAAATCTACTTTCGTATTATTTGTACTACTACGGTTTATTGTCGTATAGTTCGTCTGGAAATTATTGTTAGGCACTAATCTGAAATCAATTATATAAGTAGTATCTTTAAGACTCTCCCTATCTACTTCTACAGCGATAGCCCCAATTGATTTATGAGCAGGAATCATTGCCGTAACAATTCTAAAATCAGTACCTTCTACAGCTTGAGTACTTTCTTTGAATTTATAACTAAAGGTTCTATCATAATCTGTAACATCACCCATAAGGGAAACAGGAATATATATTGTATCATAAAGATCTCCAGAATAGTCTAAGGCATATGATTTTGTTATACTATCCTGAGTCTGTCGTATCATTTCCCATTCTTGAGTATATACAATATCTCCAAATGGAAACTCTAATTTATAATCTATCCCCATCCCACCTTTCCATCTTTGCAATGTAAAATAGATGTCCGATTCACCGGAAAATGTATCTAATTTATCCTCTTTACATGAAGATAGCAATACTATTAATCCGAATAAAAACAATATATTTTTCTTCATATTTATCATAATATTCATTATCTAATATGTTTATGAATTCTAGATTTATTCATTTGTTTCTGCTGAAGGTATAGGAAGAACATATTCATCATCAGTTAAAACGAAATAGCCTGTTGAACTTCCACTTCTTACAAGGTTTATATTATTCCTTTTATAAAAATAGAAAAGCTGTCCCTCTCCCTGAAACTCACGTATATATTCATTCTGTAATTCTGTATCAAAATTCCAGCTTGGCTTCGCTTCCGACACCGTTTTAAGGTTCCTATTTAGACGTACAGAATCGACATAAGCAATATTATTGTCACATTCTGCCAAAGCATAAAATAGCTCTGACTTTCGTATCAATGGCTGATAATAAGAAGCTTCGGTTAATTCTACTGATCTTGAAAATTTAAATGTTACCATATATTCTCCTTCCGTATATGGTTTCCAATTTTTAGCTCTATAGTCTGGTGATATATCTAAGGAAGTTCCTGAAAGGTCAAAATTTTGTATAAGATTAGCTTTAAGTCCACCATATAATGTTATTACACTTGTAATACCAGAAGAATAATAAGTGTTCCAATAAGAATACATATTATAAGAGTGAATTCCAAACAAAACTTCTGAGGAGAATATTCGATCCTCTTTATTCTGACGTGAAAAATCTTCCGGATTTATCCATGGAAAGATGTATGAAATCCGATCTGACATAATCATCTGTTTTGCTAGTTTACCTGCTGCTGATTTGTTATTGCGATAAAGTAAAGCTCTCACTTTAAGCGCAGATACAGCATAATAATTCAGTCTCCTATTACGAATATTATAAAAGATATCGCTTGCTAATTCAGGATGATAAGTAACAAGAGGGTCATCCTTAAGTAAACTAATAGACCTGTCAAGATCGCTTATGATATTATCCATTACTTCTGTTGCAGGCAATCTATCATGAACCCCGGCTTCTGGCTTAGTACGATAAGGAATAGAAACATTTGTAGAATCAGTTAAATAAATAGGTCCATACAATCGTAATAAATCCAAATGCATATAAGCCCTCAATCCATAAGCTTCTCCTAAAAGGATATTTTTCTTTGTTTGAGATATTACATCTTGTGTATTTTCCAAATTCTTTATAAAATTATTGATATTCAATATTGTATTATATGAGCGTTTCCAGATATTGGCTAAAAGGTCTTTTGTTTCATCTACTGTATAATTGTATTGCCCCATATAATACTTTGCAGGATCCGATCTTTCTGACTGGGGAGAGATATAATACTGTTGAGCCAACACTTCGATAGTTCTTCCGCTTAACTCACTCCCATACAGACTACCTTCTGCCATCTGAAGATAAATACCATTTAATGCATTATTGATATTTGCTTCCGAATCATATACATTCTCTTCCAACACCTGATCTATAGGATCTACCCGCAACCAGTCGCTACAAGCCGATAATGTAACGGATATCAGGTATCCTAAAACTATTGTTTTAAATATATGTATGTATCTCATTTTTATAATATTTAAATTGTTAGAATGAAAGGTTTACTCCCAAAGAAATATTCCTTGCGAAAGGATAATTGGTACCTCTTTCAGTTTTAGATGTTTCTAATCGGAAAATATCATTTAAATAGCCTGTTATCTTAACAAATTGAACTCCCAAATTCTTTCTTATCCAAGGATTATTATTTAATTCGTATGAACAACTTATGGATTCCGCTCTCAAATAATTATTCTTTTGTACAAAACGGGACGAAATAGGTGTATTTGGCTCTGCATATATAGCTATTGACTTGTATTTCGAAATATCTCCTGGCTGTTTCCATCGGTCATACAAAGCTCTCTTGTCTTGATTTTTTTCTAATGCCGAAGCTGTTATATTTTCTACTTTATTGAATAATGCAGTATTGTAAATATCAGAACCGAAACTATAACTAAATGAGGCTTGCACCGAAAAATCTTTATAACGAAAACTTGTTCCAATAACACCTAGTAAATCTGGTCTTGTATTACCAACTATAACCTGATCATCGGAATTGTATTCCAAGGTTAATTCTCCATTCTTTTTTATAAAAATTTCTTCGCCTGTAGCTGGATCTATCCCATAAGACCGTACTGCCCAGATATCGCTAGGGCTAGAGCCATCCATTATCTTTTGCATGGATTTACTGTTAACCAATTCTTTATTAAGATTCTTTACGGCATCTCCAAATCCTCCATATTTTTCATTATTGTAAGCTCCGGTAAGCCTTACTTGCCATATAATCCTATCTTTAAGATTGTAAACAGGGCTAACAACCAATATTAATTCAACTCCCTTTTTAGTGATGTAACCAAGATCCATCGGATATGAACTTACTCCGGAAGAAGGTACTTGAGGTATTGAGATGATACTAGGATCAACCTTACTATGATAAAAATCTAAAGTCATAGAATATTTTCCATCCAATACTCTGAAATCTATCCCGGCACCTATATCTTTAGCAATCTGCCATGGTAAATCCGGATTTGCAAGACCTGTAAGATAAAGTCCTTGTCCAAAATAATTACTATTCAAGTTATACTGATATACATTTTTCGAGAATACACGTCCTTGATTCTGATTTCCGGAAATACCTGTAGACCCACGAAGTTTAAGTATATCAATCCATTTCAGATCTTTCAGAAATGCTTCCCTATTGATGTTCCATCCCAGCCCAAGAGACCAGAATGACTTGTATAATTCGTTAGAACCAAAGGTAGTAGCTCCATCCAGACTATATGTAAAATCGAACAAATAACGCTTATCATAATTGTAATTAAATGCTGTAATAAGGCTTACGCTACGACGATCCCCTATTCCATAGCCAGGTTTAGAATTTTCCCTATAACTATGTGCCAAGTTAGGAGTACCTTTACTTCCCAAAGGAAATCCTTGAGCTTCGACTGAAAGATAATCACCTTTGTCTTGTCGCAGCTGTCCTCGAGCCAGAAAGGTAAATGAGTGAAGGTTATTAAGTAGAGTTGCATAAGACGCATCCAGATACCCTCTGTAAGACAAGTCTGTCAGCTCCTTATCATAATATTCCCCTTGATAATAAACCGATTTATCAGCATATTTTGTATGCTCAGGTGGAGTAAAACGTTCGATTTGATTATGCGTACGGTTTAGATCAAGTCCAGCCTTTAGACGTACTTCATCAATAGGTGTATAAATAATTGATAAACTATTTGATAGATAAAGCTCACTCTCTTCATTTTTATGATTTAATTTCGCATTGTACAATGGATTCGGAATATTCTCAGTTATTGGTGAATACGAACTACTATATGAGCCTAATCCAAATCTATATTGAAGAAACTTCTCTATTTCTCCATTTTCATTCTTTTTTCTAAAATAAGGGCTTGCATTAATCCAATCGCTAAAGTCTCCATAAGGACTGTTTTTGCCTTTATAACCTGAGGCCTCAAGAAAATTGGATATAACGACTTTTTGATTCCTATATGTAATGCCTATATCTCCCCCCCAGGTTTCACGCCCCGATTCTTTCATTACACCCGACTGATTCTTATACTTTGCTCCTACCTCTACCGATAAATTAACATCCCCACCACTCACTCTGACTGAATGACCATGCGTAAATCCGGTCTGTACAGGTTCATTAAGCCAATAAGTATCAACTCCTCTTTGTATATCGGCAAGCCTAGCACTATATAAATCATCTAATGCTTTCTGATATTCGCCCAAATTATGCGTATCTTTATACTTTCCGGCGAGACGTTCAAATTCAAGTTTTTCAGAAGCATTCATCATATTAAAAACGCTTAAATCCGGAGCTTGAATCTGAAAATCGCCACTATAATATACTTTAAACTCCCCAGGTTTGGGTTTTATAGTTTCTATAACAACAACCCCATTGGCTCCCTTCGAACCATATATTGCTGTCGATCCGGCATCTTTTAGTATAGTAATAGATTCTATCCTATTAATATCAAGGTCATTAACTCTGGATATAGATGATTCCACTCCGTTTACAATGAACAAAGGCATATTAGGATCGGAACTAAATTCGTCTGTAATAGCATTGACGCTTGTGCTACCCTGTCCTCTGAGCTGAACAGTTGCCATTGTATTAGGATCTGATCCCATACTCAAATTATCCAGCATAACAAAAGAAGGATCCAATATTTTTAAGTTGCTCAATAGATTTTGATTACCTATTGCTTTTATTTCTGATGCTGTATAGGATGTTGTCGCTCCTGTAAAACTTATTTTATCCCGTTGAAATATACCGGTTTCCACTACAACTTCTTTCAGTTGACTTTCGGTATACTGCATTACTACGTTATATACAGTCTGGCCTTCTTTGATAAGAATATCAGCCTGTTGCATCCCTATAAATGAGAAAATCAAACGATCTCCGGGTTTTAAACCGGTAAATAAATATTTACCATCTGCCATAGTAAAATTAGCCATCCGACGATTCGAATGTAATGATACAGTGACTCCTGGTATAGGCTCACCTTTATCATCCGTCACAATCCCTGTAATATCCATTGATTTCTGAGACGGCCTGTTTCCCTGTGTGGCACTTTCCGAAGAATTAGTTTTTTTCGAATTTTCTTTTTTATAAACAGCGACCTGCCTATCAGTGATAATATATGATAAATTAGTGTTTTTCAACATCAAATCTATTATATAAGCAATATTTTCCCAATCGGCAGTCTTAATATTTATTCGTTTGTTTAACTCTGTATTTGTGTCATCAGTGAAAAGAAAAACGAAATTGGTTTCTTTTTCTATTTGTGAGAATACTTCATTTAGTGTCACATTTTTCATGTCCAAGGGAGGCAACAATTGCTGAGAATATGTTTCTCCGGCAAACATAGAAAAGACACATGTAAAAAATAGAAATACTGTGATTTTCATAATTTTTAAGATACGATTTTGTTTTCGTCGTATAAAGTGACTTGGATTAATCTTATGTTTCATAAATTTGAAATAAATTTAATTTACAATAATACATCTCTGTAGGTTAAATTCTTATGAACCGGAAAATGTGCCACCATTTTCCGGTTTTCGTATTTACAGTTAAGTTTCCATAGGCTTGTTGTTTTTTATAGTATGTGATTCTGTGTGGTTTTTGATTTATAGTTAACAATAATTTTACTCTTTATTTTTATCTGTTATATATATTGTATTCCCTATTTTTTTATATGATGTGTTTGATATAACAGAAACAACATTCATCACCTGCTCTACATCTTGAGACAGATATAGTTTCCCTGTACATGTACGCTTTTGAAGTGTCGATTTATTTTCTTTGAAATCTATATTATAATATCGGCCTATTTTCTTCAGAAGTTCCGATATTTTTATGTGTTTGAAAACAAACACTCCATCTTTCCAACTGATATATTCATTTACATCAACATGTTCATGTATCATTTTACCATTTTCGATAGATAATAATTCTCCCGGATTCAGTATAAGGTTGTCATTCATTGACTGAACGCTTACTTTACCTTGTACCAATACAACAGAACTTTCGGAGTTTTTATAGCAGGAAACATTAAATTTTGTGCCATGCACATGAACATAGAATTCCGAAGTATGTACGTAAAAAAATTTCTCCTTGTCTTCGCTAACCTCAATATAAATTTCCCCACTAATAACATTTATTCTACGTTCATTAGAAACAAAATTTGTAGGAAATTCTAATTCGGTACCCGAATTCAGCCAGATTTTAGAACCATCAGCAAGCAAAAGAGTTGAACGTTTCCCATAAGGTACTACCAACCTGTTCATATTATTATTCAGTTCCACTTTCGACGTTTGTACTTGGCTTTCTTTTGTAATTTCCACTTTACCTTCATCGGAAAGCACTAAATCCGCATTTTGATTAATATCAATAATATTTGCTCCGGATATCAGTTGTATATCTTGAGATGGCAACGACTCTCCAATAATTGTTTTAGATTCAATTTCTGGATGATCACCTTTAAAAAATATCGTTGTAACTGCAGCTATTAACAATATCGAACAAGCGATAAGCGCCGAATAGTAATAAAGTTTTCGTTTCTTCCTTTTTTTAGATACTGTATATAAAATACGTTCATAAAGTTTGTCAGTGGCTTCTGATGATAAATGTTTTTCATTCAATCGTACAGTTTTAAATTTCTCTATTGCTTGTTCTAAAGTCTGCTTTTTTTGAGGATTTGCTTTTATGTAGTCAGCCCAGAAGTAGTCTAATTCTTCCGTTTGAAATAACCTCCACTCCAGAAATTTACTATCAGATAAGAAGTCTATATAGTCAAATTTTTCCTTACTATCCATTTTGTTCTACTAATTGAGAAGACAATTTATAAGTAAAGACGATTCAAATTAATTTTTGTGGACAGCTTTTCGGAAAAAAATATATTTACGTAAAATATAATAGTATAACTATTGCAATATCAAGGCTTGTTTGCCCTCTTAATTTATCAATTCCCCGATATACTAATTTGCGTACAGATTCTGCATTAATATTCAGTAACTTGCCTATTTCATCATAATCCATTTCTAACATATATCGTAGATAAATAGCTTCACGTTGGTTATTAGACAGCGATTGCATCAGCAATTCTACTTTATTTTTCAATATATGCCGTTCTTCCTCGTCTATTATGGCATCGATAACCGATACCTCTATCGAAAAATTATATTCCTCTATTTCTTTAAACTTTACTTTGTTCTCTTGTTTATAAATATCAATAAGTCTGTTTTTGAGACTTCGAAACAGATAATATTTAAGATTAAGAACATTATCCAGTTCTTTCTTATTTGTATATATCTTACAAAAGATGTCGTGTATAGCATCCATACATTTACTCTCCGAAAAGCCAAGACCTATGCCATAGCTAAACAATTCATCTACATACTTTCTGTAGATTTGAGAATAAATTACATCTTCTTTATCCATCTTAATCTAAGATTCCGATTCATTCTTACGGAATTATCTGATGTTATCTGATCCTAATAAATCATAACTACTCCATAAATCGGGACATGTGTATAATCTGTTCGCACTTTATCAGATTGCCAGTTTTTTTACCCAATTTTTGTTCGAATAGCAAATATAATGGTTTTTGCTTTTATATTTTGTTAATATCTTAGGTATATTATAAACAACTATGATTGCTATAAAATAAATAGACCTATTTTACATAAAAGATATACTTTTCGCAAAGAAGTATATTCTTAAATAAAAATATAACTCTTATCCCAAAATATCATGAGTATTTCTTCCATTATCATTATAATAGTTATAAATATAAAACCTAAAGCAATAAAAAGAATTATTTTAGATATCTTTTTATTTCCATTACTATAAATAATACCTGCAACTACAATCAGAATTATAGAAAATGCAGCAAATACTTTAAGCAACATGATTTATTCAAAAAATAGATTAACAAGCCTATCTATCAATTCAGTAATTTATCTTTGCATAAATATCTAAACTAATATATTTTCCATCTTTAATTTCACAATCTCTCATAGTGCCTTCATATTGAAAATTTAGTTTTGTCATTGCTTTTTTACATTTCGTATTTTCACTATCAACAAAGCCTTCAATTCTATGAAGTTTCAGATTTTCAAATCCATATGTACAGATCAAAGGCAGTGCTTCTGTCATTATACCTCTTCTCCAGAAGTCTGTCAACAACCAAAAGCCTATTTCTGCCTTCTTATATTCCTTTATTAAATTATTCAAACCTCCCGCCCCATAGAATATCTTGTTATCTGGAGAACAAATAGCCCACCAAATTCCAGTATTACTTTCCTCAAGATCAGAAAACCATTTCAATTGCTCTTTTGTAGCTTCCATACTATCGAAGTTAATACCATAATATTTTATGATATCAGGATGAGAAAGCCCTTTAAAAACATTTTCCAAGTCACTCTCTATAAATTGTCTTAGCAGGAGTCTTTCTGTTCTTATTATGGGAAATTTCACATTCTTCACAATACACAATTTTTCAGAATCTTAATATATAATATTCCTTATCAGCATCATAAACAAAACCATTTGCTTCAAGAGCTTTACATGAAGCTATATTTTCATTTTCCGGCTGTACAACTATTGCTTCAGGGTTCTTCTCCTCAACAATCTTTTGGATAAGCATTTTTACAATTTCTTTTCCATACCCTTTCCCCAAATATGTCTCATCACCTATCAGATAGTCTATACTATAGATTTTACCAGGATTTTCTACCGAATACCATTCTTCCTGAGCATCAAAACAATCATAATATTGGCAAAATCCCAAAGGTATATTTTCCTGTAAAACCAAAAAATGAGAAAGGAAGCTAAAAGCACCCTTCCGTTCTTTCATTTCATACAGCCATTCTTCTGGTTCATGATACCACTTTAGTATATAGTCTTTGTATAACCATTTACTTAAAAGTTCAATATCTGAGTCTTCGATAGCCCTCAATAATAGCAATTTTTGTCTCATATTCTTTGTCTTATAAATATTTTTTCAATTATCTAATTATAAAATTAGCAATTTTGCGATAATTATAACAGATAAAAATAAAATTCCATATAAGCTTTTATACATATATGATAAGCTATAGATATATAAAGAATTTTTTATATATTTATAAGAGTAAAAGCAGACAAAAACAAGCTTTTAACCCTACATTTATCCACCAATACTGCATCACAATCTAATAAAATTTTGTATATTTGTTCAATATATCTATATTTTATTACGCTTTATGCATTTTAAAAAAAAGCTCCTCACATATAGATATTTTCAAATACGGTTTGCTATTATACACTCATTTTTTGCAATTCGAATCTATTTCATTGAGTGTTATATACTAATTCCACTTCCATATTATTCATAATTTGCAGCATACTTGAGTAAAGCTGTTTATTATTTTATTTTTAACAGATTTACTATCAAAATACATTATTAATTATTTGTATTTGAACACATTGTTCAGGTAAAAGAATATATCTGTATAGAAAGGAAGACAAAAGATGATTTCTAATTCAAGATTTAATCAAAATTTAATTGATGCACTAAATATATACATACCAGCCAAAAATAAACAGCTAAACATGGTCATGAAACTTTTTTCGCTAGGTAAGGAAGCTGCTTATCGCCGTTTACGGGGCGATGTACCTTTTACATTTACTGAAGCCTGTATAATATCAGAGGAGTTAGGCCTATCGTTAGATGTTATAGTAAACATGCAGATCAAAGGTCATAAAGTTTTATATGAATTAACGACCCCTCCCGAAAAAATGAATACAATAAAAGAATATAAAGAATTTTATTACAACACATTATACAATGAACATCATTCTCTATTTGAAAAATATAAAGACAAAACATCTCTAAATATTATATCTGCATGCAACATTATTCCGCAAAGTTTACTGCTTCCATATATATATCTGTTACATTTCAGAGCATTCAAATGGATATATCAGCTATATACAGGCCCATTTCCCTATACCTGTTCAGACATAAAAATAAATGAAGAAATGATTCATAAACTTAAAGAGATAAGCTCTAAGATATCTGATATTTCCAACATGACATTTATTTTGGGACGTAATATAATTACTACATTTATAAAACAGATTCTACACTTCAGACGCCTGAGAATGATTCCTGACGAATATTTTGTAAAAATAAAAGATGATTTACTTAGCTTCGTTTCGGATTTGGAACAAACTGCACTACTTGGGAAGAACAGAGCAAGAAGACAGGTATGGATATTTTTATCTAATATAGACTTCGAATCTAATTATACCCATATCAGCCATGAAGGGGGTGAGCATTCATTTATGCAAGTCTATCAGATACATTCACTCTCATCTTTAGATCCAAGTGCAAATAAAATTACAAAAGAATGGGTAGAATCGCTTCGTAAATATGCTACATTGATAAGCCTGAGCGGAGAGATGGAGCGAATTGCTTTCTTCGAAGAACAGAAAAGAAACATTAATAACCTTCTAAAAATCGAATAAATTATTCTGTATTACTTTAAACTATTCTTTAATACAGCGAACTGATACAGCATTGACCCGAGGCATAGGGGAAATATTCGGAGCAGAAGCATCAAAAATAAAATATAATGTACTTGTAGCACTAGCTGTTGAAGTCCAATATCCGCCAAGACCTCCGACATAGAAAAAAGTAATACCATCAGCTACACGCCATCCTGCAGCAGGAAACCAGCCTGCGGTTGCATTGTTTATCCCTAAATTTGTTCCATCCCAAGCAAATGTAGGTATAGGAACGAAAACGCTACTTGGTGGTACTTTCCACCCGCTAGGGCATGGATCATAAGCTGTTTTGCTTCCATTATTGTTCCATAAATAATCATTCGGTACAGTCAGCCAATCGTAAGTTGTATTGGGCGCCAAATAAAATACAGATGGATTTTGAATCGAGCTTAATATTGTAGCATTACTGCCAACAGGAACATTAGTGATAGTATTATTATTTCCATCATAATAAACTTTAGTTACAGATGAAGTAATTCCATCTGTTCCCGGAAAAGGATCTTTTCTTCCATATTGATAGTAAAGCCCCCGATTCCCTATATTATTCTTTACTCCACTTATAGCACCTAAATTCCAGCTCATGAAGGTAGCATTATTTATCTTATTTTGATTCACTACCTGATCCGGATCATAATTTGCCATCCATATATGCCAGCTCCAAACAATTTTATTATCTGTAATTCTTCTGGCAGCAATTATAGCATTCCCTAATGTAGCATTAGTTGTAACTTTGAAACAACCTTTCTTTCTTGTAGCCTGATTTGTAGTTAATGTCAGCATATCGGGTGAAGTCTGCCAAATAACCTCAACTGTCCAATCATTGCTAACGGCGTCGATCTGTTCCCCAACTCCACTCTTATTAGCCCTGCTTACAGGAATATAGATAGAACTGTTTGGTGGTACGATATAGCAATTAGATTCGGCTTGAGGCGCTATTTGGCTACCAGGGGTCACTTCTACCCTACTATCTACATTCACAATATCTTTCAAAATAATAGTATAAGTATACTGACAGTTTCTTTTAACATTGTAATTCTGGCTGTTGTCGGCTCCTAAATAGACTTTGTAGGTAGCTGTAAATTCGGGATGGGTGGCATATATCTCTACATAGGTGGCATAGTCCGGGGCATAGGTTGCTTTCTGTTTCTGATCTCCTTTAATTCCGGTACTTCCACTAACAGACTTCCGCCCTCCTCTACGATTTTCATACATATAGAATGAAACGGAATGAGGGGGTAAATTGGATAATGGTGTGTTAGGAGTATTGAAGGTTTCGGCAGGTGCGGCGTCCTCCCCCACTGCCAAATCACCTACCGCACCTTCATCTGCATTTGGTCGTAAAACAAGATAACTTTTCTTTGGTATCTGTTTTATACTATACCCTGTTATTTTTATATTGTTCTGGGCGGAAATATTCAGATTGATTTTTGCTGCAATACGGGAGACAGTTAAACCGGTAAGGGTATAACTGGCATCCGTTATATTTATTCCGGACATACTACCTGCCATTACCAAACAGTCATTAATAGTTACTTCATTTATTGAAGACACCACCTTTGCCAACATACTCTTTAGTTTAATTTCGGTATTTGCCACTTGCCCATTAAAATAATTAGGATCACCTGTATTTGCGACAGCGTACACCTTGTAATTGTTTCCTATGGGCACTTTCAACGTCAATTTTGCACTGCTGGTACTATAGCCTTTCGATTTCAACTCTCCATCCGAATTATAGACCAGTATATGATAGTTGTATATAGTATTTTCCTGAGTTGTGTTCAGATATTTTGAAGGGAATGATTCTTCCAATTCTTCTGGCTCTATGGATATCTTAACTGTAGCCATTTCTCCTTCAACCTCTTCATTATCTTTTTCATAAATACAGGAAGAGACCAAAGGGAATATGATAATAATGTAATATATAATATTTTTTATTTTCATAATTATTCTTTTACACAACGAATACCTATTCCATGTGTATTTGCCGAATATAGATATTCATAAGCCATTGTTGGTGTCACTGTAAAATAACCACCTCTACCAAGAGTATCAGTTTCGGCAATCCAATAATGTCCGTGTAAACCTATGTACACGTAGCCTTTTACAGTCCCTTCTATATTGCCATTTGCGGGGAAATATCCAATCAGATTCCAATTAGGACCTGCTCCGGTAGCATAATTGAGAGCAGTTATACCTGTCCATGTACTACTCATTGGCACCCGCCATCCGGGAGGACATGGGTCAAGAACTGATTTATTTCTACCTGTTTTATCCCACATATTATCATTGCCATCGGTACACCATTGTCGTTGATTGCTATTATAAAAAGTATTTGGATTTTGAGTAGCTGTTTTAAGTGATGCCTGCCCCGATTGATATACGATTGACCCGTTATAAATAGTAATCTGTATTGTTGAATTATCTCCGGTAGTTCCGACTGTAGCCGGAAAAGGATCTTTGCGCCCCCACTGATAAAAGAGCCCTAATGCTCCGGCATTACCTACAGTTGCATTAATAGCTCCCAAATTACGATCCATAAAAACAGTGTTGCGCATCCCATTATTATACCGATATATTTTACCTCCTGTTACATTGTAACCACCATTTGTAGATCCGGCATTAGTACTATTGGGGTTATAATTTGTAACCCATATATGCCAACTCCACAATATTTGATTATTTGATGTATTTTTCAGAACAACAATTGCATTACCTGATACATTGCTCGAAGTTGTCTTTACCTCAAAGCAACCTAAACTACGGGCATTTGTAGGTACAGACACGGTTACCAAATTTTGTACAGTTTGCCAAAGTACCTGCACAGTCCACTGATTGCTCGTAACATCGGTTATCTGTGTACCTAAAGAACTTTGGTTAGCTCTGAAGATAGGTATATATATCGTTTTACCCCTATCCACGATATAAGAATTAGAAAGAGGTTGGGCAGGCAACGACTCATTAATAGTTACCCGGGTATCATTTTCTGTTTCACTTTTAAGAGTTATATTATAAATGTATTGTCCGTTTCTTTTCACATTATAATTCTGGCAGTTATCGGCTCCCAAATAGACTTTATAAGTTGCTCTGAACCCAGAGCCAAAAGCATAAATCTCTACATAGGTCGCATTATCGGGAGCATACATAGCCTTCTGTTTCTGATCGGTAACAGTTCCTGTACCTCCGCTAACAGTTTTTCTTCTACCTCTGCGATTTTCATACATATAGAAAGAAATTGAATAAGATGCTAAATTATTCAGGGGGATTGTTGTTGTATTGAAAGTTTCGGTAGGTGCAGCGTCATCACCAACAGCTAAATCGTCAGGTTCTTTTTCTTTTGTATTAGGACGTGAAATAAGATAACTTTTCTTTGGCATTTGCATGATGCGGTATCCGGTTATCTTAATATTATATTCAGTTGTAATCTTCAATGTAATTTTCGCAGCAATACGTGAGACTTTCAAACCTGTAAGGGTATAATTAGCTGTAGTAATATTGACTCCGGTCAAACTGCCAGACATTACCAAACAGTCATTAATAGTTACTTCATTTATTGAAGACACCACCTTTGCCAACATATTCTTTAGTTTAATTTCGGTATTTGCCACTTGCCCATTAAAATAATTAGGATCACCTGTATTTGCGACAGCGTACACCTTGTAATTGTTTCCTATGGGCACTTTCAACGTCAATTTTGCACTGCTGGTACTATAGCCTTTCGATTTCAACTCTCCATCCGAATTATAGACCAGTATATGATAGTTATATATTGTATTTTCTTGTTCTGTTGTTAAAGATTTAGTACATAATGAAGACTTCATATCTTCAGGCTGAATATCTATTTTTACTATAGCCATTACATCTTCAGGCACAGGATATTCATCTTGCGCACAAGATATTGCTGAAAATAATATAGTAATATAGATGATGAGATATGTAAGTTTCTTTTTTTGCATAATTATTCTTTTACACAACGAATGGGAAAAGCATCCGGTCTCCAAAGCCCTTGATCTCCGATTTCTATAGTAGCAGAATTAAAATTTAAATAATATGAAGCATTTCCTTGCGTAGTTGCCTCAGATGTCCAATAATCCCCTCTGTTTCCTACCTCTATCAATTCTCCACTATAACTTATCCTCCAACCTACAGCCGGAAACCATCCGAAATTTGTAAAATTACGTCCAAAACCAGCCCAGCTAGATGCATTATTCCTTATTATCGTCATTGCTGCCAGTCGAGGAACTCTCCATCCAAGCGGACAAGGATCATATACTGTTTTATAATTAGCAGTACCATTATCCCATGAAGTATTACCATTCGAACCCATGCATCCTGAACTATGAGTGAGTGGATTTCTTGTCATGTAAACCAATGTACCATTGTTATTTAATAGAGGATAGGTAACAGTTGCCCCACTACTATTATATATAGGCGAATTTTCATATCCTCCGGTATTTTTACTTCGTGATGTAGGAAATGGATCTTTTCTGCCCCATTGATAATAAAGGCCAAAAGAGCCTACATTTCCTGCGGTTGCATTTAATGCGCCTATGTTCCGATCCATAATAGTAACTCCTCCAAATACTTTAGTTGAAGGTGTTGTACTAATCCATATATGCCAGCTCCAGATGATAGTATTATCATTTTTTTTGACTACAACAACAGCATTGCCCTGTGTTGCTTTAGTAGTTACTTTAAAGCATCCTTTTTTGCGGGTGGCCTGATTGGCTGTAAGAGTCAGCATATTGGGTGAAGTCTGCCATAAAATTTCCACTTTCCAATCGTTACTATTAGTATTGATCTGATTACCTAATGCGCTTTTGTTTGCCCTGCTTACAGGAATATAGATAGAACTGTTTGGTGGTACGATATAGCAATTAGATTCCGCTTGAGGCACTATTTGACCACTAGGGGTTACCTCTACCCTACTATCTACATTCACAATATCTTTCAAAGTAATTGTATAAGTATACTGACAGTTTCTTTTAACATTGTAATTCTGGCTGTTGTCGGCTCCTAAATAGACTTTGTAGGTAGCTGTAAATTCGGGATGGGTGGCATATATCTCTACATAGGTGGCATTATCGGGAGCATAGGTAGCCTTCTGTTTCTGATCTCCTGTAATTCCGGTACTTCCACTAACAGACTTCCGCCCTCCTCTACGATTTTCATACATATAGAATGAAACGGAATGAAAGGGTAAATTGGATAATGGTGTGTTAGGAGTATTGAAGGTTTCGGCAGGTGCGGCGTCATCCCCCACTGCCAAATCACCTGCCGTGCCTTCATTTGCATTTGGTCGTAAAACAAGATAACTTTTCTTTGGTATCTGTTTTATACTATACCCTGTTATTTTTATATTGTTCTGGGCGGAAATATTCAGATTGATTTTTGCGGCAATACGGGAGACAGTTAAACCGGTAAGGGAGTAGCTTGCACTGGTAATATTTATTCCGGACATATTACCAACCATTACCAGACGGTTATTGTTTGTTACCCCTGTTAAGGAGGAAACTTCGCTTGCCAGCATAGAGTTTAGCTTGCTTTCTGTATTAGCTACTTGCCCGTTGAAAAGATTTGAATTGTCGGTGTTAGCAATAGCATATACCTTATAGCCGTTTCCTATAGGCACTTGCAAGGTCATCTTAGCATTGTTGTTGCTATAGCCTTTTGTCTTTAATTCTCCCTGTGAGTTATATACCAATATATGATAATTGTAGATGGTATTTTCCTGTGTCTCTGTTAAATCTTTTGTGGGGAAGGATTCCTCCAGTTTTTCGGGCTCTATGGAAACCTTAACTGTGGCCATTTCTCCTTCAATACCCTCATAGCCGTCTTCGTTGATACAGGAAGATAGCCAGAAGACTGACAGGAGGACAAAAACCAGCTGTAATATATATGTTATCCGGTTTATCAGCATATCCTTTTTCTTTTTTCATATTCCTGTTTCTACATCCTGATGTACGGTTCCCCATGGGTTGACTTCTATCTTAATAATAATGGTTGCATGCCTGAAATCAATAAATATATCAGTTTGTTTTCCTTCGACAACCCTTATAGGGTTTCCGTCAGCATCGGAATTGACCGTATATATTAATTTATCGCCATGGTAAAGGTCTATTGCTATTTCCTGACCTTGCCCCTGTCCCGAAGGGAAAAGAGTAAACGCAGGAGCATACAGTTCATCATCTTTTCCAAAATAACAATCCGGATAGTGATACTCGATGGTATTACCTGTCGGTTCTCCTGAAAAAGTAATAGCATCCTTAAGCCCTCTTACTTTATAGTAAAAACCTTCTTTAGGGTAATTGTAGCGTTCTAATAAGTTAACCGTAGAAATGGTCATGGATGCCATCTTACGTTTTAGAGGTATTTTAATTGCTACCTCTTCAGTAAGTTGACTACCATCGGCTTGGAAATAGGCATAGTAAAGATCGGAAGGAAAAATATACTCATTTTCTTTACTTTTAGTCCGTTTATTCAGGCTGATTGTAGGCTGATGCATCTGATCATCGATATCCGGTTCATTCACCGACAAGGTATCGTTGCGATGGTTTGCCCATATTACAAAATCTAATACCTTGTTGCGGTCGTAATCTAATACAAGGGAAGCATCCAAATCCAACAATGCTTTTTGTTTATAATGTCCCTGATCGAATATATAGATCTCTACTTCTCTAAAGTCTACCAGATTGGAAATATCATTTCCTTCCTGATCGACGACCTGTACCGATAGGGTGTATCCTATACATCCATCAGGATATTCGGTGACACACCCCGGTAGCATTGCCGACAACCAGCATATAATCGAAACGAGACGGAGATTTATTGATTTCATAAGATCGCTCAATTACACGGGTTAAACTTTTTGGTTAGAGATCGAAGGTTTGGTGATTTAATGATTTAAATCTTTAAACACAATCCTTCTTTATTCAAATTCTACATTTTGATTAACTGTCAGAGCCCATTTCTCTACACTTATGGTTAATTCTAAATTAGCCGGAATAATTTCTTCGTCCGGATCTTTTACTCCCTTTCCTTTAATAGTTGCTGTAAGAGAATAGATTTTGTTACGGTCTATATATCCATCTCGGTTTTCCGTAACGGGATTCCCATTTTCTTCAATTTCGGTACCTATTTGTGTTTTGTTAATTACTATCGGATAATATACATAAGTGTTTTCATCTTCTGGTTCCACACCTGTAGGTTTCATATATCCGGCTATTATCAAACGGGTAGTATTGACTACATCCTTATTAGCAAAAGTATAGAAATAGTGTGGAGTAGTATATCCTGCTTCTGTAATTTCTACTTTAGGATCAATTATACTAAGAAAGTCAGGATTAGTAGATGTTTCAGTCCATCCGTGTACAAGATCGCTCGTTACAGGTTCGGTACTAATAATAGCTGTATTGGATTTGCTTTTTACATTTGTCATAAATATTTTATCCAACACAAATTTTCCGTTAGCATACTGTCCGCCACCTTCAAACTTAGTTTTCAAGCTAGTAATCTGCACTCTAGCCACCAATCGGGTAAGACTAACTGTTTCCTGAAGAGTCCCTCCTCCAGTAAGATTGAGCCCTGTTTTGGTACCTGTCATTGGAAGGATGGATTTGTCCTGCGTCAGAGACAATGTTTTAGCTATAAAGTCTGTCTTTGTTGTTACCCCTGCATAGGTGCCTGCCGGAGCATTAGCTACTACAATTACCGAATTATTGTCTCCTGGTTCACAAGTTACAGTGGCCTTGGCTCCTACTGCCAGTGAAGGCTCAGCTATAACATTTACCTTGTCGCTAGAATCGAAGACTCCGATTGTTAGTCGTGTAATCTTGGCATCTCCGGTATCATCATCAGGCGGTAATGCTCCACTGGCTTTATAGCCCGGAGTACCTTCTATAAAGAGTTCGAGCATGGCATTCTTTCCTTTTACTTCCGGTTCATCATCCTGACTACAGCTATTAAATCCTATCAGTATAGCAGTGCTCAATAGCATCAGATATATTCCGGGTTTCATACTTTTAGGTTTCATAATGGCATTTTTTTAATGGGTTAATAATTATATTTTAAGATTTCAAAATTTATATAGATCATAATAAATATTTGTTCAAGTAAAACTTCAAAGCTACCGACCTCTAAAATCTGAAATTATGAAATGTAAAATGTTATTTAAAACTCCTTTTTGTTTTAATGTACTCTAAAGTCTGGGCTGCCTGTGTGCTACCTGCATCTTTTGCCAGTTGCAGATATACCTCGGCTTTATCGGTGTTGCCTTCCATATAGAGCAGTACGCCTATATTATTGAATGCAGGAGGATAAGTCATAAACTTTTCCATATAGCTGCGTGCTTTAGCTGTATTATTTTGGGTCAGGGCTACAGCTGCAGCATTTATATTAGCTTCGGGACTTTCGGGATAAAGACGGGCAGCCAGATCATAGATATCGTTGAACTCATCTGATCCCTTGGTATAGTTCTGAGCCATCTGGAAAAATTCATTCAGAGTAAGTCCATCAGGACGGAACTGCAACAGAGAGGTATTCTCATCCGGATTCCAGGCCTTGCGACGGTAATGAATATTATATTCCAAACGCCTTACCTGTGGAAATATACGATCTTTAAGCTGTTTGTATGCTACTCCGTTAGCCAGCTTGATTAATTCCTCTTCTCTACCTTTTTGTACACTTACATTATTGATAATATCAAGAATAGCATCCTTGAAAACTATATCTGATTCCTTAATCAGGGTAGTAATGGTAGACCAATCTTCGGCTACCCACGAAACATTGAGTGGCGCCTTTGCATCCATACGCAAGCTGCGCAAATAATTTTGCAAACTTAAAGCTCTTTCTATACCATTCTTTTCGCTTTTCTTTACATTGCCAATAGGAGCAGTATAGCCGATAAGCTCGATATCCAGAATCGTTGTATTTTGTTGCTGTTCTATCTGATGAATTACATCACGGAGACGATAATAAATTTCGTACTCCTGTTCTTTATTAGAAAGCCCTTTACTTAAAGGAATAATTCCTCCTTTAGTATAATCTCCTTCGCTAGTCTGGCTTGAACCTAAGAAATCGACCATGTTAAGAACAGAATTATCTACTCTTATATTAGCAGGATTGACAATATTCACTCCACTCACTACCAAATCTTCGAATTCTTGTACCTGTTCGCCATTACAGCCACAATCGCGAGTACGGATAAACAAGGTAGCTTCTTTCATCTGAGGAGTATATGGTATGCTGGTTTCGTAAAAGAAAGTGGCGGGAGTGTCCTTACTACTTTCGACAACCATGCCCGGTGCATTGTCGGTACTCTTAGCCAGGGCTTCCTGGCGAAGATATTCTTTGTGCTTCTTGCTGCCATTGACCAAAATGTCGGGCAAAGCCTGGCTTTGTCCCATATACTTGACTACCGGAGTAAGGGTCACATAGTACTCAGAAGGCAGAACAAGAGTACTAATATTCATCTTTAGCTTGATATACAATTTATCGTCCTGATTATAGAACTGTTTGCTGGTAACGTATATCTGGCCTTTGTATATTTCCTGACTGTTTATGACACCACAGGATATATACATCATCAAAACGAGCAGTAGAGTTTTCTTTTTCATCTTATATAGGTGTTTGTTTTTGATTTCCTTACTTCAATATATAGATCAAGGATACCCCTATATGGGTTGGTCCCCAGTAACCTTTTTTGTCTTCTTTGAGTTTACGTCCACAGTCACCACAGCGATATTTATCGTAATCTACATATACATACCCCAGCCCAATACTTGCTTCTATATTCCAACGGGGAGACAATATCCAGTTATAACCGTAAGTAAGCCCGGCACTGTAAGCTGTACCCTGATAACGTCCTTCTTTGGTTCCTAAAATATCTAGTCCTCCAACATTGAATTGCCCGGCGCTGAGCTGTAAACCTACAAAATGACTAAAAAAAGCATTGCAGAACCAGTAACGGGTTTCGTTCTGGAATAGCAACAACTTCATTCGTTTATTATCATCTGGTTCCCAAGGACTGTAGTTTACTGAAAGGCTAGTGGTTAGCTGGTATGAAAGCATGGTTTCTATCCCCATATTGTAAAGCCCACCAATGTTATAAAGCATATTACTTTTGAACCCAATACTGGCAGGGATATTCTTATTTACAGGCCTGTCTTCTTCCTGACTGTAGAGGTCTACTGTAAAAAAAAGCATGTAAATAATGCCGGCTATATGTAGGTATCTTAGCATAACTCCTTGAGATTAATGGATAATATAGGATTTATTAATTTAAGATTTTGATACGTATGATGCTATTTCATGGGATAAGATTTCAAGATTTAATAATTTAATGACCAAGGAAATTCTTAACTCATACTAACATAGAGTTCACCTGACGGAACGTCGTCTACACCTTGCAGATCAATGTGGGCATTACTCATCCAACTCTCGTAAGCAATCTTAATTTTATAGTAACAGATGCTATTGCAAAAACTGCGGGATCGGAAGGCTTTGTATATCTCATAACTAGTACGCATAACAGTGTCGCCCAATTCCCAGACCATATGTAAATAGCCACGATGACGTGTACGACCATTTATTAGAATTAGAGGTAGTTCCTTATGGTGATCTCCTTCTGTAAGGACGGGAACAAGCATAATTGATTCACTGTCTTGAAGACGGAGCTTAGGAATATCTATGTTCAGGTCGATATAGAAACTATCGCCTTTTTTCTCCATTTTATTGGTTTGTACAATAAACAGTTTTTTCATACCCAGAGCTTTTTAATGTTACTTAAGCTACTTAAAGCAAATTTATAAACTCAATAGCCTGGGGAATGTTTTTTTGTTTTCTTTGTTCAAAAATGATGAGTCTTTTTTAGACAAAGGTCTAAAGCAAGTTAGATGTTTGTGACATAATCAGACATTTTTTAAGAATTCCTTATCCTTTTTTATATCGGAAATTTCTAAATAGGGGGAATTCTGAGGATTGCCTTCTTTAACCTCAAATCAAAAGAAGTGATAAAAAAAAGGTGAAAAACTATTTATTACAATCTCCCTTTACTTTAAAACCGTCTTGCAATGAATGACCTCGGGATTCAATACATTCTATAGGAAGAAATTTGGAATAATGGCTATGAATAGTGGCAGGAAAAGCCAAATCGGAAGGGAGGTGTGAACTAACAAATATGGATAAGTTATTGCCTATAGAGTAGGGTTCAAATAAAATATCGTGTTCTTTATCTTTATAGGCCTTATGAATATCTACTGTAGTATATGGTCTGAGTAAAATATGCGAAGCTATATTTGAACCTCTACTTTCACTAGAGGAATGGAAATTGGATAATTGTATACAAGTCCAAACAATAAGACTTAGAATGAAGAGTCCTAGTAATTTGGAACTGAATGATGGTAATAATATATCTTTCTTACTAAAGAATAAGTAACCACCGAATGTAATAATGATACACATTATCCCGGGTATAAAACGAATATCAGGTCCGCCTGTCGCCCATATAATTATGGATAGAATAAATACGACAAATAATAAAAATTTACTATGATCGATACTTTTTCGTTCTTTGAACAATTTATACGAGGTATAAGCCAATGTCGCTAATACTAATAAATATATAATATCAGTCAATATATTTATAGCTAATGGATCTCTGATACTATCGTGAGGGTAACGTATTGCAATCCGGAAGAAATAATATCCAATATCAAAGATATAGTCTTTCTGCTTTATGGCTATTTCGTGAGGTATCTTCCAATCGAAAGAGAAAAAGTCGAGTTGATAAAGTGGATATATAAGGTAGCCTGATATGACCACATTCCGAACCAGCCAAGGAATAAGGATAAATAAGGCAGTGATACAAACAAAAAAGATAACCGAATATCTTTTTTCCCTAAAAAGATAATATACAAGGTAAAGGCTGATAAGCCCAATAGGGAAAAGCGAAAGTTTACATGTAAGTAAAAATACAGGAATAATGATACCTATCAGATAATTAGACCTTAACAGCTCAGGATAGAAAATATATCTGGCTATCAAGTAAAATACAATCATATTGGGAAATATATCGGTTGATGTGTTTCCCATGAAATAAATAGATACACCAAAGAATAGGATATATGAAAATAGAAGGATAAGCCTTTTTAATTCATATCTTGATCTGAATAGTTCGTAGATTGTCCATAGGCCAATAAGCATAACTATAAATGGTTGCAATGGATAAAGTGCTACTCCAAAAATAAAACGGAAAGTAAATATGGCACTTAATAAGAAATAGTTGGAGTTGAAGGCAAACCGGTCGTCCAGATTCCCCAAGCCCGGAACAACAGCATATTCTTCATTCCATCTAATGTTCTGAAGGTGGTAAAAAGCAGAATCGTAAACATCTTGCTGCCAACTGAAAAAGAAAAGGCAAGTAAAAATGAAAGAAGCAAAAAGAAGTATCTGAGAGGTAGAAAACTGCTCACTCAAAACTCCTTTAGCCTTTTTTATTTCCTCAATAAATCTTTTATGGTTAATACCCCAATAAATAATTGATATTGTTGATATGATCAACAGGAAGTTTTGATTGGAGGCTAAATACAATGACCAGATGGATAAAGGTATAGCCAAAGAGCCTAAACCAATAAGGACTTTATCTGTAAGATTATATGTTTCGTTCCGCTTACAAATTTTGTTATAGAATACAATTAATATATCTCCGAATGTATAAAGGAGAAATAGAATAAGTATCCATATAACAAAATTTGCTAACACGCTTTTTAGGAGTTATAAATTATAAGTTGTAAATTATGAGTTAATCCATGTATAATTTATAACTCATAATTCATCACTCTTATACTGCCACTTCGCCCTTGATATGTGGGTGAGGATCATATCCAACCAATTCAAAGTCTTCGTATTTGAAGTCGAATATGCTCTTTATATCAGGGTTTATCTTCATTTCTGGTAAAGGACGGAAATCTCTCGATAGCTGCAGCTTTACCTGATCTAAGTGATTGGTGTATATATGAGCATCGCCAAGGGTATGTATAAAGTCTCCGGCTTGTAGCCCGGTAACCTGTGCCATCATTTTGAGCAATAAAGCATAAGAAGCTATATTGAAAGGTACACCTAAAAATATATCGGCGCTTCGCTGATACAACTGTAAGCTTAACTTACCATCAGCCACATAAAATTGGAAAAATGCATGGCATGGAGGTAAATTCATATTCGGAATATCAGCTACATTCCAGGCGTTTACAATGATTCTGCGCGAATCGGGATTATTTTTTATAGTATTTACTACATCTGTAATCTGATCTATATGCCCCCCGTTATAATCAGGCCACGAACGCCATTGATATCCATATATATGACCAAGGTCACCATTTTCGTCAGCCCATTCGTTCCAAATACGGACTCCATGCTCTTGTAGGTATTTTACATTCGTATCACCTGCCAAAAACCATAATAGCTCGTATATAATAGACTTTAGATGAAGTTTCTTCGTGGTGAGTACAGGAAACCCTTCGGCAAGATTATATCGGCTCTGATGACCGAATACACTGATTGTACCTGTGCCGGTACGGTCACTTTTGGCTGTGCCCTCTTCCAGGACACGTTTCAATAAGTCGTGATATTGTTTCATTCCAGATGTTTATTTATATGCAAAAATACATAAATAAAATATCTTTTACTTCTCCGAAAGCAATGCTTAACTTTTCTTTCGTTTATTCTATTTTCTCAGCGTTTTACTGAACGTAACGATACCGATAATGCATAAACCAAACAGTCCGATTATCAGATAAGCCCATTCGAGTCCATATTTCTGAGAAACAGCTCCTACCAATAATGGAGCAACTAAAGGACCAATAAAGCTAATACTGGACATTATAGTTAATGCTATTCCGGCAGGGGTAGTCGCCTTATCACCGACTATACTATAAAGAGTAGGAACAACACAAGATATACCTAACCCGATAAGCATAAAGCCAATAGAATTGATAATAACTTTAGTTATTAATGTATCGGAATAACCTATAAATAATGACGATGTGATGAATCCGATAAAAATTAATGCTCCGGCAACCTGCAATACTGTTTTCTTTTGCCAGATAGAATATGCATAGTTAGTAAGAAGGCGTCCGACAAACATCATAACCATAAATACAAGAAATCCTACCTGTAACGATTCAGGGGCTCTTATCACTGATTGGAAATATACATCACTCCATTCGAACATCGTATTTTCTACAATCAATGCAAGCAACCAAACTAATCCTAACTGGATAAGGAGTAGTTCCGGTAAGTGAAAACCTTTTTTCTTCGGCTTTTCTTCCTCATTTTCAGCTTTGGCAACTTCCGTTGATTTTTCCTGTAAGCATTTATAGTTGAATAATATAATAACCAATGCCAATACCGTCATTATAAGAAAATGATAGAATGTATTGATCTTCAGATTTATCATCAGATAACCAATCAGCGCACCAATACAGGCTGCAAGGCTCCAGCTGGCATGGAAAGTAGCTATAATAGGTTTTCCGAAAATACGTTCTACCTCGATAGCCTGCGTGTTGAGCGAAATATCGGTCATATTCCAGAATGTACCAAAAAGAAACATAGCTATGCCAAGCCCTGTTATATTAGGCATAAGGCAAACCAGGAATAGCGAAAGGCTGTATCCCGTTATACTGATTAGTACTGTTTTCTTACTACCAATGCGAGGTAATAGAAAGCCAACCAAAGGGATTGCTACAAATTTACCGATAGGGATCAAAAACATCAGTAATCCATAATGCAGGTAACTTTCTACATTAAAATCACTTTTGATATCGGGCAAACGACTTGCCCAACTGGCAAAACATAATCCTTGTGCTATGAAAAGAGAAAGGACTGCATAACGTATCCTTTGCTTCGAATAATTAAGTGCTGGTGTGTCTGTCATTTTAGTTTTATAATATCAGAGCGCAAAGGTAAAAAATATTAGTTATAAATTATTAGTTATAACAATGAGTAGTTGAAAATATATGTCTGATTTATTTATGTATAAAAGCAATTCCTATTTATAATTTTGTCACCTTGACTTATTCCTGCCGCGCCCTCACGGGCTCACCCTCTCCATCCTTTCGTATTTGCAATCTGAAAGTCTTTAATAGCGGATTTAAAATCCGCGGCTAATAATCATCGGATTACAAATCCGATGAAACGAAGATATTATTCAAATAAAAAACTGCTTATACTTTAAAGTACAAGCAGTTTTACTATATAAAGAATTATATTTTAGTATTCGCGTTGAAGAATCCACCAATCAGTAAATGGAATACCAAATTTGCTCTTCAATGCTGCTAAATCAGAACTTGCAGTAAAGTTGCCAAGTATTTCATTTTTACGGGCAACAGCCTGCTCTTTAGAGTCGTAGCTAGCTATAATAACACGATACATACTTTGCTCGTTTTGTGCTAGGATAATATTATATCCTTCATTTTCCATACGTTGCTTCAATGACTCAGCATTAGCTTTTACGCTCATTGCTGCAATCACAACACTATATGCTTTAAGATTAGCCGCGTCTGCTGCATTTACCGGATTGATTTTCTCTACTCTTACAGATTCGTTCGATAGCGTATAAGTCTGCGTAGTAGTAGACTTAGGTACCGATACAGTTTCTGTATTTTCGTTTTCTTCCATTTCTCTTTCTTTTGCAGCCTCGTAAACCTGCTTGTATGCACTTTGTTTTGGTTTACAAGAGCCGAATGCTATAACAAAAGCTAAAGCTAGTCCGATTCCAATTAATTTTTTACTCATAACCCTTTTAAATTATTTAGTATTAACATTTCATGCAAAAATAGTAATTAACTACCTTAGATAACAGTTTTTTCCGGCAAATAGTTTGATTTTTTATTTAATTAATATATTCGAAGCCGGTATATGGCACCAATGCTTTGGGTATACGAATACCTTCGGCAGTCTGATTATTTTCTAATAAAGCAGCTACAATACGTGGCAAAGCCAGTGCGCTACCATTAAGTGTATGAGCTAGTTGTATCTTTTTGTCAGCATCACGATAACGACATTTCAAGCGATTAGCCTGATAGCTTTCGAAGTTCGAAACCGAACTTACTTCGAGCCATCGTTTCTGTGCTGCAGAAAAGACTTCGAAATCGAAAGTAAGTGCTGAAGTAAAACTCATATCGCCTCCACAAAGGCGGAGTATACGCCATGGTAATTCAAGCTCTTCCACAAGGCTTTGTACATAGGCAACCATCTCTTTTAGTGATTCGTAAGAATGTTCCGGCTTGTCTATACGTACAATCTCCACTTTGTCGAACTGATGTAAACGATTTAGTCCACGTACATCTTTTCCGTATGATCCTGCTTCTCTACGAAAACAAGCTGAATAAGCCGTGTTTTGTACAGGCAGGTCTTTTTCGTCCAAAATTACATCACGATATATATTTGTTACAGGAATTTCCGCTGTAGGAATCAGATACAAATCATCAGCCGTCGCATGATACATTTGTCCTTCTTTGTCAGGCAAATTTCCTGTACCATAACCGGAAGCTGCATTAACAACATATGGAGGTTGTACTTCCAAATATCCAGCATCACGTGCCTTATCTAGAAAATAGTTTATCAATGCCCGTTGAAGGCGTGCCCCTTTTCCTTTATATACAGGAAAACCTGCTCCAGATATCTTTACTCCTAATTCAAAATCGATCAGGTCATATTTTTTTGCTAAATCCCAGTGAGGCATAGCATCTTCGCCTAATTCAGGTATTGCACCTCCTGTCTTTTCTACGATATTATCTTCGGGGGTTTTGCCTTCGGGCACTTCGTCTGCCGGCAAGTTGGGGATAAGCACTAATAAATCCTGAAGATCCTGTTCTGCTTGTCGCAGAGCATCTTCCAGTATTTTATTCTCACCTTTAAGCTCTGCTACACGGCTTTTAGCTGCTTCGGCTTCATCTCTTTTGCCTTCTTTCATCAGTTGGCCTATATGTTTCGACAAACTATTAGCCTCGGATAATGCTGCGTCGAGGGTTGTTTGTGTTTGTTTCCTTAATTGGTCTATCTCCAATACTTTATGGATAATTTCTGTCCCGTCGAAATGTTTTTTAGCTAATTTCTTAATTACTATTTCGGGATTTTCACTAATTGTTTTTAGCGTTAACATATATCTTCTTTTTATTTAAGATGCAAAGGTAAAAAATATTAATTATAAGTAGAGATATATGAATTATGAATTATAAGCGATGAGATATAAATTGTATATAAATATTGGGGAGGTTTATCTATATTGGGAGGTTTTAATTGATTTTGTCTTAGAAACCACGCGATGCAATCGCGCGGGAGCGAATGAATTTAAAATCCGCAGCTAATAATCATCAGATTACAAATCCGATGAGACGGTAATGGACTCACCTATATGTTTAACCACAGAGTAGCACAGGGTTTCACGGAGTAGAATAGAGTTATATTAATAGAACTGTTACTTTTGTCACTTTTTGGAGATACAAGTAGACAATATACAGGTTAGCAAATAGTCATAAGCTAAAGGCTAATATGCGTCACTTTTGTCACCTTTACGAATTAAAAGAGTACTTTTGCAAAAAACAAATATATATTATGAATTATATCGAAGTTAAATTTATATGCAATCCTAACAATGAGATTGTTAACAGTGTTTTGTCTGCAACTATCGCCGAGATCGGATTCGAAAGTTTTGTTGAAGACGAAACCGGTACCACAGCTTATATACAAAGCGACCTTTTCGATAAAGAGAAAATAGATTCAGTTCTAAATGATTTTCCTATCGAAGCTGAAATTATTTATACTTTTAAGAGTATAGAAGACCAAAACTGGAATGAGGAATGGGAAAAGAACTATTTCCAACCTTTGATTATTGATAACAAATGTATCATCCAAAGTACATTCCACAATGTTCCGGCAACATATGATTACAACATCTACATAGATCCAAAGATGGCTTTCGGTACCGGACACCATCAGACAACTGAGTTGATGATAAGGGAAATACTAAAAGCTGATTTTAAAGGAAAGTCTGTTTTGGATATGGGTACCGGAACAGCAATACTTGCTATATTGGCATCGATGAGAGGTGCTGATCCTATTACGGCTATAGATATTGATCAATGGGCTTATGATAATGCTATTGAGAATCTTAGGCTCAACAATATAAATAATGTTGTAGTAGAAATAGGTGGTGCAGAACTATTAGGAAACAAAACATTTGATATAATTCTGGCTAATATCAACCGTAATATATTGTTGAATGACATTCATGTATATGCTTCGGTACTGAATAGCGGAGGCATTTTATATATGAGCGGATTTTATAGTGAAGACATTCCAGCTATAACTGAAGAGTGCAGCAAGCATGGGCTGAACTTCGAACATAATACAGAAAAAGACAACTGGGTCGCAGTGAAATTTACCAAAGCCTAAAACGACACAAGAGGAGGCTTCTGAATGAAACCTCCTCTTGTGTGTGAGTTAATTAGGTATTAGGCTTTAAGGTAAATAAAGATTGTTTGGTTATCGATACAAAGGAACGACAAATCTTGAAGCGTGCCAAATTAAAAAACATATTATAAAACATATTTTTTTTAATTTATGCTAACGAAATGAACTTGTTTCACCCCATAATCGTGACTAATTTAACAATAATTTACCATTCAAGCCTCTTTTTTGTTAATTCATGTAATCCCACATAGGTAATTGAACAGGCTTTTGTTTTAAGCAGTCGACAGCCTTGGCATCTAAATATTTTTTGTGTACCACCAAACGGAACATATATTCGGTAAACCATTCGTCTGTAAAGGTAAGATATCCTCCGTTACCGGAAACTGTACCCCAACTGTTCTCGAATTCCCATTTTATAGGAGTATCATCTATATCCGTATCGCAGCCAATTAAAGTCATAGCATGGCTTGAACCACTTTGACGTGAAAGGATACGTGCTTTTTTATCCATCTTGAAGCTCACCCCTAGCAATGATTCATAATCGTACATTTTAGGATCAAGGATACCCGATTCGCGGTTCGATTGTTTGCCTACATCGCATGAAGCATACATAGCTTCATTGTTTTTGATAGAAGCCAATGCCGCTTTCTTCATGTCTTCGTTAGGCAGATTCAGGTAAATCCAGTTGATACCTTCTATTGTATTCTTATAGTTCTGGATTTCATATAGTTTATAGTATTCACGAGTAGGATCATTCATTACCATAATATAGTTATCAGGAGAATAATCTTCGGGAGTGATTTCCTTATAGAATTGCTTTGGAGTATAATTTCTTAGTTCTTTTATAGCCCCTGTCTTTGTTTTGTATCTCCAAGTGAACTGTGTAGGCGGTTCGCCAAGACAAAGAGCAAGAATACGGTAAACATCTTTCAGTGTAGCTGTCTTCTCAACTCTCAGGTCGTTTGTCTTTTTTCCTGATGCAGCTAATTCGCGGATGCTGTATGCTCCTACTCTCAGGCGTTCGTTGATAAGTCTAAGCAATTGCCCTGTATTATTGGAGTGGGCTGTTTCGGGCATTACCTCTTTTGGTACCACCCCATATTTTTCGGCAGCATTGTAATAAAGGTTCCACACACCGCCATCATTAACAGGCGCTTTGAACAGATATTCTACTGTACGGTCGCTAAAAGGCTCTTTGCTGGTATTTATGATATTCTCAAGGAATAAGTTAGACTTTTCGAAGATATCCCAGAAATACAGATAGTTGTGAGAGAAGTCAAATTGGTTCAGATTATACTTCTCCATAATTGAAGGACGTAGCACATTCATTGAAGTAAACATCCAACATCGTCCCGAACTTTTCTGATCGGTAATACCTTTCACATTAACCCTGTACTTGAAATAATGGTCTATCTTACTTTGCAAATTGTGGTTTAGAGCCGCTGCTGTAATGTTAGCATTTGTGGTTAATACGTTTTGAATAGCTGTAGTAGGTGCATCCTTTTTGAAACTAGACTGGATATCCTGAAGTTCTTTTTCTGAAATCGTCTGTGCTGACATAACGATAGCTGAACAGGCAAAAACACCAGTCAATAATAACTTTTTCATGAATATTTGAATTTAAAATGTATTAGTGTTTGTACAAAAGTAAGAAAATAATAATAATTTATCTATATACCGGGTTTGTATTAGTACTCTTTTAGCCTATTAAAAATATATAAAAGCATGTATGATAAGTACAAAAAAATACCTATCCTCAAAAGGATAGGTATTTTTATAATAAATCAGATATAATATCTTATTTTTTCTTTCCCTGGTTAGCTACTGCATCCATTAGTTTTTTGATTTCTTCAGGATCTCCTAAGAAATAGTCTTTAACCAAATTCAAGTCGTTGTCAAATTCGAATACATAAGGAACAGCTGTAGGCAAGTTCAAGCTTACGATATCCTCATCTGAAATACCTTTCAGATACTTGATGATACCACGCAAGCTATTACCGTGAGCAGCAACAATAATTTCGTCATGTTCCATCATAGATGGGTAGATAACTTCTTGCCAGTAAGGAAGAATACGCTCAACTGTTTCTTTCAATGCCTCAGTCTCAGGAATGTAAGCTTTAGGCACTCCTGCATAACGAGGGTCTTGAGAAGCAGAACGAGAATCGCTCGGATCAAGTGGTGCAGGCGGTACATCGTAGCTACGTCTCCAAACCAAAACTTGCTCATCTCCGTATTTTTCAGCAGTTTCAGCTTTGTTCAAACCTTGAAGCATTCCGTAATGCTTTTCGTTCAGACGCCATGTTTTTTCAACAGGAATCCAATCCAAATCCATTTGATCAAGAATGTTATTCAATGTTTTGACTGCTCTTTTCAAATAAGAAGTATAAGCCATTGTAAATTTGAAACCTTCTTCTTTCAGCAATTTACCAGCTTTTACAGCTTCTTGTACTCCTTGTTCCGACAAGTCAACGTTTGTCCATCCGGTAAAGCGGTTTTCTTTGTTCCAAACGCTTTCTCCATGGCGAATCAATACTACTTTCTTCATTTCTAGTTATAATTATAATTGTTATTTTTTTCGCAGTGCAAAGTTAATAAGAAGTTATGAATTATGGGTAATGAATAATAATATAAACATTTCCATTATCTCACAAATACCCATTCTTTTTCGTCCGATAATTGCTGGTTAAAGCTATATCCTTCCACATCAAAGCTTTTCAGGTCTTCCACATTCGACAACTGGTTTTGAATGATAAAACGAGTCATCATTCCCCTCGCTTTCTTGGCATATACTACTATTTGCTTGTAGCCTTTAGCTGTGTGCTGCTTGAATATAGGAGTTATTATCTTATGATCTTTCGGCAACAATTTGCGGTCTACTGCTTTTGCATATTCTTTCGAAGCCAGATTCACCCATGTATTATCATCAGCTTTCATCTGAGAAGCAATATATTTACTTATAGTTTCGGTCCAGAATGCATATAAATTCTTACCCCGGTCATTTACCAAAGGTATCTGCATCTCCAGTCTGTATGGTTTGATCAGATCAAGAGGGCGAAGTACTCCGTACAATCCCGAAATCAATAACAAATGCTTTTGAGCAAATTCTATTTCTTTTTCAGAAAGAGTTCTTGCATTCAATCCTTGATAAGCTATGCCATTATAAGCAAAAACAGCCTGCCGTTGTGGTGTTTTACTTAACGGAAAAGCATGTATATACTGATAAACATCGTGCGCCATCTGTGGATTGATATGCATCAAAGCAGCTATTTCGCCAGATGTTGCACCTTCTAAGGATTTATATAATTTAGCTGCCTCTTTTGGATGCAAAGGAGAGGTTGCTTCCCGTTGAGGTATAGGTGATTCGAAATCCTGCAATTTGGCAGGTGATAAGGTTATAATCATAGATTTTGATCTTTTGAATGAATTAGTATAACACCCTGAAAAGAGTAAAGGTTTAATAACCTAGTTAATATTTAGGCTTAAAGCCATCTTCTATTCTATTGCCCCGCACTTCAAGATTATCTATTGGTTGTATCTTCGCATCTGTTTCGGATACACATGGTATTTTGTCTAATGGGAGAAAACCTGTTTTATAAATAGTGATTTCCCCAAGTTTAAATGAAGAATAGCTTCCTCCCATATTATATGCCGGAAACTGATCTTTATAAGAGTATGGTTCTATCCAAAGACTAGATATAGGCTTTGACTTGTCTCTTATCTCCTTTTCGCACAGTCTTAATTTATGGTAATAATAATTGTATGTCCGCTTTATTGGCAAAGATAAATAGAAGATTACCGAAAAATAAAAAACAAACAAACCTATTTTCGGATAAATCTTCTGCCTAGCTGACGAAATAAGCATACAACCACTCAGAAATATAATAGCGAATACTGTCCCAAAAGCAAAGCGAATATCCGGAGCCGAAAAATACCAATATAAAAAGCCTAAAGCTAATACAAAATAAAGAAGATAAAGAACAGACGACTCTACTTTCTTCTTCAAAAAGCTAAATAATACCACTAGAGGGGATAAAGCTACAAGTAAAAGTGAAACCCCATACATGAAGTAATGCCCGAAGATGTAAGTTCCAAACTTAAAGTTTTCTCTTACTGTTTCAATGCCAACCTCTCCTATTTCCTTTATATATCTTCTCTGCTCTATTGCAACGTCAACAGGTATTTTCCAATCGAAAGAAAAGATATCTATTTCGTGAAGAGGATATATTAAGTAACCGGATAAGATAACATTACGGATCAGCCATGTTAATATAAAAAGCCCTGTTACAACCATTATATATACCATTGCCTTAACCTCTTTATTCTTAAAACCTAAATACAGGCTATATAAAGAAATAAGTGCAAAAAATGCAACAGACAGTTTAAATGTCACCATAGCTACAGGCACCCATATAAATAGTAAATACTTATTGCTCAGAATATGAGGATATAGAATAATTTTAGCTGCCAGATAAAATATAATAAGGTTAGGTATTACATCAGTAGATGTATCCGTTAATGCACTCAGAGAATTAAAGATAAAGGCAGCCCATACTAAAACTAACAATATACGTTTTACTTCATAATTCGAACGGATACATTCATACAATACCCAGCCGGTCATATATGTAGCCAATAGGGCTTGTAATGTATATACAGGCTGATCGAAAAGAAAACGAAATGTGAATATAGAACTAATAAGCATATAGTTAGAGTTGAACCCAAGCCTATCTTCAAGGTTTGCCAATCCTGGTATTACCGGATATTCTTCGTACCATCTGATAGCCTGATAGTGATAATACGAAGGATCAGCACCACCAAATGTCCATAAAAAAACCCCTCCTAATGAAAAGAATACAATAACAAATCCGATTAATTGAGCAGCCGATAATTGAGATAAAGATACTTTCGTCCGATTTATTATATCCAACAAATGTCTTCTTTGTATAATCCAATAGATGACACAAGTAATTAGAGATAAAAACAGAGCAATTGTACCTGAAGCAACAAACAAAGAAGATATACTTAGTAATAAAGTGGTAATACACATTCCTAAAATAAAAGTATCTGTATATCCGTACTCTTCATTTCGAAAGGTCATTTTTTGATATGTGTGAATAAGTAAATCTCCCAAGGATAGGAAAATTACTGAGATCACTATCCAAGAAATCAGTATAGCCAACATAAGTTATTATGTATAATTTTGTAGTTTTTAATAAAGTCTATTTTTTATATTATCATTTACTCAACACCTGTCCTACCCTCTTTTTTATATAATAATAAAATGAGGTAATAGAATCAGAAACTGTAAAAGTAAATGTCGTATTTGGTAATATTTTTTTCAACGAAGCATCATTGAAGACCTTCTCTCGTCCCAATACCCTTAATAAGGAATTCCTATATTTAGACGATTTATCATTGAGGTCAAACTTTTGATGCAGATATATCTTTTCAGCTATTCTCGTTTTGCATCCTGCTAAAAGAGAATATGTTGCCTGATGTTCACTAACACCAATATTTACTAATATTTCGGGAGTAAATGCAAACGAGTTTCGCTTCATTACCCTTATATAGAAATCTGTATCTACTACCCAAACCAAATCCGGATCGAATAAATATCCCTTATGGTTTCTGAAAATACTAATACTAGGCGCTCCCAGTTTGTTTCCTAAAGCTAAAAACTCAGGGTCTTCTTTTATTTTCGACAGAAACAAAGGGTTCAATATATGTACTTTCTTTATACCATTAGTATCAATATCACAACTACTCGAAAATGCAATATCTACATCAGGATTATTATCTAATAAATGTACATAAGCCTCCAAGCTATTTGGTAAAGAAAACCAGTCATCATGGTGCAGTATTTTAATATAATCACCACCGGCCATTTCAAGCCCTTTGTTCCAATTTGCAGGAGAACCTAAAGACGGTTTATTCCTGATATACCGGATACGCTCATCCTGATAGGTAGTTACTAATCTTTCCAGTTCATCATTAGGCGAATCGTCTGTTATGATAACCTCATAATCAGAAAAAGTCTGTATCAATACCGAATCGAGGCATCGCTTTAAAAAATCAACATGTTTATATACAGGGATACAGATACTTACTTTCATCGTACAGGCTTCTTTTTGATATATTCTACAGCTTCATTCAATATCTTAGAGCCAGAATAATAGACAATACCAATATACAAAATGCCAACAAATACAACCTGACTAATTAATAGAATAATAGAATTGAATATTAGGTATTTAAGAAGATACCCACAAACAATACATAATAAAGATATAACAAAATAAGGGAACAAATCTTTCACTAATTCGAATATTTTATATCCTATCAATTTATTGGATATCATGCAAGAAACCACATACCGTATGAAATATGAAAATGACAACCCTCCTATATAGAACAGGTAGTGCAAATTGAAAAAGTATGGAATAGCTATGGCACAAAGAATAAATATACCCTGAAAAATAGTTAGAGCTAGTATCTTTCCCGATTTTCCTTTTATTCTTAATA
Organism: uncultured Dysgonomonas sp.; assembly: GCA_900556485.1. Classification (GTDB taxonomy): domain Bacteria; phylum Bacteroidota; class Bacteroidia; order Bacteroidales; family Dysgonomonadaceae; genus Dysgonomonas. The sequence continues at coordinate 41,056 of USOX01000023.1, forward strand.
TGTCTCCATTTGCTGTTTCCAATCCGGCGAAGAGTCCGCCAAAACATAATAACTGCAAAATAGGAACCGCATCATTCCATTGTTCACCTAACAGGTAAATAAAAGGCCTTGCAACCAATGCCATTCCCATAAACATAGGGAAAATAATAAGAGCTTTGATACGGATAAACTTACGGAATGCGCTTTTCAACTTCACCTCATCATGAATAGTCGACAATATTGGAAAAGACACATTATATACCGAACCATTAAGCAAGTCGTTTGCCGAATTATAGTTTTTCGAAGCCTGATTATATAATCCTCCTACATCCCACGAATATATTTTAGCTATTAAGCTCTGAGGCAGATTGGCCATCACAGCATTCAACAAACTACCCAAAAGCAATTTAGAACTGAAAGAAAATAAATCCTTGAACGACTCCATACTAAAAGAACCCGAAGGACGCCATTTACTAAATATCCAAAGTCCGCACATTTTAAGGAATGTCCATAGCACAACCTGTGAAGCTAAGGCCCACACCCCAAAGCCAAACAATGCAAGGATCAAGGCTACAGAATAAGAAACAAATATAGCAGTAGCATTAATCTTTGTTATCAGTTTATAATTGATTTCCTTTATCAGTTTTGCATTCTGTATTACAGCAAAGGAATTGAACAAGAAAGATAAGAACAGAAAACGGGATAAGGGAGTGAAAATCTCATTCTCATTAAAATTGCTTATCAGTGGCGCCAGAAAAAACAAAAGTAAATACAGGAAAACACCAATAGATACATTGATACAAAATACTGTAGTATAATCGGAAGGAGTGACCTCTTTCTTGCGGATAAGGGCTGTACTAAAGCCACTTTCGTGCAAAATATTAGCGACTGCTGTAAAGATGGCTAATGCACCTATCAGCCCAAACTCATCTTTATTGATCATTCGTGCTAATAAGATACCTGCAACTAATACGAAACCATTCTGGAATATCTTATCAAGAAAACTCCAGCTAAGTCCCGAAAACGTTTTATCCTTCAGTGATTTTTCTTCCATTAAAGAACCTCAATACTTTACTCTGAGCAAAATTAAGCTTTATATTGCGAACTACCTTCCCGGCAGACTCCTTATTTCTTCTTTTTTATAATTTCATTGTCAATTATCTTATAATTGGCTTTTGTCAATTGGAATGTATCTACAAAATTATCAATAAACTCTTTATCATTACATCCCAATAATATATCAATGGTAAACTGCCCTCCTCTAAACCAAGCTATAGCACCATATTCTTTATTATAGAATAGTGTATGATCATAATAATCAAACCCTGGTACACGTTTAAAAAAATCTGCGTATCGCTCTTCTCCCTCCCGGCTTGGATAAAGGCTCCTGAATCCTTTTAAGCGGCTATAAGCTACGGTTTTCATATGAGTAAGAGCATAACAATATAAATCTGTACACGATTGCTGGCAAAGAGACATTACATCCTGCGGCCAATACCATCCGTGCCCTTTAACATAATAAACCATCCTATCTTTCTCCAAATCCACTCCCCATGCATATTTTGTGCCCTGAGTTTTATAAACGAGGTTATTTTCGTCAACATATAACTTATCTAATGGCAAAAATGATACTTTTTCTAAGCGGGATGATAAGAAAGATGGTTCATTCCCAATGTAGCTATATATCAGTTTTATAACAGATGGCAATGATATGCCCAAGCGTTTTTCTACTCCTTTTATTTCCTTATTTGAAATTCCACTTTGCTTTACATTTATTTTTAAGGTATCTTTCAGGCAGTCCATCCAACTTTTAAATTCCTCTAAATCCTCATCCGTAACCCTGTGATTGTTCCAATAATGATTGACCTTATTACCATTTTGATCTATCCCGTAGCCATTAATCTCATCCTCGTTGTATTTCATTCTAGTATAGGTTTGTAGTTTCTGCTTACAAAGAAAACAGATTAATTTTTATTAGTGTTATAAATTAACCAAAACAATCTATCTCTTTCTACTTACATAATCCATTATATAACAAAAAAGTGCAACCTGTTTAGGTTGCACTTCCTTATATTTATTCCCTTACGGATTATTCTGCATTCAAAGTAAAGCGTTTGAAAGCTGTTACTGTTAAATCCTTATCATTAGCTGCAAGATATTGAGCTACTGTTTGTTTTGGATTTTTGATAAATTCTTGTTGAAGAAGAGTAAATTCTTTGTAGAATTTGTTCAAAGCTCCTTCAGCAATTTTATCAAGCAAGTTTTCTGGTTTACCAGCTTCAACAGCTTTTTCTCTTGCGATAGTAAGCTCTCTTTGTTTAACTTCTTCAGAAACTTCTTCCGGAACAAGAGCTACCGGATTCATTGCAGCAATTTGCATAGCTACATCTTTAGCCACCTGAGTATCAACTCCAGCTTTGTTGAAACCAACAATTGCAGCTAATTTGTTTCCTGGGTGAATGTATGCTACTACTGTAGGAGCTGTAATTTGCTCATATACATTTAATTCCATTTTTTCACCTGTAACACCCATTCTGTCTGTTACAAGTTCTGCTACTGTACGATCGCCAACTTTGATAGCTTTCAATGCATCCATATCTTCAGGCTTGTTTGCCAAAGCTGCATCAAGGATAGCTTGAGTCATACCTACGAAATCACCGTTCATTGCTACGAAGTCAGTTTCGCAGTTTACAGCAACAAGAGCAGCAAAATCGCCACTAGTAGAAGCAATTACACAACCTTCCGTAGCATCGCGGTCTTCACGTTTTGCTGCGAAAGCCTGTCCTTTTTTACGAATTATCTCGATTGCTTTGTCAAAATCTCCTTCTGCTTCTGTCAAAGCATTTTTACAATCCATCATACCGGCACCTGTCATTTTGCGTAGGTGTTGGATATCAGCCATTGATATTGCCATGTTTTTCTCCTTTTTATTTTAGTGTTTATAAATATCTTTAGTTTTTAGTATACAAGTTTACGAGTGTTTCTACTCTGGACAGAAAGTCTCGTAAACTAGAATTCTCTTAAAAACTTTAATAAAAAAAGACCAAGAAATAGTCTCTAAGAATGCTCTTAGAGGCTAATTCTTAGTCTATCTATTTTCTATTATTCTTCGTCCTCTTTAGCAAACTTGCTTGCTACAGCAGCATTGATTGCTTCTTGGTCTTCTTTTTCTACAACAACTTTCTTAGCTCCTGCTTTTGCTTTACGCTCTCTGCGTGGTGCATCACCTTCTTGAGCTTCGGCAGCATTAGCATCAGCTTTTTCGATCTTTCTTTCTTCCAGACCTTCTTTAATGCTGTCGCAAAGGCTACCTAGAATCAACTCGATAGATTTAGCTGCATCATCATTTGCAGGAATTACGAAGTCGATATCTTCCGGATTAGAATTTGTATCTACCATAGCAAATACAGGTATTCCAAGACGGTTAGCTTCTCTTACTGCGATGTGCTCTTTCATCATGTCAACAACGAACAATGCAGACGGAAGACGAGTCAAGTCCTGAATAGAACCTAAAGTTTTTTCAAGTTTCGCACGTTGACGAGTTACCTGAAGTCTTTCTCTTTTCGACAAAGTATCGAAAGTACCGTCTTTTACCATTTTGTCGATAGTAGACATTTTTTTAACAGCCTTACGGATAGTAGGGAAGTTAGTCAACATACCTCCTGGCCAACGCTCTACTACATATGGCATGTTTACAGATTGAGCTAAATCAGCTACAACTTGTTTTGCTTGTTTCTTAGTTGCAACAAACAATATTTTTTTTCCAGATTTTGCTATTTGTCTCAATGCAGACGCAGCATCTTCTGTCTTAGCTATTGTTTTATAAAGGTCAATGATATGAATACCATTGCGCTCCATAAAGATATAAGGAGCCATAGCAGGATTCCACTTTCTTTTTAAGTGACCGAAGTGTACTCCAGCTTCTAATAATTGGTCGAATTCTAATTTTGCCATTTTTAGTTTTTTTCTTTCGTTTACTTTCTTTTTCTGTTAGCGAATCACCGGGTAGCTCATTTTGGGAAGTCCCGGCAATTTAGATACTAAACGTAATTTCAGAGATGAGAGCCGACTCATCATTATATTTAAACCAACTTGAACTTTTAAGCGGCAATAGCCGTGAAAGCGTAATTGGGTAAAATAATATCCAAATTAACGTTTTGAGAATTGAAATCTTTTTCTTGCTTTTGGTTGTCCCGGTTTTTTACGTTCTACAACACGTGGGTCGCGAGTCATAAATCCTTCAGCTCTTAGCGCAGCTTTATCTTCAGGGTTCATTTTCACCAAAGCACGAGCGATACCAAGGCGAGCAGCTTCTGCCTGTCCTTTATATCCACCTCCGTTAAGGTTAATCTTGATGTCATATTTTTCAGCAACAGCTAATTTGTTTAGCGGTTGTTTTACAACATACTGAAGAATTGTTGAAGGGAAGTAATTATCTAGTTCACGTTTGTTGATCACTATTTTTCCGGTTCCTTCGCTTACGAATACGCGAGCTACAGCAGCCTTACGTCTTCCTATTGCATTTACTACTTCCATTAATTATTATTTAAGAGAGTTAATATCTAATGATTTTGGTTGCTGAGCTTCGTGATTGTGCTCAGTGCCTGCATATACATAAAGGTTTTTAAGAAGAGCAGCACCAAGACGATTCTTAGGCAACATACCTTTTACTACCTTTTGCACTAAGCGATCAGCTCCTTTTTCCAATAAAACGGCTGGAGTTGCTTCTCTCTGTCCTCCGGGATAGCCTGTATATCTCAGATAAACACGGTCGTTCCACTTGTTTCCTGTAAGAACAACTTTATCTGCATTGATAATAATTACATTATCACCACAGTCTACATGCGGAGTATAACTTGCTTTATACTTCCCTCTCAGAAGTTTTGCCACTTTGGAAGCCATGCGTCCAAGGGTCTGTCCTGTTGCGTCAATCACAACCCATTCTTTTTGTACGGTTGCTTTATTCGCAGAAATGGTCTTATAACTTAAAGTATCCACTTACTTAAAAATTAATTTGGTTAATGACTTTTTTCGACTCGCAAAGACTTTTATTCGTTTATCGAGCTAAGATATGATAAACAATAATTGTCTGCTAATCAAATTCTTACGTTTTATTTCGTAATAATCGGCTCGCAAAATTACTGTTTTTCTGCGAATTAACAAAAAATAATACAGTTATTTTTCCTAGAAATTCCGGATGCGATCAGATTTTCAATAGGATATAGTCTGTAAATAATAATTGAAAAGTAGTCCACTAAAATAATTGAAAAGTATACCACCAGTTGAGTAAGATATAAGAGTCT
>USOX01000024.1 GCA_900556485.1 uncultured Dysgonomonas sp.
TAACCAATCTCAGCCGAGACACTTAGTGGTATACTTTTCAATTACTAAGTGGACTACTTTTCGATTATTATTTACACAATAGTAGTTTGCATATCCCGATATATGACATATTTGCCAGGAACATATATAATATTTGGTCTTCGATATAATGACACCCTATTAGTTGTATAGAAGTTATCAAGATGTTTAATTATAGTTTTCAGTTCAAGCCCATCAGAAGCATACACAATTTTGTATGGCCAATCTTCATAATTATCTAAACTGAATGAAGAAGCCATTTGATTATCATCCAGTTCTTTTTGCTCCGGAATAGAAGCAAATAAATCTAATGAATCAAGCAATTCCTTTTTATCCAATTTCGATTTTACAGAAGCAACACCTATACAGCCATCAACAGAGCAAAAAGATTTACCTTTCCCATCTTGATTGTGAAAATTATATCTCGGAACAGAATCCGTTGTTATTATAACATCCAATTGTCTTGATTCGTCTCCGTTTTTTCCAAATAAAAAACCACCTAAAAACGCATCACATTTTGAAGGAATATGTTGTTGTAAAAACTTGATAAAAATTAATTCTCTTGAGGTTCCTTTATCTGATGTGTTTGGAAAAATAGAGGCACTATCTGCTTGCCCTCTTAACACAGAAGCAACTTTTTCAAAATATTCTTTCAATCTATCGTAAAACATATCTATTTGTTTTGTTTATTTTAGATGTCAATGATTTCTTTCTTTAATCCAAAGGTCAACTCCAACTGTTCTTTGAACTTGTCATTTCTTTTGCTTTCAAAATCAGCTATTTGCTCCCAACTTAATTCAAAGTCATTATCAATGTAATTTCTTTCTTTGTATGCTGAAATTTTATCTATATCTCCTTGATAATACTCATCCAACCATACCTCTGGGTCTTTTGCTTTTTTGGAAATGTTTTCATCCCCTTGTAATAATTGTAAATTGAATAAAAAATTAGCTTTCCATTGATAGTTAACAGATAGTTTTTGATTTTTGTTATTGAATTTAGATTTAGGATAAATATGATCAATGTGAAAAGTTGAATTTTTGAAATCTAAGTTGGGGTAAAGTATTTGTAAAATAGGCAGAATTGCAGGATTTCCATATTGAAAATCAAGCATCCGATCTATATCATCTCCTGCAATCTTTAAGGGCTGTGTTTTACTTGAAGCTAAATTGTTATTTACTTCTGCAAATGATTCAGATTCACGTAAAATTTTTGCAACGACTTCTAATTTTCCATCTAACGATGTTGTAAAATAACTTGTGATTTGAGCATTTCTAACAAAGCATAACATTTCATTTTTATCAGATTGAGTTATCTGCTCTTTTTTAAGAATGAAATAAGCAACAACAGATAGGATATATGCTGAAGATAATCTATTTGTATAACCAAACTCCTGCAATAGACTAACGGCTTTAAATATAGCTTCCGTTATCTTTTCCCAATTAACTTCAATTTTATTGATATTGCTTTTGCTGAAGTTTTTTAATTGGAAAATATGATTACTATTTGTTAGTAAAAGGCATGTTTTTAAAACCTGATCTCTTCCCATAACACCAAATCCTTGATCTCTTATTGAGTCAACAAATTTATTCATCAAATCTCTTATATCAGATGAAAAATTTGCTGTCAAAATAGACATTAAAAGATCTGAATATGAGAGTTGAGTTCCACCACTATTTACTCGAATGAATATTTTTAAAACTTTATCAAGACTTTTCTCTGTTTCTTCAAAATAGGATATAAGGCTTTTTGTACAAAAAGCATCCTTTAATTTTTCAAGAATTTCAGCTTCTGTATCAGATAAATTATTTTCACGAGCATACCCTACGATACTTCCTAAATTTAAAATTTTACCAACCTTAAACCAATAGTTATTTCCATCAATTGTTGGTAATGAATTCCTTTTGTAAAATTCAAATTCATAATTATCATCAGGATTTTCTTCTTTGGGTTGGTAGCGTAGATTTATATAAAGTTGTTTTTCTTCAAAAGCATTCGGGTTTTCCCATCTCGCCTTTGGTTTCTTTAGAGTACGAGTACCTTTTAGTCCAATATATAAAGAGGTTAATCGTTGTTGTCCATCTAAAACAATGGAAAGGTCATCCGAATTTATCTGTTCGATATTTACTTTCTCATTATGACTTTTTCTCTCATCATAATTTTCAATGAATTTATAAAGTTGAAAGTTTAATTTCTCAGAATCTTCCTTCGCATCTTTATTTGTTTCAATATCATTTTTCTTCAGTTTCCAAAATAGAAAAGAACCAATGGGGTATCCACGAAGAATGGAATCAAATAATTGCTCGATTTTTTTCTCGTTAGCTTTTTTGAGCCAAACATATTCTCTCTGAATATCTGGCAGAAAGAAACTTTGATTCAGTTCTTCAATTACGCTCTTTATTGATACATCTCTAAATTGTCCCATATATTATTGTTTTTATATTTAAGCTTATGTATTTTTCTTTTTCGCCAACAAATTTAGTAATTATTTGAAATCCAGAAGCAATACCTGCTTACTATCTTTGAACTCATTAGCTTTGAAGCCACATACTGCCAAATCAACGCCACATGCTGCCAGCTCGCTTCAAATACCCGAATCTTCGGATTAACCTCTCTAATTTCGCTTCTCAAACATTTAATTTTTTAAGATTATGCAACAAGAAGATGATTTAAGAGGACTTGCCAAAGTCATGGAGTTCATGAGGGCAATCAGTATTATTTTTGTAGTGATAAACATTTATTGGTTCTGCTATTTCGCATTGCGGGAATGGGGAATCAACATTTCGGTAGTTGATAAGATACTACTGAACTTTGACCGGACTGCCGGACTATTCGGCAATATTCTCTACACGAAATTATTCGCCGTTATTTTCCTTGCCCTTTCCTGTCTGGGAACTAAGGGCGTTAAAGAGGAAAAAATCACTTGGCCGAAAATCTATGTTTTTCTGACAATAGGTTTTATCCTGTTCTTTATGAACTGGTGGATACTCGACCTGCCGTTACCCGCATCGGCAACAACAGGTTTTTATATCCTGACAATGGCAGCAGGTTACCTGTTCCTATTGGTTGGCGGATTATGGATGAGCCGTTTGCTCAAAAACAATATGTTCGACGACGTTTTCAATTTGGAGAACGAGAGTTTTATGCAGGAAACACGGTTATTGCAGAGTGAATATTCTGTGAACTTGCCTACAAAGTTTTGGTACAAGAAAAAGGAATGGCGGGGTTGGATAAACGTAGTAAATCCTTTCCGTGCCAGTATCGTGTTAGGTACTCCGGGTAGTGGTAAATCATACGCCGTTGTTAATCAGTATATAAAACAGCAAATTGAGAAAGGATTTTCGATGTACGTGTACGATTTTAAGTTTCCCGACCTTTCTACTATCGCCTATAACCATTTATTAAATAATCAATTAGGTTATAAAAAAGTTCCCACGTTCTACGTGATAAACTTCGACGATCCGTCCCGCTCGCATAGATGCAATCCTATCAACCCGTCTTTCATGGAAGACATTAGCGATGCTTACGAATCAAGTTATACAATAATGCTTAACCTTAATAAAACGTGGGTGCAGAAGCAGGGAGACTTCTTTGTGGAATCTCCGATTATTTTGTTTGCTTCGATAATTTGGTATCTCCGCATCTATAAGGACGGAAAGTATTGTACTTTTCCTCATGCGATAGAGTTCCTAAACAAACGATATGAAGATATTTTTCCTATTTTGACCTCATATCCCGAACTGGAAAATTATCTAAGTCCTTTCATGGATGCGTGGTTGGGCGGTGCGGCTGACCAATTAATGGGACAGATAGCCAGCGCCAAAATCCCACTATCCCGTATGATTTCACCCCAGTTGTATTGGGTTATGAGTGGCGATGAATTTACGCTCGATATAAACAATCCCGATGATCCGAAAGTGTTAGTAGTCGGCAATAATCCCGACCGTCAAAATATCTACGGTGCAGCGTTGGGGCTTTATAACTCCCGTATTGTGAAGCTAATAAACAAAAAGGGACAGTTAAAGAGTTCAGTCGTAATTGACGAGCTGCCTACAATCTACTTTAAAGGCTTAGATAATTTGATAGCAACAGCCCGTAGTAATAAGGTAGCAGTACTTTTAGGCTTTCAGGACTTTTCTCAATTAACAAGGGATTACGGCGATAAAGAAGCAAAAGTCGTGATGAACACCGTAGGAAATCTTTTCTCCGGTCAAGTGGTTGGCGAAACGGCAAAAACGCTTTCCGACCGTTTCGGTAAAGTATTGCAAAAACGCCAATCTATGACTATCAATCGTAACGATAAATCGACTTCTATTTCTACACAAATGGATAGCCTGATACCACCGTCGAAAATCAGTAACTTAACACAAGGTATGTTTGTCGGTGCGATTGCAGACAATTTCGATGAGCGTATCGAGCAGAAGATTTTCCATTGTGAAATTGTTGTAGATAATGCAAAGGTAGCTGCCGAAACAAAGGCTTATCAATCTATTCCTGTCATTACCGATTTTACGGATGAAAACGGGGTAGATAAAATGAGAGAGCAAATTCAACTTAACTACAACCGTATCAAAGAGGAAACAAAACAAATTGTTGCCGATGAACTGGAAAATCGTAATATTAAAAGAATCCAAACAGATTAGATTATATATCAGATATTTAATGTTTTACACTTTCATTTCTTTGGATTTTACATCTAACTTGCCAGTCTGTTTTTAACTTTAATAAAAATAAATCTCATGGACTTGCAAGAATTAAGAACCAAGTATCCTCTTCTTATTTCTTATATGGAAGACCATAATTACAGTCTGCAGTATATAAGACATATTAAGAATGAAAGCCTATGGATTCTGAGGGAATCTGAAAATTATGACTGGAAAACATACGATGATATCTATCAAACGTGTGTTGACACATAAGTAGATACCAAACACAATTAATTTCACAAATAGTTTCAAAAGTACTGATTTATTAAAACACCCTCATTACAGCTTGTTGTAATGAGGGTGTTTTGTTGTTTATTCAACTTTTGGGACAGTTATACTTTTGCCCTGTACTCCGTGGTGATACCTCTGTATGCCACCAATAATAGCAACTAAAGCAAGGTCTCACTGGGAAAATCCAACTGATCAGCTATCTCCGTAAGCATGAATTTTGATGTATGAAGTATAAATTTATTTTCTATAAGGACAAGACTTCATTACCATTTGCATCGCTATTATTTTCAGTCAGATAATATTATGTATGAAACATACGCTTTCAATCCGTTAAGCCTCATTTCATTTTCAGAGTCATTGCATTAACTGCCACAACCACGGTGCTAACGGACATCAGTATAGCACCGACGGCAGGGCTTAAAATAATGCCGACCGGTGCCAATACTCCGGCTGCCAGAGGAATGGCGATTATATTATATCCCGCTCCCCACCAAAGGTTCTGAACCATTTTACGGGTAGTGTTCTTTGCAAGCGAAAAGAAATGCAGGATATCCGACGGATTACTCTTTACCAATACCACATCGGCCGAGTCGATGGCCACATCCGTTCCCGCTCCGATTGCCACGCCTATATCCGCTCTTGCCAGCGCAGGCGCATCATTCACACCGTCGCCGACCATCATTACAGATTTTCCTTCCTTCTGGTAAGAAGAGATCACTTTCTCCTTATCTTCCGGCAATAATCCCGCATGAACATCCCCGATGCCGACCTCGGCGGCTACGCTACGTGCATAACCCTCATTATCGCCCGTCAGCATTACCGGGTCGATATTCATTCTTTTCAGACCTTCGACCGTCTCCTTTGCTTCCTGTTTGATCTCATCGCCCTGAGCAACCAATCCTGCAATCTCGCCATCCACCAAAAGATAGCTTACCGAATTACCCTTACGGGCCAGACCATCGAACTTTTCTTTATCGTATGAGAGTTTATTGTCGTCCAGATATGACGCCTTTACGATCTTTACCTCTTTTCCCTCTACCGTTCCGCTTAGTCCTGTCCCGCTGATAACATGAACGTTCCCGGCTTTGGGATAAGCCGTATTACGGTGTTTCGCTTCTTCGAGAATACCTATGGCAAGCGGATGGTTTGAATTGCTTTCCATTGCCGCCAGGATACTTAATACCTGTTCGTCGTTCCACTTCGGGGAAAGGCTCTCGATGGCGGAAACACGGAAATTGCCTTCCGTCAGCGTGCCTGTCTTATCCATCGTAACGACAGAAACCGCCTTTGCTTTTTCAAGGGCGTTCCTGTTGCGTATAAGAAGTCCGTTACGTGCGCCCAGCGATGTTGAGCGGGCCACGACAAGCGGGATAGCCAGCCCTAAAGCATGGGGGCAGGCTATAATAAGCACGGTCACTAAGCGTTCGAGAGCTACATTGAGGTCTTTCGTCAGCACGAACCATACAACAAAAGCGACAATGCCTACAGTAACGGCAATATAAAATAAGGCTTTGGCTACCTTGTCCGATAATGTTTCGGAGCGGGACTTTTCCTGTTGTGCTTCACTGACCAGTTTCATCACCTGCGCGAGAAATCCGGATTCTCCTGTTCCCGTCACTTCAACGGTAATGGCTCCGCTTCCGTTTACCGAACCGCCGATAACTCTATCGCCTATACTTTTGCTTACGGCTTTTGCTTCGCCGGTTACCATCGACTCGTTAACGGTGGTTTCCCCCGATATGATCTTTCCGTCGGCTGGCACCTTCTCTCCCGATTTGACTATCACATATTGCCCTTCGTGTATTTGTTGTAGGGGAACATCGGTTAACTTGCCGTCATCATCTACAAGGTGGGCACTTCCGGGCAGTAACTCCGCCATTTTCTGTAAGGCGTTGCCTGCATTACCAACGGCACGCATTTCAATCCAGTGACCGAGCAACATGATTACGATCAATGTCGCCAGCTCCCAGAAAAAGTCCATCCGATAGCCTGACGTATGGAAGAAATGGTTCGATATAAATGCGTACAGGCTGTATATATAGGCAACGGTGATACCCATAGATATCAGAGTCATCATTGCCGGGTTTTTACCTTTCAATTCCATTTTAGCTCCTTGCAGGAAAGGCATTCCGCCATAGAAGAACAGAAAGGTAGCCAATATCAGTACTACCCAGTCCGAACCGGGAAAAGAGAACTGGAAAGGCAGTTTCAGGCCCATCATAGACGACAGCATAATGATAGGTATGGTTATTATCAGTGATACCCAAAACTTCTGCCGCAGGTTACCCATGTGCGCCATGTGCCCGCCCGCATGGTCATGGCTCTGATGGTCATGGTTTTTATGCTCCTGAAGGCTGTCTTGCGGCATTCCATGATTGTGGTCATGCATTTCATGACCGCCATTTTGTTCCGATGGTTGGTGAATATGATTATGCTCTTTGTGTTCCATAATGCTTTATTTTCTTAAAATGATTTCAATACGTTAATTTCACGCCTGCTCCCCATTTCATCTCACTGTTGTATGAAGCAGACACTCCGAACCAGGACGTTATGATATAGTTCAAGCCTATATTGTACTCCTTGTCGGTATTTCCCATCAGATTCATTCTCAACCTGTTTGTTAGCGGAATATCTTCCCGTTCCAATTGCAAACGTACTCTTCCATAAGAATTTATACGGGCCTCTGCTACTATCCGCATAGGTAAAGTGTAACGGATACCGGCAACGGCTGCAAAGCGGTTGTCTTTCTTCAATTTTTGACCGAATATATTTTTTTCAGTGGAGGAACCCCTGTGGTTTTTCCATTCTGCTCCGACAAAAGGCATCAGCCACTGCATGCGTCCGATGTATCGTCCCGCCCGTATTTCCGCTTCGTAGCCTTTATCAGAATCATATCCCAGTTGCCACTCTCCCTGAAAACTCCACCGGGTATTGAAGTATTCGGCACTGCCGGCGTTCCCGTTGAAAAGAAAATCATTCTCAGCCGTGAAATAAAACATCCTGTCTTCGTGATAAAGGTGCCTGATCGCTTTTTCGGGATGAGGTATCTGCGGATTGGGAGGCGAATCCTCGTAGCTGAAAATCCGTCCCATACCACTCATCATGTGGTAAAGGATATGGCAATGGAAGAACCAGTCTCCACGGCTTTCTTCTCCGGCATGGAACTCAATGGTATCCGTTTCTCCGGGCATGATATCCACACCGAATTTGAGGGGTGAATATTCACCGTGGCTGTTTAACACACGGAAAAAATGTCCATGCAGGTGCATCGGATGGCGCATCATGGAATTATTATAAAGCACAATGCGCAGGTTTTCGCCTTCGCGAATGAGTATCTTATCGCTTTCCGAAACGGTTTTGTTATCCAGTGTCCAAACATACCGATCCATGTTGCCGGTCAATTCGAACCTCAATTCCCGGAAAGCGCCTTCGGGCAAAGTGGTTTTATAGGGAGAACGGAGCATGTCGTAATTTAGTGTCACGGGAGCCGATGTATTATTATCATTTCCCATATCCATAGAATGACCGGAATGGGCATCGTGGCTCATTTCCTTCTCCATCTTATCAGGTGATCCCGACGGGTTACTGTGGTTACTGTGGGACATAGACGAAATCTCAGGATACATCGCTTCGTTCATATCCATTTTTTGGAGTTCCATTTTCATTCCCATATCGGTGATATCCCCATTCATTTTCATCATGTCGTTCATCATCTTCATACCGGCAAAATAATCGAGTTTCGGTAATGGCTCGATCGGGTGTTTCATCCCGTTTCCAATCCATACGGAGGTCGAGCCGCTCCGGTCTTCGGCTGTCGCCTGTAATTCTGCCGAACCATGTTCGGGAACGGTAACTATTATGTCGTAAGTTTCCGATACGGCTATTATCATCCTGTCTACCTCCACCGGAACGACATCCATCCCATCATTGGCTATAACAGTGATCCTGCCCCCTGAGTATCTGAGCCAGAAATAGGAAGAAGCTCCCCCGTTGACGATTCTTAACCGGATACGTGAACCGGGTGTTAAGTCGGGAATACTGATTTGTTCTTGTCCGTTCGCCAGAAACTTTTCATAATATACATCGCTCACATCCATAGCGTCCATACGTTTCCATTCGCTTTTCAATTTAGTACCGAAGTGGCCTTTCGTGATGGCTTCCCCGTAGCTTTGCACGCTCTTTTTCCGTATCTTAAACCAGTCGTTAGCTGTATGCAGTTTCCTGTTTACTTCCCCGGCGCCCATATCGGTCCAGTCACTCAGCAATACCGTAAATTCCGGCAGGTGGTCTTCGTGGCGGAACTTTTGATCGTTCTCCCTTTTATGGATAATCAATGCCCCATATAGCCCCATCTGTTCCTGCACACCCGTATGGGAGTGGTACCAGTATGTACCGTTTTGTACGATGGGAAATTCGTAAGTTACCGTTGTGCCGGGCATAATGGGTGCGGATGTAAGATGGGAAACCCCGTCGAACTGGTTAGGTAGTAATATACCGTGCCAATGCAACGACGTTTCTTCATTCATCAGGTTATGGATATGGATAACTGCCGTATCCCCTTCTGTAAATTGCAATGTAGGTGCGGGTATTTGCCCGTTTATAGCTAAGGTCCGTTTTTGCTTTCCCGTGAAGTTGACCGTCGTGTCGTTGACGAACAAATCATAAACGACACGTTCCTGCGCTGCCATATTGAGTATAAAAAGCTGTAACATACAGCTAATGAGTAATGTTTTTAAAATTCTCATACCAAACCTGTTATTTTATTATATAACATATCTTTAAGAGAAAAGTTTCTACTTTAAACTTTTAGATAAAAACTTACCGGGTTTAATCAATCTACCGGGTGACCGGGGAGCTATTAAGGGGTGAATGATTCACTTCTTTTAGCGTACCCCGGCCCCAGACATTTCAGATGTTAGCAATTAAGCAATCTACCGGTAAGAGGTTATTATTGCTATAAACAAAACGTTCTTTTATTTTCTGTATTTGCAGCAATCGGGCAATGCATCATATGCTGCCTGGTCAGCTTTATCCTTATCCGTATCATGTCCTGCTTTGGCAATAGCCTTGCTGATTGCATCCAGATTAGTCTGATGCGGATTGAAGTTCAGATGTAGTTCCTTCTTTTCTATATCCCACATAGCCGAAGAGACACCTTCCACACCTTTTGCAGCAGTTTCTATCCGTTCTTTACACATTTCGCACAGTCCCTGTACACCCAACATGGCATGTTCATCCTGATGATGTTCTGTGGCTGATTGAGCTGTCGGTTCCGTTTGGGCTGTATCATTACTTGATGCACTTTTTGAGTTGCACGCGCTAAAAGACAGGATACCTAATCCTAATACCATAACTAAAACATACTTTTTCATTTTACTCTGATTTTAAATTGTTAATATACTATTATTTCTATTTTCTGTATTTGCAGCAATCTGGTAATGCGTCATATACGGCTTTATCTGCTTTGTATTTGTCCGTATCATGTCCGACTTTTGCTACTGCTTTGCTGATAGCATCCACATTGGTTTTTGCCGGGTCAAAGTTTAAATGCAGTTGTTTAGACTTCTGATCCCATGAAGCAGATGTAACTCCGTTTACGCCTTTAGCGGCCTTTTCAATACGATCCTTACACATTTCGCACAGTCCCTGCACATTTATCATGGCATGTTCAGTTTTGGCAGTCATGCTTTGTTTTGAATCTCCCTGCATGGAGGACATATCGTGTCCTTCATGCCCGGTTGATGTTTCGGATTGGTTTGTACCTGATGAGCTTCCCGACATATTATGACCTTCGTGCCCTGTTACGGGACGGGATGCTTCAGCATTCATCATACTACGTTTTCCTTCGAGTTGCGCACTGGCATCAATGGTAAAGGCTCCGTTGGTCACAATCTCATCTCCTTCATTCACACCCGAAAGCACTACATACGAATCGCCGAGCGACGGGCCGAGTACAACTTCATGCAACATAAATGCCGGAGATTGTGTATTCGGTTGCTTCACATATACAATCGAACGTTTTCCAGTCCACAATACAGATGATTTTGGTATGACAACTTCATTGTTGAATTGTTTCAACGGGGCTTTGATAATGGCATTAGCATACATTTCAGGCTTTAATTGCATGCCGGAATTAGCTGTTTCCACCCGGATTTTAGCCGTACGGGTTGTTCTATCCAATATCGGATCAATAAAGGATATTCGTCCTGTAAATGTTTTGCCCGGCACAGCCTGCAAAGTAAAATCAATTTTATCCCCGACTTTCAGGAAAGGCAGATCTACTTCATAGGCATCGAACATAGCCCATACCTGTGACAGGTTGGCAATATCAAAAAGGACACTTCCCTGATTGATATAATCTCCCTGGCTTACTTTTTTACTCACTACAATACCACCGGTATTGGCTTTTATTTCCACCAGTGCAGATACATTTCCTGATTGCTCTATCCTCGCGATCTGTTCATCCGTCAATTTCCACAGGCGCAGTTTTTCCCGTGCCGCCTGAATTAAGGCAGGCTGTACCGATTGCATTTTAGCTGCTTCCAGTAGTTCCTGCTGCGCACTTAATAATTCAGGGGAATAAATAGTGGCAATCGTTTGTCCTTGCCTTACACTTTCCCCGGTGAAGTTGATAAAGAGTTTTTCAATCCGTCCGCTGACATGGGATGTCTGTGACTGTGACAATCGTTCATCAGCTTGTATCGTACCATATAACTGTACGTCTTTTACGGGGTTCTGACGGCTGATAACGGTTGTTTGTATATTAGCCAGTGCCACAGCTTCCTTAGACAGTTGAATCGCATTCGGGTCAACGGCTTCGTCTCCGCTACCGGATGTTTTTAACGGTATCAGATCCATACCGCAAATAGGGCATTTACCCGGTTTATTTTGTCTTATCTGAGGGTGCATGGCACAAGTCCAAATTTGTTCCGCTCCCTCTTCGTGAACATGCTCAGTTGATTCATTCTGATTATTGGATGAACCTCCGAATATCAGCCAGCCGATAAACAGCCCGGCAATGAGTATCAATCCGTACTTGATATAATTATTATTAATAATCTTTTTTAATTTATTCGTTTCCATAATATATGCTGTTTACGTTTTGTTCTGTATCCTTAAATGAAATCAGTTTTTGAATAGATGCCACCATCGTATTGTAACTTGCGACTGCCTCGGCTTTTTTGAGTTGATAATCCAACAGTTGCCGTTGAACCTGTATAACATTGGTTAGATCGCTTTTCCCTGCAACAAACTCCTGTACGACCAAATTATAGGTTGTTTCAGCAAGTTCCGACTGCTTTTTATAGAGTGAAATCTTGCGAGAAGCGTCATCCAACAGGTGTTTTGTCTTATACAATTCCGATTCCAGCACATTGTACGTATTGGTATATTTCTCTTTACTGGCTTGCCACCAGAAATTACTTTCGCGCTGTTGGGCCTTGTACTTGTTGCGATAGAGGGGGATACTAACGGAAACCATTGGCATAATCATATCCTTTCCGTTCATATCGCCCATTCCGAACATCGGATCGCTTGTTTTCTTATTGAGCATATATTGCACCCCTATACCCAACATCGGATAACTCATCTTTTTATCCATTTCTGCTTTAGCTTTGTAAGCAAGCCCTTCTTCGGTAATCATGTTCAACATAGGGTTCTGATCGTTGATCTTTGTCATGGCAGTTTCAGGATCGAAAAGGAACGGAAGTTGCTCAAAGGTTTCGGGTATCTGTATTTCGCTGAGAGCGGAGCGGTTTAATAAAGTATTGAACTTTGCTTTTTCCGCTTTTATTTCCGAAAGGATACTTTCTATGTTATTATCCAGTTCAACTATCTCCAACTGGATACGCAGCACATCAGACATACCGCCGGAAGCAGCACCACTCATGCCTGACGACATACCGCTACCGGAACTGCCCATCGAAGACATGCCTGCATTTTGAGTAGTTGGCTGAGAGCCACCACTGCTTCCCATTGAGGACATGGATGACATGCCACTTCCGTTTCCTGCCGGAGGTGTACTGGTTGGTGGGGTCGGGGCGGAAATTGAATATCCTGCACCTGCACCTGCTGATGGCGATGAAAACTTACGTAACGCCAGTTGTTCCAATTGAGTCAGCAGGGCTTTATTATCCCTGTTGTTCATCAGTTTTTGTTGTAAGCTGCAAAGTAGATACCATTGGGTATAAACTTCCAGATAAAGGTTATCCCTGGTTTCACGGAATTTTTCAAATGACATTTTTGCCATATGCGTGGCTTCGGTCTGTGCCGCTTTCTTTGTACCGAACCAAGGGAACATCTGCATCAATTTGAACTCGGCAACCTGTTTCCCTCCGATAATATCCATCGGTTCAAGGAAAAAGCCCATTTCAAGTTCGGGATCTGCATAAGCTCCTGCTTGTGGAACTTTTTGCAAAGATGCCTTATAAACCATAAAATCTGCTTTAACTCCGGGATTATTAAAGGCAGCTATTTTGAGGTAATGGCTGAGTGAATCAGCGGTTTGTGCTGAAACTGCACCGGTACCCATTATCATCAACAACAGCATTGTTAAATATTTGATTCTTATTGTTGTCATAATACTTTCTGTTTTTATTCTTTTATATTACCGTGTTTCTTTATTGCTGATTCACGCCACCAACATTGTAGTATCGGCACCACAAACATGGTCATTGACTGGATAAGCATTCCTCCGAAAGTGGGAATGGCCATCGGAACCATAATATCTGCTCCCTTACCTGTCGATGTAAGTACAGGAAGTAATGCAATAAGTGCGGTTGCGGTAGTCATCGCAGCAGGGCGTACACGTTTCAATCCGGCATGGACTACAGCTTCTCTTATCTCATCTTTGGTCTGTGGGTTGCGTTCAAGGAAAGTATCATGGATATATGTCCCCATAAGAACCCCATCATCAGTGGCGATACCGAACAAAGCGATAAATCCTACCCATACGGCAATACTCAGATTGATCGGATGCATCTGGAACAGGTCGCGCATGTTCATATCACCAACTGAAAAATTCATAAACCAGGGCTCGCCATAAAGCCATAACAGGATAAATCCTCCGGCAAAGGCTACGATTACCCCGGAAAAGTGAATAAGCGATGCTGTAACGGTCTTGAACTGAAAATACAAAATGAGTAAAATTGCCAATAAACTTAACGGTACAACAACCAGCAGGCGCTTAGCTGCCCGTTCCTGTTGTTCATAATTTCCGGCGAACTTATAAGATACACCTTTGGGTAATTCCAACTGTCCGGATGATATTTTCTCTCTGAGTATTTTATCGGCTTCCTTAACAACATCTACTTCGGCTTTTCCGGCTACTTTGTCGAATATAACGTAGCCCAACAGGAACGTGTTTTCACTCTGGATCATCTGCGCTCCCTTGGTATATTCTATATCTGCTACTTCCTTTAAAGGAATCTGAGCTCCGGTTGCTGTTGGTACAATCAGCTTAGCCAGTTCCTCCGGGTTATCCCTCAATTCCCTCGGATATCTTAAACGCACAGGAAAGCGTTCACGTCCTTCTACGGTTGTGGTCAGGGGCATTCCTCCCACTGCCGCACTGATTACGTCTTGTAAATCAGCCACGGTAATACCATAACGCGCCATATTCCGGCGGTTTAGTTTTATTTCAATATAGGGTGCTCCGACGGCACGGTCATAAAACACCGTAGATGGAAGAATAGACGGAATATCTCTCAAGGCCGTTTCCAATGCTTTTCCACCTTGTTCAATGGATTCCAGATCGGGCCCTGATACTTTCAATCCCATCGGTGCGCGCATACCTGTCGAAAGCATCACCAATCGGGCTTCTATCGGTTGTAGTTTGGGCGAGGAGGTAAGTCCAGGCATGTGAGATACATTGACGATTTCCTGCCAGATATCATCCGTTTTTTTGATATGGGGACGCCACTGGCGGAAGTAATCACCTTTGCTATCCGTGATAAGGCTATCGGCAGGTAACAGGCGAAAGCCATCTTCCGGATTGTAAGTTCCTCCTCCTTTTAATAGAAACTCTCCATTACGGTTTACTTTAAATCGTTGCCTGTGTCCATTTTCGTCCAGAATATATTCACTACGATAGTTAATTGTGTTTTCAAACATTTGGGTCGGAGCCGGGTCGAGTGCCGAATTGACACGTCCCCACTTACCTACGGTTATATCTACTTCGGGAATATTGGAGATGCGCTTATCAAGCGTTTCAATAAATTGCAGGTTCTGCTCTATACCCGTATGGGGCATGCTTGTAGGCATCAAAAGGAACGAGCCTTCATTCAGGCTTGGCATAAATTCTTCACCGATACCGGGAAAACGTTCACTTGAAGCCTGCCAGAAAGCAGTCTGTCTGAAATTTTTCCAGCCGACGGCTTCAAACCCCTTGGCGACAAAGCCGAATGTTGTATCGAATCCCAACCATATCATGATACCGAAAAATACGGTAACTAATGGTATAAGCATAAATTTCCAACGATGTGCCAAGCACCAGCGTAAGATGCGTTCGTAATAAATAACCAATATCCATAGCAAGGCTAAAATTACACTTATAGCAACAAGGACAAATATAAGGTTCAGGAAGAATCCTTCCTGTGGCCCGATAGGCAGCCATTCAACAGTCAGGTAATAGACGGCAACCAATATGGCGATGCCTATATTGATATAGGTAGGTATCTTTTTATTCGTCCAACGGTTGGCAAGGAAGTTGTTCAGTCCGAACAGGGTAAGTGCCAGGGCTGCAAATACGCCTGTAAAGATAAACAACAGGATACCTGCGGCTATCAGGATAATATTGGCTGTTTTTCGTACTTGTGCAGAAGTTATTTTAATAGAGAATGCAAAATAAGCCAATGTAGGCAATAGGCTCAATCCTAATATTAGGGCTGATACCAATGCGAAAGTCTTTGTAAATGCCAGCGGGTGGAATAATTTCCCTTCCTGCGCCTGCATAGCAAAGACAGGCAGGAAGCTCACAACGGTGGTAAGCATAGCTGTGGTAATTGCTCCCGAAACTTCACTAACGCTTTTATGTATCAGATTTACAAACGCTTTACCTTTGGTTATTCCTTTGTTTTCGGGCATTTCCATATGCCGGATAATATTTTCGACAAAGACAACCCCGACATCGACCATGACCCCGATAGCGATGGCAATACCCGACAGCGCGACAATATTGGCTTCAACCCCCGTATAACGCATAATGATAAAGGTGGCCAGCACCGTTATAGGAAGCATGGCAGAAATTACAACCGATGCACGCAGGTTAAATACTAATACGATTACAACAATAATACAAATCAGTATTTCATGGGAAAGGGCTGTTTCCAATGTGCCGATAGTTTCCTGTATCAGTCCTGACCGGTCATAGAAAGGAACAACAGTAACTTTTGACACGGTACCATCCGCCAGTGTTTTCTGAGGAAGCCCTGCTTCCATTTCTTGTATTTTAGCTTTTACATTGTCAATAACCTGCATCGGGTTTGAGCCGTAACGGGCAACTACAACGCCACCGACAGCTTCGACGCCTTCTTTATCCAGACCTCCACGACGGGTAGCCGGGCCCAGATTAACAAAAGCGACATCTTTTATTTTAACGGGTACTCCGTTGCGGACAGTGATAACGGCTTCTTCCAGATCGGAAACATTTTTAATATATCCCAATCCCCTGACAAGGTATTCAGCCTTATTGATTTCAACTGTTTCCGCACCTATGTCCAGATTGCTCTTTTGCACGGCATTCATCACATCCATGATGGATACGTTAAAGGCGCGCATTGCATTGGGATTTATCTCTACCTGATATTCTTTCACAAAACCGCCGATAGATGCTACTTCGGATACTCCTTCGGCTGCTGAAATCGAATATTTGGCATAAAAATCCTGAATAGTTCGTAACTCATCTGGGTTCCATCCGCCGGTTGGTTCCCCTGTTTCGGGGTTACGTCCTTCAAGGGTGTACCAGAATATTTGTCCTAAAGCAGTGGCATCTGGCCCCAAGCTGGGCTGTACCCCTTCTGGTAATGTTCCGGCAGGCAGAGAGTTCAGCTTTTCAAGTACGCGTGAACGGCTCCAGTAAAATTCAATATTATCGTCAAAAATGATATAAATAAACGACATACCGAACATGGAGGTACTACGAATGGTTTTTACTCCGGGTATTCCCAATAGCGAGGTAGATAACGGATACGTGATTTGTTCCTGAATATCTTTCGGAGAACGTCCCATCCATTCGGTGGCTACAATTTGCTGATTTTCTCCTATATCAGGAATAGCGTCCACAGGGACGGGATCGCGTGGCAATAGGCCACCATGCCAGTTGAATGGAGCTGTCGATAATCCCCAGACAATAACGATAACGAGTAACAGTAATGTTATAACTCTGTTATCAAGAAAATATTTAATGATTCTGTTAAGCATAGTAATATTGTTATTTATCTACCAATAGTAATTTATTCAGGTTTTCCCATTCTCCTCCGTCATACACATTTATAAACCCCTTATGTGTTAAAAATGTTTTAGCTTCTTTACTTCTTTTTCCACTACGGCAAACTATTACAATAGGTTCTTCCTTTTGCAAGAAAAAAACAGAATCATTCAGCTTATCCAGTGGAATATTTACAGAATTTCTTATATGACCTTTATTATACTCCTGCTCTGTACGTACATCAAGTATAATAGCGGATTTATCCTCTATCAGATGTTTGATAAGGGTATATTGGGGTACTGACGGTTGGGGAACAACCGAATCAATAGGAACTGTTTCCGTACTATTATGAGTATATACGGAACGTCCTGTGATATAGCCGGTGGACATAGCTATACCAATCAGAAAATAAAATGGTTTCATTGTTCTTTGATTTGATGAATATTTTGTTAATCTTTGTTTTTAGATATAAACAATTTAACGTACATCCGGTTTAGGATATACACAAAATTCAAACCAATGGCAGGGTAGCCACGGATTTATCAAATCAAATACGGTAGATACAAATATAGGTCAGAAGGTCAACGTTCTGTAAACTGAGACCTCCCGGCGGAAAGTATTGACTAATTTTTGTAATGCCATCATTCTCTGTGGGTATAAGCATATTCAAAACCAACCATACATTTTCATATGACGGCAATAGTTTATTCAGGTTAAATTGCTGAACCTGATGCTGATAGTCGTCCGTTGAGAGTTCTATCTGTTGGATGTCACAGCAATTCTCATGTGATGGCAAAACGTTATTTTCCTGCGCATTTGGGGTAGTATGACAGGAATTGTCTTCCTGTTGCGGCATTTCCATATCTTCGCAGCAGGACTTTTCTATATCATTACTTAAAACTCCAAAGGAATATAATTCTCCTGCACAGAAATGCATGGCAAGTACGGGATGCATCCCGATAACCAGCATTAGTAGCAACAGAAATATTGATATAACCTTCTTCATTTTTATTATAAAATTTCACTTATAGAGTTAGTAATTTGCAAATATAAGCAGTATTTTTTATATTAACACAAGAAAGATACTTTTTTTGTGTCAAGCTTAGTCTGCCTTGAGAGATTTTCACAAATGAGCTTTGAAATCGGAATATATTTTATTTTTTTACGATTTTGTTAAGTCCCAATAATGAAGCAAGACTATCGGAATCAGTTTTCCATTTTTTAGGGATATACTGTTTGTTTTCATCTTCCATCGTGGCTAATGCTTTCGATTCTTGCTCAGTCGTAATATCCAGATAAGTCATTGTTGTCTCCAAGCTTGCATGTCCAAGTAAAAATGAGATTTGTACGATATTCATTCCATCTTCTAACCAATGTGAAGCCTTTGCATGCCTGATTTGATGTGCATGTAACTTAATCGGAACATCACTGCAAATACGATGTGCAAAGGCTGCATACTTTTTCAACTGTTGATTTACGCTTTCAGGTGTCATTTTCCCCATTACACCTTTATTCCTTGAATAAAACAAGTAGGCCTCCGGATTTGGCTCTGCCGAATGAAATTCTTTTAAATATTTTTTCAAATGTGCCACCGCTTTCGGCAGAATATACAAAGTCCTTATTTTACGTCTTTTTCCAATAACCGTAATATAAGGTTTACTTGCCTCAAGATGTAACTGGTTCATTTTTATTGATAGAATTTCATCAATCCGGCCCGCAGTACAGTAAAGGACAACCAATAAAACCAAATCCCGCTGTCCTGTTTTTGTTGAAACATCAGGTATAGACATCAGGGTTTTCATAGCTTCTTTACTCATACCTGTTATTTTTTTCCTGACAACTCTTTGTCTTGGAATCAGCGTTGAACTTTGATAGAGTGAAAGGTATGAGACATCTTTACCTGCCAGGTATTTCAAGAAAGCCCTGATAGAAGCTAAACGGACATTACATGTTTCTCCACTGCAATTTCGCATATTTTTCATCCATAAAATCCATTCTTCAATGTAACTACGTGAAAAGCATTTGCCGGTCAGAGATAAAGAATTGACTTTTTTTTCCTTTTCCAAAAAGTCGACAAACAATGACAGTGTAATCATATGTCTTCTTACAGTATGGGGGCTGTTTGACTGTATTGATGTAGTATATACACAAATCCAGTCATGTATGTATTTGGCTATCAGGAGAGCCTCATTGGTAACTTTCTTCATCGTTTTGTAGATTTGGTATTATTTGGTTAAACGTATCTCCCGTAGCATTCTCAATGATTTCTGAGAGACCCGGAACCAGAGAATAATAATATTTGGTACTTTCAACATTAGTATGTCCCATACTTTTGCTTAATGATAAAAGTTTCATATGAGTCGTTAATCCCTGACCAATCCAACCATTAATGTTTTCCACCGCATAATGATGTCTCAATTCATAAGCTATTGTTGCTGCATTATTGCTTTCATACCAGCATTTTCTAAAAATACGGGTTACCCAGCTACCAGGATAACCCTTATTTGACTTTGTAGGAAAAAAGAAAACTCTATTGGGAATTATTTTTGATATGGCGACATCGTACTTTTTCATTAAATCCAGCATCGTATCGTGAAGTACAACAAAATGCTGATTATAGCCTTTGGAGAATCTAATGTTGACAATTCCATTCTCCAAGTCTATATCTTCTTTACGCAATAGTCTCGCTTCAGTAGTTCGCATTCCACTACTATATAATAGTCGGAAGAAAACAGGGACTGTGATTTTTTGTATTTTCCCGATCAATCCATATTTAGCATTGATAGAATCACATGAGTGAAAGAAATTTTGTAGTTCCGCTACTGTAAAAGCATGCGGTATATAGGTTCTTGAAGTGGAACGGGGCGCTGCTGGTATCTGAATATTTATCAGTCCTCTGGCCCTGGCATAACGCAAAAAACTAAGAACAGGATATATTCTTGAAATACAAGAATTAGAGTTTTCTGTATCCCTTCTTTTACACCATTGGTCAACCATTGTTTGGGAAAGTTCTTTTGCGGCAGGGTATTCCTTTTCACAATAACGTTCAAAATGGCGAACATTCAACAAATAACTGATGCTATCACGACCAGAGGCCTTTCTGTAGGCAACGTAACCAGCAAGGATGTCTGATAAAAAGGATTTAAATTCCATTGAACACCTCCTCTTTTACAGGAAAATACTTTATACTTAACGCACATTCTTTCAAATGAATAAAATCAGCTCCCAGATATGTATTGAGAGATTCCGGAGACTGATGTCCCAATGTTTGACTAATGACAGGTTGTTCCACCCCTTTTTCCAATAGTGATGTTGCTAAATGATGCCGGAAAAGATGAAAACCTTTTTTGTCGCACGGATGATTCCGGATGCCTGCTTTCTTCATAATAGTTACACAAATTGCATATAGATTAGGGCTTTGTAGTTTTCTATATGGAACATTTACAGTTAAAAATACTGTGTTTTCAGACGATTTAGGTCTTTGTCCTGTTATATAGTCGAAAATGGCATTACCCACAATCGCCCGCAATGGAAGAACCAGTGGCATTCGGGTTTTCTGCTGGGTAATACGGATTAAATCATTCTCCCAGTCAATTTGGTCTAATCTTAGCGCTCCAATATCACAACTGCGCAATCCCGTATAAAAAGCCAGCAAACCTATAGCTCTATGTTGCAGTGAGAGGGACGAATCGCTTTCCAACACAAACTTGATTTTTTTGACTTCCTCTTTTGTGAGATATTGTATGTTTTTCCTTGTATTCCGTGTTTCAGGCAGATATGATGAGATTTTTGAGCATATTCCCGTCGGATAAAACGGGGCACAGATATCAAATACGCGTCTTGTCTCTCTTTTGAAGTGATAACTGTGACAAAGCCTGGCATCGCTGGCGAAAATATCTATCACATTCTTTTCAGTTATATCCTCAAGTGAATATATACCTTGATTCTGCAATCGTGATAAAAAAGAACATGCCGAACATTCATAGCTTTTATGATAATGAAAAGGTTTAGCAAATTTCGATTTTATCACATTACGATATGTGTCTATAAAGTTTTTGTATTCAACACATAAGCCATCGTAATACGATAGCTTATGTGTATGTGTTGAACCGTCAGGTACTACAGATTCTAAAATGAATCGTTTGATAACCAACAACATTTTACGTTTATAATTTAACGTATATCTGTTGGTATATTTTTCGACACACGTTTGATAGATATCATCGTATGTTTTCCAGTCATAATTTTTAGATTCCCTCAGAATCCATAGGCTTTCATTCTTAATATGTCTTATATACTGCAGACTGTAATTATGGTCTTCCATATAAGAAATAAGAAGAGGATACTTGGTTTTTAATTCTTGCAAGTCCATGAGATTTATTTTTATTAAAGTTAAAAACAGACTGGCAAGTTAGATATAAAATCCAAAGAAATGAAAGTGTAAAATATTAAATATCTGATATATAATCTAATCTGTTTGGATTCTTTTAATATTACGATTTTCCAGTAAATCCAAAAGTTTGGATTTAATGGAAAGGATAAAGAATGATCCTGCATTGGCTCATTTATTACAGCAGGGAGAATAGAATCTTAGTATACATTAGTATAGGGAATTTTGTTCCCTATACTTTTATGATAATCTACGAGTAATATTTAGTAACCTTGTATGCAATTTGAATTCAGTTTCTCTTACTTCACTATATGCAGGTATAACTTCAGGCTTTATACCCTCTTCATGTGCTTTCAATTCCATTTGGTCAATATCTTCTCTAACAAAGTCCAATGCAGCTTTCAAATCTGCAATCGAAAGTTCATCCATAAAATAATCGTCTTTTAAATTCATAATATACTAATGATTAAATTCCAAATAAAAATTTGCTAATAAGACTTCCAGCAACAGAGCTTATAGCTCCCAACCCAAGTTGTTTGCCTTTTTCCCAGTATTTCATTGTTACTTTTTTTAGCCACCCTTTTACTCCGTCTCCAAATTCTTGTTTTTCAACATCTGTATTGTCATCCTTAACTATATCTTCCAATTCTTTGATGTCTTCTTCTTCAATCCCTATTTGCGAAAGGGTTTGCCTTAACTGGTCAAAATTTCCTTTCTGAATAACTGTATTTTGAGAAATGGTGTTATTATCCCCTGTATTTACTAAGTTTCCATCTCCGATATTTGTAATATTGTTCTGTGTCATATAATTATGAATTATTTGATTAATATCTTCCTTTTTTCTTATTATCTCTTCAATTTCAACTTCATATCCCATCTCATTTTCTAAAGTTAAAGTTAAATCCAAAGCGTGATTCCTAACTTTCATAATAACATCTTTATACGCTTTGGTACTTACAAGAATATGAGCATTGTATAAAGAATACCCCATTGCTGTATGATTGTATTCTTTAATATATTTCATGACAAAAGCACTAATTTCAGCAGGCAATGCCAAAGTGACACTATCATCTTTCTTATATGCAAAATCTTCTACTATCGAAATATTTTGATTGATTTCTATTTTTGTTACAAAATCGCGTAATTCTGGAGGAAAATTAAATGTCGGAATAGTTTGGTTTTCCATATTATAATATCCATTCGACAAAGAGCCTTTTAGAAGTCCGCCCGTTTTTCTATATTCAGGTAATTCCTCGTCTTTATCATATCCGTTCAATTCCTTGTTTACCCAATTTAACAACTCCTCATTCTTAATTCTTGCTCCAAGCAATTTTAATTTATATAATCCATTGGTTAGTGATTCTTTCTCATCTGCCAATAAATTTGTTATTTCAGTTAAAATGTTCATTTCCATATGTATTTAGACTGCAAATATACGAAACGATCTTGATATAATTAATTTTTAATGCTGCACATTGTGGAGATAAGACGAAGCAACAACGCCACATACTGCCAAACCGAAGCCACATACTGCCACCTACACAAAAAACGACTGTCAGCCTGCTGATTACCGCTACTTTTATTCTGCATTAATATTGATGCAGAACAAAAAACAGTTTAATCATGGATGAAAAATTAAATCCGAAAGACAAAGTTCTCCTGATGCGAGATGAAGGAGAAGGCAACAAACTCAAAGTAGTGAAAGGCATTGACAAGAAAGGAAACATTGATGCCATAGATCCCATGAAGGCGAAACAGACCGATTTTATCAAAATTGACAAACACGCCGATCCTATCGAAAACTTTTTCAAAAACTTTTTTAATCAGGCAAAGAACCCGTCGCATACAGGCTTTTATGCAGTTACGGTTGATATGCTTGATAAAGTTCTATCGCTTAGTGATAAGGAGTTGGAAAAGTTTCGTATTGATCCGAGAGATTACCTGAATAAAGAACAGGAGCAATCAACAAAGGAAACTCAAAAAGAAGTCGTAACCGAAAAAAAAGAAGAAAAAATGGATGCAACAACCGAGCAAAAGACCGAATTTAAGCAATTCGACACAAACCGTATTCCTGAAAGTGAATATCAGAAATACGGTATCAAGCCCGAAAATTTGGAGGGCGAACTCAAAGCCATGAGTTACGGATACAAATCCCCACACTTGGTAGATATTAACCCCCAAATAGAGGGTGTGGACTATCCGATGAAAGCCCGTCTGTCATTGGAAGAACAGCCGGACGGCAGCCTGAAATTTACTCCACATCCATACCAACAGCAGGTAGATTTGGAGAAACCGTTTCAGGGTATTATGCTCCCGAACGATGTAAAGGAAAACTTATTGGCGACGGGTAACAGTGGTCGTGTGGTCGAACTGGAACCAAGACCGGGCGAAAAAGTACCATCGCTTATTTCTATTGACAAGCTAACCAACCGTTTGGAAGCCGTACCACTTGATAAACTTACAGTTTCCCAAAACCTAAAAGGTGTTGAGTTGTCTCCTGAACAACAACAGGCACTAAAAGAGGGAAAGAAAGTATTAGTCGAGGGCATGACCTCTAAAAACACAATCGGTACAGATAATCCCCGAAAGTTTGATGCTTACGTTCAGTTCAATGCTGCCAAAGGCGGTTATGATTTTTCCTATGACGGATTAGACCGCAATAAGTACCAACAGAACAATAAACAGGAACAAAATCAAAATGGGGAGCAACAGAACCAAGTCCGTATTCCAAAGAAACTATTGGGGGTAGATCTTACCGAAGACCAACAGAGCAGATTGCGGGATAATAAAGCTGTCTATGTTCAGGGTATGGTAAAGGACGGAAAGGGCGAGCCTTTCAATGCTTATGTAAAGGTTAATAATGAAAAAGGCAAACTGGATTTTTTCAAATGGAATCCTGACAAAGCGAAGAAACAGGGTGCGGAAGTAACTCCTGCCAACGAAAGCAAAACGCAGGTAGCGGTCAATTCACAGGGTAAAACCAATGAAGCGACCAAACATTCAAATGAGCCTTTGAAACAAGGTCAGCAAAAGCCTACCGAGAATCAGGATAAAGAGCAGAAGCAACAGCAAACCGCTAAAAAGCCTGTAAAGAAGTCCACAGGACACAAAATGTAATATCAACCACTAAAAAAATCCAATAGTAAATGAAAGTAATAATTGCAGAAAAGCCAAGCGTAGCCCGTGATATAGCGGCTATCGTTGGTGCGAGTAACCGCAAAGACGGTTATTTGGAAGGTAACGGATATGCCGTTACGTGGGCATTCGGCCACCTCATAGGGTTGGCAATGCCACAGGATTATGGTATCACAGGATTTCAGGCTGAAAACCTGCCGATACTTCCCACAGAATTTAAGTTGCTGCCCCGTCAGGTAAAGGACGGTAAGGAATACAAACCCGATCCGGGTACGATGAAACAACTTAAAGTTATCAAAGAGTTATTTAATAAATGTGAGCGTATCGTGGTTGCGACTGATGCGGGACGAGAAGGAGAATTAATATTCAGATACATATTTGATTATCTTGAATGTACCAAACCTTTCGACCGCCTTTGGATAAGTTCTCTCACGGATCAGGCTATCCGCAAAGGTTTGGAGAATATACGTCCGGGAAAAGAATACGACAACCTGTATCGTTCGGCAAAAGCCCGGAGCCAAGCCGATTGGGTTGTCGGGATAAACGCTTCACAAGCCCTTTCTATTTCTGCCGGGTACGGGGTATGGTCGTTAGGACGGGTACAAACGCCCACACTTGCCATAATATGCAGCCGATACCTCGAAAATACAGAGTTCAAACCGCAAACCTATTTTCAGGTAAAACTTCATACGGCAAAAGATGCAACCCAGTTCGCCGCTATTTCCACAGAACGATTTGGCACAAAGCAGGAAGCAGACGAAATAGTAAACCGTGTCCGTTCCACCGAATCCGTAAACGTGATAAGCGTCGAAAAGAAAGAAGCCAATCAGGAGCCGCCTTTGCTCTACGACCTTACCACATTGCAGAAAGAAGCGAATAGCCGTCATAGTTTTTCGGCAGACAAAACCCTGTCGGTAGCCCAGTCGCTTT
This sequence comes from uncultured Dysgonomonas sp., assembly GCA_900556485.1. GTDB lineage: Bacteria > Bacteroidota > Bacteroidia > Bacteroidales > Dysgonomonadaceae > Dysgonomonas. The sequence continues at coordinate 25,835 of USOX01000024.1, forward strand.
ACGAAGCGAAGTTCATTTCCTATCCGAGAACGGGAAGCCGCTATATTTCCGATGATGTTTTTGCCGAGATACCTGCCCTTATCGGTCAGCTATCCGGTTATGCTTCATTCGGCAGTTACGCAAAAACATTGTCAGGAGCAAGCCTGAACAGACGTTCTGTAAACGATAAAAAAGTTACCGACCACCATGCCCTGATTATCACGGAAAATATGCCGAACGATATTTCAGCCGACCAACGTATCATATATGATATGATTGTAGCCCGTATGTTGGAAGCCTTTTCAGGTAAATGCACCAAAGAGAATACAAGCATTTCTTTGGTTGCTTCGGGCATTTCGTTTTCGGTCAAAGGCAGTATTATTCTTATTCCCGGTTGGCGTGCCGTATTGAACGCTCCCGATGAAGAAAAAGGCGAAGACGATGCTCCGGCACTCCCGTCTTTATCTAATGGCGATGTACTTCCCGTTAATGGAACGGATTTATTGGAGAAACAAACCAAGCCCCGCCCGTTACATACGGAAAGTAGTCTGCTTTCTTCTATGGAAACCTGCGGTAAAGATCTTACCAACGAGGAAGAACGGGAAGCAATCAAAGAATCAGGTATTGGAACACCTGCCACCCGTGCCAGTATCATAGAGACACTGTTTTCCCGTGAATATATTCAGCGTGAAAAGAAATCTCTTGTTCCTACCAATAAAGGATTGGTTGTCTATTTGGCTGTCCGTAACAAAAAAATTGCCGATATCAGCATGACAGGCGAATGGGAAAACGCTTTGAATAAAATAGCAGAGGGGAAAATGGATGCCGATACGTTCCACAAGGGTATTGAAGTATATGCAGCACAAATAACGACTGAATTACTGGAAAGTAAAATCGAAGGGGGTAATCAGCGTGAGAGCTGCTCATGTCCTAAATGCAAAAACGGTCAGGTCGTTTTCTTTCAGAAGGTAGCCAAGTGTAATAAGGAAGATTGCGGATTAACCGTGTTCCGGAACAAGTCGGGCAAAGACCTGACCGATGGACAACTCAAAGACCTGCTTACCAAAGGTAAAACGGGAACTATCAAAGGTTTTAAGAGTAAAGAAAACAAGCCTTTCGATGCTGCCGTAGCTTTTGATGCAGAGTATAAAGTAGTATTTCAATTTGATAATTCTAAAAAGAAAAAAAGATGAAAATAAAAATCAATGCCGATTTTAGCAAATTCGATAAGATAGCAAAAGACGATGAATACCTGAGCAAGTTATTCATATCCTTTAGCGAATATTTGGAAGATAATACGTTCTTCTATCAGAAATGTCCCCGATTATATGATTATGTAGATGTTGAAGATATACTGCGTGAATGGGCTGACAAAACGTATAAAGAATCAGCGAATAGTATATTTAACAAACTGTTTCGAGTTTTGGAAACCGATTTAGAAGTTAGACAAATCTGCCATAGCCGAGAGTACATAAGTATATACTGTACAGATAATCCCAATCAAGAATAAAACTGCTATCTTTGCCACTAAGAAAGTTCATACGCCACAGGTTTGATGAGAAATTGTTAAATCAGGTGCTATTGAATTTTTTTAGTGGTGGCACTGGGGAGGGATACCCCAGTGCCTTTTGCTTATTTCTAGTTTTCTTCTATGATATGAAGAATTTTATCTTCGTTTACAATAAATCTGATTCGCCTATTTTGTTGTGTATTTACTTCTTCTTTTTCAGTTGAAACAGGGAAGTAGTTTACACTAATTGTAATATTGGGTAAGTTTATATCCCAAGATGATCTAATTGTAAAATTTTTGGCACAAATATCTTGATTTGCGGATCTAATATATTCCTCAAAATCCTTGATACCTTCAATTCTTTGTATTTCTCGCCAGTTCTTCCTTTTTTCATATATTATATTTTCAGCAAGATTCTTCAAGATTTCTTCATATTCTATTTTATTGCACGATTTTATAAAGTCTCTAATGATCTTTCGAGGAATTTTTTGCTGTTCTTTTATTTGCTTCTTTTTATTTTCTAGATATTTTTCAAAGTCCTCATTTGCAATATTTTGTATTTTGTGGCATCCATCATGAAACGCCTCAAGAGAAGTTGTATAAAGTTTATTGAAGAAGTTAGTTCTGTCTATCTCACCATTAGTTCTAAATTCATTTAAAAGCAGAAAACCTTTTTCTCCAGATATTTTATCTATTCCCTTGCCTATATTAATAAAATAAGATTGTTCACTGTCATCAAATAAAATTTTTACCTCAGTATTAAATCCCTCTGGTTTATGATTTGACCTTTTTATGAGATATTTTGTTTCATCCAAAGGATTTTCAGTTGGTCTCCCCCAGCCATCTGTAGATAGCTCAGATTGATATCTTGATATTTGTAATCTTATTTCTTTCCTACCTCTTTCGAGATCTGAAGTAAATTCATACTCAGGAAAACATTCAAGAATAGCTGAATCTAATTCCCACTCAGCATAATCACTGGTAAATTTTAATTGATAGTGATTTTCATATTCAAAAATATAAATTGGAAATTGAATTTTACGATCAATAACTTTTTGTTTAATCAATTCTATGTCGGATTTTCTATTTACTAATATCGTAATCTCCGTTTCTATTGCTATCATTGAGGGTTTCTTTAGGTACTATTGAATTTTTTAGTGTGCCACTGGGGAGGGATACCCCAGTACCTTTTCGTATAATCAAATATAATATACTTCTTGCGATTAATCTACGTTTTTGTCGTTTTTCGAGAGTAATTCAATGAAAGAATTTAATTGTTCAAAGCATTCATCATAGGTTATAATTCTCAAATTTTTCTGATTGTTTCGATATAATTCAAATGACCTCTTCATCTCTTTTTTTTCTAATTCAGATAATTTCCCCATTATAATTAAGCCTTGTACATTATATGCTTCAACTTCTCTATCATCGGAATTTTTAATCAAAGAGGCAATATCTGTTTCTAATTGGTATTTTTGCGTAAGAAGTTGAGATATTGCACCAGATAAATCTTTTGATGCAGAATATACACCTGTTTTACGATACGGAGTTTTTTCCAATAAACAAGTATGGGGCGTTTTAATTTCAACAATAAATATATTATTTGTTATTTTATGCTTCTGCAAAAAATCAGGATACTGCCCATTTGAATTATCGAATGATTTGCCGCCAACATATGCTTGATTCTTGAATTGAACATATGGTGACCCCGCAATTGTAGTTAGCAACAACGGGTTTTCTTCAAAAAAGGTTTGATAAGCAGCTTCTTGGTGTTTATTACTTAATATCTTTTCAAATTCAGCAACTAATATTGTCAAATAACTTAAATCTGTAGTGTCTTTTAATGTAGATAAACTTTGTTTGTCATCTTGTGATATTTTTTTAAAGTCAGTATTTTTCAGTATCTTATATATTACATCTTTTTGAGGTTTTCTTTTCAATTCTGGGTATTTATCAGTATCTATATCATGCAATAAAACATCATAAATGAAAAACTCTTTTGCTTCTGTTGCTTCTTTCTGATATAAGTCATTATTCCTGTCAATTCCTCTGCGGATTTTATCAAAATCATCATTATTTATGATAATCATATTTCCTTCAATGCCTGTTGGCTTTGTTTTAGAAAGAAGAATCTTTTCACATTCATTAAAGTATCTCAATAATGTGTTTGTTATTATTTTGTATTTTTTTTCAAGTCCAAGTCCGAATTTTAATGTCTTAGTAAAGCCTTCAGGAAGGCCATAGATAGCCTCATCACTATTCTCATTCTTTTCAATATCAATATCATAACCTTCAAATAAAAGTTGAACACTTCCAGATTCTTTAAATGGTAAAATATCCCCATTTTCATCAAATGCCAGTTTGCTATTCGTGTATTTAGGTTCTAAAAAATGAGGTGAATTTTCTATAGTATTGGTTGGATAGATAACTGTAATATTTGTTTGTAAGTTAATTTCAATCAATATTTTCTTGTATTTACCCTCTATCAAATCTGAATAAAAATATTGAATTTTTTCTTCGTCTTGTTCTACTATAATTGGATTAGAAAATTCCTTTATAGTAGAAAGAGAAAGATCATCCATAGGAGGCATAGAATCTGAAAAATATCATTCATATCTTTTGATTTTTATATAACCTCCAAATTTAGCAAATATTTAAGAACCAGAATATATACACACCTATATATTTAAAAATTACTCACATAACGCCACATACTGCCAAACCGAAGCCACATGCTGCCACCCGTTTCAAAACCAGCTTTCAGATTACTGATTACAGGTATTTTTACCCTGCATTAATAGTGATGCAGAACAAAATCAGTAATCCGTATGAAATACAATTCAAATTTAGAGCCTGCGGAAATGTCGTACTTCCGGCTCAATCTATTATCTTATTTACGAGATTCCCACCCCAACAAAGCCAATGATCTTTCATTTATTGCCGGACGTGGGGATATGGCAGCCGAAGCGTACAGCGAAGCCGTTAAAAGTGGCTTAGACCATATTCAGGTAGCCGAAATCGCAAACGAAGCCTTATTCAAAGGCTTACATTTTTCTCCTTATAATGTGATTGTCGAAATTCTTTGGAATGAGTTTTTCGACGAAGTTTCTCCGGGCGAAGCCCAAACAAAGGCGAAAGAATTGCTACCTGAATGTCAGGCGGTATTTGCCAAATACAACCTGAATGATGATTATGTCGAAACGACCGAGTACCAGTCGCTCTATACGGAGCTTGTCGGCACAATCCTGATATTGCTCGAAAATGAGTTACAATAAGCGAACTCATTTGCGTCAGAACATTGATGCAATAAAGTTAGCGTTAAGGCTCGACAAGGAACAAAAAAAGGCAACTCCCGAAGAACGGGAAATACTCGCTAAATATTCAGGCTTTGGAGGGATTAAAGCAATCCTTAATCCTGCCGACAAACCCGAAGATATTCAGCGGTGGTCTAAATCCGAAGTCGAGCTTTTTCCGTTGGTGCAGGAACTCCACGAGGTACTCCGTGAAAGTTCGCCCACACCGGAAGTCTACAAACGCTATGTTAGTTCCCTGAAAACTTCTATCCTTACAGCATTCTACACACCTAAGCCTGTTATTGATGCGTTGGCGGATGCACTAAAGGATAGCGGCATAATACCGACACGCTTTTTAGAACCCAGTGCCGGAACAGGTGCTTTTATTTCTTCTTTCAAAGATACCGCACCCAAAGCCAAAGTAACCAGTTTTGAAAAGGATTTATTGACAGGTAAAATCCTCTCACACCTCTATCCTGATGACAAAGTTCGGATTGAGGGTTACGAAAAAATGGAAGGGCGTTACTCACAGCATTTTGATGTGGTTGCATCCAATATACCTTTTGGCGATGTTTCGGTATTCGATCCGTTATTATCCAACCATGAAATACCCGCCGTTAAACAATCTACACAGGCGATACACAACTACTTTTTTGTAAAAAGTGTTATGTCGGCCAGAGAGGGCGGGATAATTGCCTTTATTACCAGTCAGGGCGTACTTAATTCGGAACAAAACAAACCGATACGGGAATACCTGATGAATAGCTGCGATATTGTTTCCGCTATCCGTCTGCCTAATAACCTGTTTTCCGACCATGCCGGAACAGAAGTCGGCAGCGATCTTATTATCCTGCAACGGAATAATAAAAATATCGTTCCGAACCAACGACAGCAGGATTTTATCGAATCACGCAAGTTATCCAATGGAATATCCATTAATAACCTGTTCCGTGATTTTGATAGGGTTGTGCAGACCAGTTCAAAGATAGATACTGATCCATACGGTAAACCTGCGATTGTCTTTACCCACGAGGGTGGAGTGGAAGGTATCGCCAAAGACCTACGGCAAATGCTGAAAGAAGATTTCTCCCAACATTTGGACTTGCAGCGTTACCAATCCCATGCACAGGAAAGTTCAGTACAGGCAGCAGTTCAACAAACCGAAACAGTAAAACCTGCGATAGAGAACAAACCGGAACCACCCAAACAACAGGCAACTTATTCAGGTACTCTTTTCGACATGGTCGATCCTGCCATAAAAAAAGAGCCGACTACGGAGGCGAAACCCCTGCCCGTAACGCAGGAGCCATTAATAACACTCTATGACCTTTTCGGGTTTACCCAAGAAGAACGCAGTCAGGTAAGCAAACCTAAAAAACGAGGTAAAAAGTCCAAATCACAGGCAAGTAAGTCTAAGGAACTGCCATTTATGGACTGGCGGGAAGAAATGGCGCACAACACCGCACAAGAACGGGAAAAGCTACAACAGGAAACTGCCGAAGCCTATCCCGTATTTGATGCCCGTCGGGAAGAACAATTGGAACGGCTGAAAGAAGAAGCCGAACGGGAACAGCAGGAACACATGAAACCTGTTCCTTTCCTCTTGGAAGATATACCGCCCCATTACCGGGAAGGTTCATTGGTAACGGACGAAAATAATCGTATCGGTTATTTTCGTGATTTGAATGGATTTCAGCCGATGTTCCATCCGCTTCAGCTCACCGGAACACAGCAGGCGAAAGCGTCCCTTTACATTGAAATACGGGACACTTATCACCACCTGTATAGCAACGAAGCAACAAGGTTGGAAGCCAATCCCGCATTAAGGGAAATGCTTAACCGACTATATGATGATTTTACCCGTCGTTTCGGAAATATCAACGATGCGAAAAATCTAAGCCTTATTAAAATGGATGCCGGAGGAACGGAAATTCTTTCTCTGGAACGCTATGTAAACGGCAAAGCCGTCAAAGCCGATATTTTCCAACAACCGGTTGCTTTCAATCCGAATGAAATAACTTCCGCTGAAAATGCACGGGAAGCCCTGACCGCTTCGCTCAATAAGTATGCAACGGTAAACCTTGAATATATGGCAGGGCTAACGGGTGGTACTTCGGATAAAATACTGGAGGAACTGAAAGGGCAGGTATTCTTCAATCCGATGATAGGCGCTTATGAAATAAAAGACAAATTCATAAGCGGCAATGTTATTTCCAAAGCAGAATACGTCGAGCGATATTTGGAGAACCACTCCGACCATGAATCGGCAACAGAATCATTAAAGGCTCTGAAAGAAGCAATACCCCGTCCGATAGCATTCGAGGATTTGGATTTTAATTTCGGGGAACGGTGGATTCCGTCGGGCATTTACAGCAAATACGCTTCACATTTGTTTGATACGAATGTATCGGTGCATTATGCTCAAAGCCGTGATGAGTACACCTTGAAAGCCGACAGCAAAAATATCAAAATATGGGATCAGTACGCTGTTAAGGCAACAAGCCGGACTTTCGACGGCATTGCCCTTATGAAACACGCACTGCATAATACCTCGCCCGATATTACCAAGAAAGTCAATAAACTGATTGACGGGGAAATAAAAGAGGTCAAGGTGCGTGATTCCGAATCTATACAGCTCGCCAATTCTAAGATTGACGAGATACGGAACGGTTTCGTTGAATGGCTTAACGAACAATCGCCGGAGTTCAAAGACCGACTGGCAGATAAATATAACCGCACGTTTAATTGTTTCGTCCGTCCGGAGTATGACGGAAGCCACCAAGAGTTTCCCGGACTTGATTTGAAAGGGTTGGGTATTCCCGACCTGTACAAGAGCCAAAAGGATGCTGTTTGGCTTGATAAACTCAATGGCGGGGGCATAATCGACCACGAAGTCGGCGGCGGAAAAACCCTGATAATGTGCGTAAGCGCCTACGAGAAAAAACGTTTGGGATTGGTAAATAAACCACTTATTATGGCTCTCAAAGCCAATGTACATGAAATAGCCCAAACTTTCTGTACGGCTTACCCTAATGCCAAAGTGCTGTATCCGGGCAAAGAAGATTTCACACCCGCTAAACGGGCGAAGATCTTCAACGAAATGAAGAATAACAACTGGGACGCTATTATTTTAACACACGAACAGTTCGGCATGATACCCCAGTCGCCCGAAATACAGCAACGGATATTACAGGCGGAACTGGATTCGGTTGAAGAAAATCTGGAAGTATTACGGGCACAAGGCAAGGAGATTTCCCGTGCTATGGAAAAAGGCTTAGTCAAAAGACAATTAAACCTTGAAGCCAAACTGGAAAATATTACCTATCAGATTGAGAACCGAAAAGATGATACAGTAGATTTTCGTCTAATGGGTATCGACCACCTGTACGTCGATGAGAGCCACCGATTCAAGAACCTTACCTTTACAACCCGACACGACAGGGTTGCAGGTTTGGGTAATGCCGAAGGCTCACAACGTGCCTTGAATATGCTTTTTGCCCTGCGTACCATTCAGGACAGGACGGGCAAAGATTTGGGAGCAACTTTTCTTTCAGGTACAACCATTTCCAATTCGCTGACGGAGTTATACTTGCTTTTCAAGTATCTCCGGCCAAACGAACTGGAACGACAAGGCATTAATACATTTGATGCGTGGGCAGCCATTTTCGCCAAAAAGTCGATAGACTACGAATTTTCTGTTACCAATGAGATAGTTCAGAAAGAACGCTTCCGGTATTTTATCAAAGTACCCGAATTAGCGGCTTTTTATGCTGAAATAACGGACTATCGTTCTGCGGAGGATATTGGTATCGACAGACCTGTTAAAAACGAAATTCTGCATAATATTCCACCCACTCCCGACCAACAGGAATTTATTCAGAAGTTGGTAGAGTTCGCCAAAACAGGCAAAGGCGAAATATTGGGACGTGAACCGTTGTCGGAAAAAGAAGAAAAAGCGAAAATGTTGATTGCGACCGATTATGCCCGAAAAATGTCGCTTGATATGCGGCTCATTGATCCAGTTAAATATGGCGACCATGTAGACAACAAGGCTTCGCACGTTGCTAAAATGGTATCGGACTATTATACGAAATTCAAAGACCACAAAGCTACGCAATTTGTTTTCTCCGATTTAGGTACATACAAGCCCGGACAATGGAACCCATGCTCCGAGATAAAGCGTAAACTGGTGGATGACTATGGAATCCCCGCTCACGAAATACGCTTTATTCAGGAAGCCAAAACGGATAAGGCTCGTAAAACCATGATTAAAGACATGAACGAGGGCAAAATCCGTGTACTGTTCGGCTCTACCGAAATGTTAGGAACAGGCGTAAACGCTCAAAAACGATGCGTTGCAATCCACCATTTAGATGCACCTTGGCGACCGTCAGATTTGGAGCAGCGGGACGGTCGGGGCATTCGTAAAGGCAACGATATTGCAAAGCTGTATGCTGATAATAAAGTAGATGTTCTTATCTATGCGGTTGAAAAATCATTGGATGCGTACAAGTTTGGTTTACTCCATAACAAACAGCTTTTCATTCGCCAGTTGAAAAACAATTCACTGGGCAGCCGTACCATTGACGAGGGCAGTATGGACGAAAAAGGCAGTATGAACTTTTCCGAGTATGTGGCAATTCTTTCAGGTAATACCGAACTATTGGAGAAAGCACGTTTAGAAAAGAAAATCGCTTCTTTGGAATCCGAACGGCAGGCGTTCATGCGTGGCAAGTCTTCATCACGTTACAAATTGGAAGATATTGTGTCTAATGTGGAGAAAAACAACGGATTTATTAACCGCATATCTAAGGATATTGAAGCGTTTAACTCTCGTGTTCAGTATCAGCCGGACGGAATTACCCGCCTGAATCCTGTTCAGTTGGACGGATTGCAAGGTAGCAACCCGAAAGAAGTCGGGCTGAAGCTGAATGAAATAGCCGATAAAGCCCGTACACATGGAGCGCATGAGAAAATCGGTACGCTTTACGGTTTTGATTTAATGGTAAAGTCCGAAACCACAGCCAAAGACGGCTTCGATGTGATACAAAACCGTTTCTTTATTAAGGGAGAGGGCGATATTCTTTACAACTATAATCATGGAGTAATGGCTTCCGATCCGAAGACCGCAGCACAAAATTTCCTGAATGCACTTGATACCATACCTAAACTTTTGGAGAAGTATCAGGCGGATAACGAGAAATTGCAAAAGGATATTCCTGTTCTTAAAGAAGTGGTCGAAGGAACTTGGCGAAAGGAACCGGAACTGAAAGCCCTGAAAGACGATTTAATTAAGTTAGACCGTGAAATTCAACTTTCTCTGAAACCAATCGAGGAAAGCGAGGGAAAGGAGAGCGTGCAGGACAACAACGTTTCGGTAAACAATCAAAGCCAATCACAAGGGAAAGCCGAAACTACCTTTGTCCAGGACACTCCGTTGCCAAATAATTTGCTGGGAGTTAAGGAAATCATGGGCGATAGGCTTGTTATTACGTCGGTGGGCAGTAGTCCGCCTAAAGTAGAAAAGAAAGACACCTCAAAGGGGATTAAGCTCTAACAGAAAAGCGGTTAATTTGATTAGCCGCTTTTTCATTCTATATCATTTGTCAAATAATTCGTGCAGTTTCCGTTGAAGTATTTTCTTATCAGGTAACTGGGTTTTATACTCTGATACCATTGTTGGAGATAAATACCTGCTTAAAGCATATTCTACGACCTCGGTATCCTTGTCCTTACATAATAGAATCCCAATACTCGGATTTTCATTAGCCTTTTTTACATCCCGATCTAATGCTTCCAAATAGAAATTTAATTGACCTAAATGTTCCGGTTTAAATTTCTCAGCCTTTAATTCAAAAGCTATTAAACATTGTAAACTACGATGAAAAAAGAGGAGGTCAATATAGAAATCACTATTCCCAACCTGTATCCGATATTCCTCTCCAACAAAGAGAAAATCTTTACCAAGTTCAAGAATAAAATTTTTCATTTGTCGAATTAGTCCCTTTTGTAACTCGCTTTCGCTATGAGATTCCGGCAAACCTAAAAATTCTAATATATAGCTATCTCTGAAGCTATTTGCGATGTCAGGATAGATTTCTCTCACCACTGGTGAGAGTTTTGTATTCCCTATCATAGTTCGTTCAAAAAGTCCTGATGATATTTGACGGTCTAATTCTCTTTTTGAATATCGTTCGTTTTTAGACATATTGAGGTAAAACTCCATTTCCTCAATACTTTTGCTGCGGGAAAATATCAACAGATTATTCGTCCAACTAATTTCTCTCACCAGTGGTGAGAGTTTTGGAAAATCCTTATATGTTTCGTAGAATTGCTTCATTCTCCAAAGATTCTTATCTGAAAAACCTTTCAATTCGGGTTCATGTTTGGATAGGTAAACAGCCAATTCTTTAACAACTGATTCGCCCCATTTAGCAGTTTCCAACTGTTTACTTATATATTCTCCGACATTCCAATATAGGTTTATCATTTCCGCATTTACGGTTTTCATAGCATTGTATTGTGCCTGCCGGATCATCAATACAATTTCGGAAAAATTTTGTTGTTGGCTTAACTGCATATCATTCTAATTAAAGTGCAAAAATACAAATAAATATCTGGAACACATTATAGTTGCTCTTGCAATAAAGCCCATGCCTGTCATCACGACGGTATGGGCTTTGTACTAACATTAAATCAGCACTATGAACTTTAGCAAAATAAAAACAAACCACCCTCACGGGTTATCTGTATCTTCAGGGGTTTCATTGTCTTCGGGATTCTCTGGATTTTTATCATCCTTTCCTTTGTTGAAATTCTCTCTGATGAACTTATGGACATCGCTTTCTTTGTAATAGGTTTTTTTATAGACTGTCTGAAAAGGCAGTTCGCCTGTACTACGATAGCGTTGTAACGTTCGTTTACTTACATGGAGTAGCTGACACAAATCCTGATTATCAAACAATAATTCTCCGTCTAACATATTCCTGCGTTTACTCATTTTATCAAGGGTTTTATCCTGTTTGTCGAAGCGGTACATGATTCGTTCCATCCACGCTTCAAAGTCTTCTTTGCTTATATACATAACTATTCGGGGTTTTAGATGATATGCCCTATCATGAAGTAATTCTGATTGGACGGATCTTTTATGATTATTTCTTTCTCTCGCATATATTTAATGTAACTTTTGGCGGTGCGTTCCTTAACATCCATTATTTGCTGAATACGGTCGCACAGGTCGATATAGGTCAGATGCTTTTGCGAAGCGAATATCTCACGGGCAACATTCGCCAGTTCTTTTTCTTTTCGCTTCTCTTTTTCTTCTCGTGGCTTTTCGCCGATATAGATGTGCATCCCCTGTTCTTTATCCCAAGAAAACTGCATTAACGGAACGTCGAGAGGGCTACCGTCTCTTACTTTAAGTGCTTTTACTACGGATATGGACGGATCGCTGTCAAGTTCTATACTTAGGATTGCAGCAGCTTTACGTTGCAACTCCGAACCAAGATGCCCCCGTAATTTCAAGCCATTAGGTACATAATGAAGTACGCATACTATACAAGTACGGTATATTCCTGCCAACCTATATAGTTCGTCCATAATCCTGATACTTTCCACTTCATCATTTGCCGATGATACTAAATCCGCTATTCCGTCAATGATAACCAGACGAATACCCTCATATTCGTAATGGTATTTATCCATACTCTGAACTATGGCTTGCAACCGTTCTTTCCGGGACATTCCCGTAAGGGAGAAAGCTCGTAGTTCTTCCGGCTTTTCGTTCAGTTTAGCGCGTTTCAAGAGATTTGATACGTTTTTGAAAAGTTGCACTTCGGATTGTTCCGTGTCATAGAGTAGGATAGCTTTACTATCAGAATTATCACGGACATTTACACCTAATGTATCTATGGTACGATTGTCTTTGATTATCGAACCTGCAATGAGGGCTGCAACATAGTTGCTTTTCCCCGTACCTTCTCCGCCTGTGATACAAAGGATATTTCCCTGTGTACCGAGCGGCACATCTCCAGCAGAAATAACTTCTTCAGCTTTTGCCGGAGGATTGTTGAAATCAATTTCACAGGATTTAAGCATGGTCATTGTTTCGTTATATAGATTATCAAGAAAATCAATGAATAGTTGGCGGAACTCTTTCCGGCTATTTCCTTTACTGAAATAGTCCGTAATATCTTTATTCTTTTTTTCTCCCGAAAGAGGGAGTACGAGCCGTTTAACTCCGTATTCCTCCAATGCTTTTTCATGCCTGATTGCTGCATCTATACCTGTTTTATCTGCATCATAGAGCAATACGATATGTTTGAAGCGGAATGTTAATTTGTAGATTATTCCTGAAGGAATGGTAGAAGTTTCACTATTGAAACATATTGAATGAAAACCATGCGCTGCCAGTGTCATCACATCTTTTTCTCCACCTGTGATAAACAGCGTATCTCCTTTGGCGGGTAATTGTTCCAGTCCGAAACAATAGCTATCTCCAATATTGCCACCGTATAGAAAACGAACTTCCGAAAATGGGCGGTAGATTTTTACATACCGCTTACCCATATATCCGAATATAGGCTCGCTTTCCGATGAAGCATAATAGAAAGGCTTATTATCCTTATTCTCACTCCTAAATTCTTTCAGGGATACTGTTTTGTAAAGTTTCAGTATTTCAGGTGTAATACCTGATTGCATCCAAAAATCCAATTCATTCTGCATGAATTTTTGTTGAATGATATTGTACGGTTTATTTGGGGGTGATTCAGGACTGGACGGATTATTCTTTTGCAGAATGGACTGTGGAACATGGCTTGTATAATCTGAACTGTCTAATCCTAAAGACATATCCCTGTTTATGGTTTTCAGTATTTCAACGAAATCCGCTCCATTGCCACAATCAAATCCTTTTAGTTTACCTACATAAAAAAAGCAATCTCCGCTATAATCATCATTACCGAAGTCTTTTATTTTATAAACACCATTACGACGGTCAAAATATACATTGCATGATGCTTTACGGTCTTCGTACAAGGGATTGAGAAAATTACGTCCTGTTTTCCATTGTACTGATGAAATATAGTGTTTGAATACATCCAAACCGTTATTTGTTCGTCTTAATAGTTCGTCTTTGTTGAGCATGGAGTTTATGATTATTTATAAGGTCATTCATACATTCATCGGTACTGCGGATTTTCTTTTCGTTAAGCATTCGCTTAATTTCCGCAATGGTGTAATATGATTTACCGGATATGATAGAGTAGGAAATCATCCGGTTACTACGCAAACGTTGGAGTGTACGTTCGCTGATTTTAAGAAAGGTACAGACTTCGTAATTATCAACCCACATTTCATCAGGATCGACAGTATCGTCATCCTGATGATCTATGACGAATTTTGCTATTGCATTGATTTTAGATACCAGTTCTTTATATGCCTGACTATCTATTGTTATCACTTCCATACTTGTAACTGTTTGATTCGCTGCAAAGTTCGGAAGTCAAAAAATACTTTTCTGCCAACTTGGTAAAAGTTTTTTTGAGATTTTTTTATAAAAAAAATAACGATTTTAGTGGATTTCAGAGAGGTATTATATGGGCAAAAAAAAACTACCAACTTGGTAGTTTTTATAAATTCTATTTCTATAGAGAATCATCCTCATCCATACGTTTAATAAGGCATTCTATGAGATAATTTAGATATTTTGTTCTATCAATCTTTCGTTCTTTAATAGATATATATGACCTATAATACTCGCCTAAATCAATATTGAAAATAATCTCCAATGCAATCATTATTTCTTTAATATCCGCTTTCCCTCTATTTACATATTTGCTTGATTCAAATGAATATCCCACTTCTACCAGAGCAACTTTAGGTCCCGTCCATTTCAGATCACCGACTGGGAGCGATACTCTATTTTTGTTAATGAGCATTTGTTTATCTAATGTGTGCATTTTCTTATTTAGATAAATACGTAGCATTTCATTACATATAATCTTAGCTACTTTGTAATCGTATCCTGTGGAAAATTCAAAATCAATAATGTAATGAACACTATCTAAACATAAAAGATGGGAACGTCTATTCCTGATGAAGTAATGCTCATCCATATGTGTTGATTTCGATCTGTAATACTGGTAAAAATCAAGATTTCGTTCAAAGAAATAGGTCAAACTGTCTAATTCTCCTTGATAATACTCCACCAATGTATCATTACTCCCATTAGGACACTTTAATTCAATAGTGTGTATCTTATTAAAATACAGCAAAAAACCAAGTATTTCGGGTTTGGTCTCTTTGAAAAAAACTATTTCGTCTTCTTCATTGATAGTTTTTAAGGATAAAAAATATACTCTAATTTCAACCAAGCATTTTTCCAGATATTCAATAATTGAAACAGACGTATCAATGGAAATATCACAACTTTCCATATCTATTGTTTCTAATTCAAGCTGAATTTCTTTAAATTTTTGAGATATAAAACCTTTCAAATTCATACTGTGACTTGTATTATCTTTTTTATTATCCATATTCATCTATAGTAAATGTTTCTATTTATATGTATTGGTGTCTTCTCGCATATCTTTTTGGTGATAATCCAACATTCTTCTTAAAGAATTTACCGAAAGAAGATTGATCGGCAAATCCCATATTGAAACTTACTTCCTGAATGGTTAGATTAGTATTGGTTAATAGGGCTTTTGCTTCCAATAAAATAAATTCTGCTATCCAAACACTTGCAGTTTTACCACTTACCTCTTTTATTACTTTCGATAAATATTGAGAGGTAACAAAAAGTTTATCGGCATAAAACCGGATACCATGTTCAGTAGAACAATGTTGTCTTATTATACCAATAAATTTGTCGAAGAGTTCTTCTTGTCTTGATTTACGAAATCCTTTTGCCTGCTTATACTTAGATAGAATTAAATTATCCATATAAACAGAGCCTTGCTTAAGAAAATCAAGTAATTCATCCTGAGATAAATTATTCTGTATATGCGAATATAAGTAATGGCAGAACACACAAAAATTCGTACTATTCATACTAAAATCATTTACATCATAAATTGTTAATTGACCTATGTTCGTATTGTGTTCTGCGATATTGATGGAAGATATATTTTTCATTTCTACTGATTTAAGTTTAGTCTGTGCTGACGACAGGATTCGAACCTGCATCCTGCTTATTTATTTGATTCATATGCATCAAAAAAGCTGCTCTAACCCAGTTGAGCTACCTCAGCATTCTTTAATTTGCTATTTCAGAAGTTGCTTTGCTATCATTATCTTGAAATAAACTACCGACAAGCCCGCCAAATAGAAATCCATATATACAGTTTACCCAGCATTCGGAAGATAATGGATAAGTCCCCCAATAAATAGAATAGTTCAACCAATAGAGGTAAGCAATTATAGATCCTGTAAACATTCCAATCAATACCTTTTTGTTGATCCTAATAAAAGATACTATTTGTTCAATTTTACGCTTATTATCCATGATCTTTTCAATTAAATGTTCTATCATATATTTTTTCTAAGTTCTGTTCCGGAACAATCCCCATAATACGGGCAACTTCAACCCCTTCATTAAACAGAAATATATTAGGTACTCCTGAAATGTTATATTTCAAATCATACTCAGGATATTTATCTAAGTTGAGCTTATAGAAACCTGTTTTTTCCTGATTATCTTTCGCTAATTTGCTTAAATTAGCCGACATATTATCACATAATTCTGAGTCTTCCACATAAAATAGGACAAAGCATTTTTTTAGAGTTATGCTGTCAAAAAAGGAATCTTTATCTAACTCGATCAAGCTATTCTCATTTTCACTTAATAGTGGTTTACTTTGATTTTGTGTTCCAAGTATGTATATAAAAACTGTGAAAACGATAATTGCTGTAATAATATGTCCTGCCTTTATCTGTGTACTTTTATTTTCTTTCATAAATCTTATTTGGCTTAACAACACACACCATGTAATGAAAATAAGAAAAAGAGAGCGAAAGCAAGATTCAAATACGAGTCTCGCCCTCTTTAAACTTATTAATCAATTTACTGTTTAATATTCAATTTGTCGAGCAACATCTCTAATGGGCAAAACTTGGTGAACGATGACTGTATGAGATTTACTCCAACAAAAGCAGGCAGTAACAGCCAGCCGATGGAAATAAAGTAAGCTAAGGAAATACCTACCAGCACCATTGTTCCGGCTACTATACGGATAATATATTCACGTTTCATAATCAGAACAGTTTAGAGAAATTTTCGACATCAAGAATAAACACATGTACCGGAAAAGGATTTTTCGTTTCTATATTGCAAGTGTCAATCTGTAAATAATAATCGAAAAGTAGTCCACTTAGTAATTGAAAAGTATACCACTAAGTGTCTCGGCTGAGATTGGT
>USOX01000025.1 GCA_900556485.1 uncultured Dysgonomonas sp.
ACTCTTATATCTTACTCAACTGGTGGTATACTTTTCAATTATTTTAGTGGACTACTTTTCAATTATTATTTACATCCAGAAACTGAACACCTTTAAACTGTGTTTGTCTATTATCATAGTTATTGGGATGATATGCTCTAAAGTTATTATCTAGTACGTTTATTTCTCCAAATGCAGTATTAGCTGAAATTTGAAATTCAAAACCTGTTCCAGACATTACAGGATATTCGAATATCAATTTACGGTTGTTAAATAGAATGGTATTCCAAGATTCTAAAGTTTCATCATACTTATTATTGTAGAGTTTCTCTAATTGACTTTTACTTATCTGTTGTTTTTGAGTCTTAGTTATTTCCGTTGTAGACAAAAGATGTATTGTTGGAGAAAATGTTAGATAACCAAATTTATTATTATTGTCAAAATAAAATGACAAATAGACAGCTTTATGAATACCAATATTCCCGTATTGTCTTTCTGCTGATTTGAGCCAAATCTTATCTCTGAAATCAGTATCGAGAATGGAATTTGTAGAGTAATATTTTAGAATTGCTTGTAGCATAAGTGATTTGAATGCTGTAACATTCTCTATATCTTGCTTTGAAATAGACTCTCTTTTTATTTCACTTTTTATACTTTCTCGAAATACCTTACTTATTTCAGAAACTGTTCCAAATGCAAATACTTTTCTTTTAAAAGGAACTGCACAAATATTTGTGTTCTTCGTAATTGTTTTTAAATAATTCCAAGGCTTTTCATCTTTATAATCTATCTCAAATTGAAAAACATCTTTAGGAAACACAATTGGATGTAAATTACTTTTAATATATTTATCAGATCTACTTACGTTTAAGCTAAAATCTGACTTTAAATATTCATCACTTTCCGTTATCTCTAAAGCATCTTGAACTCTTTTTGATATATCATTATTATCCTCAAAAGCAGATTTAGAAAGATGAATCAGAGTTTTATCGAATCCGTCAGTAGAAATATAATAAGCTTCTCTTCCTGAATTTCTAATAGATGTCAATAAATCTGAAACTTCAGTATTTATAATATCACCATATCCACACCAATATAGTCTTCCTGAACCTTTTTTAGTAAATGCATTTTTTAGAGATTCCATTAAGGATTTATCTCTTCCGCTATATCCAATTACAATCAAATTTTTATCAATATGATAATTACCCAGTAGCTCAGAGAACGTTTCATTTTGAGTGTCTAATTCTTTCTCTGTATTTTTTAAAGAATTAAACTTATAGTCTCCATGTAGAGCAATTGTCAGTAACTCTTTTGTACTCTGATTACGATATATTCTATCTGCATTATCTAACGTTACTTCAATCGGTATTAGTTTATTTTGATGGGCTGAGCGTGCTGTTAGTCCGTCAAAATTAGTAGTCCAAACGGATTTTACGATCCCTTGCTCTGATAAAAGACAAAGTAATTTATAACCAATATAAGGTTCTTTATTTTCAATTAAACTCAGAAAATATTTCCGTCTATCTTCACTAATTGGATAAGCTTTCTCAGCATAAAAAGAGTATTCCTCTGTAGAGTCTAATTGAGGATATTGTCCTTCGTTATCTAACCATCTTTGGATACTTTTACGAACGGCTTCATCCTTAAAATTCTTGTAATAATCAGACGCATTTATATTTTTAGATAGATAAATATCTTTTTTCCACTCCCAGATACAATCATATGCCGATTGAACCCCTGAACTAATGGATGTTCCTGCGCCTAGTAAAAAAGAATGTGGAACATCTATATTCCGTTTAAAAGATCTTAGAAATGCATCATAGTCGAGTTGTAAGCTTTCCTTCATAGTACTATCTTGTTTTAATAGCTTAATATCAAATCTATATATACGCAAATATACATAGATTTACCCTAAATAATATAGAAGATTACTGTCTATTCATACCTTAATGATTGGATTATTTCAGACATCTGATGACACCAGATGTCATTAGATGACAGTTTGTTTATAATCAGACGTATACCAATCATTTCATTCTAAATTAGCAATGCATTGCTATTGATGCATCACTAATTTTTGATAAGATGAATGAAAAAGTAAACGACCAAGAAATTCTGTTGGTCACAGAAAAAGATGGCAACAACCTGAATGTTGTCAGTGGGATTAATGAAGACGGTACACCTAAAACTGTCAAGCCTACCAAAGAGAATGAACCTGCTTTCCTGAAAATCGACAAGAATGCCGATGTATTAGAAAACTTCTTCAAAAACTTCCTGAGCCAGAGTAAAGATCCTACACACTTTCATTTCTTTAAAATCCCATCAGACCTGTTTGAGAGTATTACGCCTGTTCTCAAAGAGATGCTGAAAGACCCCGATAATCCATCCAATAAAGAAGCATTGGATGCCTACAAAATCTTACCTGAAGCTTTTGCTCCAAAAGAATACCAGGCGTTGGATGAATCCCGTATCAACTGGGATCAGTTAGCTCAATTAGGTATAACTAAAGAAAAACTGGAGAAATCAGGCAGCTTAGAACCGATGCTGAACTGGCAAAAATCCCCTGTACTGCTTACCATTAAAACTGAAGCTTTGGGAGAAGCTGTCTATTCCGATGCCCGTTTATCTTTCAGAGAAGATACCGAAGGCAACCTTAGACTCCGTATTCACAATATACGTAATGCACCCGAACTTAATTATCCATTTATGGGAGCAACATTCACAAAAGAAGATAAAGAGAATCTTCGCCAAACAGGTAATGCCGGAAGACTGATTGAGATTGAACCTAAAGAAGGTATGAAGATGAATGCTTTTGTCTCCATCGATAAACTGACTAATGAACTGGTAGCCCTTCGAGCCGACAGAATAAAAATACCGGATGAGTTTAAAGGTATCAAATTAAGTGAGGAACAGAAGAAAAACCTGGCAGAAGGGAAAGGTGTATACTTAGAAGATATGAAATCCAAGAAAGACACACTGTTTAGCGGTACGGTTCAAATTAATGCCGACAGAAGAGGTCTTGAAATATATTTTGGAAATACTCCCAGGCAAAGCCAATCCCAACACCAATCCGAAAGCCAGCAAGAAGCCCCAAAGTCTTTCCGCAAGAAAGAACTGACTAATGATCAGCAGGCGAGCCTGAATGAAGGAAAAACCGTTTATGTCAGTGGCCTGACTGATCGTAACGGAAAAAACTACAATGGCTACATTACATGGAAACCCGAAACGGGTAAAACCGACTTCATGTTTGCTACCGATTACAAGAAAGCATTGGAACAAGGAGCGGTTAAACCTGATGATCGTCATAAGGTGCAGGTTGCCGTTAATTCGGAAGGAAAAACTAATGAAGCTACCAAGAAAGTAAAAGAGCCGTTAGAGCAAGGACAGACCACACCAACTGAAAAACAGAAAGAAAAACAGGAAAATAAGCAGGAACAGGAAGAGTCTCAGCAACAATCCCGGGGAATAAGAAGATAACATATAAATCCCTATATTTACCACTGATTTCTACAATCTTACTATCATAGGCGACCAACGGTATCGGGAGGTACTTTGGACAGCTTGTAACTTTGAGAAATTAGTGGAGGCTCTCGGGGAAAGGAAAACCCGGGAGCCGTTCTGCTTTTATAAGCAAATCCCTTATACCACATTATTAAAAACGGTCTACCGACCTCCACTAATTTCCACCACAATGAAAGCTAAAAATAACCAGCAGGAGTTGTCCTATTACGGACTACTTCTTCATTCCTATCTTCGGGAAAGCCATCCCGACAAAATAGTAGATTCCCAATTTATTAAAACAAGAGCCGATATTGCAGCCGAAGCCTATTCCGATGCAATAAAAGACGGTTACTCACACGACCGGGCCGAAGAAATGGCTTCTAAAGCTTTATATGAAGGGCTTTTGTTCTCCAAGTTCGATACCATTCGGACGATTCTCTTAGAGGAATTCTCCTATATTCCCGAAAGCGAAGTCTTTCAGAAAACGATGTTACTACTTCCTCTCTGTGAAGAAGTCTTTACAGAATATACCCTGCATGATGAGTTTGCGTATTCTGCCGAATACAATCTACTTTATACGGAACTGGTTGGATTAATTGATATATGGGAGGACGAACATGAGCTATAATAAAAAGGCTCATCTCAGAGCCAATATCGATGCGATCAGGGTCGTTTTTACCCTTGAAAAAGAACAACGCTCAGCTACTGAAATCGAACAGGATATATTAATGGAATATAGTGGATTCGGGGGACTCAAATGTGTACTTAATCCTGTCAATAGTTTGGCAGATACAGCATCATGGGCAAAATCTGAACTGGAGTTATTTCCGATGGTTGCCGAACTACATCGGGTAATAAGGGATAATACTGATTCTCCAATAGAATATAAACAATACATCAATAGTATAAAAAACTCGGTGCTGACAGCTTTCTATACTCCGCCCTTAGTTATTCAGGCTATAGCCGATACATTCAGTGATAACGATGTACAGATAAATACCCTGTTGGACCCATCGGCTGGCATGGGTGGTTTTTCTTCTGCTTTTTCTTTCCGTTACCTCAAAGCTGATATTGTCAATTTTGAAAAGGATCTGCTGACTGGTAAAATATTATCTCAAATCAATCCTGATGATAGAGTCATTATAGACGGTTTTGAAACTATTGAAAACCGATATAGTAATCATTTTGATGTAGTTACCTCCAATATCCCTTTCGGTGAGATGAGTGTATTCGATGCAGAATTTATGAAAAGAGATAAACTGCATAGGGATTCTACACGGGCGATTCATAATTATTTCTTTCTGAAAGGAGTTGAAACATTGCGTGAAGGAGGATTGATGGCATTTATTACCTCTCAGGGAGTATTAAACTCACCCAATAACCAGGCGGTTCGTCAATGGCTGATGAATAATACGAATCTAGTATCAGCTATCCGTTTACCGAATAATCTCTTTATAGAAAATGCAGGAACAGAAGTTGGGAGTGATTTAATCGTTCTGCAAAAGAATACACAAAAGCAAGAACTAACCCGTCAAGAGAAAAAGTTCCTGACAACTTATGAGCTTTCATCGGGTATAATGATCAACAGCAGTTTTGAGAACCTGCAACGAATAGTCCATACCAAAGGATTTACAGATACCGATCCTTATGGAAAGCCGACACAGGTATTCTTACACGAAGGTGGAATGGAAGCTATTTCTTCTGATTTAAAGCATATGTTAAATACAGATTTTAAACTGAATCTCGATTTGAACTTATACTATAAATATTCAATACAAAGCCAAAAGACTGTTCATAATACACCTCCGATAAATAGTACCTCACAGCCTACAGTGAAGAAAGAGAAAGCTATTGAGTTGAATGTATCACAACCAACCATGTCATTATATGATTTGTTTGGGTTTACAGAAGCCGAGCGCACACAGATTAAACCGAACAAAAGAAAACGCACACCTCCACCCAATCAGAAACCTGTACAGTTAAGCTTATTTTCCTCCAATGAGGGACAAAAGCCCGTACCGAAACCCGAACAGGTTGTCAGGGAAGAGAAACCAAAACCACCAATGGAACTTAGACCATTCTCCGCTACATTGGAAGAATATCATAAGCAAGGCTCGTTGGTTAAGGATAACGGGCAGATCGGCTATCTGAAAGAACGTTACAGGACCGATGCCATGTTTCAGCCTTTAGATCTACCAACAATACAGCAATCAAAGGTTGACAGGTATATCCAATTACGGGATGTATACCATAAATTGTACGATTATGAGGCCAAGAACCTTGTTGAAGAACCTGATTTACGAAAAGGCCTAAATACTTTTTACGATTCCTTCTTCAGATTGTATGGAAATCTGAATGATAAGAAGAATCTGGATATAATCAAGATGGATGCTTCCGGAACAGCTATTCTTGCATTAGAACGCAGGATAGACGGAAAATTACAAAAAGCAGATATATTTCAAAGGCCTGTAAGCTTTAATCCCGATGAGGTAAAACATGCAGAAACTTCCCGTGAAGCTTTAGTTGCATCATTAAACAAATATGGAGAAATCCATATGGATTATATGCTCTCGCTATTGGATAATAAAAAGCGGGAAGAGGTTTTAAATGATCTGGAAGGGCAGATCTATTTCAACCCGATGATCCAAAACTTTGAGATACGAGATAAATTTATTTCAGGCAATGTAATTGAAAAAGCAGAGCAAGTCAAAGACTATCTCACTAATCATCCTGATGATTTGGCATCACAAACCTCCCTTAAAGTATTGGAGGAATCTATTCCGCAATCAATCCGCTATGCTGAGCTGGATTTTAATTTTGGAGAACGGTGGATACCGATGCAAACCTATCGGGATTATGCCAGTACACTCTTTGAAACCAATGTAAATATTGAATATTATGCTTCCCGTGATGATTTTACAGTCAATTCAGAACGAAGCAACCTGATCATTAATGAAAAATTTGCTGTACAAAGTGAGAAGCAGCTGTTTACAGGTATTCATCTGATGAAGCACGCATTACTGAATACAACACCGAATATTACCAAGACAGTTGAAGTATTGGATGAGAACGGGGAACGTAAAAGTGTAAAAGTCGCAGACCCGGAAGCAATCCAGTTAGCAAATTCTAAGATAGACGAAATCCGGAACGGCTTTACCGACTGGCTTAATGAACAATCCCCGGAATTTCAAAATAAGCTGGCTGATTTATACAACAAAAAATTCAACTGTTATGTCCGTCCTGAATACGATGGGTCACACCAGACGTTTCCTGATCTTGACCTGAAAGCATTAGGAATTGTCGATTTATATCCGAGTCAGAAAGACTGTATCTGGATGCAGAAACTGATAGGCGGAGGCATAGCTGATCATGAAGTAGGTGGAGGAAAGACGCTTATTATGTGTATTGCAGCCTACGAAATGAAACGGCTTGGTTTAGCTAATAAGCCAATGATATTAGGATTGAAAGCCAATGTACACGAAATAGCTCATACCTTTAGAACAGCATACCCGAATGCAAAAATTCTCTATCCGGGCAAGGAAGACTTTACACCAAGTAAACGGGTAAAGATCTTCAATGATATAAAGAACAACAACTGGGATGCAGTTATCCTGACGCACGATCAATTCGGAAAATTGCCCCAATCTCCTGAAATGCAACAACAGATATTCCAAACAGAACTGGATTCGGTCGAAGAGAATCTTCGTGTTATCGAACAGATTGAAGGCAAATCCGCTTCTAAACGTATGTTACGGGGATTGGAAATAAGAAAACAGAATCTGGAAGTAAAATTGAGTGTACTTGCCGATACGATAAAGAACCGCACAGATGATGTTGTCGATTTTAAAATGATGGGAATCGATCATTTGTTTGTAGACGAATCTCATCAATTTAAGAACCTGACTTTTACCACTCGACATGATCGTGTTGCAGGCTTAGGTAATCCTGAGGGAAGCCAGCGAGCCTTGAATATGCTCTTTGCCGTTCGTACGATACAGGAGCGTACAGGTAAAGACTTAGGAGCGACATTTCTGTCAGGGACAACTATATCTAACTCCCTGACAGAATTATATCTGTTATTCAAATACCTTCGTCCGAAAGAATTGGAAAATCAGGGTATCAATTCTTTTGATGCATGGGCAGCTATCTATGCTAAAAAGACTACCGATTATGAATTTTCTGTTACTAACCAGATCGTACAGAAAGAACGCTTCCGTTATTTTATTAAAGTCCCTGAACTGGCAAATTTCTATGCAGAAATAACAGATTTCCGGACAGCAAAAGATATTGGTATAGACCGTCCCGAAAAGAATGAGATACTGTACAATATCCCACCGACACCGCAGCAGGAAATATTTATTCAGAAGCTCATGGAATTTGCCAAGACAGGAGATGCTACATTACTTGGTCGTGCTCCATTGACTGAGAAAGAAGATAAAGCAAAAATGCTGATTGCAACCGATTATGCCCGTAAGATGTCATTGGATATGCGAATGATTAATCAGGCTTATGGAGACCATGTAGACAACAAAGCATCTCATTGTGCAGCTAAGATAGCCGAGTATTATAATAAATACGAATCCAATAAAGGAACACAGTTTGTATTCTCTGATTTAGGCACATACAAACCCAATGAATGGAATCCTTATTCGGAAATTAAACGCAAGTTGGTAGAGGATCATGGTATTCCGGCACATGAGATACGATTTATTCAGGAAGCCAAAACAGATAATGCCCGTAAAACAATGATCGAGGGGATGAATGAAGGACGTATACGGGTATTGTTCGGTTCGACTTCAATGTTGGGAACTGGAGTAAATGCCCAGCAGAGGGCTGTGGCTATCCATCATTTGGATACACCTTGGAGGCCATCAGATCTGCAACAACGAGACGGGCGTGCTATTCGTAAAGGAAATGAGATCGCTAAACTATATGCAGATAACAAAGTCGATGTGGTTATCTATGCAGTTGAGAAAAGCCTTGATTCCTATAAGTTCAATCTGTTACAGAATAAACAAACATTTATCAATCAGCTAAAGAATAACAGTTTGGGTAGTCGCACTATTGATGAGGGCAGTATGGATGAAAGTGCAGGTATGAATTTTTCGGAGTATGTGGCTATTCTTTCAGGTAATACCGATTTATTGGAGAAAGCCAAACTTGAGAAAAAGATTAATGCTTTGGAAAGTGAGAAAAAAGCATTTGTCAAAAGTAAATCTTCAGCGACTTTCAAATATGAGGATAGTACCCGAACCATTGAAGGAAATACCCAAATGATAAACCGCATGGCAAAAGACTGGGATGCGTTCAGTAATCGTGCTCTGACGGATAAGGAAGGGAATAAACTAAATCCTGTAAAATTGGAAGGGATAAATTCTTCCGATCCTAAGATCATCGGAGAAAAATTAAATCACTTATCGGATAATGCCCGCACCAATAACGAATATTTTACTATTGGAACACTCTATGACTTCAAGCTTCTTGTAAAGACCGAGGATAGCCAAAAGGAAGGTTCTATCTTTAAAGATAATCGATTCTTTATAGAAGGGGAGGGTGGAATAAAGTATAACTACAATAACGGGCATATCGCTACTGACCCCAAACTGGCCGCTATGAATTTTCTGAATGCTTTGGAGCGTATTCCTAAGTTGATTGAGAAGTACCAGACCGATAATGAAAAACTAACTAAGGACTTACCGATACTTAAAGAAGTTATTGATTCTTCTTTCAAAAAAGAGCCTCAATTAAAAGAGTTGAAAACAGAATTGGTCGCTTTGGATCGGCAGATTCAGCTTACTCTGACAACAAAAGATGAACCGAAAGAAGCTCAAAAGGTTGCTCTTGTACAAGCTGTTGATTCAATGAATGATATTCGTTCGGGACAACCAATGAGTATTAAGGAGATTATTGATGCAAATAGGGATCGGATATTATTAGGCAGGCCTGATAATGGAAACATGGGTATTTCAGAGAATAAGAAAAATAAAGATGAGAATTCTGAATATAGAGGCATGAGATTGTAAGAATAAAAAAGAGCTTCTGCGTTTCACAACGAAGAAACTCTAAAAAGGCTATAGAAAAGAATATTGGTAATCTGTTATTGGATATTGTCTTTGTTTTTGGAACTGTTTTTCTTCTGCCATTTGTCTTTATCCGTAAGTTTATCTTTTCCTCCGAAATATTGATCAACAAATATCTTGACATCCGATTCCCTATAGTAGTTCCGCTTACAGATTGTCTTGAAAGGGAGCAATCCTAAATTGCGATAGCGTTGTAAAGTACGTGGGGTGATTTTAAGAAAAAGGCATAAATCCTGATTATCGAGTAAACGCTCTTCCAATACACCACTGTTTTCAGAAACCAGTAGCTTATCAACTTTTTCATCTATGCGTTTGAGAAGTCTGGCCAGTCCCTTTATGTTGGATTCAAATATTTCGTCGTCAATCATCATAACCTTACTTTTTAGGTTTGTTTCTTTTCCTACGTTCAATATACTGTTGATGGTTATTGATCAAATCGGAAAGAGCTTCTTCTCCTGTTTTAACCAAGTGTTCCTGTAGAATACGCTTTATTTCCCCTATAGTATAGTAGGTTTTCCCCGATAGGATGGAATATGAGATAAGTTGATTGGAGCGAAGGCGTTGCAATGTACGTTCACTTATCCGAAGAAAAGTACATACCTCATAACTGTCTACCCATACTTCATCTAATTCTTTAGAAGTACTGGACGTGTCATTATTTCGTATGTAGTCGGTAATCGAATCAATCTTTCTTATTAATTCTTTAAATGCTTCTGAATCTATTGTTATAACTTCCATATCATATTTGTTTGAAACAAAGGTCTGATATTTAGAATCTTTGAAAGCCCAAGTTGGGATAACTATTTTTAGGTAAATATTTAATTGTCTAATAGATAAGGTTCTTATATTTAATTATTTTGACTGACTGAGATGAGAATCTGTGGTGTGGAATTTTACTGAATAAATATGAACTTTTGAGGCTATTTTTATCTCAATTCATGTGGCGAAATATGAAAAAAATAAATACCCAAGCTTGGGATCAACTTGGGTATTTGTAATCTGCTTTTATAGCTTATAAAATTAAATATTTCGATGATATTCAACTTGTAATACATTATTACAGTATGAATGGGTATTTTGTAATTTCCAAGTCGATTTTTTAGCTGTATTGGGAAATAATGGAATTCCTGAACCAAGTATTATCGGTATGATTGTAATTGTCATTTCATCTATTAAATTATTATCGAGAAACATCGAAATAATTTCTCCTCCACCCACAAGCCAGAGGTCTTTACCTTCTTGTTTTTTTATCTCTGATACAGTTTCTATGATATTCTCAGTAATAAAATGAATATTCTCTTTCAGATTATTCATCTTATTTCGGGTAATTATATATGATATTTTGTCCTTATATGGATATATTACATCCATATTTAGAATATCCCGATAAGTCCTACCTCCCATAATTACACTATCAACAGAATTAAAGAATTCGTCATAACCATAGTCCAATTCTGGTGTAATTGGATATGCTGAGAGCCAGTCTAAACCACCGTCTATATCAGCAATATATCCATCGATAGATGCTGCAATATATAATTTTATTTTTCTCATAGTCAAAATATTTTTAGATGTGCAATATACAAAAAAGAAGTGTGGAGCTTGCATTGCTCCGCTGTGAGGTACTGGTATACCCGAAGGACGAAACAAGCAAGTCCACACTATACTTTCGCATAGCATGAACATTGCACATTTCGTCTCGTCCTTCCAAAAATTACCAGTTTCCACAGCGAGACGTTTACGTGAACGTTATGTTATATATGTCAAGAGGTATTATGGATACCTCTTTTTTTCTTTTTATTCATACAAATATAAGTTATTATTTCGATTCATTTATTGTCCAATCCATCCATTCTTTCTTCGAGAAGCTTGATCAATTTATCTAAAAATAAAGTCCGGCTACCTTTACGCTCCCGAATTTCAAGGAATGTGTGATAAAAGTCTCCTAAGTTGATATTGAAGACCGTCTCAATATATTCAGCGAGCTCTTTTATATTCGTATTGCCATTATTGAAACATCCTGCACTATCCCATGCATAAATCTGTTCTACAAGTTCTGCTTTTTTAGCTGTCCATGTAAGTCTTGTTTTAGGTAAATTAAAATCATTCTGAAAATTGCGTTCAAAATCATCAATGTTTAAAAGTTTGTTGTTGATATAGACAGTTAATCTTTCATTCGCAATCATTTTTGCAACCTTAAAATCGAAGCTTGTGGAGAACTTAGAGTCTCTTTCGAAATAGAAACAATCGAGAATTAACTGAATATCTGGCTTACCTCTTAGAAAATAATACTTATCAAGATGGGTACTTCCCGAACGATAATATTGATAAAAATCAGCGTTATTGTCAAAGAAATACTTTATGCGACCTAACATACCTTCTAAATAATTTTTTCGATCAATATAGCTTCCTGTCGGCATTCGCATTTCAAGATTATATATCTTTCTATGGTAAATTAGAATGCTAAAAAGTTGAGGTTTCGTCTCTTTAAAAAAGGTGATTTCATCAAGCGTACTTTTAAATGTATAATTTGAAACAAATTCTTTTAATTCATCAAATGTAGACTCCAATAATGAAATAATACTAATAGATTTCTGAAAGATATTACATTCCTCAGAATCAATAAGCTGAATTTCTTTATTGATATTTTCTTTTATATTGCGAATAAATTGCTCCATTATATTATTGTATTCTGTTTTTTACGTATTAGATTCCTATTTTAGACTAGTCGAAGAAAGAATAAGTCATAATAATCGCTCAAGCCTATAATTAGTTCATATAGGACATGTCTCCAACAATAGCTATATTACAGAGATAAGGCTATAGCCAGACCTCCTTGTTTTCCATTATAAAAAGGGCTAAAAGATATTTGTTTGCTAAATGTACCTTTGTTCATAAACTTCCTCTGCAAATAGGGATAAAGCCAGTAAGCAGCCTTGGTGCTTAGAATACCGAGTCCGGCTCCCACAATAACATCTGCAAACCAGTGTTTGTCATTATATAAACGAAATATCCCTGTTCCGGTTGCAATGGTGTAGCCTGTTATGCCATACCATATTGAAACATCTTTATATTCCTGCCAAAGAAATTCCGCACCCATAAAAGCTACCGCTGTATGACCTGAGGGAAAAGAGTTTTTCGCTGATTTATCTGGTCTCTCTATCTTTGTTGAATACTTTATCGTATTTACTGATGCTGCCATAAAAAGAGTAGATATTCCTAAAATAAAGGTTCTGTCTTTAAAATTATTTTTACCTTTTATCCCCATTAAATTCAGTGCGTATACACTTCCTGCCGGAACATATTGAGAAATGTCATCTATGGTAAACTTCGAATCAATATGTTCTGTTACTTCATGCTTTACCTGCCTGTTAAGCAAATAATTATGCTCTATAGCTGTTTCAAATACACCATAAGCAATTAAAGCCGAAGGAATAATTAATTGCTTATATGAAAACTTAAGCTGTTTTACAGGTTTTATCTTGTCAGAAATGACTGTATCTACAGAAATTAAATTAGTAGAAGGTATATCACTGCCCTGAATCGAAAAATCGATGATTGGGTAGTTGCTTTGTAATGTATCATTATCTACTGTATCCGCTTTTACCGATTGAAATAAGAGCAAGAATAAGACAATACAAACCGATATGTTATTCATTGTTTTTTTATAATAATAAGATTCGTTTGGCTGAGCTAAAGAGTTGTGTCCAGCCAAACGAAATTTTGAAAAATTACTTTCTGAAAATATAATTAGCTATAATCCATGCGTTGAAGCCAACAACCCCCATATATGGGATAGGATTATAATAATTAATACAATGCTCATTCTTACATCTGAAAAACAAAATCCATATGATAAAACCGATAATAGCCCCTATAGATATACTGATCAAAGACAGATATCGCTTTATAATAGGGCTCAGTTTTGATGGAGTTTCTTTTCTTGCTGCTAATCTTCTTATACGTCTCTTTTTACTCATGACGATAATAGTGTTAGTCGCAAGACTTTCAGAATCTCATTTTTAATATTCTGACCGCATTTAGTATTGCTAGCAGAGAGACCCCAACATCAGCAAAGACTGCTTCCCACATGGTAGCCAAACCAAAACCACCTAAAATAAGTACAATCAGTTTAACCGAGAATGCCAATACTATATTCTGTATGACAACTTGCCTTGTAGCTTTAGCTATTTTAATAGAAGTTGCTATTTTGGATGGTTGATCTGTCTGAATGATTACATCGGCCACTTCGATAGCAGCATCACTCCCCATTCCTCCCATTGCTATTCCAACATCACTTAATGCCAGTGAGGGAGCATCATTTATTCCATCTCCGACAAAAGCAATGACATTATTCTTTTCTGTTTTCAGTTCCTCTATATGACGAACCTTATCTTCAGGTAAGAGGTCCCCATAGGCACTGTCAATACCAAGGCTGGATGCTACATTATTCGTTATGGAAGATTTATCCCCACTCAACATTACAACTTGTTTGATTCCAGATAAATGCATATCTGAAATAGCAGCCTGTGCATCATCTTTTACCTCATCCGCTATTGTTATATAGCCCGCATATTCTCCATTAATAGCTGCAATCACAATAGTCTCAACTATAAATTCAATTGTTCTGTCATAAGAGATATTAAATTTCTGCATCAACTTAGCATTGCCCACCAATACTTCTTCTCCATTTACGATCCCTTTAAGTCCATGCCCTGATATTTCTTCCACATCTGTAGCTGTATAATTATCTGAATCCTTTGCAAATTGAACAATTGCTCTAGCAATGGGATGATTTGAGAATTTCTCTATGGCAGCAACAATAGCGACAAATTCCTCTTGCTTATCTTCATCGACCGACGCAACTTTCTGCACATTGAACACACCTTTGGTCAAAGTACCTGTTTTATCCATCACGACTGTATTGACCTTAGTCATTAAATCGAGATAGTTAGCTCCCTTGAAGAGTATGCCTGCTTTAGAAGCTGCTCCGATTCCGCCGAAATAGCCTAATGGGATAGAAATAACTAATGCGCAAGGACAGGAGATTACCAAGAATACCAATGCACGGGATAACCATTCACTGAATATATAGTCGCTTACCAGAAAATAAGGAGTGACTGTAATAAGGAGTGCTAATAGAAATACAATCGGAGTATATATCTTGGCAAATTTACGAATCAATAACTCTGTCTTTGCTTTTCGGGAAGTTGCATCTTGCACCATTTCTAGGATTCTGGCAAGAGAGCTATCCTGATACTTTTTAGCAACCTTAATTTCGATCACTTTATCAAGATTCAACATTCCTGCGAGTACAGTCTCGCCTGCTGAAATAGTTTTAGGTTTACTTTCACCTGTTAATGCTGCCGTATTAAAACTTGCAGATGATGCAAGCATTATTCCATCCAAGGGAACTTTCTCTCCGGCTTTTACCTGAATAACTTCCTCAATTTCCACTTCTTCTGGAGATATTGTCTGATATGAGTCATTTCTATAAACAGTTGCTGTGTCAGGACGTACATCAAGCAATGCCTTAATGTTTCTTTTGGCTCTATTCACAGCCGAATCTTGAAACAATTCACCAATCGTATAAAATACCATTACAGCTACTCCTTCGGGATATTCGCCTATAATGAAAGCTCCAAGTGTAGCCATTCCCATAAGGGTAAACTCAGTGAAGAAATCCTTTTCCTTGATCGTTTCAACGGCTTCCCTAAAAACGGGAAAGGCAACAGGAATGTAAGCTATAATATACAACCCTAAACGAAGATAGCCGTTAAATATATCTGGAATAAAATTATCCATCGCAATACCAACAAGTAGCATAAGTAAACTTATTGAAACCGGGATATACTGCTTCCAGTTATTTTCAAACATCTGCGACTCGGTAGAGTCGCAAGATGTGCATTTATAATTATTCTCTGTATTCATTACTATAAGTATTTAATAATACATTTCACTCGTAGAGCTATTCAACTCAAGATAGAGTATTTCATTTTTGTAAATGAACTGGATCTTATTCTCTCGAGATAACCATCCTAATGCTAAACATATGTTTTTATCATTATATCCGGTCAATTCCCCTATTTGTCTTACGGATAATGCTCCTTCATTAGACAATAATTGCCATATTACTCCGGCATTTATTCCAATATCATTTTTCAACATCTTGACTCTATTTTAAAAATTAATAACTAATCAAGAAGCCACCTGTCATCAGGCAATCCGGTTCTGACTCTGATTGCTCTTTCAACATCAGAGACATAGATTATACCGTCTCCTGAATTACCTGTTTTACCATATGTTGATATTATCGTAATTATTTTATCCACATCATCATTGTTACACACTATCTCAATCTTCGCAACTTTACTATTGGTAAGTGCAAAATTCATGGATAAAGAAGCATCTTCACTTTTTAAATGCCCTGTACCTTCAGCCATTGAAACAGTAAGATTTGGAAATCCTGCATCAAGTAGTTCTCTTAGAATATCATTCACCTTAAACGGTTTAATAAAAGCTTTTATCTCTTTCATGTGATTTTATTATTTAATGTTTCAAAAAGATTAATGACCATGTTCACCATGATCTGTACTCATAGATGCTAAATAAAATGCATTGGCTTTAACGATAGTCACACCCTCTTCCAGTTTATTTACCAGAGTTATCTGTGTATATCCTAGTTCGCTTATACCTGTCAATACCTCAATCCTTTCAAAATGATAAGTTTTTACACCTTCTTCATTAGCTTCTTTCTCTAACACAAATATGTATTTCTTTCCTTCATTGCTGATAATAGCATCATTGGGTACAGCATCAGTTTTTTGTTTTCCAACATTAATCAATCCCGTTACATACATACCCGGAATTAATTTAATATCTGCCTTACCTTTTATATTTGCATGAACGATAATTGCCTTGGTATCCCCTTCGAAAGACTTGTTGATTTCATAAATCTCACCTTTGAGATTAACACCGGGTTGGTTGGTGAGGGTAATATCCACTTCCTGTCCGATTCTTACCATATTAATATCCTTCTCAAAGACTTTAACATCGCAGTGTATACCTGCATTATCAGTAATACTCATTAGCGGTGTTTGCATATCGACATAACTTCCGGTACTGATATTGATTTTGCTGACAGTTCCTGAAATAGGAGTTTTTATCGGAATTTGAGTAACCATATTACCTGAAGAAACCTGTTCGGAGCTAATGGATAATTGTCTTAGTTGCTTTTCTAAACCTGTTAGCTGCGCTTTAGTTATCTCGTAATTAGCTGTTGCCTGCTGCAAAGTTTTTTCAACCCCTGCACCTTGAGTGGATAAATCTTTTTGCCTTCTGTATTCTTGATCAGCAATCAATGCCTCTTTTTTAGTTGTCAGATAATTCTTTTGCAACTCCACTATTTCCGTATTTTCGAGATAGGCTACAGCTTGTCCGGCACTTACGGCTCGACCTTCAATCACCATTACCTGTTTGATGATCCCTCCTAACAGAGACGTTACTTCCGCTTTTTTCTGTGGATCCAAGGCCATTTCGCCATTTACTCGAATAATACTATTTAAGTCTCTCTGTTCAATTTTGCCAAGTTGAATATCCACAGCTTTCATTTGTGATTCGGTTAGCTCTACTTCTACCGATTCGCCACCATGAGATTCTTCTGTACCTTCTTTTTCTGTTTCTACATCATTTTTAGGCTTTTGTCCGCATGACCCTAAAAATATAAGAGACAGAGCAATTATCGCTATATATATTGTTTTCATAATTTTTTGTTATTTATTTCCTTGCAGGTAGTTTAACATAATGATTGTTTGATTGTAGTCATTGATAGCATTTGCATATAGTAAATGTATCTCTACTGCGGTTTTTAAATTCTGGATATACTCGACATAATCTATTTCTCCTTTTTCATATGAGACCTGTGATATGCGTGTTATATCTTCTGCTTGTTTGCTGCCACGAAGTGAATAATAGTCCAAAGCATTTTTAGCCTTGGTATATTCATTCAGATAAGTCTGATAATTCTTACGCATAGTAAGCATAACCTCTTCCTGCTGAATCCTTGCTATTTCGACTTCTCTTTTAGCAGCTTTTGTTTTGGCTCTTTGTTCTCCAAAAAACAGAGGGACACTTATTCCTACTTCAAAACCCATGAAATTACCCTTGTCAAAACGTTCTCTTTGTAAATCATATGGATTAAATCCTTTTATAAGAAACTGGTTTTTCAATGCAAAATTGAAACTGGGCAGATATCCTTGTTTAATCACACTGAGGTTCTTTTCGCTTATGATCTTTTTATTAGCATAAACCTCACCAAGTGGTGTTTGCTCCGGATTGAAATCATTAAAAGGATAGGCCGCATCCAAAACAGTCAGAGCAGGCTCAACAGGTTCGACTGCCTCTTCTGTATTCATCCAGCGTTGTAAGATTAGTTGTATGCTCTGATAATTCTTTTCAGCCTTTTGTAACTCAATTCTGTTTTCATTATAGAGTCGTTCAGCATTCATCTGTTCCAAACGTCCTGTTTCCCCTGATTTCAACTTTGCGTTGGCGAGGAATAAGAATTTACCATAAATACTGTCCTGTTCCTGTAATATTTTGATATTTTCCTTTGCATAAAGCAATTGATAATATGTTGCTGATATTTCTTTTACGAGTTCATTGCGTGTAACGTCCAAATTACTTCGTTCCAGATTCGTTTCGGCTTTCAATAAGCCTCTGCGAGAACCATACACTGTAGGGAACTCAAAACTTTGGCTTAATGATATGCTATTATCAGGACTTCCTCCTGATGTTGGGTCCTGACTTAACGAAAAGCTTGTTTTATCAATATTAAAAGCAGTTCCTTGTAAATCTTTTGCTCTTTCAATTGAGATACGACCCGACTTCATGGTCAGGTTGTTATCTATTGCCGATTGAATGCATTCCTCCAATGATTTTGTTGTATTTTGCCCAAATAAAGCCGGAGCTAAAACAACAGTCATTGTTATGAATACAATAGTCGATATTATTATTTTTGTTTTCATTCCTGTTTATTTTTAGTAAATGTTTTATAGATAGAAGGTAACACAACCAATGTTAGAGCCGTGGCAGTTAATAATCCTCCTATTACCACTGTTGCGAGAGGCCTTTGCACTTCGGCTCCATCGCCTGTAGATAATGCCATTGGCAGGAATCCCAATGATGCGACAAGCGCAGTCATAATTACCGGACGAAGGCGCAGCATACACCCTTCGATTACTCTCTCACGAATGTTTGTCATCCCTTCTTTTTCAAATATGTTGAATTGCCCAATCAGGACAATACCATTCAATACTGCTACGCCGAACAAAGCAATAAACCCGACACCTGCCGAAATACTGAAAGGCATGTCACGTAACCATAGAGCCCAGATACCTCCAATAGCCGAAAGTGGTATAGCAGAGAATACAAACAAGGACTCTTTTACACTTTTCAATGTGGCATATAGAAGAAAGAGTATTAATAACAATGCTAATGGAACGGCAACCATCAATCTGTCTTTTGCTTCTTTCAGATTTTGAAATTGTCCTCCGTATGTATAATAATATCCTGCCGGTAGTTTGAATTCTTTGTCTAATATATTCTGAATATCAAACACAGTGCTTTGCACATCACGTCCTCTGACATTAAATCCGACATAAATTCGCCTCTCTCCATTTTCGCGTGTTACCTGTGCAGGCGCATCTTCATATTTAATTTCAGCTACCTGAGAAAGAGGGATTGTTCCTCCTGAAGAAAGGGGCAGATATAGATTTTCTAATGAAGAGATATTATTTCTCAGATCATTATCCATTCTTAATACTAAATCAAATCTACGGTCTTCCTCAAATACATATCCAGCCTCATTTCCGGCAAATGCTGTTTTAAGTACCATATTGGCATCTTTGACTGATATACCATATTTTGCTAATTGATCTCGATTATATGTAACCTGAACCTGTGGTAATCCGGTAACTTTTTCAACAAACGGATCGCTCACTCCATCTACTTTTTTTATCAAAGAGGCTATCTTATTGGCAGATGCGCTAAGTACTTCCAGGTCATTTCCATAAATTTTAATGGCTACATCCTGTTTAATCCCTGTCACTAACTCATTGGTTCGCATCTGTATCGGCTGTGTCATTTCCACTCCTAATCCGGGTATCTCTCCGATAGCTTTTTCCATCTTCTCCATCAGCTCCTCTTTGGTTTTGGCTGATGTCCATTCTTTTTTAGGAATTAAAGCAATCATCATGTCCGCTCGTTCAATAGGCATCGGATCAGTAGGGATTTCAGCACTACCAATACGGCTTACGGCTTGTTTTACTTCAGGAAACTGTTCTTTGAGTATTTTTTCAGCTTGAGAACAGCTTTTAAT
Organism: uncultured Dysgonomonas sp.; assembly: GCA_900556485.1. Taxonomy (GTDB): domain Bacteria; phylum Bacteroidota; class Bacteroidia; order Bacteroidales; family Dysgonomonadaceae; genus Dysgonomonas. Next base: position 19,939 of record USOX01000025.1, read on the forward strand.
CATCTGTGACAAGGATGTTCCCTGGGCCATACTTATTTCTGCAGCAAAGTCGCCTTCTTCGAGATTAGGTATAAATTCGCCCCCCATTCTATTAAACATGAATACACTGACTGCAAATAGTGCAACCATACTTATGATTAGAGTTTTGCTCCAATTCAAGCTTTTGGTTATAATAGGACGATAGAAACTGTTAAGCTTATCCATTAGCTTATCTGAGATATTCCGCTTGTGCTCAGTTTTTTTACTTAAAAACAACGCACTTGCCATAGGTACATAAGTTAGAGATAGAATAAATGCACCCAATATGGCAAAGAACACTGTCATAGCCATTGGCTTGAACATCTTACCTTCTATACCGACCAAAGTGAAAAGTGGAATATAAACAATCATGATAATGATTTCCCCAAATGCTGCGCTATTCCTTATTTTAGAAGCTGAATCAAATACTTCCTGATCCATTTCTGCCTGTGTCAGCAACCTCCCTTTATATCGGTTTTTCATGACTCCTATATGATGACAGACGGCCTCGACAATGATGACCGCCCCATCCACAATCAATCCGAAGTCGATTGCTCCGAGGCTCATTAGGTTTCCACTTACACCAAATACACGCATCATACCAAATGCAAACAGCATAGATAGTGGTATTACGGAGGCAACTACCAATCCGGCTCTGTAATTCCCTAAGAAAAGTACAAGAATGAATATGACGATCAATCCACCCTCTATCAAGTTTTTGGTAATAGTGTTCGTTACTCTGTCTACCAATTGTGTTCTGTCAATAAACGGCTCGATAATGACTCCCTCCGGTAAACTCTTTTGAACCTGAGCCATACGCTCTTTTACATTTTTGATTACCTCTTGAAAGTTTTCACCCTTCAACATCAGGGTAATACCTGCAACAACTTCCCCTTCTCCATTTCGGGTCACAGCTCCATAGCGTGTTGCACTTCCATACTGTACTTTTGCTACATCCCGAACAAGGATAGGAGTACCATTGACTGTTTTAATAGGTATCCTTTCTATATCTTCCAAAGACTTGACAATACCTAACCCTCGTATGAAATACTGATTACTGTATTGTTCAATATAGCTTCCTCCCGTGTTTTCGTTATTGTTTTCAAGTGCAGTATATAATTCTGGGATTGTTATATTTACAGCATTGAGTTTATCCGCGTTAATGGCTATCTCGTATTGTTTTACAAAACCGCCCCAGCCACTTATCTCTGCTACACCTTCTGTACCTGAGAGTTGCTTTCTAACGATCCAATCCTGCATGGTACGCAAGTCAGATATACTGTATTTATCCTCATAACCTTCCTTTGCCCGTATTGTATAGTGATAGATCTCTCCTAATCCGGTAGATATAGGAGCTAAACTAATCTTACCTACTCCTTGAGGAATAACTTCCTCCGCTTCTTTTAGTTGCTGGTCTACCTGCTGACGTGCCCAGTAAATGTCAGCATCTTCTTTAAATACAATGGTTATAACGGATAAGCCACTTCGGCTGATACTTCTTCTTTCTATAACTTTGGGAATATTGGCTAAAGCCATTTCTAAGGGAGTAGTAATAAACTGCTCCACTTCCTGTGCTCCTAAGGATGGAGCCTGAGTAATGACCTGCACCTGATTATTGGTGATATCAGGGGTAGAGTCGAATGGTAATTGAGACAGGGAATAAGTCCCCCAAATAATGAGGGCTACAGTCATGACTCCAATTACCAATTTATTCTCTATCGAGAATTTAATCAGTTTTTGAAACATAATTTGAATATTAAAATATAACAATAGGATTGTACGATACATCTACCTTTAGACGTATCAATTGGATACAAGAATGTTATATTTTAAGCCTTAGGAGGTCTCCAAAGACTATCCAGATGAGATGAAGTTTGATTTTCATTATAAATAGCAATCTTCTTGACCGGAGTACTATCTATATTTCGCAGGTCAAAGCTATTTTTTGCTATAAAATTGGGATTGTGAAAGCTGGAACATGCGCAAAACGGAGTACATATTTCCTGAGCAGAATCGCTTTCACTATGAGCAGTTGAAACCTGTTCTGTCTTATCTTGTAAAGAATCTATAGTCTGTATATTGCAATTGCATGGAAGCAAGGCAAGACACAGAAAATAAATACTTATAATAAAGACAAATGGTCTCATTTTGTTTTTCTTTATGCTACAAATATAAAAATAAATTTATGCAACTCAGTTGCAGACTTCTATTTTTTGTTAAAGAAGGGTTTTAATAGTTTGTATATTTATTGAAAAAAAGATTGTAGATAGCAAATATCATGAATTAATGAGCTTATTACACTGGCCGCAATATCCTTTAATTACAAGATTTACACTTTCTATTTGCATAACGGGTGATAATTGAAATCCAGGAATAGATATATTATCCAGACAGAATGCCTTTTTACAATGATTACAATAAAAATGAGCGTGCATATCTTCAATACTGCAATGGCAATCTCGACTACATACAGAATACTTAACAGAGCCTGAGCCGTCATCGAAGCTATGTATTAATTGATGCTCATGAAATAAATGTATTGTTCTTGATATTGTAGACTTATCTACGGTATCAAGTTGAGATTCTAAATCGGACAAACTAAACGCCCTGTCAAATTCAAGCATCGCTTTTAGTACCAGTATGCGAATAGCTGTTGGTTTTATATCCCGCTCTTCTAATAGATTTACAAAAAGACTGTTCATAATGCAGTATTTTATAATATAGAGTTTATAAAGTTATGTTTTTTATTGAAAATTAATATACAAATCAAAACTTAATTAGATTTGTGCATTAAGACTTCTAAAGTTAGATTTTTTACAAAATGTGTGCTCGTTTTTGAGAAATGTCTATAATAATAGGTGATAATAATTAACATGTTGAAAACTTGGCTCATAAATCTCGATATATTTAGAATGATTTTAATTATTTTTATAGTGTAACAATCTAAAATCTAATTATGTATAGTTTATTTCCAGACGAACACGTATATATTGATTTTTCCGTCAAAATTTCTATTCCAGTCGGAAAGAATAAAAAGACCTATTATATAGGGAAAGAGAAGGGTATCCTTAAAAAGTATGAAGGCGATATCTTTTCCGGCTATGAGTTTCGAACTGTGCATGGATTTGTCTATTTTCTTTCAAAGAATAAAGATAAATATCCCAAAGAAGCCTATGATGCTGTATTCTACCTTCAGTTGGATGAAAACCAAAAACTAGATTTAGGAAACATTCAAAATTGTAAAAAGAAACTACTCATAGGCAAGCATCCATCTATTTTACATATTGTTTCGTCATGGAATAACGCATTTCAATACAAACAAGAAAAACGGAATGAAATAGGAGATATAGTACAATACGGATTACGCCCACCACAAACTGGAGCATTGCATTCAATTTTAGCACATTGGAGCATTTCAAATAAGCCTGCTTTAGTTATAATGCCTACAGGAACAGGAAAAACAGAAACAATGCTCTGCCTGTTAATAGCAAATCAAAATGAAAAAACATTAGTTATAGTACCAACTGATTCTCTGCGAACACAGATTTCCAATAAATTTATAGGATTAGGTATTCTTAAAGCTGAACCATTTGATATTATTGCAAATTCCGCTCTTTACCCCAAAGTATCTGTACTTAAAACAACCATTGATACAATTGAAGATGCAGAGAAATTATTAGATGCTAATGTGATTGTTTCTACACCTCAGATATTATCAAACCTTCTAAAGACAGGGAAAAGTGATATTTTTAAATTAATTGTTCAGCAATGTAATAATTTGATTGTAGATGAAGCACATCATATTGCAGCAAAAACATGGAAAGATATAAAACTAAATTTTGAAGCGGCAGGAAAGCCTGTGTTGTTGTTTACTGCAACCCCATTCAGAAATGATGGAGGTCGGATTGAAGGAGAAACTATATACAACTACCCATTGTCTTTAGCACAAAGAGATAAGTATTATGAGAAAATTATATTTGCCCCTATTGTAGATTTTAATCCGGCTACAGCTGATGAAAAAATTGCAGAAAAGGCTATTGAAACACTAAAAAGAGACCTTGAAGCTGGATATGACCATATCTTGATGGCTCGTGTAGATGAGAGATCGAAAGCAGAAGAAGTTTACGAGCAGATATATAAAAAATACTCGGAGTATTCTCCTGTGTTTATTCATAGTGGTATATCAAAAACTTTGCAGCGGGAAATACTTGAAGGTATTAAAGAAAAAAGACATCGAATTATTGTTTGTGTAGACATGCTTGGAGAAGGGTTTGATCTTCCTCAATTAAAAATTTGTGCAATGCATGAGATGCATAAAAACATTACCACCTCATTTCAGTTTATTGGAAGGTTCACAAGGACAACTGGAAGTAACCTTGGTCCGGCTACTATTATAGCTAACATCGTCGATAATAGCTTTAAAGGAGTGCTAAGCGAATTGTATCGTAAAGATTCGGATTGGGACAAAATCATAAGCCAATCAAATGAAGATATTATTGGAAATATTGTCAAGGAAGAAAATTTCTTTAGGAACTTTTCAGATGTGCCAATACCATATAAGATTCCAATACGAAATATTATGCCTGCTATGAGTACTGTTGTTTTTAAGTTATATGACAATGATGTTCTTTGGCATCCTGAAAAATATACTGAATATTTCAAAAATAAAAAATATGAAACGGTTGCAGTTGAACATAACGAAAAGAATTTACAGATAATTATAGTACGAAGTACAGACAAAGTTCCTTGGGGAAAAATCGACGACTTAATTAATACTGAATATGACCTATACATTGCATATTTGAATCCTGAACAGAAACTTTTATATATTAACAGTTCTAATAATGGGTCTACTCATGATAAACTCGCAGAAGCACTAGTTGGTAAAAATATTTCTCTTTACAATGAAGGTGACATATATCGGGTTTTGCATAATGTATTTCAATTAGAGTTGTTTAATCTTGGATTAAAATCCCATTTGGATGGTCCGATTAGTTTTACAATGTATGCCGGAAATGGAATTGTTAAAGGACTGAGTGAAATTGAGAAAGGAATGCATAGCTCGAATTTATTTGGTACAGGCTATGAGGACGGAGAGAAAATAACTATTGGCTGCTCAAATAAAGGTCGCGTCTGGACAAAGTTGGTTAAATCAATCCCCGATTATTGCGAATGGTGTGATAAGACAGGAGTTAAATTATTGGATGAAACGATTGATACAAAAAATATTTTTGACTTCATTCAAAAGCCTGAAAGAATATCTAAATTTCCAGAAGGGAAAGTTCCAATATCAATTAAATGGAATGAGAAGTTTTATTATGACCCACAATCGGCTGTTTATGGCTCTAACCTACTAATAGACTACAATATTGAGTTAGTAGCTCACACTCCAAACACTATTGAGTTTGACGTTATTACAGGAAGTAGAGTTTCTTCATATAAGTTGGAATTAAATGAAGATAAGAATGGGCGTGGATATAAATATACTCTCATCAAAGGCAGTCCAATTATTGTAAGTCAACGAATGGAAAATAAAGATATTATTGATTTATTCTTTGAATACCCACCTACGATATGGTTTCAGGACAATTCAAAAATGTACAATGATTTGTTTTTCTTATTCAACTATAAATCTCCAATATTCGATACTGAAAAGGTAATCGCCTACAATTGGGATGGTATTGATATTACTAAAGAATCACAGAAAAAAACTAAGCGAGAGGATTCGATACAATACAGAATACTTGAACGCCTGAAAGCAGAACCAGAATATGATATTATTTTTGATGATGATGACGCAAATGAGGCAAGCGATATTATTGCAATAAAAGGATATGAATCAGAACATAATAAGCTCATTTTTGAATTATATCATTGCAAATTTTCATCTAAAGATGAACCTGGAGGACGTTTAAAAGATTTATATGAGGTGTGCGGGCAAGCACAACGAAGTTATCATTGGAGACACAATGCAATAGAATTGTTGAACCACATGAACCGCAGGAATAGCAACCGGCTTGCACAAGGAAATCCGTCAAGATACGAGAAAGGTGGAGACGATGAATTACTTATAATCCAAAATATGTTGCTTTCTAATTATTGCGATATTGAGTTTCATATATATGTTGTTCAGCCAGGGATAGAGAAGAATAAATTGGTTAATAGTTCGGAGTTGCTATCATTACTTGGTGCAACCGATTTACTTTTAAAGAGAACAGGAAACGAATTTTCTATAATCACGAATGAATAATTGGCTACGGCTGATAATAATAAAGTTATTTGTCAATTTTGTAAACACAACAAAGTCTATAAAACAAATACCCATATAGTCATATTGAATAAATATTCAATCATCTTTCTTTATTCTTTGTACTCTTACAGACTAAAATATTACAGCGTGCTATGAAAGATAAATGTTACCTTATAAAAAGTATTTCTCCCTATATTAGAAGAGGAGATACATTAGAATTTGTTAATAAGTATCTTTATGTATCGATTAATGAGGATTGGGAATATGCTCCCAATATTGAAATTAGTTATAGTGAGGAATATAAATCAGAAGTTACTTTAGCTAGTGAATATGTGAAGGTGAAACGTATCATTCCCGAAATATTCGATTCATATTATGCAAGTACAATTCGTAAATTGAGTGAATCTTTTTCAGAAAATGGAGAGTATTACTTTAAATATAGCATAAAGACCTGTAAATTGTATCTTTTTACAGATTCTAAGCACGTAACTATAGATATTAATAATGATATAGATAATTTTTATTGTAATTTTTCCCGATATAGTGGAATTCGAGGACGAAATACAGCAAGGAAAGAATTAGATACTTTGCCGGAAGAGGTGATGAGGCAACTCTTCAATCTAACAATAGAATTATTGCATGATCCGCAAAATCTCAAGAATTTGAAAGACGAATATTACAAGCAATTAAGTCTGTTAATAGAAAATAGAGAACCTATTAAAGGTCTTATTTTAAATGCAGATATTGCGTTTAATGAAGTGCGAACACAAATTACTGATAGAATAGAATCAATAGAAAATAGGATGATTAATTTTGATGATTCAGTTGAAAATCGGAATGAACTAAGAGGCGAATTAAAAGGTTTAAAATATTGTCTTAAAATTCTTGATAGCAATAGATAATATATCACCTTATTAAACTATTCAATATAAAAAACTAATAAAATCACCTTAAATTCTAGACTCATTAAATGCTACCATCTAATTTTTAACAACTTAAGTAATATAGGCTATTTTTTGTATTAAAATGAATGAGATAGAGAAAATATATTCTAATATGAAAAAATATTATTTCCTTGATAAACACAAACTGTGGAAAGGCCCCTATAGGTACCCACAAATTCTATATTTCTGCTTAAATGGTGCTATACAGCCTACATCATATATCTGGCATAATAAACTAGCGGTTGATATTGGAGAACATCCTTTGGTATCTATATATGCACGTAAATATGCCTATGAATATCGTTCTTTTCCTGTTTGGGTGTTTAGGAGTAATATTAAAATATTATCAATAAATGCTTTAAAAAAATGGAAGAAAAGATTTAGCAAGAAAGATAGTTTCGAGAATTTTATAGCAAAACCTATTGGAATTCCACCAATTTTGAAAGAAGCAAAAGAGTCTTATTTAATACCTTCAATTGTAGCAATACATGATTTTATTGCACCCGGAGATTTTAAGATCAAGTTAATTTACATTGAACGCGATGGAAAGGAAGAGATTAAAACAGTAGAATATCCTATTAAATTAACCTTTGATAGTAATCCGGGAATTAAGTTCGAAATAACAATGGCCGTGCCTCCTTCTGTTGGAGGTGTAGAGCATAAAGAATCTTATGGATTGCATAGGAGATTATTCTTGAAAGGAGAAAATATGAATATTAGAATCGAAGAAAATAGTGTTTTTGATTTTTCGACAAAATTTCCATACAAGCCACAAATTCTAAAGGGAAGGTTTAAACAAGCTAATTTTATTATTGATAGCAATTATGAAAACGAATATAATAGGCTAATTATACGAATTGATGATGACAAACCTATAGTTCCTCAAGATATTCTACTTACAACAGGAAATCATATTTATGACTATGATGATTTTAATATTCACCCATCACTTATGGGAATATCATTTAGACATGGGGGTACTTATACTGATGTAGTTGTTGACGGAGCCAGTTATAAATTTTATTGCATTAAAGAAAAATTAATCGTCATTGAGGGTAAATGTAGAGAAAAGTTGGAAATATTCAGACAAAAAGCTGAAATCATGAGAATTGCACTTGCTATCTTGAGCGGTAAGTTTTGTGGCGGTTCTTGCAGCTATGTAAGTGCAACTGATCCAGATTTTAAATACACTAATGGTGTTTGGCTTGAAATAGAAAAGCCAACTGTCATTTCAAATCGTCAAACTATAAATTTTAAGACATTTAGATCCACATTTGATGTAAATGATGATAACGATGCTGAAAAATATAAGGCTATAAACAGTTTTATTTCACCAGAACTATTTTCCGCACTATGTGAAAAGCTATATACGGACGAAAATTTGCTTAGAGTGGCTGAGTTAGTCATCAGTGGTATGGGAAATAATGATCCATTACAACAGGGAGCGTTATATTCTGTAGCATTAGAAACTTTAACCACAGTATTGGGTGAGAAAAAATCCAAACAACTTAAACCTATCGTTGATGATAAAGTCTCCGCGACTTTTGTTGCTGATTTAAAAGAAGTACTACATAAGTATGAGGATAAGGTTTCAAAAGAAGGATTTGTTATATTGGGCAAAAATATTGACGGTATAAATAGACCAACCAATCAAGATAAATTAGTGAAAACATTTGAACTTTTTGGCATAACTCTCTCTGAAAAAGATAAATCAGTCATTGGTAAAAGAAATGATTACCTTCATGGACGTAATCCATTAAAAACAAAACTTATCTTCGAATTAACACAAATATCATTAAGACTACATACTTTAATTGTGGCTTTATTATTAAAATCTGTAGGTTATTCTGGGCACATTGTCAATCTGGATATTTATGCTTATTGCACTGATGAGAATAAAGCAATCGAAATTGCTTCTGATGTATACGAAAAGATTACTGCGTTATCACAGGAATTGCAGAAGGCTTTTGAAGAGCAAAATAAATCTAGATTGAACGAACTAAAAGAACAATTGGAAAAAATCAAAACTCACGAATTGCGAGATTTGATTAGAATTATCTAAATTCGGTTCGTTTGCCTATATTAATCAAGGCAACTGACGATCCCAATGCGATCCGTTTTGTATTGTATCTATATCCTCAGGAATAAGTAGAAAATTATTATGAAGAGGCGGAACCGGGTTAACATAAGCTGAAGCAAAATCAACGGTTTCATCAATAATCCAATCTTCGTATGATCTGGAATAGGACTGAAAAAAATGGAAATACACCCAGCGTAGATTACAGTTTATCGCATCAATTTTTCCTAATGTAGCCATGATCTTTCTCGCTCTTTCTTTTTCAACTTCAGGACCATCAAATGTTTCCATACCGATATGAATTATTCCATTAGAACCTGAGTTAAATTGATTAATTGCACTATATATCTGACTTTTTACATCTCTGGCTTTTGCATTTATAGCTTCTTCTGCATCACAATAGCATTGAACGCCAAAAGCATTATATACCTCGGAAACAAATACATTATTGGCTTCACCTTTTCCAACGTACACATAGTTTCCCTTAATGCCACAAGTAAAACTAGAATTATCAACAGGTTTACCTGCAATTAGTTCGACTAATTGAGGAGAGTTGTTTTTTACATAATTTGTTTCTAAATGTTTTTGAATAGCCTTAATATTAACAAAGGAAAGATTTATATCTAACTTATCATTCGTAACTATTGTCCCTGCCATTTTTGTCTTGGGTAGTATATCTTGAAGAATATCCCTCAAATATGTATCAGGCAAAGATTCTAATTCTACGTGAAACCTAATATCAAGTAAAGCATTATATTGTATCAATAGTCCTCCAATGTGGGAAACCATTATTTGTCTTTTGGCTGTTTCTTTATAAGTATAATCAGCTGTTTTCTTTTGTCTCTTACATTCAATCTGCCATGTTTTACCACTTTTAGATGCTTCAAAATCCGGACTTTTTCCACCAGATTTTCCTTCCTCAATTATATTAACATCCCATCCATTGCGGACCCATAAAAGAGCCGTTAATATTTCAAATAAAATAGCATCTGCTTCCGATGTTCTTTTTTTGAGTAAATCTTTAACCTTTTTCTTTATTCCACCTATTTTCTCTACTAAATCTAAATTCATACCTATACGTTTAAATATCGGTATGATGCGGGCTCCCTGGTTGTAATCATATCTATAAGGCTCATGAATTAAGGTATGGATAAGGTATAAGTACCAACCTATTTGATCTTTTTGAATTGCGATTAAAGTGCCTTTCCTAATATCTATAAATGGCGGACGATAACCAAATACAATACTTATATCATCTTCAATCTTTTTTTTCCTTTCGGACCATTCTTTTTCAGAAATAAAATTTTTAAACCAATTAAATGCGTTAATGATATCTTGGTCTTGTAATGGATTATATTGAAATGATGAAGCTGGTATTCTTTGAATCATAATTATTACTTGTTGAAAATCAGAAAGTAAAAATATAAATAAATTTTGCTTAGAGGGGTATAAGAGTTAAACAATATTTTTTCTACATCACAACAAATATAGAAAACAAAATATTAACAATGTCGCTTAACTTTTTGTACGAAATAAGTTAGGAACTCCAAAAATGGAATAAAATTCTTTTAAATCATTATGAGATCCTAAAATAATGTAAATTGTCTGAGACTGTTGGTTCTTTAAAACAACAAGCCAAGAATTCCTTTCTGTATAGAGACGTATTTTTATTTAATATCATACCTTTATAAATAAAATCTTTAAATTATGCTATCCATATCATTTGATTTCGATTTGGGAAATTTAGTAAGCACATTAATTGGTGTATTCATTGCAGCAATACTTGGTATTTTTGCATTCTTTTTTCAACAAGATAGAATAAAAGTAAAGCGGTATAGAGAAAATCTTAGGTATTTTAATGAATTGATAAATAATGCAATATTGACATGGGATTCACAAGCCGATCTAATATATGACTTCTCAAAAGATATAAGTGAAAAACCTTTAGACTACAATATACCTTCTTTTGCGTCAACAGATGATTTGTCATTACTTAAAAAATTTAGAAGTCTCGAACTATTTCATTCTTTCTCATGGTTTTCTAAAAAAAGAAAACACAATAATGAAAAATTCTCAAATATATATTCAGATATAGAATATATTACAAAAAGGTATTATCAGGAAATAGATTATATTTTAAATCATGGTAAAATATACTTGCATTTCAGAGATAAGATTAGTGAAAACTTGTATTTGCTCTATTCTGAAATATATATTACTTTACGCAAAACAATTAAAATACCCCAAAATAATCAAGAAGAAAAATATTGTAATTATCTGATTCATTTATCTAACGATATACTAGAAAAGACAAAAGACAATATGGATTTAGAAAAAACATTAGATAATATAATAACGCCAGCTATCGGGGAATTAGTTACTAAATTTGAGAATGAGACAAATTGCATTAATATTATTATTTTGCTAATAAAGAATACAAATGGATTCAAATAAAATAATTAGCCAATGTATAGTTACTGTTAAGACTCTATCATTTTTTGAAAAGGAAACATTGTCTCAAATTGAAAACTTAAGAATTTTATCAGAGGAACTTACAGACTTCTTATCTAATAGAAGTTATAAGTAGAAAATATTATATATGGGATAAAAAATCATTAGCATTGATAAAACAATCATAATATATTTACTTGTTTTGATAAATAAAAAAACGAAAAAAATTACTCCATCGAGAAACCACATTTTAATTATATACCAAAAGGGGGGATGGAGCCCCCCCCTTCACAATATTTACCCATTTAAGGAATCTAAAATGGGAGCTTATAGAAGTAATAAATAATGCCAGGAAGGATAAAACCGGTTGCTTTTAATTACAGTCAATGAATAATGAGCATGGTTATAATTGTTGTTTTAGGATTATACATTGTTTATTTCTTGCTGTTAATTCATTCCGTTAATGTCGGAGAAGTAGAACCGGATGATCCTGATTTCTAAGATTCATTGCCCGCGAAAAAGAAAGCAAAGGGTAAATTGCTATTTATTAGCTTTTAAAAGGAACTTTCTGCTCGTTTCTTAGAAATGTGTCATAAATCGAATTTGAATAAGAGGTAGTCACCAATTAAGTGAAGTAGTCATAATTTAAACTTTTGATAATGTTACTGTTTTTATTGGTAAGTGTCAGATTAAATCGTGACTATTTCATATAAGGTTTGCTTTACATTGTTATTCTGAAATATTCATTAAACAATGCAATTATTTCATTTCTATTCTGTTGGCATAAAGACCAATTCCATTTTTGATTTTCGAAGATTAAAGCTGATTTTAGTGAGTCTAATCTCTTTTTTTCAAAAAAAGACGTACGTTTTTCTGCAAAACTTTTATTGGAATATTCAGAGTTCATTCCAACAGCCAATAATACCAAATTACCAAAATCATCAAGGCGTTTCTTCTTTTCATCATCAGATAGGTTTTCATCTTCTTCCCAAAGAGTATTTTCATCATACTCTCTTCTATTTTGTGGAGAAATATGCTCAACAGAATTTTTCTTTGTCATTCGATAATTTTGCCAATCGTCATCCTTTTCAGATGCTTTTAAATACCACAATATAAAGTCAGTTTTGTAAAACCAATAACTCCAAAAAGCGGTGCCTCTGGGTTCGCTTAAAGCTTCAATGTTTGCATTAAAAATGTTTAGGTCTTTTTCTATTAAATTCCAACTTCTGAGACTCAGTTCTTCTGACAGAGAGGAGCAAAACATCAGGTTATCTAATTTTATAAGATATTTGTATAAATTCGCAGAATTATCTTCATTTAAAGTTTTATACAAAAAAGGAGTCAACCAATATAGAGTTGTTATTTGTTGCGAGTGGTAAAGCATACTTTGTAACAAAGCAAGTCCTTCATTGCCTAGTGGCTCTTTTCGTTGCAAGACTTTTTTATTCTGATATAATTTTTTTATAAGATGAACTTCCTGATTTGCTTCTTTTTCAATCCACTTAATAACGTATTTGTCGAAATTAACTCGGAGTTTCAAAAGTAATTCAATAAATGTTCTAACCTTTGATTCTTCAAGATAATAGGGATGAAAATGGTTTTCGAATGTTTCAATTAGTTTCTTTTCGTTGACTTCAACCACTTTATTACTTGCTGATTTTTCGCAATTGTCTTTAAAAATAAAAATCCTTAGAGTATGTTGTAAAAACATTGGAAAGCTGATAATACTTCGTACTTTACCCGAATCATAATCGAAATCATCCTCATCTTTATTAATATCATATTTTTCCAAATCAAGAATTTCATTTAAGTGCTTGTTATCATAATCAGATGTCGAGTTTGCAATACGATCTATAATATTTAAGGGTAAGCCAATTTCGATATCTTCGTCTGGTTCTTTTTTAGTTATATCACTCCATTTGAAACCACAAACTTCCTTAATATTCTTTTCAATATAACTGTCCATAATTGAACAAGCTTCCCAAATCTGAGCATATTTTCTTTTTTCATCATCAGGTAGATATTGAATTAGTCTTGATTTTATTATTTCATGATGCTCTAATTGCATGCCTCTATTATTTAGAACTTCAAACAGTCTGTTCTCATCAATACCTGTGGGCATTTCGGTTTCTATAAAAGCAACTTTTTCATATAACAACTTTGTTAGTTTTTGTTTAAATTCAATAGTATCTCCTCTTTCTTTGGCATTTACAAATGAATGTATTGTTTTTTGTGCTTGGGTAATTCCTTCAAGTTGAGATCTTTCTTCCTGTGAAAGTTGCAAATAATTGTTTGGATTTGTAAAATACTTATTAGCAAAGGTGCGGATAGCGAATGACAACCGTTTTTCACAAGTTTTATCACCATGGGCATAAGTAAAAGCCTCTAATTCATTTTTCAATTCATAACTCAGTAGCCAAAGTGTTGTAAATCTTTGCTGTCCATCTATTAAATCGTATTTACTTTGATTTTTAATAATCATTGTGCCTCCCAAAAAATAGTAATTATTGGGTGTCTTGGTGGCTCTTTCTAAATCTTCGAGTAAAATAGTAATTTGATTTTCACCCCATACATACAAACGCTGATATAGGGGAATAGAATAGAAGCGTTCCTTTTCAACTATATCTTTTAACGTAATCAAATCTGATTTAATTGACAAATCGCTATTAAGTAATAAATCCTCGATCATAGTTGTATCCACTCTTTTAATGCTTTTAGATTTGTTTGATCTTCTTGTTTATAATATTTAAGCAATGCCCTTTTGTAGTTGCTTCGTACTCTATAGTCAAGTTGCCCATTGTCTTTTTTGAGCGAAATGTTTTCGTTTCTAAATATCTCATCGTTGGTATTTTCCAATATAAAATCAAACACTTGCTCAGGTATAAATGCCTGAGAAATAACATCGAGTAAATTTTGGTTTTGATTTCTCAAAATGCGAATAGCGGTTTTTTCATAAATACTGCTCAATTCAATACGATAAACGCCAATGTAGTAATCGAGATGCTTGGCAAAAATATGAATATTCATTGATTCGAATTTGTCGTAGTACATCACGATACACAAACGATATAGTGATTTCAGGTAATCTGACATTCCGCTATTGTCATAAACAGCTTTATAAAATATATTGAATTTATACAACTCGCTGTTTTCAGGGTGTTTACTCCGAAACAAAAAATCATATATTGCTGTATAACGTTCAGAATACATAAAAAAGCCGATTCCTTTTTCAATCGGTTGACGCAGGGAAAAAGGGTAATTGATTGCGTTTGATTGCAGTGCAATGGGGGACGTGTCAAGTAGAATTCCGCTATTCTCGTTGTATTGAATTGCTTCTGCCATCTTGTTTTTTACCGTAGGGAAAATCTGTACCCGATTTTTTATTTTTGGATCACGAGTCCTTTTTTGAAACTCTTGTAAAACATCTTTTCGTGATCCAAACCAAACATTGCGACCTGTCCACAAGCGACCACGCCACAGTATTTCATTGAACAAATAATTTAAAAACTGATCATTATTATTGGCATCCCATTGTTTGGCAAAAGATATCTGTTTTCCCTCTTCGTCTTTGAGTTCACGCAGGTGAAATGATTTCAAATAGTCTGCAGCGCCCAATTTTACGCCACGGTTATTTTGCGTTTCAAAAAACGAAAAAGCGTTGTCTTGTCTATTAGTAATTATAACAGAAAAGGCTAAGTTGGAGGCAACTGTATTCCAGTTTTGTTGCACCCAAGCTATTTTATAGTCTTTTATATAGTTACTTACTTCGACAATATTCTTCTTAGAAATGGGCGAATTAAAAAAGAATTGAACCTTATCTTCATATTTTGTCAAAATGCTTTTCTCTTTATTGACAATTTTGTCTAAAATAAGAAGAGAGGTGAGCCGTTGTTGCCCGTCTATTACTTCGTAGTCACCATTTTGAAAAAAAAACAATATACTCCCCATATAGTATGCTTGCCCGCTATTGTGGTCGATATGGTATTTTAAATCGTTTAGAAGAGTTTCGATCTTTTCTGTATTCCATACATAAGGTCGCTGATAGTCGGGTATTTTAATGGAGTAGTCGCCTTCAAAAGCAAATATCCTTTCAAACCAAGTGGTGCCTGCTACAATTTCTTGTCTTTTATTCTCCATTCTTTCTCAATTCCATTTATGCTTGTTATTGTTCGGATGTTTTCTTTTATATACCACTAACGAAGTGGTTAGCGTTTGACGATTCGCTGTTTTTCTCATTTTTTTCTTCTTTACTCTTTAATTATTGGCACATCCTCCATAACCCTTAACTTATAAATATACATAACAATTATCTGAAATAAGCATTGAATAAAAGATAATTGTCTAAGACGACAAATTTCGCAATTTTAAGATACAGAAAAATATCTATCCATAAACACCGAATATTTCTACCCCCTCATTTTGCTTGTTAGAATCTCTTTATTCATATTTTTTTCTTATATAAAGAATAAATTTTATATAGTATTTTATATTTAGCTATATCTTCAATTCTCTGCTAAAACTATATAAGAATATCTATTCGAAAAATAATTATTTTGCTGAATCGTGGAATTTTGAGACCAAAGCGTCGTATAATATTGGTAGAAAAAAGGACATTAATTAAGTTTTTGGAAGAAAACTTAATAATAGATATCTAGGGTTCAGTACATCAAAAGCGCCCATGCTTTATCTGTTTCTTCCATCATAGCAAAAACAAGGCTCTCCAAATGGCAGCATGAGTATATTGTCTTCCATTTTCTCAGACTCCCGAAATATACTCTTTTATATGAGTAAGAAAAATAGAAGTAGGTAACAAATAAAATACTGTTACTTATTTTTCATATATTAGTTCACTTTTTTAATACAGGATTAATGAAATATGTTTATCTCATATTAGCTATATTGGGTGCTATCATTCCCCTTACAAAATTTATTTCTTTTATAAATGAGAATGGATTAGACTTTTCAATTCTTCTAAGACAAGCATTTGATAATCATATTTCAGCATTTGCCTGGCTTGATGTGATTATTACAGTTGTTGTGATTGTCGTTATGACAGTAGATTTTGGGAAAAAGTCGGAAGTGAAACATCTCTGGATTCCAATACTGGCTTCATTTACAGTTGGAGCATCTTTTGGATTACCTTTATTGATGTTTATGCGTGAGTTACAACTTAGAAAAGTTTTATGAATGAGATGATTCTTTGTGAAATAATATTATAAAATTTCTTATATTTGTAATAAGGATTTACACACTGAAGAAACTAGACAAAAGTCAGAAACTAGAAGACTTTGTCTTCATCCCAAAGTGTTCACCCAAGAGGTCTTAATATACTTAAAATATAGATTGGTAAACGATTGTAGGAGGGATGTTCATCCCCCTCTCTCTCCGCGGAAAGAAACAGCAAAATAAAGAAAATCCCTGAAAATTAGACGTTTTCAGGGATTTTTCTTTTGGGGCAAACGGCAAAATAAAGCGTTTTTCGGCATGTTTCCGGGACAAAATCGGCAACAAAAAGAAAATCGGAAATTGTCCCCGAATTTAGACTTAATTGTTTCTTTTTCTGCATTTTGCTTACCTGTATTTTGCTGCCGGAACAGTCTCATTTCATACTTTTATTGTTTAATTTTTTAATCATTTTCAGTATGAAAAAAGGAATCAGTTTTAAAATCCTGTTTTACGCGAAACGGTCGAGGGCGGCACAAAACGGAGAAGTGCCTATCGCGTTAAGGGTCACGGTAAACGGGCAACGTTGCGAAATTTCCATAAGCGTAAAAATCCACCCCGATTTATGGAATAATGTAGCTGGAAGGGCTACAGGTAAAGACCGTAAATCGCTGGAGGTAAATAATCGTTTGGATACTATCCGCCTGCGGCTGATGGAAATTTACCGCGAAATGGAATTTGACAAGGATGAAATCAATGCCAAAGCTATTATCGACAAGTATATGGGGCGGGAAACAAAGCCTAAAATAACCCTGTTGTCGATTTTTCAGGAACATAATGACAGATGTAGGAAGTTACGTGGTATCGACATGGCTCCGGCTACTGTTACCCGTTACGAGACTTCGTACAGGCATACGGCTGAATTTATCAAGTTCTTTTACAAAAAAGAGGATGTTGCGCTCGACGAAGTTACTCACCAGTTTATTAAGGATTATGAGTTTTACCTGAAAACAGAACGAAGGTGCAGCCATAATTCGACTACCAAATATCTGAAAAATTTTAAGAAGATTATCCGCATTGCTTTGTTGTAAATAATAATTGAAAAGTAGTCCACTAAAATAATTGAAAAGTATACCACCAGTTGAGTAAGATATAAGAGTC
>USOX01000026.1 GCA_900556485.1 uncultured Dysgonomonas sp.
AAATGTTACAGTCTAATGAAGAATAAATATCTTTAACCAATCTCAGCCGAGACACTTAGTGGTATACTTTTCAATTATTAAGTGGACTACTTTTCGATTATTATTTACAATAAAAGGTCAATTCTCTGTTTTTTTGGAGGACATTGAGGATAAAGAGGTTAGAAAGTACATAAAAGAAAATTGCAATAATTACAGAGAGATACATGATATATTGGTTCCCGCTTTACGGGAGGCAGACCGATTGGGTGAACCACTTAGTATACAACTGTTAATGCAAACATTAGGAGTGGAGGGCTACTGATATGGAGAAGGGAGATAAAGATGAAATAAAAAAAGAGAAACTCCCTAGAGTTTACAGTATGAAAGACCTGATGAATATAGTTTATCAGGTCTTTGAATTTACAGGAATCTGGTTTAAAATATTAGGATGCCCAGAGAAAGGAGCCACTTGGTTTATTTGGGGAGGTTCGGGAAATGGTAAAAGTACTGCTTGTGCTATTCTGGCTTATCTATTATCTAGTTTTGGTAAAGTCCTTTATATAGCATTGGAAGAGCAAAAAGGTAAATCAATCCGTTCAAAACTTCTGAAAGCCGGATTTAAAAAAGATTCGAAAAATTTTCAACTTCTACCTAAAGAGTCATATGATCAGCTTATTCAACGGCTTCACAAAAGGAATAGCCCAGACATAATATTTATAGACTCTCTGCAATACTGGGGCATAAGCTATAAACAATATCAAAAACTGAAAGAATTGTTCCCGGATAAAACTTTTGTGTTTGTGAGCCATGCAAAAGGAAAAGAGCCAAAAGGCGGAGTGGCTGACAGTATTCATTATGATGCAGCTATTAAAATATTTGTAGAAGGTGGACGAATAACTGTAAAACATCGCTTTGAGGGCGGTGGTGGCGAAATGGATGTAATACCGGAATTGGCAGAAAAGTATTGGAATAGTTCCGGTGGCCCTGATTATAAGTTGCTGTTTGAATTATTGCTCCGCTTTGTCCGAGATAACAAAATGCAACCGTATTTGAGCGCCTTTATTGAGAAGGAAGGGTATAATATTAATGAATTGAGAGTAGAGTTATGAAAATAGTAATAGATAAGAAAAGAGCCGGACTTATACGGCGATATCATTCGCTTTGTTCGGCTTTGGGATTGATGGATGATGAACGCAAAGTGATACTGAAAGAAAGTTTCAATGTAGAGAGTAGTAAAGACCTCTATCCGGAGGAGTTGAAAATAATGAACGAAACTTTATCCAATGAATTAAAAGAACGTGGAGATCGTATGAACGTACAGCGCCGGAAACTTCTTGCATTGATTTATGAGTTTAGTAAGCATAAAGGATATAGTTGCACGAAAGAGAAAGCTTTGAATATTGCTTGTATCGCTTGTGATGTAAAGTTGTTGAATGATGCTACAGAACAAAAGCTAATAGCTGCTATAAAGTCATTTGAAAAGAACGAAGGGAATGCTTGGGCAGATGCTGTACTTGGTAAAATATCGGAGGATAGTGTATGAGTAGAAGTTTGTCTCAAACAGATATTCATGCTAATATAGAATGGCATGAGTATATGATAACACAACTAACAGGGCCGGGCAATCTTTCTGCTTGGTCTTTCTATATAGGGAGGTTGCATGCTTTGTATATAAAGTTGGCTTTGATGGAAGGTGAGCGGCCTGTGGTAATAACGTATAAATCAGATTATATAATATGAATCCAATTGGAAATCCTATTTCAGAATTGAATGAGCTAGTTCAAAAACTGTATGGAGTTAATATTCTAACAAAAGTACTTAGTGTTACAGGACCAGCTCATTGTCCAACTGTTACTGCAAAAGTAATATTGCCTTATGATTTAGGGGAGTTTGTAGCAGAAGGTAAAAGTCAAAAAGAAGCGAAAATAAAAGCTGCTCAAATGGCTATTGATAAAGTAAATGAGGTAAAATAATAAATATATTTTTATGGCAAAAAGAGAAAAAAAACAAATTATCTCCGGTGTTACATCGGAACAAGCGGAGCAGGCGTTTGCAGATTTTGCAACATCCGATGCTCGCATAGTGGAAATTAATGCAGATATGGATGTACAGTTTACTAAAATCCGTGAAAAATATCAAAGTGAACTGGCACAACTTGAAGCGGATAAGAGCAAAGCCTTTGAAACAATACAAGTATATGCTACAGAAAATAAGGACGCTTTATTTTCTAAGAAGAAAAGTATTGAAACTGTACATGGTGTTTATGGTTTCCGTACGGGAACCCCTAAATTAAAAACATTGAAAGGCTTTACTTGGTCTTCTGTGACAACGCTCCTTGAAAAACTGATGCCTAGTTATGTGCGTAAAGTAGTAGAGCCGGCAAAGGATAAACTTTTAGCTGATCGGGAGAAAAAAGGAATAGCAGCAAAAATGAAAGAAGTAGGAATAGAAGTGGTACAGGATGAAACATTCTATATTGAACGAAAAACAGAAGAAACCACAGCCTAGATATTCTTTAGAAAGACACCGTTCGCGGTGGGCTGTGTATGATGAAACGACAAATAAAAAAGTATTTGATTCTTTTGATAATGAAGCCGCCCGCAAAAGAATGTATGAGTTAAATGAGTGGGAATATAAATAATTAAAATATTGACTATATGCACAATTGGTTTGAATGTAAAATAAGTTACGATAAGGTGATGGAAAATGGCATGCAGAAAAAAGTTACTGAGCCATACCTTGTAGATGCTCTATCCTTTACTGAGGCAGAGGCACGTATTACAGAAGAAATAAAGCCATATATCTCGGGTGAGTTTACAGTAACTGATATAAAACGGGCGAAGTTGGCAGAATTGTTTTTTAATGACAATGGTGACCGTTTTTTTAAGGTTAAAGTTATGTTTATTACTCTAGATGAGAAAAGTGGCAACGAGAAAAAAACGGCGGTTCAAATGTTAGCTCAGGCTTCCTCTCTGAAAGATGCACTCGCTGTAGTGGAAAAAGGAATGGCGGGTACATTAGCAGACTATAACAGTGTGTCTATCTCCGAAACTCTTATTGTGGATGTTTTTCCGTATTCGGAAGAAAGTAAAAAGAAAATTGAATTGGATAGTTAAGGTATGAAGAATGTAGGCGATATTTTAGAGCATCAAGGTGTGAAACTAAAGGTTGTTGATACACATAAAGATGAAACATATAATTGTGGTGACTGCTTTTTCTTCAATCACCCAGAATGTGAAAATATGCTATGTATGCAGCATGAAAGGATGGATGAAAAAGAAGTTGCTTTTATTGAGGTAGACGAATGAAGAACTGTAACTATTGTGGGCGTAAGTTTACGCCCTATATTGATAGAATATGATTTTGTTCTTCGAATTGTAGGTATTGATATTTAGTTAGAATTTAAAAAGTATTTTAATATGATTACAGAACTAGAAAATGGAATGAAATTAAAGAGTAAACATTATGATATTAGATGTTTCATTGTTAGTGTCTCTGATGATTCTGATGAAGTTGTTGTGGAATGCTCTAATAATGTATCTAATTGGGAAGAAACTTGGAGCAAACAGGATACTTTGTGGGGATTAGAGCTTGGTGAATATGAGTTGATAAGTTGCGACAAATGATTATAGCAATAGACTTTGATGGAACACTACATACCGGGAAATATCCCGGTATTGGTGCCGCCTCTCCTCATGCAAAAGAGACAATGCAAAAATTAAAGGAGGAGGGGCATTATTTAATTATTTGGACGTGTCGTGAGGGTGTGCTGCAAACTGAGGCAGTTAACTGGCTTTTAGCGCATGAAATACCTTTTGACCGGGTGAATGATCATGAGCCGCAAAATAAGGCTGAATATGAGCCTAACGTTGCGCGAAAAGTGTATGCTGACTTATATATAGATGATAAGCAGGTTGGTGGCTTGCCTACATGGAAAGATATATATAAGTATGTGTGGGAATTGACGCATGATAGTGGTAGCGGGTTTGGTTGGTGATGAGTAGTTTTATTACTCTTAGTCCCGGACGCTATTTGCCTGTTTGCCCATGTGGAAGTAAAAGCCCAGTGATGATCTTTTATAAAACTCATGCAAAAGTTTCTCCCTATTGTTGGCAATGCAAGGAATATACAACAAAATTTATTAGAGTAATGGAGAGGGAAGATTTAAGATTTACAACAAATTGGAATAATAAGCTGAATTGCTCATGTTTTACAACTCTGAGGTTGCACAATCCTAAGAAGTATTATGTAGGAGCAAAGAAAGATGTGTACTTGGATAATCGGCCAAAAGGCCCGGCAACTATTATCGGTGTGCAAAGTTTCCTGTTGGAACAAATATCGGAGTTTGTAGCCCGGATTGATACCGGATACTCAGCCACGGATTGTAAAAAGATAATTAAAGAGATGTATAAAAGATATCCTCTTATCAATTGGAATACTCAGAAGTTAGATTTTAGTTTAATTCAGTATGATAGTAAAGAGGGGAAAGAACATAATTTATTTAATACAGAAAATGTGAAAGGGCATCCAGTGGGAAAATAAAAAGCCCACAACTAACCTCGAAAGATTTTGTTATGAGCCGGTGGCAAAGGCAAATATACAAAATATTTCGGATATGGCATATAACAAGCGTAATTTATATTTGAAAATCATTGAGATTCAAGACATCGTGATAAAAGGACAAAAAAGGGGAGATTCGCAAAAAGAGATTTTTTACAATGAGATAGAGAAGGTGTATTTTATATCAATGAGAACATTTTATACTTACCTTGATATAAATGCCAAGGCGGAACTCCAAAAATTGGATTGTAGAGAAAGAGCTAAAAAGGCACAGTTGAGCTTTGCCTTTTGAATGTAGGAGAGGCGGGCGGATGTTCGCCTCTTATTAGTTAATTAAAATTGTAATTAAAAACTTTGCTAAAACAAAAGCTTTGTTTAGTTTTGATGTAAAATTTAACAAATAGAAAAATATGAGAAACCTTATAATCTTATCAATCTGTTTATTATTGACTACGTTTTTTTTATGTTCATGTGACGGAAAGAAAACAGAAACACAAGCTGATAATAGCCTTGATTGGGTAAATGACTCACTGAATATTGATGGACTTAGAAAATCGGGGCGTTGGATAGATACTACTAAAACTAATTTAGCCTTTGCCCTGTATAGAGGCGATACATGTATTCTCCGTTATGTTATGATTCAAAACAAAGGAGTAGCAGATATCTATGTAAATGTAATAGAATCGGATAATGGCACTATTGAAATACGTCCTGTTGATACATTAGACTTTAACGGTGAATATTTTATATTGAATGAGGGTAGACTAGGTATTTTCAATAAAGAGAATATAAAATATTCGGAAGCCCAAAGATTAAAGTTTGATATGTAAATAATTTTTTTTTATCCAACTTATATATAAGTGATTGCTAGTTATCTAGTAATCACTTTTTTTTTATTTATTTTACAAAAAACATATACAATGAAAATATTAATTCTTTTATGCCTCTTATCCTTTCAATCAGATACTGTGTTAACAGGTCTTTTGGTAAGGATTACGGATGGGGATTCAGTTGTATTACTGACAGAAGACAAACAACAAATAAAAGTACGTCTTGATGGCATAGACTGTCCGGAACTGGGACAGCCATTTTCACAGAAAGCAAAGCAATTTGTAGGTGATATTTGTAAGGACAAAGAAATAAAGGTGCATGTAACAGGGAAAGATCGCTATAAACGAACATTAGGTGTTCTTTATGCTGATACTATAAATGTGAATGAGGCTCTTTTGTCTGCTGGCCTAGCGTGGCAATATAAGTTTAATAAATCGGCAGATTATGCAGAATTGGAGCAGGAGGCTAAAGTAAAGAAATTGAATATATGGAGTGAGTCTAATCCTGTAGCTCCGTGGGATTATCGAAAGAGCAAAAAGAAGAAATAATTATTTTAACTAAATCATAAAATTTCTCTTGTTTATTAATTTTAACTTTTATAGCTTTGGGTAACTTTAATATCATAATCTAATTAACATCAAACTATGCCAGAAGATTTTAATACTATTCTTGCTATAATATCGCTTGCTGTTGCTGTGATTGCCATAATTATAAGTATTCTGGTAGCTAGACATTATCATTTGAAAGATAAAACAGTTAAAATACCTCTATATTATATAGATTCAAGAACATTGATATCTCCATCTGGGATATTTAATGTAAAGAAATTGAAGGTTCTTTGGGATGATAAGGAAAAAATTAAATCATTAACATCTTCCGTAATTTCAATATGGAATTCGGGTAATGTGGCCATCAGGGAAACTGATTTTTCTAAAAAAGATGTACCTATAAAAATATCTTTATCAAAAGGAAAAATACTTGAAGCAAATTTGATGACATATAACTATGACGACAGTGCCTTGGAAATAGTAGTAATAGGCGATAATGTAATTGAAATCAATTTTCATCACCTAGATGCAGGCCGAATTTTTGATATTGAAGTATTACATACAGATTTAAAAGATAATATATATGTAAAAGGAAATTTTATTGATATTGGAGATATACAGAAGAGTTTAAAAAGCCCATATAATGAATATGAAGACTATGATAAATTTATCAAATATGTCAAATATATAAAAATCTTCATGATTATATCAATTATACTAATTTACATTATAACTATAGCATACCTTTGTATTGATTATATACCATTATATAAAAAAATCATAATGTTAGGAATCTGTGTTGTTTTAGGGATTGTCGGATGGAAGTTTTTCCTCAAGTTTAAAGATATAAAGATTTGGAATAAAAAAAAATAAATAAACTTATTCAACCTCATACAAAGGCGATTGTTCCTCCATCGACGGACAATCGCCTTTTTTTATTTCTAACTCCCGGTTAGCATCCTGCATTTCTTCATACAGCACCTGTGCTGAATAATCAGTGACTAAGCATTGAAAAGATATGCGGTACAAGTTCCCGGAGCCTCCGCTTTCCTCCCGGCGCATATCTACGCGGCGCATATTACTATAATTCTCTCCACTTCTACCATGAAAGAGAGCATGTAAGCGTGTTAACGTATTCAGAAAATCAAGGGCACGGTCTTGGTTGTAGCTTCCCCAATAGGTATCCGAAAAAGTTTCATAAAACAAATATATATCAATCTGTGTATTACAGTCCTGTACTAATATTCCACGATCATCAATATTCACTGAAGAAAAACCAATAAAAGCCGCCGGAGTATCAAAAGGTAGTTCAGACGTGAGAAAACTTATTTGTTCGTGCCAAAGATCAACCCATTCTATTTCCGGGAGTTTTCCGTTTATCTTTTCAGCTATTTCTTTGTATAATTCAGTCCAGTATTGCATAGAAATAATTATTTATTTTAGTTTATCCATCTCACCTTCCCACCATTCCTCAAATTGTTTCATCAGGGTTTTACTTTCCCCTATAAATTGGCGTTTAGGTATTTTTACTTTCGAGCCTACTTTCATCAATGCCATATTTTTACAATATTCAGCTTTGGCATTTACTATCAGGTTTGCCCGCGATTGTGATATACGTCCGTTTTGAGTCCTCCTTACTTTTCCGGCAAACTCATAGTACATCGCCCACCAGAACTTTTTCATTTTGTCGGTCACGGTTATTTGCGCCCCTTCGTTGTGCGTCTCGGCATATACAAGATCAGTTCCCACCCGCACACGTTCTTCACCCTCTTCCAGTACCCGGATACTTTGCATCAGGTTCATTGTATTGTCTTTTCCTATCAATACCTTTTTACCTCCTAGCGGGCTTAACCGTTCTTTCCATGAGAGGAAAGCTTCATCGGTAAATCCTCCCTTCTGAAAACAGTCTTTAAAGAATTTTTGTGATTCTATGGCCACCATCCGGGGACGCTGTTGTAATATTTTCTTTGCCTGTACCAAAAAGTCAGGAGGTTTGTTTCGCCGTGCCATAATTATTTGTATATTTGTAATCTAATGGTTCAAAGCCCTTAAGGACTGAGAATCTCCAAGAATGAGCAATAAGCCCCTAGTTTATTGCTCATTTTTTTATTAAATAATGTCTGATAATACCGAAAAATCACGTTTCTCTATTTGCTTTCGCGTTATCTCCGACACTTTTTCACCTTTTATAATAATCACCCTTTGTATATTGGTATTCTGTTTACCTAGGCTACCGGATAACAGACGGTTGAGCATAGATATATCACTCTGTTTGCTGACGTCTAAAACTGCATATTGCGCACCTTGTTTATTTGCACTCTTTAATCGGTTTTTAATAAAGTTTATAAAGTTACTTTCTCCGTCATATGTTTTCAGATCGCCCAATGTAGACATCTTGCCAATTGACAATTCCGGGTTTTTATGGCCGGAAACAATGCCCCCCTCAATATGGTGACGGATATAAATATCTTTACTTAGTTTTTCAGCCAGCTTGCGGGCGGCTTCGATATTTTGTTCTAAGTCTGAGAGATCTGCAAAGTCATTAATATGTACTTTATTGTTTCCTACATTAATAGTCCTGTTATATGGCAGATATTCTTTAGCAAGCTCCGCTTGACGTCGAACCTGTAAACGTGCCTCTTTATTCTCTACCTTTTGATTGTAACTATTGTTTTCGTTGAAAATTTCACCTGTTTTACCCGGATTGCCTGCCCATTGTGGATCAGGTGTATATTGCGGTGTGAAGTTTGTCAATACATCGCGCGTTTGCTCCCACCAACAACGGCATCGAGGGTCTAGCGGCGTCATGTACTGATCTAGAAGAGGGTCGCCAATTTCGAGAACCATTCCCTCCAGTACTGCATGTGCCGGGCGCACATCCTTATCCATCATTGTTCGGAATTTTACATGCGGATATATTGCTTTATCCAATAACCATTCTTGAAATTGCCGTGCTGCCTGTGCCGATCGTGCCGCCCATGCTACCTGTACATCTAGATAAGTGTCGTTTTGGAGGTTTAGATATTTCCGGGCTTCATCCTCAAACTGCTTTTTATCCTCCATAGAATCACTAAACAATTGTACTTCCCTTTGTTGTATATGGGTCTTAGTGGCTGCAAATTCTAATAAGTTTTGGCGCATCTTTCGTGCTATGGCATCGTTGTAATATTCTTTTCCATACCCGTTTTGCGCGGCTTTATTTAACCTGTTATATGTTTTTAGAATAAAATCTTTATCCAAATCATCAAGGTTCAATTTGCCTTCCCGCACCTTTTCTATCAGTTCGTCGAATGCTTTATCCCATGTGCCGGCATATATAAGCCCCACGCCTCCCGATGGGAGAACCGTGCGTGCGTATGGGGCTATGAGCGAGAAACCGCTTACTTTATCCTTTTTTTTTTGATTGTCGCCGAGTTCCTCTTCCGGTTCCGGGGATGTTCCACTTATGGCGGCTTTCAACTTGGTAATTGGTAAACCGGTTATTTTCTTAAGTTCGTTAATATCGAACTCAAAGAACTGAGATAATGATTTTACAGCCTCCAGTATTTCTTTCATTGACAAAGTTTCACTTTCGTCATATTCATAATTATTATACTGGGCTAATGGTGCATATACCGGGCTTAATTTTACAAGACGCGGGATAACCTCAGTATTAAAATAATACTGGAAAATAAGTTTATCTACTTTGAGACGGTAACCTAAAATACGTTCCTGTATTTCAGCTGCACCCACAAAAGATTTTTCATTTGTCAGTCCAGATGAACCCTGTATTCGTTTTTCTATTTCCCTGTCTGCAATTTCGGTCATTAGGGCTTTGAAAGTGTTGTAAGCATCAACATTGTAACCCTGTGGCGTCTCTATCTTTTCATTGCCCTGTAATACAGCAAAGTGATTCATGCGGAAATTTTCAAGCATTTCAAAGAGCTCATCCCTCCGTGTTGAATCCATCCTTTCAGTAATGGCAAAGATCGGCGGCACACCATACTTATCAATATAAGAGAGCCAAGCGCCCAGACCTAATTTTTTAGCGAGAACAATTGTTGCCAATTGGGAGAATAGGCCAAGGTTCCAGTCTTCACCCACTTGAAAATAATAATTTTTGTAAACACCTTCCTTATAGCTTGTGCCTACAGTGTCGTATTCTTTATCCAAAACAATACCCTTCTGGGGTATGAAGTTGGATTGTGGTATTTCTGAAACCTTTTTTAATTCGCCATTTTCATTCAGATCAAACATTTCTACCAACTTAGGCCCTTCGAATGTATGCGAACAAATAATTTTAGCAACATCCAGTCGCCAAGGCCTTTCTAATAATCGGAGGACCTCTGGTGGGGCTTCGTTGCCTTTGTCGTCAGTTAATTTGAACGGTGCACACTGCACTGGTAGTATGCGGTTCTCAACGCAACTCATCAGGTGTCCGTCTAATTTCATTACTTCCTGAAAGCGCATCCAGTCGCCAAGCCTAGGATTGTCGGGGTCGGTAGCCGATGTTATAGAGTTGGTAAAATCTTTAATTTCTTTAGTATGCAGAGTTTTTGCCTGACGTGTATAGTCAAGACTCTTTCCTTTGCCCCGGTTATGGTATTCTTTTACAATGGCACTACTATCTATTTTAGAGAGGCCCCATGTTATTAATCTGTTTACAATCTTAATATTCATAATTATAAGAAGTATTCTTTTTTAGTGGTATTGCCATACATTAATTTAGCGGTTGTTCCATCTTCGCCTGTTACCTCCGGCATATCGTCCAGTGTTTGTTTTCCGCTTTGTATATTTTCCAGAATCTTTTCAGCCTCTTTATATATGTTTGTATAATCGTCCGGCACTTTCCGGGCAGCATTACGTCGTACCGCACGATATACTACAATCATTGCTATTGCCTGTACTAATACCGGATGCCGCTTTACAGGCGGTGTAAATATTTCTTTCGTTTTGTAACGTCCTGAAATATATGAAATAGCAAAAGCAATGGCTTTTTGTTCCAAACCGTCAGTAATAGTATAATCTAGTTGAAGACTATCATCCAAAAGCCTCTCTTGGATAACCTCTATTAAATCCTCTTTATTAATGTAAATCATATGGTATAATCTTTACGTTTCATTTTACCTGTTCTGTAAGTTTTCTCACCGGGCTTTTGTTTTCGGCTCGATGTCGTGTATTTTTCAAGTGCAGCAATTGCTTGTTGGTCTGCATCCGGGCTATCATCGTGTTCACCGCTTCCTTCCTCTACTGCACAGAGTTGCATTGTGCCAACCTGAGTATCGTTGTGACTCTTCAAATCCTTATTGTAGAATATACGCGAGTTTTGAAAGTAGGGAACCATTTTTAGCATGCGTCCCAACTTATTTACATGCGGAGTATCTATTTTCATAAGATTGAGAAATACACCATGCTCATCCTCCGCCTCTTCAATATTGCGCCCAACCTCTTCATTCCAAAATTGCGCCTCATATTGGAATATTATATTAATATCATCAGGCAAAGTCTTTTTAAACTCACACATCCAATTACATGCAAGTTTCATTTTGGCCTGTTTTACAAAACAATCTATCAGATAGAATTTCCGATTCTTTACACCCCAAACCCTCACAGCGTTGTAGTCACTTGAATCGTTATCAGTGTATGCAATATCCCAATGCGAAATAATCATTTCGAAATCGTGCAGATCAGGTAACTCACTCCATTGAATACTGTCTTCACTAAAGTTTTTACCCTCTAACTTCGTTTCATGGTTATACTCAGCATAAGCACCCGGTATTCCCATGTCTTCCTCCTGACCTTGGTAATACTCCGGATCATACATTGCAGGCCACGCCGGCTCATAGGTAGCTTTATTGTATGCCTTTATGTGGTGAACAGTCCATTTAGGATGTTTTTCCTGTAATATGGTTTGTGTCATTACACGGGCAAAGCGGTTATTGGCATATAATAACCGACGACGATGTTTATCTGTCATTGTAGGGATAACATCACGCTCAATTATCTGAGCCTGTTTATGCATGCGTTTTGGGTTCCCTATAGTATCCGGGGTTTCCAAGTCGTCTATAATCCAAAGGTTGGGACGGCGATGTTTAACACGAATACCCCGCACTTTCTTTTTTATACCGAATGCCTTACCTATGAATCGTTGATCTATAGTGGAAAAATTGCCATATTCCCAACTACCCTCACTCCTTTGTACACCAAAGTCTTTAATAATTGCCGGATTGCCTTCAAATTCAGCCTGTATGTCTGCAATTAAATCCTCCGCCCGTTCCTTACTGTCGGACATCACACACATAAAAACATCTTCGCCTCGAAGCCAAAGCCAAAACGGAATAATAACATTACACCATACGGACTTTGCCAAACCGCGTCCCCATTCTGCAAAAGCTTTTATTAATGGGTTATGCACAACCATTTCTGCAAATTCTATCTGAAAGTCTGCACATTCAGCCGTCGCATAATGTTTGAAATAACGGTTAACCATAAACTCTGCATCCCATTTCGACTTTTGAATTGCGTTCATTTGGTCAGTGAGCGATTCGAAAGGGTCTACAGTCGTTGTCCGTGCCATTTCCAACCGGCTAATATATGACTCAACCTTTTCTTTATCCCTTTTAGATTGCGACTTTGCCATTGTTTATCCCAGTTCGTTACTTTTGCGCCTTAGATGCACGGTTTGAAATTCTATTGTCTCTTCAAATAAATCCGGATTGTATACTCTTAATGCGGAAAAGATATCATCGAAAACATCTACATAAACTCCGAGGGTTATATTGTCCTTATCCATCCCCTCAATATTTTTACTATTCCATCTGATATCAGCCGATATAGAATTAGCTTCTTTTCTGAGCCTTATTTCAAGATCGGTGTCGCCGGCATCTTTAGCATCATTGATCTGATATTCGAGGTTTAGCCTTTTTTGTGATAGTAAAGAAATTATCCTTTGAATATTCTCGCGGGCGGTACTGGCTGATGATTGCCTCAGTTTACGCTGCTCACGCCAATTACCTTCTTTGGCCCAGTCTGACATCGTTTTTTCTGTGACACCCAAAAGCACGGCAACCTCTTTCTGGGTTTTACCCTGTTCTACTACATATTCGTAAGCGGTGTGCCTTAGCTTGACATAATCCGGTTTTTGCTCCGGTTGTACCTTTTTAGCCATTTTATAATATTGAATTTATGACAAAGATGGGCTTTTTTGCCTGCCGCAAAAAGAAGAACTGCAAGGGTTACAGCATTATTTTACAAGCATTTATATACTTCTCATATTTGCATCAACAACGGCGCAATGAGGCGCAAAACAACAAAACAGAACATTTATGTAAATGGAGAAAATACCCTTTAATATCAGCGCATCGGCACAGGGTCAAACGGCCTTAATACGCATAACCGGTACGATCGGTTGGGACGTGGACTGTGAGCTATTTAGAAAAGAAATAGACGGAATAGCCAAACAAGGCATTGCAGACGCCCACTTATATCTTAACGGCCCCGGCGGCTCTGTTTTCGATGCGGAGGAAATAGTCAATATTACAAAAAGTGTATTCAAAGGCAAGATAACGGGTGAGGGTGGCGCACTCGTTGCCTCTGCCTATACACGAATAGCAATGGCATGTGAAACTTTTACCATGCCTGAAAATGGTATGTTTATGATTCATAAACCGTCTGGTTATGCCGGAGGGACAGCAAATAAAATAGAATCGTATCTCAAACTATTAAAGAATATTGAATCTCAATATCTTGACTTATACACAACCAAGGCAACTAATAAAGCTGAACTAACCAAACAATGGGAGGCCGGTGACTGGTGGCTGACTGCAAAAGAAGCCAAAGAAAACGGCTTTATAACCTCAGTACAGAAGAAAGCGAAAATAGATGCGGAAACAACTGCCATAATATCAGCGTGCGGTTGTCCTCCGGCTAAAATTCCAACTATAAACAATATTAAAGACAACAACGAAATGGAAGTAAAAACTTTAGCTCTTAGCCTAGGTTTGCACGAAGGAGCGACAGAGGCCGAAATAAAAGCTGCAATAGAAAAAGGGAAAAAGGCTCAATCTGACCTACAGGCAATGCAGGAAGCTAACGCCCTGAAAGAAAAACAGGAAAAAGAGACGAAAATCAAAGCGGCTTTAGACAAAGCAATTGAAGAAAAACGCATCACTGCTGATATGCGCGGCAATTGGGAAAAACTACTCCAAGCCAATTATGACATTGCAATCTCATCATTGAAGAGCTTAGCACCGGTATCAAAAATACCAGTAACCCCTTCTCCAAGTGGTAATTCTAAAACAACCTACAAAGGCAAAACTTTTAAAGAATTACAGGAGGAAGACCCTGACGCATTAGCTGAACTGGAAAAGAATGATCCGGAAACATTCATGTCCATGTTTGAGGCTTCACTGAAAAACTAGTAATCACATAATTATAAATAAATATTTATGAGTACAACAACAAGCGGGCAATGGCTTAATCAATTTGTCGCCCCACAACTTTTAAAAGAGTTTAAAAATTATAAGGATGATTTCATCGGTGTTTTGCCGGGAGCACCTAAAGCTGCACTGACAGCTGATGGTATTCGCTTTAACAAACTGATAAACAATGTCGGTTTTTATGTAAACAATCAGATTGATTTCACCACTAAAAAAATGAAAGGTGAAAAAACACTTGTTGAGTGGGAAAAATACGATACAGACCCAACTGAAATAGACGATGCGGAAATTCGCTATCTCGGTTACAATCCTCGAAATGAAAATAGGATACAGCACTCTGATACTTTTAAAATGGGAATCCGTGATCATGTGATGTGGAAGCTATGTCCGGATGATGATACTAACCCTTACATGCCTGTTGTACGCACTACAGGTGAGGCGGCTAACGATGGTACAGGACGCAAACGTCTTCGATTTAAAGACTTGGTTGAATACCTTGAGATTATTACAGATTTGAACTTACCTCGCGAAGATCAATTGTTTATGATTCTCAACAATAAACACCGTACCGACCTTATTCTAGACCGCGATTCGTCACAGTATTTTGCAGATAAGAATATATTCTTTGACCCTGCCACCGGTGCGGTAAAGAATGTAATGTCTTTTAAGTTTTTTCAAAACAATGCTGCACCTGTATTCAATAGTGATAGTGAAAAGAAAGCTAAAGGTTCGGCAATGGTTGCAGGTGATCAGCAAGCTTCTTTATTCTTTTATGCTCCAAATTCGGTTTACCATATCGAAAAAATAAAACTTCTGTATAAATCAGAATTGGAGGATACACGTAGTGCCGACCCTAAATCGGAGTTCAGAACACAAACTTACGGATTAGTAGACCGTATTGTTGATTATGGATTTGGAGCTATCGTTTCTGCAAATGTCTAATCCCTTTTAATTACTATTTAAACAATGAATAAAACAGAATTAAAAAAGTTGGCGGATAGTGTTTTCAAGCGTCATGCCAATGTAGACAAGGTATTTGCAACCTCAGACGGTCAGGTATTCTTTGAGGAGGCTCATGCTAAAAACCATGCGGCACCAAGCAAAAAGCACAAAGAGTTGGAGGTAACAACATTCCGTCGCAAAGAGAAGGAAGACCTTGATATTGAAGATATGGATAGGGTGCAACTGGAAGCTTTTGTCAAAGATAACAAACTGGATGTTGCTTTCTATGCTGAAACTCCGGATGAAGATTTGCGGACAATGATTGTAAATGCAATTGAGGTGGCCGCTAAAACAACAAAAACATCTAAAAAAGTAAAAAAATGAGTTTTATAGGAGCGCAGATAAATAAACTGAACGGCGGACTAGGCGGAGGTGAAACCTCCGACCGTGTCGCAGTTCTTGTGGTGGGCGGCGCTGCAATCCCGGATAAACTGGAATTGTATAAGCCTTACGAACTTTTGCAAATTGAAGATGCAGAGGTTAGAGGAATTTCTGCCGAAAGTGATACAGCAAATAAAGAGCTTTTATATTATCATTTGTCTGAAGTATTCCGTTTGTCGCCCGAAACCCGTGTACATCTACTTGTAGTGCCTAAAGCAACCAAAGTAAGTGAACTTAAAAACCTCACGGATTTTATTGCGGCTTTGCGATCAATACAAGGAGTAAATACAATAGGAATTGCCGGGTTGACTGATGATGCAACTATAGATGTTGCCGCACAAGGTGTACAGCTTTTGGTTGATAGCCTCGCTAAAGATTATATCTATATAGATGCTGTACTGATTGAGGGCAAAGGGGCATATCTGGCAGAGGATATCGTAGACTTTACCGACTTACGGACATTCGAAAGTGAAAATGTGTCTGTGGTTATAGGTCAAGACCCCGCTGTTGCAGTTCTTGACCCGGCTTATACACATTATGCTGCTGTAGGTAGTGCTTTGGGGATGTTGCTTGTACGTGCCATTCATGAAAATCTTGGTTCTACAGACATCGAAGTTAAACCACGTTCGCGCAAAGCTGAACAGGATTATACTTTGTCTGACACAAAACAGGGCCGGTGGCTATCGGCGGCTTTATCGAATGGCAAAGAGTTTAAATATATTTCAGTTCCCGATCAGAAGAAACTTGATGAACTGGGCTATATCTATGTAGGTGATTTTTCGGGTTATGGCGGTTATTTCTTCTCAGATTCACATACTTGTACAGAAGCCAAAAGCGACTATTGCTATATAGAACGTAATGCCATATGGAACAAAGCGGCACGGATAATCCGCGAGACGCTTATCCCTCGCATACGATCAAAGGTGCAAGCTGACCCTACAACCGGATATATCAAGAATACCACTATCACAGACTGGGACGGACGTGTGCGCAGAGCCTTGGAGCCAATGGTTAACGATGGGAATATGGCAGACTTCGATATATACATTAACCCTAAGCAGGCGGCGGTATCAACCAAACCATTCAATATAAAAGTAGAGCTTGTGGCTGATGGTATCGCACATGAGTTTGAAGTTGATCTTGGTTATACAAAGTCAATTTAAAGTAGACCATTTTATTTAACTATTGAGAGTATAAACAAATGATACTAAGCTTAATTAACAAATTTGGAAAAATGGCAGGGTGGACTAGTATCACCACTACCATGATGGGCCGCGATATAGAAGGTATTCTCGAACTATCATACAACGATAGTGAAGAAAAGGAAAATGTTTACGGTGCCGGAAAAATGCCAATAGGCCGCGGCTCCGGGAATTATAAGGCGGAATGCTCTATTACCCTGTATTTGGAAGAGTCCGTTGCTTTGCAACAATCGCTTGGCCCCGGAAAACGCCTGACAGATATTGCCCCTTTCGATATTGCAGTGAGTTACGAATATGCAGGATTTATTTATAAAGACCGCATTCGCAATTGTGAGTTTACAAACCACACCCGCGAAGTAAAACAAAACGATAAGACAATTGCCATAAAATTTGATCTGATCGTGTCGCATATTGATTGGAATATAATTTAACAAATAAACAATAACAGAAAAAAAAGTAATAAAATGAAAAAGTTTATAGTAATAGCCCTCGTTGGCCTAGTCTCATTTTTGTCCATAGATACCATAGCCGGCACAGGTGTAACTCCCCTAATCGTAGAAAAGGTAAACTGTGTATCAGGTGATGATCTTGCAACTTTGGTAGCAATCGCTCCACTGGCGGCAGTTGCAGCTAACCCCGAAGGTGCAAAACAAAAATTGTGGTGTATCACTCAGGGGGAATTTGACGAACTGCAAGCTCAGTATAAACACCTATATATTATAGATGTAGCCTTTGACGAAAATGAAAAATATCAATTTATAGCTCGACGTCCAACTAAAAATTTAATTGATTCGATGGCGGCTAATAAAGGAAATGCCAATAAAATAACAGAACTAATGATAAATAATCTCATCGTGGCGGGTGATAAGGAGGCGCTCGAAGATGGGGTTGTATATGCTAAAGTTCTGGAAAGTCTGAATGCTATCTCCCGATCAGGTAAAAGCCTTTTTACGAAAGCATAGAAGAGGCTTACACTTCCTTTAAATCGAAAGAAAATATTCTTGAGCAAATAGACCTTGTTATAGAACATACTTTTGGAATAAATCCAAAAGAACTCAATGAAGAGGAGTGGCTTAAATTCTATGCTAAATATAGGTATCTGAAAGAAATAGATATAGAAATACAATCAATAGCAATAACAAAAGGCGTACTGGAAGCCGCTAAAATTATATTCGATGGCAACGACAATAACACAGTGGATAATTGAACTTATAGACCGGATAACCGGCCCTATAGATGATATTACCGATGCAGCGGATGATGCAACGGAGTCCATTGACGATATAACGGAAGCCGCCGAGGAAGCAAGGGAGGAAATAGAAAAGCTATCGGCTGTAGACTTAAAAGCCACAGCCGAGGCCATAAAGGACATTGTAGGACAATTTGATGATCTTATGAATCCGGGGTTAGACTTTGAGGTACAAATGAAGAATGTACAGTCTATTACCCAAATGACCGATGATGAAATGAGCAAACTAGGGGATAGTGCCCGACAACTAGCAAAAGACTTTGGTGGGGATGCCTCCGCCCAGTTGCAAAGTTTCGGTTCTATTATTGCTCAGTTTGGGCCGGCCATTGCAGAGGATAATGAAGCTATGGCTACAATGGGCCACAATGTTTCTACCCTTAGTAAGCTGATGGAAAATGATGCTGTGGGGGCAATGGATGCCTTAACAACATCTATGTTGCAATTTGGCGTTGACCTTACAAACCCACAACATGCGGCGGCAGAAATGACCCGTATGATGCACGTAATGGCGGCGGCGGGGAATGAAGGTGCGTCGGAGGTTGCTGATACATCGGCGGCACTAAAAAATGCCGGGATAGCAGCAAAAAACGCTAACCTGTCTTTTGAGGAGACAAATGCAGCTTTACAGGCTCTCGCTCAGGCAGGGAGTAAAGGTTCGGAGGCGGGCGTTGGTTTGCGTAACGTGTTGGGAAAAATGGGAGGTATTGATATTATCCCACGTAAAGCCCAAGAAAAGCTTCACCAACTAGGTGTAAACTATGACATTGTTTCAGACAAAACACTTCCATTTGTAACACGTCTCCGGGAACTTAAAAAGGCGCAAGGGGATGCAACCCTGATAGCTCAGATTTTCGGTATTGAAAATGAAAAATCAGCAATGGCTCTCCTTAATTGTATAGAAGATCAGGAGGAAATGACACAGACAATAACCGGTACAACTGCCGCTTATGAAAGTGCGGGTATAGTGATGAGTAGCCAACGTGAAAAAATGGCTCGTATGTCTGCCTGGCTCGATGATCTCAAAATAGGCTTTTTCAACGTTGCAGGAGGTATTACACCATTTGTAAAAGGGTTAGGGATAACTGCTTTTACGGTTGCTAATATGGCATCGGCCGTAACAGGCATTAAACAGTTAATCACTTTTATTCGTGGTTTGTCTGTCGTTACTTCAATTCAGACGGCTAAACAATGGCTTCTAAATATTGCCATGAATGCTAATCCGGTAGGTCTGATCATTACCGGAATAGCGGCGCTTATCACCATTATAGCTGTAGCAATAAATTATTATGATGATTTTGGCGCTACTCTTCTCTTTCTGATGGGGCCTGTGGGGCTTCTTATAAATGGTATCATGGCAATTTACCGTAATTGGGAAAGTGTTGTTGATGCCTTTGAATCTGATGGGATAGTGGGTGCTATCAATAGAATCGGTGTTGTATTGATTGATGCCGTTCTTTATCCTCTACAAAAGATATTAGAGTCTCTTAGTGATATTCCCGGTATTGGTGAATATATCGGGCGGGGTGCTGAAAAGTTAGCAGGTTTCCGCGATGGTTTAAACCTTTATTCACCCGAAAAGGCTCCGGCAAACACCGGAAGCGGAGGGGGGAATGAGACTGTAGGCCCTTTAGAAACATTTCTCTCAGGAGGAAAAACGGGTGCCGGTTCCGGTAACACTTCATCAGGTAAAGGCGGAAAGGGAGGAAAAGGTTCTAAAGATGGTGTTACCCTTGGCGGCTCTGGTAGTTCTGGTGGCGGGAAACAAATTACGGTGAATATTACCAACAATTTCACAGGATTTAAAGGGACTAAGGAAATGGCGGAGGCTGTAGCGAATGAGTTTAACAACAGATTGTCGGACAGTTTAGCAATAGTGGGATGATATGGATGCAGTAAACAGAAATAAGGCTTTGTTTTTCACCGATGCTATCAGGCATATTTTCGGGATAAACAGCCCCATCTATATACCGTGGGGAAAAAATGTACCATATGAGGCGGGCGAATATCCCGATGTTCGATTCTTATCAGAAGATAGCGGCGATACTTCCTTGTCTGAATTTGGAACGCATGTTTTCGGTTCGGTAAGTTTTGAGGCCGGTGAATATAATACTTATAATCGTCTTACAGGAGCTGTAGAAAAAGTAACAATGGATTTATATACTTTGCCTTCATCCTGTATTGTGGAATTTTCGCGCCCATCAAATGTTACTAAGACCGATGTTTTAGGCTCAACGGGAACTGTTAAAGAAATATATGGAAAAAGTGACTGGAATATTATTATCAGAGGTATTGCTCTAGAAAATAGAAATAGTAAAGGGCTTACAGCTCAGGAACAAATAGAGGAGCTTGTGAAATGGGATGAGATATGTGATTCTGTCCCGGTACTGGGCAGTATATTTCAACGTAAAGGGATTAACAATCTTGTATTCGAAAATATTTCTATTCAACCTGTTGTAGGCCGATGGAATGCTATTCCCTTTCAAATAGAAGCAGTGAGTGACGAACCTATAGAATTTTATCTGACATGAGCACTTTTGTTATGGCATCGGATATTCTTTTTCATGAGTCGCGCGATCGTCAAGGCTTTGGTATTCGCCGGGTATCGGAAATTCATACTGAAAAGAGTTGGAAAGAGTTTACTGGTACTGCTGAAATTATTCTTCCCCGCAATGTACGCGACTTTAGAAAGATAGAAACAGATAAACTTTTCGAAATAGGTGACCCGGTAACAATAAAATTTGGTTATGGTGCCGGTGAAATGCCAACGGAATTTGAGGGATATATTTCTGATGTTGCAGATGGTGTGCCGTACCGATTGAAATGTGAGGACGAAATGTTTAAACTAAAACGCGGCTCAATATCAGTCAGTAAAAAGGGTATTAACCTAAAACAGTTACTTGAAACTATAGCTCCCGGATATGAAGTTGTTTGCCCGGATGTTCCATTGGGAACAGTACGATATACCGATGTTGCACCCGTTGCCATTCTTGAAAATCTAAAAAAAGAACTTGGTATCTATAGCTATTTTGTAGGAAAGGTATTGCATGCGGTTGATGGTAATTCTCAGGAGACGGGTTTGATAAAAGTACTATTGGAAAGAAATGCTGTAAGTGAAAATCTTAATCAGAAAAGCAAAGCAGAGGAGAAAATAGTGGTAAAATTTAAATCCCTGCAACGCAATGGGAAGTATATCACGTATGAGGAGGGTGATAAATTCGGAGCTGTACAAGTGCGCAACTGGCCATATCTGACAATGGATGAAATAAAGGTACGTGCTAAACGAATAATTGACTTACAGAAAACTAAAGGCTTTGATGGTACTATTACACTATTTGGGATTCCACGCGCTGAACAAGGAATGAAGGTTGATTTAAAAAGCCTCTTTTATAAGAATATGGAGGGCACTTACTATATCGACAAAGTAGTAAAAGATTTTTCGAAAGATGGTATTCGTCAGATAATAACATTAGGTAATAAAGCCGGATAAAACATGAGTGAATTAGATAAGTTTATCGAAAATCTAGACCGAAAAAGTGAAAATGCAAAACAAGCACAAATTCGCTTTGTAGAATGTATAGCTGTAGACTGGGATAACAGAACTATGGATGCCAAAGGAACCGGTGATGGTATAGACTATATTGATGTAACACTGGGATTTGGGTATACAGACATAAAGCCGGTGGTGGGTACCATTTGCTTAATAGGTATAATAGACGGTCAGGAGGTGGTCACATTCCTGATTAATGCGGAGGAGGTAGAACTAGTGGAAATAAAAGCCGGAAAGATTGTTTACAATGATGGCACCCACATGGGAATACCTCTTTCACCGGAAGTAACCACCCGTCTAAACCTTTTGGAAAAAGCATATAATTCTCTCTTAAATGATTTTTTAGCACACAATCATGCTCATCCACAAGGCGCAACCACCGCTTTATTAAATCCTCCAATAAGCAAAGCTGTTACAGAAACCATAATAGACGATATACAAAATAAAAACATAACACAATGAAAGGAATACTTCTGGATGGCAATGATGACTTGCTGATAAATGTAAAACGGGATACAACCGGAAAAATAACAAGCGGTCTTGTGGTTGGTGAACGAATGGTGCAAGATGCTTATATAACCCTTTCAATAAATCAAGGCGAACTAAAAGAAGATCCTATCGCCGGTGCAAACCTTTTGACAATGATACGTGGCAAAGAGAATAAAGAAAAAATGCGGAAAACAATAGAAATAGCACTCCAACGGGTAGGCATCCGCTTTGATGATATAAAAGATCAATTGGAAATGAGGGTAAATAAACAAGTAATTGATAACCAATGAAAGAAAAATTAAAGTTTCAATTAATAGTATCTGCTATTCTCATCATCGTTGGTTGTGGATTGTTGATTGCCGGGTTTTGTGTGGTACCTGTAGGTCAAATCCATAATTCTGTATTAGTCGCTTTTGGTGAGATACTCACTTTTGTGGGTGCAATAATGGGGATGAATTATTCATTTAAAAGTAAAATTTCAAATAATCAAACAAATAAAGACAATGAGACAGATAAATAAAATAATCCTCCATTGCTCCGCTACAAAAGAGGGGCAGCATTTTACAGCCGATGATATCGACAAATGGCACCGTGCACGAGGCTTTGCAAAAATAGGCTATCACTTTGTGATCTTATTGGATGGTACGGTTCAGATCGGACGCCCACTTGACGAAATAGGAGCACATGTGCAAGGTTTTAACAAAGATTCTATAGGTATATGTACCATTGGCGGACTGGATATAAACAATAATCCCAAAGATACACGCACACCAGAGCAAAAAATTGCTTTAAAAGCATTGGTTGCCGGGTTAAGTGCTGCTTATCCAAAAGCTACTATTCATGGACATAATGAGTTTGCAAATAAAGCTTGTCCGAGTTACGATGTACAAAAAGAGTTTAACAACAAAAAGTGAATCCTATGTTTAAAATAACTACAGACGAAAAGTATATCTACTTTGATAAAGATAATAGCAGACGCCGTTTTCAGCGCGGTT
>USOX01000027.1 GCA_900556485.1 uncultured Dysgonomonas sp.
TAACCAATCTCAGCCGAGACACTTAGTGGTATACTTTTCAATTACTAAGTGGACTACTTTTCGATTATTATTTACAAGAATGAGAATAATTACTTCCCTCTTGACAAGAATAAGGTACAGACTGTCGCCCTCATCGGTCCGATGGTAAAAAACCAGAAAAGCCTGAACGGAGAGTGGGCGGGACGTGGAAACAGGAACGAAAGCGTTTCATTATTCGACGGCTTAACTGAAAAATACAAGGACTCGAAAGTAAGGTTTATCTATGCAGAAGGATGCGACCTTACTACAAATGACAAGTCAGATTTCGTCCAAACTCTTTCTGTAGCCCGTCAGGCAGATATTGTTCTGGTGGCTATGGGAGAAGATTTCAACTGGTCGGGTGAGGCCGCCTGCCGCACAGATATTCGGCTACCCGGCGCACAGCAGGAATTATTGAAAGAACTGAAGAAGTTGAACAAACAGATAGGATTGATACTATTTAACGGTCGACCGCTTGATCTTAGCTGGGAACATGAAAATATTGATGCCATAC
Source organism: uncultured Dysgonomonas sp. (assembly GCA_900556485.1). Classification (GTDB taxonomy): domain Bacteria; phylum Bacteroidota; class Bacteroidia; order Bacteroidales; family Dysgonomonadaceae; genus Dysgonomonas. The sequence continues at coordinate 533 of USOX01000027.1, forward strand.
TTGAAGCATGGTATCCGGGGACTATGGCCGGACATGGAGTTGCTGATGTTATAGCAGGAGACTATAATCCATCAGGAAAGCTTACGATAAGTTTTCCACGCAATATAGGACAGGTTCCAATTTATTACAATCACAAGAATACAGGCCGTCCTGTTGATCCTGCAAATCCCAATGTGGATTACAGATCTTCTTATCTAGATGTGGATAATACTCCTTTATATCCTTTCGGGTATGGATTGAGTTACACTTCGTTCAGTATCTCAAATCTGAAACTGGATAAAGCTTCTATGAATAAGGGGGGAACTATTACTGTAACGGCCGATGTGGCCAATACTGGAAATTATGATGGCGAAGAAACGGTTCAGTTGTATATACGTGATATTGCCGCTAGTGTAACCCGTCCTGTGAAGGAGCTTAAAGGTTTTGAAAAAATTGCTTTGAAAGCAGGGGAAACCAAGCAGGTAAAATTTGAGGTATCAGAAAAAGATTTAGCTTTTTACGATCTGAATATGAACTATACGGCAGAACCGGGAGATTTTAAACTTTGGGTTGCTTCATCATCTGCCGATGAAACGAATGAAGCAGATTTTAAAATGGAATAAATATCTTTGGAACTTGAAACAATTATTGAACTATTTATCAGCTATATTACTGTTTTCTGCGGTGTTCTGTTCGTGCAGCTTATCGCAGAAAACGGTATTTGTTGTTCTGCCCGATACACAGACATATCTTGAGTCTTGTCCCGAGGTATTCAAATCACAAGTGGATTGGATACTGAAAAATAAGAAAGGGATAGACGTTGTGATTCATGTAGGTGATGTCACTCAGGATAATCATCCTACAGAATGGATGCTGATGTCGGAGTATTTTTCTGAAATAGAGAACGCCGGACTACCCTATACTTTTTCATTAGGCAACCACGACTTAGGCAGTAAACCGGGAAAATTTTCGGATGTTCATAACACATCAGTGGCAAATAAATATTTTCCTGTGGAGCGGTTTACCAATAAGAAATACTGGGGTGGCAGTTACGATAAGGATTCGATCGACAATCATTATATAAACATCCGTTCGGAAGGCATAGACTGGTTAATAATGAGTTTGGAATTTGGCCCGTCTGACGATGTATTGGAATGGGCAAACAAGGTAATAAGCCAAAATCGAGATAAAGCAGTGATCATTAATACACATGCTTATTTGTATAGTGACAGCACATGGCTCGATAATGGGGACTGGTGGCGTCCACAGGCTTATGGAATAGGTAAAGATTCTGCCCGTACGGTTAACGATGGTGGACATATATGGGAAAAGCTTGCGTCGAAGCATTCTAATATACTCGCTGTTGTTTGTGGGCATATACTCAAAACCGGGGTTGGAACCCTTATAAGCAAAGGCGAAAACGAGAATAATGTATATCAGATGCTGGCTAACTTTCAGAGAGGTGTAGATAATTCAATAAACGGAGGGAATGGATATTTACGAATTCTCACCTTTGATAAGAAAAAAGGGAGAATGGAAGTAAAAACCTATTCTACATGGGAGAATAAGTATCATCCTTCGCCACAGCATAATTTTATATTTAACAATATTGATTTAAACTCATATATAAAGGAAAAATAATGAAAAAAAGTATTTTAACAGGGATTACTCTTTTATCCGTTCTTTCGCTTTACGCACAAACAGATAAACGTCCGAATATCATTTTCATCATGAGTGATGATCATGCACGGCAGGCTATCAGTGCTTATGGGCATCCGGTTTCAATACTGGCTCCTACACCCAATATTGACAAGATAGCCGAAAACGGAGCTATTTTCATGAACAACTATTGCTGTAATTCTATTTCGGGCCCCAGTCGCGCGGCAATACTTACAGGAAAGCATAGCCATAAAAACGGTTTTATGAGGAATGGCAATAAAGGATTTGACGGATCACAGCAAACCTTACCCAAAATACTTCAGGCTAATGGATATCAAACATCTATTGTGGGAAAATGGCATTTGATTTCGAAACCGACAGGATTTGATCATTGGACAATCTTAAATGATCAAGGGGATTATTGTAATCCGTATTTTATCACCGAAAAAGATACTATTCAACACTCGGGTTATGTTACTGATCTGATTACTGATTTTACAAAAGACTGGCTCGATAAAAGAGATAAAGATAAACCGTTCTTCCTGATGATGCATCACAAGGCTCCTCATCGCAACTGGGTTCCGGCCGAACGCCACTATCGGTTGTATGAAAACACTGAATTCCCTGTTCCCGAAACTTACTTTGATGATTACCAAGGGCGTTATGCCGCATTGAAACAGAAAATGAATATATATAAAGATATGTATGAAGGACATGATCTGAAGATGGTAACCGGGATAAACTCCGATAGCTTATTATACGATCCTTGGCCACATGCGTTTATGGGTACTATGACAGAAAGCGAACGTAAACGTTTCTTTGATGCATATCGCGAGCGAAACAACGATTTCTATACAACTAAACGTACCGAAAAAGAAATAGCCGAATGGAAACTGCAACGTTATCTTCAGGATTATATGGCATGTATAAAGTCGGTAGACGAAAGCGTGGGCGAAATATTGAATTATCTAAAAGAAAATGGGCTGAATGAAAATACAATCATTGTTTACACTTCCGATCAGGGTTTCTATTTAGGCGAACATGGCTGGTTTGATAAACGGTTTATGTATGAAGAATCGTTTGGGATGCCAATGGTAATGTCTTATCCCAAAAAGATTAAAGCCGGAACAACGGTAAAGGGGTTAACTCAAAATATCGATTTTGCTCCAACCTTTTTGGACATGTGTGGTATAAATGTCCCGGAAGATATGCAAGGAATGTCGTTTAAAAACCTGTTAGAGAAAAACAAGACACCCAAAAACTGGCGCAAATCATTGTATTACCATTATTACGAATTTCCCGGATTTCATAGTGTGCGAGCCCACTATGGGGTGAAAATGGAACGATATAAACTTATGAAATTCTATAAAGAAGATAAATGGGAGTTATATGACTTGAAGAGAGACCCAAACGAACTGAATAACATCTATGGACAATCCGGCACAGAGGATATAACCGTCCAACTCAAAACAGAACTGGAGCATTTACAAAAAAAATATGATGTACCGGAAAATTTATGTAAATAAGTAATATGAAAAAATTACTTACTTTATTTATCTCACTCTGTTATGTATTAGGAGTGTCTGCACAGTTAGAAAACGGGATGTTTATGCAAAATGGTTATTCGTTGCCTTATAAAATCTCTTTTCCTGACAATTACGATGAGAGCAAGCAATATCCATTGCTTGTATTCTTGCATGGAGCCGGAGAACGAGGAAGCGACAATGAAAAGCAACTAACGCATGGTAAAGACTTTATCCTCGAATACACGAAAAAGAAATATCCGGCAATTGCAATCATACCGCAATGCCCGGCTAATAACTATTGGGCTAACGTAAGAAGCCATACTATAGCCGGAAAAAGGACATTTACTTTTGGGCTCAATGATGATCCAACCATGCCGATGCAAACCCTTATCCGCCTGATCGAAGATTGGCTCTCATCGGGTAAAATCGATCAAAAAAGAGTTTATGTAGGAGGTTTATCTATGGGTGGCATGGGCACTTTAGAGTTGTTATGGCGAATGCCTGATACTTTTTCCGCAGCTTTTCCAATATGCGGAGGAGGTAGTGCTGATAAAGCCGGTACATTTGCCCAGAACACTTCGGTTTGGTTGTTTCATGGCGATAATGACGGTATAGTCCCGCCTTCCAAATCCAGAAAGATTTATGATATCCTTAAAGAGTTAGGATGTGATGTGAAATATACGGAATATGAGAATATCGGACACAATGCCTGGGACTATGTTTTCAAAGAAGCAGACTTATTCCCTTGGCTATTTAGTCATCAGAAATAAATTGAATAAAATAATGATAAACTTGATTCATAAAATTATATACTTACTTGCTATTTTATTTATCCCGAGCATTGTAATGTCTCAAACCATGCGGATGGATACCTATTGTAACCCACTTAATGTGGATTATACATATATGATCTACAATTCACACAAGGATATATCTTATCGTTCGGGAGCAGATCCGGCAGTAGTCGAATTCAGAGGCGAATATTATATGTTCGTTACCCGTTCGCATGGTTATTGGCACTCGTATGACCTCCAGAACTGGAATTTTATTAAACCTGAAATGTGGTATTTCGAAGGGTCGAATGCTCCTGCGGCACACAATTATAAAGATTCTGTTCTCTATGTTACAGGAAATCCATCGGGACATATGAGCATCTTATATACAGACAATCCCCGAAAAGGAGATTGGAAAGCCGTTCCTTCTATCATTAATGGTCTGCAAGACCCCGATTTTTTTATCGATGATGATGGACAAGCTTATATGTTTTGGGGTTCTTCTAACAAATTTCCGATACGAGGCCGCAAGCTTCACAAAAACAAACGTTTTGTGGTCGATGATAAAATTGTAGAACTATTCAATCTTGATGCTGACAAGCATGGTTGGGAACGTTTCGGCGAAAACCATTCTGATACTATTCTCGGAGGATATATTGAAGGCCCGTGGCTGACTAAGCATAACGACAAATATTATATGCAATATGCCGCTCCGGGTACACAATTTAATGTATATGGCGATGGAGTATATATTGCCGATAATCCACTCGGACCTTATACTTATCAAAAGCACAACCCATTCTCTTACAAGCCCGGAGGATATATGAATGGAGCAGGACATGGTAGTACTGTGATTGGCCCCGGTAGAAATTATTGGCATTTTGCAACAATGGATTATTCGGTAAATATGACATGGGAAAGACGCCTGTGTATGTTCCCTACCTATTTTGACAAAGATGGTATTATGTATAGTGACACACGTTTCGGAGACTATCCGCGTTATGCACCATCAGTTGCAGCAAAGCATGGGCAGTTTAAAGGCTGGATGCTGTTATCGTACAACAAACCAGTGGAGGCATCTTCTACACGTTTGGGCTCAAGTACTAAAGCATTGACTGACGAAATAGCTAAAACTGCATGGATAGCAAATGAGAATGATAATAAACAATGGATTGTTATTGATTTGGAAAAGCCAGCTAAGATGTATGCTATACAGATAAACTATGCTGACTATCAATCGGGAATGTATGGAAAAATAGAAGGATTACGTCATCGCTATACAGTAGAGGGTTCTCTCGATGGAAAGAATTGGTTTATTACAGTTGACAAGAGCAATAGCTATAAAGATACTCCAAATGACTATATAGAACTGGAAACCCCACAACAAGTGCGCTATGTACGCTACAATAACATTGAAATACCAACGCCTTATCTCAGCATGTCGGAAGTCAGGATATTTGGACTTGGAGAAGGAAAAGCCCCTCAAAAAGTAAAGAAATTAGACCTGCAACGTCATTCCGACCGTCGAGATATTGCCATCACATGGGATAGACAAGCAAATGCACAAGGGTATAATGTATTGTGGGGAATAGCTCCTGACAAATTATATAGTTCGTGGATGGTATATGAGGTTAATAGCTTGCTATTGAGATCGCTATCAACCAATCAGGATTATTATTTTGCGGTAGAAGCATTTAATGAAAATGGGGTAGGTGAGAAATCGGAAATTAAGTATGCAAAATAGCATTAATAAGACTCTGCTTTTCTAAGTTGCTGGTAAATACATGTTATAAGGCACAGGATATCAATTTCTAATTTCATTTTTTGACTAAGACAAAGGTGGTTGTGGATTTTTTTGCATAACTTCCCTTGTTATTGATAGTACTAAATGCGAATATCAAAAGTATGAATTTTACAGCAATGCTAAATCCACTGAAATTCAATGCAATACTATATTTACAAAGTGATTAAAAGCGGTAAATTACAATCTATAATCAAATAAAATAAATCCTACGCCCTACTTTTTCCTATAAACTGTTTGATATTCTTATTCGACCCATAAATAACCAGAATATCGTCTTTTTCAAGTACTGTATCCGGTTTAGGTATATCCTGTACGTCTGCAACAATCCTTGTCTTTCCGATAATACTCTGTTCTTCCACATTTTTTACTATTGTCAGCACCAGGATATTATACTCTTTTCTAAATCCTACTTCTTCTATACTCTTTCCGATGAACATATCGGGCACAATAACTTCGACAATGCTATAATTCTTGTTCAGTTCAAAAGAATCGACCATTCCTCTAAGAGTCAGTTTCTTTGCCCACCTCTCCGCCGTTTCTTCTTCGGGACGCACAATTTCGTTTACTCCGATTGCCTGTAACACATTTTCATGTAAAGGATTCAATGATCTTCCGATAAGCCGTTTTACATTCATATTCTTAAACATGGCCGTAGCCATAATATTGGCGCCCTGGTCTTCCCCGATACAAATAATGACGACGTCTGTATTTCTCAGCGGTAACGTTTCTACTGCTGAAGCATCTTTTACATCCAGACAAACCACATGGGTTATTTTATCCTTTAGTTCATTGACACGCTGCATCTTGGAATCTACACCGATTACCTCATTGCCCTGTGCCACCAGTTTCTCGGCAAGAGACGAACCGAAAACGCCCAGTCCTACAATTATATATTTCATAGTAAGTGGTTTTTTAATTGATTAATATTTCTTCCGACGGATATGTATAATTGGATAATCTTACCTGCTTAAAGAACGCTATAAGTAGTGTCAGGGTCGTTACACGGCCGATAAACATAAGGACTATCAGCACCAGTTTACTTGCCGGACTTAATCCGGATGTTATGCCCAGACTTAATCCGACGGTGCTGTATGCCGAAACAGCTTCGAATATTATATCCAGCATCCTTAAACTTTCATCAAAGTATGAGATAAGCAAGGAGCCTGTTCCCAATACAATAAATGAAAGGGTAATCACAGCAAAAGCCCGCCTGACGGAAATATCCGCTATCTCACGGCTATATACCTCTATGTTTTTCCGGCCTTTGGCTAAACTGATAAAATTAAGTATAGCTATGGCAAAGGTACTGGTTTTAATACCACCACCCGTTGATGCCGGAGATGCGCCTATCCACATCAGTATGATAATAATAACTAACGATGATAAATGTAACTGATTAAAGTCAATAGAATTAAAACCTGCTGTCCTCGGGGTGGTCGCCGTAAACAATGCCGTGACAGCTTTGCCGATGCCCTGATGAGATTCCAATACGTTATTATACTCGTTTATGAAAATCAGAATTGTGCCACCAATAATAAGGGAAAATGTAGTAATCAGATTTATCTTGCTCCCCAGTTTCATTACCCATGGCTTGTAAACATCTTTTTTATGATTAAAAATCTGCCGGAAAATTCTGCGAATAAGATGTTTCATATATTTCAGCAGGTTTATAACAATAGGAAATCCCAATCCTCCAAGAACAAATAAAAAAATAAGGCTTAGCTGGAAGCTGTAATTAGCGACATATCCGGTTTCCATAATGCCATGGGGCAAAGTCGAAAAACCGGCGTTGCAGAATGCAGAGATAGAATGGAATACTGAGAAATAGATCCGCTCCCCTAAAGAAGGTATCAAAGCCGGGCTCAGGCTGGTAAAAATAAAAATAGCGCCAACCGCTTCGATACCAAGGGTTATTATCAATATGCGCTTCAACGTCTTAAATATATCGTCTATCTTATCTATATTGGAAATGTCGCCCATTGCCAGCTGGTCTTCGAAGGAAGAACCTCCTTTAAAGAAGTAGCTGAAATAGCTGGCAAATGTCAGTATTCCCAAACCTCCACATTGTATAAGTAGCATAATGATTGTCTGCCCAAAAACAGTAAAATCTTTGCTGGTATCCAATGCGACAAGACCTGTCACACAAACTGCACTGGTAGATGTAAAGAGAGAATCAATAATGCTGATATTGTGTGTTGTAGATACAGGTAAAAGCAAAAGGACTGTACCTGTGGAAATCAGACCTAAAAAACTAAGGACAAACAAACGGGCAGGATTTAATCCAATATACTTTATCCGCGAAAACATTGCTTATAATTAACGATTCTTTTAGATTAGCACATCCAAATATGGTGGAAAATTATTAAGAGGAAAAATAATCACACATATTTCTTCATTTTATTCTCTCAAAATATACTTTTGTTTCATTCGTCTTCAACCGTTCACCTATCCATTCCCTGACCTTTTTCTGTTCGGTATTATTCAGGGAAAGCTCATAGGAAAAGATGACAATACCTGTTTTTTCAGGTTTGATGCTATCTTTCCGGTATACATAGGTGTCCGAATAAGAACAGGAAGTTATCTGCGGATAAAGGACTTTGACCTCCGACAGCAGTTGATTGCCTATAGCCGGGCGGTTTTGTATACTGTCCGATTGACGCTGGTTTTCGGTTATTATACTGTTCAGGCGGCTTATTTCCTGCTTTAATGTTGCTTCTTTGGCCAAGGACTTATCCTGATTAGGAATATTTACATTTATGGCCAGTCCCTGTTCAACAGATATTTTTGCATTGTTCAGATAAAAGTCATTGGCTTTACTTACAATAGTATCTTTATCGCCATCTGTCAATGAAGATCCGCCATAAATCAGCTTTATCTCCCTTTTAGGTGCATTCACTTCACTTCGGAGCAGATAATTCCCCCTGTATATGCTGATATTTTGTGTATATAACTGGGCGTTCGCCTTAAATTTCTCATCCTGGGCAAGACGATATCCCAGGTATATACTTGGCAGGATAGTAATGAGTATCACAGCCGAGATAATCTGGTTTATCCTTTTCTTACGTTTATCGCTTATCTGGCTGTTTCGAATCGGGAATTTGAGTATCTGTGAAATTATAGCCGATGCAAAAGCAATACAGACCGTATTAATGGTAAACAGATAAAATGCCCCATAAAAGAAAGTAAACTGTCCTGTAGCCAGTCCGTATCCGGCAGTACACAAAGGAGGCATTAAAGCTGTAGCAATGGCTACGCCGGGTATCACATTTCCTTTTTGTTTGCTGCTTATGGCAATAATCCCTGCCGAGCCTCCGAATAATGCTATCAATACATCATAAATTGTAGGGCTTGTTCGCGCCAGTATTTCCGAATAAGCAGTTGTTACCGGAGTAATGGCAAAATACAATGTAGAAGTAATCAAACTGGCTAAAACAGCAAATCCGAAGTTTTTTAATGACTGCTTGAAAAGCAGAGAATCATATACAGCTATACTATAACCCATTCCGGTAATTGGCCCCATAAGGGGAGATATAAGCATAGCTCCGATAATAACTGCCGGAGAGTTTGTATTCAGTCCTACTGAGGCTATTATTATTGCACAGACCAATATCCACAGGTTTGTGCCTTTAAATACAATCCCTTGTTTTATTGATTCATGTACTTCATTATAATCTTCTATCTGTCCCTGGAGACTGATTATTTTCAAAAGTTTTCGAAGCATGGCAATTTAAAGCTTTATTTTCTGTTCAAAACAATATAACCGATAACTCCACCAATAATAGATGCTGCAAATATACCAATCTTAGCCTGAACAAGATGTATTTCATCGTTAAAAGCCAGAGAAGTAATAAACAGGGACATGGTAAAACCAATGGAAGCCAATAATCCGACACCAAATAAATTTCTGAAATTCATGCCCTCGGGTAACGGGGCAACCTTTAATTTTACAAGTAATGATGTAAAGCCAACCACACCGGCGACCTTGCCCAATAATAAGCCTAAAGCTACTCCGATTGCTATATTTGTGCTGAAAAGTGATTCAATCTCGATATCGACCAAAGACATTCCTGCATTGGCCAAAGCAAACAGAGGTATGACCACAAGAGTAACAAACGGATGCATGCCATATTCCAATCGCTGTAAAGGAGGTATTGCCGCATCTGTATCTTCTTTTATATGCTGGAGGGTATGCAACTGTTCATCTGTCAGTGTAGGAATATTATTAGTGTCAATGTTTTTGAAACGTTTTAGCTTCTGCTGTATTTTACTGATGTACGAATCTTCCTGTAAAACCACATCGGCCGGTATCATAAATGCTGCTAAAACAGCAGCTATTGTTGCATGGACGCCTGACAGCAGGAAAGCTATCCATACACCGCCTATCCCCAGAATAGCATAGAATATAATATTCCTAACACCCAGCTTATTTGCCAGGAACATAGCCAATACAAATCCCAATCCTATAGCCAAACTTGTAAAAGAGATATCGGAGGTGTAGAAAAAAGCAATGACTAATACAGCCCCCAGATCATCGACTATAGCCAGTGCAGTAAGGAATATTTTCAGCGATAAAGGGACTTTATCTCCCAGAAGATATAATATTCCCAAAGCGAATGCAATGTCTGTTGCCATGGGTATACCCCATCCCTGATGGGCAACTCCGGAAGGATTGAATAATAGGTAAATGAGCGCCGGAACCAGCATTCCTCCAATAGCCGCAACAATGGGAAGGATTGCTTTACGGGGATTGGATAGTTCACCTCCTATAATCTCCCTTTTCAATTCAAGGCCTACCACAAAGAAGAACATGGCCATCAACCCGTCGTTTATCCAGTGGTGGATGCTGTATTCCAAATATTTTTCGCCATTGAATATAAAACCCAACTTCTGTTCGAAGAAATGTAAATAGGATTCCGACCATGGCGAATTTGCCAGTATTAAGGCAATGATTACACTTATCCCGAGTACAATGCCTCCCGATTTTTGTTGATGGGCAAACCTCTGTACCGGCATTATCAGTTTATCAATGGGCGCTATATTCTTATCGTTTGTTTTCATTTTTATGGTTTTATAAATTTGGAAAAAGGTTTCTCCTCGGCAAATAAATTAGCTGTGTTAATTAAAGCCAGATGTGAGTAAGCCTGAGGGAAGTTACCCAGTTGCTGCTTGGTCTTGAAATCCAGATCCTCGCTGAAAAGCCCCAGATGATTAGAGTAAGACAATAACTTATCGAAAATAGCCTGGGCTTCTTTCTTTTCCCCTATTACATAAAGCGCCCGCACCAGCCAGAATGTGCAAATTGTAAATGATGAAGATGGCTGACCGAAATCGTCTTTGATCTTGTACCTGTACATCAATCCTTCGTGCAACAATTCTTTCTTTATCCGTTTCACTGTCTTTATATATTTTTCATCATTGGCATCAATAAATCCGTACTGCTCCATCAGGAGCAAAGATGAATCCACATCGCTGCTGCCATACGACTGGGTAAAACTCTGAACATCCTTGTTCCAGCCATGAGTGAGAATATCTTTCTTTATATTATCCGCTTCTTCTTTCCATTCTTCTTCATAACCGGTCTTACCCAGAAAAGATGCGATACTGACGGCCCTGTCCATTGCAACCCAGCACATGACCTTTGAAAAAACAAAATGCTTCTCAATATTACGGAATTCCCAGATGCTCTGGTCCGTATTTTTCCATTCTGCAAATACGGTTTTCACAATAGTCTTTACAATCTCCCACATTTCTTCCATTTCGTCCAGTGTACCCGGAAAGTGAAGGTAATAATTGTATATTACATTCATCAGGTATCCCAACGAATCGTTTTGTTTCTGGTTGTAAGCAGCATTTCCTATCCTGACAGGCCTGGAACCGGCATAACCTGCCAAATGAGGCAACACCTCTTCTTTGAGTACCCTACTGCCGTCTATGCCGTACATTATCTGGAACGAGTCCGATTTGGATCGCAGTATCCTTTTTATGAATCCCATAAACCGACGGGCGGCAGACTGGTGCCCCATAGAGAGCAAAGTTTCCATCGACATAGACGCGTCCCGTATCCAACAGAAGCGGTAATCCCAGTTACGCACTTCCCCTATTGTCTCCGGAATACTTGTCGTAAGTGCAGCCATAACCGCACCTGTATCCTGATAGGACATTAACTTCAAGATGAGAAGGCTTCGTGATATAACATCATTATATTGATAAAATTTGCGGGAACGGTTATTCCAGTTGAGCCAGTAAACCTTTGTCCGCTGATATTCCAGGTTGACACGGTCAATATCTATAGGAACCAGTTTCTGATGATAGGACAATAAGAAAAACTCATCCTTATCCAGAACTATTTCTTCTTCGTTCAGTATGGCATCAAAGCCGAGGCCGGAATAGAGATACATATTCTCCCTTTTATCTTCGCAAGAGAATGATTTTATAAATTCGGGAAACTTTTTATGTATAGCCGTCTCTTTCGCATAATTCATTACCGGATTGTATTTTACTTTAAACCGGGGCCTTCCGTCCAGATGTTTTATGTAGCGGTATATTTCGGGAGACATATAATAATCCATATCCAGTGTCCTGTACCGTGGCATAAAGTCGAGTAATTCGAAGCTACCTTCCTCTGAAGTAAATATAGTGGACAAGATATTGGTGCCTTTAATATATTTCTGAATGATACGATAGTTGTCATTCACTTCTATAGCAAAGCATCCTCCAATCTCATTATCCAGAATCTTAGTAAAAACAGAAGGGGAATCAAAAGACGGAAGGCAGAGCCAGTCTATACTTCCCCTCTTTGATATTAATGCCGCGGTTTTACCGTTTCCTATAACCCCGTAATCCAGATTTGTAGTTCTATCCATTTATTTATTATTGATTTTCAGCTTATTATGATTTTTGTTTGAACTATAATCATTTAAGTGATGTTCTATTATTATCAATTTACAGTTTACTTCTTAGTGTTATCCTTATAATTGGGAATAATACAATATACTTAAAATATTGTCATAAAGAAATAATTTAACATATGAAACTTATTATAATATCTAACAGACTACCCCTTAAAATTGTTGAAGAAAATAACGAATATAAAGTAATACCCAGTCCGGGAGGACTTTCGACAGGGCTTGATTCACTAAAGACAAAAGCGGATAAGCATTGGATAGGATGGCCGGGTATGTATCTTGACGATTGCAAAGAAAAGGAAGCGATAGACAGACAGTTGGCAGAACAGAAATATACCCCTGTGTACCTGACACAGGATCAGATAGAAAACTATTATGAGGGTTACAGCAACAGCGTTCTCTGGCCGTTATGTCATTACTTCTCAAATTATATCCAATACGAAAATGAATATTGGGAAGCATACAAAGAAGTAAACGCCCTTTTCTGTGAGGCTGCGCTCAAAATCATTGAGCCTGGCGATATCGTCTGGGTTCAGGATTACCAGTTGATGTTGTTACCCAAAATGATACGGGATAAGATGCCTGATGTTAGTATCGGATATTTTCATCATATCCCTTTTCCTTCATATGAACTGTTCCGTTCTTTGCCCGAAAGGGCAGAATTGCTGGAAGGCTTACTTGGAGCTGATCTGGTGGCATTCCATACGCATAGTTATATGCGGCACTTTATCAGTGCAGTATACAGGGTACTGAAACTGGACTGTAACCTGGATGAGATACAGCTTGACGACAGGGTTGTCGATGTGGATGCATTCCCGATGGGAATCAACTATGATATGTACCATGATGCCCTGCTAAATCCGGCCATTAAGAAGAAGTCGGAAGAATTGCGCAAGAGCTTTGGGAAAGCCAAGCTGATGCTATCTGTAGACCGTCTTGATTACAGTAAAGGAATTCCCATCCGCCTATATAGTTTCGGAAGCTTTTTAGAGAATAATCCTCAGTATATAGGTAAAGTTTCATTAGTGATGATCGTAGCTCCCAGCCGTGACTCTGTCGGTATCTATGCTGAGCTTAAAAATGAAATAGACAAACTGGTGGGTGCCATAAACGGTAAATATGCAACCATAGACTGGACGCCTGTCTATTATTTCTATCATCCTTTCCAGTTTGAAGAACTCTCTGCCCTTTACCAGATGTCAGACATTGCTTTGGTTACGCCTTTGCGCGATGGTATGAATCTGGTGGCTAAAGAATATATTGCTACGAAAAGGGAAAAGCCCGGCGTTTTGATATTAAGTGAAATGACCGGAGCTTCTATCGAACTGGCTGATGCTCTTATCGTGAATCCTACCGATATCCACGAGATAGAAGGAGCTATGAAACAAGCCCTTGAAATGCCTGTAAGTGAACAGATGGAGCGGATAAACGCTATGCAGGAAATAATATCGGTTCAGAATGTAAAACAATGGGCCACTGATTTTATAGAAGAGCTGAAGGAGGTAAGGCAGAAAAATGTTGCTTTATCAAGTAAAATTGTAGAAAAAGATAATTTTGAAAGGATAAAACAGCAATATAACAGTTCTCGCAAAAGGCTTATTATTCTGGATTACGATGGGACATTAGCCCCATTCAGAAAAAGACCGGAAGATGCTTTCCCTACTCCAGACCTGTTACAGCTTTTATCCCGGTTGGCTCAGGATACCGGAAACAAAGTGGTAATAAGTAGCGGACGCGATCGTAAGACGCTGGATAAATGGCTTGGAAATCTTCCTCTGGGTTTAGCAGCTGAACATGGAGCCTTTTATAAAGAGAATGGGAGATGGCATTCGAAAATATCTAAAATAGAATGGGATAAGGATATAGTCGATATTATAAATCATACTGTAAAACGGACTCCACGTTCTAAAATTGAAATAAAAGATACTGCACTGGTATGGCATTACCGGAATGTGGATGCATGGCTGGCCGACCTCAGGGTAACACAACTGATCAATGCCCTGATCAATCCATGTTCCCGTCTAAATCTTCAAATAATGAAAGGGAATAAGATAGTTGAAGTCAAATACAACGACATAACCAAAGGTTCGGAAGCTGTAAGATTAGTAAACCAGGATGATTACGACTTTATTATGGCTATCGGAGATGATACAACAGACGAAGATATGTTTTTAGCTCTGCCTGAAGAGGCGATAACAATCAAAGTAGGACGTAACTCGAATATATCGAAATACAATATTCCGACTCAAAGCCAGACATTGAATTTTCTTGGCAGGCTTATCGGATAAAAAATATTAACAGATAAAAAATAACAATTATGAATTTATTACAGATAGACGGGTTATCTGTTTCTAAAATGGAGCAGGTAGCTGAAACATTATTACAACAAGGGACACATCTGGGGCTAGCTATTTTGAAGGCTCTTATAATTTTTATAATCGGGCGGTTTGTGATTAAACTAATCAATAAATTTATTAAGAAAATACTGGAGAAGAGGGATATTGCTCCGGCGGTTAAAACCTTTGTTTCCAGCTTGATCAATATCATGTTGACTATTCTGTTGGTTGTCGCTGTTATCAGTGCCCTTGGAATAGAAACCACTTCCTTTGCCGCATTGATAGCCTCTGCCGGAGTTGCCATAGGTATGGCCCTGAGTGGTAATTTATCCAATTTTGCCGGAGGATTAATCATTCTTTTATTCAAACCATTCCGGATAGGAGACTATATTGCTACAGCCGATGTGGGCGGTACAGTTGTCGAAATACAAATCTTCCATACTATACTGAATACACCCGACAATGTGAAGGTACATATTCCAAACGGGACACTCAGTAGCGGTTATATCAACAATTATAATGTTGACAAACGACGCATTGAGTGGATATTCGGAGTGGACTATGGCGAGGATTTTGATAGGGTAAAACAAGTGATACTGGATATTCTTTACAAAGACGCGCGCATTATGGATGATCCTGCTCCGTTTATTGAACTTCATCAGCTGGATAGCAGTAGCGTGAATGTTGTAGTCCGTGTTTGGGTAAAAGGATCTGATTACTGGAATGTATATTTCAGTGTCAATCAGAACGTATATAAAACATTTAATCAGGAGGGTATAAATTTCCCATTCCCTCAACTGACTGTACATCAGGCAAAGGATTAAAAAAGTTAGATGAATTGGCGGGCCTTATGAAATAAAGCCCGCTTTAAAAAAGAGTTATGATGATTATATTTGATAAATACCTGAATGACCATACATATCATGTATTAATATCCTGTGCTGTTTTCGTTATTGCATTGATAACGATTTTTATATTGCATAGGCTGGTAGTAAACCGGTTGAAGAAAAAAGCCGCAAGAAGCGAAAGTAAACTGGATGATTTTGTAATCGACCTATTAAAAATCCCATTGCTTTGGCTGGCCATCTGGATTCTACTGAAAGTATTCAGTTCGTATTCTTTTGTTTCTGACTTTCCTTTCTCGGACAGCTTCGGACAGATAAACAATATCTTATTGATCGCTACAATAGGTTGGATATCAATTAAAGGAATAAAGATCGCGTTCTACTATTTTCAAAATAAACAGGATGTAAGTGTTGCCGATAACCTGAATGCAAGAAAAAATCTTACTAAAATGAAGATATTTGAAGGCATATTGGTAACGATTATTTCTGTTATAGTAGTAGCCATTTGCCTGATGACTTTCGATAAGGTCCGTTCAATCGGGATAAGCCTGCTGACATCAGCAGGGATAGCAGGGATCATTATTGGTTTTGCTGCGCAAAAAAGTATAGCTACTGTTCTTGCCGGTATACAGATTGCCATCACCCAACCTATAAGGCTGGATGATGTTGTAATTGTTGAAGGTGAATGGGGACGTATTGAAGAAATCACTTTAACCTATGTCGTTGTAAAAATATGGGATGAGCGGCGATTAGTGCTTCCTGTTAGTTATTTCCTGGAAAAGCCGTTCCAAAACTGGACCCGCAGTACATCGAATATTTTAGGTACGGTTTTCCTGTATGTCGATTACGGCTTGCCGGTTGATGTCTTAAGGGATTACTTAGGGAAGATACTTAAGGATAATCCTTTATGGGATAAAAGGGTAGCCAATATTCAGGTAACGGATACAAATAAACAATATAAAGAATTGAGAGTGTTATTAAGTGGTAAGGACTCTTCTGTCAATTGGGATTTACGTGTTGATATACGGGAGAAGCTGATTGATTTTATTAATAAAGAATATCCGGGTAGTTTTGTAAAATATCGCCTTTCAGAAGATGTAAAATAAAGGTTCAATAGAGGATATTGGTATTGGGCACTCATACAGATAGGATCCTGTCCGTTCTTTAATAATTTGCCCTTTCTTAGTAAGGGCAAAATGCTGAATGATTTTCTTCTCAATTTTAATACAATTATAATGATACAAAGTCATTAACTTATCATCAAACTATATTTGTACAAAATACAGTGTATCAATGAATAAAATCACAATAGAGGAACATTTACATGGAATCCGAAGTCCTACTCATAAGCCACGAAAGTGTTACTTTAAACTGCTGTTTTTGGCATAACGGACTACCCCCGATAATGATTTATTATCAGAGATTTACTTCTTTTTTCATATCTACTTTGTTGTCTCACAAGCAATCTATAATATTCATTCTCAATATCCACCCATTTCTCCAAATATGCTTTGTTTATTGTAGCAAATAATTCGCTTGTATCGCTTTTACACTGATGATGTATTTGGTCTGATGAGCCTTTTGTTAAGTGATGCGCATTAATGGCTTCACATAACTGAACCAGATCTTCGAACGACTTAATGGCAATTTCTTCTTTGGATCTCATCTGTTCCAAAGTCTGATTCGTTGTCCAATGTATATTAAACAGGTATATTAAATGTTTTAGTTCCGCTCCGTAAGCTAATTGGCTGCCACGTTTTATAGAGAATTCGTAAAATTCATCTGACAAGTGGCAGTTTTTATGATTAAATAATCTTTCGCACCATTCTTCCCAATAATCATCAAGAAAATCCCGATAACTGGTTTTCAGGCCGTGGGCTAAGTCAAAACCGTTTCCTATAAGTATAATTCTATTCATTTTCCGATATACTATGTGAATACTAACGTCTTAATAACTCCAAAAACACTTTTGCGTAAATGTATAAAAAAAATAAAGACTTGATTTAACATTCCTGCTTAATGTGGTGCAATAATTACAGGACTTTTATAGACCCTATTGGTTTTGACATATTACTGTTACTGACAAAATCAAAATACCCGAATTTCACTATCCGGGTATTTTTTGTTTTGACTTAATTCATCTGAAAATTCTGTATTTTCAGCAATGGTATATCATCTATCCCATAAAGGCATCGCCTGACAAACCATTCCCGTAGAATTTTCGCATTAGCCGATCCGAGATGAAAGGCCATAGCTATTATCATATCCAACCGTACTTCCTGCACGTTATGCCTTATCCGTTTGCCAGTGACACATAGATCATATTTACAAGCTGTATTTACATCCACGATATTGTCTTTTAGTATTACATCTATACATGCACTAACAGCCTGTATACTTATCCCAAATAGGGCAGGCAATTCTGATCTATGGAGCCATACAGTTGAATCTCTTGGCTCAAAAACAATTTGACAGGAGTTGTTCTCATCCCAATCTATCCTTAGTATTCCTTTGCTATTTGTTCTCATATTACTGCTTGTTTCTGTAAATTATAATCTTCTGGAAAATGGAATTTCCCATTTAAGCGTTTTTCTAATGTAAGTGTATCTTCTTCTACTTTTTGACTGGTTATTTTAGCATAGATTTGAGTTGTGCTGATATTCTTATGCCCAAGCATACGACTAAGTGTTTCGATAGGAATGCCATTGGACAGGCAGATAGTCGTGGCATAGGTATGTCTGGCAAAATGGAATTTTAACGTTTTGAGTTTCGCCGCTATTCTTATCTTTTCAAGATATATACGGGCTAAGGGATAGCTGGGGACTGCAAAAACCTTTTTCTCCGCATCTGTTCCAGAATTCCTGTACTTATTGTAGATGCTAAGTGGTATCTCCAGTAGGGGAATAATAGCTTGCGTCCCCGTCTTTTTTCGCTTGATCCGTATCCATACAATACCCTTATCATCAGTAGAAATATTCTTATTACGCAGGTTGTATAAGTCGGCAAATGCAAGGCCGGTAAAGCTAGCGAACACAAACAGGATGCGTAGCTGTTCGGCTTTCTGATCTTCTATTGTGGTATGCATGATTGCATCCAGGTCTGTTTTGGATAACCATTTACGGGTAGTGTCTCCCGGTTCACACATAAAATCTGAAAACGGATTTTTGTGGATGATTTCCTGATTGATGGCCCGGCGAACCATCCGTTTTAATTTCATAATCACATTAAAGACTGTAGCAGGAGATAACTGTAGGTTTACCCTCAAATAGAAATCAAAATCTTTAATAAATGAACTATCCAATTCTCTAAAAGCGATATCTTCAAATTCACACTTGTCTGTGATAAATTTTTCCAATGCTTTGCAGGCATGGTCATAGCCGTCATAGCTGCCTTTCATTTTTGTAATGCCTACGCTTTTGAGATATTCCCTGTTATGGGCTTTAAAATCAGCCAGTAACATGGGTGTTTCCGGTTTGCCATTGAGTAACGCATTTTTCAAGCTCTCAACAGTAACATAGGCTTCTTTTTCAACCAACTTGTTATAGTGTACCTTTAGTTCTTCGCGGTATCTTTCCAGCTTTTGATTGAGATTCCTGTCTGCTTTTTCTTTTCCGGAGGAACGCCCTTCTTTGGTAGACCACATAGAAGGATCAATCTCTTCTTTCAGGCTGAATTGTGTTATTTTCCCATCTACAGTAATACGCCCCATAACAGGGCATTTGCCGTTTTTCTTTACTTTCCGGCGGTTGATATAGAATAATATATTGAATGTACTACGCATAATTCGATGTTTTTTAGATTATTATATAGTTGTTTGTTATTATAGGAGTTAAAGCATGGTCAATGAGAACTTACCTGTTATCTGTTTGGATAATGTTTTCATATCCTCCCTTATCTTATCTACTGAAAGTTCGGCATACCGCTGGGTAGTTTTGATATATTTATGTCCAAGCATACGGCTGACCGTTTCAATAGGTACTCCTTCTGAGAGGGTAATCAAACTGGCAAAGGTGTGGCGGGCTGTATGTATTAATTCTATGCAAATCAAGATACGCAGTTCACAAACTTTCGATGGGTAATAAGTTCACAGTTAGTATATTTGCTTAGATTAAGAAGTTTCTAAATATTTGGATATAAGCAAATATGAGCTGTACTTTAGTTACCAAACTGTTAACCGACCAGTTACCGAGAGGTTACCGATCAAAACAGGCAATAAAACGCAGCATGACAGTTTAGTTCAAAGATTATTATGTACTGAACTGCTGTGATTTAGACTACAAGGAGCGCTTATAAAACAGGTAACTTTGCCGCTGTAAACAACGGCAAAGAGCTAAAAAATTATAAGCGTATGAAAACAGAAAAATTCAAGGTTCTGCTCTACCTCAAAAAGAGTACTCCCGACAAGTCGGGCAAGGCCCCGATCATGGGGCGCATCACTGTGGGTAAAACGATGGTGCAGTTCAGTTGCAAACTCTCTTGCACTTCCACGCTGTGGAATCCACGTGAGAGTCGTCTGAACGGCAAGAACAGTGAAGCTATGGCAACCAATGAAAAGTTGGACAAGTTGATGCTCTCCATCAATGAAGCCTACGGCACATTGATGGAACGAAAACAACCCTTCGATGCCGAATCGGTCAAGAATCTGTTTCAAGGAAGTGTTGAGACCCAAATGACCCTGTTGAAACTCTTTGACCGCCATATCGAAGAGGTCAAAGCACGTGTGGGCATCGATGTCTCTCACCGCACCCTGCCCAATTACCTCTACACCCGAAAACGATTAGGTGAGTTTATCAAGCATAACTCTAACGCCTCCGACCTTGCATTCAGCCAACTCAACGAACAGTTTATCCGTGAATTTCAGGATTTCATTATCATTGACAGAGGTTATGGCGTAGAGACTGCACGCCACTATCTGGCTCTATTGAAGAAGATTACCCGAATCGCATTTAAGGAGGGACACGCAGATCGACACTATTTCGGCAACTATCCGCTACTAAAAGCAAAGGAAAATCCTCCTCGCTCTCTCAGTCGTGAAGAGTTCGAGAAGATACGGGATTGGGAGTTCGAAGAGCACCGATGGTCACACATTACTACTCGTGATCTGTTTATGTTCGCCTGCTATACTGGCACAGCCTACGTTGATGTGGTAGCGATCACCAACGACAATCTCTCCAAAGACGATGCGGGCGACTTGTGGCTCAAATATCAACGTGGCAAGAATGGGAAACTTAGTCGGGTGAAATTACTGCCCGAAGCCATTGAGCTAATCGAGAAGTACAAGAAAAATTCAAGGGAGACTCT
>USOX01000028.1 GCA_900556485.1 uncultured Dysgonomonas sp.
AACCAATCTCAGCCGAGACACTTAGTGGTATACTTTTCAATTACTAAGTGGACTACTTTTCGATTATTATTTACACTATAATAAGTCATTATATCTTATCTTGCACTTTTTCTTTCGAAAATGAAATTATAAACTAATTTTTTTATTTATAAACGCTTTCCTGTTACTGTAATAGAATAAATGCCAACATTTCCCGCTTTATATTTTTCGATTGTAGTTTCATCTAAATGCTCTTCTAAAACTTCATCGGGAATAAGAACTGTTTTTGTCCGTTCAATTTTAATGTCCGTAAAATTGGCTTTTTCTATTTCTCCTAAATACTCTTCCCTTTGTATGGCACTGGCTATACATCCTGCATACATCGACGCATTATCGGTAAATTCTTTCGGAAATGTACCATTTAAAACAACATCGGAGATGCAGAAGTGACCATCCTTTTTCAATACCCGGTATATCTCTTTAAAGATTTTATCTTTTTTGGGCAGAAGATTTAATACGCAATTACTTACCACAATATCAACTGAGTTATCCGGCAAAGGCATATTTTCAATATCCCCTTCGATAAACTCAACATTGGTATAGCCTCTCTTAGCTGCGTTGTTTCGTGCTTTTTCTATCATTTGGGGCGAAAAATCAATACCAAAAACTTTACCCGTTTCTCCGACTTCCGCTCGTGCAATAAAGCAGTCGTTACCTGCTCCGGATCCTAAATCCAATACAGTATCACCTTCTATTATTCTTGCATATTCAGTAGGTAGTCCGCAGCCTACACCTAGATCGGCATCGGCTTCATAACCTTTCAGCTTACTGTAATCTTCACTCATAATAGTATATACTTTTTTCGAGGGTGTGGTGGGTTTTGTACCGCAACAACATTTGCCTTTCAGTTCGTCGGCATTTAATGCTAGTTCGCTATAACGTTGTTTTACAAGTTCCTTTTTTGCTTGGTTATCATCCATTATCAATGCTTCATGTATCTCTCTTTCACTTGGTACTTTTCCTTGTATCACAACATTCCCATTAACCACAATAGCTGGGGTAGATAATACGTTGTATTTCATGATCTCCATTATATCTTCTTCTTTCTTCAAAGTAGCCATAATGTTTGTATCTGCAATTACTTTGGCCACTCTTTCGTAGGTTATTTTGCAGTTAGAGCAACCTGTACCTAATACTATAATTTCCATATCTGTTTTGTTTTTATTTTGATTTGATAATAAAAAGGTTTACAGCCTTAAATATTCATTATTATATAATATATTCCCACTATGATAAATACAGCCGAAACAATACGCCTGAACCATACTTCAAAGCTTTTCATCTTGTTATAGAACTTGCCTACATTTGACATACTGTAAGCCAACAGGTAAGCAATAATGATAACAGGAAGACCTGTTGCTATAGCAAATATAGGGGGTAAAAGTAACCCTGATGCACTGCTGATTGTCATAGGAATAAGCACCCCAAAATATAATACACCACTATAAGGGCAAAAAGCTAATGCAAACACTACACCTAAAAGAAAAGCGTTCAGATAGTTTTTTTTCAAATTCTTTTTACCGACTTTGGATGTGAGTTTGCTTAATGCAGGAATATTGAACTTTATAACATCGAGCATCAGAATACCGATAATTATTAAAGCTATTCCCAAGTATAAACCGCTAATATTTTGTAGCATTTTAGCTACATGGAATTTACTTGCACCAAAATAGAATACCAATCCTAATGTCGTATAGCTGACAATACGTCCAAGTGTGTAGAATATTCCATTGAAAAAGACACGCTTTTTATCGGCTATATCTTTACTGAGGTATGCTGTCGCTGTTATATTGGTCGCTAACGGACAAGGGCTGATAGCTGTCATTAAGCCCAATATAAAAGCCGTAAGCACAGGAATATCCGAATTATCTACTATCTGTTGAAGAAAGTCCATACCAGTTTATGATGCTCTTTGATTTACTTCTTTCTTTATCAGGTCGCTTAAAATAGTCGGGTTGTTTACAGCATTAGCAAAAGCCTGTTCTGTTATATCTATGGAATCATCACCTTTGGTAATAATTAGAGCATTCCATGAAACTTCATACTTATTTACTAAGTCTTCATACTGTTTGTCACTTGTATCTATTTCGATAAATTTTACTTTGTTGTTACCTGTATAGGTTTCCTCAATAGTCTTTTTTGCCAGGTCGCCTACTGCAACGCAGGTTTTGCAGCGTTGTTTGCCGTGAAAGTAATACACGTTTATTACGGAAGCATCAGCCGTTACAACTGTTTGTTCCTGCGCTGCGCTTTCTGTCTGCTTATTTTCGGTTTTGTTTCCACAAGCTATAA
Source organism: uncultured Dysgonomonas sp. (assembly GCA_900556485.1). Classification (GTDB taxonomy): domain Bacteria; phylum Bacteroidota; class Bacteroidia; order Bacteroidales; family Dysgonomonadaceae; genus Dysgonomonas. The sequence goes on from USOX01000028.1 coordinate 2,332, forward strand.
GAAATACGGCTAACAGTAGGATTAAAATACTTTTGTTCATACGATTAATGATTTGTTAGTTTTACATGATATTATTTGTAATAACTCTTTTTCAACTATAAGGCTATGTTTACCAATAGGATGAGTATAGGTGCTTCGACCAACGGTCGACTATGTTTGCAAAGAAACTAAGGAAAAACATGACAATGAGATAAATTATTAAGGGTATAGTTTATGTTTCAATACCACTAATATAAATCTGTTCAATATTCTAAATAATATTCGTATTTTGTGATAATACGAACATTAGGATAGAACTTTTATTTAGCGTTGCAACTTTCCTCATTACTGATAGTAATGAAGAAAGAGGAAAACAAATCTTTTGCTTTCTTCCAATTTTCCTCATTAATACAGTATTTGACAGTAGGTAGAGTGATTGTTCCCTGTATTAGTCCTGCATCTTTCAATTCATTTAAATGTTGTGAAAGAGTACTTTTTGCAATAGGTAGTATTTCTGACATATCACCATGATAACAACATGATTGATTAGCAAGCATTTCAAGAATAGCTATACGGATAGGATGCCCTAATGCTTTGGCGAAGCGTGCAAGTTGTTCTTGTTCGGCTGTTAGTCCTTTCTTTGGCATATCATTTATATTTATAATTCGTAAATATACGAATATATTTTTGATTCGCAAATTTACGAATAGATGTTTTTTAGTTTTTAACCATATTAATCATAGAAAATAATACTGATACTTAAAACTAAATTATAAAATTAGCTTCCTCAAAATATCAATTTGTTTTTGATTTCCTATAATCGGTTGGGGACATTTCGTATTGTTTGGCAAACTCCCTGTAAAAATATGATTTATTGGCAAATCCCGATTGATACATAATTTCTGATACAGTCAATTTTGTTGTTATAAGAAGCTTTGAAGCATGTTCTAACCTTATTTTTCTTACATATTCACTGGGTGTATTGCCTGTCAATTCTTTTAGCTTCCTGTACATGGTAGCCTTACTTATTCCAATAAAGTCGGATATAGAATTAGGATTAAGAGATTCATCCTCTAAGTTTTTTTCGATATACGAAATAATTTCTTGTAAGAATAATTCATCTTCAAGGTGTAATTCTAAGCCATCTTTAATAATCATCGAAGACCGGCTTGAGTTGAAATATTCTTTCATCATTAGCTTCCGTCCAATCAGGTTCTCTATAGCAGTTAGTACATGTTGAGGATGGAAAGGTTTGGTAATATACAAATCAGCACCATGCTCATAAGCATTAATATGATCTTCGATAGAGGTTTTCGCAGAGATACTTATTATTGGTATATGTTTTGTCCGTTGATCTTCTCTTATATTGCTGATCAGTGTAAGGCCATCCAGTTTTGGCATAAGTATGTCGCTGATTATAACATCCGGTACATTTTGCTTTATTTTGAGTAGTGCATCTTCTCCATTTTCGGCGATTTCAACTTTGTAATAAGGTTTTAAAATGTCACGAAGCAGTTCTCTTATATTCCGTTCGTCTTCAACAATTAATATAAAGGCTTCTTTTTCTTTATTAGTATCAATCAGATTATCCGTTATTGGTATAGTTTCATGTTCTTGCAATAAAGAGTTATTTATTTTATGTTCTTCATTCAATGAAGGAATTTCTACAGTAAATAATACATGTTCTCCCAGAACACTAGATACCTGAATTTCGCCACCTAGTAACTCTACAAGGCTTTTAGTTAAACTGAGCCCGATCCCGGTACTTGTTGAATTTTGGAGTTGTGAATTATCAAATATTTTGAATTTGCTGAATAATTGAGACATTTGTTTGGTTGTTAGTCCTTTTCCTGTATTTTTTATAGAGAAATGTAATTTTTCATTATCCTGCCATATTTGAACAAATATGGAACCTCCGGTAGGAGTATACTTAAATGCATTGGATATGAGATTAAATAATATCTTCTCCAAAGAATTCCGGTCTGTTATTATTGTTGAGGTATTATTTTGCTCTATTCTAAAGTCAATCCGGTTTTCGTGTGTAATTTCCGTATAATTATCCAATATATAATCCATCATCATTTTTATGTCTACAGTTTCAGGTGTCAGAGGTGTATGACCAGACTCTAATTTACGGAATTCCATCAGCTCATTAATCAGCTTTTGCATCCTGTCGGCATTGTTCTTGATGATTTGTATATAGTGCTTTGTTGTATTATCCAGACCCGATTTTTCCAGAAGATATTGTGCAGGTCCATATATGAGAGTTAAAGGGGTAAAAAACTCATGTGCCACATTCGTGAAAAAGTTGAGCCTCGACTCATGTACTTTCTGTTGATGTTGTTTTTCAATATGTTCTAAGAGTATTTGCCTGTTCAGACGTATCCTGTTTCGTATAACAGATTGTACTATGTAAATAATGATAGCAATAATAATGAAATAAGCTATAAAAGCCCATTGGCTTAACCACCAAGGGAAAGCCACATCTATATCGACAGTATAAATATTGTTACCCCATACTCTGTCACCATTGGTACATTTTACTTCCAAACTGTACTTTCCTGGAGGTAATTGAGTGAAAACAATATTCGGATTGTTTCCATTATGTATCCATTCATCAGAAAGATTCAACAAACGATATGCATATTCGCAGTTTTCATTATTGATAAAGTCGCGAGCTATGAATGTAAATGTGACTTGTGACTCGTTATTTGCTAGTTTCAATTTGTTATTGTTGATACGCTCATTTATATTCTGCTGCGTATTATATATTCTCAATGAACTTAGGCTTAGAGGAGGCTCAAAATTGCGGAGATGAATATCATTTGTATTAAAATAACTAAGCCCACTGGCTCCCCCGAAATATAATGTATTATCACTGTCTTTAAAATAAGCACCATCTGCAAATTCATTATTTTGCAATCCGTCTTTTACTGTATAGTTTTCAATTATATTGTTTTCGAAGTCGAGGGATGAGATTCCTCCATTTGTACTTATCCAGATGCTGTTTTCGTTTCCTTCCAGAATACCATGTATTGTATTGTTAGCTATGCCGTCATTATCTGTGTATTCCTGCGTTTTAAATAATTGATCGGTTAGAGCAATCTTATTTAATCCATAACTGGTTCCTGTCCAGAGGTTTTTTTGATGGTCGATGAGTAATGATAAGACATCATTATTTGATAAAGTAATATTCTTAGAGATTTCTTCAAATCGTTCGAATTCCTTTGTCTGAATATTAAATCTGTTGACTCCACCTCCGCGGGTACCTACCCATAAATATTTACCATCAGGATCAGGTATCAGAGAATATATTATGTTGTTATTCAACGATGTTGGTTCAGGCGAAGATACATATTGTTCTATGTCGATGACTTTATAGATTTGATTCTCTTTTTTTTGCTCGATTTTTATAAGACCATACCCTGATGTGCCAAGCCATAAGATAGAATCATTATTGGTAAAACAAATGCTATATACAGCTCTGAAATCAGGGCTGCTTAGGGGGAGTGATAATTTACTAATGTATTTGTGGTCTGCATACAGAACATTTATACCTTGTCCTTCTGTACCGATAAATATGTCCTTTTGTTTATTTTTCTGTATGGCATATACAGAGTTTGAAGATAATCCATTGTTTATGTTCAGATAGTTTGTTACTACTCTACTTTCTTTATTCATTAATTTTATGCCATCGCCTTTAGTACCTATAAGAATATTTTCGTTTGTGTTGTCTTCACAGAAGCTTCTTACCGGATAATCAGTTTTAATTGTTTTGAAAGGAGAGGTATGGTTATATATTTCTATTATTCCTTGTCCATCAGTGCCAATCCAAAGTATATTCTGACTACTTATATATGCAGAAAAGATTGATATTTTATCAGGAATGTCTGTTATTTTGGAGAATATCCGTTCTTTTAAATCGTATTCATAATACCCTCCCTCATAGAAACCAATGAAGAGATGCTCTTTATGAAATAATATTTGCGAAATGTTCTTTTGTTGGTCTATGTCTATTGTAGATGGAAAAGAGTTTGCCTTATCTAATATTTTGAGATATTTTCCATAATTGAGAATCAGCTTTTTCTCAGAATAGAATATGTCAAAAATTGGAGCGTTTTGTTCAATGATGTCCAAATTTCTGATGATTATTGCATTATTTACTGAGGATAATTTTGTCCGGTAAAGAATACCTTTGGTGTTAAGTATAAATAAATTATCCTCATTGTCTGCTATTATTTTCTTTATTTCGCCTTTTATTCCGCTTATGGTAAATGGTTTAAACTCTAAATTATAATCAGTGTGAAAGAAACCTTGTTCTCTAACATAACAAATGATATTTTCAGTGCAATTTTCGGCTAAAAGAAATGATTTTTCTTGTTTAGGAGTAATATTTCCACTTCCATAGAAATATCTGGTAAATTGTTCTGTGTCTCTATTCCATCGGTTAATCCCGAAATCAGTAGCAATCCATATCCTTCCTTTATTATCTTCTACAATTTGGCGTATTACATTATTACTTATAGCACTCTCACTTTTTTTGTTGTATCGGAATGATTTGAAATCACGTCCATTATACACATTTAGTCCGTCCCATGTTCCTATCCATAATTCATGTTTAGAATCTTCAAAAATGCAGTTGATTGAATTATTAGATAGGCCATCAGTATTTGACAGACGCTTTGACATCATTTGGGCAGATGTGTTTGTTGTCAAAATCAGCAAAAGAAAAATAATGTATTGTGTATATCGTGAATTCATATTACAAAGATATGATTGACGATTTATTCTTTTTTTTCAAAAATATGTTGTACAGCAGATGTATACCTTTTTAAGACTATAGTATACCTTGCCCAGCCTTATGGAATTTAGCTTTGTTACAGCAAATAACGCTTTTTCACTCATAAATAATTAAAATCTAATTACTATGGATATCGCAAAAAGATTTCAACAAAATCCTTTATTACGTCCATCTGACTTAAAGCCCGGAATCGACGGCATGGAAATAACATGTCTTCTTAATCCCGGGGTTTTCAGGTATAAAGGAAAAGTATGGCTGTTGCTTAGAGTTGCAGAACGTCCTACACAAAAAGAGGGTATAATAAGCTTTCCAGTATACAACAAGGAGGGAAAGATAGAGGTGCTTTCTTTTGCAGAAAATGACCCTAAGTTAGATGCCTCAGATCCAAGAGTCATTGGATATGAAGGGCAAAACTACCTGACTACGATGTCGTATCTTCGTTTGGTATCCAGCGAAGATGGAGTCCATTTCAGTGAAGAGAACGATTACCCACCTATCTTTGGGGCAGGAGAACTTGAATCTTTTGGCATTGAAGATTGCCGTGTAGCTACTACAGATGATGGTTTTTTTCTGACATTTACCGAAGTATCTCCTATAGCTGTAGGTGTTGGACTTATACATACCCACGATTGGAAAAACTATACACGTCATGGAATGATTTTCCCACCTCATAACAAAGATTGTGCAATTTTTGAAGAGAAAATAAATGGAAAATACTTTGCATTGCATCGTCCGAGTAGTCCCGAACTTGGAGGGAATTATATATGGATAGCTCAATCTCCGGATTCTTTACATTGGGGAGGACATAAATGTATAGCTACTACTCGTAGCGGTATGTGGGACTGCGCACGTGTAGGGGCAGGAGCTGCACCCATAAAAACGAGTGAAGGTTGGCTTGAAATTTATCATGGAGCCGATTACAATCATCGCTATTGTCTTGGAGCTCTACTTCTTGATCTGAATGACCCTACAAAAGTATTGGCACGTAGTATAGAACCAATAATGGAACCGATAGCTGATTATGAAAAGACAGGATTCTTCGGAAATGTAGTCTTTACAAATGGACATCTGGTTGATGGTGATTCTGTAAAAATGTATTACGGAGCAAGTGACGAAGTAATCTGTGGCGCTGAATTTTCTATAAAAGAAATACTAAACACCCTGAAATAATAGGTAATGAATAAACTGAAAGAAGAATATTTATTCTTTAAAGAGCAAGAGCTGAATATGAGGACATTGCTCAAAACTAACATGATTTATGCACTGGTGCTTCCGGTTGTAGAAATTTTTGTTGGGGCATATATTATGCGTAATACCAGCGATCCTATTTCAGTGGCATTTTACCAGTTGTTTATGTATATAGGTATTGTTGCTACATCTCTTGTTAATGGGTTTCTGCTCAGACGGATAAATGTGAAATATTTATATGCAGGAGGGATACTGGTGAGTGGTATGTCGATGCTTGCTATGATGTCAATCAAGTCGCTTGGATTCATGGAGTTAGGTATTGCAGGCTTTGTTATGGGCGCTGCCGCAGGATTTTTCTGGACTAACAGGTATCTTTTGACATTGAATAATACGACAGATGATAACCGCAATTATTTTTTCGGTCTCGAATCATTTTTCTTTTCAATAGCTTCCATTACTGTGCCTCTTGTTATTGGAGCATTCATCAGTCAGATAGACGGAAAGGAAGTATTTGGATATTTGGTAAATATTAATCTTGCATATCAGATAGTTACTTGCATTGTAGTAGTTCTTACAGTGATAGCTTGTATTGTTTTATGGCAAGGTCAATTTAAAAATCCGGTAGAGAAAGATTTCCTTTATTTCAGGTTCTGTGCATTATGGAGAAAAATGTTATTGCTTTCATCCCTGAAAGGAATGGTGCAAGGTTTCCTCGTAACTGCACCGGCTATTTTGGTGCTGAAACTTGTCGGAGACGAAGGTATTCTTGGACTTATACAGGGTGTTAGCGGAGCTTTAACAGCGATATTAGTGTATGTGCTGGGACGAGTGGCTAAGCCTAAAGACCGGGTTAAAATATTTATTGCCGGTCTGATTGTTTTCTTCGCAGGAACTTTATTCAATGGTATATTGTTTTCAGCAGTGGGGGTTATTATTTTTGTTCTTTGTAAGGTTATTTTTCAACCCTTGTTCGACCTGGCTTATTTCCCTATTATGATGCAAACTATAGATGCGGTTTCGAAAATAGAAAAGCGTAATGAATATGCTTATATTCTCAGTCATGAGTTCGGCCTGTTTTTAGGACGTGCTTTCGGGCTTATACTCTTTATAGCCTTAGCATATCTGGTAGCAGAAGATTTTGCTTTGAAATATGCTTTAATCATGGTGGGGGCATTACAGCTTATAGCCTATCCTTTGGCAAAAAATATAATTAACCAAACAACTAATACTATAAATAAAAATGAATAAAATGAAAAACTTGCTGGTTTATTTTGTTCTCTTATTGGCAATATCGTGTACTAATAATACACCAGATATGGGAATCGGTGTAGAACAAGTTGCTATTGGCAGAGTGGATTCCATGCCTAATCTACCCAGTACTATAAAGATATTGGACTGGGAGGCAAAAGCCAAGACTTTCGACAGCTTCGTATTTGATTGGAATAACAAAAGCGAAGTAGGACCTATGATATGGCTCGACGACAACAGGCGTAATATCGACCAGACCACTTTTGGATTGTATACAGCAGTAAAAGACATACGTCAGGGTAAAAATGCAAATAATGGAGAGTTTCATGAGAGCCTTAATTCTTTGGCTGCACTTCTTGGAGCAGGACTTGTTGGCATAGATAAGACAAATCAGGATGGTTATAACTATGTGAAAATGGCTCAGAATTATTTCAATACTGAAAATGACTGGAATATAGTTATGAATAATACCCATCCAAGTGTAGCTTTGTTAGGTGGAGGATATGGTCGTGACTGGTGGTACGATGTGTTTCCTAATGCACTTTATTATGCAGTTTGCGATGTTTTCCCAGGAGTGGAAGGAGCTGATGAAATTCAACGTGCTGTTGCCGAGCAATTTGTAAAGGCGGATTCTGTTCTGAATGGGAATTATGATTATTCCTACTTCGATTATGCTCAGATGAAAGGAATGGTAAATCAGATACCATTACAACAAGATGCAGCTGGAGGTCATGCTTATGTACTTTTATGTGCATATCAGAAGTTTGGCGATCCTCGTTATCTGAAACATGCAAAAAGTGCCTTAGAAGCTCTTTTGGCTCAGAAAGAAAGTCGTTTCTATGAAATATTATTGCCACTTGGTGTATATACGGCTGCTTACTTGAATGCGACACAAGATACAGATTATGATGTGCAAAAATTACTTGACTGGACATTCGATGGATGCAAAGATCCGAAAGGCCGTCATGGCTGGGGTATAATTGTAGGTCAATGGGGCGATTATGAAGTTAATGGCTTGCAAGGTAGTATTCTAGATGGTGGAGGTTACGGATTTTTAATGAATAGTATCAAACCAGCATGGCCTTTTGTACCTATGGTGAAATATCAACCGCAGTATGCACGTGCTATTGGTAAATGGATGTTGAATAATGTAAATGCATGCCGTTTGTATTTTCCTATGGAAATAGATGATGCTCATCAATGGGCGCCAGAGATGAAGACAATAACAAATGATAATATTTCATATGAAGGATTGCGTCGTACGGATGATTATGGCAAAGAGTCTCTAAAGGGAGTTACTCCTGTAGCAATAGGAGATGGTCCGAAATGGATAAAAGGCAATCCTACTGAAAGTATGTTCAGTGTATATAGTTCTTCTCCGATGGGAATATTCGGCGCTATTGTAAAAGAAACAAATGTGGAGGGTATTCTCAGACTAAATTGTAATGCCACAGATTTTTATACAGAAAGGCCTTTCCCTGTTTATCTGTATTATAATCCATATGATGAGACAAAATCAATAGAATTTGACACGGAAAGTAGAGTTGATCTGTTTGATATTGTAAGTAAAGAATACGTAGCGAAAGATATACAAGGTAAGACGGCTTTTGATATACCAGCAGATGCTGCCCGGGTGATAGTTGTACTTCCGGCAGAAACAGTTCTTACACTTAAAGACGGTAAAATAGTAGCAAATGAAAAGCAAATAATAGCTTATAAATAACCATTAAAATCAGTAATAACTATGTTAAAACGATTATTTCTATTTAGTGTTTTGCTTGTTACCTGTGTTTCATTGTTAGCACAGCAAGCAAAAACAATCTCGGGAGTGGTCACAGACGCTTCTACGGGAGAAACTCTTATTGGAGTATCGGTTTTTGAACCTGGTACAACAAATGGAACAGTCACCAACGTTGATGGTACCTATACTATTAGAGTAAATAAAGATACTATAGCATTCTCATATGTGGGATATATTACACAGAATGTCCCGGTAAAAGAATCAGGAAATGTGAATGTACGGTTGTTGAGTGATAATGAATTGGATGAAGTAGTAGTTGTAGGTTATGCCGCTCAGAAAAAATCATCGATAACGGGAGCAATAGCTCCAGTAAATATGGAAGATGTAAATAAACGCCATACGCTGACTGTATCACAAGCACTTCAGGGACAGATAGCAGGGGTTCAGATCACTCAGAGTACAGGGGCACCCGGCGACGATATTAATGTATTGGTTCGTGGAGAGGGGACTATAGGTAACAACAGCCCTTTGTATATTATTGATGGAATTCCTTCTAGAAGTATTACTTTTCTTAATACTTCAGATATTAGTTCGGTAACGGTGTTGAAAGATGCCTCTGCAGCAGCGGTTTATGGATCGAGAGCTTCGGGTGGTGTGATAGTAATAACAACCAAAGGAGGAGAACAAGGCAAGAATAATATAGAGGTAAATTATACTTATGGTCTGAGTAATGTTGTCAATACTCCTAAGATGCTAAATACGAAACAATACCTTGACGTATTAGAAAGGGCCTGGAATAATGCTAGTTACCCTGGTACAAATCCATACGTAAATGAAATAAACCGGTCTGATATCGCTAATACAGACTGGGTGAAAGAATTGTTTACCACAGGTCAGATGCACAATATTCAGGCAACAGCTAGTGGAGGTAATCAGAGTACAAAATACCTGTTGTCAGCTGGTTATATCAGTCAGGATGGTATAGTTATCTATGATAATGATAAATATCGTCGTTATAATTTACGTTTGAATCTCAATTCGCAATTGACTGAAAGATTAAGTGTAGGAACAAATCTTCAATTGACTTATGCAATTCAGGATAAGCTTAATTCTAAAGGAGATGCTCCGGGTATAATTCGTCATGCAATGTTGCGCCCGCCTGTAATAGGTATTTACAAAAATCCGAATGACCCGACTTATAATCCGAATGATCCTTTTACCGATCTGCCTTTCTATAAAAATAATAACAGAGATGGTGGATGGGAAAGTGATAAGTATGAATGGACATCAAATCCGATAGCATTAGCCAAGTATACAGATAACAAGCGTACCCAGTATACTACATTTGGTAATGTCTATGCAGAATATGCCTTACTAGGAGATAAATCTTTAAAATTCAGAACAAGCCTTGGAGTTGACTTGAATAATTACCACAATAAGGCCTTCAATATCAATTTTGGAGATGATGATGGTGGCGGATCGGATGTCGATAAAGGTATGGGACGTCAAAACAGGCCTACTAATCTGAGTGAAGAAAGAGGTGAGAGTCGGACAATAACATGGAATAATACACTGAATTATATTAAAACTTTTGACAAGCATAGTATCAATGCTGTTGGTGGTACAGAATATATCTCTAATTATGATTCTTCGATAGGTGCGTCCAGACAAAGGTATGATTACACATACTCTACATTCAGATATCTTGATTTTGGTGGTACTGAATCTGATATATGGAATAATGGAACAGGCTCGGAATGGGCGTTGATGTCGATGTTTGCATCAGCAACATATGTTTACGATAGCCGCTATATGCTGACTGCTAATTTCCGTGCCGATGCATCATCCCGTTTTGCTAAGAACAACCGATGGGGATATTTCCCTTCACTATCGGTAGGTTGGAAAATCTCCGAAGAAAAATTCATGAAAAGCCTGTCCTATATTTCTGATCTGAAATTGAGAGGAAGTTGGGGACAGCTTGGTAACCAAGAGATTGATAACTATGCGTTTCTGACATTATTGAAAAAAGATGGTGATAAATATATTATATCCCGCTATGGAAATCCTGATCTGAAATGGGAAACATCGGAACAAACTAATATAGGATTGGATTTAGGTTTATTCCGCAATAAATTATACTTATCTGCCGATTATTTCAAAAAAACTACATCCGATATCTTATTGCCCATATCCTTACCTTCTTTTGTCGGAGATGTAAGTCCGACAATTGTTAATGCCGGCACAGTAGTAAATAAAGGATTTGAATTAGCTCTTACCTATCGTGATGAAATTGGAGATTTGAAATATAGTGTAAATGCTAATATGGCAACATTGGATAATAAGGTAACGAAGCTTCACCCTAATCTTCCTATTATAGAAGGGCAGGTAACACGTACTGTAGTAGGACAACCATTGAATTCGTATTATGGATTTGTGATGGAAGGTATCTATCAGAACGATAATGAAGTAAGTAGCCACTTACACAATACTACGAATCCTTCAGCTCAACCAGGTGATATTCGTTTTAAAGACCTTGACAACAATGGTGTGATAGATGATAATGACCGTACTTTTCTGGGTAGTCCTATTCCGGATCTTACATATGGTTTTACCCTGAATGCAGAGTATAAAGGTTTTAATTTATCAATGTTCTTCCATGGAGTCAGTGGTGTTAAGAGATTCAACGACTTGAAGAAGATATTAGACTATGATACCCGTCCGTTCAATTATACAACTTCAGTACTTAATAGCTGGAATGGGGAAGGAACTAGTAATAAAATACCTCGTCCTAGTTTTACAGATAATGGAGGCAGTAAGAATTCTAGCATTTTTGTAGAAGATGCATCTTTCTTCAGACTCAAAAACATTGAATTGGGCTACTCTTTTGCAAAACAATTAAGAAAGGCGAATTCGAAGATATCGGATATCCGTGTATATGTGACTGGTGAAAATATCTTTACGGTAACTCCATATTCAGGATTAGATCCTGAATCTACCGATTTGATGGATTATGGAACATATCCGCAAGCAAGGACGTTCTTATTTGGTGTTAATCTTAAATTCTAAAAATAAATAATAAACCAATGAAAACAATATATAAAGTTTTAGTAGGAACCGCAATCGTTTTCTCTTTGAGCGGTTGTATGGATGAGATGGATAAAGACCCTATCGGACTTCTAACTCCGGATATTGTGAATACAAGTCCTACACTCAATAGTGTCCAATACTCAGTAAGCTCTTCATATCAGATGTTGTCAAGTACACTTAACCTTATCGGAGAGTGGGGATGGGATGACGGAGTAGTTACCCGCAACGATTTTGTACTATATGATATAGGCTCTGATGATGTAATGAAAAAATGGGCACCTGATGGAGACCAACCTTGGATGGACGAGGTGCATAATTACTCTTTTATTGCATCTAATGCCGCATTCAATGGGATATGGAGTTATTTGTATGAAGGTGTTGCACGTGCAAATTTGGCATTAAGTTACCTGAATGACGATAATATTATACAGACCATAGGAATGGATAATGCTACACGCAAAAGGTTATTAGGAGAGGCTTATTTTCTCCGTGCATTCTATTATTTCGATTTAGTAACTAATTTTGGTGATGTTCCATTATTAACTGCACCTATCGAGAATTTTGAAGAGGCATATAAAGTTGCTGAAAGAATAGATAAGAATATTATATGGGAACAAATTTCAGGAGATTTAGATAAGGCTGAAGAGAATATTCCGGATTCCAGATTCTCGTCAGATTCAGAACCTTGGCGGGTTTCTATGGGAGCAGTATTGGCAATGCAGGCAAAAGTAGCCTTATATGCAAAAAACTATGCAAAAGTTAAAGATTTGGTGAACGCTATAGAATCGAAAGGGTATTATGACCTGAATGATAATTATTTCCATTCTTTTAGTGTCAATTATGAATTTACGGATAAAGAAGTGATATTTGCATATGACCATAAATCAAAAGTAACTCCGAGAAATGGAAACGGGTTGTGTGCATTATTAGGATGGGGGTTTGTAGCACCATCTGAAAGCTTGATAAGTGAATTTGAAAATAATGACCCTCGTAAAGACTTTACGTTTAGTTCCAGTAAAAAAGCTGTTTATAAAATATTGGGAGATACTACTCTTGTAAATCAGGGCAATGAGGATGCAGCAAGTAATAAAATATATATACGCTATGCAGATGTATTGTTATGGAAAGCTGAAGCCTTGATTGAAACAGGTGATATTCCGGGTGGAATAAAAATAATAAATGATGTAAGAACACGTGCTCGTAATACTGTACGTTTTGATGGAGAAACAGTAGCTCCTGCCGGAACATTGCCTGATAGACCAACAACGGTAACTAAAGAGCAGGCCTTCGAGTGGCTTGTACATGAAAGGCGAGTTGAACTTAGTTTCGAATCTCATCGTCAGAGAGACCTTAAACGTTGGGGTACAGCTGAAAAAGTGCTGAATGCTAATGGACAAGGATTTAAAGAACGTAATTATTTGTTCCCAATTCCACAAAAAGATATTGATAAATCGGGAGGTCGGTTGACCCAGAATACGGGCTATTAATCAATGAAGAGAGGAGTAGTCAATGCTCCTCTCTTTGTTTAAAGCTATTTGATATGCGTAAAATAATATTGATTTTATTGTGTTTGATGTTTTTGTCGTTATCGGCAAAAGATGCTGTTAAACTGAGAGTTGAGGGAGACTCTAATAAAGGATATAATGTAAATTTATACTATGGAAACACACTTATCTCTACTCAGAATGAGGTAGGAGAGATAAGCCTCTACTTCGAAAATGAAGACTATTCCGCTCGTGAATATATCCGCAACTGGAAGGCGACATCATATAGTCAGGATGGTAATAGAATAGTCCTTTCAGGGATAGTGGATATGAAAAATCTGGAAAGTTTTCTCAAAATATCTGTTATATATGAGGTGGTAAATGATAATGTTGTATCTAAACAAATAGAGCTTTTCCAGAATAATGCTCCGTTTTTGTACTATTCCTTGACTTCTTCGCTTGTTCCTGTGACGAGTCCGTCACGTTTTTGGAGTTTTGATGATATTGATAATAAAGGAGGTGTTGTTCATGAGACTTATCCTGCTGCCGGTTATTTTGTTGATGATAAAATTGCAGTTGGTATATTGACGGATGCCGGAGACAAAAATCTATGGACGAGAAATATTCGTCGCCGTCCTACAAAGCAGGGAGAAATTGGGTTCCGTGCTTTGAAAGAGATATGTGATGCAAATTTATATTATATAGATACGGAAACGAAAAGAGTTAATCTTACTTTAGGTGAGGTTGCTAATTTTAATAATCCAATATCAAAAGTAAATATTTCAGCTTCTGATGTTAAAGAATGGAAGTCATACCATGGTGCGCGTTTGAATAAAACAAATAATGGAGTTATAATAAAATCGGATAAGGCTCAGAATGATATAAGTGGATTTAGAGTTCCATATAATTTGTCAGATGGCTTTTATACAATTCGTTTTAAACATAAATCTGATAAACCTCTTACTGTAAAACTATGGAAAGGGGAAGGAACTGGCCCTATTGATATAGCCGGTCTTCATTACCAGACAGATATGAAAACTTCTGCAAGTGAGTGGATAGAGCAGGAAGAAACTGTTTTTATTGCAAATACGGAAGGTGAGCTTACTCATTTGTTGCTTGCAGCTTCATCCCTAAAAAAAGGAGATTCTTTTAACTTGGAGATAAAAGATTTGGAAGTAATTCAAACAATAGGTAAAAATCAGGCTTATCACCGATTAGAGCAAGGTAAAACTGAAGTGAAGAAAGTGTTTATATTTGCTGAAGAACTTAACCCTACAATACATGATGTACGATTAGCCTCACAGGTGCATTTAGCTGACGGATTAGGCTTTAAGGGGAGTGTTGAGGAAAAGTGCCTGTATGCCTGTTATCAGATGTTGATGTGGATTACCAGCAGACATAATTTCAATCCGCTAAATGTTCCGAGTATTAATTATGCACCGGATATGTATAACCGTGATTCATTTTGGAGCCTGGTAGGAGTATATGATAAAGTTGCTTCAGAAAGTATATTTAATCAGTGGGCTTCTACTCAAACAGATAAAGGTGCGATAGGTACTATTATTACACCTGCTATGGGTAGTAAGGAAGCAAAAGATAATGAGGCTACTTTAGAGTTTTTGTGGTATGCCCTTATTAACAATAGGCGTTACGGTACACCTATACCAAAGGATAAAGTGGAGAAGGCTTTTGAATACTGTATAAATGAATTTGACCCGGACGGAGATGGAATATGTAGTGCCGAATTTGCTTTGGGACAGAATGATGTTGTACATTATCCGGGCAAAACTTCCGATTTATCCGTTAATCAGGGAATGTTTGCTATATCGTTGAAGGTGGCTCAGGACCTTGGTATGCCTGTAGCGGATGAATATATAGAAAAAGCTAAACAGGCATACCGTAATTTCTATGATAAAGAGCGGGGATATCTGATTGATAACAAATCGTATAAATATGTGGTGTCCTTTAATTCTCTTTTACCCGAATTTGTTTCATGGTGGCTGTATAATGAACCTATCCTTACATCAGAAATGGTCACCAATACTTTAGATAAAATAGTTGTGCGGCAAGGTTGTTCTCCGATTATATCTCATGTGGATGATGTATTTTTCACAATGGAGAATAAACCCTTTATGCCGGATATGCATTGGGCAAATGGTCAATATTATAATGGTGGCAGTTGGATGCGCGAAGAAATTTGTGGATATGTAGCCGGTATGAAACATGGATGGAAACCAGCCGAAAAAAGAATAAGGGAGAGACTTGTTGCAGAAATAAATTCGCATCCAGACCAACCTTTCAGTCATGAATTTATTCCTTTAGATCTTAATCAACCGGGATGTTGGTGGCCAAGTATACGAGTGTTTTCGTGGAATGTGTTTGTTTTACAGGCATTAGAAGTTGCCGGTATGAGAAGCCCTGAGCAAGATCCTATGTATTTTGTATCTAATAAACTGTCAGAGAAGTAAATATTCCGATTTGATAAAGCTTTATTTTATATCTATAAAGGCAAAAAAATACAGTTCTCCTGGAAAATTGGGGACGAATTCGTCCCCAATAAATATTTGGTCCGGATAAATTGTTAATATCTAATATTTTTATATTATGTAGGTCATTTCATGACCTCAAATTACTTTGTTTGTTGCTTTATTTTATAAAATTTTCTCTATGTATATGTAGTATGAGCCTCGATTCGTATTGTTTTAAAATTTAATATATTTACTTTGAAGGAGCATATCCATACATCTCTTTATATATTTTCGAGAAATGGGAAAGATTTTTGAAGCCTACATCCATGTATACATCTTTTACTTTCTTGTTCTCATACTTTATCATTTCGTGTGCGACTTCGAGTCTTTTTTGTATCAGCCATTTTTGTGGTGTCAAATCACTTATTTTCTTAAAATCTCTTTTGAAGGTAGCCAGACTTCTACCCGTAAAATTGGCAATATCTTCCATTGTCAGGTCACACATGTAATTTTCGTTCAGGAACTCAATGATATCGATTTTCCATGGTTGTGCGAAGTCAAATAGTGTAGGGTAGAACTTTTGATTAATATTCAGCAATGCATAAATACCTTCCTGAAGTTTAAGTTGCATAAATTCATCACGTGGTTTTGTATCATAGTCAAAATAAGGGGTCATAGAATGAAATAAACTTTCAATCTCAGCAGTAGGGGGGAGCTTTATAACACTTTCTTTATATTTATTCGATATATCAGGGATTTCTTTATTATCCATTTTCTGAAAAATACTACGTAGGCAAGGGCGGGTAAAATGCATAAAAATACCTTTATAATGTTCTCCGTCTTTCGACTGTTTGGTCATCACAATACGGTTGTCCCGTTTGATAAAGGCACATTCACCTTTACCTATAGTGGTACGGTTGCCTCGTTCTTCGATAATCATTTCTCCTCCATATATATATGCAAGTGAATGGTGCCGAAGCATATTGGCACATGTAGTATCATTGTTGAAATAATAACTGAAAAATATGTCACCATACTGAAAAAATACTTTATCTTCATGCATTGCTTCCATAATCGTGGTTTTTATACAAAACTAAAATTTATATTTCTGATATCAAATTATTATTTGATCCATACAGAACTTGTCTGGATTATCAAGCTTAAAAATGGTAGTATATATCATTATATAGCTATTCTTCCCCTAGATCCATGATAGCTCTAAAAAGCAAATTTATCTATCTGTTTTTATTAGTAAAAGTAGCAAGTATTTTAGTAAAAAACTTTGCTTTAAAGCTCAATATTGTTTGTTCGTAGGTGCATCTCATTTTTTTATTAGAATTCTTAAGATATTAGAGACATGAAAAGATCTCAAAAAGAGACCTTTTCATGTCTTGATATTTATCAATTACAGTGTGTTGTAATACACTCTTAATAATGAAGCATCTTTTAGAGGAGATTCACCTTTTACCTCTCCAAATATCTCTATAAATAAAGTACGTAATTCGTGGATATGTTTCCTATCTCGCATCCACTTGATAAAATCCAGCGGATCAGTATTCTTATACTCTTCAATTGGTTTAAGCCCACCTAAGTCAGTTACATCTGTACGTGTGGACCAGGTGCCTCTAGATGATTGAAACTCATAGCTTGCAAGATAAGCTAAAAAGAGTTTTGCTGTAGCCTTATGTCTTGTTAATTTAAACATGGCTGCTCGTTGTGGCCAGGTAATAAAGAAATCTTCTTGAGGAATAAATGCTTCGGATGGCTGATTAGGATAAGTGGGATACCCAACAATATTTCCCAGAAAACCTTTTTGGCCTACTAAAGCAGCCGGAGCGGCAGTACCGCGTACAAAAGTAGGATTTTGTTCTTTGAGCTCATACAGATAGTCCTTTCCGTATTTTTGGATAATATGGTCGAATACATAGAGTACTGCATCATCATCATGAGGAGGGGTTAATACTAGTCTATTTTTAAATGCAGGGTTTAAAAAATCTTTATAGTTTTTGGGAGTGAAATACAGTCCGTTTTTTGCATATTGGGGAAGGAATGCAAAAATAAAAGCACCAATAAAGTATCCATCGGGATCGGAGTATCCTTCCCTTATATGTTTAAAACCTTCTGGTTTGAACGGTTCCAAGATATCCATTTTTTTCCAGTTCTCAAAATCGTTCATGGTTTGTAACATAACCACATCTGGCTCTAAAAAGCCATCATTCAATTGTTCATAGACTTTTAAGTCATGATACTTTGACAAATCGACAATAATCTCAATATCTATTTCAGGAAATCTTTTTCTGAATTCATCTCTTAACATATCCTGTTGGTTGGGGGCATCACCTCCAGCCCAGACAAGGAATGGTTCTTTACTGTTCTTCATTTCCCCTTTTGCTGCAATATAAAGGGCTTCTAATTCTGTTGTTTCATTTTTGTAGTTCATAATTTTCTTATTTGTACTGTTTATTGCATTACTTAATAGGAGTAATACGATTATTATTATTTTCATATTGGTTTCTTTTTATTCTGGCTTTTTGTAGTAGCCTATTATAAGTGATGTCATCGATAATGAGCCTGCCACTATTTTGTCATTAAATATTCCAATTGGTTCTCCTTCTTCCTGTAATGCAAGAGAATATATTAAAGGGATATAATGCTCTTCGGAAGGTATTCCTAAATTTGCATCTTTAGAGAGATTGTGATAATTTATTAATGGTGAATGATCCCTCATCAATATTTTATTTTTCATTATGAGATTTAACTTCTCTGCCCATTCGTACCGATATTCGTGATTAAATCCTTTTTCAGATGGGCGAGCCAGTCTTAGATTATGTATTATATTTCCACTTCCTATAATCAATACCCCCATATGGCGTAGAAATGCCAGTTTTTTCCCTAAGTCATAATGGTATTGCATATGTAAATAATAATCGAAAAGTAGTCCACTTAGTAATTGAAAAGTATACCACTAAGTGTCTCGGCTGAGATTGGT
>USOX01000029.1 GCA_900556485.1 uncultured Dysgonomonas sp.
TTTATGGCAAATCTGGGGGGCTTAGCCGTTCAGTTCGGAGTACCTGCTACTATCCAGCACTTCGCTCCCGATAATGATTGGTCGAAACCCTCGGCTTCGGGCACATGGTTTGCCGTTATGGTTGTTTATTCGCTGGCAGCACTTGCGCTTCTGGTATTCTGTTATACTCAGACCAAGGAACGTGTGGTGATGGACGAATCCAAAACTCACGAAGTAAAGTATAGTGATTTATTTACAGAGTTTGTGCGCAACCGCCCGTTACGTGTACTGGCGTTTTTCTTCATCACAGCTTTTGCCATGATGGCTATCGGCAATTCGGCTTCGGCCTATTATATGCAATACAATGTGCATCATGCCGAAGCCCTGAAATGGTTTAATGCTTTGGGCTCCGTGCCTGCATTCATTTTCCTGCCGATGGTTCCAGCGATAAAGCGTGCTATCGGCAAAAAGCGGATGTTTTACGTGTTTCTCACCATAGCAATCACAGGGATGGCTCTGCTTTATGCTATTTCGAGTATCGAATCGCTGAAAAATCAGTTGTGGCTGATTTATGTAGCACAGTTTATAAAATCGACGGGGGTAATCGTTGCCACGGGCTATATGTGGGCTTTGGTTCCCGAAGTGATTTCGTACGGAGAATGGAAGTCGGGCAAACGTATTTCGGGAGTGGTGAATGCTTTGACCGGTATATTCTTCAAAGCAGGTTTTGCTTTAGGAGGCGTTGTTCCGGGTGTCGTTCTGGCTTATACGGATTATAATGCCAAATTGGTGGAACAATCGGTTTTTGCTCAACAGGGAATCCTGTGGCTTGTAGCCGTGATACCCGCCATATTGCTTCTGTTGGCTATGTTCATCATTTCGAAGTACGAATTGGAAGATGATGTGATTGACAAAATAAACAGAGAAATTGAAGAACGACATTTGGAATAAGGATTGTTAACTGAAAATCCATTAATAAACCATACAGATATGAAAAGAAATATTTGTTACCTGTTTTTATTTTCTTTTGCACTTATTGCGCTTGCATTCGGTACTATAAATAAAAATAGTGAGGAGTCCGAAAAGGAAGTTACGTTGAAAGAGGCTTTCAATGGTAAATTTCTGATAGGAACAGCTATGAATCTGAACCAGATTTCGGGCAAAGACAAACTCGGAACAAATGTGATAGCAGAGCAGTTCAATTCGATAATCGCCGAAAACTGTATGAAAAGTATGTATCTTCAACCCGAAGAGGGGAAATTCAATTTTGCTGACGCTGATCGTTTCGTGTCTTTCGGTGAAAAGAACAATATGTTTATCGTCGGACATACATTGGTATGGCATTCGCAGGCTCCAAAGTGGTTCTTTGTGGACGAAAAGGGCAAAGACGTTTCTCGCGAAGTTCTTATCGAACGAATGAAAACTCATATTACAACTGTGGTTAAACATTATAAAGGTGCTATCAAAGGCTGGGATGTGGTGAATGAAGCTATTTTGGAAGATGGTTCTTATCGTAAAAGTAAGTTCTACGAAATCATAGGCGAAGAATTTATCCCTATGGCTTTCCAATTTGCTCACGAAGCCGATCCCGAAGCCGAACTCTATTACAACGATTATAACGAATGGCACGCAGGCAAACGCGATGCTGTTGTTAGGTTGGTAAAATCGATTAAAAAAAAGGGTATACGCATCGACGGTGTGGGGATGCAGGGACATATTGGTATAGATTATCCGGGTCTCGATGAATATGAGGCTGCTATTGAAGCCTATCACGCGGCAGGTGTTAAAGTAATGGTTACCGAATTGGACATAAGTGCATTGCCTTCTCCATGGGGAAATGCAGGGGCCAATATTTCCGATACCATTACGTACCGAAAGGAAGAGAATCCTTATCCCAATGGTCTTCCTAAAAATATACAATCGGAATGGGAAAAACGTTATACCGACTTTTTCGCTCTGTTCCTCAAGCATCACGATAAAATCAGTCGTGTGACTTTGTGGGGCGTTAGTGACATCGACTCATGGAAAAATGATTTCCCTGTAAAAGGACGTACCGATTATCCTTTGTTGTTTGACCGCCAATACAAAGCAAAGCCTGTAGTTGGTGAACTAATTAAAATGGCAGAGGAGAACTAAATTACCACACGCCTAAAGAGGCGGTGGGTTATATAACGGACTAAAAGTCCTGATTAAGGCTAAAGCCATCTAACAGAGAAAGACTTTAAGTCTTCTTAAGAGCCTATCCGAAAATCATCGTCAGGTAATTCATTGTCCTGATTGGCAATGTACTCTTTTATGATTTCATCGGTTACAGTTCCTGTAGTGGCTACAAAGTAACCTCGTGACCATAAGTGTTGCCCCCAATATTGCTTACGAAGATGAGCATATTTTTGAAACAACTTATGAGAACTGGCTCCTTTTAGCTTTTGAACCAAACGGCTGATGGACAAACTTGGGTTAGAGGATACTAAAATATGTATATGGTCTTTTGAAACATGACCTTTGATGATAGTTACTTCATTTTGTATACATATTTGACGTATCAACTCGCGGGTTCGTTCGGCAACCGAACCTTCTAGAACCGGACGGCGATATTTCGTTATCCAAACTATATGGTATTTGATGTCATAGCGGGTGTGTGAACCACTTTTATATGTTTGCATAAAAATTATATTTTTACAAATATATAATTTCTCCGCCTAAAGGCGGGGGATTTCACCCATCCCAGAATTATAAATTAAAAATTAAAAAATTAGAATTAGAAAAAGGACAATTCTCAAATATTGAAATATACTCTATTATGAAAAAAGCAAGATATTTAGTACCGAATGATTATATGGCAGATCCAGCCGTTCATGTATTCGACGGTAAATTATACATATACCCATCACACGATTGGGAAAGCGGAATTGCTGAAAATGACAACGGCGACCACTTCAACATGAAAGACTACCATGTTTTCTCGATGGACGATATCGACGGAGAAGTGACCGATCATGGGGTGGTATTGTCGACCGAAGATATTCCTTGGGCGGGACGTCAGCTGTGGGATAACGACGTAGCCTCCAAAAACGGAAAATATTATATGTACTTCCCACTGAAAGATAAGAACGATATATTCCGCATCGGAGTTGCTGTTAGTGACAAACCTTACGGACCTTTCATCCCGCAGGGAAATCCGATAAAAGGAAGTTACAGTATAGATCCTTGTATATTTGAAGAAAACGGAAAACACTATATGTATTTCGGTGGATTATGGGGTGGACAACTGCAACACTATCGCAACAACAAAGCTTTGGAATGTGCTGTTTTACCCGAAGGGGATGAGCCTGCACTATGTGGAAAGATAGCATTGCTAAGAGATGATATGCTCGAATTTGCAGAAGAACCTCGAGATATTGTTGTTCTGGATGAGAACGGAAAACCGTTGACAGCCGGAGATACCGGACGCCGCTTCTTCGAAGCGTCATGGATGCATAAATACAACGGCAAATACTATTATTCCTACTCGACAGGTGATACTCATAACCTTTGTTATGCAATAGGTGATAATCCGTATGGACCTTTTACCTACAAAGGGGTAATACTCACTCCTGTAGTTGGGTGGACTACCCATCATGGAATTATAGAATTCAAAGGAAAATGGTATCTTTTCCATCATGATTCGGTTCCGTCGGGTGGAAGGACATGGCTTCGCAGTGTAAAAGTAACCGAACTCGAATACAACGAAGATGGGACTATAAAAACAATAGAAGGAACGGAAAAATAAAAATATTACGAATAAATAAAGTGTATCAAAGCAATTCGATTTGCCTGAAGAAATGTAGTTAATTATCCATATCAGAGGGCTGTCATAGTCAATACAAAAAAGGTTGAATTGAACAATATAGTATTGTATTGGAAAGGCTTAGCTCTGATGGATATCATACCTGTTCAGCTAAAGAAGAAATGTGAGTAATAATCGAAAATTAAATTGTAACAGAGGCAATATAAAAATACGAGTAACATGAAAAATATACTTTTTATTCTGTTATTAACGCCATGTTTACTCATGTCATGCAAAAGCTCTAAAATAAAGGTATTTGTAGATAATGAATATATAACGCCTGCGAATTTTGATTCGAGAAAGGATGGTGTATTATATGGCGAAACTCAAGATATAACCTATTATTCGACGACGACGGAGAATGATAGAAATGCGAAAATCATTTTACCGCCCAACTATAATAATGATAAAAAGTATCCGTTACTATTTCTTCTTCATGGGATAGGAGGCAATGAATCGGAATGGTTGGGAGGAAACCCAAACGAAATCGTCTATAATTTGGTTGCAGAGTGTAAAGCGAAAGAAATGATTATAGTTATTCCCAATATACGAGCAAGACATAAAGATGTAGTAATAGCTCCCGAATTTTATTCGGTGGAACATTTTCGTGAATTTGATAATTTCCTGATCGATCTGCGAGTCGACCTTATCCCGTATGTAGAAAAGACCTATTCCGTATTTTCCGATCGCGACAATAGGGCAGTTGCAGGTCTCTCTATGGGTGGAAGGTCGGCTCTTCATGTCGGCATCAACATGATTGAGGATTTTGCTTACATCGGAGCATTTACACCGGCAGTGGGCATTCTGCCCTACAATGTTGAAGGCGGTCTTTTCACAGAAAAGACGTTAACCTTGCCTGGCAAGTATAAGAAAAATACACTGATAATGATACTTAAAGGAAACAATGACAATGTAGTCGAAGATTGGCCTTTAAAGTATAGCAGGACGTTAAAACAGAATGGTGTGGAACACATCTATTATACGATAGACGGTGGGCATGACTTTAATGTGTGGAAAAATGGGTTGTATAATTTTGTTAGGAGAATTTTCCAATAATTTGATATATAATACTTTAATAAAATAGACAATAAAAAAACGATTCAATTGCAAGTCAATGGAGACAACAATAAATTTAAATGCTCGACAAATAATATGGATTTTAAAATTTAGATACTGCTTTAGGAAATATCCTTTCAACCAATGTTGCGATATTGAGTTATAAAAACCAAAATAACCATGAAAAAACGTAGTTTCGTCAAAAAGTTGGGTGTGCTTTTTATTATAAGTGCTTTGACCGTAAATATCAATGCCCAAAAGGCTCATAATCCTATCATATGGGCAGATGTGCCCGATATGTCCATGATAAGAGTTGATGATATCTATTATATGAGTAGTACTACCATGCATATGAATCCTGGAACTCCCATTATGAAGTCGAAGAATTTGGTCGATTGGGAAATGGCAAGTTATACATACGAAAACCTTGGGAAATTGGACGCTTATGAGTTAGAAAACAGTAAAGATGCTTATGCCGGAGGTACATGGGCAAGCAGTATGCGTTATCATAACGGAACGTTTTATGTCTCTACATTTTCTAATAACAGCGAGATGAATTATATTTTCTCAACAAAAAATCCTGATAAAACTCCGTGGGAGGTGCAATCGTTCAGGCCCATGATACACGATCATTCTCTTTTCTTCGATGATGATGGAAAAATTTATATAGTCAGTTGTGGAGGAAATATAGGGATTCGTGAAATGAGGAGCGATTTAAGTGGTATAAAAGACAATGAAAATAAGATAGTCATTGAGAATGCTGATGCAATTACAGGAAAAGAACGAGGTCTCCCTGCCGAAGGTGCGCAGATGTTTAAAGTAAACGGAAAATATTATATTTTTCTTATAACTTGGCCCAAGGGAGGTATGCGTACGGTACTGCTTTATCGTGCCGATCATATTATGGGACCTTACGAAGGTAAAGTAGTACTTGAAGATAAAGGCATTGCTCAGGGTGGCTTTATCGATACACCCGATGGTAAATGGTATGGCTACTTCTTTAGAGATTACGGCTCGGTAGGTCGTATTCCATACCTTGTGCCGATGAAATGGGAAGATGATTGGCCTGTATTCGGAGATAATGGTATTGTGCCCGAATATTTAGATATTAATGCAAGACAACCTGCTATACCCGCTATTGTTGCTTCTGACGATTTTTCAAGAAAAGCCGGTGAGACAGATTTACCTCTTGTTTGGCAATGGAACCATAATCCGAATAACGCATATTGGTCTGTAAAAGATCGTCCGGGATTTCTTCGCTTAACTACCTTCAGGACAGACGAAAGTTTCTTAAATGCTAAAAACACATTGACACAAAGGACTTTCGGTCCTGAATGCTCAGGAGTAGTAGCTATGGATGTAAGTAAAATGAAAGATGGAGATTTAGCCGGATTAAGCCTTTTTCAAAGGAGGTACGGACTCGTTGGAGTGAAAATGGAAAATGGAAAAAAGTATATTTTTGCAGGAAATTCGCAGGAAGCTGATAAGGAAAATGAATATTACAATGAATTAGAATCAATACCATTTAACAGTAAAACAATTCACCTTAAGGTGGAAGCTGATTTCAAAGAGATGACAGACATCGGGTATTTTTATTACAGTCTTGATGGGAAGAATTGGAAGTCAATCGGGAAGCCCTTAAAGATGTCTTATAGTATGCCTCATTTTATCGGATACCGCTTTGCTCTATTCAATTATGCGACAAAACAAACGGGCGGATATGTCGATTTTGATTATTTCAAGGTAGATAGCAAAATATCGGTTGAATAATATTTCATGTAATTGTTTTATCGCTGATAACTTTTCAATAGAGTTTATATACAATAGTTAACTAAATTACCACACGCCTAAAGAGGCGGTGGGTTATATAACGGACTAAAAGTCCTGATTAAGGCTAAAGCCATCTAACAGAGAAAGACTTTAAGTCTTCTTAAGAGCCTATCCGAAAATCATCGTCAGGTAATTCATTGTCCTGATTGGCAATGTACTCTTTTATGATTTCATCGGTTACAGTTCCTGTAGTGGCTACAAAGTAACCTCGTGACCATAAGTGTTGCCCCCAATATTGCTTACGAAGATGAGCATATTTTTGAAACAACTTATGAGAACTGGCTCCTTTTAGCTTTTGAACCAAACGGCTGATGGACAAACTTGGGTTAGAGGATACTAAAATATGTATATGGTCTTTTGAAACATGACCTTTGATGATAGTTACTTCATTTTGTATACATATTTGACGTATCAACTCGCGGGTTCGTTCGGCAACCGAACCTTCTAGAACCGGACGGCGATATTTCGTTATCCAAACTATATGGTATTTGATGTCATAGCGGGTGTGTGAACCACTTTTATATGTTTGCATAAAAATTATATTTTTACAAATATATAATTTCTCCGCCTAAAGGCGGGGGATTTCACCCATCCCAGAATTATAAATTAAAGCGTTCTTTTACATACATTTGTGATATGCTAAACATTAAGAGCAATCATGAAATACGACAAAATCCGAAAGAATTCTAAGCAGTTGTTATCATTGACGGGTTTTACAAATGTGGAGTTTGAGGCATTTTTACCTACTTTCAAGTATCACTGGGAAGAATATTATTCACATTTTACATTGACAGGTAAAATTAGGGAACGAATATCTTACAACCGAAAGTCCAGTAAAATACCTTTGATAGAAGATAAATTGTTATTCATACTCTCCTATCTAAAGAATAACCCGCTACAGGAGTATCATGGAGCAACCTATGATATGACACAGCCGCAATGTAATGAATGGGTTCATCTACTGTCCGATATCTTAGTTAAGACTTTGAAAACTTTAGGCGAACTACCTGATAGGAATCATCTACGAGTTCAATATATTGCCTCACAATGTGAAAATATATTGCTTGACGGAACCGAAAGGCCAATAGAGAGGCCACAGGATTCAGACAGACAAAAATCATGTTATAGTGGTAAAAAAAACTCATAATGTGAAGAATAATCTGCTTTGTACTCCTGAAAAAAGGATTCTATGGCTATCCGGGACTTACGAGGGGCACGTTCATGACAAAAGAATTGTAGATGAACAACCCATAAGTTTACCTACGGGAATCTGTTTATGGCAAGATACAGGTTTTTTAGGACACAATCCTAAAAATGTAATGGTAAAAATGCCTACAAAGAAAGCCAAAGGTAAAGAGTTGTCCAATATACAGAAGGAAGAAAACAGAAAAATATCCAGCTTTCGTATACTTGTGGAGCATGCTATTGGAGGAATCAAAAGATGTCGTATTGTCAAAGAGCGTTTCAGATGTCGCAAGTTTGGCTTTGATGACTTGGTCATGCTTATCGCTTGCGGTCTACATAATTTTAGAATTTCATTGAAAATGTGTGATCTAGAACTTTATTCAATATAATGTTTAATATAAAGAGATTTTTTTTCTTTTCTCTATTGCTAATATTTTATGTGAGTCCCCAAACGTTGCCTGACTGGGAGAATCCAGATGTTATAGGTATCAACAAAGAAGAATAAGAGATTGTATTGCTAGATGGAATATGGAAGTTTAAATGGTTGCTGAACCCTGAAAGTCATCCTGTCGATTTTGATAAAACCGATTTTGATATTTCAGGTTGGGAGGATATTGTTATTCTGGCAACTGGTAAATGCAGGGTTTTGGAAAGCCTATTTATACAAATTCCACCAATTCGCTTAAGAAAGACCAGCCGAGAGTAACTGGTGAGCCTCCAAAAGAATATTACAGTTTCGAAAACTGTAAATCAATAAGTTATATGTAATTTTTCGGTATTAAAAAAATGAAATTTTATATTTGTAGTTCTTTTACATCCCCCTCCCTCTCTTCCTCTCCATTTTTTGAGCTATCTGTTGTTGATTATTCTTGGGATTATTCTCTTTCTGAGTCATTTTCACCCTCGGGTCACGCCACGACTCCTGATACTCGGAATCAGATTTATCCTTTTTCCAGAGGTACGGATAGGCAAAAGTCCCGATGCCATACCATTTAATTTTAGCTTTGGTAACATAGCCTTTCTCTATCAGGATTTTGTCCCGAACACGCATTTCATATTTGCCATATTTGACGAAACTGTCAGGCTGTTGTTTGGAAACAAAGACTTTCTCCTGTTTATCATCCGTAAAAACATAAGCTGACATTATTTGTCCGCCCGAGCTTTTCATATTTTCGAGATAAATGAATCCACCCTCTTTCAATATCTGCCACTGTTCAGATGTTATTTCAACCCCTCCAATTTTTGTATTTCTCGGAGCAGTTTTGGCTTCTTTTCTTGCTTTCTCTTCCGCCTCCTGTTTAGTCTTTTGCTCGGCTTGTTGTTGCAGAAGTTCCTCCCGAACTCGTTTTCTTGCCTCCAAAATATTCTTTTCAAACTCCTTTTTGAGGTTTCCGAAACTGAATTTTCTATCGATTTGCGAGCCTTTGAAAGAGATATTATCGTATTTGAACGATACACCCTCAATCTCTCGGGTTGTCCGTTTGAATTTGTATTCAAGCTCAATATTATATTCTTTCAGAGCGAATCTTAGATCTGCCGGGTTCTTGCAAGTGGGTAAAACCGATTTTATTGCATCATGGATATAATACTTAACCTTATCGGGATTATCCAACTTTTCCCGTTTTACTTTCTCTTTTCCTTTGCCGTAAGTCAGATTGTATTTGTCTTTCAGCTTCTTACAAACTTTGATATTCCGCTTATAATCGTGGTTGACAGATATTAATTTCAGCCCATTATCAATACGATTATAGACAATATGTAGGTGGGGATTATCCGTATTATGATGCCTGACAATAATATATTGGGTATTTTTAATGCCCATTTCCTGCATATATTCTTTAACCAGTTGAAGTATAAATTCATCAGTCATCCGTCCTTTATCCTCTGCAGAAAAGGATATAGGGATATGCCCGACAGGTTGTTTTATTTCCTTTCTGCCGGAGCGTTGCATGGCAAAACTGCGGATAATATCCTTTGTATTACCCGCAAAGACTCCTTCTGCTTCAAGTAAAGTTGCCGTATCATTCATTACATATGATACGCAACCCTTGAATGATTTTCCTTTGATATTTTTAGCAATCATCTAGTAATTCTTTTACTTGAAAGGCAATATGTGCTATTTCTACACCAACCTGTGTAAATCCTGATTTATTGGCTTGTTTAGCTGCTTGGTTCAGGTTATTGGTCATACCGGCCAGCTTTCGCATCAGGTCAAGTTCTTCCAAAGTAAAGCGTGATTTAATGCTTCCCTTCAGTGTCATTTCCCGTGCATACTGTGTTGTTTTCATACCCATCTTTTCGGCCTTTTCTTTTATGGAATTATAATCCTCTTCGGTCAATTTCAGATTAATCGAAACGGAAAGTTTCTTCTTCTCTTTCTTTGGCCTACCCCTACGGAGAGTCTCCGCTCCCAATTTATTATCCTTTTTCTTACTTTCCATAACGGTTTCTTTTATGGTTATGGAAAATTTCTGTGTGCCTATTAACACACGGGCAAGCCGAAACGGAAGCGACCAACAGGAGATGAAGGGTAGGATTGCTACACAGCTCTTTGGCGTTGCAACCATCGGGAGCAATAAAAAAGGGCTGTCCAGTGACCTCAGAATCTGCGACCGGCGGGAGCGGGTTTTGAAGCGGAAGAAGAATTCAAGGTACGCCGGATTTACTTCCAACGTGGTCACCGCCCCCTGCAAGGGCAAGGTATTTTCGGGAGTAAATCAAAAGGATGCGCAGCGACTTTTGGGTTACCCGAAAGATTACCTTGCTCCTTTGACGACGAGAAAAAAATAAAGAGGCGGAAGTCTCTTTGTTTTTTGATCCGGTGGCAACATTTACACTCCGAAGTGAGGACACTATCGAATACTTCGGAACCAGCAATACTATCGAAGTATTGCCGTTTGCTCTTCAAAGGTAGGTGGAGCAGCTTAATGGGCTGATGTCGATTTGTCGTATCATATAACATTGTTATTTTTAATGTATCCAGCGTGGATACAAACACAAATATATATTGTAATTCTGATAGTTATATACTTGTTACACCCATACAGAGAACTTTGCATCGACTTACATTTATTTGCTACCTACCTTGCCTACATAAACAGACTTTAGCTACTTCTGTTAGTAATATTGGTAATATTACTGGGGAAATATTTATCTTTATACTATGTATGAGTTTAAAGAACAGTTGGATTATGACGGCAATATACCCGAAGCATTTCGGGCGGTACAGCAATGCTTGAATGGTTTTGTAGAAGTGAACTACGAAACGATGTTGGGTATGGTCGCTAATACTAAGGTTACCGAAACTGATATTCAACACTATCGAAGCAAAGCAATTGATATTATCCGCAACAACCCACCATTGGAAAGTCTACCTAAATATCTGCGTGAAGGACGGAAAGACTATCTCTGGTATTCCGAGTTTTTCGATGATGCCGGGAAAGATATTTTTCGCCAGTATGCTAAGCTCGTTACTTCTCCCATTGAAATAAATAAGATGAATTATGCCGAAGAACTAGCAAAAATAGATTTACCTTACTTTAAAGAGTTGGTAGACCTTGTAAGTTTGGAACGCTTGTGTATAAAATATGAGAAATTATTTCCAACTCCCTCTAAAGATACTGCCAAAGAGAAGCTTCCGACTCCCAAAGAGAATATTACTCAGGAAAAGTTGCCAACCCCTAAAAGCAGTATAGCCAAGGAGACTAAAGCTAAACTCAAAGTTACTAAACGTTCCTACCAGCCCAAACTGAATAAAGAACAATATACATTATTAGCAGACTGCATAGAAAAGATTAGGTTGTTTCGCCTAAAAATAAAAATATCGGAGATAAAAAAGCTCCTGACAGGAAAACTAGCCGAACCACTACAGGTTACCAACCAAAAATCATTGGTTTACCTTTTCGACCAACTCATGGAGTCCGGTTATATCAAAGATACATGGATATCTGTTGCCGATGGCAACAAAGATTTTATATCTTTCCGCACGGAGGGTAACAAAGAGAGATATGGGGATAACACGCATAATATTAACATGCAACAATTACTCAACTGTCGTAATAAGAACAAGAAAGAAAGCATTCGTGGGCTGGAAGATATAGAAGACTTGATAGAAGAACTAGGGGAGTATAACCCTGAATAGTTAAAAAATATTATTTGCCATTTTTGACCATAAATATCCCTATTACTTACCAATGTCACATGATTATCTGAATATCAGCTGATTGATATTTATATACGATTTGATAATTCCTATCAAACTTGCCTTTCTTGATTATATATCTCAATAGATATGTATTGACAATCAATATCATACTACCATAACCTGTTAGGTAAAGCTGTTATGCAAACAGCGTGGGCATCAGTAAGTCGATAATTTTGTTCCTGATTTCGGAAGCACCGATATACAATGTCGTATATCCGGTTATTCTCCGGGAGTGCATAATTATGTATAGAGCCAACAAAGCCAACCGTATCAGGGATGTTTGAGTAAGTTGATGTCTGTAAGTGTTAGTAAGCACTATTAACACACTTACATTTATCAAATCATTAAACATTATTATTCACATTTAAAATAAAACCAGTATGAGTGACGAACTTGAAAATACTAAATCCGAAATAGAAAAGAAAGATATATCCGAAGTGATTGAAGACAGTACATGAATGCCGACTTCTGCCAAAGCAAAAGCTGGTCGTAAGAAAGATGAGGAAGACTATGCCCGACGTTTTCTGACGGCACAGAAAGTCAAGGATTATACTCCGGTATATATCGATATACGTATGAAAGAAAAGCTACAAACACTTGTAGCATCCTTACAGCATATCGCTCCGGAGATTACTCCGACTATTTTGTTGTCGAATATCCTTGCAGACCATTTATTGGCAAATAGGGAACTGATTACCCGTGCAGCCAATGAGGGCTTAAAACGTTCGTTGGCCAGCACATTTAACAGTGATAAAGAACAAAAGTAAAAATCAAAGTATTAAATGTAAGAATTATGGAAATTGTATGTATTGATCTATTGACATGGGAACTACTGAAAAGACAGATAGGCAGATTAACATTTGAAGTAAATGCGTTAAAGGAGCTATATTGCCCTAATCCCCGTGACGGCTGAATAGACTCGGCGGATGTTTGCCGGGCTTTGGGTATATCGAAGCGGACTTTGCAGACATGGCGTAATAATGATAAAATACCTTATGCGATGTTAGGAGGCAAGGTATATTTTAAGGAGTCGGATATTGACGGCTTATTGCAATCAGGAATGAAAGGAGTATCAGACAATGGATAAGTTTATCGGTTTTGAGTCCGAAGAGTTCAGGGAACTCGAAGGACAAATAGAGCAGGCTCTTGGTAATGTACAGGATGTTCGGGATAAACATCGTCCGATGCTGGCTGACAATCGTTACCTGAGTGGGGAGGAAGTAATGGAGTATCTGCATATCTCGCCCCGTACGCTTCAAACCCTGCGGGATAAACGAATGATCTGTTATACGACTATCGGAGGTAAGATACTCTATCCCGAAAAGGAATTAGAAGAAGTATTGCATCAAAACTACCACTCACCGGAATTACCATTCTAAGGCGGGAATGGAAGGAAACAAAACATTTTTCTCTTTTTCATCTGCTAAACATTATTTTTACAGGGAGAAGAATAAATCAGACAAATCTTTCTGATAAGAAACCCGAAGGGCTTTAGGATTTGGCGTTTTATTCTCTTCCTGTAATTTTGTGGGCAGATAAATAAGAAACGATTAGTAAAGAATGATATTTTTATTTACACTTTTGCAGAACAAAACAATAGCAGTCAATTTTTATATTTAAGTCGGTCAAATCCGGCAAATTGAATATAAATACTTATTTTTGTTATACCATTAAATATTCATATATAAGATATACCTATGTGGTCCGATTGGAAAGAACGAATTAAACTTGAACCGAAAGTAAGGCACAGCCTGCTGTGGGAATATGACCTTTCCGGTTTCGACTGGCAATATATGCGGGCACTGGTTGTCGAGCGTGTTATTGAAAGAGGCCGGGATGAGGATTATTATGCAATGTTCGCCCTTTATGGAGGCATAGAGGGAGTAAGGCGGATCATACAGGATGAAGTATTGAACCTTTCCGATAAAGATATTGCTTTTGTTTGTACTGCTTTTAACTTAAAGAAGGAGGAACTCAAATGTTACATACGCAAACAGTCGAGGCAGGCACTTATGCACTCTTAAAATCAATAATGAATGACAGTACATTCAATGGTTTTGCACTGGCCGGAGGTACTGCTTTATCCCTATTGATAGGGCACCGGAAGAGTATTGATCTGGATTTATTTACTACAGGTGAATTTAATCCGGTACAACTGGAACAATATCTTCAGAAGAACTATGCTTTTAAAGGTGACTTTCTGGAAGGCTATAGCCTCAAAGGTGAAGTAGAAGGAATAAAACTGGATTTTATCCGGCATGACTATCCCGATGTGGAGCCAAGGATACTGGAAGACGGCGTACGACTGTATGGGCTGAAAGATATTGCCGCCATGAAGTTATCCGCTATTGGCGATAACGGGACCCGGCTGAAAGATTTTATTGATGTGGCTTATCTGTCCGACTACCTTTCGCTGAAAGAGATGCTGACAGCATTCGAAACGAAATACCCGCAGACAAATCCGTACCGGGCACTTAAAGGACTCAACTATTACGATGATATCCGTTTCTCGGAAAGGATCGATTTATTGGGGAAAGACTTCCGTTGGGAAGATATAGCGACTCGCCTGACAGACATGACCCGGGAGGAAAACAAACGTTTCCCGCATATGAAAGAAAATGCTACAGGTAAGGAAAAGAAGCTACAGCAACCGATTATACAGCCGAAGAAAAAAGGGCGGAGAATGTAAAATTGTACATTGTACAAAGTATAATAATGAAACGGATTGATTTTCTTATAGTCAATCCGTTTCATTTTACTATACCTAAACAGTTTACTTATTTTCGTGTGATGTATTTTGACGGATCAACCGGATTATTTTCTCTCTTTTTACGGATAAACATAGCTTTCTGTTTTTTACCGATACGTTTAATGTTTCTATAGTCCGACTCATCTCTATCAACATCAAGCTGGTATGTATCGCCAATCTTGTCTGTTAGTGCTGCCATATCCTGACTGATCTTTTCGTTGGTTATTTTGGCATAGATTTGTGTTGTGGTAATACAAGAATGCCCGAGCATCTGAGAGACGGTTTCTATAGGTACACCCTTTGATAAACAGACGGTTGTGGCAAACGAGTGCCTGGCCATGTGTGAGGTAATCCGCTTAGTAATTCCACATAATTTAGCAATACGTTGCAGGCATCGGTTCATACTATCACCAAAAGTAGGAACGGGAAATATATAATTATTTCTGGCTACAAGACGATACTGTTCAATTAATTGTTTAGCTACCGGAAGTAGCTTTACATAGAAAGTGGCATTGGTTTTCTTGCGCTTGGCAATCAGCCATAATTCGCCATCGAAAGAAGTTTGAATATCATCGAAGGTTAGCTTCTTGACATCGGAGTATGCCAATCCGGT
>USOX01000030.1 GCA_900556485.1 uncultured Dysgonomonas sp.
GCTGTTTGAAAAGGCATTCCATGAGTTCTTGTGAAAAAAGTCTCATTTATTAATTTATCTGCTTCTCCGTTTTTATTGTCGAATATAAGTTTCTGAGCTTCGGGTAATGCTTTTAAGGCATTCTGATTATCATTACGATAAGGCCCACCTCCCCAAATAGTCTCTTCGTTAAGTTGTAATTCTTCCCGCACCGGATTTCCATATACCATAGCGCCTAATCGGGAATTGCCTAACGGTAAAGCTTCTTCCCAAACTTTGGCAGGCTGATCATACCAGAGTCTAAGTTCTTGAGAATTACTCTTCGTTGCAAACAGGATAAAAAGCAAGAAAAAGTATTTTTTCATGTTTTGGTTTCATTTTAGGTTAACAACTTAATACTTAAAGAAAAAATTCTATTCCTAATGATATTTATCACAAATATAGAGTTCCGGTCAATGTATCCATTTCAATTATAGATACATTATTTATAAATTTGGATATTAAGAAAAATATCTATAAATCAGAGCGCAACAAGTCAGATAACAAGCTGATTATATGACACATGAATCAAAACAACAATCGTCATAAACAGCATGTTTAATTTTAGATATTTAATTTCCAATTTCAGATATTTTGAATGTGAAGGATAAAGAAGTTATGGGGAAATAAAAAAGTTACCCGACATTATCCGGATAACTTCTTCTATATTTTTGCTTAGAAATCTTTTAATTGAGGATTTCCGTAGGCGATTTTCCGAAATGTTTTTTGAATACCGTACTAAAATACCCGATGCTGGAAAATCCGGTAAGTTCACTTACTTCAGTAATAGTATATTTACGTGATTGAAGTAATTCCAATGAATAATTGAGACGGATTATTTTAATAAAATCGGTAGGTGATTGTCCTGTCAATCCCTTTATTTTTTTATAAAGAAGCGAAGAACTCACATTCATAGCTGATGCAAACTCATCTTTACCGAACAGACTATTTGAAATATTATTATTTATAACTTCCACTGCTTTTTTCACAAAACGATCATTTAACTCATTTGTAAAAATCAACTCATTATCATTTTGCTTTATCATTTTTACGGCCTTATCCCTTACGGCTTCCCTGTTCTTAACTATTGATTTTATCCGATGGGTAAGGATCATTATATCGAACGGCTTTGTGATGTAATCATCTGCACCAAGACCCAGTCCTTCCAATTGTTTCGTTTTTTCGGACAAAGAAGTGAGTAAAATAACCGGAGTATGTGATGTCTCGAATGTAGACTTTATCAATCTGCACAGCTCAAGTCCGTCCATTTCGGGCATCATAATATCAGAAATAACCAAATCCGGCATTTTTTTCTGAATTATCTGCCATGCCTCCAATCCGTCGTTTGCGATTGTGATATTGTATAAATCTTGAAGCGAATAGTTCAGGAAATTCTGCAAATCGCCATTGTCTTCAACTATAAGTATTGTCTGCTTTTTAGGTGTTAATTCTTCTTCCTCTTTTATAGATATTTCCGAACCTTCGGTGTTATGATCCGCTTCTATCGGTATATTCGTTTTTATATCTGTCTTTGTCGCTTGTGGAGAGGCTGTTTCTGCTACTTCTTTATATGGAACTCTGATAGTAAAGGTAGAACCTTCATTTACTTTACTTTTTAAAATGATTTCCCCGTTATGCATCGAAACATAACTTTTCACCAGCAATAAACCGATACCGGAGCCTACCATCTTTGAATTTGCGACATTATCGCCTCTGTAAAATTCACGGAACAGCTTATTCTGCGCATTATCGGATATTCCCAGCCCGTAGTCCCTTACCGCCAAAATCCATTCTTCTCTTTTACAAGTCAAATTTATCTCGACATTACTGTGCGGATGCGAGTATTTTATAGCGTTCGAAATTAAGTTGTCTACAACTTTCTCAAATTTCAATTCGTCAACAGCAGTAATATATACATCCTTGTCCGATGAAAAAACAAGATTGATATTATCCTTCTTGGCTGTAGCTTCAAACATGGATATCCTTCGGGATACAAGTTCCACAATATTGACCATTATCAGGAATACCTGCCCTTTACCGATATCTACTTTCTGAAAATCGAGTAATTGAGTGGTAACAAACGACAGCCTGTTAGACTGTTCGGTTGCCAAGTTCAAATAATACTGACCTTTATCCGATAGGCTTTTTTCTTTGTTCAACTCTTCGATAGGCGCCTTAATCAAAGTCAGCGATGTGCGAATATCATGTGCAGTGTTTGTGAAAAAACGAATTTTATCTTCAGCATGCCGTTGTTTCAGGCGGTTTGTATAAATCTTCAAGATAAAAAATGTGATAATTCCGATAATTGTAAATACAATCAAACGAAACCACCATGTATCCCAATATGGCGGAACTATTTGAATTGATAACATACGTTCATCAATAATTTGTGATAACGAATTATCAAGCATCCTTATTTTAAGCTCAAAGTTACCGCTCGGTATATTGGCATAGTTGATAAAACGAAGATCGGAAGGCGGACTCCAGTCATTATCGATGCCTTCCAGTTTCCACGAAAATTTGGTACCGAGAGAAGAAACTCCAATCGGAATAAGTTCCAAAGCGAATGTGCTTTGATTGTAATTTAATTTAACATCGGTTTGTTTATTGACCGGGATACCGTGCAGAAGTTTTGGCGTCTCTCTGATAGAACGTCCGGATATAGTTATATCCTGAAAAAATATTTCGCCTTGATGCGATGTCTTATAAAGCCTGTTGGGATCGAAAATTACGACGCCTTCATTAGTACCCCATGCCAAATTACCATTTTTTAATTTGAGTCCGGCATTTACATTATAAGAAATATTTGATAAAGGCAGAATAAACGAGTAGACTAAAACAGAATTGTCATGAGGACTGAACCGACATAATCCGCTCTCAGTACCAAGCCATAGATAACCGTTGGCAGAAATAACACTGTTTACATAATTTGAAGATAATCCTGATTCACCGGTGAATTTTGTTGCTGTTTTGCTGTTTTTATTGAATTGAACCAACCCGTCGCCGCTGGTTGATATCCACAAATTATCATCGATCTCTAAAGCACCTTGAGTCAAATAATTGTTCAGTATTATTTCTTCTTCTCCACTTTCCTTATCCAACAATAATAGTCCATAGGTACAGGAAGCTAATATTTTTCCGGGAGAATATTCACTAAAACTCCTGACCGGCTGAGAGCTGTACGATCGAAGCTGCTTTTCTTTAGTCTTATAGCAAATAATATCACTCAACATTCCTCCAAGCCAAATATCGCCTTCGCTGTCCTTGAAAATATCAAATATGAATTTTCCTGAAAAACCGATATCATTCTTCCCGTCAAATGAATAGTGTTTCAATTCTTTACCTGTATTACTATCCAGAATGTAAACGCCCGATGAATATGTACCCGCCCATATATTGCCTTCATTATCCTCACACAGTGCAAGGAAAACCTGAGCCTGTTCGTGTTTGTTTTGATAAAATACATCCCATTTTCCGGTTGATACCTTCCATCGGCAAACACCATTGTTTGTAGCAAACCAAATATTCCCCCTGCTGTCTTCAAGTACTTTATTTACCTGATTGTTGCAAAGCGAATTAGGATTATTGATCTGGTGAGTCAATTGATTTACCAAAGGAGCCTCTTTCTCAAAAAAAGAAAGTCCTCCGCTGTACGTACTTACCCAAACTTTTTTGTCTTCATCACAAAAAATATCATAAACTCCATCCCCGGAAAGTGAGTGAGGTCTATCTGCATGTTCTTTGTATATATTTAATAATGATTTACCATCCTTTGATATTTCCCAAATTCCTTGACCGTCGATACCTATGTATAAGGTTGAGTCACTATTTTCTCTGATTGCCATAATAGGCTGTTTGGGAAAACCTTTGAGCGTTATTTTTTCAAATAGTCTATCTTTGAAATCGTAGTAATACAACCCTTCCGAATTAGAGCCTAACCATAAACGGTTGTTTTTATTGTCATAGTACAGGCAGGAAGTATAAGACATATTATTCTCTATATCCCTATATAAGAATTCAGTATTTAATATATTTACATCCAGCATACTTATACCTTCACTCGTTGCAAAAATCAGATGGGTGTCATCGTATTTTGTAATTCTTGTTACATCGATATGTTTTTCATTTATTAAAGTTAATGTCTCCGTATCATATCTGTATAAGCCGGCAGATGTAGCAAACCAATATTTACCTGATTCATCGATAGTCATATCACTAAGAACCAGATGCAAATAATGCTCTGTCAGCAATTCTCTCAAATCTACTATCAAGCCGAAATTATCATGTAATTCATCATATACAAACAATTGCCCATTATTTGTATATGCGTACAGCTGAGAGTTTTTGTAAATGAGCTTTACTGTTATTACATCCGCAGTTCTGTATGGAAGGGAATAGATGCGATAATCTCCATCTGTAACCCTTAGAATGCCTGTTTTGGAAGATGTCCAGATAAATCCATTATCATCTTTACATATTGAACTGGTCTCCCTCATCGAAATTCCATAAATCGAATTAATATTATAGAATTTCATATCTGAGGATAATAAATGTAAAGAAGAAATAAGAAGAAATAATATAGCTATCCCGAATCTCATTATATATACTTGTTTTCCTTATTTAGGTATTATCAATTAACAATAATAAAAAAAGAGAATATTCTCTTTTTTTATATATACCAAATATAAGTAAAATTTTCTTAAAAGTGCTTTATCGGGAATTCTATTTCTTCTTACTTTTTTATTTCATTAATATGTTTGCATCTAATAGCGAAAGCATTTTATCTGCATATCTTTTTCCCAATTCTCTATATCCTTCTGCCGAAAAATGTAAGCTGTCCTTACTGGCTTTGCAACCACTCGACGAAATAATATGTGAGTTCGGAATAGTCTGTGGTAGAGTTCCTATGATTTCGTTCATGCTTGCACAAACACCCCCTTGATCTGCATTGACAAGCTCACCTGCTAGTAAAGGAATAGAATTCGCCTCTATATTCAGATCATTCAAAAGATTGTCATAGACTTTTTTTACTTTTTGAGGCCAGTCAGTATCTCCTGTATTCGATTCGCCTTGGTGTATCAATATTCCTTTGATTATTCCACCATCTTTTTGAGCTATTCGAGCCATCTCCACAAGTTTTCCGTAAGGATTTCCATCATATTCATCTGCCATGTTTTTCAGCCAGTCGGGGGATTCGGCAATATAGCTTTGGTAATTGTCTTTGTCAAACAACTCTATTTTACATCCACCTACTGCTACATTGATAACGCCTACTTTTATGTGTGATGGAAGATTAGCGACCATTGTCCGTCCGAAATAGTCTGGGGGAGTAAGACCCGTATAGCAACGTGCCAAAGGAGGAACTGCTGTGTACCATTTACCTTTTTCTCTGTGAAGATCGGGGCAATCTACTACCTGCAATACTACAAAACGCGGATCGACACTTACTGTGTCCTGAGCCTCAAATTTTGCATTACCTTCCATATTGGATTGTCCGAGACACAGGTAAACATGAAACTCTTCTTTTGGGGAACATGAGGTAAACGCTATCAACATTATTGCTATGATAATCGCTAAATTATATTTTTTCATTTTTTATTTGTCAATTTTATATCAGGGTTTCTCCATAAAATATTTCTCCATAGTCATTTTCTCGACAAATTCTCCTCCCTCGGGAAAAGGATTTTGTATAAGTTTTATTTCTTCTTTCGATTTTGGAGGGACAGTAATTCCTTCTTTGGTTTGTTCTACATAATACATCATACCATCTGCATTGTAGTATAAGTAATCGACACATACAGCCCGACGCCCTATAGCTCCCGATCTTCCTCCAATTGTAAGCGAAGCATTATGATAGAACAGATACCATTGTTCATTAAACTCTATAATTCCGGGATGAATAGTAAAACTATTCTCAGCCGTCCCTGTCAGAACGCCTCTGTGGGTCCATGGTCCCTCCATGCTTGAGGCAGTGGCATAGTTTATCATTTCACTTCCTGCTCCCATCGACGCATATGTCAGATAATAAAGGTTATTGCGCTTATGTATCCATGGCCCCTCTGCAAATGCAGGCAGATCGAGCACTTCTATCGGACCATCCAGTTCAATCATGTTTGGCTTCAATTTGACAAGAAAACAAGTACCGTTTCCCCAACTCATCCAAGGTGTTCCATCATCGTCTATGAAAGTTGTGGGGTCTATATCGTTCCACCATCCTCTTTCGCCATTGGGAGTCATATCGTCGGTAATGAGCGGAACTCCGATCGCATCTATGAAAGGCCCTGTAGGGCTGTCGGATACAGCGACTCCTACAGTCTTGCTATTGTAAGGTTCTCCAGCCTGAACTGTAGTATAAAAATAAAACTTACCGTCCTTTTCTACTACCTGCGAAGCCCATGCTTCCCCAATTCCCCATTCGAAATCGGTTGGCTTTAGCACCGAACCATGATCCGTCCATGTTTTCATATCTTTTGTAGAGTAGCACAGCCATTCGGTGATATTGAATTCTTTTCCACCCGAAGCAGTGTCCTGCCCTTCATAGTATTCATCGTGCCCAACATACAAATATAATCGCCCGTTATGCACCATAGGTGCTGGATCGGCGGTAAACTTATCGGTAATGATCAAGTTACCTGTTATCTTGAATGTTTTTAACTGTGCAAAACCTGTCAACGACAAAATTAGGAAAGATAAAAGAAAGACTGATTTCTTCATGATTGGTATATATTTTAATTCGATTTTCAATTTATTTCAGGGAGTTTTTCCAACATCCAATTTTGCTTATTCAGAGAACATCCAGTAATCAAAATACATAAGATGGCTCGAAGGCTCGCCTTTTACTACAAAATAAAGATCATGGACTCCTGTAACTTTAGGAATGTCTATTGTTACTAAATCCCAACGATTGCTTCCTCCTGTACGCGGGATTTTGATAGAGCCTAACAGTTGACCATCAGCCCCATCCAATCTTACCTCCATCGATACAGGCGCATTATGTGTTGTCCCGAGTCTTGCGGTAAACTTCGATGCTCCTTTTTGACGGAAATCCACATCTTGCACCTTGATATAAGCACCGCTTTTTTTCGCAGTCAGAAATACTCCTACATTTTCGTCCTGCGAAGCTTTAAAACCCTCAGACCAAGCTATTGTCTCGGCCTCATTTTTGGCATAAGGATTAAGTGTTGCGATACTCTTTTTTATACCTTCAGTCATTTTCTGCTCAGGTATGGAACCGTCCTCATTAAATTTAAGTTCCTGAACACAAACCGAACGGGTAAAGCCACCACCTTCAGGCAATGCTCCATTATGATAAAAGAAATAAGTTTTTCCTCTGAAATCAATAACTCCGGGGTGATTGGTGAAAGATCCTCCTTCAGCCGGCATAATAATCCCTCCATATTTCCATGGGCCTTCGGGATTTTGACTGGTCGAGTAGCCGATAAATTCAGGCAAAGGACCTCCAGGCCAAAACAGATAATAGAGCTTATTACGCTTATATAGCCAAGGACCTTCTTCGTATTTCGTAGGCCTCTCGGGATTTCCCTCACGCTTACCGAAAGATTCTTCTATCATAGGAACCTGAACGACTTCCCCGTTATAGGAGATCATATCTTCATTCAGCTTAAGGTAATAAAGTTTCGGGTTACCCCAGTAAAGGTGGGCTTGTCCGTCATCATCAATAAAGACAGTCGGATCTATGTCTCCCCATTCGGTTTGAACCAAAGCTTTTCCGAGCGGATCATAAAACGGTCCGTAAGGACTGTCTGCTACAGCCACACCGATTGCACCCCGATTATTCGTCTTCGATATCATAGGGGCATACATATAAAACTTACCGTTTTTTTCGATGCACTGGCTCGCCCATGCATCCCCCTTAACCCACTCGAAATCGAAATAAGACAGTATAACTCCGTGATCGGTCCAGTTTACCATATCGTTGGTCGAATAAACTCTCCAATTATTCATAGTAAACCATGTAGAACCATCCTCATCATGTGTGGTGTATACATACAACCTATCGTTATATACCATAGGTGCCGGATCGGCGGTATAATTTGTCTGTATGATAGGATTCTGAGCACTAATTGTGATACTCATATTCATTATCGATATCAGGAGTGTAAGGTAAGTTATATAACTTTTCATGGTAAATAGTTTTTTGTTATCGGGTTAATACAAAACCACTATTGGGTTGGATTGAAATAAATATTTTCCCGGTTTTATCGATTTTATTAATCTCTAACAAAAGCTTCTTATCTTTTTTATCATTATACACTGATACATTTTGTCCGGCCAACATTGGCAAATTTAAATTGAGATTCACAGGGATTTCCCCCGCATTAACTCCTGCGACATACCATTTATCGCCGTTTCGCCGAGCTAATACTGCATATCTTCCCGGATAACCGTCTATATAGACAGTCTCGTCCCAAGTAGTTGGTATTTTCTTCATGAAATCGATAGCAGAAGCAGGTGCATCGGTCAAATTATTAGGTGTAAGAGCAAACATCTGCACAGGATTCTGAAATAAAATTCCTGTCGCTAATTGGAAGGCATCGGTAGTCAATCGCTCTTGACCTTCCTTGTTTTCTTTATTCAGATATTTATTCAAAAGTACACCGCCAAATTCCATACATCCGACAGTATTACGGATAAAAGGATGCAGCGAGGCATATAGTGATTCATTCTTACGAACATCCTCCGAAAAGATCAGCATCTCGGAAGCCAATACCGCTTCACTGCCGACATAGTTGGGATAGATCCGTTCCCATCCGCGAGGGAGTGTACAGCCATGGAAAATAATCATCAATCCATAATCATTAGCATCGGAGAGGATGTCTTCGTACAATCGCATAGTCTCTTGCTTATCACCTCCAAAGAAGTCGACTTTTAAGCCTTTCACTCCGACATTTTTCAACCATTTCATTTCTTTTTTGCGAGCAACGGAAGTATTCATCCGGTTTCTCGGTCCTTGAGGGGCATCGTTAAACGAACCGTTGGAATTATACCACAAGAAAACATCTACATTTTTCGAATTGGCATATTTAATCAACTCTTCCATTTTTTCGTATCCGATGTTGTTGTCCCATAATGCGTCTATCAGTATATATTCATATCCCATTGCTGAGGCTAAGTCGATGTATCTGACCTGATCGTCCCAATTCATACTGTTGTCTTGCCATACAATCCAGCTCCATGTGCTGCGTCCGTATTTATACTTTTGAGAAGCATCGTAAAGTGGTTCTACAACATCGAACGGAATCGTTGTTTCCACAACAGGTTTCAGATTATCTCCTATGGTTATAGTCCTCCATGGCGTTACACCGGGCAAACCGATCTGAACACCATTACTTCCGAATCCATTGTTTTCTTTGGGATTCGGGTATTCAACTGTGTACATTCCATCGTGATATTTGCCCAAATGGGAAGCACAATACAGACTTGTAACTCCTGTTTCGGACAACAATACCCATCCGTCATTGCCTACACGGAAAAGACCGGGAAAAACATAACCTGTACCCGAAGTAGTTTCCGCCATAGGCACATCTGTCTGATAACCCGATTCGTAACTGGGCGACGTACGGGCAAAAGAC
This sequence comes from uncultured Dysgonomonas sp., assembly GCA_900556485.1. Classification (GTDB taxonomy): domain Bacteria; phylum Bacteroidota; class Bacteroidia; order Bacteroidales; family Dysgonomonadaceae; genus Dysgonomonas. Next base: position 9,612 of record USOX01000030.1, read on the forward strand.
TCCATCGGCGCCATCATGTACGATACAAAAGCGGTAGTAACGGACGGAAACCTGAATCCGGTCGTCTCTTTTTCGACTACACAAGCCCTGCGCTCTCCCCAAGCAGACAGTTCGTAACGAAAAGCCACATCATTATTACTCACTTGAAATAGTACGGAAAGCTGCCTTTCTTTGGCATCCTGAAATGTACATCTCAAAGTATTTGCTTCGTAATGAACCTGAGCCTGTTTTATTTTATCCTGTGTATATTTTTTATCGACCTTTCCTTCCGATTTCTGGACAAATTTCATATTCGTACTGAAATCGCCTTCATTGGTAATCAATCCCAATGGTGAACTTTCGAGCATAGGTTTATCTTTATACGTAACCGAGTACATCGGTTTACCCTCTTTCACAAAAATCTTCACATTCAGATGTCCGTCAGGACTCAAAACGGACATATCCTGCGAATATACCGACCATGCACATAACACTCCGAAGATCAAAACAAAAAACTTTCTCATCTTTTATATTATAATTTACGATAAACATTGAAGCCGTTTTCACTTTTATAGTAACTATTTTTCTTAGCTTTTTGCGATTTTGTCATACTGAACCGTAGGTGAAGCATCTGTTTCGTTAAAAAAGATCTTTCGTTTCACTCAAGATGACAAGAAAAGTAAAAAGTCAAGACGAATTCAATATCTATAATTTCACCTCTATTTTATTTCCTTTATATTCAACAGTCTTTTGAGTACCATCCTGCAATACTATGGTAAACTGCCTGTTCGACAACATGCCGGTATAAGAGCCCTTTCTTTTTTCGATAATTAATTTTCGGGAAGAATTATCCCATGTCATCGGTATCTCTGTATAAGCCCCTTTTTCATAATTATAATTATCTCCTTCATCTTCATAGAGGGTAAAACTGCCGTTAGCTCCCTCGTATACCTTTAAGGTAAGGTTATCCCATTTCTTCTCGGCAGCATACTGTACTTTAGGCCCTATCGGGATAATACTACCTGCCTTAACATACAGAGGAATCATATCTATGCTTGTCTCACGTACTATCTCTTTTCCTCCATTGTGTTTCTCGTTCGTCCAGAAATCATACCATATTGTCCCCTCAGGCAAATATACTTTAGTCGATTTCGTTTTGGTAAAATCAGCATTGGCAACCGCATCTTGCTTTTTAGAATCTCTGTTCCATCCATCTTCTTCATTCACTTTTACTATTGTTTCGGGGGTGTATTGAGCCTGAACTATAGGCGCTACAAGAATGGATTTGCCAAACATGTACTGATTGTTGATATCCAAAGCATTTTTATCGTGAGGAAAATCCATCACCAAAGCCCTCATAAAGCTCGATTGATTGTTTGTTACCTGCCATGAAGTGGAGTAAATATAAGGCAATAGTGAATAACGCAGATTGATAGTTTTTTCAATGGCATCGTAGATAGGCTCACCCTTTTTCCCAAAGAAATATATTTCGCGCGGAGTATCCGTACCATGCGAACGCATCATCGAATTGAATGCCCCGAATTGCATCCATCTTACATATAATTCCTGAAACATCGGATTCTTTGTAGCGCTTCCGTCGTTCGGGGTATTGTTATAATGTCCCGCAAAAAATCCGCCTATATCGCTGTTCCAATGAGGCAGTCCGCATATTGAGAAATTCAATCCTGCAGGAATCTGATTGCGCAACGACTCCCAAGAAGAGCCAACATCGCCCGACCATACATTAGCCCCGTAACGTTGTTGTCCTGCAAAGCCTGAACGCGTCAATATAAACACCCGCTTAACGGAAGTCACCGAACGCTGGTGATCATATACGCCTCCTACCGACATGAGCGGATAGGCATTGCGAACTTTACGGAATGAACCCAAATAGGTCTTGGTATCCATATCTTCGGGCTTCCAATCGAGATGATCGGGTTCGGTCGAATCCATCCACCATCCGTCCATTCCCAGTTTAAAAATACCATCATTGAGATATTTCCAATATATGTCGCGGGCTTTAGGATTGTATGCATCATATACACGTACCCCCGAAGGATATTCCATGTTGGGAGGCCATGAATCAATTCCCGATTGAGGCCATGTAGAGAAGTTAAACAGCATGCCGTTTTTATCCAGTTCTCTATAAGGTTTTGTCTGCGGACCGAACGAAGACCAAATAGAAATAATCATGTGTGCATTCATGGCATGTACATCGTCAATCATCTTTTGAGGCTTATTAAATTCGGGATTTTGGAAATCCATTGCATTCCATAGATAATTATTTCCCCAGTATTGCCAATCCTGAATAATACCATCGATAGGAACTCCCAATTCTCTGTATTTACTGACTACACCTACTGTTTCGTCCTGACTCTTATAACGCTCTTTGCTCTGCCAGAATCCGTATGTCATAAAGGAAACATAGGAACCAGTCCTGTCAGACTGCGCATTTGTGCAATTACGCCATCGGCATTGCCTCCATTCATAAAATAATAATCGACACAATCTCCTACTTCAGAAGTAAATGAGGTTTCCTGCTGATCGTCTTTAAAAACTGTAGGCGAATAATTATCCCAGAATACGCCGTATCCTTTGTTTGATTGAAAGAAAGTCACAACATTCTCAACATTCCCTTGTATCAGATTCTTAGTCTGGTTGCGTTGTATCATTTTTCCGTTTTGCAACTGTCCAAGCCCGTAAATAGCTTCGTCCTTATCGAGAGCAAAAGGTTGACAAACCTTAAATGTTTTGACACCTGCATCATTGAAATCCGTAAATTGAGGTGCACTTTTTTCTTTCAGCAAAGATTTATTCTTGGCGTCTACGAAATTTATTACACCTGATTTCAAGTCTATACTGATCCCAATGTTGTTACTCTTTAGTGTTACAACATCTTCTTTTTGTTCTGTCGAGAATTTGATAATTTGTGGTTTTCCGACAACGGATAAACTTTCTTTAGTATACTTCCATCCTACAGGAGACTTTACAACTCTTATCGTAGAGGGACTATAAAATTGAAGTTCTACATCAATAGAGTTAATTGTCACTTTCAGTCCGTTCGGTGTCTTTTCGTAATTTTGTGCCGTTATGTTTGTATTACAAATAAATATAACCAATAAAAATGCTAGAATAGATCTGGTTTTCATGGGTTTTAATATGTTAAGGTTTTTCATTTGATGATTAGAAACATACTTTACAAAAATAATTCAGAATGAATCCATTCCTTTTTTAATTTTAGATAATAAACTTTTAATTATAGATACATTTCCCGTTCTGCAACAACATTCTTC
>USOX01000031.1 GCA_900556485.1 uncultured Dysgonomonas sp.
GGGGAGATTTGAAAGAATTTATATGATAAAGCTTCAACCTTGTAGTTGACGTTTACACAAAATTAGGGACAGTCCCAAAATTAGGGACAGTCCCTAATCTTATTCTGTTATTTCATAATCTCCTGCTTCTGAAACCACTTTCTGTAATTCTTCAAGAGATTTTTCCTTGCCCGAAAATTCAATTACAGCAATTGGAGGGTTTAATGTTACTGAAGCTGTAACACCATCTACACTATTCAATGCTTTTTCTACATGCATCCGGCAATGGTTACATGACATACCTTGTACTTTAAATTCTTTTTTCATTATTTTCACTACTTTTAATTGTTATACTCGATCATATTTTCTTCATCTTCAATCGCAAACTGTTAGTTACAACACTTATACTACTCATTGCCATAGCTATCCCTGCAATCATTGGATTCAGCAAAAAGCCACTTATTGGATAAAGTATTCCAGCTGCAATAGGCACCCCTATCAAATTATATATAAAGGCCCAGAATAGGTTTTGTTTAATCGTTCTCACTGTTAGTCTGGACAATCTAATAGCTTCTGGGATTTTTGTTAAATCGGAAGAAATAATTGTCATCTTAGCTACATCCATAGCAATATCACTCCCCCTCCCCATAGCAATACTCAAATCTGCTTGAGCTAAAGCCGCACTATCATTAATTCCATCGCCAACCATCCCTACTATCTTTCCCTGAACTTGTAATTGCTTAATAAAGTCTGCCTTTTCATGAGGTAGTACGCTTGCTTTATAATACTTAATACCAACCTTTTCTGCTATTTCACTGGCAGTAGCATCATTATCCCCTGTAAGCATATAAACCTCTATAGAAGCAGCATGCAACTGGGATACAGCTTTAACAGAATTCTCTTTTATTTTATCAGTAATACCGATAAGTGCTAAAACTTCTATACAGTTAGCAAACCAGATAACTGTTTTAGATTCAGAAGCCAGCTGGTTTGCTTCATTTTCATGTTTAATTTCAATACGAATATTGTTTTCATCAAGCAATTTCTGATTTCCTACATAATACATCATGCCATTAAAACTACCCATAATGCCTTTTCCTGTAATACTTTCAAAAATATCGGGCTTTGGTGTATCAGCTTCAATATAATTTGTGATAGCCTCAGACAATGGATGTTCCGACAATTTTTCGAGACTAAAAAGAATACTTTCATTCTTGTTCTCATTATTGAACCAAATCATATCAGTCACAGCTGGTTTACCTTCTGTAATTGTACCTGTTTTATCTAATACTATTACATTCACATTTTTAGCTATTTCAAGGCTCTCTGCATCTTTAATCAATATACCTCGTTCTGCTCCTTTACCTATTCCTACCATAATAGCTGTAGGAGTGGCTAAACCTAATGCACAAGGACATGCAATAACAAGAACTGTAACTATTGCCAGCAATCCATGAGTGAATCCGCTCACAGGGTCCAATATTAACCACAAAATAAAAGATATTATTGAAATACTGATAATTACAGGCACAAATATAGCAGCTATCTTATCCACTAATTTTTGTACAGGAGCCTTACTGCCTTGCGCATCCTGCACCATACGGATAATCTGCGCAAGCATAGTTTCCGAACCTATTTTTTCTGCTCTAAATCGAAAACTTCCTTTTTGATTTATTGTACCGGCATAAACCTTTGTTTTTTCAGTTTTAAGTACAGGTACAGGTTCTCCACTCAGCATACTTTCATCTACATAAGAATTGCCATCTATAACAGTACCATCTACCGCTATTTTTTCTCCGGGCTTGACAATGATAATATCATTCAGCTTAATTTGGTCGATAGAAATTATTTTTTGATTTCCATGTTCATCAACAACTGTTACAGTTTTAAGCTGAAGCCCCATTAACTTCTTTATTGCAGAAGAAGTATTTCCTTTAGCTTTCTCTTCTAACAAACGTCCGAGTAATATAAAAGCAACAATTACACTAGCTGCTTCAAAATAAACATGAGGATGAATACCTTGCGAAAGCCAAAATTCAGGGAATAACATATTAAATACACTAAATAAATATGCTATTGCGGTACTTAAAGCAACCAATGTATCCATATTAGATGAACGATGCTTAAGCTGTTTCCACGCATTGATAAAGAAATCTCGACCTAACCAAAAGACAATAGGTGTAGACAGAATCCACATAATCTCATTAGCATATGGCATATTCATCATAAACATACCAATCACAACAACTGGTATCGCAAGTATAATAGCCCAGATCGTGCGTTTTTTAAGTTTTTCGAACCTCTCATACTGAACCTGTTCTACTTTATCTGAAGTATTATCATCAATATCGATTAATAAATCATAACCAGCATCCTGTATAGCTTTCTTAAGCTGCTCAGGCGAAGTTTCCTGTGAGTTATACTCAACTGTTGCTGTTGCTGCAGCATAATTAACAGACGCTTCTTTTACTCCTTGTTGATGATTGAGAGTTTTATCAACTCTGGTTGCACAGGCAGCACAACTCATATCGAGTATAGGAAATGTTTTCTTTATTATTGTATTATTTGCCATCATTATCAATTTTTACTCAATTCTTTTACAAAGATAAATACAGACTGGCGATGACCTCTTATATAATTTTGGAATATATTTATATGATTATAGGTTATTAATTAGAACTACATTCCTGAATAAAAACATTATTAGTTGGATATAAGCTTATCCAAAAAATACAATGTCTGAGCTTGAGTTGGTATATTATATTTAGATACATTCGAATTTCGCCCGACTTTTATTGTCACAGCATCTTCAGGCAAGGCTAGAAACATATCTTCATCTGTTGTATCATCCCCTATAGCCATTATGAAATCATAATTATCCTGATTTACCAATCGTATTGCCTCCGATCCCTTTGTTATATCATTATATTTCACTTCTACAATCTTATTTCCTTTCATTATTTGTAGATTCATTCGCGAACATGGATTTATGAGTGCATTAATTAACTGTGTCACCCTAAGATCTGCTAACCATGAATCAACAGTTCGGTAATGCCAGACTATTGCTGTATCTTTCACTTCTATTTTTGAACGAGGGGTTCGTTTTACTGTATGTTCTATAATATCAAGTATTTCTTTGTCCCATTTTATTTTCGATATTTTCGAATGCCATTTTCCATTTTCTTTATAAAAAGCTCCATGTTCTGCAGCTAAACCGATTGGAAGTGTTCCTAACCACTTATCCAATGTATGACGATCTCTACCACTACTCACTACAACTTCATTTATAGGATCATTAGCCAGTTTCGATAATAGTTGTAATAACTCTTCTGTTGGATATGCATCTTCTGGTCGCTTCTGGAATGGAGCTAAAGTACCATCATAATCAAGAATAATAAGTCTTTTTTGAGATTTAGAATAATCTTCTTTTATTTTATCAAAATTATCCTTTACTACAATTTTTCTGGTTAATGCTCTATTCTTTTCTCTTACTTGTTTCAATTCCTCAATAAAGTCCATCGCCCATTGTTTCACGGTCTGAGTAGATATTATTTCCTGCATCAAATTTATACGCTCCTGTTGCTCATTTATTGGCATTTCCAAAGCTTGCTTCATAGCATTTTCTATTTCGTGAATATCGGTAGGATTGACTATTATTGCATCCGACAATTCAATAGAAGCTCCAGCCATTTCACTTAGTATCAAAGTACCGGCCTGTTCCCTTTTCGTGGCAATATATTCTTTAGCTACCAGGTTCATTCCATCACGAAGCGGTGTTACCAGTGCTATATCTGATATTTGATAGAGGGCTACCAATTCTTCAAATTGAAATGAATGATAGAAGTAATAAACCGGAGTCCAATCTATAGTTGCAAACTTGCCATTAATAGCGCCTACCAGTTTATCTATCTCATTCTTTAGTTCCGCATAGATATCTACAGTATCGCGACTAGGAGCCACAATCATCACCAATGAGACCTTGCCTTTATATTGAGGATTTCTCTCCAGAAAATTACCGAAACTTTGCAGACGAATAGTTATACCTTTACTATAATCAAGACGGTCTACAGATAGCATCAATTTCGCTTTTCCAAAACTTTGACGCAATTCTTTTGACTTTTTTTCTATACTGGAATCCAATAATGCCTCATGATACATATCATAGTTAATACCCATCGGAAACGCATCTACATCCACTACCCTATCATCAAGTTGAATTTCATCCAGATTACAATCTAATTTCAATACCCGATATACTGCACTGATAAAATGCCGCATATAGCTATGAGTATGAAAAGCAACTAAGTCAGCACCTAATAATCCTTTCAGTAATTCAGCCCTCTCTGGCAATGAACGAAACAGTTCGTAAGAAGGAAACGGTATATGATGAAAATAACCAATACTAACATCAGGCATTTTATCTCTTATCATTTTAGGCAATAGCATCAATTGATAATCCTGAACCCAAACAATATCATCAGGTTCTATAACCTTCAATGCAACTTCACAAAACAAAGCATTGACCTCTTTATATGCTTCCCAATATTTGTTTTCATACTGAATATAGTTTGAAAAATAGTGGCATAAAGGCCAAAGGACACTGTTACTATACCCTTCATAATAATTTTCTATTTGATCTGGAGTTAAGTAAACCGGCGTATATTTTTGTTCTGCTAATTGCTTATCAATCGACTCTTTTTCTTTACAATCATCAAGGTACATACCAGGCCAGCCTATCCAGTGTTTTTCTACTTTTGTTTCCAGAGAATCTAATCCAGTAGAGAGACCTCCCGGACTGGGAATTACTTTATATTTGTTATTTTCTTCAACAATTTTCAGAGGTAATCTGTTAGATATTATAATAAGTTTCATATGTTAAATTATTTTCTTTAGACAATATTTAAAGTAAATATTGTGCCATTTCGGTTATAAGGATAACATTTTGGTGTAAAATGTGAATAATTAGATATTAAAACATCATTCAGATAAGTTTGGTTCATGCAAAAAACATAAGAATCTGAAAATCAACAATAATTAATATGGATAAAAATGTAAATTTAGACTACGGAGTTATAGGAAATTGTAAAACATCAGCATTAATATCAAAAAATGGAAGTATAGACTGGCTTTGCTTTCCGTCTTTCGATTCACCTTCTGTTTTTACGAAAATATTAGACATTGAAATCGGTGGAAGTTTTGCTATAGAAGTTACAGATAATTACAAAATAGAACAAAAATACGTTAGAGGCACTAATATTCTATCCACAACATTCCGATCTAAGGAAGGGTGTTTCGAACTGCTTGATTTTATGCCTCGATACCGGACTCTAGATACTGACTATTATATGCCTCCTGAAATATATAGATATATAAGATATCTAGGGGGAAAACCTCGCTTCAGAGTAAAATATAACCCTGTGATGAACTATGCCAAAGAAACAGCCTTACATAAAAAATATCCGGAACTAATAAAAACAACATCATGTGAAAATAAAAAAGATAATATGTATCTATATTCAAGTATGGACTATGATGCAATATTAAATGAAACTGAAATCCTCCTCGAAAAAGATGAATTTTTATTATTAGCTTATCACCAAAAACTAATAAATATTGATACTGAACGTGTATATTTGGAATATCAACGGACTAAAGTATATTGGCTCAATTGGAATAACCGTTCCCGAAAATATTATCAATATAATGAAGCCATATCCCGAAGCCTTCTTATTCTGAAATTAATGTCCTATCAGCCTACCGGAGCCGTTATTGCAGCTCTTACTACAAGTATCCCGGAAACGATAGGAGAAGTACGCAACTGGGATTATCGCTTCTGTTGGATAAGAGATGCATCAATGTCTATAGAAACATTGCTTTCTATGGGACATCAATCAGCTGCCAAACGATTTATGAAGTTTATTAAGAGAATTTTACGTTCCAAATCTGATTCTTTCCAAATAATGTACGGAATTGATGGAAGTAGAGTTCTTAAAGAAGAAATATTACCCCATTTAGCAGGATATGCCAATTCGCAACCAGTGAGAATCGGTAATGCAGCTTATAATCAAAAACAAAATGATTCGCTGGGCTATCTAATGAATGTTATATACAATTATTATCTGCATTTCCCTGGCACATTAGACGAAATTGAAGAAATGTGGGAAATCGTAAAAAACATTGTAAAAACTATACTTACAGAATGGAAAAATCTAGACCAAAGCATTTGGGAATTTCGAAATATAGAAAAGCATTTCGTCTTCTCTAAAGTAATGTGTTGGGTAGCAATGGATAGAGCTGTAAACATTGCTTCATTTCTAAATAAAACAGATTATGAAGAAGAATGGAAAGAAGAATCTAACCTTATAAGAGAAGATATTTTAACTCATGGCTGGAATAAGGAAATACAGAGTTTTTCACAATCATATGGCAGTAATAATGTAGATTCATCATTGCTTTTGATGGAGCAATATGGTTTTATAGATGCAAATGACGAAAAATTTATAAAAACGGTAAAACGAATAAAGAAAGAACTATTTTATGAAGGATTAATGTATAGATATAAGAATAGCGATGATTTTGGGTTACCTTCATCTTCATTTAATATTTGTACCTTTTGGCTGGTAAGAGCATTATTCATGATTGGAGAAAGGAAAGAAGCACAAAAAATATTCGACAAATTGCTGTCCTATTCTAATCATTTAGGCCTTTTTAGCGAAGACCTTGATTTTAAGACAAAAAGACAACTAGGAAATTTTCCGCAAGCGTATTCTCATCTGGCATTAATAAATACAGCAAGTTTATTTGCTGAAGAGAAACCATTCTCCAAGTTTATAAAACCATAAATATTAACACTATACAATAAAATTTCGATAGTAAGCATATTTTTCTTATATTTGTATATCATCAGAAGATATCCTTTCACATATCTTATATTTCTTTTTTGAACCAGGTCTGAAAAGTAAATTATATACTTTTTCTTGTATTGATTAAGGTAATTTATTATGTGGCATAGCAATTTAAATTGCTTCAAGTTTCTTTTTTTGTATAGTTTTCAAGAACTAATAGCTATGAAACTCAATTTTAATATTATATAATGAAGCAAATAAAATCATACACTTTGCATAACTTTCGGGAGATTCCTATGATTTCATCACTACATGAAGATTTAATAAGTGATATAGAAATTGTTGGAAAAGTCTTACCATTCAAAACGAATAATTATGTAACAGAAGAATTAATAGACTGGAATAATGTCGAAAATGATCCTATTTTCACTCTAAACTTTCCAAAGCGTGATATGCTCGATAAAAGGCATTATGCAACAATAGAAAAGGCGATAACCCAAAATTTGGACAATGAAGCTTTGAGCAAAAAAATAATGGATATTCGTCTGTCATTAAATCCTAATCCGGCAGGACAAGAGCACAATGTACCATATCTAGGGGAAATAAAGCTAAAAGGTATTCAACATAAATATCCCGAAACAGTTTTATTTTTTCCAAGTCAGGGACAAACCTGCCATGCTTATTGTACGTTTTGTTTCAGATGGCCTCAATTTTCAGGAATGAGCGAATTGAAGTTTGCAATGAAAGAAGCGGACTTACTATTGAAATACCTACAAATACACAAAGAAGTAACAGATATTCTTTTTACAGGTGGAGACCCAATGGTAATGAATTCTTCAATGCTCGAGACCTATATAAAGCCTCTGCTAAATCCTGAATTTGAGCATATCAGATCCATTCGGATAGGGACTAAATCCCTTGCTTATTGGCCATATCGCTATATCTCAGATAAAGATAGTGATGATATTATCCGATTATTCGAATTAATAAATAAATCGGGTAAAAATCTATCGATACAAGCTCATTTCAACCATCCTGTTGAACTATCTACAGATGCAGTAAAGCAAGCTATAAGTAGAATTAAAAACACTGGTGCACAAATTCGGACTCAATCCCCACTGCTGAAACATATTAATGACAAACCTGAAATATGGTCACAAATGTGGCGCAAGCAGGTTGATCTCGGATGTATCCCCTATTATATGTTTATAGCCAGAGATACAGGTTCAAAACATTATTTCGAACTGCCTTTAGAAAAATGTTGGAATATATTCAGAAGGGCTTACAGGCAAGTTAGTGGACTATGTCGGACAGTCAGGGGACCTAGTATGAGCGATCATGCTGGAAAAATACAAGTAATAGGAATTCAGGAAGTAAAGGGAGAGAAAATATTTGTACTCAGGTTTATTCAGGCTCGCAATCCTAACTGGGTTGATATACCTTTCTTTGCAGAATATAACCCTAAAGCAACCTGGTTTAACCAATTAAAACCTGCATTTGGAGAAAAAGAATTTTTCTTTGAAAAACACAAAAATAAAATTGGGACAAAACCATTCTTATTTGAATAATGAATATCTACTATACAGGCTAAGTTTGTAGAAATATCTTTTATATTATTATATTTGTGAATATGAAAAAGATAATAAACCCTTGGGAAGGTGTAGATGGTTATATGTGTTTTGCCTGTTCACCGAACAATCCTTTAGGACTACATATGGAGTTTTATGAGGATGGAGATAATGTTATTGGATTATGGAAGCCAACCGAATATCAACAAGGTTGGTTAGACACTCTACATGGAGGTATACAAAGTACCTTGATGGACGAAGTTGCAGCTTGGACAGTTGTTAGAAAGCTACAAACCACAGGAGTGACATCAAAACTAGAAGCTAAGTTTATCAAAAGTATTTCAACAAAGGAGCCTCAAATATTAATCAAAGGAAGAATAAAAGAGCAAAAGCGAAATGCTGTTTTCCTAGAAACAGAGATATACAATTCTCGGAATGAACTTTGCGCTAAAGCTAGTCTCGTTTTCTTCGTTGTCAATAAAGAGCAGGCATCAGACGAATTCGGGTTTAAAGGATGTAAAATTGAAGGAGAATTATGACTCTATAATTATGACAGTATCCATAATATTGTGTAAATGTAAAACTACAGGTTGTAAGACTTGTAGTTTTTTATTTATTAATAACTTTA
>USOX01000032.1 GCA_900556485.1 uncultured Dysgonomonas sp.
AGCAAGGTACTGCCAGCCAGCTTACGTTCTTCCAATAGATAAGCATAATAGTCTTCGATAAACTGGGGCTCTATTTCCTTGATAGGAATATCGGAAAGGTTGTATCTATCCCGAAGGAACATCTCTACACGTCTGCGATTAATAATCAGTTGTTCGTAAGAGCCTTCGGTACGGTCTTTACCGACACGCTTAGCATAGCTTTCGTAAAACTCATCTGCAATAGAGAAGAAAGTGCGGTAATCATCTCCAAAACCTAAATAAGCATTTTTGACTTTCTCGGCGGAGACAAAGTTATCTTTGTCACAGATATTCTGATACTGCTTACCGATCTGCATTTTGATGTTGTCTAACTTCTGATTGATTTTCTGTGCTTCGAGGCTTTTGCCTGAGGCTCGGTTTGCTTTGGTGTCCCAAAGCTCAGGCTTGATGTTTAGCTTACAGCTAAACTGGGATACACTTCCGTTAACAGTGATCCTTCCCATAACAGGTACTTTGCCATCTTTCAGATTGTTCTTTTTGAGGTAAAACAAAACCTTAAATGTACTTCTTGCCATAACTCTAATTTTTTTGTTACAAATTTAGTTTACTTAGAGTTATCCGGTGCTATGCAAAATTATGCAAACTATTGTATAAAAGCATATTAAAGTCAAGAATCAAAAACTCACTCAGGTAACGATTTGGTAACTGAACTCACCGTCATCTTTGCTTTTTTATGCGTTTGTTCCCAAAATACCAAAAAGAATCGTTGCTATAATCCGCTGATTAAGTTCTTGTTACCATCTTTTGCACCCTCTCTCCTAAATGTCTGCTGTTTCCTTCAGGTAACTATTCATCTTTTGATTCGTTAGAAGAGGTAAAACTTTACAGTCAGGTTGCTTATTACGATATTTCTCAATTATCTCCAGAGGAATATTCATCAAAGGAACTGTTACTGGAGTATCTGTTTTCTCTCTTTTTGTTATAATCCAAAGCTTACCATCAACTCCTTCCTTTATATTATCGTAAGTCAGATTCTTTGCATCAACATAAGCAAGACCCGTGAAACAAGAAAAAATAAAAATATCACGTACTTTGATTAACCGATCGATTGTTAATTCTTTCTGTTTTATTTTCTGTAATTCTTCTTCAGTTAAATATCCTCGGTCTACTTTCTTAATGCGAATTTTATAATTAGCAAATGGATCATGTTGCATCCAACCATTATTTCGAGCAATAATTATTATTCGCTTGAAGAATTGAATAAATTTCGCTGTAGTATTTGCATTACAACTACACTCTGTTCTTAGATAGTTTTCAAAATCTACGACGAATTGATATTTAATCTCTTTCACATTAATATCTGAAATACTGTATTTATGCCTCATAAAATCAGAAAGTCTAGTATAAGTGACTTTATACTTTTGTAAGGTTGCTTTGGTTTTGTTGATTCCAAGTAAGGATTCTACATCTTTGTTATGTTGATTAAATAACTCCAACAACATTGTATTATCTGTAGATATTCCCAAGTAGGCATTCTTCAGTTTTTCCGCAGATACGAAATTATCTCTTTCAAAAATATCCCTGTACATATTGTGAAGGCTTGTCTTACAAGAATCCAGAATACGGTTAATATTCATGGCTTCCCTTGTTTTACCACTGGCTTGGCTAGCATCAGCATCCCACATATCGACATGAATATCGACATGAATATTAAAACTTACAGATTCTCCAGAGATCGTTACCCTACAGAAAATAGGGGTGAACGAATTTTTCTTCATTTTATCCTTTCTCAGATAAAAGATGATTTTAAAAGTACTTTTCGCAGCTTTCATAACTCCTCATTTTTAATCGTTAAAATTAATTTATACTATTAATAATTAGGAATTTATACACTTCCATATTCGACCAAGACAGAGCCAATACTTGACAAAATATAGGGTGAACGAATTTAGATTTAGGGTGAACACTTTGGGGACAAGTCCTTGTCTGAAAGTGGCTGTTTTATGTCTTTTGATGGAAAAGTATAGACATAAAAAAATCCTACAATCTGTTGATATTGTAGGATTTATCTCTTTTTTATCGCCTTTTGGCTTTAATCTCCGCGGAGAGAGAGGTACATGAACCTTTCTCGGTATGTCTTGCAAATCAATTATTTACATGAGGGTAAGAGGTCGTAGGTTACGAATTAGCAAAAGGTTGTAGATTCCCTTTTTGACCGCTCTTGGCTGCTATTTGTCTGCCTATCTCTTGGGTTCAAAGATACAAATCTTTTTTAATATACAACTATTCTGAATCATAATACTTTAGCATCAGTGCAAGGTGCAAGCTATCTATATATAGATACTTGCACCTTGCACTGGACAATGATAGCGGGATTATTCTACCGCCTTTTCTAATAAAAGCGGTAGTTTTTTCCAAATTCAAGGTAATTATCTAAAATAATTCACATTGATTTATTACATATCATTCATAGACAATCCCCTTAACTCAAGCTCATATTTTGCAAGTTCTTTTTTAATTGAATCGGCTTTTGCCTGAAGTAAAGTCATATCAATTTTCTTGGGATTGCACTTTACTTCGAGTATCGTTAAAGTACTAATTTCTCAAGCATCAGCCGATGTTTTTCTCCCCAATCATCCATACTATCAATAATTGGCAATAGGCTTTTTCCTAAATCAGTCAAATAATATTCACTATGAGGAGGAAGCTCTGCAAATATCTTTTTCTCAATAATACCATGTTCTTCCAGCTCTTTCAGATTTTGATTTAAAACCCGTGAAACAGCATCAGGTATTTCGCGATGAAGCTCACTGGGGCGTTTAGGGGAATCTCTCAGAGCGTCTATCAGGCACGGTTTCCATTTCGAACCAATGAGACTCATTACTATACGGATGCCACACGATAAATCTAAGGGTACTTTTCGCTTATACATAGACTAATTTTTTTTATCCGGCAAAGATAGTTATCTATTATGTATTGATAATCAGTATAGGAATAAATTAGTCAGTATATGATTATTTTTTCATGTATTGCCAAGTTGTGTTATATACTCTACCTTTGTCAAGAGATAGGATGAGGAACAAATATCTTACAATGATTTATTTAGTATGATGAAATATAGAGTTTTAGGAAAAACAGGATTTAAGGTGAGCGAAGTTTCGCTTGGCACTTGGCAGCTTGGTTCAAAATGGGGAGAAAACTTTGATGAGAAGACAGCTCTGAATACTCTGGAGGCAGCTTACGAGCAAGGTGTTAACTTTATTGACACGGCTGATATCTATCAAAACGGAATGAGTGAAAAAAGCGTCGGCAAGTTCCTGAAGACCAAAAAAGAGAAGATATACGTTGTAACGAAATGTGGTCGGAAATTAAATCCCCACGTGGCGGAAGGTTATAATGAAGAGAATATCACAAATTTTGTATTCGATTCCATACATAATATGGAAGTAGAAAACCTCGACCTGATACTGTTGCATTGCCCTCCTTCGGAAGTTTATCACAATCCTGCGGTCTTCGAAACTTTGGATAAGTTGAAGCAGCAGGGAGCAATTAAACATTACGGCGTAAGTGTGGAGCGTGTCGATGAAGCATTAGCTGCTTTGGATTATGATATTTCCGCTATTGAGATAATTTTCAATATGTTTCGATTGAAACCTGCTGAAGAATTATTTGCCAAGGCAAAAGAGAAAAATGTAGGCATAATAGTCCGTGTACCTTTAGCCAGCGGGCTATTGACGGGAAAATATACCGAAAACACCTCTTTCGGGAAAGATGACCATCGTTCCTTTAATCGGAACGGGGACTTTTTTGACAAAGGGGAAACATTTTCCGGCATAGATTATCTGACAGGAATCAAGGCCGCACAAGAACTAAAAGCATCCTTAAATGTGGAAAATTTATCGGCAAAAGCCTTGCGCTACATTTTAATGTACACCGAAGTTAGTACAGTCATTCCCGGAGCAAGTTCTCCCAGACAAATTACCGAGAATACGGAAGCGTCTTCTCTTCCTCCTTTTTCAGAAGAAGAAATGACTATTGTTCGTGAGATGTATGATAAATACATTCGCAAACAAATTCATGATAATTGGTAATACATGTCCCCGGTGCAAGGTGCAAGTTTATCTGTAGAGACTTGCACCTTGCACTGACTTTACATATCATCCATAGATAATCCCCTTAACTCAAGCTCATATTTTCCAAGTTCTTTTTTGATTGAATCGGCTTTCGCTTGAAGCAAAGCCATATCAATTTTCTTGGGGTTGCGCTTTACTTCGGCTACAATAGCCGTTTTATCCAAATCATTCAGAGCAATCAGGTCGATTTCATTTTCGCCCTTACTGTCCCAATAGCTACCGATAGCGGTTATCCTCTCCTCTTCCGCCATTTTAGCCCGGAAGTATTTTTCCAGAATGAAACCGCTATATTGCTCATAGTTCTTATCAATGGTCTCACGAAGTAAGTCATATTTTCCCATTTCAATCAATGACTGATTCGGATAAATAAACCGAAACCAGAAACGAAGGTAGTTATCATTCAAACTCCAACGAGCTTTTCGGCTTTCCGGCTTCGAAAACATGGGCTTGTTCTTTGTAATAAGAGAGTATTCTTTTTCTAAATTGACCAAATATGCCCCGGTATTCTTCCCGATAATAGAATCTATTTCACTTTGGGTAGTTTTTCCCGAAGCGATTAACTGTAAGATAGAGAAATAGGTTCCATACTCTTTTCCAAATTCGGAGATAAGCAATTCTTTGCCTTCCCCGATAAAGGGCGAATCAGGACGTGTAACCATATCCAGAATCTTGTCCTTTGTTACGGCTCCGGCTTCCATTAACAGGTCGATATATTTGGGAACGCCCCCCGTCAGCATATAGAGACACAGAAGATCTTCCGATTTATATTTAGGGTTGTAATCATTCAAGATTTCTTTTATTGTGCTAACAGCGAAAGGTTGCAGTGTTATCTTTGAGGAAAGACGACCAAACAGCGGCTCTTTCCTGTTCTCAAAAATCTTCATCATCATCGAATAGATAGAACCGGAAGCAATAAAGTTGATTTTAGTCCTGTCTTTATACTGATCCCAAAGATTCTGAACATCGCTGAATATGGACGAATTTACATTATCAAACTCCTGAAATTCATCAATGATAAGCGTGTAATGTTCCTTTGTGGCAAAAATCAACAACTGCTCGAAAAGGTCTTTAAATCGGGTAATAGTACCGAATATTTGCAATCCTAACGCATCCGTTGCATCTTTCTGGAACTGTTCGCAAAGAAGCGGTTCGCTCTTGCGGGATACAAACAGATAAAGATATTTCTGTCCCTTTACAGATTCCAGTAAAAGGGAGGTCTTGCCAATACGACGGCGACCAACCATAACCGTAAAACAGGAACTCCTCTTCGATTGCTCCAATGTACGGGATAATATCTCTAACTCCGCTGTTCTGTTATAAAACTTCATATCTCATATTATTTAATGTGCATTATCTTAATGGCGGTTACAAAAATAAGAAAAATATTTCGATTTGCCGCTATGTATATCAGATTATTTTAATGGTGATTAAAATAACCGTCATTAAAATGAGGACAAAATAAAGGATTTATAGCTTGAAGCATTCATGCAATTTTCTAACTTCAACGGGATTATTATACCGCTCTTTTCTATAAAAGCGGTGATTTTGTCCCAAAATAGAGAAAGTCATGTAAAAGCAGTAACTTTGTCTTTATTCAGACAGAAAATGCAGATATATACAGAGTTCAACAAATACGATTCCCTTTTCGTTTGTGGAGATATTCACGGCGAATTTAAGACATTGCTTTACGAAATAAAGTGTAAAGGGATATCAAACGCTATTATCCTTATTGCTGGAGACTGTGGCATCGGATTTGAGAAAGCCGGGCATTATGAACAGTTATACCAAAAGTTAAGCAGAACTCTTCAAAAGGCAAACTGTATATTGCTTCTTCTTCGTGGAAAC
Source organism: uncultured Dysgonomonas sp. (assembly GCA_900556485.1). Classification (GTDB taxonomy): domain Bacteria; phylum Bacteroidota; class Bacteroidia; order Bacteroidales; family Dysgonomonadaceae; genus Dysgonomonas. Next base: position 5,958 of record USOX01000032.1, read on the forward strand.
CACGATGACCCGGAATATTTCGAAAAGGGTCTGATTGATTACCCTTTTATGAAAACCATTCCTGATTATAGCGTTATTCGTTTCAAGAACCGGAATATACTATGTATCGGTGGGGCTGTATCTGTTGATAGATCGGAACGCTTACATGTCATGTGGTTAGCAGGATTGAAAGGACGGACGGTCAAATTCTATTGGGAGGGTGAAGCACCTATGTTCGACCAGTCGCAACTATCAGAATTGAGAACCAATGATATATTGATAGATACTGTCGTTACCCATACTGTTCCTTCTTTCTGTGCACCTATTACCAAAACCGGAATTGAAAGTTGGCTTTTAAAGGATGAACAATTATCAGAAGATATAGCCAGAGAACGAAAGGTTATGGATGAAATCTATGATTACTTAATCAAAGATGGGCACCCAGTTAAAAACTGGTTCTATGGTCATTTTCATGATTCGTATACAGAATATATTTCAAATATTTGTTTTCGTATGTTGAACATTATGGAATTCTATGAACTCAAGACGGACGAATAGTTTATTTCGTACTTACAACCGGATACCTACTAACTTTTTCTCCAACGATTCCATATCCGCATTTAGCTTAGTATCCGTAATTCGTGCGTAAAGTTGAGTCGTTCGTATATTCTTATGTCCTAATAATTTAGCAAGGCTTTCCATTGGCATTCCATTAGACAAGGCAATGGTCGTGGCGCAGGTATGGCGTGCAACATGAAATGTGACCCATTTTTTAATCCCGCAAGCTTCAGCTATTTCCTTCAGATATTCATTTGCTTTCTGATTGCTTAACATCGGAAACAATGTTTCTCTTTTTGGATCATTGTATTTCTCTATCAGTTTGGCTGGGACTTCAAAAAGACGAACATTACTCATCTCTTTGGTTTTCCACCTTTCAAACCGAAGCCATTGGTGTCCGTCAACGGCAGTAAATACGTGTTTTCTACTTAGATTTTTCAAATCCACGAAAGCGATGCCTGTGAAAACAGAAAAGAGAAATAAATCCCGAACAAGTTCTAATCGCTTATAAGGGAGTTCTTCTTTCATGACAGCTTTCACTTCATCCATTGTTAGGAATGTGCGATTGGTTTGTTTCAAATGAATCGGATATTCCTGAAACGGGTCGTTTTTAATGATACCGTTCTTTAAAGCCAATATGATAATTCGTTTGAAAAGTTGCATAAATTTAGCTGTGGTATTGTGATTACATTTAGAAACAGTCCGTAAGTAAATATCAAATTCATATATAAATTGATAGTTTACTTTATATAGGGGTATATCCTCCATTCCTTTTGTTAACTGTAGAAAATTAGCCAGATGTTTTCGAATAGCTTCATATTTCTGGTAAGTGGCCTGCGAACGGGAGATATTTATCTGTTTACGAAAATTCTCATTATGAATGGAAAAATAAGAGATCAAATATCGTTTGCAGTGTGCTACTCCGGTATAAATTTCTTTTATCATTTCAGGGGTTACATCATTGTCAGATAACGATAATTGAAAATAAATTTGATTTAGACGGGCTTTGATAGAATTTAGTGTGTCATTGGCAAAAGCAGCTTTTTCTGTTTTTCCCTCTGCTTTATGCTTGTAAATAATAATTGAAAAGTAGTCCACTAAAATAATTGAAAAGTATACCACCAGTTGAGTAAGATATAAGAGTCT
>USOX01000033.1 GCA_900556485.1 uncultured Dysgonomonas sp.
ATTGATTGCTCCAGTTTGAGAAAGGGCACTTATGTACTACGAATCAATGCAAATAAGTTGTTTGTGAATGAAATAATTTTGAAAAAATGAATATCATGAAAAAGATAATACTATTCTGTTTTGCAATATCTATAGGATTAGGTATAAAGTCTCAGTCATTGCAAATATTTGAAAACACTCCCATAAAAGAGAATCCTCAGGTAAAGATAGAGACTCCAGGCGTTAGCCAAATGTCGAGGCATGATAATATAAGTATAAATGAATATTTAGGTATTCCTGATATTTCAATACCTCTTTGCAATATGGAATTACCAGATATAAATATCCCTTTATCCATAAGCTATCAGGCCACAGGCATAAAAGTAAACCAGGATGCTAGTTCTGTTGGAATCGGTTGGGATTTGAATACACTGGGTAGCATCGTGCAAATTGTTAGAGGAGATGATGATTTAAAGCCATATCGTAATTATGCTTATAAATTACTACCTGATTATTATAGCAGTCATTATGCTCATTATGAACCAATGCCTGAAAGTGGGTATGATACTAGTTATCTTATGGAAACAGAAGGCTACCCTATTGAATCTGTTAAAGAAAAGTACGGCTATAGGATGGTATTTAGAGATTATTTTCCTATAAATGGCAGATTGGTCATGGAGACGCAATTAAGATATAGTACTACTTATTGGGATTCGGAACCAGATGTATTTATTATAAATTTATTAGGAGAAAAACTCCATTGCGTAACTTCCGATTTTCCTAAGGCCATTACTAAAGGTGGAAAAGCTTATAGTATTACGGTATTAAATAAAACGGGATATAAAGTTGAGAGAATGTCTGCTCAAGACAGTTGGGTTGTAATAAATCCCCAGGGTATTCGTTTTTACTTCGATCAGAAACAAACCTCTATACCTAACACATATACCAATTCAAATATGTATGCTTCAACTGGATCAGCAAGTGATTCTTCTTATGATATATCCCATAATATATGGTATCTGACAAAAATAGAAACAGCACTGGGTACTGTTGTCAGCTTAAAATATGGAAGTACGGAAGAGGTCGAATTTATTACCAATGGGACAGGAACTATAGAATATATGACTTCTCATTCTCAACAGAATTATGATCCAGTGTATCCTCCTTTTTTTACATTATATATGTTTATAGGCAAAGCACCTGTAACTCATAGCACTGTAACATCTAAAACAAAAGAAAAGCAATATTACTTAACTGAAATATCTTCAAAAAAATGTAACATTAAACTAAATTATACCAATAGAGAAGATATTTCTAAGTATAAGAAATTAGAAACGATAACATTATCTTATAATGGAGAAAAAGAAGTAAAAAAAGTTGACTTCTTCTATCAATATAGAAACAATACAAATGATGGGAAAAGATTATTTCTTAACTCGTTAAAGATTAATGATGAGTCATACAGGTTTAAATACAATAGTACCAGATTGCCTTCACGTAATTCTTTTGCACAAGATTACTGGGGCTATTACAATGGAAATTTTAATAATAATTCCTTAGCCCCTAATCCTAAAAGATTCGGGTGGACTGTTCTTAGCTCTTTAGTCAGGTACTACGATCCACTTACTAATAATTTATCTGCAAGATTAGAATATACTAAAGCTGGGACTTTAGAAAGAATAAGCTACCCTACAGGTGGTTCTGTTGAATTTGAATATGAATTAAATACGTTTAATAATTTCTGGGTTCCTAATTATAATAATACAAATAATCCCAAAAATGCACAGAGCGAAGGTTTCGGCCTTAGGATAAAAACTATTTTGCACAAAGATTACGATTCTAAGCTATTGAAAAAAATGGGATATGAATATTACGAAGGAAAATCTGTAAACCGCCATGAATTTGATAAATATGGAAGTATTTCTTGGATGGACGATCTTTGGCATAGACATTCGAGAACTACGGGGTTCCGGGTAATGAGTACCGCCAGCCTGTCACAGGTAAATCCTTTCTCTACACATACCGGTGTTGGTTACGATAGTGTATCTTGTGTATATCAGAGCATGACTGAAAATAAAAAATTTAAGACTACGACCCTCTATCACAATACACCTCACTTTTCATCATCATCAGAACCTATTACAAGAAATTTACTGCACACAATACATATGCCATCTTTCGAAAATTCTGCTTTCCCTAAGAATGGATTGGTAAAGGAAAAACGGTATTATAACGATTCTGGAGATTTGAATATGAAAGAAGAATATCAATATGAAAATAAAAAATCAGCTATTTTTTATGGAGTAAAGCTTATGAAGATTCAAAATGTACATACACTTTCTGGAAAAGTTAGTAATCCTTATACTATAGGAGCCAGCAGATATTTATTAAGCTATTATCCCATTTTCGATTTTGAAAGTTTAATGACAAAAAAAGTAGAAACTAACTATTTGAATGATGGAATTATATCTTCTGAACAAACATATAAATATGATGAGAAAAGAAGACTGCAAGAAATAAGTACAATATCATCCAAAGGCGACCATTTATCAAAAAGAATTACATATGATAATACCTGGAATTCCAAAAACATATCTTCATATATAAAAGAAGAGCAACTTTTTTTGGAAGAAGAGCAAATAATGTACCGAAAATTAGACTACCATTCTCAAATCCCTGCAATTAAACAAATTGCAGAGGGGAGTGTTTCTACTAATCCGGTAAAGACAACTAAAATTGATTATGTAAGCAGCCGTCCGAAAATGACAATCATTAATCAGGATACAACAATATACCTTTGGGCGTTTGACGGACTTTATCCTATTGCTGAAATTAAAAATTCAACATTGGAAAAGGTAGAACGAGCTGTTAAATCGGAATTGGAGCCTCAGGGATCAGAAATGCTTTTTACATCAACCGGTATCAGTAAAGATAAATTAAAGCAATTTAGTAATCATCCTGACCTATCCAATGCCAATGTATCCACTTACACTTATAAGCCATTGGTAGGAATTCTTACAGCTAGTGATCCCTCAGGTACAACTATTGATTATGAATATGATAATTTTGGCAGGTTAAAAAATATAAAAAATACCGACCAGAAACTAGTCAATCAATATAACTATAATCTTATTAACTACTCTATTCCACTGTCTTTAGAAGTCCCTGTACCTGCAAGTATAAAAGTAGCTGGCTCAAAAACATTTGTAGCATCTGTTGATGGTGGTTCAGGAATGTATGAATATAACTGGTATCTAAAAAACAATTCGGGCAATATTATCAAACAGGAATTAAAGAGTACTGATAATGAATTTACAGTCCCTTTATCAAGTATAGGTAATCTAATATTGACTTGTGTTGTAAAAGATGCTATTACTTCATCAATCAAGGAAATCAGTAAAAATTTTACGGTATATGATATAATTGAATTTAGTAGTTTTAATATTGGATCCAGCTCTGATACTTTTAAAGATGCTACTGCAAAAATAAAATGTAGTGCTCCGGTAAGAATAAAGTTAAAGATAGAGTATGGAAGTAACAATAATAATAGGTCGAATTCGGTTTGGATTAAAATTGATAGCGGCATTATAGACGATTTAATAATAGACCAAAATGGGACCTATACGAACACTTACAACATCCCTAGTGGGGAAACTACAATATCTTTACTTTTCGAAAGGAATGATCATTCAGAAAATGGTCTATATACAAATATATACATAGAAGAAGTTGTAACAAAACCTTCCAATATTATACTGGGAGAGAATAACAGATTTAGTGTGTACTTTTAGTATATATCTATCTCCAATAAAAAGATATCATTACAAAAACTAATAATTATGAAACATATTATATATAAGATATTATTATCTGTTTTGCTTATCGGATTGTATCCGAATGGATATGTGAATGCACAAGATGACGATCCATACTATAAAGAAAAGTCATTTATCTTAAACCCTGCAGGAGGAAACTCCTTTGACTTGGGTTACCTCGATTTCTACAAAGGCGATATGAATGAATGGACCTCTTTGTCTCTTGGAGTCTTTTTGATAGATGAACAAACCTATGAAGAATACATCAACAATAGTTACACTAAATTCTCTGTTAGTTTTACTTCAAAAACACCCTTTGAATTAGATGGCTACCTGTCTATGTATCCCTGTTTGTTTTATGTAGATCCTGATAAGCTTAGCCCTCGCATTGAATTCACAATGACTGGTCCCAATGGCGAAGTTTCACTTGCTAATAACAACTTCTATATATCCGGATCCTATGATATGTATTTTGATAGAATGTATTTTGATGCAGGCACTTATACCTTTCATTTCGAAGTGGAAATAGATGGTCCATTCCAGTATTTTGAAATTCCCGATGAATTTATAGAATATGGAATAAACTCTGATTATGAATTATATTTCGGTTTTTATTTATTACCTCCTAGTGAGCCTGTACAACCTGATCCCTTCACTCCATCCATTCCATCAACAGCATCCTTATCTTCTGACCAGAACTATATCCACTCCCGTACCTTTACATCAGAGGATGGCAAAAAGTATCTGGATCAGGTACAATACTTTGATGGATTAGGAAGACCTGTGCAAACGGTACAGAGGGCAATTACCCCATCTGCCAAAGACCTTGTATCCATTCAGGAGTATGATGCATTCGGTAGAGAAGCAGAAAGCTGGTTGCCGGGACTATCTACAGGAAATGGGGCTTATGCGAATATAGAGGCTGTAAAGCAAAGCGCTAAGAATGCCGAAATGAACAATGATACAAATCCATTTTCTAAACCTGTATATGAAAACTCTCCTCTGAACCGTGTACTTGAACAGTATGGACCGGGGGCAGACTGGCATAACAACAGTAAAAGGGTACAGACAGCTTATAAAACCAATGTAGCAGGGAATGGACTGCTTAACTGTGTACTCTATGCTGCTGGAGGTACAAATGCTACTCCTACACTGACTAAAGGAGGAAACTATACTTCGGGAGAACTGTATGTCACAGAGGTAAAAGACGAAGATGGAAATACCAGTTATGAATTTAAAGATAAACTGGGACAGGTAGTACTTACAAGGCAGATAAATGAAGGGGTAAACCATGATACATATTATGTGTATAATGATTTTGGTAACCTTTGTTATGTATTGCCTCCTGAGATTAATGATAACATCTCGCAGGATAACCTGAATAAGTATGCTTACCTCTACAAATATGATGAGCGGAACCGCTGTATATGGAAGAAGTTGCCGGGTTGTGAACATATCCTTTATGTTTATGATAAGGCGGACAGGATGATATTTTCGCAAGATGGGGAACAGAGGAAGGATAATAAGAATGAGTGGACATTTAATAAGTATGATGCTTTTGGAAGGGTGGTGATGACAGGACTTCAAACCATTAATAAAACCCATGCAGAATTGCGGACTTTAACAGAGGGCGTAGTTGTAAAAGAGGAATATAAACTGGATTCGCATTGGAGCTACACATGGAATAGCCTGACCTCTATACTGACTGCTACTAATTATAAGAAGATACTTGCAGTCAACTATTACGATAATTACCAGTTCAGGCAGCGTCATGA
>USOX01000034.1 GCA_900556485.1 uncultured Dysgonomonas sp.
GTAAAGGTACGGGAGTGGATGTAGTTCTGGTCAGAAGAGAAGGATGCCGTTGATGGGATGGATGGGGTAGAGGGGTCAGGCTCATTTTCCTTGGGATATAAGTTGTATACAAAATACATACGACAATTCTGGAATAGTTTATCTTTTAATTCTTCAGGTAATTCCTCTTCTTCGAAAGGACCTGAAAATTGCATCTCGAAACTAATAGTGTAGTTACCTGGAGGAAAGTCATAATTATACCAGTTGTCCCAACCGCTGTAAGTGTTAATGGAAAATGTGTCTGTATATCCACTCGGATCAGTCATTGTGTAATAACAGTCAATTGGAATACCAATATCCTGATAGAATGTTTCCCAATAAAAATAAATATAATTGATGAAAAACGATCTATCAGCGGTAAAACTCAGTGAAAATTTTATCCGGGGATTATTTGTGAACGAATCAAAATTCCGTTTGTCTATAAAAATAAAATCACGGGTTATGGTTTCTTCCCCTATCGGCTCCGGCTCTCCCGATTTAAGGAAAGGTGCTGTAAAATGGCCTTCACCCGAAGTGTTCAGATAGTAACATTCTTCACCCTCATAAGGGTCAAAATCCTCGTCTATTTGGGCCATAAGATATCCGTTACCACCCAATATAATAAGCAAAACAGATAATATTATCTTATATATAATATGTTTCATAATGTTTAGTTTTTGTAATGATAGTTATACTCTTCTATCGTTTTTCCATCCGTATCTTTAGTGCGGATCAAACGACCAAAATCATCATACTCATATTTGACCAAAACACCCGAAGGATCGGTAATAGTAAGAACTCCTACTAATGGCTTATAAGTGTATGTGGTGATCTGGGCATCTTTCAGAGTCGTTGTGTTTTTACGTAGGTCATTTATTGTTTTCAAGTCAGTTTCAGATGGAATTATAGCCTCTGTGACTCTTTTAATAAAGGTTTCTCCTAATAAGTTTTTTATATTATCATAGGTTGCATTTTTGATTTCTGCTATTGGATATTGACCTCCATATCCCCAGAGATAAACTACTTTCATAGCATCGTCTTTAGTTATGTATACAGGGTTACCAAGATTATCATAATCGTGATAAACGACATTAGGATAGGGGAATATATTTTCATTAATACTATTACAGCTAAATGTTGAAGGATTCGCCAGAATTGAATTAACTTCCGAAAAATAAATTTTCTTTGGAACTATAATATTTTGATTGTCATTATATCCAAACTCCGTAAGCTTACCCCCAATATAACCAATTTCTCTAAATATTTTTTCTTCAATCGCTTTTGAGATAATATTCTTGTCTGCCATCGTTTTATAGATTCCACAATTAAGATCGTTAGGATATATATAATTGTATCTCATTTCTCCAAAAGTACTTGTCTTTATTTTACGTTCTCTTAATTGAAGAGTTTTAGTATTATAAGTATATTCCTCTTCGGTTGTGACTCCATCTGATAATGTTTCTTTGCTAGCTAGAATTATATCATAGGATTTAATTTCAGTTTTATATATTAGTACCCGATCACCAGTATTTAATGATCCATGAACGGGCTTTTGCAAACCATAATATACGCCCCACTCATGCTCTAGTAAAATAAGACCGTCGATATCTGTTAATTTATTAGTGTCTTTAAAGGTAATACTCCAGTATGAATTGGATGGAGTAGCTATATAATTATATTTGCTTTTTTCTAATAAAGTACCTTTTTCATCGTATACAGACCTTTCTTCCAATTTTCCATTTAACGGTTTATCTATTTTTACGCCTCCTTGTCTATAACGATAATATCCTGCTTCATTTTTAAATTTGGATATAGTACATCCTATATTATCTTGCCCTTGCCCTTTCCTTATCTCTTTAACATAAGTGTATCCCACACCAGAACTACTACCATAGGGATTAGACACTGTATTATTAGAATATAAACTAACTACATATGGACTATAGAAAAGAGCCGTACTAGTAGTGGCACCACTTGGACTAGCTATTTCAGTATAATAAAGACCTTTTATTATATCTAAATAATTTAAAACGTCATGCAACATCCCACTTGAATTATTGGTCAATGGATTAGTATAATCGTAAGATGTTGTTGCAATGGGGGTTGTATTACCTTTTTTTTCAAAATGGCTTATATTTTTAATTCGTATTCCGCACCCTGTAGAAAATTTAGGAAATGATGATTTTGGTTTTGGATATGATATTGTTGCTTTCAGAGCTGTACTATAGTAATAATAATTACCACTTAGCAGATTACCCAAAGCATCGCTGATATCTGCTACCAGTTCATATGTCCCAGGTTCGAGTTCAATATGTGCTGTAATACTCCGTTCGGCACTAGCGCCGGTTGCAGGAGTTTTGATCTCTTTTAGGATAGTCTTTTGTGTTCCATTAATTCTTTTTATATAGACAAAATGACCAAGTTGGTCTAGATATTGCCAAGTGTGATTTCCACGTGATAATACAGCAGTAATTTCAACTGTGCATTTTTCTTCAATGTTAAATTGTCTTATAGCTATTGCTTGCGGACTGTTTTGATCTTTGACTTCTAAGCTTATCTTACTTCCATTGTGATATTCTTGATAAGTCGGTATAAATCTATATTCATTACTTAAAGTTCCCCCTCCTACACCCGGAGGCACAGCTTGTTGCCAACCTAAAGCCCCAAACTCACTAAATGTATTCGGTTCAAATTCGAACTCAACATAACCACCTGTCGGATATTTGATTCCCGTTAGCATTGCCACTTTACAAAAATTAAAATCATAGGTTCTGTCTCCTATGCGTGTTCTATTTTCCGGGTAACGTCTAAATGCCTCTAAAACATGATTGTAATATAACGGATCATTGAATAGCAATTTTTCCAAATCAGGTATTAAGAATTTATTTTGCCATCTTCCATTGTAATATCCCCAATAGTCAACTGCATAGGAGTCTTTCCTAGGTAACAAAGGACTTTCCTGATAGAAGAAATCATATTTATTGCTTTTAATATCATTTGATAGCTCATAGACCCCTAATAGTTTCAATCTTTTCCATGGCCATTCTTTTTCTATCTCTTCACCATTAAAACTAACGCCCCAATTATCACCAAAATTATCTGCCAGAAAATAATCGTAATTCAATATGAACCGTTTATTCTGTGGCTTATTAATCTTATCTTTAGATGCTATTTTTATTTCAATTAATTTTTCTCCAAAAGTATTTTGAGGTAAGTCTAGGCGAGAATCTGTTATGAAAGAGACTTCATAATTTGTAGTTTTGATATTCTTTAAAATAATTTCTTTCCCTTCATAAATTTTCGTTTCTCGTTGGTAAGGAGTGGCATCAATACCAACATATGATGGAAGGATAGTCTCATTTACATCATAATATGCATTTGAATAATTTTCGTATCGCATATAACTTCTATTATCAACTACTTCATATTCATATAAAACAGTCTGATTATTCGGATATAAGGATGATGTCAATCCATATGAAACAGATTCTATTCCATCTCTGATAACATCGAACATCCTTGTGAAAGTATGTTTTATTCCTTCTGTTGTTGTAATAGTAAACAGTCTAGGGTTAACACTGAAATCAATCTTAACATCTTGCTCTCTACTCAATATATAAACCTTATTGGTCCGGTAATCAATTATGAATTTTCCAGCATTACCTGGATATGAAAAATAAAATACGTCTGGTTCTAGTTTTGCCAGCCCGTGAGTTGAGTACCATGCCCGTTTGGTAACTATTGCTCCAATTTTTTTATGTATAGGCAAATTATATGGTAGTCTGAAATATCCGTTTATAGGTTCACTATTAAAAAAAGCACTAAATTCTGGTGTATTAAGAAAATCATTATATTCAGTATCTTCTTCGTCACAATAACCTAATACATTTTGCGAAATTACTCCACCAACATTTAGATTCCATCCTAAACCTACCCAACTAGCTTCTTCATTTACCTTTATGCCTGAAGTATTATATCTTAATGTTATAGGTAACTCTATAGTTCCATCTTTTATTACATATAGAGGAATATTAACATCTGGTGTCCCATTATATAAACTGATAGGGTGATCAATGAATTTATTGAATGAAGCCACATTTGGGCTTGAAATTTGCGGAAAATTAGCTTGCCTATCGGCAAATTGGCTGTAAATATTACACTTAAATAGAATAAATATTAACAAACAAATATATTTTTTCATAGTCTTTTATTTTTTCAGTATTATTTCATTCACAAACAACTTATTTGCATTGATTCGTAGTACATAAGTGCCCTTTCTCAAACTGGAGCAATCAA
>USOX01000035.1 GCA_900556485.1 uncultured Dysgonomonas sp.
GCAAAAGCAGTCCCGAACGGATAATAATGATTTCTTTGGGTCACTGTTCCATCCGCTTTAGCCACTACATTATTATTGCCTAAATGATCAGTCAGATAGAAATGGTATTGGTTATCCTCAATATATCCACCATCTACCAATATCCGTGTCTTCTCTGTAATTCGGTCTATATTCTTCCTCTTTTCGTAGATAATATTACCAACATAGTCCGTTATCTTGTAATCACTCAGGCCATCATTGGCAGGAGTAGATGTTCCCACAGGAGATTGTTGCAGGCTTGGATCATAACGTTGCTCGGTTTTCAGCTTCACGCCAGATGCTGAATAGGTATAGTAATTCTTTGCCTTAGCAATAGCACTGTTAATTACCATTACCTGAGATAAATTTAACGAATTATATAAAATGACACAAATGACACACTTTTTTACTATTTATTTATGTGTCTTTTTATTTTTTAAGCAAGTGTAATATAGATAAAACGTCCTACAACAAATATACAACTCAGATGAAAATAAAAAATATTGGAGGAGAAAGTACATACACTGTTCTCTGGCAAGGAAGAAACCCCGCTAACTAAAAGAGTCGACGGGGTTTTTTATTTATAAATAAAAGATTTTATTTTTTAAATTTTGTCGTTTCCTTATTCATAACCGAAATCTCCGTTCCCTTTGATTATGTGAACAATAGGTTCCATACTGATTGTATCAAATCCAAAATAATATATAGCTAAATGATGGTTAACGAAAATGAAAATATCCTTTTTAATTTGAATATTAGCTTTCTCGGAACTTAGAGAAATAGTGTGAAAGCCTATACGCATTGGGTATTCAATGTGTGTAGGGTAAGAAAATGGATTTCTTTGCAATGTATCATTAAAAATAATTTCATTATCAATAGAGATTTTCAAATCTATTTTGTCGTGTGGACGTGGAGGCGTTGATTCCATATATATATCCACATTCCACTCAACGGACAAGAAAAATATAACTGATATTGAAAGACATATTAATATAGTAATAAATATCTTTTTCTTCATATTTGCTATTTTTTTAATATTTATAACGATAACCCAATGTATAGATTGTTCCTATTCGACCATCATTCTTAAGAACCGGATAAGGTATTTTCCTTCCATCTGAAGTTTTTATACTATTAATCCCTTTATTTAATTTGTTTGCTTTCCAATTTCCATATGCATTTACCAGACTTCCCCCTTTAAATTTTTTTCCTTCTCCTCCTTGAACCATTATATCTGTAGAGGGGTCATAACCTATGCTTGTAGGAAGGGGATGTTCTAATCCTAGTGTGTGCCCGAATTCATGTACCGCTGATCTTGTATTATAACTGAAATAGCCATTAACAGTGCTCTCATTTAAATGTATAACTTTTCCCCCAAGTTCATTTGTTGCTCCATATGTTGCATAATTAGAATTGTCAGCTACAACAAATAAATGGTCTGAATCTTCAACATCATTCATAGAAGAAACTCCTGTAACTTGTATATCAGTTTGTAGTGTATATTCTTTTCCATCAATAGAGATATTGGTGCCTAAAGCATCAGTTATATCCGAACCAATATTCTTTGCTAATTTATTGACATTAATTCCACTGCTTGAATTATTAACTACTTTTGCTGTAAAGTGCAATGTTGCAATATTATTCTCAATCGTAAACCAAACACTATCACTTCTTAAATCTACAGCATTTATAGGATTATTCATTACATAAGCATATGGACTCCATGAATAGAATTTCTCCGCCAATGGATCTACGCTCGTAAACCTACCAATAGTCCCATCCATTTGCCTTGCAAGATAATCATACAACTTCAATCCTAACTTTTGATCCAATTCTTTCCCATTATACTTATACAGTTGCTTATCCTGTTCCTCTTTCGGTGTCTCGGCAAAAGCAGTTCCAAAAGGATAATAATGATTTCGTTGAAGAATTGTACTTCCATTCTGATGAGCTACCACACGGTTATTCCCCAAATGATCTGTCAGATAAAAATAATACTGATTATTTTCTATATAACCACCATCTACCAATATCCTTTTCAAAGAGCCATTTTCGTAAACCTTATTAGCTACATAGTCAGTGGTTTCAATCTTCGGTGCAGAAGAAGCCATTGTGCCTATTCCCATCATTGGAGCAGCCAGTAAGCTCATATCCGTTTCATGAATAGCTTTTAGTTTCGCACCTGATGCCGAGTAGTTATACTTGATTCTTCCTTTTGCATGGTCATTATCTATCTCTATAGATATCGGTAAATTTAACGAATTATATAAAATGACACAAATGACACACTTTTTTACTATTTATTTATGTGTCTTTTTACTTCATTAAACAAGTGTATATATAGATAAAATAATCCTGCGAACTTTGAATATTAGCAGGATTATTTTTATAGCGGATTGTAAATCCTTATAGTATTAACTTTGAAATTACAAATCCTGAAGGACGGAAGAGAGTTATCATTTATTCATAGCTAAAAAAGCCACTCCTCTTTATCATAAAAAATGCAGGTTCATTAGTAGGTTTAGATATGCCTAAATAATATATTGCATAGTGTTGATTACAAAGCCAAAATATTCTTTCAGTTTTATGGAAGTCAACTTTTTTTGAAGAAACGGATATATTATGAAAACCAATACGCATAGGATATACAATATGAGTTGGAAAATTATAAGGGTTCCTCTCTAAAGTATCATCAAAAATGGTTGTATCATCAATTAATACCTTTAAATCAATTTTATCATAAGGTATTGGAGGTGTAGATTCCATATAGATATCAGCATTCCATTTTTTTGAAAATAGAAGTACTACAAATACTATAATACATGTAAATAAAATTATAAATATTCTTGTCCTTTTCATAACATCAGTATTTATTATTTATTTAAAATATTTACCCCAGTAAAAGCCCACATTCAAAGTACTTCCTATACGACCATTATATTTAACTACAGGATATGGAAGCTTTTTACCATCAAAAGTCATATAATTTCTTCCTTTATTTAGATTTCCTGCTTTCCAATTATCATATGCATTTTTCACTGCCCCTCCCATAATTTTTTTTCCTTCTCCTCCTTGAAACATCACATCATTTTTTGGATTATTACCAAGACCTTTGGGATCTGGATGTTCTAAACCTAAAGCGTGACCAAATTCATGTATTCCACTTCTTGTATTATCACTAAAAATCCCATTATAATGGTCTTTATTTAAATGCATGACCTTCCCTCCAATTTCATTTATAGCACCACCGATTCTATATTTAGACTGCTCTGACAAAACGAACAGATGGTCTGATGTTTCCGTATCATCTACTGAAGTTACCCCAGTAATATTAATATCTGTTTTTAAAGAATATGATTTACCATCAATAGTGATTTCATCACCTAATGCACTTGAAATACTTTTAGTCAGATTTTTTGCAGCAGTTTTTACATTTATATTATCACCCGACATGTTTATAACTTTTGCTGTAAAGTGTAATGTTGCAATATTATTCTCAATCGTAAACCAAACACTATCACCTCTTAAATCTACAGCATTTATAGGATTATTCATTACGTAGGCATATGGACTCCATGAATAGAATTTCTCCGCCAATGGATCGACTGTCGTAAACCTACCAATAGCCCCATCCATTTGCCTTGCAAGATAATCATACAACTTCAATCCCAACCTCTGATCCAACTCTTTCCCATTATATTTATAAGGTTGTTTATCCTGCTCTTCTTTCGAAGTCTCTGCAAAAGCAGTACCAAACGGATAATAATGATTTTTTTGTATGACCATTCCATCCGCTTTAGCTACCACACGGTTATTCCCCAAATGATCTGTCAGATAAAAATAATACTGATTATTTTCTATATACCCACCATCTACCAATATCCTTTTCAAAGAGCCATCTTCGTAAACTTTATTAGCTACATAGTCAGTGGTTTCAATCTTCGGTGCAGAAGAAGCCATTGTGCCTATTCCCATCATTGGAGCAGCCAGTAAACTCATATTCGTTTCGTGAATTGTTTTCAGTTTTGCCCCTGATGCCGAGTAGGTATACTTGATTCTTCCTTTTGCATGATCACTATCTACCTCTATAGATATCGGTAAATTTAACGAATTATATTGAATTTCGGTAATCCCCTTATTCAAATCCGACTTCATTGCCCCATTCAGGTTATAAGTATATTCAACCGTACCATTGACAGTTTTCTTATCCTTAAAGTCAGCCGAAGCGACATAAGTGATATCAGGAGCCGCATCATTAGCCC
>USOX01000036.1 GCA_900556485.1 uncultured Dysgonomonas sp.
GCTTCAAAAGATGCTACACGGTAGCTGACAAATATCAGTGCTTCCAGATTATACAGTACCGTTTCGCATGGGTGCCCGTTGCTCTCAAATTTATGTATTCGGGTAACATCTTCTTCACGGAGCAAGCCGGATTTGAATATACTCCGTAGATTGTTACCAATCGTATTGACAAATACATTAAATAAGTCGGCAATTTGATGTTTCGTTACCCACAGGGTGCAATTTACAAGTTTTGCTTCAACAATCAGTTGATTTTCACTATTTTCTTTAATATTTATATATCCTCGTTCCATAATATATTATTCTTCATCCTGTTGAATATTATAACCAATACGCTTACGGGGTTTATTTTCCAGTTCCTTTTGTGATGCAAGTTCGGTAAGAGCTTGGTAAATATCACTAAACTGCATATTTGTTTCCACCATAAATTCCTCCAATTTACGATTTAATTCCGCATAACCCAGTGCATATTGTCGTAAAGCGACAAAAGCTCTGATAATAGATATATTAACCTGAATGGCCAACGTGCTGTTAAGAACGCTTGACAGTTGGGCTATACCCTGTTCAGTAAATGCAAAAGGTAAGTATTTTACGTGTTGCCCTTGTCCTTGATTTTCTAAGGTGCCAAAATTGCACCTTAAAAAATCGTACTCTTCCTTTGAGAGTTCAATCATAAAATCCGGAGGAAAACGGTCTATGTTCCGACGAACAGAACGTTTCAGATTTTTGGTTTCAACCTGATATAATTCAGCCAAATCGTAATCCAACATAACTCGCATACCTCGGATTTCATAAATCTTGCTTTGAATAATTTGTAATTCCATGATAAATATTTTTAGAGGTTTAATGCAGTATCCATACCTGTAAGGTGTTCTGATAATTTCAACATATCCCGCCCAATCTTTCCGTTATCCATTCGTACCAATGTTTGGGTTGTATTTATATTGGTATGTCCTAACATTCGGGATATTGTTTCAATGGGTACCCCATTCATATAGGTAATAGTAGTCGCAAATGTGTTTCTTGCAACCCTGAAAGTGAGATTTTTACCAATACCGCAAATATCACCGATTTCTTTCAAATAGCAGTTTTATTGAGTCTTATCGCTCTTTATCAATCGATTACAAAGAGGTAATTTTAGCGAAGTAATGATTTAGAAACGGTTCTTTTGACAGGTATTTACATAGTTTTGCATACTTATCAGATAGCCTCTTGTGCAAATGTATAAAATAAAAAGTATAATCTAATTTTTATTTGTTAAAATAATGAATGATATTTTATTATTTTTATTTCATCAATAATTATATGCTTTGGATAAAAATGACTCCTTTATTTTTTGTATAAAGTTTTCTGTATCTAAGAATGGAACTCGATTTTTCATTCTTTTAATACGATAATTTATTTAGTTATAACGATCTGATTAAGTGAGGAGATAATATATCGAACAGAATTTTATTTACCGAAAAATTTACTCGGATTTAGAATACTTTAATCAAGATAAAATAAACTCAAAATATTAAAATACTTACTCCTGCTAAAGCCGTCAAAGGATAATCAGACTAGGAAAGACAGAGAAACAATGCATATAATGATTTATTTTCTACAACCTAAAGTCAGACACCCCATAAATCCTTTCTCCTGAAGTATTGCATCGAATTATATTAGAAAAAATGAAAACAAATAAAATGATTTTTTTTCATAATCTTATTTTTATAATCTCACCTCAATTTCCTGCCCTTTATAAGTAACTTTTTTTCCGACTGCTTCTGTTATATCAGTACCTACTCCCGGTTTTACCAATACTAAATTCAAATCACGTTTTTTCACCATTCCATCAAAACTGCCTTTTCTGGAGCTAATCCTTAATGTCCGGTTTTTATCGTTCCAAGTTAGATCAAAAGTCGAATATTGTTCTTGTTCATAATTATAGTTATCACTCTCATCCTCATAGACTGTAAATTTTCCGTCTTTTCCCGAATAAATACGAATTTCCCATTCTGCATCGAGTTTTTCAGATGAATATTGTTGCAGAGGTCCCATTGGGATTATCGAGCCGGATTTTACAAAAACAGGTATATTGTCGATAGGCGCATCTGCTGTTATTATTTGCCCACCGACATATTCTTTCCCTGTCCAAAAGTCAAACCACGCTGTCCCTTTGGGTAAATATACCAAGCGTTTTTTGCTTACTCCCCGCAATTCTTTATCTCCCGCATCATAATACATGGGTTTGGTTACCGGACAAGCCATAATTGAAGGTCCAAACATAAGTTGGTCTTTGATATCATATACATTGCTGTCGTCCCTGAAATCAAATACCAATGAGCGGGTCATAGTATAGTCATGAAAACTTACCATTGAAGCAAGGGAATATGTGTAAGGCAATAACCTGTAGCGTAAATTTATCTGTTTAATTATAGCATCGTAAAACATGGTTCCCGATTCGCCAAACTGCCATGGCTCACGTCCGAAATCTGTACCATGGCTTCTGAACAAAGGCAACCACTGGCAAAATTGTAGATTTCGGACATAAAATTCGCGATAACCTAAATCTTCAGACCCTTTTTGAAAATCTCCTTTCCAAAACCAAGACTCCTTGTCTGCTACAAAAAAGGCACCCGCATCGATGGTCCAGTAAGGAAGTCCGGTCGAGATATAATTAAGTCCTGCCGGTATTTGTTGCGCAAAATCTGCCCATGTAGCTTTTGTATCCCCATTCCAAACGAATGTAGAATACCGTTGTTGCCCTGCATAAGTAGATCGTGTCAAAATTGTTACACGTTTCTGTTCGGTTGTTGCCCGTTGGTTTTCATAAATACCTTGAGAATGATGCAGAGAATAAGTATTAACCCTTAAAGCTCCTAAAAGATGAGTCTGATCCCTTACATTATTTTCGAAGCGGGCAGCTGCATTATTTGCAATATTATCTGCATGATTACCCCAATCCGCATCGATAGGTTCAGTACCATCGCACCACCATGCGTCTACTCCGTGCGAAAATAAATTTTTATTTACATATTCATCCCAATACATTTTTCGGGCATCGGGATTATACGCATCATAAATATTTCGTCCTAAAACAAAGCCTTTTGCACTCATCTCTTCATTCTCGTTGTGTGTGGCATGGGGCCATATTGATATCATGAAACGGACATTATTATCATGAATATGCCGGATCATTTTGGTAGGGTCAGGATAGGTTTTAGTATTAAATTTTTTATGCCCGAACCATCCGTCATTCCAATAGTTCTAGTCTTGCACGACGACATCCATTGGTATTTGCTCTTTTCTGAAGCGGGTAACAATATTCTCGATTGTGTGTTGGTCGGGATATCTTTCTTTCGACTGTACATACCCGAATATATACCGGGGCATCATGGGCGCTTTCCCCGTTAATTGGCGGAATTGTGCGATAATCTCATCAAATTCGGGGCCATACATAAAATAATAATCGATCTGATTGACTGCCAGCATTTCCATGTAACTTCCTTTTTCATCATCGTGAAATTCCATAGCACAACCTGCATCGAATAATAGCCCGTAACCTTTCGTAGACATCAGTACAGGAACAGATGCTTTCAGGTTATGCTGATACACATATTGCATAGTACCGCGCAGATTCATATAATCCTCTTGATGCGAGCCTAGCCCATACAGAGCTTCTCCTTCCTGCCAAATGAATTGCTGACGTGCTTTCCAAGCAGTACCAGCCTTCTTTACAGAAGCTATTTCCGAGATAACTTTATCGCCGTCAGCAGTTTTTACCGTTCGATTTTTACTATTGTCAAACTCAACGGTTTCAATTTCGATTTTTTCTGTCAGACGAGGAAATTGTTCGTTTTCTTTTAATAGTAAATTGC
>USOX01000037.1 GCA_900556485.1 uncultured Dysgonomonas sp.
GACTCTTATATCTTACTCAACTGGTGGTATACTTTTCAATTATTTTAGTGGACTACTTTTCAATTATTATTTACAATTTAAACGCTTAAAAGTGTCTATTTATGCGGTCTTTCGAGGCTACCCACCTCTACCCATTTAAAACCCTTTAAAAATACACTGGAAAATTCACCTCCAATTATACTTAAATTATATCAAATGCACGCTTCGTTTTACTTTGCATCTAGTACCGTTTTGCCCTCAATCCTTTTACACAAAACAGTTTCAGCCGTTTTGCTCTCATCTCTATTTCTGTCCTCTTCGTTTAGAGGGGGGTATATTTCGACATACCTTGTAAGCTAGTAAACTTGCAATACATAGATAAATTAAATAAAAAGAAAACGACTAATAATTGACAATAATTATTAGTCGTTCTGTATAATTTACTTACAGTTCTATTAATTCACTGCAGATGAATGTTTAAACCAGCTATCAGGTATATCCTGAGGTGAACCTCCATTAAAACTATATTGAAGTTTTAATGTATATCCGCCGCCACCTTCTATAAAGTCAAGGTTAAATGGATGTAAACCTTTTTCTAAAGCTGCCTGACCACTCTTTAAAGTTGATGGGTGAAGTCCGTCATTATCAACTATAACCTCTTTGTCTACATACAAAACACCACCATCATCACAAGTAAAGAAGAAACTATAAATTCCGGTTTCAGGCACATCAATAAATCCATCGAATTTCAGCCCAAAACTTTTTGTTTCTTTTGGTGCTTTTATGTTATTTACTACAAATGTTTCATTTGGTGTACCAACAATTCCTTTTGTGTTTTTATATCCTTTGTTATAGAAGTCACACTTCAAACCATTTTGCACATTAGAGGCCAATACAGCTTTCTTCAGATCCGACTGCTTGAAATTTAGATTATATATTTCGCCTCGTGCTCCTGATGGGCTGAATAGAGCCATTTTTAAAGTTACAGGACTAGAAATATGAATAGGTACGAGCATAACAGGAGATGATGCTGATGGCACTTCCCCATCTAATGTATAATGTATTTTCATTCCTTCAAGAGGACTTTTAGCTAAAAATTCAACTTTATCGATAAATACATTTTCTTGTGCTATATTTTCTATATCCGGTAATCGGTAGAAAACACCCATTGCATCCAATTTTGGATAATGTTTTAACAATCGTTGCGAGAAATCATCAAAACGGGTAGTATTATCTGTCCATACTCTCTCAGCCAAAGCTATCATTCTTGGATACATTTGGAAATCAGCTTGGTTTTCTGTTGGTATATATTCCGCCCAAAGATTTGCCTGAGCACCCATTATTAAGTGTCTTTTATCTTCAGGAATATCTTTAGGCACTACATCCATATGATATACATTATTTGCACTTGTGTTGTTATTCACATAGTCGAAATAAAGTGGGTTTGTTGGAGTCATGATCACTGGACTACCTGTATTTACAGCTTTCAGAGGAGCATCCTTTACCCAACCTCTCCAATACATTACAGTTACATTCGGATTTGTTCCTCCTTGCAATATTTCGTCCCAAGCGATTATTTTCTTTCCTTTCGACTCCACAAAGTCTTGCATCTCATGTACAAAATAGCTTTGAAGTTCATTCACATTTTTGATATTATGTTGTGCCATGAACTCTTTACACAACTCCGATTGCTGCCAAGTTTTTTTATCTACTTCATCAGCCCCGATATGAATATATTTAGAAGGGAACAAATCAATAATCTCGTTCAATACATTTTTTGAGAACGTGTACACATCCTCTTTACATGGACATATAGGAGTAGAGAACAACTCTCCCCATCCAGCTTCTCCATCTACTAAGAATGGATATGCTTTTATCGCTGCCATCATATGCCCAGGCATATCTACTTCGGGGATAATCTCGATATGTCTTTCCTGAGCATATTTGATTATATCCTTCATTTCCTCCTGAGTATAAAAGCCACCATATATCTTTTGTCCATCTTTCTCATGGATGAAACGTGGATCAATTTCGAAGTTAGGGTTTTCTTTAGATCTTGATATACAAATAGAGTCATGTTTGTTTTTTAGCGAACGCCATGCACCCTCTTCTGTCAATTTGGGATATTGCTTAATTTCTATTCTCCAGCCCTGATCATCAGTTAAATGAAGATGTAATTTATTAAACTTATAGAAAGCAAGCCTGTCAATGTGTTTCTTTACATATTCTACAGTATAGAAATGGCGTGATACATCCAGATGCATACCTCTCCATGAATAAGCAGGACTATCTTCTATACTCAAATTAGGTAAAGCAACT
Source organism: uncultured Dysgonomonas sp. (assembly GCA_900556485.1). GTDB lineage: Bacteria > Bacteroidota > Bacteroidia > Bacteroidales > Dysgonomonadaceae > Dysgonomonas. The sequence continues at coordinate 2,299 of USOX01000037.1, forward strand.
GTACCAGACGTTTCTTTCATTGGTAACAACTGTTTTAATGTCTGAATCGCATTAAAAACACCATGCCCATCCAAAGCCTCTATTATAATTTTAGATGAAGTTATATTCAATTTATATGCCTCATTCGATTGTAATTGAGAATTATACTTAATTTCAATCTGATTATCAGCAATAGCATTCGAAACAGAAATATCTCTTCCTGTAATATTACGAAGCATCAACTGTAAATAACTAATTTCTTCTTTAAATTTGCTTTGGTCAGAAGTTAACAAAGTCGTTTTATCATTTATAGTAAAACGTCCCTGATTAATCACCATTTTTTGAGGATAAGGGATAATTGCCGGTTCGTTATTAGCTTTACCTTGTTGTGTAAAGGATAATAATAGAGCTAAAAACGAAAAAATAATTACATTTTTTTTCATGTTTTATATTGATAGTAAAATTTATGGTATCAATTTATAAAAGAGTAAAGTACAAACTATTTTTTGATAATTAATCAACGGTTATATTTTAAAGAAACTGTCTAAATATTACCTGCTATAACTGTCATATTAGGTCTTATTTTCATGTGTTTTAGATTTCAGGGTTCGAAGATACAAAATACTCTTTTAATTGAAAGAATATTGAAGATTTTTTAAAATATTATAGGCCTTCTATTTAATGAAGTAATCATACAATATATACATATTATTCATCTACCCATATCCTTTCATCTAAATTAGTCCAAATATAAAATGAAGGTTTAGCATGTTTGTCGTGACTAATAATTATTGTATCTATTTTACTTCATTAAACAAGTGTATATATAGATAAATCAATCCTGCTAAATTTGAATATTAGCAGGATTGATTTAGTGGTTGAAAATAAATTAAAGATCTTTATTTATTCAAAAGCTATCCACGAATTGTCGCTAGGATCCTCAAAAAAACCAATTTCTGCAATAATATTGGGATTGGATGGGTCTAAATTTAATTCTAAACACTTATTATCATCAAAGAATAGTTTTAGTATTTCATTTTCTTTGATATATAAATCTATTACCTTTTTACTTATTATATTGCATAATTGATTCCTATATTCAATATCACCATAAGAAAACTTTCTATTTTCATTAATGACTATTGGCCAAATATACAATGTTAGCCGAGGCCCATCGAAATGTAATTGTAAATAATCTTGTACAAATTCAACAGAACTTAATTGTTCTCCCTTTAATTTTGAGTTTAGATATTCCATTTT
>USOX01000038.1 GCA_900556485.1 uncultured Dysgonomonas sp.
AACCAATCTCAGCCGAGACACTTAGTGGTATACTTTTCAATTACTAAGTGGACTACTTTTCGATTATTATTTACATACTTCATTAAGCAAGTGTATATATAGATAAAAGAATCCTGCTAATGTTGAATATTAGCAGGACCTAGTTTTAATATTTCGTTAATTATGCTTAAAAATCAGATAGGGGTGGAGACGGTATTAGAAGAAAAGGATTTGCAGTTTCCACTGAATAAATACCTATTATACTATCCTTATATAAATATATACCCCACAACGCATGATTCTTATCCTTTTTTATCCCATCGGTTCTTCCATAGCTTATTTTATTGTTAGGTAAATTAAAATATGATTCAATGCCTGAATAAATCTTTACCTTATTTTTATTAGATAAGAGATATACCAAAGAAATGTTATCTTTAGTATAATAAGCCTCTGCTCCAATATGGAGCAATATAAAACCTCTATATTCTGATATTTTATGAACAAATAATTCATAAGTATTTTGGTTACTATTTAGATACGTAAGAGAATCAATAGCAGATTGTAATTGTTCGCTTGTTACTAGCTGTATTTCCTCTTTTAAATGAGAGTTATGAGAGCAAGACCACAACATTATTATAGCAACAAGTAGAGTAATTTTTGTCATATCTTATATATTTATTAAGGCCAAGGGTTAAATTTGCCTGTTCGCATATGTTTATTAATTATATTTTGACCAAAAGATTTTATATTTAAATTTCCTGATAAAATATTAGAGACAGTAAGATTTGGATGATTTATTGTATTTCTATAAGCATAATTACCTTGTTCCCCACTATGCAATATATAGCTTACATTGCCTCGTGTTTCTCCACCAAGCATAAATGCATACATTGGTCTTATAGGCGTTTTTATTCTTGCAAAACCTACATCTCCTGTCATATTCCCTCCTTTTGGATGAGTATGTGCCGTTGCAATAGTATTAAAAGATTTATGTGATACAGGATCTAACAACTGTCCATCTTTAAAATCATATCCATACTCTTTATATCTAGATAACGTTTTTTCGTTCTGCCAACTAGGTAATACTAGAGCTCCGTTATTGAATATTGCAGCAAATTCTTCTTTTCCTGTTTTTTGTGAATTATTCACTATTCGATTAAGAGCATCTGTCTCATTTGTATACATAATACTACCATCTTTTCGATAATCTTCCATCACATTGCCACTGTCATCTTTCACTTGATGTGAAATCCCAATATATGCTACATTCGATCCATTGATTGCTTTCATTATAAGCATAAAGGCTTCTTTGTTTTCATTATTTAGTGCCTTATGGTACTGATATGTTCCATCTGAATCTTGATACCAATCCATACCTGTAGGATCAGTAATTAATAGAGGATTATTCCCCACATATACATACGGACTCCAACTATAATACTTTTCCGCCAATGGATCCACGCTCATAAACCTACCAATAGCCCCATCCATCTGTCTAGCATAATAATCATACAACTTCAACCCTAACTTCTGATCCAACTCTTTCCCATTATACTTGTACGATTGCTTATCCTGCTTCTTCTTCGAAGTCTCTGCAAAAGCAGTACCAAACGGATAATAATGGTTCATCTGAATTACCGCTCCTGAAGCATTAGCTACAATATGATTATTCCCCAAATGATTCGCTGCATAGAAATAATAAGTTCCACCATCTATAAAACCACCCTCTATCAATATCCGCTTCAATGCTCCATTTTCATAAACCTTATTAGTTACATAGTCAGCGGTTTCAATCTTCGGTGCAGATGAAGCCATTGTGCCTATCCCCATCATTGGAGCAGCCAGTAAACTCATATTCGTTTCGTGAATTGTTTTCAGCTTCGCACCTGATGCCGAGTAGGTATACTTGATTCTTCCTTTTGCATGGTCATTGTCTATCTCTATAGATATCGTAAATTTAACGAATTATATAAAATGACACAATTGACACACTTTTTCACAATTTATTTATGTGTCCTTTTAGTTTTGCTAAGCAAATGCTTATATAGATAGAAATAATCCAGCCAATAAAAATTGGCTGGATTATTTCTATAATAAATGAAAGTCATCATTTTAGTGATTCTCCAACTTATCAATTCTAAGAGACGATTTTTTTACGCTTTTGGCTATATCTATTATATCTGAAATTGGGATCTCTATATGAGATAATATTAATTCATTATTAACATAAAAACCAATTTTACTTAATTGGTCGATATCCAATGTTGTACTGCTTTTTTCTATATCCTTTGCCTCAAAGTCTTTTTCGTCAATAAAAAATGAAATATCAATATTTTCAAATTGATAATTTCGAAAATTCTCTTTAAAGTATTTATAATCATTATATATTTCTAAATTATTATCCTTTATTATAAATACTTCCATTCCGAATTTATTCCATAAATATATTTTAATAAAATATCCAGCAATAAGCCATGCCAATATGCACACCATTATACTACCAAAAGATATATCTATTGACAAAAAAGCTATAGTTAATATAGGCATAAGAAAAATAATAACTCCTGCTATTCCCATAAAATTAATACTATAATTAGAGATTTGACTATTCTTCATTTTTAAACAAATAGTATTTCTAAAATATTCTAATTCGTAATGAGCCATTCTGTACATTTATTTATTGTTATTTTTCCATACTTGATAATCTGCAGATCTTGTTTTTATCATATTTCTATAAGTTCCTTGATTTCTTACACTATATGTTCCTTTAGTTTCTTGTAAAAAACGAATCCAATTATTCTGAGGTTTAGCAATTGTAGATGTAGCTGAATAAGGTGCCTTTAATTGCTGTGAACCTCTTTTAAAATGCAAAGGCATTGTTCTAGGATCACGAGGGCCTAAAGTAAACAATAAGTTTAGAAGAGTATACTGCTTATCAAGATGAGTTGATGCATTTTTCCAAAAACTATTTTTACCATCTACACCAGATTCAACTGCTAACTTCACAAACCCTCTTAAATATCCACTACCTTCCATTTCTCCATTTCTAAAATCATCAACTTTGTCTGCTCCCACAACATAATCATAACTATACATTTCATTACCGTCTTCATCTTGTCCATACACTCTTACTGCATAATAATTCCCTTCATTTTCTCCAGAAGTTATTTTGTGAAGACGATAAACTATTTTCCCATCTTGAACTACAGGATAATATCCATCTTCATGAATGCCACCTCCTTCTGTTCGATAATTAATTAAAGAAGTTTCCCATACCTCATTACTTGGAACACTATCCATTCCTGTAGGGTCAATATATTTCAAAGGATTATTCATTACATACGCATACGGAGACCAACTGTAATAATTTTCAGCATGAGGATCCATTGTTGTAAACCTCCATTCATCCTTATACCTAGCCGAATAATCATACATATTCACCCCATGCATCTCATCCAGCTCCTT
>USOX01000039.1 GCA_900556485.1 uncultured Dysgonomonas sp.
TGCTTCGGCTGACTTTAAGGATAAGAAAACTGTCAATGGTACGATTGAATATACTTATAACCTGAATGGGGCAATGAAGTCGGATTTGAATAAGGGGATTACCGAAATTAAATATAATTCGTTAAATTTACCGATATCTATAGAGGTAGATAGTGACCATGCAAAAGGAAGAATCAAGTATACTTACTCGGCATCAGGTGCGAAGCTGAAAACAATTCACGAAACGAATATGAGTTTACTGGCTGCTCCAATGATGGGGATAGGCACAATGGCTTCATCTGCACCGAAGATTGAAACCACTGATTATATAGCCAATAAGATTTACGAAAATGGCACTTTGAAACGGATATTAATAGATGGTGGTTATATAGAAGGAGGAACTTATCATTTCTATGCCGCTAATCATTTGGGCAATAATCATATTGTAGCTGATGCTTCAGGAACTGTAACCCAGATGAATCATTATTATCCTTTTGGAACTGCTTTTGCCGAGACTTCGAAAGAAGAGCAGGATAAGCAACCTTATAAATATAATGGGAAAGAGTTGGATCAAAGGTTGGGATTGAAGTTGTATGATTATTCGGCTAGGCATAAATGGGACTTTGGGTTTACGACGGTGGATCCGCATGCTGAGAATTATTATAGTTGGAGTCCATATGTGTATTGTGCTAATAATCCAATTAATTCTATTGATCCGACTGGAAAAGATAGTTATTTACTGATCTGGTTCTCTAGTGATGGCGAAACTGGACATGCTGGTGTTGCTATAGATAATTATAAACGTCAAGAAGTTAGAGATAGCAAAGGCAATATTGTCAAAGACGACAAAGGTAATACTCAATATGAAATGGTAAAAGATGGAACAATGACATATTTTGATTTATGGCCATATAACCCTGTTGGCAAAACAGAACTTCAAGATGATGTAAAACCTGATTATTCAAAAGGTGTCAAGATAAATAGTTTAGCAGACCTATTAGCGATTGACCCAACAGATACAAGAAGTGGGAATGTATCACCAGAGGGTAGAGCGGCTGACGGAATCATTCAAATTAATACTACAATAGAACAAGATTTTCAAATTGGGGGATATGCTTCCACTACGGCAAGATCTGGAAAAAGCTATAATGCATGTACTTTTAATTGCTCTACTTATGTTGAAAACGCTTTGAAAAAAGTTTATCCTTCATTAGATGCAAGTCAAAATATAAAGGTACCTTTTCATTTAAGATTCTTATACTCTGATTCAAAAACAGTTGCTCCAAATAATTTATATAATGCTGTAATGGGATTACCAAATGCAAAGAATATTAAAGGACCTCGGTCCATAAATGCAAAACCTTATTTAAAATATTATGGAAAATAAATCGCGAACAGTTATATTAATTATCTTCATTTCAATGATTTTTACTTGTTGTTGCGAAAAAAAACAACTAAATAACGAAACCCCTTTTATGGCTATAGTTAAATTATTATCAGCTGAACAGACTTTGAATTTTGAAGAAGCTAGAAAATATATTGATGTTAATCAAGTCTATTCTAAATATCCTGAATCTAGAAACCCGGAAATGGAATGGATGGAACTTTTAAGGTCAAATTATAATTTAGGTAAAGATCCAAAATTTTCTAATAGTATTAACTTTTATAAATATAATATCAAAGAATTTATTTCTGGAGAAAATGCTGTTGTTTCTCTAAAAAGTAAAAAAAGCAATAGTCATATAAAAGAAATAATATATAAATTACTTCTTATAAATGATCAATGGACTGTTGTTTCCATTGATTATGTTAAATAAGTTTCTATTTTGTATAGAATAATCCTGCTAATAATTAAAGTTAGCAGGGTTACTTTATCTATAATATATTTACTTAGTAAAGCAAAAGGACACATTAAAACATATAAAAAAAGTGTGTCATTTGTGTCATTTTATAATCGGCTACTGATGAATTGGGTAGGCTGAAAACAAATACAAAAGCCGGACAGGCAAATCTAAAAACAGAGTATGGGTATAATGTAAGGTCGTGGACAACATCAATACTTAATAATACCTATTATAAACAATGGATACATTATCAGAAAAATGCAACGAACGGTCAGGGATATTATAATGGAAATATAGCGGGGATCAGCTATCAGTATCTGAAAGAATCTACATCTCTGACCAGACTCTATAATTATACTTATGATAATCTATCAAGGCTGAAGAAGGCTGATTATGGAGAGAACAACAATGTAACAGGACGTTTCAATGAACATCTTACTTATGATAAGCATGGTAATATTTTGACTCTTATCCGAAGAGGTAATGCTACTGTTGCAGGCAGTCCGGTTGTAGATAACCTGACATTGACATATAACGGAAATCAGCTTAAAAAGATGACTGATATTGCCACCGCCACAGGCGTAACAGGATCGATGGATGCACGCGACTTTGTTAATAAAAATGTGGAATATACTTTTAATGCAAATGGGGCGATGACTCAAGATTTGAATAAGGGTATATCAAATATTGAATATAATTCGTTAAATTTACCGAAGTTGGTAGATATAAAGCATTCCGAAGCAGAAGGACGGAATGAATATACTTACTCGGCTTCTGGCATGAAGCTGAAAACGGTAAAGAAATGGAATCCTGATTACCTGACATCTCCTTTGATTGGCTCGGCTGTCAATATAAATAGCCTGACTAAAACGGAAACGACTGATTATATTGGTAATATTATCTATGAAGCCCGTAGTAATGGTACATCAAAAACAATGATTCTGATTGATGGAGGGTATATAGAGAATGGAGCTTATCATTTTTACATCCAAGACCATCTGGGCAATAACCGTGTGGTTGTAAATGCCAGTAATGGGGTTATGGTTCAAAATAGCCAGTATTATCCATTTGGTTCTATCACTGCTCCTGAGACAGGGGAGGAAGTACAACCTTTTAAATTTGGTGGTAAGGAACTGGATAAGATGCATGGGCTGAATCTGTATGATTTTAGTGCTAGGTATTATGATTCGGGGTTGCCGAGGTTTACGACGGTGGATCCGCATGCTGAGAATTATTATAGTTGGAGTCCATATGTGTATTGTGGAAATAATCCAATGAGAATTACTGACCCAACGGGTGAAGATTGGGTAGACTTCTTACTTGGAATCGGAAAAGGTATTGAACAAAGAGCAAAGGAGATCGAAAATGTCGTCTCGACTTTGGCTCATGAAGGACCACTTGCTGTTGGCCAATTAATGGCTCCGACATCTGCTACTGATGCTTTAGTAAAAGCAGGAGATTTTGTAACCCTTGGA
>USOX01000040.1 GCA_900556485.1 uncultured Dysgonomonas sp.
ATTCGGCTAGGTATAAGGATGAATGGAGGTTTACAACGGTAGATCCATTGGCGGAAAAGTATTATAGTTGGAGTCCGCATGTGTATGTGGGAAATAATCCAATGAAGCGAACTGATCCTACTGGAATGGATTGGTGGAGTACTAACAATCAGGATGAAATAGAACGAATTCTTGCGACATTAAAAGCTGGAGAAAAAGTTGATACAGAATCATTTGGAAATGATTGGACGCGAGTGACAGATCAAGAACTTTCGGAAAACTTAGATGCTTTAGATGGAGGTCAAGGCGTTTTCGATGATGTATCTTTAGACTTTACTATTGATGGAACATCATGGAAAGATTTTCAAGGGTACGGGATAAAAGATATGAAAAATTCATATACGTTTGGTACGAGAAATAACCCCTTTTTTAAAGACGAAATATCACCAAATCTATTATGGCCTTCTATGATACTAGTAGGGCAACCTTTAAGATTCTTGAAAAATGTTGGAGCATTAGGTTCTGCTAGAGGATCGTCTATAATATCATATACCTTATCTGAAATGTCTAAAACTTTACCAATAAAGATGGGTACAAGAGGTTCTTCTATGGCATATATGTTAACCGGAGCTCATACGACGAACTTTGGGAGATTTGCTGGTAGATTTGTACCTGTCATTGGATGGGGAGCTACAGCTATAGATATTCAATATACATTTGTAGGAATACCAAACATGGAGCAAATAAAAGAGAATATTACAAGAGGGAGACCTGCACAAGAAGGGGTATATAATCCTACAACAGGACAATATCAGGTTACAAATGCATGGGGATTTACTTGGTAAGTAATTTTGATAAAAAATATGATGGAGCTTTATACATAAACAATTTAATTTATGACAAATAAAATCTTAAATTCACTAAAAGATGTATCATCCTTTATAAGAAATTTTGATCAGTCTTATGAATCTGTAAATATAGATGAGAATACTAGACTAGAGGAAGATTTGGGTATTACAGGAGACGATGCCTGGGAGTTTTTTATTGAATACAGAGACAAATATAATGTTGATGTATCCCAATTTTTAATATATAATTACTTTAAAGCCGAAGGAGTTGACTTTATATCTCCAATATTATTGTTTTTAGGTCTAAAGAAAAAAAAAGAAAAAAAAGAATTTACTGTAAAAAACCTAATTGAGGGTATTAAAGCTGGACGGTTGAATGAAGAAGTTATAAACAATTCTAACACAATGGTATAAATATTTATAACTTGTTATGAAAATAATCCTATCAATTTTCACTATTGATAGGATTATTTTATCTATATGATATAAATATCATTCGCTTTTTATAAGAAGTTACACTAAAAACTATTGAAAAGATGTCACTTTTGTCACTTTTTGAGTGGGGCAATGACGCTAGATTTGAATAAGGGAATAACCTCAATTCAATATAATTCGTTAAATTTACCCTTGTTGATGGATATCAAGAGTCCCGTTGCAGAGGCAAGGAACGAATATACATACTCGGCAGGAGGTCAGAAACTAAAGGTTGTGCAGAAGTGGAATAGTAATTATTCTACTACTCCGGTTATCGGTTCTGCTGTAAATACAACAGCCTTGAATATGACTAAAACTACCGATTATGTAGGCAACAAGGTTTATGAAAATGGCTCTTTGAAACGAATATTGATAGACGGTGGTTTTATAGATGGTGGAACATATCATTTCTATGCAGCTAATCATTTGGGGAATAATCATATCGTAGCTGATGCTGTAGGAACTGTAACCCAGATGAACCATTATTATCCGTTTGGAACTGCTTTTGCTGAGACTTCGAAAGAAGATCAGGATAAGCAACCTTATAAATATAATGGGAAAGAGTTGGATCAGAGGTTAGGGTTGAAGTTGTATGATTATCTTGCAAGGCAAATGGATGGGGCTATTGGTAGGTTTATGAGCGTGGATCCATTGGCGGAAAAGTATTATAGTTGGAGTACGTATGTGTATGTGGGAAATAATCCAATGAGACGGATTGACCCAACAGGTGAAGATTGGGTAGACTTTTTACTTGGAATTGGCAAAGGCATTGAACAAAGAGCAAAAGGTGTTGAAAAAGTTATCTCGACTTTAGCCCATGAGGGACCGATTGCTGTTGGCCAATTAATGGCTCCGACATCTGCTACTGATGCTTTAGTAAAAGCAGGAGATTTTGTAACCCTTGGA